>NZ_JAKKFH010000009.1 GCF_022230925.1 Micromonospora alfalfae | reverse complement strand
GCGCGGGGCTTGAGGGCGCGGGGCCTCAGGGCGCGGGGCCTGAGAACGCCCAGCCCCGGGGCGGGTTGCGGGCCGGCGGGGCTGCTCTGGTTGATCAAGTTGGCTGGCTTTCGCTGGCGGAAGTGGCGCAGTTGCCGCTGACCCCGTTCACCGCCGAGGCGCTCGGCCTGCCGGTCACGCCACTGCCGCCGGCAGCGCACCGTTCGCGGGACCTGTTGCCGCCGCAGCACCCTGACCGCCGGCTGCGCTTCGGGGCGTACGGGTTGGTCACCGATCCCGCCGGGCGGATCCTGCTCACCCAGATCGCGGACGGCTACCCGGGGGCCGGTCTGTGGCATCTGCCCGGCGGTGGCACCGATCACGGCGAGCAGCCGGCCACCGGGTTGCTGCGGGAGCTGGTCGAGGAGGGCGGGCAGGTGGGCAGGGTCGTGGAGCTTCTTGGCGTCAACAATCTGCACAATCCCGCCGCGCTGGGCCCGGAAGGTCGACCTCTGGACTGGCATGGCGTACGGGTGATCTATCGGGTGCTGGTGGACGTACCCACCGACGCGGTGGTCACCGAGTCCGCCGGGGGGTCGACGGCGCGGGCGGGGTGGTTCACCCGCGACGAGGCGACTGACCTGCCGTTGAGCGACATCGCTGCCGTGGCAATCGGACAGAGTGGCCGATAGCACCCCGCTCGGTGAGCCGACTTGGTGACCCTCCGGTACAGTCAAAGGCGGGAATGATGGAGGAAACGGGCGATGAAGCCCGGGATGGGAACAAGCGAGCGGTTCGAGCGGTTTAAGCCAGATATAAGTACCGCCGGCAGCTATCGCCAAGCCATGTTCCCCTATGCGATGGTGTACTCCGCAAAACGGCTGCCGGGCCATGCAAGGTCCGGCACGAGACAGCCGGACACCCGCCATTTGGCGGTCAGCAGATCCGGTGATGGAGGAAACGTGCCGAGAGCCCCATGGCGCCGGCGTCGTACTACTGACAGTCCGCGCCCCGCAGGGCGTCGCTGGGCGGGCCGGTTGCGCCGCAGCAGCACGTTCGCCCGCCAGGTGCTTTTGGTCCGGGTCGGCCGCCGCGACGGCGACCTGCACCCGACCGACCTGGCCCCGACCGAGCACCGGTACGCCGATCGGCAGCGCCGTCGCTACGGCCTGGACCGGCTCAGCCGGCCGACACTGGGCGTGGACCCGACGCTGGGCCTGGACCGAGCCGACGTCGCCGCGGTCATGCCGGTCAGCCCGGCGATGCCGCCGATGACGCAGACCGACGAGGCCCACTCGATCCCACTGCTCCCCGGCGAGCGCACCATCGCGCGTCGGATGAAGTTCGGCCTGGTCAACGCCTGCACGCTGGCCAGCCTGATGCTCGGCATGCTGGCCATCTTCCTGGCCATGCAGGGCGAGGTGCGGATGGCGGCGCTCTGCCTGATCGCGTGCGTCGGCTTCGACGGTCTGGACGGCGCACTGGCCCGGCGGCTCGGGGTGGCAAGCCCGTTCGGCGCACAGATGGACTCACTGGCCGACATGTGCTCGTTCGGTCTCGCCGCGCCAGTGGTGGTCTACGCCTCGCTCGCCGGCTCCGTCTCCACGGCGGCGGCGGCGGTGGCGTGCGCCCTGGTCGCGGCGTGTGCCGCGATTCGACTGGCCCGCTTCAACGTCTCGCCCAAGGACGGCAGGTTCTTCTGCGGGGTGCCCACCACCATGGCGGCGGCGGTGCTCGCCGTGACGGTGGCGATCGGCCTGCCGGTGCCCGGTGCCGTGCTGGTCGCCGGGGTGGCGCTGCTGGCCTTCGCGATGGTGTCGAGCTTCCCGTACGCCAAGCTCGCCCGCCTGGTGAAGCTGCCGCCGTGGCTCTGGCTGGCCCCGGTGATCGGCGCGCTGGTCGACATCCGGCTCACGTTCGCCCTGATCGTGGTGGGCTACCTGGTCAGCGGGCCGGTTCTCTGGCTGCGGCAACGTCGTACCGCCTGATCTGAGCAGAAAGAACGGGGCGCCGCGGACAGCGGCGCCCCGTTCTTTGCGTTTGTGGGTCAGCGCCAGCGGGCGATGACGGTGGACCCGCCGACCACCTTGTCGCCCGGCCCGACCAGCGGGTCCGCGGCATCGGCGGGCAGGTAGACGTCGGTCCGGGAGCCGAACCGGATCAGCCCGAAGCGCTCGCCCTTGGCCAGCAGCGCGCCGATTGGCGCGCGTTGCACGATCCGGCGGGCGATCAGCCCGGTCCGCTGCGCGACCACCACGGTGCCGCGAGCGGTGTCCAGCACGGTGTACGCGGCGACGTTGTGCTCGGCGTCCGGCTTCATCGCGTTGACGAAGCCGCCGTCGGCGACGAAGTAGTCCACCACCTTGCCGGCGACCGGGGTGCGGTTGACGTGCACGTCCAGCACCGACAGGAACACGGCGATCCGCAGCCACTCGCCGTCGCCGAAGCGCTCGTCGTGCAGCCGCTGCACCGATAGGACCTTCCCGTCCGCGCTGGCGACCACGGCGCTCGGGTCCTCCGGCACGTCCCGTTCGGGATCCCGGAAGAACGCGGCGACCGGCCCGGCGGCCAGGGCCGGCAGCAGCCACAGCTTGGACGACGGGCGTGCCACCCGGGCCAGTGCCGCGAGGCCCAGCGCGATGCCCGCCGCCGCCACGCCGTTGGAGTCGATGTGCATGCCCCGGGTCACCGGCACGCTCGACGGCCGGTAGGCGGGGGCCAGGCTGTCGGCCGTGGTCGGGCTGGCCGGGGTGAAGCGCAGTCGGTAGACACGCACCGGTGGCGAGTTACGCAGCACCAGATCGGCGCCGACGCCGTTGAGGGCGTCCTGTCGGGCCAGCTCGGCGGCGGCACCCTCGGTCCGGCCGGGGGTGGCGACGGTCGCCACGCTCAGCACCGCCCCGTCGGTCAGGTACTTGGTCAACCCCTCGACGCCGCTGCGGGTGGCCTCGGCGGTGCCGGTGAACACCTCAGCGGCGATGACGACCGCGGCGGCCTCGGCTTCGGCCAGCGAGTCGATGACGCTCACCCGGTCGGCGACCCAGCGGCCCTGGGCTGTGACGTGCTCGCGCAGCGCCGCAGCGCCGAACGGCTCGGCGGGCACCACGGTGAGCCGGTCACCGGGGAGCAGCGCATCGACAGCCGCGGCCAGCACCGCGGAGTCCGGGGTCACCCCGACCAGCAGGGCGGCCTTGGGGTCGTTGATCCGGGCCAGCTCGGCGACGAGGGTACGGGCGGCTCGCTCGCCGATGCGGACCGGACCGGACCGGCCGGTGGTACGCACGGCGGGGGACTGGGTCATGTCGGGCGGGCTCCTGACGGGGGTAGAGACGGGAATCGCGGCGGGACCGCCATGGGCGGGACGGGCCGGCCGGCGGAGGCGAGATCTCCACCAGCCAGCATATGCGTCCGTCCGCGCCGGCCGCACCGCCGTGGGGATGCGGTGGACCGACGCGGACGGGTGCCCGATGTCAGGCTTGCCTGCGCGGACTCTCGCGCTCGTCACCCGGCTGGTCGCCGGTGGCCTCGACCGGTTGGTCGGACCGGGTCGGCTCGTCCTCCTCTGCCGAGGCCGGGCGGGCGAGGTTCCCGACTGTCGGCTCGTCGTTGCCGATGCCGGGTTGGCCGGGAATGGGCTCGGTCGGCGGATGTGCCAGCCAGGCCGGGTGGATCACGTCGGTGGCCGGCACGTCCTGCGCCCGTACCTCGGTGGTCGGCGTCTCCAACGCCCGGTCCGAGACGAGCGTCGGGTCCGAGACGGGCCTCGGGTCCGAGACGGGCCTCGGGTCCGAGACGAGCGTCGGGTCCGAGACGAGCGTCGGGTCCGAGACGAGCGTCGGGTCCGAGACGAGCGTCGGGTCCGAGGAGGGAATGTCCCAGGTGGACCGTTCGGCTTCCCAGACCGGCAGGGCCGCGCCGGACGTCGACGTGGCGGCGCCGGAGACGGGTACGCCGGAGACGGACGTGCCGGAGACGGGAGCGACAGCCTCGGCGGCACCGGCACCGGCACCGGCCTCTGCAATCGGCTCCGGCTGGTTCGGTCGACCCGAGCGCAGCGCGCCGACCAGCCCGAAGACCCCGATCAGGATGAGTGCGCCGGCCAGGAACCAGCCGACCGGCGGCAGCGCGAGCCCGAGCAGTTGGGCGAGCAGCCACCAGGCGGACAGCGCCAGGAACACGAGCCCGAAGGCGAACGACACCAGATCCGTGCGGTGAGCCTTCACCGGGTCACCTCCAGGTTGCCGGCATTGACATGGATGTAGAGGCGCAGGGTCCCGCCGCCGGGCCCGTCCGCGCCGACGTCCGTGGATTCCCGCAGGCGACCGTCCAGCCCGCCGGAGCGGTTGCCGAAGATGGTGGCGTCACCCGCGTTGACGTCGGCCACCGTGGTGACGTCAACGTTCGGCGGCACGACCACCGTCGCCTGGCCGAAGTTGACTGCCACTGTCACCTGGCTGTCCCGTTTCGCGAAGTCGATCCCGCGCAGGTCGAGCACTGCGTCACCGAAGCTGTTCTCGTACCGGTCCGCCAGGTCGCGGTAGTCGGTGGGCGCCCAGGTCACCGCGCCGTCGACCCCCCGGATCCGGTCGTAGGACTCGGCGACTGTCGCAGTGCCGAGCGCCGCCGCGGTCACCAGACCGAGCGCGATGAGCCAGCGTGCCCGCCCGAACCACGTGCCGACCAGCAGGCCCAGCGCGATAGTGGCCAGAGCGGCAGCGAAGTACGCCGAGGCGCTGATGGCGAAGACGTCCAGCAGGTCGAGCAGGGCGACCAGACCGAGCACCAGGAAGATCAGCGAGAAGGTCACCGCGCCGAGCGGCGACCGCTCCTTGGGGCGCTTCGGCGGCTTCGGTGGCTTGGGCGGAGGAGGCGCGGCCGGTGTCGGCGAAGCGTACGGGCCGTGCGGCGCGAACGGTGGACGGTAACCGGAGGGTGGCGGGGCGGTCGGATAGCCGGTCGGGGCGGTGGGTGTGCTGCTCACCGGTGCCGACGGCCAGCCGGCGCTGGGCATGGCGGTGCTCGGCCAGCCGGGCTGGGCGGCCGTGGTGCCGGCCGGTTGCCCGGACACCGGGCCGACTGCCGACACAGGCTGCGTCGCGCTGGTCGTCGGCGCGTCGTACGCCGGGATGGTGGCGGTGGGCGTCGCCCCCGTCGTCGCTGTGGCGTACCCCGGACCGGTGCTGAACATCGGCGGCGTCACCGCTGGGCCGGTCGACGGCGTCGCGCCGTACGACGGTGCGGGCCAGGCCACCGGTGGGACGACCGGACCGGCCGGGTTGCCGGCCGGCGCGGCGGGCGGCGGACCACCCGGGGTGCCGGGCCGTGGATTGCGGCCGTCCCGGTTGAGCAGGAGCGCTCCGGCGACCAGGATGGCCGCGCCGAGCAGCACCGCGCGGAAGGCGTCGGTGACGATGTACGCGAAGCTGGCCGCGACCAGGATGCCCAGGACGATCACCGTCACCGGGGACATGCTGGAACGACCACGGCCGAGCATGGACTCGACGGGGGACGCGGTGTCGCCCTCGTTCGGGATGATCAGCCAGGCGGCGACGTACACCAGGATGCCGATGCCCCCGAAGAACCCGAGCACCGCGAGCAGCACCCGCCAGAGCACCGGATCGGTGTTTGTGGCGCGCCCGATCGCCGCGCAGACACCGGCCAGATACCGCCCCTCGCGCGGCCGGACCAGCCCGTACCGCGAGGTGAAGCCGGTGCCGCCCAGCGGCGGTGGCGGTGCGGACGGACCGGGACCACCCGGCCGGTGTGGCGTGCCGCCCGGGCCGTAGCCGGTGCCCGCCGCGAACCCCGGGCCTGGGCCGTAACCCGCCGTGGGTGGCGCGTAGCCGTCGGTCGGCTCGCCGGGCGCGGTGCCGGCGGTCGCGTCGGTGCCAGCGTGCGGACCGAACGTGCTGGGCTCGGTCCATTCGGTGGGCGTGGTGGTGGGCGGGGGCGGTGCTGAACCGCCCGGCTGTGCCGACCCCGGTCGGGGCGGCGGGGCAGCTTCCTCGGTCATGCTTCGATCCTGCTGCCCGGCCCACCCGAACGACCTCAGGACCCGACCCTGACCCCACCCTGAGATCCTGCGGCCGGAATGTCGGGGGCGTCCCCGTGGTCGCGGACGCCGCAGCGTGTGACGATCGAGTCACCGACCTCGACCTGTCCGCCACTGTGACCAGGGAGCCTCCGATCAGCACCGTGACCTCGCCCCCGCGCCTGTACCGCGCCCCGGAGCACCGGATGGCCGCCGGCGTCGCCGCCGGTATCGCCGACCATCTCGGCATCTCGGTGCTGCGGGTGCGCGTCGCGTTCATGGTCCTGCTCGGGCTCAGCGGGCTCGGCCTGCTGCTCTACGCCGCCTTCTGGGCGGTGGTGCCGCTGCGTCCCGGTGACACGGCGGTGCCGCCCCGGCGGGACGTCGCCCAACTCCTGCCGTTCGTGGGGATCGGGCTCGGTGTCCTGTTGATCCAGGTGATGGTTTTCGACTCGGTCGGCGCGGCGGGCACCGCCGGTTGGTTGGTGGCCATCATCGCTGTCGGCGCCGGGGTGATCTGGCATCAGTCCGCGCCCGAGCGGCGGCGACAGTGGGGCGACGCGATGCCGGTGCCCTGGCTCGGCGCGGTCGTCGAGGAGAGCGACCGGCGGGCCTTCGTGCTGCGGTTCATCGGCGGTGGAGTGCTGGTCGCGGTCGGCATCATCGGCGTCGCGGCCGTGTACTCGCCGGCACAGAACTTCGACGCGGTGATCAATGGCGTGATCTTCGCGTTGGTCGGGCTGGCGGGCGTCGGCGTGGTCGCCGCGCCGGTGCTCTGGCGGACGTACAGCCAGCTCCGCTCGGAGCGCGAGGGGCGCATCCGCGAGCAGGAGCGGGCCGAGCTGGCCGCGATGGTGCACGACCAGGTGCTGCACACGTTGGCCCTGATCCAGCGCAACGCCGGTGACGTCAAGACGGTGCAGCGGCTGGCCCGGGGGCAGGAGCGTTCGCTGCGCAACTGGCTCTACAAGCCGACCGCTTCGCCGAGCGAGCGCTTCGCCGCCGCGCTGGAGCAGGCCGCGGCTGAGGTCGAGGACACCTTCGCGATCAGCGTGGAGACGGTTGTGGTGGGGGACCGGGAGACCGACGAGAAGGTCGGGGCGCTGGTCGCGGCCGCCCGGGAGGCGTTGGTGAACGCGGCCCGGCACGCCGGTGTGCAGACCGTGTCGCTCTACGCCGAGGTGGAGCCGGATCAGGTCAGTGTCTTCGTCCGGGACCGGGGGAAGGGCTTCGATCCGGATACCGTGGAGGACCACCGGCACGGCGTACGCGGCTCGATCATCGGGCGGATGAAGCGGCACGGCGGACGGGCCGAAATACGGTCCGGCCCGGGGGAGGGGACCGAGGTCCGGTTGATCCTGCCGATCTCCCGGGACTCGTCCGCAGCGGAGAGGAACAGATGACCATGGCCGAGCAGCCGACCGAGCACCTCGACCCGGCGGAGGCCCGCCCCGAGCGGCTGCGGGTGTTCCTGGTGGACGACCACGCCATGTTCCGAGCCGGGGTGCGTGCGGAGTTGGGCGCCCACGTCGAGGTGGTGGGCGAGGCGAGCACGGTGGCCGAGGCGGTCACCCGGATCGCCGTCGTCGGCCCGGACGTGGTGCTGCTCGACGTGCACATGCCCGACGGCGGCGGTCGCGCGGTGCTGGAGGCGATGCGGCGTACGCACCCGCAGGTCAAGTTCCTCGCGTTGAGCGTCTCCGACGCGGCGGAGGACGTGATCGGGCTGATCCGTGCCGGTGCCCGCGGGTACGTCACCAAGACCATCTCCCCGGACGAGTTGGCTGCGGCGATCCGTCGCGTGGCCGACGGGGACGCGGTGTTCAGCCCACGGCTGGCCGGGTTCGTGCTGGACGCCTTCGCGGCCCGACCGGACGCGCCGGTGGCCGACCCGGAGCTGGATCAGCTCACCAACCGTGAGCGTGAGGTGCTGCGGCTGCTGGCCCGGGGGTACGCGTACAAGGAGATCGCCAAGGAGCTCTTCATCTCCATCAAGACTGTGGAGACGCACGTGTCGAACGTGCTGCGCAAGCTTCAGATGTCCAACCGCTACGAGCTCTCCCGTTGGGCGGCGGATCGCCGCCTCGTGTGACGGCTCGTCGCGCCGGCGAGGATCAGAGAAACGGCCGGCGCGCCCTCGTACACCCAGCCGATGATCGTGTCCGGGTAGCCGTAGGGGCCCTCATCCGGACGGGTCGAAACGTGAGTGGAGACGGACGTCCCGGCGGGCTCGGGTGACCTCGGCGCTCGCGCAGGGGCCGAGGCCCACTGTTCGGGTGGCGCAACGTATTTCCTGCTCAGTGCCGCCCGCGTCGGGCGTTTTATGATCATTTTTCAAGTATCGGCAACGTGGCGGGCAACTAACGGCTTGATAACGGCACCTTCACGGAAGAGGCCAGTGGGTGTCACAGTGGCAGCACCTCACCATCGGTGTGTGGCACTCCGTACGCCCCACGACCACGATTTCGCCGATCTCGGCGGCCCGTGGCTGTGTCGGTTGCGTCGTGTCAGGCCTCGTTGGTGGGGGAGCCCGGCGGATCGGAACATCAGGGGTGTCCCCAACTTCCCTGTGGTCCCGGCGACCCGCGCCCCGGGGTGGTCGGGCGGTGTCACCCCCAAACGTGCGTGAAACCCACGACGGAACCTGGTTAGAAAGAGGAGGCCCCTCGGAATGAGAGTCTCGAAGCGGGCGACGAGCGCTATCGCGCTCAGCGCGGCTGCCGCGCTTGTCGCGAGCGGTTGCTCGAGCGGCGGCGACGGCGACACTGCCGCCAGCGCGGACGGCTCGATCGTTGTTCACGGCGTCCAGCCGGAGAACCCGCTGGTCCCGTCGAACACCACGGAGACCGGTGGCGGCAAGATCATCGACTGGATGTGGACCGGCCTGGTCGAGTACCCGAACGACGGTGGGGCCCCGCGTAACGCGCTGGCGGAGTCCATCAACACCACGGACTCCAAGGTCTTCACGATCAAGATCAAGGCCGGTACCAAGTTCCACGACGGTACCGAGGTCAAGGCGAAGAACTTCGTCGACGCCTGGAACTGGGCCGCCTACTCGCCGAACGGCGCGCAGAACGGCACCTTCTTCGCGGACATCGCGGGCTTCGACCAGACCTACACCACGGACCCGGATGGCGCGGACGGCCCGAAGAAGGCCCCGACGCCGACGACCGACAAGCTGTCCGGCCTGAAGGTCATCGACGACCAGACCTTCGAGGTCACCCTGTCGGCGCCGACCGCGGTCTTCCCGACCAAGCTCGGCTACAGCGCCTTCATGCCGCTGCCGGACGTCTTCTTCACCATGAAGCCGGAAGAGTTCGGCAAGACGAAGCCGATCGGCAACGGCCCGGTGAAGTTCGTGTCCTGGGAGGACAACTCCCTCATCAAGCTGACGCGCTTCGACGACTACAACCTTCGCGACAAGATGAAGGTCAAGGACGTCGACGTCAAGCTGTACCAGGACGACAACGCCGCCTACGCCGATCTGCTGGCCAACAACCTCGACTTCATGGAGGTTGTCCCCACCTCGGCGCTCGCCGGTGACAAGTGGAAGACCGACCTCGGTGACCGGGGCCGCTCGACCGTCACGCCGTCGACCGCGTTCATCGCGTTCCCGGTCTACGACAAGCGCTTCGCGAACCCGAAGCTGCGTCGTGCGGTGTCGCTGGCCGTCAACCGGCAGGAGATCTCGGACAAGATCTTCTTCGGTACCCGCAAGCCGGCCGACAGCTGGGCGAACCCGCTGACCCCGGGCGCCAAGCCGGGCAACTGCACCGCCTGCAAGTTCGACCCGGAGACGGCCAAGACGCTGCTCGCCGAGGCCGGTGGCTTCAGTGGTGAGATGGTCTTCTACTACAACGCGGACTCCGCCCACAAGGACTGGATGGACGCCGTCGCGCAGCAGGTCAAGACCAACCTCAACATCAACGCGCGGGCCGAGGGTGTGCCGACCTTCGCGGTGTTCCGCCAGAACATCAACGCCCACAAGATGACCGGCCCGTACCGTGCTGCCTGGCAGCAGGACTACCCGGACGTCGAGAACTGGGTCAACCCGCTCTTCGTCACCAACGGCTCCTCGAACGACGGCCTCTACAGCAACACCGAGGTCGACGCCCTTGCCAAGCAGGCCAGCGGCGCGCCGAGCCTGGAGGCCTCGCACGAGGCGTTCGCCAAGGCGGTCGAGAAGGTCGACCAGGACGTCCCGAGCATCCCGGTCTACTTCTACGGTCAGCAGTCCGGCCACTCGGAGAAGATCAAGAAGCTCGAGCTGAACAACGTCGGCGAGATCGACATCACCTCGGTCGAGCTCTGATCCGAACGGTCTGACCCCGGGTCGGGCTCGCCACATCCGGTGAGCCCGACCCGGGGCCGTTCCGCGATTGGGTGTTACAACACTCCACTCGCACGTTGTCACCACCGTGTCGGCCGTCCGACGCGCCCCCTGTCTGGAGGACCACCCCATGGGCCGTTATCTGTTGAGACGGCTGCTCCAACTCGTGCCGGTCTTCATCGGTACGACGTTCCTGATCTACTGGCTCGTCTGGGCCGTTCCGGGCGATCCGTTCGCCGGCAAGTGCGGCGAGCGTCGCTGCCCGGACCAGTACATCGCCTTCATGACCGAGAAGTACCACCTCGACCAGAACGTCTTCGTGCAGTACGCCAACTACATGAAGAACCTGCTCCAGGGCGACTTCGGTCAGACGTTCTCGCAGCGCGAGATCAGCGACATCATCCTGACTTCGTACCCGAACACCCTGAAGCTGGCCCTCGTGGCTCTCGCCATCGAGGCGATCATCGGCCTCGGCGCCGGCGTCCTCAGTGGTCTGCGGCGTAACGGCTTCCTGGACAACCTGGTCCTGGTCTCCACCCTGTTCCTGATCGCGCTGCCGGTCTTCGTGGTCGGCTTCGTGCTGCAGTGGCTGCTGGGTGTGCAGTGGGGCATCATCAAGCCGACCGTCTCCTCCGAGATGCGGTGGTCCGAGTTGATCGTTCCGGGCTTCGTGCTGGGCAGCGCGTCGGTGGCGTACATCGCCCGGGTGGCACGAACGAGCATCGCCGAGAACCGTCGCGCCGACTACGTGCGGACCGCCATCGCCAAGGGCCTGCCGATGCGCCGGGTGGTCGGCGTGCACCTGCTGCGCAACTCGCTCATCCCGGTGGTGACCCTGCTCGGCACCGACCTCGGTGCCTTGATGGGTGGCGCGATCGTCACCGAGGGAATCTTCGGCATCAACGGAATCGGCCGTCAGGTCTTCCGGGCGATCATCACCAAGGAAAGCGCCACGGTGGTAGGAATCGTGGTCGTCCTGGTGCTGGTCTATCTCGTGATGAACCTGCTGGTTGACCTGCTCTACGCCGCCCTGGACCCGAGGATCCGTTATGAGTGACCCGAGTACCGCATCGATCGTCAGCACCCCTGGCGCACACCCCACCGACTCCGCCGCTCCCGCCACCGCGGGCCAGCCGCAGAGCAACGAGAAGCCGCGCGGCCTGCTCGGCGACGCCTGGCGGGATCTGCGGCGCAAGCCGCTGTTCTGGATCTCGGCCACGCTGATCGTGATCTTCCTGTTGATGGCGGCCTTCCCGGCGCTGTTCGCCCCGGGCGACGCGGTCAACGGCTCGCTGTCCCGCAGCCTCGACAAGCCGTCCGCCAATGGCTGGTTCGGCTACGACGTGCAGGGCCGCGACGTCTACGCCCGGGTCATCTACGGCGCACGGGCCTCCATCGTGGTCGCCGTGCTCTCCGTGATGGGCACCCTGCTCATCGGCGGCACCATGGGCATCATCTCCGGTTACCGCGGTGGCTGGGTGGACGCGCTGCTCAGCCGGATCGCCGACGTCTTCTTCGGCCTGCCGTTCGTGCTCGGCGCGATCGTCATCCTGACCACCTTCAACGGGTCGGGCGCCGGCAACAGCAAGGCCCAGATCATGGGCCTCGTGATCGCGTCGCTGATCGTGCTGAGCTGGCCGGTCGTGATGCGGCTGATGCGCTCCTCGGTGCTCGCCACCAAGGAGGCCGACTACATCGTGGCGGCCCGCGCGCTGGGTGCCGGCACCGGCCGGATCATCCTCAAGCACCTGCTGCCGAACTGCCTGGCCCCGCTGCTGGTCTACGGCACGATCATGGTCGGCTCGTTCATCGGCGCCGAGGCCACCCTGTCGTTCCTGGGCGTCGGTCTGAAGTCGCCGGTGGTGTCCTGGGGCATCATGATCAGTGATGGGCAGCAGTTCGTCCGGGTCGCGCCGGGGCTGGTGTTCTTCCCCGCCGCGTTCCTCGTCACCGCAGTGCTGAGCTTCGTGATGCTCGGTGAGTCGGTCCGCGAGGCCCTCGATCCGAAACTCCGCTAGGGGAGATCCAGTTGTCCGACATTCTCGTGTCCGAGCAGTCAGCGCCGGGACCTGGCGGGTCCGGGCGTCCCTCCGGCCGCCTGCTCGAGGTCGACGACCTGCGGGTGGAGTTCCGCACCCGGGACGGCGTCGCAAAGGTCATCAACGGGGTCACGTACCACGTCGACGCGGGGGAGACCCTCGCCGTGCTCGGCGAGTCCGGCTCCGGTAAGAGCGTCACCGCGCAGACCATCATGGGCATCCTCGACACGCCGCCCGGCTTCGTCACCGGTGGGCAGGTCCGCTTCCACGGCAAGGACATGCTCCGCATGTCCGACGAGGAGCGGCGCCGCATCCGCGGCGAGGGCATCGCGATGATCTTCCAGGACGCGCTCTCCGCGCTGAACCCCGTCTTCACCGTCGGGTTCCAGATCGCCGAGCAGTTCCGGGTCCGGCGGGGCATGGGCCGCGCGGAGGCCAAGAAGCGCGCGATCGACATGCTCGACCAGGTCAAGATCCCGAACGCCAAGGGCCGGTTCAACAACTACCCGCACCAGTTCTCCGGCGGTATGCGGCAGCGCGCGATGATCGCGATGTCGCTGGCGCTCGACCCCGAGGTGCTGATCGCTGACGAGCCGACCACCGCGCTCGACGTGACTGTGCAGGCCCAGATCATGGATCTGCTGGCCGAGCTTCAGCGCGAGCGGCAGATGGGCATGATCCTGATCACCCACGACCTCGGCGTGGTCGCCGACGTCGCGGACCGGATCGCTGTCATGTACGCGGGCCGGATCGTCGAGGAAGCCGACGTGTACGAGCTGTACGCCAAGCCGGCGCACCCGTACACGCTGGGTCTGATCGACTCCATCCCGCGCCTCGACGAGAAGGGGCAGCAGCTCCGGACGATCAAGGGCCTCCCGCCGAACCTGATGAACATCCCGCCGGGCTGCCCGTTCAACCCGCGGTGCCCGATGGCTCAGCCGGTGTGCCGGGAGAAGGTCCCGCCGCTGCTGCAGGTCGGCCCCGCCCGGGCCAGCGCCTGCCACTTCGCCGAGGAGCTGGTGAACCGTGTCTGAGAACATCCTCGAGGTCAATGACCTGGTCAAGCACTACCCCGTCACGCAGGGTGTGGTGTTCAAGAAGACCGTCGGTCAGGTCAAGGCGGTCGACGGGGTCTCGTTCGGGCTGCGCGCCGGTGAGACGCTCGGTGTGGTCGGCGAGTCCGGCTGCGGCAAGTCGACGCTCGCCCGGGTGCTGATGAACCTGGAGAAGCCGACCGCCGGCAACGTGGTCTACAAGGGCCAGGACATCTCCAAGCTGTCCGGTGGGGCGTTGCGGCGTCTGCGCCGGCAGATCCAGCTGGTCATGCAGGACCCGTACACCTCGCTGAACCCGCGGATGACCGTCGGCGACCTGCTCGGTGAGCCGTTCGAGATCCACCCGGAGGTGGCGCCGAAGGGCAGCCGCCGGGCCAAGGTCCGCGAGCTGCTCGACCTGGTCGGGCTCAACCCGGAGCACATCAACAGGTACCCGCACCAGTTCTCCGGCGGCCAGCGCCAGCGCATCGGCATCGCCCGCGCGCTCGCGCTGCGGCCCGAGATCATCGTCTGCGACGAGCCGGTGTCGGCGCTGGACGTCTCCATCCAGGCCCAGGTCATGAACCTGCTGGAGCAGTTGCAGGGCGAGTTCGGCCTGTCGTACGTCTTCATCGCGCACGACCTGTCGGTGGTCCGCCACCTCTCGGACCGGGTCGCGGTGATGTACCTCGGCAAGATCGTCGAGATCGGCACCGAGGACGAGATCTACGAGCGGCCGACCCACCCGTACACCCAGGCGCTGCTCTCCGCAGTGCCGGTGCCGGATCCGACCCAGCGGAACAACAAGACGATCATCCGGCTCACGGGGGACGTGCCGTCGCCGATCAGCCCGCCCTCGGGCTGCCGGTTCCGGACCCGCTGCTGGAAGGCGCAGGACGTCTGCGCCGAGCAGGTCCCGCTGCTGGAGATCCGACGGGGCTCGGACCACCCGAGCGCCTGCCACTTCGCGGAGAAGCGCGAGATCGTCGCCAGCCACGAGGTGTGAGTCACCGAAACCGCCTGCCGCCGTCACCACGACGACGGCAGGCGGTTTCGTCTGTCAGTGACCCGGATCGGCCGCGCGACCGCCCGGTAGCCCACGCGGCGTCAGCGGGCCGTGTGCGGCCAACTCGGGCGGTGTGGCTCACCAGGTCGGCTCACCGGGGCCCGGACGGCCCGGGCGGCTCACAGCGGCCCGCGGCCCGCACGGAGCAGCAGCAGGGCAAGTTGGGTGCCGTCGGCGCCGAGCGCGACCCGGAAACGCTCCAGGATCTCCCGTTCCCGGGAGAGCACCAGGCGAGTCCCACCGGACGCCATCCGGGTCACCCCGACCTCCTGGGACAACGCGGCCCGCTCCTGCCAGAGCGTGATCAACGCGTGGTCGATCTCGTCGATCCGTTCCCTGATCTGCACGATCCGCGCCGAGGCGGACGGCTCCTGGGTGCCGGTCTGCTGCTCGGCCGGCTCGGCATCCGCGCCGGTCGGTGGCGTGGCCACCGCCGGCTCAGCCCCCTGCGCGGCGGGCTGCCCCGGTCGGATCGGGCTGCCGCTCTGCTCCATCACGTCTGTCATCATCGGGTACCTCTCGCACTGTGGTGCCCGGTGCCCGGAACCTGGGACGGAAAAAGCCCCGGACTCCAGGAGCCCGGGGCTTTAGCAGGTCTGAATCGATCAGGCGCGACCTACGGCTGCCGGACTCCCGGTGCCATAGTAAAAGTAGAAGCGCGCAGCGATCACGTGGTCGAGTATGCCCACGTCGTTGCCGGGTGCGCAAGCATTCCGCGTCGCGAAGGGCACCTTTCCCGCCTGTGGGCGTGCCGGGTGGTGGTGCGCGCCGTCGGGCATGAGCTGCTGAGCGCCAGCGGCGCAGTGTCGGGCCGGCGGCATAGACTTGTCGGGCGATGCATCCTCTCTTCGACATCCCCGCGTCCCCGCCTGCGCCGGAGTCCGCGCCGGCCCGCCCGCACCGACCCGGGGCGGCCGCCGCGCGTCTCGATCCGCAGCAGTTGCTCGCCGGGCTGAACGGGCCGCAGCGCGACGCCGTCAGCCATGCCGGCTCGCCGCTGCTGATCGTTGCCGGCGCCGGGTCCGGCAAGACCCGGGTGCTCACGCACCGGATCGCCTACCTGCTCGCCGCTCGGGACGTGCACCCCGGCGAGATCATCGCGATCACCTTCACCAACAAGGCCGCCGGCGAGATGAAGGAGCGCGTCGCCGCGCTGGTGGGCCCCCGGGCCCGCCTGATGTGGGTGTCGACGTTCCACTCGGCCTGCGTGCGGATCCTGCGTGCCGAGCACGAGCACGCCGGCCTCAAGTCGACGTTCTCGATCTACGACGCGGACGACTCCCGCCGGCTGATGCAGTTGGTCACCCGCGAACTGGATCTCGACCCGAAGCGCTACCCGGCGCGTGGGCTGGCCGCCCAGGTCTCGAACCTCAAGAACGAGCTGGTCGACCCGGAGCAGTTCGCGGCGCGGGCCACCGGGCCCAACGAGCGGGCGCTCGCGGAGGCGTACACGCTCTACCAGCGTCGGCTGCGTGAGGCCCACGCCCTGGACTTCGACGACCTGATCATGACCACGGTGCACCTGCTCCAGTCCCACCCGCATGTCGCGGAGAGCTACCGCCGGCGGTTCCGGCACGTGCTGGTCGACGAATACCAGGACACCAACCACGCCCAGTACGTCCTGATCAAGGAGCTGGTCTCCGGCACCGACGGGCTGGAGCCCGCCGAGCTGTGCGTGGTCGGCGACGCCGACCAGTCGATCTACGCGTTCCGGGGTGCGACGATCCGCAACATCCTGGAGTTCGAACGGGACTTCACCGACGCGCGGACGATCCTGCTGGAGCAGAACTACCGCTCCACCCAGACCATCCTCAACGCGGCCAACGCGGTGATCGACCGCAACACCTCCCGCAAGCCGAAGCGACTGTGGAGCGAGTCCGGCGCCGGCGAGCAGATCGTCGGCTACGTGGCCGACACCGAGCACGCCGAGGCCGACTGGGTGGCTCGGGAGATCGACCGGCTGGTCGACGCCGACGAGACCCGCCCCGGCGACGTCGCCGTCTTCTACCGCACCAACGCCCAGTCCCGCGTCTTCGAGGAGGTGTTCATCCGGGTCGGCCTGCCCTACAAGGTGGTCGGCGGGGTGCGCTTCTACGAGCGCAAGGAGGTCCGCGACGCCCTGGCGTACCTGCGTTCGGTGGTAAACGACGACGACACGGTGAGCCTGCGGCGAGTGCTCAACACCCCGCGCCGGGGCATCGGCGACCGTGCCGAGGCGTGTGTCGAGGCGCTCTCCAGCCGCGACCGGATCTCCTTCGGCGCGGCGCTGCGCCGGGCCCGGGAGGCGCCGGGCATCTCCAGTCGGGCGGCCAACGGCATCGCGGACTTCGTGGCGTTGCTCGACGGCGCCCGCGAGCTGGCCGAGACCGGCACCCCGGAGGAGGTGCTGGAGGCGCTGCTGACCCGCTCCGGCTACCTCACCGAGCTGGAGGAGAGCCTGGACCCGCAGGACGCCGGCCGGGTGGACAACCTCCAGGAGCTGGTCAGCGTCGCCCGCGAGTACACCGAGCGGATCGAGGCACTGGGCGAGGAGGGGGAGCGTGCCACCCTGGCCGGCTTCCTGGAGCAGGTGGCGCTGGTCGCCGACGCCGACCAGATCCCCTCCGACGACCCCGACCACCAGGGTGTGGTCACCCTGATGACGCTGCACACCGCCAAGGGGCTGGAGTTCCCGGTGGTCTTCCTGACCGGGCTGGAGGACGGCGTCTTCCCGCACCTGCGCTCGCTGGGCGACACCCGCGAGTTGGAGGAGGAGCGCCGACTGGCGTACGTCGGCATCACCCGTGCCCGACAGCGGCTCAACCTGTCCCGGGCGGTGACCCGCTCGGCCTGGGGGCAGCCGTCCTACAACCCGCCGTCGCGCTTCCTGGAGGAGTTGCCGACCGAGTTGGTGCACTGGGAGCGGACCGAGGGGTCGTACACCTCGTGGGCTGGCGGGGGCGGCGGCGTCGGTGGCCGCGCGGACCGCGCGCCCGGCGCGCGTGGCAACTTCACCGGGGGTACGCCGAAGGCGGCGCAGCTGGCCCAGCGCCTCGGCGTGGACGCCAGCCGGCTGACCACGGCCAGCGAGCTGCCACAGGGGCCGAAGGTGTCAGCGGGCGACCGGGTCAACCATCAGCGGTACGGGTTGGGGCGGGTGCTCGCCGTCGAGGGGCACGGCCCGGGTGCCCGCGCGCAGATCGACTTCGGCGACCAGACCATGTGGCTGGTGCTCCGGCACGCCCCGGTCGACAAACTCTGACCCCGGCATCCCCAAGATCGCACCAAATCAAGGAAAGAGTGGCCTCGCGTACCGCTGAGGCCACTCTTTCCTTGTTGTTGCGCCGGAGCGCGCGGGGATGTCGCCTCAGCAGCCCAGGTCGACGCCGCGGGCCCGCATGAACGGGGCCGGGTCGATCTGGTTCCACATGCCCTGGTGCACCTCGAAGTGCAGGTGCGGGCCGGTGGCATCGCCGGTGGCGCCCTCGTAGCCGATGACCTGGCCGGCCTTCACCTTCTGACCGACGGTGACCGCGATGCGGCTCTGGTGGGCGTAGTGGGTCAGGTAGCCGTTGCCGTGGTCGATGAAGACGGAGTTGCCGTATCCGTCGGAGGCGTCGCCGGCCTGGGTCACGGTGCCGGCGGCCGCCGCGTGGATCGGCGTACCGGAGGGCAGCGCCAGGTCGATACCGGCGTGCAGGGTGCCCCAGCGCTGCCCGTAGCAGGACGTGACGGCTGCGCCCGGCATCGGGTCGACCCAGGCAGGTGTGGGCCTGGTGGTCTTCTTCGGCTTCGGCTTCGGCTTCGGCTTGGCCTTCGCGGCGGCCGTCTTCGTGGGGGCCGGGCTGGCGCTGACCGCCGACGGGCTGGGCGTCGGGCTGAGCGAGGGGACGACCGGGGTGCTCGACTCACGGACCGAACGGTCGGCCCGGCTCGCGGCCTCGGCCCGGGCCTGGGCGTCGAGGGAGACGGCGGCGGGTGCCGGGTGGTCGGTGCCGCTGGTGGCGACGGCGACACCGCCGAGGCCGAGGGCTACCAGGGCGGCGGCCCCGAGCACGATGAGGCGGTTCCGTCGGCCGGTGCGCTGCGGCGCGGTCTGGCTGGTGTCGGGGGTGTTCTCGTTCTGGACGGGGCTGTCTTCCTGCACGGCGGACCTTCACAGTCGAGGGGCACTTGACCTCGAAATACTGGTGTCGGGCCGAGGTGGGGCAGGCGCGGGGACCGAACCCTCGAAGGGAGGGCTGACGGTCGGTGCCCGGATATGACCCGCTGTGCGGCGCTACATCCGGAAAAGTGATCATGTTGGTGGGTGCCGTCGGTCACATTCGACGCTGTGACCCGGGATACATCCGCCAGGACCGCACAACGCAAAACCGCCCGGATCGACAGATCCGGGCGGTCAGCGGTCGTTACGCATCGTCAGCGGTCGGCTACCTCGCTGTAGATTGCCTCGACTTGCAGCTTGATGTCCACTCCGCGCTCCTGGAGGAACGGCACCGGGTCGGTCGGCTGCCCCTTGACATGGATCTCCAGGTGCAGGTGGGTGCCGTACGCGTGGCCGGTCTGACCCACGAGGCCGAGCTGGTCGCCCGCCTTGATCTGCTGGCCCTCCTTGACGCTCACGGCGGAGGAGTGGCCGTAGATGGCCTCGCTGCCGTCGGCGTGTTGGACGATCACCGCGTTGCCGTACCCGCCGAACCAGCCGGCCTTGGTGACCAACCCGTCGTGGATCGCCACGTAGGGCGTGCCCTCGCCGGCGACCAGGTCCACGCCGGTGTGCATCTTGCCCCAGCGGACGCCGTAGGGGGAGTTGAAGTCGTAGCCCTGCAGCGGCAGCAGCCAGACCTCGGGCTCGGCGCTGTCAGTGCTGCGGCTGTCCCGGGAGGCGCGGTCGGCGTTGTCGGCACGGGCCGCGGCGTCCTGGCTGGTGACCGACGCCTGCTTGAGCTCGTCGAGAACCGTCGGGCTGACGTCCTTGGCGTCCGGCAGGGCGCTCGCGCCGAGGGCCACGATGCCGGCACCGACGAACGCGGTGGTGACGACAGCGGCGTAACGGCTGCGGGGTGGGGTGGGTACGCGGCGGCGACCGCGATATCGATCGGGCTCAGACGACAGGCGCTGGCGCACGCACACCCTCCGTTGTCGGGGTTCCGAAGCGGCCGGTGGCGTCCCCTGAAGCCTCAGTGGAACGTCCGCTGACCGCGTCGTCACCCGTCCATGGACCTGATGACAACCGTGGACACGTTAGCCAACCGCCAGGCGAGTCACAAGCTAGACCGAAAAATTGGCGTGTCGATCTGTCCGTTTGCGTCCATGATTGTCATGCATCGCGACGCCGAACGGTGCCCCCGTCGCTGCCCGTTCGTCGCCGAGCGTGACCGTTCCGGCGGAGTCGTCCGACTTGACTCCGAACCGCGCCGGGATGACGTCCCCGGCCCTGCCAGCGACGCGACCGTGGCGAAGCCGGCACGGCACCAGGCCGGACCTCTCCGGGTTGCGCGGTGGGCACGCCGGGTAACGGCCGGTGACGGAGCCCGGATTTCCCGGGCCGGGCCCGCCGGGTTACCGTTCGTTAAGGTGATGGCGGTCAAGCCGGTGAAAGGTGTGCGCTGATGAGCTCTCGGATTCGGGTCGTCGTCGCGAAGCCTGGCCTGGACGGCCACGACCGGGGCGCGAAGGTCGTCGCGCGCGCCCTGCGGGATGCCGGGATGGAGGTCGTCTACACCGGCCTGCACCAGACTCCTGAGCAGATCGTGGAGACCGCCATCCAGGAGGACGCCGACGCTGTCGGCCTGTCGGTGCTCTCCGGCGCGCACATGACGCTGTTCCGGCGGGTGCTGGAGCTGCTCGGGGAGCGGGACGCCCGCGACATCGTCGTGTTCGGCGGCGGCATCATTCCGAACGGCGACATTCCCGAGTTGGGGAAGCTGGGCGTCGCGAAGATCTTCACGCCGGGCGCCACCACCCAGGCGATTGTCGAGTGGGTCCGACAGAACGTGGCCCAGCCGGTTTCCTGAGGCACGCCGATCTGCTGCGCCACCGAATTTGGGCACGGGGGAGGGGCCGGACGCACCCCTCACACGTCCGGCCCCTCTATGCACGATGCCCCGCCGCCACCCCTCGACCGACAGGGCATCGGCCGTATCCCGTCTTTGCGCTGTTCAGCGCTCCGACATCTGACTCAACGACGCCCCCACGGCGGGGTTACGCAAGCCGGACAACATCGCCCGGACGGTGGATGCCAACCGAGTCGTGGCCGGAAACCGGCCACACCTGATGTCCGGTTGTGCATTACCGCACACCGCGCACCCGCTCGGTTGCCGGCGGTGTCGACCTCGCTAGGCTGCGGCCAATGGCCTGTTTCAACTGATGACAGGCGTCAAACTGTTTTCTGAACGCTGGTGGCGGCGCGACGGCGCGCCGCGGAGACGGGACGGGACGCGCAATCGTGGACCTGTACGAGTACCAGGGGCGGGACCTGTTCGAGCGGCACGGCTTGCCCGTGCTGGCCGGCGGCGTCGCCACTACCCCGGAAGAGGCCCGCGCGATCGCCGAACGTCTTGGCGGCCGTGTGGTCGTCAAGGCGCAGGTAAAGGTCGGCGGCCGAGGTAAGGCCGGCGGCGTCAAGCTGGCCGAGGGCCCGAATGAGGCGGTGGCTCGCGCCACCGACATCCTCGGCATGGACATCAAGGGTCACACCGTCCACAAGGTCATGATCACGGTGACCGCGGACGTGGCCGAGGAGTACTACTTCTCGTACCTGCTCGACCGGGCGAACCGCACCTTCCTCTGCATCGCCAGCGTCGCCGGCGGCATGGACATCGAGCAGGTCGCCGCCGAGACCCCCGACAAGGTCGTGAAGGCCCCGATCGACGCCGTGAAGGGCGTGGACGAGGCCAAGGCCCGCGAGATCGTGACCGCTGCCGGCTTCCCGGCCGAGGTCGCCGACCAGGTGGTCGAGATCGCCGTCGGCCTGTGGCAGGCGTTCGTCGCCGAGGACGCCACCCTGGTCGAGGTCAACCCGCTCGCCAAGAACGGCGACGGCCGGATGCTGCTGCTCGACGCCAAGATCAGCCTGGACGAGAACGCCGCGTTCCGGCACCCGGACCACGAGGCGCTTGTCGACCAGGCAGCCGTGGACCCGCTGGAGCAGGCCGCCAAGGCCAAGGACCTCAACTACGTCAAGCTCGACGGCGAGGTCGGCATCATCGGCAACGGCGCGGGTCTGGTCATGTCGACCCTCGACGTGGTCGCGTACGCCGGTGAGCGGCACGGCAACGTCAAGCCGGCCAACTTCCTCGACATCGGCGGTGGCGCGAGCGCCGCGGTGATGGCGAACGGGCTGGAGATCGTGCTCTCCGACCCGGCCGTGAAGAGCGTCTTCGTCAACGTCTTCGGCGGCATCACCGCCTGCGACGAGGTCGCCAACGGCATCATCCAGGCGCTGGCCCTGCTGGAGCAGCGCGGCGAGCAGGTCACGAAGCCGCTCGTCGTCCGTCTCGACGGCAACAACGCCGAGGCTGGCCGGGCGATCCTGGACAGCGCTAACAACCCGCTCGTGCAGCGGGTGGACACCATGGACGGTGCGGCCGAGCGGGCCGCCGAGCTGGCAGCTGCGGGGGTCTGATCATGGCTATCTGGCTGACCAAGGACTCGAAGGTCATCGTCCAGGGGATGACCGGTTCCGAGGGTTCCAAGCACACCCGGCGGATGCTGGCCGCCGGCACCAACGTGGTGGGCGGCGTCAACCCGCGCAAGGCGGGTCAGACCGTCGACTTCGACGGCACCGAGCTGCCGGTCTTCGCGTCCGTCGCGGACGCGATGGCCGAGACCGGGGCCGACGTCACAGTCATCTTCGTGCCGCCGCAGTTCACCAAGGCCGCCGTGGTCGAGGCGATCGACGCCGCGATCGGCCTGGCCGTGGTGATCACCGAGGGCGTCCCGGTGCACGACACCGCGTCGTTCTGGGCGTACAACGTGGCGCAGGGCGAGCGGACCCGGATCATCGGGCCGAACTGCCCGGGCATCGCCTCGCCGGGCGCGTCCAACGCCGGCATCATCCCGGCCGACATCACCGGCTCCGGCCGGATCGGCCTGGTCAGCAAGAGCGGCACGCTGACCTACCAGATGATGTACGAGCTGCGCGACATCGGTTTCTCCACCTGCGTCGGCATCGGCGGTGACCCGATCATCGGGACCACCCACATCGACGCCCTCGCGGCGTTCGAGGCCGACCCGGAGACCGACGCCATCGTCATGATCGGTGAGATCGGTGGCGACGCCGAGGAGCGGGCCGCCGAGTTCATCAAGACCAACGTCACCAAGCCGGTGGTCGGCTACATCGCCGGCTTCACCGCTCCGCCCGGCAAGACCATGGGTCACGCCGGTGCGATCATCTCCGGCTCGGCCGGCACCGCCGAGGCGAAGCAGGCGGCGCTGGAGGCCGTCGGCGTCAAGGTCGGCAAGACGCCGACCGAGACCGCGAAGCTGATGCGGGAGATCATGTCCGGCAGCTGAGCCGGTCAGGCAGTACGAAGGGGGTCGACCGGTCACGGTCGACCCCCTTCGGCGTACACGCGCCCTGCGCTGGTCAGTCGTTGTTCCAGAACGGGTAGTTGCCGGTCGAGCGCAGGATCGCCCCGCCGATGATGTTGATCACGCCGAACGCGATGGCGAGGTAACCGAGCAGCGGCGACTGCCCGTACCGCCGGGCGTCGCGGATGGACAGGTAGCCGAAGACGATGCCGAAGATGCCGCAGCAGATCAGCCCCAGCACGATGCCCAGCACGCCCCAGAGGGTGGTGCGGTCGCGTCCCCGGGCCGGTGGGGGTGGGGGAGGCGGGTATGGCGTCGTCACAGCGTCCTCCGAGCGGTAATGGGCGACGTGCCGGCCCGGACCGCGACCGGCGGGCCCGTCCCGGGTGGCGGCGACTCGCGCCCCCTCAGGGCCGAGGCTAGACCGGCCCGGGTGGGCAGGACGTCGGTTCGGTGAACTCGCCGACCTTAGGAGGGGTTAACGGACTGCCACCGCCCGCGCGACGTGCCAGAGTAGAGCGGATGTCCCCCGTCACCCCTGACCGTCCCAGCCGTCCCGGCGGTGTGAGCGCCGACGACCGGCCGGTCGACCGTGCCGCACCGGCCCGGCGGGTGCCCGCGCCTCGCGCGGGCGGGTCGCCGCGCGGGCGGGCGCCGTTGCCAGTCGCCGCCGGGGTGGCCGCCTGCTGGGCCGCCCTCACCTCCTACCTGCCGGTCGCCATCGTGCTCGGCCTGGTGCAGCTCGGCGCGGACGGCACCACAGTGACCGGCACCCTGCGCACCGCGCTGGCCGGCTGGCTGCTCGGGCACGGCGTGCCGCTGCACACCGAGACCGGGCCGCTCGGGCTCGCCCCGCTGGCGCTGACAGTGCTCGCGCTCTGGCGGCTGACCCGCGCCGGCGTGCACGTCAGCCGCGCGATGGGTGCCCGCGACACCCGCTCACCGCGCCGGGCACTGCTCGCCGCGGTCGCGGTCGGTGTGGCGTACGCGCTGCTCGGCGCGCTCGCGGCGGTGCTGGTCGGCACGGGTGGGCCGAATGTGTCGCTGATCCGGGCGGGCGCCACGTTCGCGGCGGTCGGCACGCTCGCCGCGCTGGTCGGCGCGGTCCGGATCACCGCCGTGACCCGGCTGCTCGTCACCCGGCTTCCGGGCCCGGTGCGCGACGGCGTTCGCACCGGCCTGGTGGCCGGGCTGCTGCTGCTCGGTGCGGGCGCGGGCGCGGCCGGCCTGGCGGTGGCCACCGGCGGCGGCGACGCGGCCGACATGATCGGGGCGTACCGGACCGGGGTCGCCGGGCAGGCCGGCATCACACTTGTCAGCGTGGCGTACGCGCCCAACGCGGCGGTCTGGTCGACCAGTTACCTGCTCGGGCCGGGGTTCGCGGTGGGGACGGACACCGCGGTCCGTACCAGCGAGGTGTCGGTCGGCGCGCTGCCGGCCGTGCCGCTGCTCGCTGGCCTGCCGCGCGGCCCGGTGGACGGCTTCGGCGCCCTGCTGCTCGCGGTGCCGGTGCTGGCCGGGATGGTCGCCGGTTGGCTGCTCGCCCGGCGGGTGGCTCGACTCGCAGTGCCGGAGCGGGCCGCGCAGCGTTGGGCCGAGCTGCTGGCGCCGGCGGTGCTGGCCGGGCCGGTGGCCGGGGTGGTGCTCGGCGCGGCCGCGGCGGTCTCCGGTGGGCCGCTCGGCGCCGGTCGGCTGGCCCAGGTCGGGCCGGTGGGTTGGCAGGTCGGGGCGGTCGCGGCCGGTGTCATAGCTGTCGGCGCGCTGCTCGGCGCCGCCGCCACCCGGGCGCTGACCCGCGGGCCCGCGCAGTAGAGCCGCGGCCACCCGTCCACTGACCCGCGGTCTAGCGGGTAGACGAGCGCGGGGCGCCCCGGGTGAACCCGGAGCGCCCCGTCGAATCCGAACCCGTCAGGGCTGGGCGGGCAGGTTGACGTTCAGCACCACGCTCAGGATGATCGAGATGATGCCGAGCGCGACGCCGACGGCACCACAGATCAGGCCGGCCTTGGCCTGACCGGCGTTGCTGGCCTGCCCCTGGTCAGCCTTCTGCTTGCCCAGGTAGCCGGTCACCAGGGCCCCGATGCCGACCGGGATGCCCAGGATGGCGCAGCAGGCCAGAGGGATCGACGCGATACCGAGGATCAGCGCCACCAGGCCGAGGGTGTTGTTCTGCCCCTGTGCCTGCGGGTACCCGGCGTTCGGGTAGGTCGGGCTGGCGCCGTACGGGGGCTGCTGCTGCGCGTACGGGTCCTGGTGCGGCGGCTGCTGACCGTACGGCTGCCCCGAGGTGGGCTGCTGACCGTACGGGGCCTGCGGCGCGGCGTACGGGTCCTGCGGCTGCTGACCGTACGGCTGGC
This sequence comes from Micromonospora alfalfae, assembly GCF_022230925.1. Lineage (GTDB taxonomy): Bacteria > Actinomycetota > Actinomycetes > Mycobacteriales > Micromonosporaceae > Micromonospora > Micromonospora alfalfae. The sequence goes on along the minus strand of NZ_JAKKFH010000009.1, from coordinate 229,737 downwards.
CGGAGGTGGGCTGCTGGCCGTACGGGGCGGCCGGCGGCTGGGGAGCGGTCGGGTCCTGGTTGGGCTGCTGGCCGTACGGGTCCTGACCGGGGTTACCGGGCTGCATTCGAGAAGCTCCTTGGACTGGTTCCGTCAGTTGGTGCTCTTTGTTTCCATCCATGATCGCGGTCAGTCCTCCCAAAGCCCAGTACAGCAACAGGAAGACATGTCTCCCAAAGCAGGCAAAAGGGTCCTTGTCGACCGCTTCGTGTGCCGGATCAGTGGCGGTGTGTGGGCCGGCGCGGCGTTCGGCCCGAGCGAGCGGCAGCGTACCGGGTCGACGCACGTCGGCACCGTCGAAGATCGGCGCACCGCCCGGTCGAAGGGGGTCCCTGACCTGCCCGATAGGGTGGCCCGGTGACCGAGCCCGCGCCTGTCGCCCGCATCGTCGTCCTCATCTCCGGCTCCGGGAGCAACCTTCAGTCGCTGCTGGATGCCGCCGCCGACCCCGCGTACGGCGCACAGGTGGTCGCGGTCGGCGCGGACCGCGACGGCATCGCGGGCCTGGACCGGGCCGACGCGGCGGGAGTGCCGACCTTCGTCGAACGGGTCCGCGACCACGACACCCGGGAGGACTGGGACCGCGCGCTCACCGCGCACGTCGCGAAGCACCAGCCCGACCTGGTCATCTCCGCCGGTTTCCTCAAGCTTGTCGGCCCGCACTTCCTCGCCGCCTTCGGTGACCGCTACCTGAACACCCACAACACGCTGCTGCCGGCGTTTCCCGGCATCCACGGCCCGCGTGACGCCCTCGCCTACGGCGTGAAGCTCACCGGAGCCACCCTCTTCTTCGTCGACGCCGGCATGGACACCGGGCCGATCGTCGCGCAGGTAGCGGTGCCGGTGCTGGACGACGACGACGTCGACACGCTCACCGAGCGCATCAAGGAAGCCGAGCGACGCCAGCTCGTCGAGCAGGTCGGTCGGCTGGTCCGCGAAGGCTGGACCATCACCGGAAGGAAGGTCACGGTTCCGTGAGTCCCACTCAGGACGGGCGCCGCCCGATCAGGCGGGCGCTGGTCAGCGTCTACGACAAGACCGGGCTGGTCGAGCTGGCTCAGGCCCTGCACGCGGCCGGTGTGGAGATCGTGTCCACCGGCAGCACGGCGGGCACCATCGCCGCCGCCGGGGTGCCGGTGACGCCGGTGGAGACGGTGACCGGGTTCCCCGAGGTGCTCGACGGCCGGGTGAAGACCCTGCACCCGAAGGTGCACGCGGGTCTCCTGGCGGATCTGCGCAAGGACTCCCACGTCACGCAGCTCGACGAGCTGGGTGTGGCGGCGTTCGACCTGCTGGTCTCCAACCTCTACCCCTTCCAGGCGACGGTCGCCTCGGGCGCCGACGTCGAGGAGTGCGTGGAGCAGATCGACATCGGTGGCCCGGCCATGGTGCGGGCCGCCGCCAAGAACCACGCCTCGGTCGCCGTGCTCACCGACCCGGCCGGTTACCCGGCGCTGATCGGCGCGCTCAGCGAGGGTGGCTTCACGCTGGCCCAGCGTCGCGCGCTGGCCGCCCGGGCGTTCGCCGACATCGCCGAGTACGACGTCGCGGTGGCCCAGTGGTGCGCCAAGGAGTTGGCACCCGCCGACGACTCGTGGCCGCAGTTCGCGGGGCTGGCGCTGCGCAAGTCGACAGCGCTGCGCTACGGCGAGAACCCGCACCAGGCCGCCGCGCTCTACACCGACCCGGACGCCCCGGCCGGGCTGGCCCAGGCCGAGCAGTTGCACGGCAAGGAAATGTCGTACAACAACTACGTCGACGCCGACGCCGCCTGGCGGGCCGCGAACGACTTCGCCGACCAGCCGGCGGTGGCGATCATCAAGCACGCCAACCCGTGCGGCATCGCTGTCGGCGCGGACGTCGCCGAGGCGCACCGCCTGGCGCACGCCTGCGACCCGGTGTCGGCGTACGGCGGCGTCATCGCTGTCAACCGGCCGGTCTCGGTCGAGTTGGCCCGGCAGGTCGCCGAGATCTTCACCGAGGTGTTGGTCGCCCCCGGCTTCGATGAGGGTGCTGTCGACGTGTTGCAGGGCAAGAAGAACATCCGGCTGCTGCGGGCACCGGCGTGGACGCCGGCGCTGGTGGAGGTGCGGCAGGTGACCGGTGGCGTGCTGGCCCAGGTCGCCGACCGGGTGAACGCCCCCGGCGACGACCCGGCCAACTGGCAGTTGGCGACCGGCGAGGCCGCCGACGAGGAACTGCTGCGGGACCTCGCGTTCGCCTGGCGGGCGGTCCGCGCGGTGAAGAGCAACGCGATCCTGCTCGCCAAGGACGGCGCCACCGTCGGGGTCGGCATGGGTCAGGTCAACCGGGTCGACTCGGCGCAGCTCGCGGTCGCCCGCGCCGGCGCCGATCGTGCGCGCGGCTCGGTCGCCGCCTCGGACGCGTTCTTCCCGTTCGCCGACGGCCCGCAGATCCTCATCGACGCCGGCGTCCGCGCGATCGTGCAGCCCGGCGGCTCCATCCGCGACGAGGAAGTCATCGAAGCGGCCAAGAAGGCCAACGTAACCATGTACCTGACCGGCACCCGCCACTTCTTCCACTAACCCCCGGCCCCCCGGCCCCCCGGCCCCCGGCTCGACCCCGTCGATCATGAAGTTATTGCCCTGCACGTCGGCGTGTCAGGGCAATAACTTCATGATCAACCGCGGGGGCGTTAGGCCGGGGTGGCTGGGCGGAGTTCGGCGAAGTGGCAGGCGGAGGGGTGGGGGTCCGCTGCCCTCGGGACCGTCTTGGGGTCCTCGGTGGCGCAGATGTCCTGGGCCTTCCAGCAGCGGGTCCGGAAATGGCACCCGCTCGGCGGGTCGGCCGGGCTGGGCACGTCGCCAACCAGCCGGATCATGTTGCGCTGGTCGCGGGCCTCCGGGTCCGGCACCGGCACCGCGGAGAGCAGAGCCTGGGTGTACGGGTGGGTGGCCCGCTCGTAGATCTCGTCCTCGGTGCCGATCTCGACGATCCGACCGAGGTACATCACCGCGACGCGGTCGGCGATGTGCCGCACCACCGACAGGTCGTGCGCGATGAAGATGTACGAGAGCCCCAGCTCGCCCTGTAGCTGCTTGAGCAGGTTGATCACCTGGGCCTGGATGGAGACGTCGAGCGCCGACACCGGCTCGTCGCAGACGATCACCTCGGGCTTCAGCGCGAGGGCGCGGGCGATGCCGATGCGCTGACGCTGACCGCCGGAGAACTGGTGCGGGTACCTGTTGATGTGCTCCGGGTTGAGCCCGACCAGGTCCAACAGCTCCTGGACCCGCTTGGCCTTGCTGCCCTTCGGCGCGGCATCCGGGTGGATCTCGAACGGCTCGCCGATGATGTCGCCGACCGTCATCCGCGGGTTCAACGAGGTGTACGGGTCCTGCATCACCATCTGCATGTTGCGGCGCAGCCGGCGCAGCTCACCCCCGGAAGCCTTGAACAGGTCCTTGCCCTCCAGGGTGGCGCGTCCGGAGGTGGGTGTCTCCAACCGCATCAGCAGCCGGGCGAGGGTGGACTTGCCGCAGCCCGACTCGCCGACCACGCCGAGCGTCTCGCCCCGACGCAGCTCGAAGCTCACCCCGTCGACGGCCTTCACCGCCCCGATCTGTCGCTGGAACAGCACGCCCTGAGTGATCGGGAAGTGCTTCACCAGGTTGTCGACGGAGAGGATGGTCTCGCCGCGGACCTTGGTGGGGTTAGCTGGCGACGCTGTCATCACGGACCTCCTGCGCGAAGTGGCAAGCGCTGGTCCGGCCGTCGCCGAGGACCAGGTCGTGCGGCACCTCGTCCACGCAGACCTGCTGGACGTACGGGCACCGGGGGTGGAACGGGCAGCCGGACGGGATGCGCATCAGGTTCGGCGGCAACCCCTTGATCGTCGACAGTTCCTGACCGCGAACGTCCAGGCGCGGGATCGACTCCAACAACCCCTTGGTGTACGGGTGGGCGGGCGCCTTGTAGAGCGAGCGGACGTCGGCGTGTTCGACGATCCGGCCGGCGTACATGACAGCGATCCGGTCCGCGACACCGGCGACCACACCCAGGTCGTGGGTGATCAGGATCATCGCCATGTTGAGTTCCCGGCGCAGGTCGGCCAGCAGGTCCATGATCTGGGCCTGCACTGTCACGTCGAGGGCCGTGGTGGGCTCGTCGGCGATCAGCACCTTCGGGTCCAGCGCCAACGCCATGGCGATCATGACGCGCTGCCGCATGCCGCCGGAGAACTGGTGCGGGTAGTCGCCGATCCGCTTGGCGGCACCCGGGATCTTGACCAGATCCATCAGTTCGACGGCACGACGTCGAGCGTCGGCTCGGGACATGCCGGCGCGCTGGCGCAGCGTCTCACCGATCTGCCAGCCGACCGGGAACACCGGGTTGAGGGCGGAGAGCGCGTCCTGGAAGATCATCGCGATCTCCTTGCCACGTACCTGCCGCCGCTGCTCCTCGGAGCGGGTCAGCAGGTCCTCACCCTGGTAGAGGATCTGGCCGGAGCGGACGAACGCTGGCGGGGTGTCCAGGATGCCCATGATCGCCTGGGCGGTGACCGACTTACCCGAGCCGGATTCGCCGAGCACGGCAAGGGTCTCGCCGGCGTCCAGGTGGTACGACACGCCGTTGATCACCCGGGCGACACCCTCGTTGGTGCGGAACTCGACGTGCAGGTCCCGCAACTCCAGCAGGTGACCGCCCTCTGGTGTGGCAGAGGCGGGAGTTGGATTGACGGTCATGAGGTTCTCACCGCAGCTTCGGGTCGAAGGCGTCACGGATCGCGTCGCCGAGCATGATGAACGCCAGCACGGTCAGCGCCAGGAAGGCCGACGGGACGATCAACGGGGTGGCCGCCTCCCGCATGTGGATCCGGCCGGTGTCGATGTCCTGACCCCAGGAGATGGTGGGCGCCTTCAGGCCGATGCCCAGGAAGGAGAGCGTGGCCTCGGCCGCGATGAACGAGCCGAGCGCGATGGTCAGTACGACGATCGCCGGGGCCAGCGAGTTCGGCAGGATGTGCCGCCACATGATCCGGCTGTTGCCGGCGCCGAGCATCCGGGCCGCCGCGACGTAGTCCTGCTCCTTCGCGGTGATCACCGAGGACCGGACCACGCGGGCAGCGGTGGTCCAGCCAAGGAGAGCCAACACGAAGACGACAGCGCCGATCCGAGCCCACTGGCTGTCACTGGACACCCGCTTGAGCAGCACGATCGCGGCCAGCAGCAGCGGAATGCCGAGCACCACGTCGATCACCCGGGAGAGCACCGCGTCGACCCAGCGGCCGAAGTAACCGGCCAACATGCCGATCACCAGCGCGATGATGCCGGTGCCGAGCGCGGCGAGCGCGCCGACCAGCAGCGACGCGCGGGTGCCGTAGACCGCCCGGGAGTACGTGTCGCAGCCCTGGAAGTCGTACCCGAAGATGGCCCCGCCGGACGGCCCGGCGTGCTGCCGGGAGAGCAGGCAGTCGCTCGGGCTGTTGGCGGTGAAGACCCCCGGGAACAGCGCCATCAGGCTGAAGATGACGACCAGCGCCAGCGAGATCCAGAAGATCGGGTTGCGGCGCAGGTCACGCCAGGCGTCCCCGGCCAGGCTGCGGGGCTTCTGCGCGGCGCCGATCTGGTTGGGCGTGCCCGGCTCCCCGGAGGGGCCACGTCGCGCGGCCTGGTTCTCGGTGGCCGCCACGGTCTCAAAGTCACTCATGCCTGCACCTCGCTGCGCTCGGCGCCGGCATGAGAGCCCAAGCACGCTGCGCTGATGATTCGTTCGCTGCGCTCACTCATAGCGGATCCTCGGGTCGAGTACGGCGTACAGGACGTCCACCACCAGGTTCGAGACCAGGTAGACCACGACGAGCACGCTGACGATGCCCACCACCAGGGGGCCGTCCTCGGTGCGGATGCCGCGGAAGAGGTTGAAGCCCACGCCGGGGATGTTGAAGACGCCCTCGGTGATGATCGCGCCGCTCATCAGGTTGCCCAGTTCCACACCGAGGAAGGTGACCACCGGGATCAGCGAGTTGCGCAGCACGTGGACGACGACGATGCGCCGCTTGACCAGGCCCTTTGACCGGGCGGTCCGGACGTAGTCGGCGCGCAGGTTCTCCGCCACCGAGGCCCGGGTGAGTCGTAGGGCGGTGGCCAGCGACAGCGAGCCGAGCACGATGCCCGGCAGGAGGAGCGCGTAGAACGTCGGGTCCGAGCCGGCGGTGGGTGGGAAGAGCTGCCACTTGACGCCGAGGAAGTACTGCGCCAACGGCGCCAGCACGATGGTCGGGATGCCCAGCACCAGCAGGGTCAGCACCAGCGTCGAGTTGTCGAAGATGCTGGCCCGGCGGATGCCCGCGAGCACCCCGGCTGTGACGCCGAAGATGATCGCCACAGCGAGCGCGATGAGCGCGAGCCGCACTGTGACCGGCCAGGCCTGCTGAAGGATGTCTCCGATGTTCCGACCGGTGAGTGACTCGCCCAGGTTGCCCTGGAGCAGGTTCTTCACGTAGTCGAAGTAGCGGTAGAAGAAGCCGCCGACGCCAGTGGCATCCAGGTGGTACTTCTCGGTCAGGTAGGCCCGCTGCGCTGGCGTCACCGGCCGTTCGCCGGCGAGCGCCTGGATCGGGTCGCCCTGCCCGGCGAATGTCAGCGCGTAGACGATCAGGGTGGTCCCGAAGAACGCCAGGACCATCTGCAGTAGGCGCCGCAGGATGTAGCGGAACATGCTTAGCAGTCTCTCCGGAAATGTGCGAAAGGGTCGCAGGACGGCATCTCTGGTCGTACCCGAAATATCCGAGACGTTCCGTCCGGCCCGGGGGAGCCGGCACCACCGACGCCGGGTCCGCTGCTGCGGCCCGGCCCCGGTGGTGCGGTCCGGGCCACCCGGGCTTCGTCGCCCGGATGGCCCGCACCATGGTCAGCTCAGCTGGCTGCTTCGATCTTGACGAGGTTGACCCGCTGGAACAGGTCCATCTCCACGTTCTTGACCTTGGACGAGTGGCCGAACACGTTCTCGCCGAAGCGGAGCGGGATCACCGGCATCTCCTTGGCCAGGATGTCCTCCGCCTGCTGGTACTTGGCGATCGCCTCGTCCTGCGTCTTGGCGGCGGAACCCTCCTTGACCAGCTTGTCGAACTCCGGGTTGCTGTAGCCGTAGTAGTTCGACGAGCCGTTCGTGCTGTACAGCGGGCCGAGGTAGTCCTCCATGGTCGGGTAGTCCATGACCCAACCCATCCGGAACGCACCCACCGGCGTCTTCTTCTCGACCTTGGTCAGCAGGTCGGCGAACTTCGGCTCGACCGAGCCGACCGCGTCCACGCCCAGGTTGGCCTTGAGCTGGTTGACAGTGGCGTCGACCCAGTCCTTGTGCCCGCCGTCGCCGTTGTACGAGATGACGATCTTCGCCGGACCGCCGGCGGCCTGGTAGAGCTTCTTGGCCTCGGTCGGGTTGAACTCGGCGGCCTTGCCAGCGGTGTCCTCCCGGTAGCCCGGCAGGACCGGAGCGACGAAGGAGCGCGCCGACGTCTGCGAACCCTTGAAGACCGACTTGGTGATCTCGTCACGGTCGATCGCCATCGAGATGGCCTTGCGCACGTCCGGGTTGCTGTAGTCCTTGTCGAACGTCGGGAACGCGAGGAACTGGAACGACGACATCGGGCTGGTCTTGTACCGGTCACCCAGGTCGCTCGGCGCGGTGCTCAGGCTCTCGGTCGGGATCGTGGGCAGCACGTCCAGGTTGTCCGCCAGGACGTCCGCGTAGGCCGCGGTGAGCTGCTGGTAGATCCGGAACTCGATGTTCTTGACCTTCGGCTTCTCGCCCGGGTACGCGTCGTAGCGCTCGACGTCGATCTTGCTGTCGTGCTGCCAGGTGCCCTTCATCTTGAAGGGGCCCTGCCCGATCGGCGCCTGCTCGTAGGAGTCCTTGAGCACGCCCGGCGCCGAGAACGCGGCGTCCGGCATCGGGAAGAACGCGTTGTAGCCCAGCGTCGTCTTGAAGTCGATGTACGGCTCCGAGAGCGTCACTGTGAAGGTGAGGTCGTCGACCTTCTTCAGGCCGGACATCTCCTTGGCCTTCGGCGCCTTGTCCTGCAGGTCGGCGTAACCAGCGATCTTCTCGAAGAAGGGGTTGGTGTCCTGACCGTTCGGGGCGTACGCGCCGTAGTTCCAGGCGTTGATGTAGTTCTGGGACGTGACCTTCTCACCGTTGTGGAAGGTGAAGCCGTCCTTGATCTTGATCGTCCAGACCTTGTTGTCGGACGAGGTGATCGACTGCGCGGCGACCTCGTACGGCTTGTTCTGGGCGTCGTAGTCGACGAGCGGGCTGAACAGGCCGGCGATCACCTGCGATCCGGACGTCTCGGTGGTGTTTGTGGGAACCAGGTGCTTCGGCTCGGCGATCTGGATGCTGACCACCGAACTGTCGCTGCCACCGGATCCACCGTCTCCGCCGCTGCCGCAGGCCGCGAGGCCCAGCGTCACCGCGAGCGGGAGGGCGGTCCAGGCGGCGAGTCTACGAACTCGCATTGAGCCTCCTCATCTCCTCACGCTGCGCAGTCAGGCCCGACGCTGGGTTACGCTGCGCAACAAGCCGTAACGGTAGGTCGGCGACGGGGCTTCGACAACGACGCGGTTGCGGGTGGGTAACAGTCCGGGGTTACCTCAGTTGTCGGGAACGAGTGAACCTGCTACCCCAAACCGGGCGTATTGACGTTGAGCTGCGAAAATCCCGGCGAATGACAGTGCGTTCGGCCCCGCCTGGCCGCCTCGACACCGCCTGGGGTGGCCGTCCCATCTCCGCAGTTCCGCCCCGCTCTGTCTGGTTCGACCGTGATCGAATCCACAAATCGTCACCGAAAGTGACTAGCAACACCTCACACACGGTTACTCCAGCGGCAGCCACCCCACCATGGCCCGGGCCGCCCGACGGCAACCCGGCAGTACTGGGCGGCGGACGGCCCGAGCGAGGTCGTCTGATCCGCGGGCGGTGGTCGTGAGACGATTCGGTCGTGACGGCGACGCTTCTGGACGGCAAGGCAACCGCAGCGGAGATCAAGGACGAGCTGCGCATCCGGGTGAAGGCACTCGCGGAACGCGGCATCACCCCCGGGCTCGGCACGGTCCTGGTCGGGGCGGACCCGGGTAGCCAGGCGTACGTCAACGGCAAGCACCGCGACTGCGCCGAGGTGGGCATCGCCTCGATCCGCCGCGAACTGCCGGCCGACGCCACCCAACAGCAGGTCGACGACGTGCTGGCCGAGCTGAACGCCGACCCGGCGTGCCACGGCTACATCGTCCAACTGCCGCTGCCGGGCCACCTCGACACCCAGCGGGTGCTGGAGTTGATCGACCCGGACAAGGACGCCGACGGCCTGCACCCGGTCAACCTGGGTCGGCTCGTGCTCGGCTACGACGGTCCGCTGCCGTGCACGCCGCGCGGCATCGTCGAGCTGCTCCGCCGGCACGACGTGGCGCTGCGCGGGGCCACCGTCGCTGTGGTCGGTCGCGGCAACACTGTTGGCCGACCGCTCGGCCTGCTACTCACCAGGCGCAGCGAGAACGCCACTGTCACCCTCTGCCACACCGGCACCCTCGATTTGGCCTCGCACACCCGGGCCGCCGACATCGTCATCGTCGCGGCCGGCGTACCGGGTCTGCTCACCGCCGACATGATCAACCCCGGTGCGGTGGTGGTGGACGTCGGCATCACCCGCGTGATCGGCGCGGACGGCAAGGGCCGCTACACCGGCGACGTGGACCCGGAGGTGGCCGAGACGGCTGGCGCGCTGGTCCCCATGCCCGGCGGCGTGGGCCCGATGACCCGGGCCATGCTGCTCACCAACGTCGTCGAGCGCGCCGAGCGCGGCTGACCCGCGCCTCGGCGACGCCGAACCAGACGGCGGTGACGTTCGCCCCATCCCGGCGATGGCCGCCGCCCCTGGCCTGATCGGTGCCAGGATGACTGATACGGTCCGGAAAACCGACTGGTATCAGGGAGTGGGACGACCATGGGTAAGAAGGTCACTGTCGTCGGGGCTGGCTTCTACGGCTCCACCACCGCACAGCGCCTGGCCGAGTACGACGTCTTCGACACCGTAGTGATCACTGACATCGTGGAGGGCAAGCCCGCGGGCCTCGCGCTCGACCTCAACCAGTCCCGGGCCATCGAGGGCTTCGAGACCAAGGTGGTCGGCGTGACCACCGGCCCCAACGGTGAGGGCTACGAGAGCATCGAGGGCTCCGACGTCGTCGTGATCACCGCTGGTCTGCCGCGCAAGCCCGGCATGAGCCGGATGGACCTGCTGGAGACCAACGCCAAGATCGTCCGCCAGGTCGCCGAGAACGTCGCCAAGTACGCCCCGAACGCCGTCGTCATCGTGGTCTCCAACCCGCTGGACGAGATGACCGCGCTGGCCCAGCTCGCCACCCAGTTCCCGAAGAACCGGGTGCTCGGCCAGGCCGGCATGCTCGACACCGCCCGGTTCAGCAACTTTGTCGCCGAGGCGCTGAACGTGCCGGTGGCCTCGGTGCGCACGCTGACCCTCGGCTCGCACGGCGACACGATGGTCCCGGTGCCGTCGAAGAGCACCGTCAACGGCAAGCCGCTGCGCGACGCCATGCCGGCCGAGCAGATCGAGGAGCTGGTCGTCAAGACCCGCAACGGTGGCGCCGAGGTCGTCGCGCTGCTCAAGACCGGTTCGGCCTACTACGCCCCGTCCGCCGCCGCGGCCCGGATGGCGAAGGCCGTCGCGGAGGACTCCGGCGAGGTCATGCCGGTCTGCGCCTGGGTCGACGGCGAGTACGGCATCTCCGGCGTCTACCTGGGTGTCGAGGCCGAGATCGGCGCCGAGGGCGTCAAGCGGGTCGTCGAGACCGACCTCGACGCCGACGAGCGCGCCAGCCTCTTGGAGGCTGCCGAAGCCGTCCGCGCCAAGCAGGGCGACATCTCCAGCATGTAGTTCCCGAAACACAGCATCAGCGAAGGGCGCGCCGGCAAACCCGGCGCGCCCTTCGCCGTCCAGCCCCCCACCCGCCCCACCCCACCCAGCCCCACCCGCCCCGGTTGATCAAGAGGTTTGCGTCAGGGATCGCGGTTGTGGTGACGCAAACCTCTTGATCAACCGGGGCTGGGATGGGTGGTGAAGGGGGTGCCGAGGTGGGGGGTGGCCAGGACGGTGGGGGAGTGGGTACGTAGGGCGGTCAGCCGCGAGGTGCGGGCGACTTCCGGGTCTTCCTCGTGGGCGTACGCCAGGTCGGGGTCGACGAGTTGCAGAACGTGCACCAGCAGGTCCCCGGTGAGCAGCATCCGTTCGTCGGCCGAGGTCAGGAGCACGCACTGGTGACCGGGCGTGTGGCCCGGGGTGGGCAGCAGACGTACCGCTGGGGTGAGGGCGGTCTCGCCGTCGACCACCCGGAGCTGGCCGGCGGCGCGCAGGGGCGCGATGAGGCCGGCCGGGAGCCCCGGGTTGAGCGTCTCCGCCGCGTCGAGTTCGGCGCGTTGCAGCAGGTAGCTCGCGTTCGGGAAGTACGGCCGCCCCGGCGTGCCGGTGACCGCCCAGCCGATGTGGTCGCTGTGCAGGTGGGTCAGGACGACAGTGTCGACATCGGCGGGGTCGATGCCCGCTGCGGCCAGCTCGGCGGGCAGTCGCCCGGGCACGGGCGCCCAGCTCGCGGCGGGTGCGTCGGCTGGGCCGATCCCGGCGTCGACAAGCGTGACAGGCCCGTCGCCGGCGCGGATCGCGAAGCTGCGGAATGGCAGCCACCACTGCCCGTCGGCGGTCACCGAGCCGGGGTCGCGCCGGTCGGCCTCCGCCCAGTGTGCCGCTGTGGCCTGCGGAAACGCTTCCGCGCGAGGCTGGAAGAAGGCACCCTCACCGTCGGTGAGCGCGGTGACCGTGATAGACCCGAGGGTGCGGTTCAGTGGCATCGGACGATGATTCCAGGGCATTCCTGTTCCGCGCAGCCCGGTTCCGCCGGCCGGTAGAGGCCGGCTGGGGGCTGCCGGCCCAATTGCAGTACGCTCGTACTGCTTGAGCACGTGTCCCCCGAGAGGAGCGCCGGCCGATGGCGAAGATCAAGGTAAACAACCCGGTCGTAGAACTCGACGGCGACGAGATGACCCGGATCATCTGGAAGCAGATCCGGGAGCAGCTGATCCTGCCCTACCTCGACGTCGACCTGCACTACTACGACCTGTCGATCCAGCACCGCGACGAGACCGACGACCAGGTCACGATCGACGCCGCCAACGCCATCAAGGAGCACGGCGTCGGCGTCAAGTGCGCGACCATCACTCCGGACGAGGCCCGGGTCGAGGAGTTCGGCCTGAAGAAGATGTGGCGGTCGCCCAACGGCACCATCCGCAACATCCTCGGCGGCGTCGTCTTCCGTGAGCCGATCATCATGTCCAACGTGCCGCGGCTGGTCCCCGGCTGGACCAAGCCGATCATCATCGGCCGGCACGCCCACGGTGACCAGTACAAGGCCACCGACTTCGTTGTCCCCGGCCCGGGCACGGTGACCATCACCTACACCCCGGCCGACGGCGGCGCGCCGATGGAGATGGAGGTCGCCAACTTCCCCGGCGGCGGCATCGCCATGGGCATGTACAACTACGACGAGTCGATCCGGGACTTCGCCCGGGCGTCTTTCCGGTACGGGCTGGACCGCAACTACCCGGTCTACCTGTCCACCAAGAACACCATCCTCAAGGCGTACGACGGTCGGTTCAAGGACCTCTTCGCCGAGGTGTTCGAGAACGAGTTCAAGGCCGAGTTCGACGCCGCCGGCATCACCTACGAGCACCGGCTGATCGACGACATGGTCGCCGCCGCGCTCAAGTGGGAGGGCGGCTACGTCTGGGCCTGCAAGAACTACGACGGTGACGTGCAGTCCGACACCGTCGCGCAGGGCTTCGGCTCGCTGGGTCTGATGACCTCCGTCCTGCTCTCCCCGGACGGTCGTACCGTCGAGGCCGAGGCCGCGCACGGCACCGTCACCCGGCACTACCGGCAGTACCAGAAGGGTGAGAAGACGTCGACCAACCCGATCGCGTCGATCTACGCCTGGACCCGGGGCCTGGCCCACCGGGGCAAGCTGGACGGCACGCCGGCGGTCACCGAGTTCGCCAACACCCTGGAGCAGGTCATCGTCGACACCGTCGAAGGCGGCCAGATGACCAAGGACCTCTCGCTGCTCATCTCGCGCGACGCCCCGTGGCTGACCACCGACGAGTTCATGAACGCGCTCGACGAGAACCTGGCCCGCAAGATCGCTGCCTGATCCAGGCGTACCGCGTCATCGGAGCCCGCCGGCACCTCAGCCGGCGGGCTTCGGCGTGTCAAGCGCCGCCGCGCCGATCGGCGTCACTGCGGCCGGCGCGCCTCGTTGACCAGGATGGACGAGATGCCAGTCGCGTCCAGGAAGGTTGACCACGGTCGACCCGCGGCACCCGTGCGCCGATCAGCCAGCCTTCCCGGCTGTGCCGTGCACAGCCAGCCGTCCCTTCCCTGCGGGGGGCCCTGTCCCGGGCCCCCCGCGCCCTGTTTCCAGCCAAGCTCAGGCCGCCCACCACGCTCAGGCTGCCCACCACGCTCAGGCTGCGCACCAAGCTCAGGCCGCGCCAAGCTCAGGCCGCGCGCACAGCAGGGTTGCTCAGGCGGCGCGCAGCAGGTCGGCGGCGCGTTCCGGAGCGATGTCGTTGATGAAGACGCCCATCCCGGACTCGGAGCCCGCCAGGTACTTCAGCTTGTCCGTGGCCCGTCGGATGCTGAACAGCTGTAGGTGCAGGTGGCCCAGTTCGCGGTCGACCCGCACGGGAGCCTGGTGCCAGGCCGAGATGTACGGCATCGGCATGTCGAACAGGCCGTCGAAGCGGCGCAGTAGATCCAGGTAGAGCGACCCGAAGGCGTCCCGCTCGCTGTCGCTGAGCGCCGGGATGTCCGGCACCACGCGGTGCGGTGCGACGTGCACCTCGAACGGCCAGCGGGCGGCCGCCGGGACGAACGCCGTCCAGTGTTCGTTCTCCGTGACCACCCGGTCGCCGGTGGCGCGCTCGGCGGCCAGCACGTCCGCGTACAGGTTGCCCCCGCCGGTCCGCTCGGCGTGCCGGCGCGCCGCGGCCAGCAGCGCGCGGGTGCGCGGCGTCACGAAGGGGTACGCGTAGATCTGGCCGTGCGGATGGTGCAGCGTGACACCGATTTCAACGCCCCGGTTCTCGAAGCAGAAGATCTGCTCGACGCCGGGCAGCGCGCCGAGCACCTCGGTCCGGTCGGCGAGGGCGTCCAGCACCGTGCGGACCCGGCGCGGCGGCAGGCTGGCGAAGGAGGCGTTGTGATCCGACGTGAAGCAGACCACCTCGCACCTGCCGAGGCCCGGCCGGACCGGTGTGAACGGGGTGATCTCCCCGGGCTCCTCGGCCACCCGACCGCTCAGCGACGGGAACCGGTTCTCGAAGACCACCACGTCGTAGTCGGGTGCGGGGATCTCGGTCAGCCGGTCGCCCACCGAAGGGTCGAGAGGGCACTCGTTCGCCGGCGGGAGGAAGATGCGGGTCTGCCGGTGCACGGCGACCGCCACCCACTCGTCGGTCAACGGGTCGTAGCGCAGTTGCGACGCGGGGGGAGGTGGCGGCAGGTCCCTGCGGTCCGGCTGGTCGCGGACCGCGTCGTCGCGCTCGTCGAAGTAGATCAGCTCCCGGCCGTCGGCCAGGTTGATCGCGGTGCGCTTCACGGCGCCGTCCCCTCAGTTGTCGGCGTGCGCGTCACGCGGCCCGCCCCCTGTTGCCTTCACCATGATCAATTCGCCCACGTGTTCGCCGAGTACCCGTCGTGCGGGTGGAGGCAACCGGTCGTCGCTGACCAGTACGTGGGCCGCCGCCAACCCGACGATCGAGGAGATGCCGACGGTGCCCCACTTGGTGTGGTCGGCGAGCACCACAAGCTGGTCCGCCGCCGCCACGAGCGCCCGATCGGTCTCCGCCTCCATCAGGTTCGGGGTGGTGAAGCCGGCCCGCTCGGTGATGCCGTGGACGCCCAGGAAGAGCAGGTCCAGGTGCAGTGACCGGACGGCCCCGACCGCGAGCGGACCGACCAGCGCGTCCGACGGTGTGCGTACGCCGCCGGTGAGCACCACCGTCTGGTCCGTGCGGCCACCGGCGTGCATGATCTCGGCCACCGGCAGCGAGTTGGTCACCACTGTCAGCTCGGGCACGTCCACCAGCCGGCGGGCCAGCTCGGCCGTGGTGGTGCCGGCGGAGAGCGCGACCGCCGCTGCCGGGCGGACCAGCTGAGCGGCCCGGTCGGCGATGGCGGCCTTCTCGGGCAGTTGGCGGACCGACTTGGCGCGGAAGCCCGGCTCGTCGGTCGAGCTTGGCCCGGTCGTGGTGGCGCCGCCGTGCACCTTGGCCAGCAGGCCGCGCTCGTGCAGCGCATCGAGGTCGCGCCGGATGGTCATGTCGGACACGCCGAACTCGGCTGCCAACTCGCTGACCCGGACGCCGCCGGTCGAGCGGACCCGCTCCAGGATGGCAGCCTGCCGCTGCTGAGCGAGCATCCGCCGTGCCTCCCCGAGCGTCCACGTACCCTCACGCGGTCAAACGTGTTCCAACAAAGATGAACACTAGCGCGTGCCGCTCAGCTGTGGAAGGAACGGGTACGGCGACGCCTCAGGCGGTGGCGATCTTCAGCTCCACCCAGCCGGTCTCGGTCAGATGGTGCAGCACTGCCTGCACCGCGTCCGCCACGCTCAGGTCGGTGGTGTCGAGCACGAGATCGGCGTCGGTCGGCTCCTCGTACGGGTCGTCGATGCCGGTCATCCCGGTGAGCAGGCCGGCCCGCGCTCGCGCGTACAGGCCCTTGCGGTCCCGCCGCTCGCACACCTCCAGTGGCGTGGCCACGTGCACCAGCACAAAACCCGATCCGGCGGCGAGGGCCATCTCCCGGGCGGTGGCCCGGGCCGCCGCGTACGGGGCGATCGGACAACAGATGCCCACCCCACGGTGCCGGGCGATCTCGGCGGCAACCCAGCCGATCCGCCGGACGTTGAGATCCCGGTCGGTCTTGCTGAAGCCCAGCCCGGCGGAGAGTTCCCGGCGCACCACGTCCCCGTCGAGCAGGGTCACCGTGCGGTCGCCGCTCTCCCGTAACGCGTCCGCCAGCCCTCGGGCGATCGTCGACTTGCCGGAGCCGGAGAGACCGGTCAGGAAGACCACCAGCCCGCGCTGCCGACGCGGCGGCCGGGCCCGGGCCAACTCCCGTGCCACAGCGGGCGGGGTGTGCCACTCCGGCAGCGGGAAACCCCGGTCGAGCAGGTCGTCGATCTCCGGCTGGGTCAGCGCGAGCCGGCGGTTGCGCGGTGGGATGTCCTCCCGCCAACGCCACTGCCCGTCCCGGTTGTCGTAGGCGAGTTCGCGCGGCACCAGCACCCGCAGCCCGGCGCCGGAGAGCATCTCCCCGGTGGAGAGCAGATGGGTGACCCCGTACGCGGCCGAGACCCGGGCGCGCAGCAGCGCGTCGCTGATCTCCTCGCGTCGGTGCGACAGCGGCACCGCGACCAGGGTGGCGGGTGGCATCCGGTCCCGCGCGGCGAAGATCGTACGGACCAGCGCCTCCGGCGGAAGCCCGTCTGCGCCGCCCTCGCCGACCGGGATCATCACGAGCAGGTGAGCGGCCAGGGTGCGGGCGGCGTGGGCGATCTGGGCGAGCTGTGGACGATGCAGCGGCCGGTCGGCGATCACCCCGAGCACCCGCCCCGGGGGCAGCAGCGCACGGACCTCCTCCGGGTTACGCCGCAGGCGCTGGAACGGACCGTGCCCCCCGTCGCCCAGCCGCCGAACCTGGCCGCCAACTCCCGCCACGCCCTCGCGGACCGGCCAGACGTCGGCCACGTCCAGGGCGGCCGTCGGTGCGCCCTCCCCGTCGGTCAGCACGAGCGCCCGGCGGGCCGGGTCGCGCGGATCGAAGCTCTGCGCCAGGGCGGCCGGCACCTGGAGGACGACAGCGACCTGCCACGGTGTGCCGTCGGCCAGCCGGCCGCGTCGGCTGACCGAGACCAGGTCGGCGCGGGTCATGAAACCGGTCAGAGGGGCGTACGCGCCGGTCAGCAGCAGCTCCAGATCCGCGAGCTCACCGGGACGTGGCGTGTACGCCGGTGCGTCCCGTAGCACCTCGTCGGGCAGCACCCAGCCGTTGCTCATCCACACCCCCCACTCGCTGACCGGCACACAGTTTCGCAGCCGACCGCCCATCGGTCGAGGGCGCCACTCCAAGACCCCCGCGGGCGGATCAGCGCTTGATCCGTCGGCCTACCGCGGACCGCACCCGGTTCCACACCTTCCGCTCGTCGCGGATCCGGGGTCGCGAGCCGTCGGCCCGGCAGATGAACACCAACGGCAGCCGCGCGTCCTCGGTCCAGCCCACGTTGGTGATCCGGGCCTTGAGCTGCCAGCTGCCCCTGGTCCGGCCGCCGTTGAGGGCGGCGAAGTCGATGGTGGCGGTGGCCCGGTGCACCAGGTGGACGGTGTCCGCTCCGGTCGTACCGGTGATCCGCTCGGTCTGGAAAGTGTTCGGAATGAAGATCTCGGCGCCGGTCTCCCGGTGGCGGGCCACCAGGTCCAGGCGGGCCTTGCGCACCTGCGCGGTGGCGTCGAGCACCTCGGGGGTGACCTCCTCCATCGGGAGCATCAGCACGTCGCGGCCATCGTCGGCGCGGAACCCGACAGGCTGGTCCGCGGCGCGCAGCTCGGCGGCGACGGTCACCGTGACGGCGTGGTCGACACGTTGGAATTCATCGACAGTGCCGTGTGCGGCGATGCCCGCCTCCCAGCGGGCAAGCCTGCGCAGGTCCGCGACGCGCCCCTGCTCGGCCAGGTACGCCACGGCTCGCAGCAGGGGCGGCAGACCACCGGCGACGCCCGGAGCGAAGCGGTCCTGGATGATCTTCTGGATCTCCAGCGCGACCTGCTCCAGCCACGCCTCGGGAGCGTTCAGCAGCCGCTTGCCGCGCAGCCGGCTGAGCATCTCGTTGCGCATCCAGCGCCGGTGCAGCCGGTCCCGCAGCGGGCCCGGCTCGGTGTTGGCGTCCACCACGTCCAGCGCCTCCCGCACGCTGGCGAAGTAGCTCGCCGGGTCCAGCTCGCCCGCTGTGACGTTGCGCGCGTCGCCCCGCTGGACGTGGTGGTAGCAGACGTAGTCGGACAGCACTGAGGTGCGCCGGGACAGGAAGTAGGCCCGGATGACCATCGAGTGGTCCTCCAGCCGACGCTTGCCGCCCTCCGGGAACCGCAGATCATGCTCGTTGAGGAACGACCGCCGGAACAACTTGTGACAGGTCAGGCTGTCGACAAGGGGGGAGTTGCCGAGGGTGGCGTCGAAGCGGTTCTTGCGGAACAGCTCCCGCGGCACCGGGCGTCCGTACCCGGCCATCTTCCCCACCACGATGTCGGCGTCGTTCGCCTTTGCGCAGGCGTAGAGCCGCTCCAGTGCCTCGTCGGCGAACCAGTCGTCGTCGTCGGCGAAGAAGACGTACTCGCCGCGGGCGTGCTCGACGCCGAGGTTGCGCGGCCGCGACGGCCAGCCGGAGTTCTCGATGTGCAGCACCCTGATGTGCGGGTGCTCGGCGGCCAGCCGGTCCAGCCGCTTCGCGGTGCCGTCGGTCGAGCCGTCGTCGACGAAGATGGCTTCGAACTCGTCGGCGGGCAGTGACTGGCGCAGCAGCGAGGCAGCGAGCTTCTCGATGTGTGGACCGCAGTTGTACGCCGGCACCACGACGCTCACCTTGGGGACGCCCACCTCGGCCATCAGGATCCCTCCCGCGTCGTCGGTCGATCACCGGGCGGGTCGAGCCGCCTGGTGAACGGGAGGTGAATGGTGTCACCTTGGACGGGTCTTTCCCAAGGCGGGGTCGGGTCGAGTGCGGGACCGGCGGAAACGTGGCGTGAGCCGCAGCGGGGGACCTTAGGGGTCCGGCGGGGAAAGGATCAGGGGAGTGCCGGGGGCGTGCCGGTGTCCCTGCCGGGCATCGACTCCCTACGCTGGACGCGTGACACTGATCGCGACCCAGTCGCTCACCAAGACGTACGGAGGTCGGGTCACCGCGTTGGCCGACCTCACCGTCGCCGTCGAGCCCGGGATCATCGGCCTGGTGGGCGCGAACGGCGCCGGTAAATCCACCTTGATCAAGATTCTGCTCGGCCTGATCGCACCGACCAGCGGTCAGGTCTCGGTGCTCGGCATCGACCCGACCGCAGACCCGGCGGCTGTCCGCAGCCGGGTCGGCTACATGCCGGAACACGACTGCCTCCCACCGGACCTGTCCGCCGCCGAACTGGTCACCCACCTCGGTCGGATGAGCGGGCTGCCCCGCACCGCGGCTCGCGAGCGGGCCTCGGAGGCGTTGCGGCACGTGGGGCTCTACGAGGAGCGCTATCGCCCGGTCGGCGGCTACTCGACCGGTATGAAGCAGCGCGTCAAGCTGGCCCAGGCGCTGGTGCACGACCCCGACCTGCTGTTGCTGGACGAACCGACGAACGGCCTCGACCCGGCCGGCCGCGACGCCATGCTGGCCCTGGTACACCGGATCGGCACCGAGTTCGGCATCTCCGTGCTGGTCTGTTCGCACCTGCTCGGCGAGGTGGAGCGGATCTGCGACACGCTGATCGCCATCGACGGCGGCCGGTTGCTGCGCGCCGACAACATCTCCGCGATGACCTCTGCCACCGACGTGCTCGCCGTGGAGGTCAGCGAGGGCACCGAGGAACTGGCCGCCCGGCTCGCCGAGCTGAAACTGCCTGTCGCCCGGGACGGGCGACTGCTGCTCGTGCCGCTCGCCGACGACGACACCTACGACCTGATCCTCGGTGCGGTCGCCGAACTGGACCTGCCACTGCACCGACTCGACCAGCGCCGGCACCGGGTGGCCGAACTCTTCGCCACGAGGGAGCTCACTCATGCCTGAGCCGTCCACCACCGCCGTGCGCGCCACGCCGACAGGCGTCATCCACGACATCGGCTACCAACGCTACGAAGGTCCGAGGCTCGGTCGCCGGCAGGTCTTCGGCGCGCTCTACCTGCACGGTCTGCGGACCGCGTTCGGTCTCGGGCGCAGCGCCAAGGCCAAGATCTTCCCGTGGCTGGTGGTCGGCATCGTCGCCCTGGTCGCGGTGGCCCTGGCCGCGGTACGCAGCCAGATCGGCGAGCCGGTCGCCACGTACGCCCAGTTCGCCGACGCGATGAGCTGGCTTGTCATCTTCTTCGTCGCGGTCGTCGCCCCGGAGCTGGTCTCCCGGGACCTGCGCAGCGGTGTGCTGCCGCTGTACTTCTCCCGGCCGCTGCCGCGCTCCGACTACGCGCTGGCCAAGCTGCTGGCGCTGGTCACCGCCCTCTGGCTGTTGCTCGGCGGGCCGCAGCTGCTGATGTTCCTGGGTGCCGCCTTCACCACCAAGCAGGGCATGCGCGGGGTGTGGAACGAGCTGCTCGACCTGCTGCCCGGGCTGCTCTACGCCGGGCTGTGGGCTGTGGTCTTCGCCTCGGTCGGGCTGCTGGTCGCCTCGCTGACCGGCAAGCGTGCCTTCGCCGCCGGTGGGGTGGTGGCGGTCTTCCTGATGACCACCCCGATCGTCGGGGTGCTGAGCATCCTGCCGTCGCGCGCCGCCAACGAGCTGGCCGGGCTCGCCTCGCCCTCCACGCTGGTGCAGGGGGTGGGCATCTGGTCGCTGGGTGACCTGCTGGTCGAGGGCGATCCGGGCGAGATGATGATCGGCGGGTTCGGCCCGGTCTACGCCCTGGCCGCGGTGCTGTTGGTCGCCGGCGCGACAGCCCTCCTGCTGGCCCGCTACCGGAAGGTCGCCTCCTGATGAGCACGCTGAGCCTGACCGGGGTGTCCCGGTGGTACGGCAACGTGGTCGCGGTCAACGACATCAGCATGGCCCTGGGGCCTGGCGTGACCGGGCTGCTCGGCCCGAACGGCGCCGGCAAGACCACCCTGCTGCACATGATGGCCGGGTTCCTCGCCCCGTCGCGCGGCACTGTCACCCTCGACGACGAGCCGACCTGGCGCAACCCTGACGTCTACCGGCGGCTGGGGCTGGTCAGCGAACGGGAGGCGGTGCAGGGTTTCCTCACCGCGTACGAGTTCGTGCTGGCCAGCGCGAAGCTGCACCGACTGCCCGACCCGGCGGCCGCGGCCCGACGGGCGATCGACCTGGTGGAGCTGGAGTCGGCGCAGGACCGCCGGATCGGCACGTACTCCAAGGGCATGCGTCAGCGTGCCCGGGTGGCCGCCGCGCTGGTGCACGACCCGCAGGTGCTGCTGCTCGACGAGCCGTTCAACGGCATGGACCCGCGCCAACGGCTGCACATGATGCAGCTGCTGCACACCCTGGGTGACGCCGGCCGGACGATCCTGTTCAGCTCGCACATCCTGGAGGAGGTCGAACAGGTCTCCGGAACGGTGCAGGTGATGGTGGCCGGCCGGTTGGCCGCCTCCGGCGACTTCCGGACCATCCGCCGGTTGATGACCAACCGCCCGCACGTCTTCGCGGTGCGCTCCACCGACGACCGGGCGCTGGCCGTCGCGCTGATCGCGGAGGCGTCGGTGAGCGGGGTCGAGTTGGACCCGACCGGCTTGACAGTGCGGGCCGGTGACTACGGCGCGTTCACCCGGGCGCTGCCTCGGATCGCGCTGAACAAGGGCATCCGGGTACGCCAGCTGGTGCCGTCCGACGAGTCCCTGGAGAGCGTCTTCTCCTACCTGGTGGAGGCCTGACATGTCGACAGTTACCTGGATCACCGCGCGCGGTTTGTTCGGCCGACGTCGGTTCCTGCTGCTGCTACCGCTGCCGTTGGTGCTGCTCGGGCTGGCCGTGCTGTGCCGGTCGCTGGGGGTGGACCCGGGCGAGTGGGGGCCGCCGGTGCTTGTCGGTCTAGGGCTGGCCGTGGTGCTGCCGGTGGTTGCGCTGATCATCGGCACGGGCGTGTTGGGCGCCGAGATCGACGACGGCACCGTGGTGCACATCCTGACCAAGCCGCTGCCGCGCTGGCAGATCGTGCTGCCGAAGCTCGCTGTGGCCGCCGGGGTCAGCGCGGCCACCGTCGCGGTGCCGCTCTACGTCGCGGGCGTGCTCGCCGACTCGGTACGCCTCGGGCTGGCGCTGGCGGTCGCGGCGGCGCTCGGCGCGCTCGCGTACTCGGCGTTGTTCCTCGCGCTCAGCCTGGTCACCAGGCGGCCGGTGCTGCTCGGGCTGGTCTACGTGCTGATCTGGGAGGGGCTGCTGGGCAACTTCGTCAGCGGCACCAAGGTGCTCTCCATCCAGCAGTACGTGATCGCCCTCGCCGACCGGATCGCCCCCACCGGGCTGCTGGAGACGAGCGTGTCGGTGCCGGTGGCGTCGGTGATGACCGCGCTGGTCAGCGTCGGCTTCACAGTGCTCGCCATCGACCGCCTGCGCTCGTTCAGCGTGGCCGGCGAGACGAGCTGACAGCGGTGCGAGACGCCGTTCCGGCCAGCCCCCGCGTGGCGGTAGGGCTGGCCGGATGGACCGGGCGGGCCACCTCGGGCCAGGCTGGTGGGCGTGAGCGTCGAAGCGGAGCGGACGTCGTTGGCTGAGCCATACTCCCGGAGCAGCCGGCCGTGGCTGACCAGCCTGGCCGTTGCCGGGCTGGCCTGTGCCACTGTCGCCACTGCGGCTCAGGGCAGCGGCCAGTTCCACTGGTGGGCGGTGTTCATCCTGATCCCGGCCGCGTTGATCGCGGCCAGCGGTGGGCCGTTGCTGGCTCGCGGCGGCGGCCGGGCCTTCGGCGGGTACATGCTCGCCTGCGTCGGCACGATGGTGTTCGCGGTCGGCGCGCTGCTGATGTTCGGCGTGATGGGGCGAGGTTGGCCGCTCATGGTGGTGCTGCCCTGCCTGGCGGTGGCCGGCACCTACGGCTGGCGTGCGGCCCACCCGCTGGCCCGGGGCCTGCACCGGGCGGTGGCCCTGCTCGCGCTGACCGGAGCGCTGCTCGGCGTGACCCTGCAACTGATCCGGGTGGACCTGATCCACCTGGAGACCGGTTGGTGGGGCGCGTTCCTGATGCTGGCCGGGGCCATCGTGCTGGGCAACGCGGGCGAGTTGACCCGACACCGGATGCCGTACCGCCTCCAGGCGATCACCCTGCTGGTGGGGCCCTCCGTGATCGCGTTCCTGCTCGGGCTGCGTTTCCTGCGCGGCTGGTGAGCCGCCGGTCCGCCGCCGCCCGCTCGGGCGGCGGCGGACCCGGGTCAGAAGGCGCAGGCGATGACCAACTCCGGGGTACGGTCCGGGAGCAGGTCGAGTTTGCCGATCCGGCCGGCCGCCCGTAGGTCGTCGGCGACCAGTGTGAGCTGCTCCAGCAGCGCCGCCGGGCCGAGCGCCTCCGCCAACGGCACCTCCGCCTTCATCGACAGCTTCCGCTCCGACTTGGCCCGTCGCACCTGGCTCAACGCGTCACCGGCGAGCCGCAGTAGCGCCGGCTCACCCGAGCCCTCGATCGTGCGGGCCACCTCGTAGGTGGTGGGCCACGGCGCCTGGTGCACCGAGCCGTACCGCCACCACGACCAGACCTCCTCGGTCACGTACGGCAGCACCGGGGCGAACAACCGCAGCTGGACCGACAGCGCCGAGGCCAGCGCGGCCCGTGCGGAGTCGGCCGCCGCGCCGGTGCCGTAGGCCCGTTCCTTGACCAGCTCGATGTAGTCGTCGCAGAACCGCCAGAAGAACGCCTCGGTGACCTGCAGGGCCGCCGTGTGGTCGTACGAGTCGAAGGCGGTGCCCGCTGCGGTGACCACTGTTGCCAGCTCGGCGAGCATGGCCCGGTCCAGTGGTGTTGTCGCCGGGGCGCGCAGCGCGTCCGCCGCGCCCAGCCCGAGCGCGAACTTGGACGCGTTGAGCAGTTTGGTGGCCAGTCGCCGGCCGACCTTGATCTGCGCCGGGTCGAAGGCCAGGTCCATGCCGGGTTTGCCGCTGGCCGCCCAGTAGCGCACCGCGTCCGAGCCGTGCTGCTCCAGCAGGGCCAGCGGGGTGACCACGTTCCCCTTGGACTTGGCCATCTTCTTGTGGTCCGGGTCGAGGATCCAGCCCGAGAGCACCGTGTCCCGCCAGGGCAGCACCCCGTGCTCGAAGTGCGAACGGACCACGCTGTCGAAGAGCCAGGTCCGGATGATCTCCTGCCCCTGCGGGCGGAGGTCCATCGGGAAGACCCTGGCGAACAGGTCCGGGTCGGTCTCCCAGCCACCGACGATCTGCGGGGTCACCGAGGACGTGGCCCAGGTGTCCAGCACGTCCGGGTCGCCGATGAAGCCGCCCGGCCGGCCGCGTTGCGACTCGTCGTAACCGGGTGCCGGATCGCTGGATGGATCGACCGGCAGCGCCGACTCGTCCGGCGTGAGAGGGTGGGACCAGTCCGGCTCGCCAGTGTCGTCGAGCCGGTACCACACGGGAACCGGCACGCCGAAGAAGCGTTGACGGCTGACCAGCCAGTCCCCGTTGAGGCCGCCCACCCAGTTGTCGTAGCGGTGTTTCATGTGCGCCGGCACCCAGTGCAGCTGCTCGCCCCTGCCCAGCAGCGTGGCTCGCAGCGCCTCGTCCCGGCCGCCGTTGCGCAGATACCACTGTCGAGTCGAGACGATCTCCAGGGGGCGATCGCCGCGTTCGTAGAACTTGACCGGGTGGGTGATCGGGCGCGGCTCGCCGATCAGGTCACCGGTGTCGGCCAGCATCCCGACGATCTCCCGGCGGGCGCCGTTGACGGTCTGCCCGGCCAGCGCCGCGTACGGCTGGGTCGGCACGCCGTGCGGCGGCTCGGGGAGCAACCGACCGTCCCGGCCGATCACCACCCGGGTGTCCAACCCCAGCTCACGCCACCAGGTCACGTCGGTCAGGTCACCGAAGGTGCAGACCATCGCGACGCCGGTGCCCTTGCCGGGTTCGGCGAGGGGATGGGCGTACACCGGCACCTCGACGTCGAACAGCGGGCTGCGCACGGTGCCGCCCACCAGGTCGGCGTACCGCTCGTCGTCGGGGTGACAGACCAGCGCCACACAGGCCGGCAGCAGCTCGGGCCGGGTGGTGTCGATGAACACCTCACGCCCGTCGGCCGCGGTGAACCGCAGCCGGTGGTAGGCGCCGGGGCGCTCCCGGTCCTCCAACTCCGCCTGGGCGACAGCGGTGGCGAAGCCGACATCCCAGAGGGTCGGCGCCTCCGACTGGTACGCCTCGCCGCGGCGCAGGTTGCGGACGAACGCCCGTTGGCTGGTGGTCCGGGCGATCCGGCCGATCGTCGTGTACGTCAGGGACCAGTCCACCGAGAGCCCGAGCCGCCGCCACAGCGCCTCGAAGGCCTGCTCGTCGGTGACCGTCAGCCGTTCGCACAGTTCGATGAAGTTGCGCCGGGAGATCGGGGTGGGGTTGCGGCGGGCCGCGTCGTCGACCGGAGCCGCCGGTGGCCGCCACACCGGGTCGTACGGCAGCGCCGGATCGCAGCGCACCCCGTACACGTTCTGTGCCCGACGCTCGGTGGGCAGGCCGTTGTCGTCCCAGCCCATCGGGTAGAAGACGGCCTTGCCGCGCATCCGCTGGTACCGGGCTGTGGTGTCGGTGTGCGTGTACGAGAAGACGTGCCCCATGTGCAACTCGCCCGATACGGTCGGCGGCGGGGTGTCGATCGAGAACACGTCGCTGCGCTGCTTCGAGCGGTCGAACGCGTACGTGCCTTCCTCCTGCCAGCGGCGTGCCCAGCTCTCCTCGAGCCCGTCCAGTGTCGGACGCTCGGGAACGCCGGCGCGGGCCGTCCTCGCCGTGTCGGTCATCTTGCGATCGTAGGCACCTGCCGGGTGCGGGGCGACGTAGTTGCGACGGAACACACCGGCCGGCGGTTGTGGCCGCGACGGGGCGACCCGGCTAGATCAGCGAGTCACGCCACTGGCGGTGCAGGGCGGCGTACCTGCCATCGGCCTCGGCAAGAACAGTGGGCGGGCCGTCCTCGACGACAGTTCCGCCGTCGAGGACGAGCACCCGGTCGGCTGTCTCCACCGTGGAGAGTCGGTGGGCGATCACCAGTGCGGTGCGGTCGCGCAGGATGGTGCCGAGTGCCCGCTGCACAAGGCGTTCCGTCGGCACGTCCAGCGACGACGTCGCCTCGTCCAGGATGAGCACTGTCGGGTCGGCCAGGAACGCGCGGGCGAACGCGACCAGTTGCCGCTGCCCGGCGGAGAGCCGGCCGCCGCGCCGGTGCACCTGAGTGGCGTACCCCTCGGGTAGTGCGGCGATGAAGTCGTGCGCGCCGATCGCCCGCGCGGCGGCCTGGACGGCGTCGTCGTCGGCCCCCGGGCGACCGAACCGGATGTTCTCCGCGACGGTCCCGCTGAAGAGGTGGTTCTCCTGCGTCACCAGCACCACCGCGCGGCGCAGGTCCGCGTCGCGTACGTCGCGCAGGTCGACCCCGTCCAGCCGGACCGTGCCGGTGTCGGGGTCGTGGAACCGGGCGACCAGCTTCGCGATAGTCGACTTGCCCGCCCCGGTGGGGCCGATCAGCGCCACTGTCTGCCCGGCCGGCACTGTCAACTCCAGCCGGCAGAGGATCGGGGTGTCGGCCCGGTAGCCGAAGCCGACCGCGCAGAAGACCAGTTCCCCACGGCCGGGACCGGTCGGCAGCGGTGTGGGCCGGGCCGGTTCGGCGACGGCCGGTCGTTCGTCGAGCACCCCGGCCAGCTTCTCGAGTGCGGCGGTGGCCGACTGCAACGAGTTGTAGAACTGGCTCAGCTCCTGCATCGGCTCGAAGAAGCGGCGCAGGTAGAGCAGGAACGCGGCGAGCACACCGATCTCGGTCTGCCCGCCGAGCACCCGCCAGCCGCCGTAGCAGAGCACCACCGCCACTGTGACGTTGCCGATCAGCTTGATCGCGGGCGAGTACGTGGCGATCAGCCGGAACGCGTGCAGACTGCTCCGCCGGTAGTCGTCGCCGAGCGCCACGAAGATTCGTTGGTTGCGAGGCTCCCGGCGGAACGCCTGCACCGCCCGGATGCCCCGCAT
Source organism: Micromonospora alfalfae (assembly GCF_022230925.1). Classification (GTDB taxonomy): domain Bacteria; phylum Actinomycetota; class Actinomycetes; order Mycobacteriales; family Micromonosporaceae; genus Micromonospora; species Micromonospora alfalfae. The sequence continues at coordinate 202,701 of NZ_JAKKFH010000009.1, read as the reverse complement.
CGACTCGACGAAGTGCACGATGACCAGCGCGACCGCGTCCCGGGTCCGTCGGTACGCGCTGGCCGACGACCTGGCGAACCAGCGGGAGAGCCAGAAGAGGAAAGGGAAGGCGAACAGCGTCACGGCAGCCAGCGGCAGGTCCAGCCAGAGCAGGATGGCGGCCACCGACAGGATCGAGAGCCCGGCCAGCACCAGGCTGTCGATCCCCCCGTCGACCAGCTCGGCGATCGAGTCCAGGTCGCTGGTGAGCCGGGAGACCATCCGGCCGGACGTGTACCGCTCGTGGAAGCCCACCGACAGCCGCAGGAAGTGCCCGAACACCCGCTGCCGCAGGTCGAGCAGGACGGCCTGGCCGATCCGGGCGGAGAGGGTGAGGAAGCCGCGGCGGGCCGCGTACTCGGTCACCGCGGCCACCGCGAACGCCCCGGCGACGGCGACCAGCGGGCCGGCGTCGCCGGCGCGCAACGGCGCGATGGTCCGGTCGATGCCGATCATGACCAGGTACGGGCCGGCCATCGCGGCGGCGTTCTGGGCCAGCAGCAGGGCGACCGCCGCGGCGAGACGCTTCCGATGCGGGCGGAGCAGGTCACGCAGCAGGGCGCGGCTGAGCCGGCGTAGCCGGGCCACCGCCTCGGGGCTGGTGTCCTCGGCTCGACTCCGGTCGGCCTCCGGATCGGTGGCTGTTCCGCGCCAGCGGGTGAGCTCGGGTTCCTCCTCGGGAGGTGGGTCGGCTTGCTCCGGCACGCTCACGAGCGCACCAGCCCCCACCCGTCCGAAGGGGACGAACTGGGGTCGCTGGCCCCAGCCGTTGGTGGATGCCCGGCGGGCGGCTCGGCGGCGAGCAGTGCCCGGTACGCCGGGACGGTGGCCAGCAGGTCGGAGTGCCGGCCGGTCGCGGTGATCCGTCCGTCCTCCAGCAGGGCGACCCGGTCGGCCAGCGCGATCGTCGACGGCCGGTGCACCACCAGCAGCGCGGTGCTGTCGCGCAGGACCCGCCGTAGCGCCGCTTCGACGAGGGCCTCGGTGTGCACGTCGAGAGCGGAGAGCGGGTCGTCCAGCACCAGCACCGCCGGTCGGCCGAGCACGGCCCTCGCCAGCGCGAGCCGTTGTCGTTGCCCGCCGGAGAGGGACAACCCCTGCTCGCCGACCCGGGTCGCCAACCCCCACGGCAGGTCGTACGCGAAGTCGGCCTGGGCCAGCGCGAGGGCTGCGCGGATCTCGTCGTCACCGGCGTCCGGGCGACCCAGTGTGAGGTTCTCCCGCACCGACATGGAGAAGAGTGTCGGCTCCTCGAACGCCACCCCGACCAGCCGGCGCAGCGAGGCCAGCCGCAGCTCGCGCAGGTCGTGCCCGTCGAGGGTGATCCGGCCGGTGGTCACCTCGTGCAGCCGGGGCACCAGGGAGAGCAGCGTGCTCTTGCCCGAGCCGGTGGCGCCGACCAGTGCCAGCGTCTCGCCCGGCTCGATGGTCAGGTCGATCTCGCGCAGCACCCCAGTGGTGGCACCCGGGTAGCTGAAGCCGACCCGCTCGAAGCGCAGCCGACCGTGCACCGCGTCACGTGTCAACGCGACAGCGCCGGGAGAATCCACTATCTGCGGTGGAGTGTCCAGCACCTCCTGGATCCGGTCGGCGGCGGTGGCCGCCTCCTGACCGTTGGCGATGATCCAACCGAGCGACTGCACCGGCCAGATGAGCATCAGTTGGAGGCTGACGAACGCGACAAGCTCGCCGATGGTGAGCGCGCCGTGCGCGACGGCGGCCGCCCCGGCCGCCAGCACCACGCCCAGTGTCACGTTGGGCACCAGGTCGAGCAGCGCCGACGTGTTCGCCAGCAGCCGCCCCTTGCCGACGCCCGTGTCGTGCAGCCGCCGGGCCGCACCGGCGAAGCGAGCGGCCAGCTCGGGCCCCCGCCCGTGCGCCTTCATGGTGCGCAGGCCCTGCGCGGTCTCCTCGACCAGCGTCGCCACGTCGCCCTGCTGATCCTGCATCCGGCGGGACGCGGCGTGGTAGTGCCGGCCGAACCGGCGACTGATCAGCAGCAGCGGCACCGCGCTGGCCGCGACCAGCACCCCGAGCGCCGGGTGCAGGTTGATCAGCAGCAGCACCACCACCACGTACGTGGTCAGGTTGAGCACCAGGAAGAAGACGCCGAAGGAGAGGAACCGGCGGATCACCGACAGGTCACTGGTGATCCGGGAGAGCAACTGGCCGGACTGCCAGCGGTCGTGGAAGCTGGTTGGCAGCCGTTGCAGGTGGGCGTAGACGTCGGCGCGCAGCGCCGCCTCCATGCCCACCGCCGACGACGACTGCACCCACCGTCGGATGAAGATGAGCACCGCCTCGACGACGCCGAGCAGCAGGGCCAGGCCGCCGAGCTGGAGCAGCCCGGCCGGTTCGTGTCGGGCCACCGGCCCGTCCACGACCCGCTGCACGACAAGTGGTACGGCGATCCCGGCCGCGGTGCCGGCGAGCCCCGCGACGAGCAGCCAGGCGAACTCGGCGGCGTACGGGCGCAGGTAGGGGCGCAGCCGCCAGAGGTTGTGCACGGGGTGGGTGCCCGCGGCGGCCCGGGCGGCCGGGTCGCCGTCGCTCTCCACAGGCACTACCAGACGGTAGCGTCAATGACTGTCGATGTTCCTGTCAGCTTGTTGTCAAGCGCCGCTCATGACCGAGAAGCCACTTCTTCACGTCCAGCCCCCAGCGGTAGCCACCGAGCGTGCCGTCGGTGCGAAGAACCCGGTGGCAGGGCACGAAGAGGGCTGCCGCGTTCCGGGCGCAGGCGGCCGCTGCGGCTCGGACCGCCGGTGGGCGACCGGCCAGCGCGGCGTACCCGGTGTAGGTGACCGGGGTGCCGGGCGGCACCTCGCGCAGCACCTGCCAGGCGTGCGCCATGAACTCTCCACCGGTGCGTTGACGGACCGGCACCGCGTCGATGGCGGCGAGGTCACCGTCCAGGTAGGAGTGGACGGCCGCACTGACCGGGCCGAGGTCGGCCCGCTCCCGTAGCGGTGCCCGCAGGGCCGGGTGGATCAGGGGCGGCAGCGCCGCCGGGTCCGCTGTGAAGCCGGCTGCCAGTACGTCACCGTCGGGGCCGGCGAGGATGCTCAGTGGGCCGGCCGGTGTGCTCAGTACGGTGCTGTCGATGTTCATGCCGCTCTCCAGAGTCTGATCGTGGCGTAGGACCTCCAGGGACGCCACCGTTCGGCGTACCTGTCGAGGGTTGGCGGGGTGTCGGGCAGGCCGAGCGCGGCGGCGCCGCGCCGGACCGCGAGGTCGGAGCTGAGGAGGACGTCCGGGTCGCCGTAGGCGCGCATGGCCAGGTAGTTGGCGGTCCATGGGCCGATGCCGGGCAGCGCGAGCAGCCGCCGGACGGCGTCCTCCCGATCCACCCCGGGAGCGAGGTCCACCGTCCCGTCGCTGACGGCCCGAGCCAGCCCTCGCAGCGCCTCCCGCCGCCCCACCGGCATCCCGAACGCTGAATCCGGCAGGCCCAAAAGCTCCTCCGCCCCCAGAAACCCCCGCAGCTCGCCCGGTTGATCATGAAGTTGTTGCTCCGACACGCCGGTGCCGGTGGCAACAACTTCATGATCAACGCGAGCGTGCGCGGTGAGGAGGCGGTTGAGGGTTGTTCTTGCGGAGGTGACCGAGACCTGTTGGCCGATGATGGCGCGGACGGCCTGCTCGAAGCCGTCGACGGCGCGGGGGACGCGGATGCCGGGTTCGGCGGCGATCGCCGGGGCCAGCGCCGGGTCGGCGGCCAGCGTGGCGTCGATGGCCACCGGGTCCGCGTCCAGATCGAGCAACCGGCGGCAGCGGGCCACCGCCGGCGCCAGGTCGCGCAGGTCGGCGAGCCGCAACGTCGCCGCCACGTGCCCGTCCGTCGGGGTCAGCGCCACCTGGCCGGTGCCGTGCGGCAACCGCAGACCCCTGTGGTACGTCCCGTCGTGGACCGCCTCCACGCCGGGCAACGCCCGTACCGCGAGGAAGTCCAGCAGAGCCCGGGCGTGCAGCGGCGGGCGGTACGCCAGCCGGAGCGCGATGGTCCCCGCCCCGGCCGGTGCCTGCTGGCGGCCACGGGCCGTGCGCAGGTCCGACGGGGCGCTCGCGTACACCTCGCGAAGCGTGTCGTTGAACTGCCGCACGCTGCCGAAGCCGGCGGCGAACGCGATTTCGGCCATCGCCAGGTCGGTCGTCTCGATCAGGATCCGGGCGGTCTGGGCGCGCTGGGCCCGGGCCAGCGCGAGCGGCCCGGCGCCCATCTCGGCGCTCAGCATCCGGTGCAGGTGCCGCTCGGTGTAGCCCAGCCGGGAGGCCAACCCCGGTACGCCGTCCCTGTCGACGACCCCGTCGGCGATCAGCCGCATCGCCCGACCGACCACGTCAGCGCGGACGTCCCAGAGCGGTGAGCCGGGCGCGGCGTCCGGCCGGCAGCGGCGGCAGGCGCGCAGCCCGGCGCCCTGCGCGGCGGCGGCGGACGGGAAGAACCGGACGTTGTGCCGCTTCGGTGTGATCGCCGGGCAGGACGGCCGGCAGTAGATCCCGGTGGACGTCACACCGGTGTAGAACCAGCCGTCGAACCGCTGGTCACGGCTGTCCACGGCCCGGTAACACCGCTCGAAGTCCATCTCCATGTCACCGATGATGCCCCGCGCGGCCGGTCATCGGCTGGCGGGAATCGGACCTGGGTGTGCGGGCTCGAAGAGGCTGGGTCAACGGGGGCGTCGACGGCGCCGGTGTGGCTGGCCGGATCGGCTGGGCTGTGCGACGCGGTTTGGCTGTGCGGCGCGGTTCGGCTGTGGGGCGCGGTTCGGCTGACCGGTCAGCAGGGCCGATCGGAACACACCGTCCGGGTCGTACCGCTTCCACAGCCGCCGGACCCGGGCCCCGGTCTCGCCCGGGTAGATCCGGGCGAACGCGGCCGGATCGGGCCGGCTCTCGAAGTTGACGTACGCGCCGTCGGCGCGTGCCCCGGCGGCCCGCCACGCGGCGTTCAACGCGGCGTCGGCCTGCGGCGGAAACACCGAGGCCACGATCAGCGTCTCCTGGTGGCGATGCGGGTACGCGGTGGCGTCGGAGGCGACGTCGTTGACCGCCCCGCCCAACGAGCGGAGCTGGATCACCGCCCGCCCCGGCCCGGTCACCGCTCGCGTCACCGCCCGTGCCCCGGCGTCGTCCAGCGTGGTGAACAGACCGTTTGTGGTAGTGCCACGCTGCTGCCCGACGTTGGGGTTGAGGTGCGCGGTCGGCACCAGCGTCGGGTACGGCAGCAGGTCGGTCCGGTGTTCGAGCACCTTGCCGATGGCAAGCAGCGGTTCCACCGCCGGTCGGGCCCGGCGCAGGCTCTCGGCGGCGACCACGGCCGTGATGGACATGAGGACCGATCGACCCTCGGCGTACACCACGGCGGCTGCGGACAGTTCCCGTGGCGCCTGGGCGAGGTAGCTCGTCCACTCCCGGACGGTGCGACCGTCCGGATGCGCCTCGACGACCAGCTGCGCGACGCCGACGTTGCGCTGCTCGACCGCCTCGATCTCGAAGGCCACCACGATGCCCGCGCCGGCACCGGCGCCACGGACCAGCCAGAACAGCTCCGGCTCGTGGTCGGCGTCGGCGCGTACCAGCGTCCCGTCCGCCAGCACCACCTCGACGGCGCGGACCCGGTCGATGGTGAGGCCGTGGGCGCGGACCAGCCAGCCCACACCGCCGCCGGTGGCCAGGCCGCCGACGCCGACGCCGCCGTAGTCACCCGAGCTGATCACCAGGCCGTACGGCGCGAGCGCCTTCGCCACGTTCGCCCAGCGCGCGCCGGCCTCGACCCGGACCAGCCCGGCCCGCTCGTCGATCACCTGGACCCGGTCGAGCATGGACAGGTCGATGACCACCCCGCCGTTGTTGGACGAGGCTCCGGAGAGGCCGTGCCCGCCGCTGCGGACCGCGATGGGCAGCCGCTGCTCCCGCGCGTAGCGCAGCGCGTCGACCACCTGCGCGGTGGTCTTCGGCAGCAGGACCGCGGCCGGTGACGCCGACCTGGTGTACGTCGAGCGCAGTTGCGCGTACCGGCGGTCGCCGGGGGTGACGATCTGCCCCCGGAGGGAGTCGGGCACCCGGGCCATGGCGGTGCTCATCGTTGCCCCCGCAGCTCGCACCTCGGGTGTCCGGGATCGGTCATGGCCCAAGAATGAGCGGGCATGCCGGCCTCGACAAATTCGGTGGAGCGGTGCCCGCCGGTCGCCGCGGGGCGCGACGCTCCCCGGTACCGGGGAGCGTCGCGGGAGAGTGACCGGAATCTCCGACCGGTTGCCCGCCTCCGGCTCGGGAGGCCAGTGGCGTGTCGGTGCCACAGAGGCCGGCGATGACAGTGGGACGGCCGGTCCGGCCGACGCGAGGAAACCGCCGACCGGACCGGTCCCGCTCAGCGCAACGGGGTCGGCGACGCCGTCGGTCGGCCCGGCACACCGGGCGGGCCCAGCGAACTCGACGGGCTTGGTGAGGCGGTCGGCCCGGCCGGCACACCCGGTGCCCCCGGCTTGCCTGGCACGCCGGGCGGAGTCAACGGGGTCGGCGAGACCGTCGGCCGTTCCGGTACGCCGGGCGGGCCCGACGGACTCGCGACCCCGCCACCGGGGCGGGGCTCGACAGTGGGCACCGTGGTGGGCGCGGACGGGGTGGGCACGGGTGGGCTGGGCACAGCCGCTGGTCCGGCCGGGCTGGGCACGGCCGGGGGAGGCTCGTCCGACCCGGTAGCGGCCAGGGCGAGCGGGGTGGCGATCAGGATCGCCGCGAGGGTGCTCACCGCCCCCACCGTCACCGTGGCGCGACGTCTGTTGCGCACCCGCCGTTCCGCTCGGCTCAACTGGTCATGCACGATCGGTGCCTCCTCGGCCAGGTCGGTGAGGGTGGAGCGGATGAGGTGCTCGAACGGTTCGGTCATCGCCGTACCTCCAGCCTGTCGACGTCCGGCAGCAGGTCGCGCAGTCGTTTCACCGCTCGGTGGGTACGGCTGCGTACGGTCCCCACCGAGCAGCCCAGCAACTCGGCCACCCGGGCTTCGGGCAGGTCCTCGTAGTAGCGGAGGACCACCACCGCCCGCTGGGTCGGTGGCAGGTGGCGTAGCGCGGCACGCATCGCCAACCGCACGTCGGTGCCGCTGCTCGGGTCGCCGCCGACCGGTTCGTCGGCCGGGTTCAGCGGTGTCTCCCGCCACCGGCGGAGTCGCCGCCACCAGCTGATCTGCTCGCGGTACATCACCACCCGCAGGTAGCCCTCGGGGTCGGCGTGCCGAATGGTTCCCCACTTCGGGATGGCCCGCGCCAACGCCGACTGGAACAGGTCCTCGGCGGCGTTGCGGTCCCCGGTCAACAGATAGGCGACCCGCATCAGCGCCGGAGTCCGGCTGCCGACGAACTCGGCCAGCCGCGCGCGCTCGTCCTCGTCCACCCACCACCCCCGTTTCGTTGTCACAGATACAGACGCCCCAGGTCATCGTCGCTATCCACCATCGGTGAGGTTTTTCGGCCCGAAAGTGTCGGTCGTGCCGGGTAGCGTCCGGCCACCAACTGAAGAAGGGGTGCGGCGGATGACGAGCGTGGCGGGTTGGGCGGCGGCGTCGACACCGGGTGCGTTCCCGCCGCTGCCCCGCGCGGTGGCGCAGTCCTTCTACCGCCGGATGCGAGCCGTCGCGCCGGCCGCCGTGGGCGCCATCGAACGGGACCGGGCGGGCGACCCCGAGCAGAGTTTCCCCGGCACGGCCTGCGGCCGGTTGGCCGGCTCCCTGGACGACGCTGGCCTGCGGGCGCTTGGGATGTGGACGCACCACTGGTGCATGCGTTTCTACGACGACGACACGAGCGTCGGCCGGCGGTTGATCCGCGAGATCGCCGCGCGGCCGGGGCTGGGCTGGACGGCCGACGAGGTGCGTTGGATGCTGCGCGAGTCGGTCTCGGTCGGGCCGGCCGCCGCCGACCGGTTCACCCTGCCCCGCGCCGCCGCCGGGCAACTGCCGCCGGTCGACCGTCGGGCCCTGGGTCATTGGCCCGAGGTCGAGGTGCCCCGCCAACGGCGGCCCGACCAGGGTAGTTGATCATGAGGCTGGCGGGGTCCGACCACCACCCGCGGGTGGCGGTCGGACCCCGCACCGAGCGAACCGGAGACCGGCTGCGGCAGGATGGACGCCGCACCGCCCCCGACGGAAGGACGCCTCGATGCCGGCCAGCGAACCGACCATCATCGCCACCAGCATGGGCTTCCTCCGGGGCGACCGGGGGCCCTACGACCTGCGCCCCAGCCCGGTCTTCGAGCTGGCAGCCGAGTTGGCCGAGGCCGGTCCGCAGCCGCGGGTCTGCTACCTCGGGCAGGCCGTCGGCGACCAGCCCACCTCGCTGACCGCCGTCTACGGCGGGTTCGCCGACACCCGGTTCCGGCTGTCACACCTCGCCCTGTTCCCGATGCCGAACGTCGAGGACGTCCGCGCCCACCTGCTCGCCCAGGACGTGCTCTGGGTCGGCGGCGGCAGCGTTGCCAACCTGGTAGCGGTGTGGCGGGTGCACGGGCTCGACGAGATCCTGCACGAGTGCTGGCAGGCCGGCGTGGTGCTGGCCGGCGTCTCCGCCGGCTCGATCTGCTGGCATGTCGGCGGTGCCACCGACAGCTTCGGCCCCCGGCTGCGCGGCTTCACCGAGGGCCTGGCCTGGCTGCCGTACGGCAACGGGGTGCACTACGACAGCGAGGGCCAGCGCCGCCCGCTCATGCACGAGCTGGTCGGTGACGGCACGCTCCCCACCAGCCACTGCACCGACGACGGCGTCGGTCTGGTCTACCGGGGCACCCAGCTGGTCGAGGCAGTCGCGGACCGCGACGGCGTCTCGGCGTACGAGATCAGCCGCGGCGCGGACGGCAGCGTCCGGGAGGCGGTCATCGCCCCCCGCCGGCTCGGCTGAGCGTCACGCCTCCTCGACCGGCTGTCGGCGGCGCAGCACCGCGTCGAAGACCTGGGCCAGCTCGGCGGCGTCCTCCCCGGCGTGATGCGTGTGCGGCATGTCGTGCAGGCCCAGCTCGTGCTTGATCGTGTCCTGGCGGGTCTGGGCCCACTTGCTGCCGGTCAACCCCATCCAGTAGCTGCGGAGATCAACGCCGGAGCCGGTCGCGCCGAACGGGCTGTGCCCGACGAAGCGGACGAAGTACCAGTGCACGAACATGCCGTCCCAGACGGCCGGGGCGGCGAGGAAGACCGGACGGCCGACCCCGCGCAGGCCGTCGACCCAGGCCGCCGCGGCGGACATCGCCTCCTGCGCGGTGGGTGCCTCCCGCAGCAGCCGGTCCCGGTCCAGGCCGGAGACGGCCAACGCCGCCGGGACGAACTCGTCGGAGATGGGACGCAGCTCGGTGTAGAAGGTCAGGTCCGGGCGGCCGGCCACTGCCATGCCCAGCGAGATCATGCTGTACGGCCCGGGGATCGGCCCGTCCGCCTCCACATCGACGGCGATGTACAGGTCAGGCAATGTCGAGGTCATCCCACCTCCAGCAGCGGACATCGAACCGGGAGATTAGCAACGTCCGACAGGGCCCGGTGGGAGCGACGATCGACCACCGGCGCGGCGGCGAATTGGAGCCGCCTGGACCGTCCCGGCCGGGACCGGCGTAAGCTGGCCCGTCGTGAGTCTCACCATCGGCATCGTCGGCCTGCCCAACGTCGGCAAGAGCACGCTTTTCAACGCGTTGACCAAGAACGACGTGCTGGCGGCGAACTACCCGTTCGCCACCATCGAGCCCAACGTCGGCGTGGTCGGGCTTCCCGACGAGCGGCTGGGCAAGCTGGCCGAGATCTTCTCCTCGCAGAAGGTGCTGCCGGCGCCGGTGTCGTTCGTCGACATCGCCGGCCTGGTCCGCGGCGCGTCGAAGGGGCAGGGCCGGGGCAACGCCTTCCTGGCCAACATCCGGGACGCCTCGGCAATCTGCCAGGTCGTCCGGGCCTTCTCCGACCCGAACGTGGTGCACGTCGACGGCAAGATCTCCCCGGCCGACGACATCGAGACGATCAACACCGAGCTGATCCTCGCCGACCTGCAGACCCTGGACAAGGCGCTGCCCCGGTTGGAGAAGGAGGCCAAGCTCCGCAAGGACCGGGCCGCCGCTGTCGCCGCAGCGAAGGCCGCTATCGAGGTGCTCGACGGTGGCACCACCCTCTACTCCGGGGCCGCCGCCGCCAAGATCGAGCTGGAGCACCTGCGCGAGCTGCACCTGCTCACCACCAAGCCCTTCCTGTACGTCTTCAACGTCGACGAGGCCGAGCTGGCCAACGAGACGTTCCTCGACGAGCTGCGCGCCCTGGTCGCCCCCGCCGAGGCCATCTTCATGGACGCCAAGATCGAATCTGAGCTGGTGGACCTGCCCGAGGAGGAGGCCCGCGAGCTGCTGGAGTCGATCGGGCAGAACGAGCCCGGCCTCAACCAGCTCGTCCGGGTCGGCTTCCGCACCCTCGGCCTCCAGACGTACCTCACGGCCGGCCCCAAGGAAGCGCGCGCCTGGACCGTCCCGGTCGGCGCCACCGCCCCCGAGGCCGCGGGCGTCATCCACAGCGACTTCCAGCGCGGCTTCATCAAGGCCGAGGTGGTCTCGTACCACGACCTGGTCGAGCACGGTTCGATGTCGGCGGCCAAGGCGGCGGGCAAGGTCCGCATCGAGGGCAAGGAGTACGTCATGCAGGACGGCGACGTCGTGGAGTTCCGCTTCAACGTGTAGTCGATCTCCTGATGCGCAGGTCAGACCACCCGGAGCGCGCCAGCGGTCCGCGAGGAGTCCGCCAGAGCCTCCAGGATCAGCGAATCGGCAGCCTTGCGAGTGCGATCCTCGGCGGTCGGCCAGAGGTGCGCGTACGTCTTCAGGGTGACCGTTGCACTGCGGTGACCCAACGCCCGCTGGACCGTCACCACGTCGCAGCCCTGGGCGATCAGGCCCGAGGCGTAGAAGTGGCGCAGGTCGTGCAACGTCGTGTTCTCGACGCCGGCCGCCCGGCAGGTCTTGCGCCACCAGTAGCCGATCGTGTTCTGGTGCATCGGGTCGTCACCCTCACCGAGGAACAGCCACCGCGGGCCCTTCTCCGCCACCGAGGTGGCGTGCACCGACAGCTCCTTCACCAGGGCGTCAGCCAGGTAGACCGCCCGCTCACTCCCGTACTTCGGTGGCGTGATGATGACCGTGCCGCCCGGGCCGCGCTGGACCTGGCGGGTGACCTGGAGCGTGCGGCGAAGAAAGTCGATGTCGCCGAGCTGGCCGCCGGCAGCCTCGCCCAGGCGCAGCCCGGCGAACGCCGCGAGTGAGATGAACGTCCGGAACCACGGGGGCGCCGCACCTAGCAGTGCCCCCACCTGAGCCGGGGTCGGGATCTCCATGGCCACGGCCGCGCGACGGGCACGCGGCAGGGTCACGCCCTCGCTCGGATCCCTGACGATGACGAGGTCACGAACCGCCGCCCGGAGCACTGATCGGACGTTGTTGAACCGGGTCTTGATCGTGCTCGCTGCGAGGCCGCGCGTCTGCAACGTCTTGATCCACGTCTCGATGTGCGACCGGCGTAGCGCCTTCATCGGCACGTCGCCGAACGTCGTGCACCGAGCAGCCAGCCGCATCGCCTTGTCGGTGCCGGCCGCCCACAACTGCCGCTCGGACCACTCTCCGAAGTAGCGGGTGAAGGTGACCAGGCCGGCCCGCGGGTCGACGTACTGGCCGGTGACCGATGCCGCCGTCACCTCGTCCAGCCAGCGCTGGGCGTCCACCCTTCGATCGAAGTGGCGAGCGTGCTCCTTGCCGGAATCGTCGCGGTACCGGGCCCGGTACTTGCCGTTCGGCCGCTTCTTGATGCTAGCCACGCTGGCGTTCCTCGTACTCCTGGATCATCGCCTCCATCGCCCGCCGCTTCCCGACCGCAGTCCGGCGCGCCTCGACGAACTCGCTCAGCAGCGCGTCCTGCTCCAGCACCACCCGCTCCCACTCGGCGGCGGTCCGCTCATCCTCCGCCTGGAGCAGCTTCAACTGCCCCAGCGCCCACTCGTATTCGCTATCCGTTAGCGCCGGCAGCGTGCCGGAGTAGGTCTGGAGATCGAGCCCGAGCAGCTTCGCCAGTGCGGTGACCTCGTTGAATCGGATCGCTCGCTCGCCGCGCTCCAGCCGCGCGATGGCGGTCTGATGCAGGTCCAGTCCTGCCTCGTCTCGCAGATGCCGCGCTAGCGCCTCCTGACTCCACCTTCGTACCTCGCGTGCCTCGCGGACCTGTGCTCCGAACTGTTGCTCCGGCGTTGGCGTGTCTGTATGCGTCACGAGCATGACTCTAGATGCGCCCGAAGCTTGACGGCAACTGTTGGTCGTGCTTGAGTTCATGAGCAAAGCGCATTCCCGCTCATGCGGCAAACGCATTGGAGTCGTCATGGAGAAGTACCTCACCACCGAGGAAGTCGCCGAGGTCGCCCGCACGGCCCCGAGCACCGTCCGCTACTGGCGGCACATCGGCAAGGGGCCTAAGGGCATCCGGCGGGGGAAGCGGGTCCTCTACGCCGAGAGTGAGGTCAGCGCCTGGCTCTCCGAAGGCGATGAGTCCAAGGCTGTTGCCTGAGATGCCGCAGACACACAGCCGCCCCGCGGTCAACGGGGCGGCGGCGGAGCAGGTCGGGCAGACCGGTAGTCAGTCTACGCACGAGACCTGGCAGCGCACCAGCGGCGGGAATGCCCCATCCCGGCCGGCCCGTCCTGTCGGCTTGGTGGCATCCGTGCTGGCCTCCCAGCCGTGGTTTCGCGCCGGCACGTTGGAGCAACGCCGCATGCTCGTCCAGGGGGTCCAGGAAGCTGCCAGGCGGGCGCACGAGCGCAGGGCCAGGGTCAAGGCACACCCCGACCTCGCGGCCCGGCTCTGCCGCTCCCTGGGCTACACCAGGTTCAACCAGTGGAACGGCTTCGTGCCGCCGGCCCGGGACGCGTCCGGCCAGCTGAACCCCTACCCGGTGCGCGCCGAGCTGCTCGCGATCCTGCGTGCCGTCGCCGAGCGGGAGGCGGAGCACCAGTGACGAACCCCCGGTGGGCATTTGAACGCGCGGTGCTGGCATCCAGCCTGCCGGCACCCGCGCGACACATCCTGCTCACCCTTGCCGTGGTCGCCGACTGGCCGTCAGGCGTCACTCCCGCCGAGCACACGCCATCGCTGACTCGGCTGTGCACGATCACCGGCCTCGGCCGGTCGACTGTGGCCCGGGAGCTGAACCGGTCCGAAGAGCAGGGGTGGGTAGACCGGATGCGGCCGGCGATCGAGCGTGCCCGACGCGAGAAGGACCGAACCCGCTACCGGCTTCACGCCCCCTCCGCTAGTCCCACAGCGGGACTAGTCCCAGACAGGGACCAACTAGCTAGTGCCACACAGGGACTAGCTAGTCCCACAGCGGGACCAGAGCTAGTCCCACAGTGGGACGGGGCTAGTCCCACAGCGGGACACAAGCCAGACCGCTCCCAGACCAACCAGACCGCAGCACGAGCGAGCGCGGCTGAAGCCATCGTCATCGAAGCCACCGGCGCCACCGCCGACGAAGCCCGAGCCGTCATTGCGCTGGTCGAAGAGAACGACAAGCCGAGGTCCCTTGGAGGCTTCCTGCGTCGCCTCGCGGCCGACGGTGACCTGACAACCCGCCTGGACAAGATCCGCGCCGTACGGCAGCGACAGGACGTGTCCGCCGTCCTCACCGCCGCCCGCCAGGGTCCGCCCTGCGTGCACGGCGAGGCCGGCGGAGCCAGCAACCACCCCACCAGCGGGGAGCCCATCTGCGCGCTCTGCCGCGTCGCCCTCAGGAGGAACAGCGCATGAGCAGCCAGCCGCAGCCCGGGAACCGCGTCGAGATCTGGGAGACGGTCGCCGTCACCGCGCTCCCCCTCGGTTGGCGCAACGTCTACAGGTACCCCGACGGCACGGTGACCACGGATGCCTGCCCGGCCATCCTGCTGCAAGAGCACCGGGGCGACGCGATCTATCAGGACACGAACCGGAGCGGGCAGCTCGAAAGCACGAGCCGTGAGGTCAAGTGCGAGCCGCCCTACAAGACCCGGGCGATATACGCCACCAACGACGGCGGCGGATGGCTGGATCCCGTCGATGGCATCGGCAACTACATCGCCACGATCGCCCCGGATGAAGATCCGAACGACTACGCCAAGCCGGCAACCCCGCCCGCGTGACCCGCTCGAAGCCCCGTACGCGTCGCGGCACCAGCCGCGGCCAGGGTCCATCCGAACAGGAGAGCCGTGACACCCCTCCGCTACGACTTCCCCCGCCGGATGCGCGGACTGGCCAGCGCCGAACGGGAGATCACCCGCCTCGGACGGTCCATCGCCGCCGCCAGGGAACGCCGGGAGAAACACACCCTCGACTACCTCGAACGGCGACTCCGCAGAGCCGAACGGGCCTACCGCCGGCTGCAACTCCACGAAGGGATCACCACGCCATGAGCGACCCCACCGGAGACGACGGGATGCGCGACTTCACCCGCCAACTCTTCACCGAACACGAGGACGACAACTGGCCCACGGCGGGCGCCACGCCGGCCGAGCCGGCCCAACCCAAGCCGAGCAACTACGTCCCCCGCGAAGGCTCGACCCCCAGCTCGTCCGGTGGCGACTGGGAAACCCGCCAGTGGGTTGACCACCTGTTCACCCACTCCGGCGTCCTCGGCTGACAGCCCCGCCGACCCCAACACCAGGCACAACCCCGACCACCCAAGGAGCACCACACGCCATGAGCAGCCTCATGAACACCAACGCGGCACTCAGCCTCACCCGGCAGCACTTCCGCACCCTCGGCCTCGAGCTGCCCGGCACGCTCACCGCCACCCTGACCGAACTCGACACCGCCCACGCCCGAGCCGCGAACATCCGCCGGCCCGGCGCCCTCCGCGCGGCCGTCCTCGACGCGCTCATCGCCGACCAGGACCCCGCCGACGACCCGACCGTCCTCACCGAACTGGCCCGGCAGCAACTCAGCGACTCCTACGTCATCAGCGTCCTCGGAGAAGAGATCGACGTGCGGCGCCGCGCAGCCCTCGACGCCAACGCACCCGCCATCCTCGACGCCCTCAAGTCCGCCATCGTCGAGGCCGACAAGGTCATCGCCGCCGCCCGAGAGATCGTCGGCGACGACCTGATGCTCACCGACCCCGACGCCGTCAGCAAGCTGCGGCCCCACCAGCTCACGCCCTGGGCGACCGCCCGTGAAGCCTCCACCCGGGTGGAGCTCGTCATGCAGTGCTGGCTCCTCATCAGCCAGAGCGCGCGGCTGGTCAGCATCGACCTGAACAAGAAGGCGCTCATCCTCGCCGACCTCACCGCCGAGCAGCTCGACGACCTCGGGTACCGGCCCAACCCCAACCAGGTCATCGGAGCAGGGCACCGACTCAGCCTCGCCACACCCGAGACGTACATCGAGCGGTGCAACGCCGTCGACCAGCAGCGGCGAGAAGCCGCGGTGCTGCGCGAGCAGGGGCAGCGCAACGCGCACAAGTCGATGCCCGCGCAGCCCACGGCACCGGCCGCAGCGTGACCCCTGACCCCCTGCCCAGGGTCCCCCTGGGTGGGGGGTCTTCCGCACTTCCCGGCTTAGGCGGCTTCTCTCTCCGGGCTTTTTTCCACACGGGGAGTGCGGCTGCTGGTTGGCCCGCTGGGGGCCGTTCTGGGGCCTGGCGGGGGTCGGTTCGGCCCCGTTGGGCAGGGACGCGCTCAGCGGGCCGCACCGACGGGGGCGGGGTGTTTGCCCAGTTCACAGGTTCGTTTCGTTACGACAGGAGGTCTCGGGATGACTGCTCCGGACGCGCCGGACACGGTGGCCGCTGCTGAGTTGGTGATCGCCGTTCTGGATGGGCGCCCGGTGGTGCCGTTGATCGACCCGCAGCGCGCGGGGTCGCTGATCTCCGGTCTGCTGTGCCTGATCGCTGACCTGGGCGAGCACATCACCGGCCCGGCCGGCGCGGCCCAGTTCCGCGCCCTGTTGGCGGACTACCAGGCCCGGCAGCGTCTCGCCGGGATCTTCGCACCGACCGACTGACCACCACTGCGCCCGCAGGAACGAGTCATGAGGGATGGCAACAGAGGCAGGGCAGGCGTACGTATCGATCGTTCCGAGCGCGCGGGGGTTGGCCCGCAGCTTGCGCAAGACGTTTGAACAGGAGTTTGACCGCTCTGGCGTTGAGCGGATGCTTGAGCAGCAGTTGAGCGGGCTGAAGGCGCACGTGTCGGTGGTGCCCGAGGTGGACCAGGTCGACGCGGTGGTCGACGTGCGGGCGAACACGGTGGACCTCCGGGACCAGGTGGCCACGGCGGTTGGTCGGGTGGAGCGGAGCCTGACGGCGGACATCGTGACGCAGCCGGCGGGGTCGCGGGCATACGAGCGGGACCTGCGGACGCAGGTCCGCGACGTGGCCGGGCGGGTGAAGGCCACCGTTGAAGTTGACGTCGATGTCGACAAGCCACTGCGGTCGGGGGAGCTCGACGACGCCGGGAATTCGGTGGGCCGGTCGCTGGCGAGCAGCGTCACCTCGAGCATGGCCAGCGGGATCTCGTTGGTGCCACCGCCGGTGCTGTTCGCGGGTGCGGTGGCCGCCGCTGTAGTGACCGGCCCGATCATCGGCGCCGCGCTCGCCGGTGGCATCCTCACTGCGATTGGTGGCGGCGTCATCGGCCTTGGCATCGTCGCGCTCGCTGACGACCCGCGGCTGAAGTCGGCGGCGTCGGACTTGGCGGCGACCATCAAGGGCACCTTGGCGACCGCGGCGGCGCCGCTGTTGGGTGAACCGGGAAAGCCAGGTCCGCTGCTTCAGGCGATGGACATCCTGAAGCAGTTGGTCATCGACATCGGGCCGAGCTTGCAGCAGATGTTCGCGGCGATCGGCCCGTACATCCCTGGGCTGGCGGAAGGCATTGCCGCGTTCGTGAAGGAGGCTATGCCGGGCCTGGTCGAGGCGGTGAAAGCTGCCGGGCCGATCCTGGAAGTGATCGCACTCAACCTGGGCCCGCTCGGCCAGGCGCTGGGCGGGTTCCTGCGGACCATGGCAGAGCTGGCTCCGGCTGCCGCCGATGCTCTGAACGTGATCTTCTTCCTGCTCAACCAGGCCATCGGGTTGGCGGCAACGGTGATCTACACGGTCGGCGCGGCCTTCAGCGGCTGGTTCCAGAACCTCAAGGACGCGGGCGACAACATCGCCGCAGCCTGGGAGCGGATCACGGGCATCTTCTCCGGCGGGACGGGCAGCGTTAAGCAGATCATTGAGGCGTTCATCGGTGCCACCATCCGCCTGTTCTACGGCCTGTGGGGCAAGCTGACGGGCGGCGCGAAGGGCGCCCTGTCGTCCGTAGCCAGCACGTTCGGCGGCCTGCCCGGGCGGATCCGTTCGGCGGTCGGGAACCTCGGCAGCCTGCTCTACAACGCCGGCCGTAGCGTCATCCAGGGCCTGATCAACGGCATCCGGTCGATGTTCTCGTCCTTGCAGTCAACGCTCGGCTGGGTGACGAACGCGATCCCCGACTGGAAGGGCCCGATGGACAAGGACCGGCGGCTGTTGGAGCCGGCCGGCACCGCGATCATGGGCGGTCTCATCCGGGGCATCCGGGGTGAGCTGCCCGCCCTGCGGTCGGAGCTGGGATCGGTGACGGGCCTCATCGCCGGTGCGCCGCTGGCGGCCACCGCTACCGGCGGGTACGGCCTGTCGACGTCGGCGACTCCGGCGCCGCGGTTGTCCGTCGAGTGGGTCGGCGGCGACGGTGACCCGATCATCCGGGCCATCCGAGAGAACACCCGCATCTACTACGGCGGCAGCGCGCAGGCCGCGATCGGGACCTGACTGGCGTAGCGCTAGCCCCTGTACCACTCGCCTGAGAGCCCCGTGTGGCGGCCTGTACCGCGTTCTGGGTGTCGAGTGGTACAGGGGCTAGTTACCTGCCCAGACGGGCTAGGGGAGGGCCTAGCAGTAGCCCTAGGTGGGGCTAGCGGTGGCGACCTGTACCACGCGGCCCGGGCCGCAAAAATGGCGGGTTTTTGCGGCCCAGCCAAACCGGCCAGGTGGCCGCAGAGTCGGCCGGTTTGTGCCGGCCATTGTGCTGCGTCACCGCGCACGTCGCGCACTGCGCGGTGACGCACCTTGCGCAGCGCGCGACCAGCGGTTGCGCACCTTGACGCACCCTGACGCACCCCGCCGCGCAGCTGCGTCGCGCACCTCCGCGCACCCCTGCGCGGGCGGTGCTCGTCCGCCGTCAACCAACCATCACCCAGGCCGTCACTGACACCGTCAGGACGACCGTCAGACGACCCGCCAAGAAGGTGTCAGGACGCCGTCAAGTGACGGTCGCCGTGATGGCCTGGGTGCCGTGCTCTTCCGCCTCTTCCGCCGGAAATCCGGGGCTCGTCTTCCGGTCGCTCTTCCGCTTCCTGGGGGCGGAAATTTCCGCCTGCTCTTCCGCCCGGAAGCGGGGCGACTTCACGCACTTCACGGACTTCACGACTCGGCCCGCGGTGCCCTCCAACGCGCGCGTGTGTACGCGCGCGAGGGGCCGTGAAGTGCGTGAAGTGAAGTCCGTGAAGTCTGGCTGTCCGGACCGTCCGCACGACCCCGGCCCGCCGCTGGTAGAGGCCCGTACGGATGCTCGTCCGTACGGCCCCGTCCGGACCGTCCGGACACACGCTCGGTGAAGTCTGAACTCTGCACTTCAGACTTCGTCAGGGGCCGTCCTGAGCGCGGAGACGCCGCGAAACTCTGCACTCTGCACCCGACTCTGCAATCACGGTCGGTGACTTGGAGGCTGGGAGCCAACCCGCCAAATGGCGTGCTCCCCCCTTAGGGCGTGGCGACCTCCAACCCGCCAAGTTGGAGACTTGGAGCACCGACTTGGAGCACCTGCCAGTGACGTTCGGTAGACGTTGGCGACCCGCCATCTTGGCGACTCCTGGTAGGCTCGCGTCCATCGCTGTGGACGCGCCCCCCGGGATCACCGAGGGGCGTTCGTCGTCTCCGGGCACGGCCGGTCACCAGCCGTCCGCCAGCGCCACGTGGCGGCCTGGACGCGCCATCCTGAGGCGATAGCGCGCCCTGCCGGCCGGCGCCGGCCTTCCGCTACCGATAGCGCGCCGGCTAGCGCGCCCTGACGCGTCGTGAGCTGCTCGGGCACCGGTGGATAGCGGATAGCACCGGCTCACCGCTGAGCCGCTCGTGAGCCGCTTTCCGGCTCATGCGCCGGCTCACGAGCGGCTCACGAAGGTAGCGCGGGCCGCGCTACCGGTAGCGCGGGCGCTACCTGCGCCGCGACTGTTCGACCTGCGGAAACACCCCGAGGTAGCGGGTAGCGCCGACATGGCGAGACCCCCGAAAACCCGGGGAATCGGGCTGTCAGGGGTCTCTGGTGCCGCTACCGCTACCTCGACGCTTGTCCCCGGTCCCCGGGGACATCGCAGGTCAGCGGCCCATCAGGGTCAGCCCTGCAGAACGGCGTCGAGCTGTGCGGCCACGTCGAGCAGGTGCGCGGCCAGGTCGCGGAGGTGGTCGCGGGTCAGCTCGACCTCGGCCATCTGCCCGCGCGCGTCGTGGACTTCGGAGGCGATGTCCAGGATGCCGACGGCGGAGACGTGACCGGATGCGCTGATACGCACCTCGGGCCACACCGCGACCGACAGTGGCGCGCCGGACTGCGCCTGGCCGAGTACGTACCGGTTGGCCTCGCCGACGTGATTGCGGGTGCCGCACTGGCCGGTGTAGTGCTCGTCGCACCAGTCCGGGCAGATGTCCGGCCGGGGCAGGATGAGCTTGTCCATGTCGATCTCCTCGCGGCTAGTGGTGGTCGGCGCCGGTGGTGGCCCGGAACTGGGTCACGGTCATCTGACCGGTGATGACGTCCACGGCCAGCGGGAGCAACTGCGCCAGGAGCAGCGCGTCGGCCGGCAACATCTCCCGGTCCGCCCCGACGTGGATCCGCTCGTCGCCGGCCTCGCCGGCAGGGGTGTCGACACGGGTCAGCTCGATGCACACGTCCTTGCCCATGGCCAGGCAGACGGAGTGCCAACGCTCCTGAACGTGGTACTCCAGCTCGGCCTTGTGGACGCCGTCGTGGGTCTCTTCGCACCAGGCCGGGCAGGGCAGCTCGGTCCACGCCTGCCGGGGCAGGGGGTTGGACGGGACGTGCGCGCCCATCGCGGCGTGCTCGATGTCGACGTAGTCCGTACCGCCGCGCCGTACCACGGTGGCGGGCTTGGCGACGACGTAGTACGCGGGTTCTTCGGTGGTCTGGTACATACCGCACCTCCGGCGGTCAGTGGTCCAATGGACCGGGATGGACCAGCAGGTCAGGGTGTGGACCACTGGTCCGGGAATTGGTCCAGGGGTTGGGCCGTACCACGCGGTACAGGTAAGCGCGGTCCACGTGGTACGGCCCTTACGTGGTCTAGCCGGCGGGGAGCAGTGGACCGGTGGCCCGGCCGGCGGCGAAGATCGCGGTACGCATCATCAGAGCGATGGCCCTGCGCTGGTCCAGGCGGTCACCTACGACCCGGTTGGCGCTGGCAACCTGCCACCCGTCCGGGCCGTTCACCGCAGCGGCGAGCGCACCCCGCTCGGGGTAGTCGACGTCGCGGACCACGTACGCCTGACCGGCCCGCAGCGTCTGCTTGAGCAGGACCGGAGCCATCAGGCGTGCCGAGCGATGCGAGCGGCGGACAGCAGCGCGTGCGCCAGCTGCTCGACCTCGGCCGGCGTGCCGGACCACCCCTGAACGCCGTCGCCGCCCGCGTAGTGGCCGGTGTCGCCCTCGACGAGCGTGAGCACCACGCGGGTAGGGGTGGTGACCTCGCCGCGCTCGGTGGTCGACTCCACCAGCACGCGAGCGGTGGCCGTTCCGGTCGTCGAGGACGGCTCGTCGGCGGTCAGGTCCGTGACCACAACCTCGTGGCACAGGCCGATCGAGAAGCCGTCGTGCTCGGTGATCTGGCCTCGGTGGTCCTCGGTGCAGAACGGCGGGCAGTCGGCCGGGCGGGCGGCCAGGGCCCGCTGGAGACCGTCGGCGTAGCCCTCGACGTAGCCGTTCTTGAAGGTCTCGCCGTCCTCGCGGCGGATGGCCTCGGCCAACTCGTGCACAGCGGCGGGGTTGGCGCGGATCGCCTCCTGGACGAGCGCCAGATCGTCGGCGGCGCCGGTGTACGGCGCGTTCATCGGGAAGCGGATGTCCGCCGGCCGCTGGATCGCCGTCAGGTTGGTCGTGTCGGCGTCGTTAAGCCGGTTCTCCGACGGGACGCTGGCGGATGCAAGAATCTTCACTGGGTCGCCTCCTGGGGCGATCAAGGGCCCGGATCACAGGAGTTGGCGCTCCTACCGGGCCCGCTTTGGTGTTGTGGGTTGAGCCGGTCGCCCGGCCCTTGCGATCAGGCGGCGCGGGCGAGGGTGTCGATCGCGGCCAGCTCGACCTCGTCCTGGTGGCAGTCGAGGCACGCCTCGTACTTGCCGCCGTTCGGGTGGAGCCGGACCTCGGCGTCCTGCCCCCCGCAGGCCTCGCAGCCCTCGGGGGCCCGCTCGCCGATCGCCCGCTCCGTCATGCCCGTCTCCCTCACCCGTCCTTGTTGAATACGTTGAGTCTATGCGCCAAACGCATAAGAGGCAATGCTTTCCGGGCATCGGTCCGCAGAAAGTCCGCCGGATATCCGCAAGCCCTCAACGCGAGCCAACGTGACCAACGGCAGTAAACCCAGGCCAGGAGGGGGGGCGGAGGGAAGCCGCAGGTAGCGGAGTTGCGGCCAGACGTTCCGCTTCAACGTCTGAGCCAACCTGTTCGCCGTCGGGTCGGGTGGAGGGAACGGGCCTCCGGCACGATCCCGTACCGCTGCACGTGGCCATCGTCGTCACCTGCCGGGCCGACACCCAAGGGGTCAGGGTGACGAGGTCGGGTGTCCGGTAGGACGCCACACCCTGTCGCCCTGGCCCCTTCACCAACGACGTGTGTGGCTAGTCGCTGGGGGAGTGTTCCCTATTGCCTGAGTGAGGTCCGCGATGACGCGGAGCAGGCTTTCAGTTGTAGTGGGCGAACTCCGTATAGTCGTTCCAGATCCAGCCCTTTACGCCAGTGCAGCAGTCCGAGTGCCACCACAGGTTTCCGGCATCGTTCACGCAACGCTTGTCGATACGGAAAAGCGTCTTCGACTTCCAGTGGGCTATCACCGTAGACGACCCCGAATAGCTGGTGTGCACCGCGGCGCTGCCGACGATGACCCGCCTGATGTGCGGCGTCCAGTCCGAGCAGGAGGCCAGTGTTCCGACTTCCGCCGGCACAGCGCCCAGCTCGTCCATCATGGCGGCCGGGACGGGCTGGGCCGCCGCAGATGCCGGTGCGGCGATCGGAAGAATGCCGGCAAATGCGAGCGTGAGTGCGCCACCCGCCGCTGCGAGTTTCCTCGACGTTGCTTTCCTCATAATTCCTCCATATCTCCAGGTGCTTTGGTTTGGACCGTATAGCTACCGCCAATGCCGTGAAGTCCGGTGTTGGTAACGGATAGATAAACGTGGCTTGACCAGGGGCGCGACTCGTAGATCCAGGTAAATGGGCGCAGTGATTATCGCCTTTGCGTGGCGAACCGGTTTCGGCGAGTCAGCGGTGCCGCCGGGCTCGACCTGTGTTCGCTCCGGTCCGGGCCTGCCTGAGGCACTCGCGGCGCTCCTACTGCTGGCCGTGGTGGCGGCTCGGCTTGCGTTTCGTTCCGGCCCTGGCGTTCGTGAGCTGTCGTCGGCGTTGGTCCCGCTGCTGCCGCTGCCAGTCCTGCCGCCGGCGGTCGCGTCGTGTCTCGTAGCCGCGGGCGAGGACGGCCAGCGCCATCCACCCGGACAGAACCAGGCCTGCCGCTCCGACCACCCCTTGCAGCCGGCCCCGGTGCCCGCTGAGGATGCCGAAATCGGTGACGAAATCCTCCGGATCGTTGGGGTTGACCCAGATTCGCACCGCACTGCCGGCCGGCAGGCAGACCTCCCAACAGCCGACTTCGGCCTGACGCTGAGCGCCGGCGAATTCGTAGCGCAGGTGCATCGTGTTCCGCCGCTTGTGCACTAGCTCATCGACGACTGCCTGCTCTGGCACACCGTCGACCCGCAGTCGACTTGCCCAGGCGTCGTTGTCCTCAAAGGTCTTGAACGGAAGCCACATCATGACCAGCCCGACCACGAGGCCGAGTGTGTAGAGGGGGTAGCGGGCACGCCACCAGCTCCGCAGGATCTGCACGGTGGCCATGGTCGCAGTCGATGTCGACAAGCGGCGGTACGTTGACCGGATGACGGAACAGATGCTCCGATCGTCGTTTGGCGCGGCGGCGACCGCGTACGCCCAGCACCGCCCGGACTACGCGCAGGCCGCAGTGCGGTGGGCGCTGGAGCCCGCCCCTGGCCTGCGCGTGCTCGACCTGGGTGCCGGCACCGGCAAGCTGTCGGCGACGCTGGCGGCGGTGGGCGCGGACGTCGTGGCCGTAGAACCCGACCCGGCCATGCTTGCCGAGCTGCGCCGTACGCAGCCGGGCGTCAATGCCCTGCCGGGTAGCGCCGAGGCCATCCCGTTGCCGGACGCCTCCGTCGATGCCGTGCTCGCCGGCAACGCCCTGCACTGGTTCGACATGGCCGTGGCCGGGGCGGAAATCGCCAGGGTCCTCGCCCCCGGCGGCATCCTGGCCGGTCTGTGGAACATCATGGACGACCGGATCGACTGGGTTGCCGGGCTCGAACGGGTCAGCGGGAGTGCGGCCATCGGCCCACGTGACACGTTGAGCAGTTGGCGCGCCGCGACGGCGGGCATGCTCGTTCCGAGCACCGGCCTGACCGCCCGGTTCGGGTCCGCGGAGCAGGTCGAGTTCCCGCACGGGCAGCGCCGTACCGCCGACTCGCTCGTCGCGACGCTCGCGACGCGGGCCGGGATGCTGGTCATGCCGGACGAGGAGCGAGAGGCCACCCTCGGCCGGATCCGCTCCTTCCTCGGCAGCCGATCCGAAACCGCCCACGGCGAGTTCACGCTGCCGATGCTGACCGGCGTGCTGCGCGCCCGCCGGAGCTGACGGTCGGCGACCCGGTGAACCGGCATCGCCCGGGGGCGTTGAAGGCTGCACTGGCAGGCGTCGAGGTGGCGCTGGTGGGCCTGTTCTCGGCGAAGGACAAGGAGTTCGACAGCAAGCTCAATCTGCTGGCCAGTGTGGTGGCAGCCCACGGTGGCCAGGTCGTGAGCCGGCACGTGCAGCGGCGGGGAGTCTCTTCCGGCGGAGCGGACAAGATGGGCGACCCGTTCTCGCGGCGAACGTTGCTCAGCCCCGGTAGGGCACGCGAAGTCGCCGATGCCTGCCGGCAGCGCGGGGTCGGCGTCGCGGTCTTCGCGAACCCCTTGACCGACCACCAGCGGGCCGTCCTCGGTGACATGTTCGGCTGTCCCGTCCTGACTGGCGAGGACCTCCGACAGGTCAGTGACGGACGGCCTTCTCGCCGTGGACGACTGCGTACTCCACGGCGAGCCAGGGTCCAAGGTCGTCGATGAGTTCGCGGAGCACACCCGGAACCGGCGAGGGCGTCCGGCCGATGACGGCAGCTCTACGCATCTGCTCCGCGCGTTCCGGATAGTGGAGCCCGAACGCCTCGGCGGACTGGGTGAGGTCGCTCGTCCAGCCTCCCCACCGCGGCATGACCAGCGTGAACCCCGTCCTGACGATGCGCCGAGCGACGAGCCGGCTGAGGGCCTTGCGTTGCTGGTCGGTGGTCGCTTCGGCTGCCTGGCGGCGCCAGCCCCGAAGGGCAAGCGACAGGTCGCCGTTCGTCTCGCGGGCGAGCAGGGGAGTGGGCCGATAACGGGGAAGCTGGTCGGCGAGGTCGTCGCCCAGCAGGGGAGTGCACAGGCAGGCGACGAAGAAGCCGAGGTCGTGCCGCTCAAGCTCGCTGAGCAGCGTACGTGCACTGAACAGCAGGATGCCCACGCCGTCGATCTGCGTAAAGGACCGGTCGAGGTCCTGCTCGATCCTGGTGGCAGCCGCCCGGTCGGCCTCGGTTGGTTCGCCGTGCAGGGCGAGGAGCAGGTCGAGATCGGAGAGACCGGGGATGGCGGTGCCACGCGGAATGCTGCCGTAGATGTAGGCGCTGTGCAGCCGACGACAGTCGAACGACTCGGCTATCCGAGCGCGTGCCGCGTCGACAACACCGGCGAACGCGACCGGGACCCGGCTCAGGGCACCCTCACGCGCAATCCATCCCTCGCCGTCGAGTCCGCTTCCGGGCATGGCGACAGTCTGCCGGCCTACTGCTCGGCCCAGGCGCCCAGTTCGTTGCCGCTGGGGTCGGTGAAGTGGAACCGCCGGCCACCGGGGAACTCGTACGGCCCGTTCACCACCTGGCCACCGGCCTCCTTGACGGCCTGCACGGACCGGTCCAGGTCGCTTGAGTAGAGCAGCACCAGCGGGCCGCCCGCCCGAACCTCGGTGTCCAGACGGAGACCGCCGACCTCGGGCGCGGCGTCGCCGTGTGGGTTGCGGATGCCGGCGTACTCCGGCCCGTAGTCGTTGAACTGCCAACCGAACGCGTCGGCGTAGAACCGCTTGGACACGGCGAGGTCGGTCACCGTGAGCTCGACGTAGTCGATGGTGTGGTGGCGGTGCGGCGATGACTCAGACATGCGCCGATCCTGCATCAGGGGTACGACCAAACCACGACGCGCAACGAAAGGTTGCGCGATGGGTGCGGGCTGTCGTAGGTTCAGTGCAACCAAAGGTTGCGAAAGGTTGTGGGCATGGAACAGGGAACTATCGAACGCGACATCCACGTCAACGCGTCCCCCGAGGTCGTCTTCGAGGTGGTCAGCCAACCCGAGCACATGCGGGAGTGGTGGCCCGATGACGCGCGGTTCGAGTCCGTCGCCGGCGCGCCCGGCGAGCTGGTCTGGCGCGACGCCGACACCGGCGAGACGAAGACCGTGGCGCTCGCCGTCGTCGAGGTCGACCCGCCGAAGCGGTTCTCCTTCCGGTGGTGCTTCACCGAGCCGGACCGGAGCGGGCAGGCACTGTTCGTCACCTTCGACCTGGTGCCCAGCGGCGCGGGAACGCTGATCCGGATGACCGAGACCGGGTTCCGCGAGCTGGGTTGGGAGGTCGCTGCCCTGGAAGAGCAGTACCGCGACCACGAGAACGGTTGGGACCACTACATGCCCCGGCTGGGCGAGTACGTCGCTCGGCTGGTCGCGACCCCATGAGCGCGGTGGTCGACGACGAGCTGTGGTCGGCGATCGGCGACCCGATTCGGCGTACGATGATCGATCTTCTTCTCGCCGACGGGCCCGGCACGGCCACCTCGTTGAGCAGACGGCTACCCGTCACCCGTCAGGCCGTCTCGAAGCACCTGGCGGTCCTCGACCGGGTTGGGCTGATTCACGCCGAGCCAGCCGGTCGCGAGCGTCACTACCAGGTGGACGAGGCGCAACTCGCCCGCGCGGTCGCCCAGTTGTCGACGGTCGGCGCCACCTGGGACGCCCGGCTCCGCCGGATCAAGCGCATCGCCGAGACGATCGAACGCCACCGCACCAACACCCAGGGAGGCTGAGAATGGTCGACATTCTGCACCAGGTCGGCGTCGTCGCTCCGCTTGCCGACGTCTACTGTGCGGTGGCAACCCCCGAGGGCGTCGCCGGCTGGTGGTCGGTCGACACGACAGGCAAGAGCGAGGTCGGCGGACAGTTGACCGTCCACTTCGGGGACGAGGGCGGGTTCGACCTGGAGATCCTTGAGCTGAACCCGGTTGGCCGGGTGCGGTGGCGGGTCGTCGGTGGCCCCGAGGAGTGGATCGGCACCGAGATCGGCTGGCGTCTCGGCCAGCGAGGCCGGTACACGATCGTCGACTTCACGCACTCGGCCTGGCGCGAGCCGACCGAACTCATGCACGAGTGCAGCACCAAGTGGGCGATCTTCCTGATGAGCCTCAAGGAGCTGGTCGAGACGGGGCGCGGCCGGCCGGCGCCGGACGACGTGCAGATCAGCGACGGGCACTGACCTCGGTGCCGGTTAGGCCGCCGGGGGACCGCACGCTTCGCCGCAACATCGCGATCCCCCCGGCGGTCAGGCCGAGAGCAGCTATCGCCACCGCACAGAGCAGCAGCGTCGGGCGTGCGCCGATGGCGCTCACCAACGGCCCGCCCAGCATGGTGCCCAGGGGCACCGCCAGCACGAGGATGGCACCGTTCGCGGCGAGCACCGCCGGGAGTTGCTCGGTCGACGTGCTGCGCTGGAACAGCGCCATCGACGTGGACATGTACGGCGCCCAGATGAGGCCCGCCAGGGCGAACGCCGGCAACGACACACCGACGGGTGCGCCCAGGCCGAGTGGCAGCATGGCGACGCCGAACGCCACGACGATGGCGATGGTGGTGGTTCGCAGTGGCCAGCCGCGAAGGTAACCGGCGACCAGACCTCCGGCGAGGCCGCCGATGCCGAACGCGGCGTAGTACGCGCCGAACAGCGTCGCGGAGGCGTGCAGGTCGTCGGTGATGTGGATCGGCATCGCCACGTACACCGGTCCGAAGAGGAAGAAGAACCCGAGACTCAGCACCAGCAGGCCCAGCAGGGCCGGGTTCTGGCGGATGACCGCGAAGCCGGCCGTTCGCGAAGCGCCGCTCTCGGACCGTGCGGGTCCGTCGTTGGCGGGAAGGGCGAGACGGTACGTGAGGGCCAGCGCGGCGAAGGTGGCGGCGTCGATGGCGATGACCCACACCGGCCCCGCCCAGCCGATCAGGATGCCCGCCAGCGGTGGGCCGACGATTGTGGCGAACCCGCCGATGGTGGTGAGTACGGCATTGGCCGGCAGATGGTGTCGCTGCGGCAGCAGTTCGGCGATCAGGGTGAACCGGCCGGCGGAACCCCACGAGTGCAGCAGCGCCGACGCGGCCAGCAGAACCACGTACAGCCCGATGGTGAGCAGGCCGGCGAGGTGGGCGAGGGGGATCGCCCCGAGCGCGCTGGCTCGCAGAATCGCGTCCCACCCGGCGAGTTGCGCCCCGCTGCGCCCACGCAGCAGCCGACCGAAGACGACAGTCCCGGCCGCGCTGGGCAGTGTGTACGCCGCCACGGCCAGCGCGATCCAGGTGCGATTGTGCGGGGCGAGTTGGATGGCGAGCCAGATCACCGCGACCAACGCCAGGCCGTCGCCCAACGCGGAGACGGCCAGCCCAGGTAGGACCCGTCGGAGCTGAGGGTGACTGACCACCGGCCAGTACGGAGAGGAGCGCGGGAATCGGGAGGCGTCTGACGGCATGGTGTCAGCTCACCCGGCGCGGGCCCTACGGATCAACAACTACTGCCACCAGCAGAATCAGCCGAGGGCGAAAGGCTGGCTCACCGGTCCGGGCTCTTGTTTCCGCGGGCAGCGCGGGAGGACGAGCCGATGCTCGCCACGATCGAACCCACCGAGGCGAGCGACACCGCCACAGTGCCGGCCGTGTCGTCCCCGCCGTCCCCGGTCACCTTGAGGATGATGCCGGTGACCATCAGGACGACCGACAGCGCCAGGACCACATGGATGGCTCGTCTGCTCATGGCGGCAGCTCACTCTCGGTCGGCGGGAGATCGACTCGGGTTCCTTGAAGTCGGGGCGTTGACACCTCGGCTTTCCGGAACCCGAGCCGATCAAACCGTTACTCCGCCCGGTAGACGGAGATGTGCGACGGGCTGTCGGCCTGGAACGGCCGTCGGTGCCAGTCGGCGTACCGCTCGGTGAGCCGGAGCCCGGCCTGCTGCGCCATCTCATCGATCTGGTGCGGCCAGGCGTACCGCATGGCGAACGGCTTCAGGTGCACACCGTCCGCGTCGAACGTGATCGTCTGCCGGATGAACCGCTGCGCCGGTCGGTCGTACCGGTGCAGTCGGATCGTCGCGGAGTCCTCGGTGACCTCACGGACCTGTATCTGCTCGTCCGAGTCGAAGCCGCGCGGGTCGGGCACGAACGTCTCGATGACGAACGCGCCGCCGGGCGACAGCACCCGGGCGACGTTGCGGAAGCAGTCCGCCTGCCGCTCGGCGTCCACCAGGTTGAACAGGGTGTTGAAGACCAGGTACGCGAGCCGGAACTCACCGGCCACCGGCACGTCCGCCATGTCGGCGACGACCACCGGGATCTGGTCGCCGCCGGGTTTCGCCCGCAGCTGCGCGAGCATCTCCTCGGACGCCTCGACGCCGTGCACGGCGAGGCCACGTTCGGCCAGCGGCAGCGCGACCCGCCCGGTGCCGATCGCCAGTTCGAGAACCGGACCCCCGTCGGCCAGGTCGGCCAGGAAGTCCACCGCCGGCGCGGGGTCGGGGTTTCCTGGGCTGTCGTAGTCGGAGGCCCAGAGCCGGCCGAAGAGGCCGGGATCGTCGAAGACCGACATCAGCGGCCTCCGGGGTTGGTGTCAGTGGCGCCCAGCAGCGCCAGGGGAACAGTCCTGCTCACGAAGTCTCGATTCCTCGGGTCGGATGACGGTTGGTTCGGGGGACTTCGTTGTGTTCGGCATGGTGGCTGCTCCCTTCGCGTGGCTGTCGACCGAGGACACCAGAAACGTCGTGGGCCCGGCAAGGCAATTACGCCACCCGGGCCCACGACCGCACATCCGGTCAGGAGATGTGGTGCAGGATCACGTTGTGCACGTGGTGGCTCTTCTGCGCGCCACGGAACTCCACCTCGTACGTGTGCGTGCCGACGTGGATGGCGATGGCGCCGGTGGAGAAAAACGAACCACCCCACGACTTGTTGCTGACCACGCTCACGCTGGTGATCTTCGAGTACGGGATGCTGGTGATCGCGAACCGCTTCCCGACGAAGGACCGGTCCTGGATGATCACGCGGCGGTCGGTCAGCCCGATGAACCCGGTGCCGGTGCCGACGGCGTCGTAGACGGCGATGATCTGCTCGCCTTCGAGGAGGCCACTCTCAATCTGCTGGACCTGCTCTTTGCGGTCGTACGCGATGTTCGCCATGTGCTCCAGGCTAGAAAACCGGTGCCAGGGTGCCCGCCCGGGCGATGACCACGAACTCGCCGTCGCCGTGGCCGACGGGCTCCCCGTGCCAGCCTCCGTGGACGCGGTCCACAATGAAGCCCGCGCTGGTCAGAGACGTGCGCAGCTCGGCCTCGGTGCGGAAGCGCAGGCTCGCCGAGCTGAGGAGTTCTTCCCCGCCGTCGAAGTGGTAGTGGTGGGTGAAGTCGACCACTGCGTCGCGTACCCCGGTGACCTCGGTCCACGCGCGGACCTCGCCGCCAGCGGGCAGCGTGACCAGCCGGTGCGAATCCACAGGATTCCACCGCTCCCAGCGACGGTCCGCCGGGTCGCGGGCGTCGAACACCAGCCGGCCGCCGGGCACGAGCGCCCGGGCCAGGTCGGCGAGGGTACGCGCCCACTCCGCATCGTCCACGAAGAACTGCGCGACGTGGCTGGTCAGCACCGCCACGTCGAACGCCCGCTCGGGCAGCAGCGCCGAGGTGCCCTCAAGCCAGGTCACCCGATCGCCACCCGGCCTGACGCGGGCGGCGGCCAGGGAAGCGCCGGCCGGGTCCACACCGGTGACGGTGTGCCCGGCGGCGGCGAGGGCAACCGTCAGCCGGCCGGTGCCGCAGCCGAGATCCAACACCCGGGCGGCCGGCGTCTCGTCGACAACCGTCTGGAAGAAGTCGTCGTCAGGCCCCCACCGGCACTCCGCGTCGTACACCTGGACCAGCCGGTGGTGGCGGAACTCGGCGTGCCTCATCGGGGGTTCGCGTCCGTCGCGGCGCTGACGAACTCGCGTACCCGGGTGGTGGTGTTGCTGGGCAGCCAGACCGGCCCTCGTTCGATCGGTGGCGCGTCGTGGATGGGCACGTACGCCACGTCGGGGCGCGGGTAGTAGCGCCGGGTGTGCTCGCCCACCGGCAGGACTCCCCGGCCCAACGCGACCAGGGACAGCATCTCGGAGAAGGTGTTCCCGGCGGGCCCCTTCGGGACCGCCCGGCCGGACGGGGTGCGTTCGGGGGTGCGGTCGCGCTTGAACTCCACCGAGGTCACCGTCGGGTACTGCACGACCGGGTGGTCGGCGAGCACCTCCAACGACACCGACCGCTCCCGGGTGAGCCTGTGACCCGCCGCGACCGCCAGCACCCGGCCCTCGGAGATCAGCGCCGGGCCGGTGGCCATCCCGTCGAACGGGTACGAGGCGATCAACACGTCTGTCGAGCCGTCGAGCAGCCCGGATCGGGTGGTGGACAACTGCGCCTCGTGCACCTCCACCCGGCAGTCGGGGTGCCGTTCCCCGAACACTGCCACCGCCCGGAGCAGCACCGGCGCGGTCCACTCGCCGAGGAACGCCACCCGTAGCGTCCCGGTCACGCCCCGGGCGGCGTCCGTCGCCCGGCGGACGGCCTCGTCCATGCCTGCCACCAGGGGAGCCAGCTCGTCGGCGAGCTGCCGGCCGATCGGGGTGAGCCGGACGACCCGACTGGTACGGGCGAACAGCGGTGCGCCGATCCGGCGCTCCAGCTTCTTCACCACATGGCTGACCCGGCCGGTGCTGACTGTCAACCGCTCGGCCGTCCGGCCGAAGTGCAGTTCCTCCGCGAGGGTCAGGAACGTCTCGACCTCGTAGCGCTCCAGCACACAGTTCCCATCGTTGACCTGTGGGCAACGATCGTAGCGGCATCGGGTCTTGGTCGGCGGCCCTCGCCCAGGGATCGTGAACGCGGCAGGGAAAACCGAGCGAAGGGCTCTGACATGAGCGTTGACGACTACCTGGCCGGCCTCGCCGGCCCAGTGCGCGAGATCGGCGAGAAGCTGACACCGGTCATCGCGGCGGCCCTTCCCGGGGCGACCGGGGCGATGTGGCACGGGCACCCGGTCTGGAGCCTGGGCGACCGGCCCGGCCAGCGCCCGCTCTGCCTGATCAAGGCGTACGGGTCGTACGTCACCTTCGGGCTGTGGCGGGGGCAGGAGATCACCGACCCGTCGGGGCGGCTGATCCCCGGTGCGCGGGCGATGGCGGCGGTGAAGTTGCGCGACGTCGCCGACATCGACCCGGCCCTGTTCAGCGACTGGCTGCGCGCGGCGGCCCACCTGGAGGAGGGGTGAGCGCGGTGCGGGTAACCGGATTCGACCACCTGGTGCTGACAGTCGCCGACGTGGAACGGTCCCTGGACTTCTACTGCGGCCGGCTCGGGCTGGCGCCGGTACGCGTCGACGAGTGGCGTGCGGGCAGCGTCCCGTTCCCGTCGGTGCGGATCAGCCCCGACAGCATCATCGACCTCGTCCGCGGTGAGCCGCAGGGCGCGAACGTGGACCACTTCTGCCTGGTGGTGGCACCACTGGACTGGGCGCAGGTGATCGAGTCAAAGGTCTTCACGGTGCTGACCGGCCCGGTCAGCCGGTTCGGCGCCCGCGGTTCGGCGACCTCGATCTACGTGCGGGACCCGGACGGCAACTCGGTGGAGTTGCGCTGGTACCCGCAGGACGCGGGGTCGGATTCGGGTCCGGTCGTCAGGCCTCGGTGACCGCCCGGTAGGCGTCCTCGATGCGGGCGGCCAACAGCACCTCGCCCTCGGTCAGCGGCTCGCCGCTGCCGTGCCCCACCCGGATCTGGGTGCTGTCGGCCCGGCGGCTGATCTCGGGTCGCAGATGCAGCGCATCCGCGACGACCTTGACCCGCTCAGTGAGTGCGGCGTGTTGGGTATCGTCGATCACGAGCGTCCGTCGGATCTGCTCGCCCTCGCGCGTCCAACCAGATAGCAAGGTCAACGCGTCGGACAGGTAGTCGTGCTTGGCCCTGCTGTTGAACAGCACGCGCATCACCGCACCCCCCAAGCGCCGTTGCCGGCTTGTGGCCAAGTCGTCGCCATCCCGTGTCTTGTCGGTGCCTCCTAGTCTCCCGCTGCTCGGAGGGGGTGTCCACGCCCACACTTCCGTGTCTTGTTGGCCTAGCGGACGGCTACGGTACCCAAACCGCCGATTGATCTGGCACCCTGGACGCCCGTGCGGACCGAACGGGCGAATGATGGCGGGCAGGCCGAACGACGGGACCTGAAGGTGATCGTCGGTGCGGCGATCATCCGGGATGGGCGGGTGCTCGCCTGTGCGCGTTCCGCCCCACCCGAGGTAGCGGGCATGTGGGAGTTTCCGGGCGGAAAGGTCGAGCCGGGGGAGGCCGAGACCGACGCGTTGATCCGGGAGTGCGCCGAGGAGTTGGCCGTACGCGTCGAGATCGGCGACCGGGTCGGCCGCAACGTACGGATGGCGCACGGCCGGTCGGTGCTCAAGGTGTACGCGGCCCGCCTGCTCGGCGACGACCAGCCACAGGCGCTGGAGCACGAGGCGCTGCGCTGGCTCACCGCCGACGAACTGGACTCGGTCACCTGGCTCCCCGCCGACGCCCCCATCGTGGCCGCCCTCCGCCCCCTCCTGCGCAGCTCTCGTTGATCATGAAGTTATTGCCACCGCGCGCGGCGTGTCGTGGCAATAACTTCATGATCAACGGGGGTGGGGCGGGGGGTTGGGGTGGGGCGTGGAACGGGGGCCGTGGCAACTGCCACGGCCCCCGTTGTTGTTCAGGTGATCAGTGCTTGTTGTCCTGCTCCGGGTGAGCGAAGTTGAGGTGCTCCGGAGGCAGCGGGAAGGTCACGTCGTCGCCGAACGGCGACGGCGCGGCGGCCCGGTCGAAGGTGAGCTCGGTCAGCGGCAGCTTGCCCCGGTCGTCGACCGCCGGAGCGGTCGGGTGCGGCACCTCCCGGTCCCAGTTGACGCCACTCTGCGCCTGCGCCTCGGCCCGCTTGTCGTGCGAGCCGCCCGCGTGCGAGTGGACCCCGGCCCTGGTCGCGCCCGACGAACTCGCCGAGCCCTGACGGGCGGTGGTCACGCTGGTCTGGGGCGTCTCGCCCCGACGGAAGATCTTGCTACCAAGCCACACAAGGGGATCGTACCTGCGGTCGACGACCCGTTCCTTCATGGGGATGATCCCGTTGTCAGTGATCTTGATGTGCTCGGGGCAGACCTCGGTGCAGCACTTGGTGATGTTGCAGAAGCCGAGGCCCTGTTCGGCCTGCGCGTACTCCTTGCGGTCGGTCCGGGCGTCCAGCGGGTGCATGTCCAGCTCGGCCGCCCGGATGAAGTACCGCGGGCCGGAGAACGCCTGCTTGTTCTCCTCGTGATCGCGGATCACGTGGCAGACCGTCTGGCACAGGAAGCACTCGATGCACTTGCGGAACTCCTGCGAGCGCTCCACGTCGACCTGCTGCATCCGGTAGTCACCCGGAGCCACGTCCGCCGGAGGGGCGAACGCAGGGGTCTCCCGTGCCTTCTCGTAGTTGAACGAGACGTCGGTGACCAGATCCCGGATGACCGGGAAGGTGCGCAGCGGGGTGACCGTGACCGTCTCGTCGTCGCCGAAGGTCGACATCCGCGTCATGCAACCCAGCCGCGGCTTGCCGTTGATCTCCATCGAGCAGGAGCCGCACTTGCCGGCCTTGCAGTTCCACCGGCAGGCCAGGTCGGGCGCGTCGGTGGCCTGCAGGCGGTGGATGACGTCGAGGACTACCTCGCCCTCGTTCACCTCCACCATGTAGTCCTGGAGGTCACCGCCGCTCTCGTCGCCCCGCCAGATCCGGAACTGACGCTTCCCGCTCATCGGTTGTCCGCCTCTCCAGCGTCGGCGACGAGGGCGTCGAAGTCGGCGAGCTCCTCGTCGGTGAGGTACTTGGCCAGCTCGGCCCGGTCGAAGAGGCCGATCAGCTCCGGCCGCATCTTCGGCAGCGGCTTGCGGGTCAGTTGCACCGTGTCGCCGTCCAGCGCGCAGACCAGGTTGACCTGCCGCCACTTCGGCTCCATCGCCGGGTAGTCCTCCCGGGTGTGCCCGCCGCGCGACTCCTGCCGCTCCAGCGCCGCCTTCGCCGTGCACTCCGAGACCACCAGCATGTTGCGCAGATCCAGGGCCAGGTGCCAACCCGGGTTGTAGCGTCGGCCGCCGGCAGCGCTCACCTTGGCCACCCGCTCACGCAGCTCGGCGAGCCGGACCAGCGCGTCGGCCAGCTCACCCTCCCGGCGGATGATGCCCACCAGGTCACCCATGACCGCCTGGAGGTCCTGCTGAAGGGTGTACGGGTTCTCGCCGGTGTCCCGTTGCAGCGGCGCGAGGGCCGTCTCCACTGCCGCCTCGACCTCGTCCACCGCCACCTTCGGCCGGGCGGTCAGCCCGTCGGCGTAGCTGGCCGCGTGCCCGCCCGCCCGCTTGCCGAAGACCAGCAGGTCGGACAGGGAGTTGCCACCGAGTCGGTTCGAGCCGTGCATGCCACCGGAGACCTCACCGGCGGCGAACAGCCCGCGTACGTGGCCGAAGGCGGCACCCGAATCCGGGTCAACCTCGACGCCGCCCATCACGTAGTGGCAGGTCGGGCCGACCTCCATCGGCTCGGCAGTGATGTCGACGTCGGCCAGCTCCTTGAACTGGTGGTACATCGACGGCAGCCGGCGGCGGATCTCGTCGGCCGACCGTCGGCTCGCGATGTCCAGGAAGACGCCACCGGCGGGGGAGCCCCGGCCGGCCTTGACCTCGCTGTTGATGGCGCGGGCGACCTCGTCGCGGGGCAGCAGCTCCGGCGGGCGTCGGTTGTTGTCCGGGTCGGTGTACCAGCGGTCCGCCTCCTCCTCGGTCTCCGCGTACTGCTTGCGGAAGACATCGGGGACGTAGTCGAACATGAACCGCTTGCCGTCGGAGTTCTTCAGGACGCCGCCGTCACCACGCACCGACTCGGTGACCAGGATGCCCTTCACCGAGGGCGGCCAGACCATGCCGGTCGGGTGGAACTGGAGGAACTCCATGTTGATCAGCGTCGCCCCGGCCCGCAGCGCCAGCGCGTGCCCGTCCCCGGTGTACTCCCAGGAGTTCGAGGTGACCTTGTAGGAGCGCCCGACGCCGCCGGTGGCCAGCACGACCGCCGGCGCCTCGAAGAGGATGAACTCGCCCGACTCGCGGTAGTAGCCGAACGCGCCGGCCACCCGGTCACCGTCGAGCAGCAGCTCGGTGATTGTCGTCTCGGAGAACACCCTGATCCGGGCGTCGTACGAGCCGAACTCCCGCTGGTCCTCCTGCTGGAGCGAGACGATCTTCTGCTGGAGGGTGCGGATCAGCTCCAGGCCGGTCCGGTCGCCCACGTGCGCCAGGCGCGGGTACTCGTGGCCACCGAAGTTGCGCTGCGAGATCTTGCCGTCCTTGGTGCGGTCGAAGAGCGCACCGTACGTCTCCAGCTCCCAGATCCGCTGCGGCGACTCCTTCGCGTGCAGCTCGGCCATCCGGAAGTTGTTGAGGAACTTGCCGCCGCGCATGGTGTCGCGGAAGTGCACCTGCCAGTTGTCCCGGCTGTTCACATTGCCCATCGCGGCGGCGGCGCCGCCCTCGGCCATCACCGTGTGCGCCTTGCCGAACAGCGACTTGGAGATGATCGCGGTCTTCTTGCCGGCCAGCCGGGCCTCGATCGCCGCGCGCAGACCGGCGCCGCCGGCCCCGATGACGACGACGTCGTAGTGGTGTCGTTCGATGCGAGTGGTTGTGGTCATGTCAGGGGCCCTTTAGTTGATGAACCGCAGGTCGGAGAACCAGCCGGCCGCAAGCGCCATGATGTAGAAGTCGGCCAGCGCCAGGGTGCCGAGGGTGATCCAGGCGAGCTGCATGTGCCGGACGTTCAACGCCGAGACGAACGTCCAGGCCTTGTACCGCACCGGGTGTTTGGAGAAGTGCTTGAGCCGGCCGCCGATGATGTGCCGGCAGGAGTGGCAGGAGATCGTGTACGCCCAGAGCATCACCACGTTGAGCAGCAGGATGATGTTGCCCAGCCCGAAGCCGAAGCCCTTCGGCGAGTGGAAGGCGAGTATCGCGTCCCAGGTGTTGATCAGCGAGATGATCGCGGCGGCGTAGAAGAAGTAGCGGTGCAGGTTCTGCCCGAGCAGCGGGAAACGGGTCTCACCGCCGTACTCCTTGTGCCCGTCCGGGACGGCGCAGGCCGGCGGCGACAGCCAGAACGACCGGTAGTACGCCTTGCGGTAGTAGTAGCAGGTGAGCCGGAACAGCAGCAGGAACGGCAGGGTCAGCGCGGCGTCCGGGATGATCCACCAGCCGGGCAGGAACCGGCCGAAGTGCGAGGCTTCCTCGACACACCGGTCGGTCACGCACGGGGAGTAGAACGGGGTCAGGTAGTGGAACTGGTCCACCCAGTACCACTTGTGCATGAAGACCCGGACCGTCGCGTACGCGACCCAGGCGCTGAGCCCGATCACGGTGATCAGTGGGGCGAACCACCATCGGTCGGTACGCAACGTCTTCGCCGCGATGGCGGCGCGCGCCCGCGCCCCCCTCGGCCTCGTTGCCGTTGAAGTCATTCGAGTCGTCTCCTCGACGGGCCCGTACGGGCGGGCTGGTCTCTCTCCGGTCGGCACGCGGACCGGCGAACCCGCACCCGCTGCCACGTCATGCGCACACCAACGACCACGCCGGATCGACCGACGCAGCTAAGTGACACACGTTACGCCGATCTCCGCGAGCCGTCCGCGCAAGGGAGTGTCCCGTGTGTCTGGCCTGCGGAAAAGCCCTCGACGCGCCGGTTGGCGCGCAGAATCGGGAACGTCAGCCGGAGGCTCCTCCGGTGAAGTGCCAGGAAGCCAGCCGCAGCGACGGCGCCGCCCACCAGGCACCGTCCACCCGGTCCGGTTGGCGCACCGCCCGCGCCCCCAGCCCGAGCACCGCCCCCGGCCCGAGCGCCCGCGGGTACGACTCGGTGAACCGCAGGTCACGGACCGCCCGGACCACAGTGCCGTCCTCGATCAACCAGACGCCGTTGCGGGTCAACCCGGTGACGACGAGGCTCTTCGGGTCGAGCACACGCGTGTACCAGAGGTCGGTGACCAGCAGGCCCCGGCGCACGCCGGCCACCAACGCGGCGTTGTCCGCGTCGACGACCGCCCCGGCCGCCGCGCCGGTGGTGCTCCGGGCCACCGCGCTGGCCGGACCCGCCGCCGCGCCGGTCAGCCGCAGGTTGCGGGGCATCGGGCCCCAGGTGGCACCGCCCGCTACCGCGTGCCCGGTGGACTCCGCACCCGCCTCGGCGGCGGTCCGGCGGTCGTGCGCCACCGCCCGGGTGGTGCCCGCCTCGACCAGCGTCAGCGCCCCTCGGCCGGTGCCCTCCGCGTCGAACGGCAACCCGGACCCGCCCAGCGGGTCGTCCACCACCGTCACCGCCCTGTCGAACTGGGCCGCGCCCGGCTCGGCGAACGACTGCCGCTCGGCGTACCGCTTGCCGTTGAAGCCGTAGAAGGACAGGTTTTGCAGAAGGTCCGCCACGGCGGCCGGCTCGAACACCACCTCGTAGTGCCCCGGCGGCAACTCGACCGGGTCGGCCGCCGCCTGCGCCTTCGCGGCCGCCTGCGCGCCCAACTCGGCGCCGTCGAGGTCGGACAGCCGGTCGGCGCTGCGCCGGGCCACCCCGTCCACGCCGTCGCGGCGGGCGATGCCGTCCATCGCCGCCTCCACCGAGCGGCCGTACGCCGAGTGCCCGGCCGAGTTCGCGAACGCCGACGAGCGGTGCGCGGTGCGGCAGTAACCGGCGGTGCTGAGGCCCCCGGCGGCGGCCACGAACGCCCCCACCCGATCGGCCCGCTGATCCGGCTCCGCGTGCGCGGTGGCCTCGTCGACGGGCGGGGCGTCCGGCGTGGGCATGGGCGGGGTCAGCCCCGGCCAACCCGCGTCGGGCGGGCAGAGCCGGGCCGCGGCCAGGGTGCGCTCCACCAGGGCGGACAACCCGTCGGCGGTGACCACGCTGCCGCCACCGGCGGCCGTCCGACCATCGACGTGAACCCGCAGCCGAACCCCGACAGTGGACTCGGAGACGTTCTGGTGGATGCCCGAGTTGGCGAACCGGGTCAGAGCCAGGTCCGCCCGCGTCACCACCGCCTCGGCCTGCGCGGCCGGCCCGCCGAGACGGCGAACCAACTCCACGACCTGCCCCGCCAGCTCCAACTCCGTCGGCCCACTCATGCCGAGCCACCTTCCGTTCGCGACTGCGGGGCTCGCAAAACCGGCTCACTCCTCGCGCTCACGCTGAAACCCCCACGCGGACGTTGCGGAACCGGGCCGGCGCGGCCGGGTGGCCTGTGTGCCCGACCTGGCCGGGTTGGCCCTTGCCGCAGTTGGGTGTCCCCCAGGAGACCGTCTCGCCGGAGAGCATGTCCATCGAGCGCCAGAACAACGGGCCGATCCCGGTGTACGTGGGGTTGCGCAACATCCGCCCCCGCCGCCCCTTCTTGATCTCCCAGCCGACCTCGCAGCCGAACTGGAAGTTGAGCCGCTTGTCGTCGATCGACCAGGACCGGTTGAGGTCCATCAGCACGCCGTCGTCGGTGGCCGCGATGATCTCCTCCAGCGTGTGTGGGCCGGGTTCCAGGCCGACGTTCGTCATCCGCACCATCGGCAGCCGGGCCCACCCGTCGGCCCGTACGCTGCCGCCGTAGTCGAGGCTGGCCATCGCTGCGGAATCCCGGCCGGCGAGTACACCCACCCAGCGGCCGTCCCGGACCGCGTCCCGCTTGACCGCCGGGGAGCCCTCGTCGTCGAAGCCGAAGCTGCCCAGCGCTCCCGGGATGGTCGGGTCGATGGTGATGTTCATCAGCTCCGAGCCGTAGCGCAGCGAGCCGAGCTGGGCCAGGTCCAGCCAGGACGTGCCGGCGAACGCCGCCTCCCAGCCGAGGATCCGGTCCAGCTCGATGGCGTGTCCGACCGACTCGTGAATCTGCAGGGCCAACTGCTCGCCACCGAGGATCAGATCCGTCTCGCCGGCCGGACAGAGCGGCGCGGTGAGCAGCGCCCGGGACTCCTCGGCGATCTGCGCGGCGTGCGCGGCCAGGTCCAGCGACTCGACAAGCTCCCACCCGGTGGTGCCGTACTGGCCCCGGTAGCTCGGCCAGGACCGGCGCTGCGTCTCGCCGTCACCGATCGAGGTGGCCGAGATGCCGCCGCCGCACTCGCGGATGCGCTGGTCGATCCGGTGACCCTCGCTGGAGACGAACCACTTCGCGGTGTCCCAGATCTGGTACAGGCCCTCGGCCAGGTCCGCGCCGTGCTCGGCCATCGTGCGGGTCGCGTCGACAAGCAGATCGCCCTTGTCCGACAGGGGCACCCCGAGCGGGTCGATCTGGCAGCCGGAGGCCCAGCTCGCGGTGACCGCCTCGACCGGCACCAGGTCGACCGAAGGGCCCGGCACCCGCGCGCTCGCCATGGCGGTCCGCGTCGCGCGCCGGCCGGCGTCGCGGGCGGCGGCGTCCGACAGATCGGGTACGGCGTGGAAACCCCAGCTCGCCCCCACCAACGCGCGGACGCCCAGCCCGATGCTCTCGTCCTGCGTCAGCTCCTCCACGTCACCGTTGCGTGCGGTCATCGACTCGTAGCGGCGGTGCATCACCCGGGCGTCGGCGTACCGGGCGCCCGCGTCGAGGGCGGCCTGGACGGCGGCGGTGGCCGCGTCGAACTCGGTCATGGACCGACCCTAGGCCAGCCGACCGACACCCGTCAGGGAAGCAGTTCCTCCGGCCGAATGGCGGCCTTGACCGGCTCGGTGAGCACAAGCAGGTCTCCCGGCCTGGTCACGGACTGCTCGATGTAGTGGCCGCCCTGCCGCCGATAAAGGTGCAGCGTGCCATTCGTCTGCTCCACCAGCAGGTACCACTCGATCCCGGCCGAGGCGTAGTAGTGCATCTTGAGCACCTTGTCGGTGGACGCGTTGCTCGGCGAAATGATTTCGCAAACAAGCCGTACGTCACCTGCCTCGACGTTGAGTTCGTCGAAGTCGATCGGGCCGGTGACCACGAGGTCGGGGATGGGAATCCGGCCGGGCCTGAGCCGGACGTTCACCGCTTCCAGTACGTGCAGGCCGGCCTCGCGAGCCGGAGCCCGTAGGGCCGCACGCAGTTCGCCGGAGATGTTCTGGTGTCGGGGGGTGGGCGCTGGGGTCACGTGGAGGCTCCCGTCGAAGAGTTCGACGCGTTGCTGCGTCTCGCCGAGGGCGAGGTACTCCTCTTCGGTCCACGGGCCTTCGTGGTTGAACACCGCCGCGGTCATCGTCACCTCCACCTCGTGCCACGGGCGTCCTCTGCTGGTTGCTCTCGCCATGGTCGCACCTGAAGTGCGGTAACGGCATGAACAGCCGTGGATGGCGAGGTGACGGGGGTGCGGGGCCGATGCCGACTCGTTACGCTCGGGCCCGCTGACACGTGCCGGCTTTGTAGCTTATTTTCACCCTCGGGACTTTGCTGTAAGTTCTCTTCGTCACTGAGGGAGGTGGCCGTGGACAGCTCGGAACCCTCGCCGTCCGGGGACCCGGACGACCGTCCCGCCGTGCCGGCGCAGCGCTCCGACCAGGACGCCTACCTGCGGGTGCATGATCTTCGGGTTCGGTTCGACACCGAGGACGGCGTGGTGCGCGCGGTCGACGGGGTGTCGTTCGCCGTCGAGCGGGGCCGCACCCTCGGCATCGTCGGTGAGTCCGGCTCCGGCAAGAGCGTCACCTCGCTGGCCATCCTCGGCCTGCACGACCCCAAGCGGACCACCATCACCGGGGAGATCTCGGTGGGTGGCCGGCAGGTGGTCGGCCTTCCAGACGAGGAGGTACGCCGGCTGCGCGGCCGGGACATGGCGATGATCTTCCAGGATCCACTGTCGGCGCTGCACCCGTACTACACGGTGGGCCGGCAGATCGCCGAGGCGTACCGGGTGCATCACCCGAAGGCCAACCGGCGCGAGGCCCGCCAACGGGCGGTCGACATGCTGGACCGGGTCGGCATTCCGCAGCCGGCGCGTCGCTTCGACCAGTACCCGCACGAGTTCTCCGGCGGCATGCGCCAGCGGGCGATGATCGCGATGTCCCTGGTCAACGACCCGGCACTGCTGATCGCCGACGAGCCGACCACCGCGCTGGACGTCACCGTCCAGGCGCAGATCCTGGACCTGCTCGCCGACCTTCAGGCCGAGTTCCACTCCGCGATCATCCTGATCACCCATGACCTCGGCGTGGTCGGCCAGGTCGCCGACGACGTGCTGGTCATGTACGGCGGGCGGGCCGTCGAGCGGGGCAGCGTCGAGCAGGTGCTCCGGGCGCCGCAGCATCCGTACACCTGGGGGTTGCTCTCCAGCGTGCCGTCACTGCACGGCGACGCGGACGCGGACCTGCTGCCCATCCCCGGCAACCCGCCCAGCCTGATCAACCTGCCGCCGGGCTGCGCGTTCCACCCCCGCTGCCGGTACGCGGACCGCGCGGGCAGCCGCTCCCGCACCGAGGTGCCCGAGCTGCGAGCGGCCGGGGCCGACGGCCACCTGGTCGCCTGTCACCTGAGCGCTGAGGAGCGCGCGGCGTTCTACGCCGAGGACGTCGCATCCGTGGGGGTGGCCCGATGACCGATGAACCACTGCTGCGGGTACGCGGCCTGACCAAGCACTTCCCGGTACGCCAGGGGCTGCGCGCCACCGGTCTGGTGCGGGCGGTGGACGGGCTCGACTTCGACGTGCGCCCGGGTGAGACGCTCGGCCTGGTGGGGGAGTCGGGCTGCGGCAAGACCACCACCGGTCGGATGCTGGTGCGGCTGCTGGAGCCGACGAGCGGCAGCATCGAGTTCGACGGGCGGGACATCACGCACGCCGGCCGCCGGGAGCTGCGCCCGCTGCGCCAGGAACTTCAGATCATCTTCCAGGACCCGTACGCCTCGCTGAACCCTCGGCACACAGTGGGCCGGATCGTGGCGATGCCGCTACAGGTCAACGGGATCAAGCCGCCGGGTGGGATCAAGGCCCGGGTGCAGGAGTTGCTGGAACTGGTCGGGTTGAACCCGGAGCACTACAACCGGTACCCGCACGAGTTCTCCGGCGGTCAACGTCAGCGCATCGGCATCGCCCGCGCGCTGGCCCTTCGGCCCAAGCTGATCGTCGCCGACGAGCCGGTCTCCGCGCTGGACGTCTCGATCCAGGCGCAGGTGGTCAACCTGCTGCGCAACCTGCAACGGGAGCTGGGCCTGGCGTTCGTGTTCATCGCGCACGACCTGGCGGTGATCCGGCACTTCAGCCAGCGGGTCGCGGTCATGTACCTGGGTCGGATCGTGGAGATCGGCGACCGGGCGGACATCTACGAACGACCCCAGCACCCGTACACCCGGGCGTTGCTCTCGGCGATCCCGGACGTCACCCAGCTCGGCCCGGCGGGCCGGATCCGGCTGACCGGTGACGTGCCCACTCCGCTCGACCCGCCCTCGGGCTGCCGGTTCCGTACCCGTTGCTGGAAGGCGCAGGACATCTGCGCCACCGAGGAGCCGGCGCTGGTGCCGCGCGACGGTGGTCGGCAGGCCACGGCGTGTCACTTCCCCGAGGTGGCGGCTCCGATCTTCGAGGAGGTGCCGTCGTGAGCCTGTCCCCGGTGGAGGGTGTGGCGCTGGCCGAGATCGAGTCCGACCCGGACGCGACCATGCCCGCCGCGAAGGGCGTCGTCGGCCGCTCACCCGGTCAGCTCGCCTGGATGCGACTGCGTCGCGACCGGACGGCAGTGGTCAGCGGCGTACTCCTGGTGTTCTTCCTGTTGTTGGGGTTGGCCGCCCCGCTGATCGAGATGGCCTACGGGATCGGGCCGCGGGAGCAGTTCCAGAACCTGCTGGACGGTTTCGGCATGCCGCTGGGCTACGCCGGCGGTGTCACCGGGGACCACTGGTTCGGTCTGGAGCCGAACCTGGGTCGGGACATCTTCATCCGGTTGATCTACGGCTTGCGGACGTCACTGTTCATCGCGTTCGCGGCGGCGCTGATAACCGCGACGATCGGGGTCGTGCTGGGCGCGCTCGCCGGCTACCTCGGCGGCTGGCTCGACGCGGTGATCAACTGGATCACCGATCTGACCCTGGCCATGCCCTTCCTGATCATCGCGCTGGCGCTCACCCCGACCATCACGCTGCGCTTCTACGGTGAGCGGGGGCAGGTGTCGTCCGCCTTCGGGGTGGGCGTGCTGATCGCCGTCTTCGCCATCTTCGGCTGGACCAGCACGGCCCGGCTGGTTCGCGGGCAGGTGATCGCACTGCGCGAGCGGGAGTTCGTGGAGGCGGCCAGGGCCAGTGGGGCCGGGCTGGGGCACATGCTCTTCCGGCAGCTGCTGCCCAACATCTGGGCGCCGATCCTGGTGTCGTTCTCCCTGGCGGTGCCGCAGTTCAT
Source organism: Micromonospora alfalfae (assembly GCF_022230925.1). Lineage (GTDB taxonomy): Bacteria > Actinomycetota > Actinomycetes > Mycobacteriales > Micromonosporaceae > Micromonospora > Micromonospora alfalfae. The sequence goes on along the minus strand of NZ_JAKKFH010000009.1, from coordinate 158,452 downwards.
CACCAGCGAGGCCGCGCTGTCATTCATCGGTGTCGGTCTCAGCGACGAGACCCCGAGCTTCGGCCGGATGATCTACGACAGTCTGGACTTCCTCCAGACCGACCCGGCGTACGTGTTCTTCCCGGGCATCACGATCTTCGCGCTGGTGTTCGCCTTCAACCTCTTCGGCGACGCGTTGCGGGACGCGCTCGACCCGAAGTCGTCCCGGTAGGGGTGGACTCATGTCACGGTTTCTGATCAAGCGGCTGTTCTCCGCCACGCTGACCCTGTTCGCGGTGAGCGTGTTGACCTTCCTGATGTTCTTCGCTCTGCCGCGTGACCCGGTCAGCAGCATCTGCTCGAAGAACTGCAACCCCGAGCGGCTGGAGCGGGTCCGCGACGACCTGGGTCTGAACGACCCGCTGATCAGCCAGTACGCCGGTTACATGAAGGGAATCGTGACCGGTCGTGACCTGGGCAGCGCCCAGGGCGGCCGGTGCGACGCGCCCTGCCTGGGCTGGTCGTACGTCACCAACGAGGCGGTCTCGGACACCATCGCCCGGGTGCTGCCGGTGACGTTGAGCATCGTGATCCCGGCGGCGATCCTCTGGTTGCTGCTCGGGGTCGGCCTCGGAATGGTGTCCGCGTTGCGGCGGGGCACCTGGCTGGACCGCCTGGCGATCGGCTTCTCGCTGACCGGGGCCTCGTTGCAGCTCTACTTCGTGGGCGCGGTGCTGCTGTTGGTGTTCGTCTACAACCTGCGGCTGTTGCCGGTGCCCAGCTACACGTCCCTCTTCGACAATCCGGCGAAGTGGGCCAGTGGGCTGGTGCTCGCCTGGGTGGCGCTGGCCTTCCTCTTCTCGGCGATCTACGCCCGGTTGTCCCGGGCGCAGATGTTGGAGACGCTGTCGGAGGACTTCGTCCGGACCGCGCGGGCCAAGGGCCTGGCCAAACCCACTGTGTACGGAAGGCACGCGCTGCGTGCGGCGATCACTCCGGTGGTGACCATCGCCGGCCTGGATGTGGGCGGGGCGCTCGGCGGCACGGTGATCACCGAGACGACGTTCGGCATCCAGGGCTTGGGGCGTACGGCGGTGGACGCGGTGCGCTCGGGTGATCTGCCCACCATCATGGCCACCGTGCTGATCGCCGCGGTCTTCGTGGTGTTGGCGAACGTGCTGGTGGACCTGCTCTACGCGGCCATCGACCCGCGGGTGCGGCTGCGCTGACCTGTCGATGTCCAGCGTGTGGCTGGTGGCTGGGCTGTGGCGGAAGTTATCGACAACTGTTACACAACTCGAAGGTTTTCTTCCTTACGATCCTCGGGACGTCGGCGGTTCTCGCCCCGACGAAATCGCACGGCACATGGGTGAAGGGGGTACTTCATGAGACCACGCGTGGTGGCTGCCGCAGGCGGCGCGATCGCTCTGGTTGTGGCATTGGGTGCGTGCTCGAAGAACACGGGCGAGGGCACCACCGTGAACACCGAGCGGCAGCAGACCGGGGTCATCGCGACCGACCCCAAGGACTCGCAGGGCCCGGCCGCCGAGGTGAGTGGGGCGCAGAAGGGCGGCACCTTCACCATCATCCGGGAGTCGCCGATCTCCCACCTCGACCCGCAGCGGACGTACTCGTTCGCCGGTCTGATGGCCAACCCGCTCTTCGCCCGCTACCTGACCACCTGGAAGGACGACGGCAAGGGCGGCCTGGTCCTGGTGGGCGACCTGGCCGAGACGCCGGGCAAGAACGTCAACAACGACTGCAAGGTCTGGGAATTCACCGTCAAGGACGGGGTGAAGTTCGAGGACGGCCGACCGATCACCTCCAAGGAGATCGCGTACGGCATCGCCCGGTCCTTCGACCCGGACCTCTCCGGTGGCCCGACCTACATCCAGGAGTGGCTGGCCGACACCCCGCAGTTCGACACCAAGTGGGACTTCAAGAAGAACAAGACGTCGCTGCCGCCGGGCCTCAGCACGCCGGACGCGAAGACGCTGCGCTTCGAGTTCGCCAAGCCCCGCTGTGACCTGCCGTTCGCGGTCTCGCTGCCGACCACCGCGCCACTGCCCGCCGACAAGGACACCGGCGTCGACCTGGACAAGCAACCGTTCTCGTCCGGCCCGTACAAGATCGCCAAGAACCAGGTCGGCGTGTCGATCACCCTGGACCGCAACCCCAACTGGGACCCGAAGACCGACGCCGTCCGGCACCAGTACCCGGACCAGTTCGTGTGGACCTTCGGCCCGACCGCGGACGCCGCCAACAACCGGGTGATCGCCGACAACGGCGCCGACCAGAGCGCGCTCGCCTTCAACACCGTGCCGGCCTCGCTGGTCGCGAAGGTCGCCGGGGACGCCGCGCTCAAGTCGCGGACGATCCTCTCCCCGACCCCGAGTGCCAACCAGCTCGTCATCAACAACCAGCGGGTCACCGACCTGAAGGTCCGGCAGGCGCTCAACTACGCCGTCGACCGCGAGGGCATGATCAAGGCGCTCGGCGGCCAAACCGTCGCCGCGCCGCTGACCACGCTGATGCCGCCGGCCACCATCGGTTACAAGGCGTACGAGGCGTACCCGGCCGGCCCCAACGGCAACGTCGACAAGGCCAAGGAGCTGCTCGGCGGCAAGACGCCGGAGCTGGTCCTCGGTGTCGCCGACAACTCCACCGAGCAGCAGCAGGGCGCGCAGCTCAAGGCCAACCTGGAGCGCGCCGGCTTCAAGATCACGCTGCGGAACATCTCGGACGACGCGAAGCTCGACGAGATCAAGAAGAAGGACAACCCCTGGGACCTGTACATCGGTAACTGGGCGGCGGACTGGCCGAGCGGGGCCTCGATCCTGCCGGTGCTCTACGACGGTCGCACCATCAAGGCCGAGGGCAACAGCAACCAGTCCTACTTCAACGACCCGGCGGTCAACGCCGAGATGGACCGCATCCTCGCGCTGGCCCCGGCAGAACAGGGCCCGGAGTGGGCCAAGCTCGACGAGCGGATCATGAAGGAGCACGCGCCGGTGGTGCCGTTCTACGTCGACGTGGCCTACAACGTGCACGGTTCCAAGGCCGGCGGGATCTTCATCTCCAGCGTCTTCGGCTACCCGTCGTTCGTGAACGCGCACGTCAAGCCGTAAGGCACACCGCAAGCCAGAAGGGCCCCCTCCCGACAACGTCGTCGGGAGGGGGCCCTTCTGTTCCTGCCGATCCACTGCGACCTTCAGCACGGCGTGGAGTGAGCACCGGGCAGAACTCGCACCCACAGATCGAACGTAACCTTGTGGGTACGTAACCGAGCGGTTACATTCGTGGTCATGGACGCCGTGTTGCACGCGCTGGCAGACGAGAGCCGGCGCACGGTTCTCGATATTCTCCGCGACCGCCCGGCGAGTGCAGGAGAGCTGGCCGAGGCTCTCCCGATCGCTCGCCCGGGCGTGTCCCGGCATCTCCGCGTGCTGCGGGAAGCCGGGCTTGTCGACGTACGCCAGGACGCGCAGCGCCGGATCTACACACTCCGCCCGGAGGCGCTCGTCGAGGTCGACGAGTGGCTGGGGGAGTACCGCCGGCTCTGGGAGAACCGGCTCGACGCTCTTCATACCGAGATCGCACGAGGAAAGAGGGCGCAACGATGACCACGATCGCGACGATGCGAACGCTCGACGAGACCCGCGGAGCAGTCCGGGTCGAGAACCTCTATGACACGGACATCGGCGACCTCTGGCAGGCGTGTACGACGCCCGAGCGGCTGGCCCGCTGGATGGCCCGGGTCGATGGCGACATGCGGGTCGGCAGCACGATCCAGGCCGTCTTCACGAGCAGCTGGACCGGTCCGGCGCGCATCGAGGTGTGCGATGCGCCCCACCACCTGCTGCTGACGACGAAGCCGGGTACGGACGACGAGGGGCAGATCGAGGCGTGGCTGACCGAGGAGGGCTCCAAGACCCGGCTGGTGGTCGAGGAGCGCGGTCTGCCGATAGGGCATCTCCCGTTTCACGCCTCTGGTTGGCGGGTCCACCTTGATGATCTCGGTCGGTCGCTGGAGGTCGACGGCCCGGTCCATCCGGAGGGCTGGAGCTCCGATGTCAGAGCGCGCGGATGGGAGGAACGCTGGGAGGAGCTCACGCCGGCATACCAACAGATGGAGATTGTTCGATGACAGACCTGATCAGGCTCAGCTTGACGACTGTCAATGCGCCCGACGCAATCGCGCTCGCGCGGTTCTACGCCGAGATCACCGGCGGGGTGGCGAAGGGTGACGAGTCCTGGGCGCTTGTAGAAGGGCCGAACGGTGACATCGGGTTCCAGCAGATCGACGACTACCGGCCACCCACCTGGCCGGATGGCGAGGTGGGGATGCAGATGCACCTCGAGTTCCTCGTCGACGACCTGGAGGCGACCGGAGCGCGTGTGCTGGCGGCCGGCGCTACCCGATTCGAGCATCAGCCCAACGCGGACCACTGCTTCGTCTACGCCGACCCGGCCGGGCATCCGTTCTGCCTGTCCACGTGGGGGACCCCGAGAGTCGGCGACTGACTCAGCTCGTTCGGGCACCTGTTGGTCAGGCGCGGACCAACGTGCCGGTGCCGGAACGGGCCGAGCGTGGATTCGGGCGTGTCAGGCGATGACGAGACCGCGCGGTATGGAGAGGGCGTATCCACTATGAAATTCCGCGGGGTTGAATGATGGACTGGTATCCGCCCGTCGAGCCGTACGACTCCGGGATGCTCGACGTCGGCCACGGCAATGAGCTCTACTGGGAACTGTGCGGAAATCCCGACGGCAAACCCGCGGTGTTCCTGCACGGCGGTCCCGGCGGTGGCCTGCTCCCGGACAATCGGCGGTACTTCGACCCGTCCGGTTACCGGGTCGTGCTGTTCGACCAGCGAAACTGCGGTCGTAGCCGGCCCTTCGCGGGCGACCCGAAGACGTCACTGGAACACAACACCACCCCGCACCTGGTGGCGGACATCGAGCGGCTACGCGAGCACCTGGGGATCGAGCGTTGGCTCGTCTTCGGCGGCAGCTGGGGCAGCACCCTCGGCCTGGCCTACGCCCAGGCCCATGCCGAGCGGGTCACCGAACTCGTGCTCCGCGGCCTGTGGCTGGTTCGCAGGTCGGACGAGGCATGGTCGTTCACCCCGGCGGGTGCGGCGCACCTGTTTCCCGCCGAGTGGGCGGCCTTCTGTGCCGCGATCCCCGTGACGGAACAGGACGACCTTGTCGCCGCCTATGGCCGCCGCATTTCCGACCCCGATCCCGCGGTCCACGGCCCGGCGGCCCGCGCCTGGATGAGCTGGGAGCTCTCGGCCAACACCCTGCTGCCGATGACGCCGCCCGTCATCGACGACACCAGCCTGCTGGCGTTCGCCCGCATCACACACCACTACATCAGCAACGGCGGCTTCCTCCCGCCGGAAGGTCTCCTGGCGGGCGTCGACCGCATTCGACACATCCCGACGGTCATCGTGAACGGCCGTTACGACATCAAGACGCCGCCGAACCAGGCCTGGGACCTGCATCGGGTCTGGCCTGAGGCGAAGTTCCACATCGTGGAGGACGCCGGCCACAGCGGCTCCGAACCTGGCACCCGCAGCCTGCTCATCGAAGCCACCAACCAGTTCCTCGCGCCGATGTGATCTTGAGCCGACGTAATAGCCTGTTGAGGGCGAATCCGTACTACGCCATCCGCAAAGCCAACTGCGGATCAGTCGGCGAAACTTCTACTCGGGCGAGGTGTTGTACTGGTCGAGTGTCGCCTTGGACGTGGAGGCATCCCGGAATGTCAGCTCCCAGGGGCCTGTGTTGACGTCCATGTCCTTGCCGAACCCGACCCATTTCCCGGCCATCCGCCGGCCGGTGGGCTCCACCAGTAGCTGGATTGCGCCGTGGTACCGGGCTCCCCGGTAGTAGCCAGCGGGATCGGTCTGCTCCACCCAGGTGCCGGTGACCACGGCACCGTCCACGGTGAGATCCATTGACAGCGACGATGCCGCCGAACCGGGCAGACTGCGCACGGTCAGTCGGTCGCCGTGCTGGAGCACGACCACGAAGTGCTGCCCGGCGAATGATTCTCCCCGGCCGCTGGAGTGGTATTGGTAGCGGCTGAGCCAGACGCCCTCGTACGACGCGTGGACCGCGAGTGGCTTGGGCGTTGGCGTGGCCAGGCTGGACATGGGCGAGGTCAGGTCGTGGCCGCCGTGCTGGTCATCGACGACCTGGCCATTGGGTATCGCGGCGAAGCCGAGCAGCGGCAGGCCGGTGACGACCTCCAGGGCGCGGGCGTACACGGGCCGCGGTGCGGCGATCGCGCCGGACTCCCAGCGCTGGACGAGTCTCTTGTTGGCGTCGTTGGGCTCGCCGACGCGGCGGCCGGCGGCCTGGAGCGCGCGGGCGAAGTCGTCCTGGCGCATGCGCATCCCCGTGTGGACCACGCGCAGAGCGGTGTTCGGGGCACTCATATCAGCAACGATAGCGTTGGGTCACCCCAATGCCACCCTGAGTGCACCCGAAGGTGTCACGCCGGTGCAGTGAGTGATGAGAAGCCACGCAGATGTCCTTGCGGCGGCGACAACGGGAGCGTCCAATCAGCATGACGCCGTGTTTGCTCGACGCACTGTCCGTAGCAGTAGTTCGCCGATCCGGTCTGAGCTGTCCTGCCTTCGATTAGGGGCCTCTCGTGTCGCAGGTCGATCCACGCTTCGGTGCCCAACTTCGCGCACTGCGGACCAGCAAAGGACTGTCTCTGCGGGCGCTCGGTCAGCTCGCCCATCGGGGCAAGAGCCACCTGCACGATCTGGAGACCGGGGCGAAGGCCCCCACCCCTGACACGGCTCGGCACCTCGACGAAGTGTTGCGAGCCGACGGGGCGCTCGTCCGTCTGGTGGACCAGCCCGTCGACCACGACGCCGAGGCCGGTGAGCTGCTGGCTCGGGTACGGGCCAGCGATGTCAGCGCCGAGACGCTCGTGCGGATCGAGGCCGGAGTAGACGACCTGGCGAGCGCGTACGCGCTCTCGCGGCCGTTCGAGCTACTTCCGAGGGTGCGTCGGCAGTTGGCATATGTGGAACGGCTGCTCGATGGGCGTGGCACTTTGGCGCAGCGCCGGCGGCTCGTCATTGCCGGTGGCTGGCTGACGGTGCTGCGGGCGACGGTGCACATCGATCTGCTGCAACAGCCTGCCGCAGGCGCTCATCTGCGTACGGCCATGGCTCTTGCCGAGCATGCGGAGCATCCGGAGATCCAGGCGTGGTGTCTGGAGACGCGGGCGTGGGACTGGCTCACCCGGGGTGACTGCCGGCGGGCGATGAACCTTTCGCGGCAGGCGCAGCGGGTCGCGCCTCAGGGTAGTTCCGCGTACATCCAGGCGACCGCCCAGGAAGCGCGGGTGTGGGCGCGCTTCGGTGATGTGCGGGGGACGCGTGATGCGCTGGATCGTCTGGAACTGTTGACAGCGAACTTGCCGGTGCCCGAGCGGGCCGAGCACCACTACCGGTACGACCCGACGAAGGCGTTGGCGTACACGGCGACCACGCTGTCGTGGGTGGGCGACCCGGCCGCCGAGCAGATGGCCCGGACTGCCTTGGCGGAATTGGACCCGCGCGGCGATGGTGGGGAGCGGCCACGGCGCTCCGCTTCCGCCCGTCTGGATCTCGCGATGGCACTGGTGGCCGGCGATCAGCCGGATGAGGCGAGTGTCGTCGCCGCCGATGCGGTCCGCTCGGGGCGAGTGGTGTCCTCGAACTGGTGGCGGGCGCGGGAAGTGCTCCGAAAGATCGAGGGCACCGGGACGGCGGAAGCGGCCGCGTTCCGTGAGGTCTACGAGGCGTACCGGCCCGTGGCCCGATAGCGGACGGCACGCGCGACCAGCGGACACCCGCTAGCTTTCTGTCACTCACCGTTCACCAGATGCTGAGTGAGGGCGGGATCAGTACGAACAGGTCGCCAAGGCGAGACCACCTGCCCCTGTCAGCGGAGGTGGGAATGAGCGGCAAGGACGACGCCGGCACGCCGTACACGGGCGAGCAGATCGACGCTGCCGAACGGGACGAAGCCAAACGCCGGTTGCTCGCGCAGGCCGAGGCCGAACGGATACCGGTGCAGGAGACGACTCGGGCGGTGCCGGATCGGCGGTGGCGGGGTGAGCCGTGATCCGGTGCCGATCGGCCGACGGGTCGCGTACCTGCGGGTGCGGCGGAGGTTGTCGCAGCAGTCGTTCGCGGATCGGTTGGGGAAGTCAAAGAGCTGGGTGGACAAGGTCGAGCGTGGGGTCCGTTCCCTGGAGCGGGTGTCGACCATCCGGGAGATCGCAGCGGTGCTGCGGGTCGATCCCGCAGCCCTGCTTGGCCGTGATGTCCAGCCCGCCGGGGTTGTCGAGCGTCGCGAGGGCGTCGCGCGGATTCGGGCGGCGCTGTCGGCGTACCCAATGGCTTTTGGTCGTCTGGCGGACCGTGACGTGATGTCGCCCGATCGGTTGGCTCGGGAGGTGCGTCATGCATGGATGACCTTCCAGCACGCCCGGTACCCGCGTCTGGTCGAGCTGCTGCCCACTGTGGTGACCGAGGTGCGTCGCGCCCACGCGCAGGACCCGGAGGCCGGACGGGCGGCGGTGGTCGAGGCGTATCGGGTGACGGCGGCGCTCCTGGTCAAGCTGGACGAGGGGAGCCTCGCCTGGTTGGCGGCTGATCGGGCGATGTCCGCCGCCGCTGGTGACCGGGTCTTGTTGGCCTGCGCGGCGGTGCAGCTTGGCCAGGTGTTGCGGGCATCGGCTCGTGCAGGGCCGGTGATGCTCGCCGCCGCTTCCCAGATCGCTTCGGGCACGCCGGAGGAGATGTCGCTACGGGGATCGCTGCTCGTGCAGGCCGCGCTGATCGCGGCCAGGGCCGGTGATGATCGGGTGTTCGGTGAGCTGTTGGGCGAGGCCGCCGAGTTGGCCGCTCAGGTGGGCGACGGTCAGGACCATTACCGGACGGCGTTCGGGCCGACTGCCGTCGAACTGGCATGGGTCGCTGCCGCCGTGGAACTGGGCGACGGGCCCCAGGCGGTCGCCCGGCACGAGAAGGCGATCGGGCGGGACGGGTGGCGGTGGCTGCCGGTCGAGCACCGCGCCGCGCACCTGATCGATGCGGCGCGCGCATACCTCCACACGGATGACCTCGCCAACGCGGCGCGGGTCCTGTTGCGGGCCGAGCGCATGGCGCCCGCTGAGGTCCGCGACCGGCCAGCCGTGCGGGACGTGGTCGCCCAGGTCGCCCGCGACCCGGGTGCCCCACCGACGATCACGCAGCTCGCCATCGGCCTCGGGGTGCTGTGAGTCGACAAACCGCTGGAGCGCCTCAGCGCGCCGCGTTCAGGTAGCGCAGCACGGCGAGCACTCGCCGGTGGTCGGTCCGAGCCTGGGGTAGGTCCAGCTTGGTGAAGATGGCTGTCACGTGCTTCTCCACGCTGCGTGCGGCGAGGTGCAGCGACTCGCAGATGGCAGCGTTGGACCGGCCCTCGGCCAGCATTCCCAGGACCTCTCGTTCCCGCTCGCTGAGGCGGGCGACGCCCGCGTCCACCGCCGGGGCCGCCAGCAACTGCCGCACCACCTCCGGGTCCAGTGCTGTCCCGCCGTCGGCCACCCTGCGCAGCGCGTCGACGAAGTCGTCGGTGCTGACGATGCGGTCCTTCAACAGGTACCCGACCCGCCCGGGGTGCTCGGCGATCAGTTGTCGCGCGTACCGGGTCTCCACCCACTGTGAGAAGACCAGCACGCTGATCTCCGGGTACGTCGCCCGGATCGCCAGTGCCGCCCGCAGGCCTTCGTCGGTGAAGGTCGGTGGCATCCGCACGTCGACCACCGCCGCGTCCGGCCGATGCTCGCCGATCGCCGCCAGCAGGTCGTCTCCGTTGTCCACAGTCGACACCACTGTGATGCCGTGATCCGTCAGCAACAATCTGATCCCGTCGCGCAGCAACGGGTTGTCCTCGGCGATCACCACTCGCACGGCAGCTCCACTGTGATAGTCGTCGGCCCGCCGGGCGGGCTGTCCACCCGCAGCGCGCCGTCCAGCGACTCGGCCCGCCGGGCCAGCCCTGCCAGACCCGTACCCTTGCTCCCCGGCGCTGCCCCGCCGCGCCCGTCGTCGGTGACGGTCAGGCGGAGCACGCCACCCAGCGCCCGAAGGTCCAGCCGGATCCGGCTGGATCCGGCGTGCTTCGCCACGTTGGTGAGCAGTTCGGCGGCGCTGAAATAGAGCGCGGACTCCATGTCGGGCGTTGGCCGCCGGGGCAGGTGCACGTTTACGTCGACGGGCACCGCGCTGCGCGCGGCCAGCGTCTCGATAGCGGTGCCCAGGCCGGCGTCCAGCGCGGGCGGGTGAATGCCCCGCACGATGTCCCGCAGCTCGGTAAGCGCCTCCACCACCGCGCCCTGGGCCTGCGCCACCATCGTCCGCAGCTCCGGTTCGCCGGCTCGCCGCTCGATGCGCGACAGCGCCACGCCCAGCGCGACCAGCCGGGCCTGGGTGCCGTCGTGCAGGTCCCGCTCCACCCGCCGCAGCAGCGCCGCCGCGTCCGCCCGCAACGCGTCCCGGCTGGCTTCCAACGCCGCTATCCGGGCTCGCTCCGGGCCCGGCTCCAGCAGCGCCCCCACCAACCGCCGGTCCAGCCACACGATGAGCCTGAAGTACCACGGAAACACCAGCAGCGCGGCCAACCCCTGCGCGGCCAGACCCCAGGGACCGCCCCACGGCGGATCCTGCGGAAACCAGTGCATCCACACGGGATAGGTGATCCCTAGCAGCCCTCCGACGATGAGGACCCCGCCGAGGTAGCCGGCCGCTGCCATCAGCGGCAGCCGGGCGAAGCAGTACGCGAGGGCCTTCCAACCGCTGGCGTCGGTCAGCACCGCAGCGGCCCAACGCACCGGGCCCGACCCGCCGCGGCGTACGGGCGGCGGGTTCGGCCAACTCCAGCCGAGGAAGAGCCGGGCCGGCCCACGGAAGTACCGCACTGTCAGCCGGGCCAGCACCAGCACACCGGTCAGGAGCGGCAGCCCGATCGTCAGCAGCGACAGCGCGGAGAACACCAACCCCAGCAGCGCGAGCGCGAACGTCGGCACGGCCAGCACCGCGCCGGTGACCGCGTATCCGACCTCACGCCAGGTACGGGCGGCCAGCGGCGCGCGCAGGACCGTGCCGACGACCGATCTCACGGGTCCACCGCCAGCGACTCGACCGCCGGGCGGCGCATCGCGACCACCGCCGGCACCACGGTGCCCAGCAGGACCAGACCGATCACCGCGGCCAGGCCGACGATCAGCTGCCCGCTCGGCAGGTACGGCATCCACGTGCCCAGCATGCCGTGCAGCATCGGCACCACTGTGACCATCGCGACCACCGTACCCACCGCCATCGCTGTCACCGTCACCGTCAGGGCTTCGCAGACGACCACGGCCAGCGCCCGCATCCTGCTCGCGCCGACCAGCCGGGTCACCGCAAGCTCCCGGCGCCGGGCCAACAACACGGTCACCAGCGTGTTCACAGCGGCTACCGCGGCGAAGGCCACGTAGACGGCAGTGCCGGAGTACTCCGTCCACACCTGCGCCGGTGGGTCGGGCACTGCGCGCACATGTACGGACGTGGTGTGCGTGACCACCTTCACCATGGCGAACGCGATTGCCAGAACCAGCGGTACCAGGGCACCGGACAGCGCCTTGGATCGCACCGCGAGATTGTCCGCGGCCAGCGCCCCGGTGCCCCCGAACAGTCGCGCCAGCGGTGCGACCAGCCGCAGCAGTACCGGGCCGAGGAAGCCGGCCCCGACGCACATCGCCAGCATCGTGAAGAAGCTCGACCCGTCGGCCTTGGCCGGGTCGCCCTTCGCGATCAGGATCGACAGCACCACGCCGCCAGCCACCAGTACCACCCCGATCGCGGTACGCACGAAGCTGACCTGACGCCGCGCGACGGCCGTCTCGGTCAGTGCGGCGGCGGGGCGTACTCGCGCCGGGCGCACCGCCGCGACCAGCGCACCAACCAGCGACGCCCCGACGGTGATGCCCAACGCGGCGGGCAACGCCGCGGCCGAACTGTGGAACGTCACGCCGGGCGGAATCACCCCGTGCCCCGTGAGCCCCGCCAACCAGGTGTGGGCGAGCAGGGCGCCGAGCGGCACCCCGAGCACTGTCGCCGGCACTGCCACCGCAGCGGCCTGGACAGCCACCGCGCGGCGCACCAGCGCGGGAGTGGCACCGATCGCCCGCACCAGCGCGATGTCCCGACCCTGCCGGGCGATCGACGACGTCATGGTCAACCCAACGATCAACGTGGTCAGGTACACCGACACCACCACGAACAGCACCGCCATCTCGGGGATCCCGCTATCGGTCAGCGCCTGCCGCGCGGCCGGGTCCAACCGCGCGTCGGATATCGAGGAACTGGCGCCGAGCGCTCCGGACACCAGCGCGGCGGCCAGGCACTGCGTGACGAATGGTCCAGCGAAGGCCCACGGCTGCTTGCGCAACGCCTGCCTGGTCAGCCCCGCGTTCACCGGGCCACCACCGGGTCAGACACGGTGGCGGCCAGCCGCTGCGCGATGCTCGTCGGATCGGGCGTCGGGCCGTCCGCCACCACCTCGCCGTCGCGCAGCAGGATGAGCCTGTCGCTCCACGCCGCTGCCATCGGGTCGTGGGTGACCATCACCACAGTCACCCCGGCCCGGTCCACCCCGTTGCGAAACAACTGCAGAACCTGCCCACCGGTGGTCGGGTCCAACGCCCCGGTCGGCTCATCCGCGAACACCACGGCGGGACGGCCAGCCAACGCACGGGCAATGGCGACCCGCTGACGCTGGCCACCGGACAACTCACCGACCGAACGGCCAGCAAGCCCGGACAGCCCGACCTCGGCCAGCACCTCGTCGAGCGGACGCGGACGCGGACCACCCAACCGACGGGGCAGCAGCACGTTCTGCCGCACCGTCAGCTCGGACAGCAGGTTGTACGACTGGAAGACGAAACCCACCCGGTCGCGGCGCAGCCGGGTCAGGGCGCCTTCGCGCATCCGCGTGACGTCCCGGCCGACCAGCCGCACCCGGCCTGACGTCGGCCGGTCCAGCCCGGCCGCGCACTGCAACAGCGTGCTCTTGCCCGATCCGGTGGCGCCCATCACCGCCACGAACGTGCCGGCCGCCACCGCGACTGAGACGGTGCGAAGAGCGGCGACCGGCCGGCGGCGCGAGCCGTAGCTGCGGGTCACCCCGTCGAGTTCCACCACGTTGTCCATGCGTTCCAGCCTCGGCGGCGGCGGGGGCACGGACATCCGGGTGGCCCGCACGGTGTGGGTGCGGTTATCCGTACCGTCCCGTGAGTCTGTCCACGACGCCCACCACGCGATCTCAACCGGCGTGAGATGCAAGAGGCGCTGATCAGGGAACGATCACCACGCCGCCGCGCACGCCGCCCTGGGCCAGCCGCTCGTGGGCGGCCGCCGCGTCGGCGAAGGGGTACACGTCGGCGATCCGGAGCGGGATGTCGCCGCTGGTGACGAGTTTGACCAGTTCGCCCAGCCGGGTTCCGTCCGGTAGCACCTCCAGCGCGACGGACCGGATCCCGCGCACCGGCTCCGGGCGAAGCGGGGGTGACGCGGCCACGTAGCCGCCGCCGTCCCGAACGAGGTCCAGCAGCGAGGAGCCGATCACCGCCAGGTCGACGACCGCGTCGAACGTCCCCGTCGGATCGTCGTCGCGCGACAGGAACGCCGCGCCCAGCGACTCGACGAACTCGCTGTCGTCGGCCCCGGCCAGTCCGGTGGCGTGCAGACCGGCCGCCCGGGCCAGCGCCAGGACGAACCCACCGACCTGCCCGGCGGCGCCGGTGACGAGCACCGTCGAACCTGCCGGGAGCGCGAGCAGGTCGAGTGCCTGGGCGGCGGCGAGGCCATTGGTCGGCAGGGTCGCCGCCTCGGTGGCGGGGACGCCGGCGGGCGCGGAGGTCAGCCAGGCGGCGTCGAGGACCACGTACTCGGCGTGGGCGCCGACAGTGGTCTGCAGCCAGGGCGAGAAGCCGATGACCTCGTCGCCGATCGTGAACTCGTCGACCGACGGGCCGACCGCGTCGACGCTGCCGGCAACGTCCCAACCGGGCGTGTACGGCAGACCGGTCGGCAGCGGAGCCGGGAACCGACCGGAGCGGACCATCAGATCAACCGGATGGACAACCGAGGCCGCGACCCGCACCCGCACCTGCCCGGGCCCCGGCTCGGGCACCGGCGCCTCGGCCACGTGCAGGACCTCCGGCCCTCCGAACTCTGCATAGCTGACTGCGCGCATCGCCGTCTCCTTCGTGGGATTTCGTGATCACCACGACCGTACGAATCAGAGGCACTGTGAGAAAGTAGGTACCTTAAAGTGCCTAGGGCACCAAGGAGGCAAGAGGATGGCGACGTCGACCGCAGCGCAACGCCGCGAACAGGCCAAACGCGACTACGACGCGTTCCTGGAGCAGTGCCCGACCCGTGAGCTGCTGAGCAGGCTCACCGACAAGTGGGTCGCCCTGGTGATCCCAGCGCTCGTCAACGGCCCGCAGCGGCACGGCGAACTCGCCCAGCGCATCGCCGGCGTCAGCCAGAAAATGCTCACCCAGACCCTGCGCACCCTGGAGCGCGACGGCCTGGTCACCCGCACTGTCACCGCCTCGGTGCCGGTCCGCGTCGACTACGAGCTCACCCCACTCGGCCATGAGCTGTTCCCGGTCATGATCGCGATCAAGAACTGGGCGGAGACGCACATGGACCGCGTTTTCGATGCCCGGACCCAATACGACGCACGCCCCTGAGTGCATCGACCAGAGCGGCCATCAGACGCTGCCCCTCAAGGCCGACCAGAGGGTTTGCGTCGCGGCGGGCTCGCGTTTGCGTTCGCGCGCGCTCAAAGCCATAGCTTTGCCGCCATGACGACACAGACCTGGATCATCACCGGTGCGTCCCGCGGTTTCGGGCGAGCACTGGCGGAGTCGGCGCTCGCTGCGGGCGATCAGGTGGTGGCGGCGGTGCGCCGGCCGGACAGCGTGGCCGACCTGGCGGCCAGATACCCCGACAACGTTCTGGTCGCGAACTTCGACGCCCGGGACACCGCTGCGTCGGCGTCGCTCGTGCGGGCCACCCTCGACCGCTTCGGTCAGCTTGACGTTCTCGTCAACAACGCGGGCCGGGCCGTGGTCGGAGCGGTCGAGGAGGTCAGCGACGCGCAGCTGCGCGAATTGATGGATCTGCACCTGTTCGGTCCGGCCGCGCTCGTGCGGGCGGCGTTGCCCGCGATGCGTAGCCGGGGCGCCGGGATGATCGTGCAGATGAGCAGCCAGGGCGGGAGGATGGCGTTTCCCGGCGTATCGGCCTACTCCGCGTCGAAGTTCGCCCTCGAAGGCTGGTCCGAGGCGCTGGCCGGGGAGGTCGCACCGTTCGGGATCCGCGTGATGATCATTGAACCGAGCCGGTTCCGGACCGACTTCAACGCCGCCGACGTACTCGAATTCACTGAGGCGTCCGAAACGTACAGTGATCTGCTCGCCGCCGTCCGCGCGGACATGGCCGGGACCGACGGCCGCCAGGAAGGTGACCCAACACGGGCGGCCGAGATCATCGTGTCCCTCGCACACAGCAACGAGGTGCCGCTGCGTCTGCCGCTCGGGCGCGAAGCGGTCGAGCGCATCTCGGGCGCGTACCGGCGTGGTCTGGACGAGGTCGAGCGGTGGGCCGAGACTGCCCGCAGCGCCGACTTCGACGGCGTCCCGGCGTCGGTCCGGCCGATCTAGGGTGATGTCGTGGCCACCGACGATCTGATGACCAGGGCCTTGGAAATGGTCGGGGATGACGGCCCGCTGTCGGTCGAGGTGATCCACAGCCTCACCGACCTGGCCGACGTCCACGAGTCGATGACGATCGCCGAGGTCGCCGACCTCCTCGACATCACGCCTCACACGCTGCGCTACTACGAGCGGGCCGGGCTGGTCGAGGTGGCCCGTGACAGCCAGGGTCATCGCGTCTACGACGCCGCAGCGGTGCGGCGCCTGGTGTTCCTCACCAGGATGCGGCTGTCCGGGATGCCGATGCGCGACCTGCAGCACTACATTGCGCTCGTGGACGCCGGGCAGGACACGGTGCCCGAGCGGCTCGACATGCTGCTTGAACATCGCGACATCATCCGTCGCCGGATTCGTGAGCTGACCCTCTCCCTCGCGGCGACCGAATACAAGATCGCCACGTATGGCGGCTCGACCGGACCGGACGTTGCGGCCCTCGACACTGCCGCCGACCTGTAGGCCCCCTACAGCAGGTGGGTGCGGAGGAAGTCCAGCTCCAGAGGCAGCAGACGCTCGGCGGTGCCGTTCGCGGCCAGATGGGTGGCCCCGGTCAGCGGCAGCACGGCGTGCGGGCGGCCGGCGCTCAGCAGGGCTGCGGAGAGCCGGAGCGTGTGCGCGGCCACCACGTTGTCGTCGGCCATGCCGTGCACCAGCAGCAACGGGCGGGCCTGGTCCGGGCCGGTGACCGGTTCGGCGGCCATCTCGACGAGCGAGTGGTGCGCGTAGATGTCCTGGCCGTCCTCCGGCAACCCCAGATAACGCTCGGTGTACGCAGTGTCGTACAGCGCCCAGTCGGTCACCGGGGCGCCCGCGATCCCGCAGCGGAACAGCTCCGGGTGGCGCAGCACCGCCAAGCCGGCCAGCCACCCGCCGAACGACCAACCGCGCACCCCGACCCGCCCCAGGTCCAGGTCCGGGTGCTTGCCGGCGAGCGCGGTGAGCGCGTCGATCTGGTCGGTCAGGATCACGTCGGCGACCCGCCGGTGGATCGCCTTCTCGAACGACGGCGCCACTCCCGGCGTACCCCGGTTGTCGATGGTGACCACCGCGAACCCGGCGTCGGCCCACCACTGCCGCTCCAACCACGCGGCCCGCGCCGCCACCACCTCCTGGTGCCCCGGGCCGCCGTAGATGTCCAGCAGCACCGGCAGCCGCCGGCCCGTCACGTGGTTGTCCGGGTAGAGCACCGCCGCCGGCAGCCGCCGGTCGGTCACCCGTTCCAGCAGCGGCAGAGGGGAATACGGCGGGGCGGCGGCGAACGAACGCAGCTCGGCGATCTCCTGATCGCCGCGGCGGACAGTCCAGCGCACCCCGGCGTGGTCCAGCGACGCGCCGCCGACGGCCAGCACGTCCCCGCCCACGGCGGCGGTGTACCAGCCGGAGTCGGTGGTGAGGCGGCGGGCGTCCACCCCACCGCCGATGGTGGTGCGGACCCGGAACAGGTGCCGCTCGCTCGGCTCGCCGTCGCTCGCCTCCACCAGCAGGTCGGCCGGGCCGGCGGCGGCCGGCAGCCGACCCACCACCCGTCGTACGTACAGCGACGGCGGGGTGAGCAGGGTGCCGTCCGCGAAGAGGCACCGGGCGTCGTACCCGTCGTGGGCCAACTCCCCACCGACAAGCACCCGGCCGTCCGGCAGGTGCGTGGGGGTGCCGGCGATCGGCTCGACCCAGCGGGGATCGGCCAGCTCGGCGTGCACCTGCGTCTCACCGGTGCGCGGGTCCACCGCCAGCACCAGCCCGTGCTGCTGCGAGCGGCGCAGCACGGTGATCAACGGACTGCCCTCACCCCAGCTGACCCCGGTCAGGTACGGGTAGGTCTCCCGGTCCCAGTGCACGTCGACCCAACCGTCGTCCAGGTCCAGCAGGTGCAGGCTGACCTCAGCGTTCGGGCCACCGGCCCGGGGGTACGCGACGGCGGTCGGGGGGCTCGCCGGCTCGGCCGGGTCATGCAGGTGCCACCGCTCCAGGCGGGACTCGTCGACCCGGGCGGCGAGCACCGAGCGGCCGTCGGGCGCCCACCAGTACCCCCGGTACCGGCCGAACTCCTCCGCCGCGATGTGCTCGGCCAACCCCCAGCTCACCCCGGCGTCCTCGCCGGCCAGCAGGGTGTCGGTGCCGTCCGGGTCGATCACCCGCAGTTCACCCCGGCGCACGCCCTCGGCCGCGTCCGTCACGTACGCCAGCCGCTGCCCGGTCGGGTCGGGACGTGGGTCCAGCACCGGGCCGACGGCCGCCACCTCCACCACGTCGCCGTGCACCAGATCGGCTCGGAACAACCGCCCGGCCAGCGCGAACACCGCAACCCGACCGGCCGCGTCCAACGCGTACGAGCCGATGCCGGCGGCGCTGAGCCGCAGTCGCTCGCGTAGCGCGCGTTCGCCGGGGGAGAGGGAGCGGACATCCCCGCCTTCGCCCAGCAGGGTCGCCGGATCGGCGACCAGCCGCTCCTCGCCGGTGCCCACGTCCAGCAACCAGAGCGCGTCCGCCGGGTCCTCGGGGCCGGCGGATCGCAGGAAGATCACCCGGGAGCCGTCCTCAGCCACCGAGACAGCGCGTGGCGCGCCGTGGCTGAACCGGCGGGTGCGGGCGGCCAGCTCCGGAAAGTCCACAGCCCAAATCGTAGAGCGGGAGCGGGGGTGATGTGGCCGACCTGGGCGGACGCGTCAGCGTTGGCCGGGCCGAACTGCCAGTTAGAGTGACCGTCGTGACGATGCTGCCCGACCGCCGCCTGCTGCTGGTCCACGCGCACCCCGACGACGAGTCGATCGGCACCGGCTCGACGATGGCCCACTACGCCGCCGACGGCGCGCACGTCACGCTGGTGACCTGCACACTCGGCGAGGAGGGCGAGATCCACGTGCCCGCGCTGGCGCAGCTCGCCGCCGCCGAGGCCGACCAGCTCGGCGGGTACCGCGTGGCCGAGCTGGCCGCCGCGTGCGCCGCGCTCGGCGTCAGCGACCACCGCTTCCTCGGCGGCGCTGGCCGCTACCGTGACTCCGGGATGATGGGGCTCGCGACCAACGAGCACCCCAGGGCTTTCTGGCAGGCCGACCTCGACGAGGCCGCCGGGCACCTCGTGGAGATCATGCGAGAGGTACGCCCGCAGGTGCTCGTCACGTACGACCCGAACGGCTTCTACGGCCACCCCGACCACATCCAGGCGCACCGGGTGGCCATGCGTGCCGTCGAGTTGGCCACCGCCGAGGGCTGCGCCCCGCTCAAGGTCTACTGGACGGCCATGCCGCTCAGCGTCCTGGAGGCCGGCATGACGCATTTCGCCGAGTCGTCCGACAACCCGTTCGGCGGCATCGAGGACATCGCCGACCTGCCCTTCGGCACCCCGGACGCCCAGATCGCCGCCCGGATCGACGGCACCGACCACCACACTGCCAAGGAGGCCGCGATGCGGGCGCACGCCACCCAGATCCCGGCCAACTCGTGGCTCTACTCGATCGCCGGCAACTTCGGTGGCGAGTTCATGGGCGTGGAGTTCTTCACCCTCGCGGTCGGTGCGAAGGGTCCGGGCACCGGGCCGTACGGCTGGGAGGACGACCTCTTCGCCGGCCTGCCCGCGGAGACCGCCCCGGACCGGTCCCCGGTCGCGGCGGCGGGTCTCCGGTGACAGTGCCGGCCGCACAGATGACGGTCGTGGAGGACCAGGAAGCCCCGCCCCCGGCGGGGCCGCCGCCGCGACTGCTGGATCTGGGCGTCCGGCTGGTCGGTGGGATCGTCGTGGTCCTCGCCGGTGTGCTGACCGGCGTACTGGAGCTGCTGCTCGCCACGCTCCGCGTCGGCGGGCAACTGGTCGGCGTGTCGGTGCTCCTCGCCATCGGCGCCAACATCCTGCTGAGCTGGTTCGCGTACGAGGCGGTGGGCCGTCGCTGGGCGGTGGCGCTGCCGGCGGTGCCGTGGTTCGCGCTGATGGCGGTCGCCGCCATCCGGACCAACGAGGGGGACCTGTTGCTGGCCGGAGACAACTGGGTCGGGCTGGCCATGATCGTGGCCGGCGCGATGACCTTCGCGGTGATGGGCTTCCGGCAGATTCTCGCCCCGCAGCCGGCCATGCTGGACGGCTGACGCCGGGCTGGTTCTGGTTGCTGCCGGGTGATGACGGCTCCCAGGTAAGGGTGGTAGATATTCCTGCCAGGGATGCGAGCCCGCGACGGGCGTACGGCAGGAGGGTCCGGCGATGGACAAGCGGTGGCGTGACCTCGGGGTGCTCGTAGCGGCGCTGTTCGCGGTCAACGTGGTCGCCCGACTGATCACCCGGTTCGGTTTCGACGGTGACGACACCGCCGCCGACCGGGTGTCGCTGACGATGTTCACGGTGATCGGCCTGATCCTCGCCGTGGTCGCCTTCCGCTGGGGCCGACGCCGGCCGCTGGCGGGCTGGGCCGCCGACATGGCCCTCGTGGTGCCGGTGGCGCTGCTGCTGACAGTGCTGGTCGGGCCGCTGCTGGTCGGTGACAACCCGTTCGCCGGTGGCGCGGCGACGTTCTTCGCCCAGATCTGGCTCTACCTGCTCGCGACTGGTGCCGGGTTGCTGATCGGCTATCTGGTGCTCACCGCGCTCGGCCGTGACTACCGCTCTCAGCAGCTCAAGCGGTACGCCGAGGTCAAGGCCGCCAAGCCCCGCCGAGTCGTCCGCCGCTGACCACCGCTCTTGATCGACTCGGCTTCTTGAAGTCGGGGGGTCCCGGGCGTCCGGATGCCGCGACTTCCTGAAAGCCGAGTGGATCAAGCTGTGTTCGGGGCTACCCGGGTCAGGTAGGTGTGGTGGGTGACGAGGCCGAGTCGCTGGTAGAGCGCGACAGCCGCCGCGTTGCGCTGCTCGACCTGGAGGAACGCGTGCGTCGCGCCGCCCGCCACCCCCCAGTTGGCCAGCTCGTGGATCACGCGGCGGGCCAACCCATGGCGGCGGGCCGCCGGCAGGACCTCGATCAGGCTGAGGCCCAACCAGCGTCCCTGGCCGGTCACAGTGCCACGGCCGATGGCCACCAGGGCGTTGTCGGCGTACACGTGGGCGAAGCGAACCTGGTCCACGGCGGTGAGGACGTGCCGGGCGGCGTCCGGCAGGCCGCCCTTACGGCCGGCGGCGATGGCCAGCCACTCGTCGCTCGGCGCGGTGGCCAGCTCGACGACAGCGCTGCCCCACCCGTCGGCCTGGCCGCTGGCGGGCGTCGACGCCGGTAGGGGCAGCGGCGCGGTCTGCACCAGCGTCGGCGGACGGGTGCCCCAGCCACGGGCGTCCAGCTCGGCGCCGACCGGTGCGGCGAGCGGCAGCGGCGTGTTGATCAACGCGGGTTGGCCCAGGTCGGCGTACCAGCGCTCCACCGCGTCGACAGCGGCGGCCAGTGGTCGGTCCGGGTCGCCGATCGGCAGCGCGGAGTTGGCGCGCCCGGTCCAGCCCTCGGCCGACCGGAGCAGCCAGTCACCGAGTAGGCCCCGGGTCGGCGCCGGCCAGGCCTCGTCGGCGGCCCGCTCCAGCGCCACGACCGCCGCGGCGGTCGGCCGCCGGGTCGGCGGAACGCGCTTGGCGCGGTGGACCTGCGCCACCGGTACCCGGAGCGGCCCCTGGGCGGTGGCCAGAGTGAGATGAGTCTCGCTCAGCTCGACCAGCTCGCCGAGGGCATCGGAAAATAGTGGGCGGCCCTCGCGAATCCCCACAATCCGGCGGACCACGATCCGGTGTCCCACATCCTGCTGTCGGAGCACGATCGACCCCCTCCCCGGCGAGATACTAGGCTCTTAGCGTCGCGGGAGATCGCGGCGAGTCTTGCGGAGGAGAAGACCGGTGACCTACATCATCGCCGAGCCGTGCGTAGATGTGCTCGACAAGGCATGCATCGAGGAGTGCCCGGTCGACTGCATTTACGAGGGCAATCGGATGCTCTACATCCACCCCGACGAGTGCGTCGACTGTGGTGCCTGTGAGCCCGTCTGCCCCGTGGAGGCGATCTTCTACGAGGACGACGTCCCGGAGCAGTGGAAGGACTACACCGGCGCGAACTACGAGTTCTTCGAGGACCTGGGCTCGCCCGGTGGCGCCTCGAAGGTCGGCAAGGTGGAGAAGGACGCCACCTTCGTCGCCGCGCAGCCGCCGCGCGGCGAGGGCAACTGAACCGGCCCGCGCCGGTCTCGTCGCGGCTGCCCGAGTTCACCTGGGACACCCTGGACGCCGCGGCCACGTTGGCCGCGGCGCATCCGGAGGGCCTGATCAACCTCTCCATGGGTACGCCGGTCGACCCGGTGCCCGAGGTGATCCGGCGGGCGTTGGCTGACGCGTCCGATGCTCCCGGTTACCCGCTGACCGCCGGCACCCCGGCGTTGCGGGCCGCCATCGCGGCGTGGGTGTCCCGAGCCTGCGGCGCTGGCGTCGACGGTCTCGGTGTGCTGCCGACCATCGGCTCGAAGGAGCTGGTGGCCTGGCTGCCCACGCTGCTCGGCATCGGCCCGGGTGACGTGGTGGTGGTGCCGTCGATCGCGTACCCCACCTATGAGGACGGGGCCCGGCTGGCCGGTGCCACAGTCGTTCGTACCGACTCGCTCACGGCGGTCGGGCCGACCTCGCGGGTTCGGTTGGTCTGGGTCAACTCGCCAGGCAACCCGACCGGCCGGGTGCTGCCCGCGGCGCACCTGCGCAAGGTGGTCGACTGGGCCCGCGAGCGTGGCGCGGTGGTCGCCAGTGACGAGTGCTACCTGCCCCTGGGCTGGTCGGCCGACCCGGTTTCGGTGCTGTCTCCGCAGGTCAGCGGGGGTAGCTACGCCGGGGTGCTGGCCGTGCACTCGCTCTCCAAGCGGTCCAACCTCGCCGGCTACCGGGCCGGCTTCGTCGCCGGAGACCCGGCGCTCGTCGCGGAGCTGCTCAAGGTCCGCAAGCATGCCGGCATGATCGTGCCCGCGCCGGTGCAGGCGGCAATGGTGGCCGCGCTGGAGGACGAGCGACACGCCGAGGAGCAGCGGGAGCGTTACCGGGCCCGGCGGGAGGTGCTCACCGCGGCGTTCACCGGTGCCGGGTTCACCGTCGAGCACTCCGAGGCGGGCCTGTACCTCTGGCTGACCAGGGGTGAGGACTGCTGGCAGACCGTCGACTGGCTGGCCCGACGCGGCATCCTGGTCGCCGCCGGCGTCTTCTACGGCCCGACGGCCGGGCAGCATGTCCGGGTCGCGCTGACCGAGTCCGACGAGCACATCGCCGGCGTCGCGGCGCGCCTCACCTGATCGCGGATCCGGGCGGTCGAGCATGGTGGACAGGCCAGGTGCGCGGGTACGGGCGGCGGTCGTCGGCACCGGTCTGATCGGTGGCTCGGTGCTGCTCCGGATGGCCGCCGCCGGCATCGACGTGGTCGGGTGGGACCCGGACGAGGCCACCCGACGGGAGACTCGCCGGGTGGGCGTACCCGCTCCGGACGACCTGGTCGAGGCGGTGACCGATCGGGACGTGGTCTTCCTGTGCGGGCCGTTGCCCACCCTGCCGGCGACGCTGGTCGAGGTGGCGGCGATGACCGGCGAGCGTTGTGTGCTCACCGACGTCGGTAGCACCAAGGAGCAGGTGGCGGCGTTCGCCGCCGCGCAGGGGCTGACGCACCGGTTCGTGCCCGGCCACCCGATGGCGGGCACCGACCGGGCTGGCCTGACGGCCGCGCGCCCGGACCTGCTCACCGGCGCGGCCTGGGTGCTCTGTCCGGCACCCGGCCCGGGCACCACCGCGTTCCGTTGGCTGGCCGAGCTGCTGGTGGAGGTCTTCGAGGCCCGGGTGGTGCCGATGTCCGCCACGGAGCACGACTCGGCCGCCGCGCTCGCCTCCCACGTGCCGCACCTGCTCGCCGGCGCGCTGGCCGGCGCCGTGCAACGCGCACCGCTGCGCGACGCGATCCTCGCGCTCGCCGCCGGCAGCTTCTCCGACGGCACCCGGGTCGCCGGAACCCCTGCCGACCGTACCGCCAACATGCTGCTCGGCAACCGGGACCGGGTGCTGCGTGAGCTGGCCGAGGTCACCGCGTTCCTGGACGACCTGACCGTCGCGCTGCGCGCTGATGACGCGTCGGCGCTCACTGCACGCTACGACGAGGCGAGGGCCTCCCGGGTGGCGCTGCGCGACCGGCGGTTCGACGCGGACGACAGGCAGTTCCCGGCCGGTGGTGACCACGTCGCAGAGGTGTCCTGGTTGCGCGAGCTGGGGGTGGCCGGCGGCTACCTGACCGCCCTGCGCGCCGACGCGAACACTGTTTCCTACGCGGCGCGTCGCCCCATCGCTGACTAGGCTGAGGGGTATGGCGGCGGACGGTCCGGTGGTGCAGGTGCGCGGTGAGGCGTACCGGGAGGTGCCTCCCGAGCTGGCCCGGTTCGCGGTCACCGCGACAGCCCGCGACCGGGACCGGGAGGCGACGCTGACCCGGTTGGCCGAGCGGGCCGCGGCGGTCCGGGTGCTGCTGGACGGCTCCGGGCCGGTGGTGGCGCGGCGGGAGACCGGCGACCTGCGGGTGCGGCCGGAGACCCGGCGCTCGGGTGAACGGGTGGTCGCCTGGCACGGCAGTGTCACCACCACGGTCACCGTCACCGACTTCACAGCGCTGGGCGAGCTGATGCTCCGGCTCGCCGACCAGGACCAGGTCGAGGTGGCCGGCCCGTGGTGGGAGCTTCGTCCGGACAGCCCCGCCCATCGTGCGGCCCGGCACGCCGCGATCAGCGACGCGCTGCTGCGGGCCCGGGAGTACGCGGAGGCGCTGGGCGCCCGGGTCACCTCGTTGATCGAGCTTGCCGACGCGGGCCCCGCCGACCGGCCGATGTTCGCCCGTGCGGCCTTCGCCGGGGCTGGTGGCACGGGCGGTGGTCCACCGGAGCTCGAGTTGGACCCGCAGCCGCAGACCGTGCAGGCGGCGGTGCAGGCCCGGTTCACCATCAGCGACCCGGTTCTGGGCTGATGCCGCCGGCCCGGGTGCTGTCCACCGAAGAGTTGGTGGCGCGGGCGTCGGTGCTCGCCGAGGCCGGTCCGCGACAACTGCTCGGCATCGCCGGTGCACCGGGCGCCGGGAAGTCCACCCTGGCGGAACGGATCGTCGCCGAGATCGGGTCGTCCGCCTGCCTGGTGCCGATGGACGGCTTCCACCTGGCGCAGTCGCAACTGGTTCGCCTGGGCCGCGCCGACCGCAAGGGTGCCGTGGACACCTTCGACGCCAACGGGTACGTCTCGCTGCTGCGCCGGCTGCACCGGTTGGAGCCGACGGCGGTCTACGCGCCGGAGTTCCGCCGCGAGTTGGAGGAGCCGGTGGCCGGGGCGATCGAGGTGCTGCCGTCGGTCCGGTTGGTGGTGACCGAGGGCAACTACCTGCTGTTGCCGGATTTCCCCTGGCAGGAGATCCGACCGCTGCTGCACGAGGCGTGGTTTCTCGACCTGGACGCCGAGGTGCGCCACCGCCGGCTGACCGCCCGGCACGAGGCGTTCGGTCGATCTCCGGAGCAGGCGCGGGCGTGGGCGCTGGGCAGCGACGAGTCGAACGCCGCGCTCATCACCCCCACCGCCGACCGGGCTGACCTGGTGGTCCGCCTGGCGGAGCCCCCGCCGGTCTAGCCGATTTCGCGGACCGGCCGGGCCGGGTTGCCGACCGCCACGACGTTGGCGGGCAGGTCCCGGGTAACCACAGCGCCCGCGCCGACGACTGTGTTCGCGCCGATCGTCACGCCGGCCAACACGATGGCGCCGCCGCCGAGCCACACGTTGTCGCCGATGGTGATCGGCTTGGCCGCCTCCCACTTGTCCCGTCGCGGGCCGGGCTCGACCGGGTGTGTCGGGGTGAGCAGCTGCACGTTCGGGCCGACCTGGACGTCCGCGCCGAGGGTGATCCGAGCGACGTCGAGGAAGACCGCGTTGTAGTTGACGAAGCTGCGCGGGCCGATGCGGATCTGCCAGCCGTAGTCGCAGTAGAACGGTGGGCGGATCCAGGTGTCCTCGCCCAGTTCGCCGAGGAGTTCCCGCAGTGCCGTGATCCGGGCCTGCGGATCGGCCGCCGGACTGGTGTTGAAGCGCTCCATCAGCCGGGCGGCCCGGTCCAGATCGGCGATGATTTCGGGATCGTCGGCGATGTATGGCTCGCCGGCGAGCATCTTGTCCTTCGTGGAGGTCACCGCCCGATCATGCCGGCCCGGTTCGTCGGCTCGTGGCGGGTCCGTCATTTTTTGGCCTTCATTATGCATACCCAGTATGCAATTCTGGGTTGTCAATGTGACTCCATCCATCAAGACGCTTGACGAGGAGGATCCGTTGCACCAGGGAAGAAGATTGGCCGCCCTCGGCCTCGTGTTCGCGCTGGCGCTCTCCGCGCCGGCTCCCGCCTCAGCCGCTGCCACAGTGCCCGCCACACCGGGCGGCACCGGCCCACAGTCCACTTCGAGTGGACCCGTCGCCAACCGCTCGGCCACCGTCACGCTGATCACCGGTGACCGGGTCACCATCACCGCCTCCGGCACCTCGGCCCGGCCCGGCGTCGGCCGCGAGGACGTGCAGTTCCTGGTCCAGCGCGAGCGCGGACGCCTCACCGTGACGCCGACTGACGCGCTGCCGTTGCTGCGCTCCGGCCGGGTGGACCGGCGACTCTTCGACGTCACCGGGCTGATCGAGGCAGGTTACGACGACGCCCACCGCAACACCCTGCCGCTGCTGGTGTCGTACGGCTCGACGGGGTCCGCCCGGCGTACGTCGGCCGCACTGCCCGGCACGCGGGTGACCCGTGACCTGCCGCTGATCCGCGGTGCCGCCCTGAGCAGCGACAAGTCCTCCCTCGGCGCGGTGTGGGCGGCGGTCGCCACCGGTCCCGCTGGGGCCCGGCTCGACGCGGCGGGGGGCGTCGAGCGGATCTGGCTGGACGGCCGTCGACGGGTGACCCTCGACCACAGCGTGCCGCAGATCGGCGCGCCCGCCGCCTGGGCGGCCGGGTTCACCGGCGCGGGGGTGTCCGTCGCGGTGCTGGACACCGGCGTCGACGCCACCCACCCGGACCTGGCCGGCAAGGTGGCCGAGGCGCGCAACTTCACCGAGGTCGCCGACGCTCGGGACACTGTCGGCCACGGCACCCACGTGGCGTCGACCATCGCGGGCACCGGCGCCGCCTCCGGTGGTAAGTACCGAGGTGTGGCGCCGGACGCGACGCTGCTGGACGGCAAGGTCTGTGAGGACGCGGGCTGCACCGACTCGGCGATCCTCGCCGGCATGCAGTGGGCGGCTGTGGAGAAGAAGGCCGCCGTGGTCAACATGAGCCTCAGCGGCTGGGACACCCCGGAGGTCGACCCGGTCGAGGAGGCCGTGCAGACCCTCACCGCGCAGACCGGGACGCTGTTCGTCCTCGCCGCCGGCAACGACGGTGCTGACGGCTCGGTCGGCTCCCCGGCCAGCGCCGACGCCGGGCTCGCCGTGGGCGCGGTGGACCGCGACGACGAACTGGCCGACTTCTCCAGCCGGGGCCCGCGAGTCGGCGACGATGCGCTGAAGCCGGACATCACAGCGCCCGGCGTCGACATCGTCGCCGCACGGTCCGCCAACGGCGTCATCGGCGACCCGGTGGGGGACCGCTACGTCGCCCTCTCCGGCACCTCGATGGCCACCCCGCACGTCGCCGGATCGGCCGCGCTGCTGGCACAGCAGCACCCCGGATGGCGGGCCGACCGGCTCAAGGCCACCCTGATGGCCGCCGCCAAGCCGCACCCGGACCAGACCGCCTACCAGCAGGGCGCCGGGCGGGTCGACGTCGCACACGCGATCACCCAGCAGCTCACCACCGACCCGGTGAGCGTCTCGTTCGGGCGTACGCTCTGGCCGCACGCCGACGACGCCCCGATCACCCGTACGGTGACCTGGCGTAACGACGGTACGGCCCCGGTCACAGTGGACCTGAGCGTCGAGGGCGCTGGCCCCGGCGGTCGGGCGCTACCGGCCGGCCTGTTCGTCCTGGGCGCCAACCAACTCACAGTGCCGGCTGGCGGCACGGCCGCCACGACCGTCACCACTGACACCCGCCTCGGCGACGCCGACGGTTACTGGACCGGGCGGATCGTGGCCCGGTCCGGTGCTGCGGTCGCTGTCACCCCGCTGGCAGTGAACCGGGAGGTGGAGAGCTACACGCTCACCGTGGAGCACCTGAACCGCGCCGGCGCGCGTACCGCTGACCACTGGAGCTTCCTGCTCGGGATGGACAGCTACGGATCCTGGGACCTCGTCAGTTCCGACGGGGTGGCCACCGTGCGGGTGCCCAAGGGGCACTACGGCCTGGCCGGCCTCGTCTTCGAGCCCGGTCCGGAGGATGAGCAGCGCGGGATGTCGCTGTTGATGCAGCCCGAACTGACGATCGAGCGGGACACCCGGATCGTCGTGGACGCCCGCCGGGCCAAGCCGGTGCGGACTACCGTTCCGGACCGGACCGCCGTCCCGCAACTGATCGACCTCAGCGGCAACTTCACCGCCGACGACGGCAGTGGGTACGGCGTCGGGCTCTGGGCGGAGACGTTCACCGGCCTGACCAGCGGTCAGCTCGGCAAGCCGACCTCCGCCGACAAGTTCGTCGGCACCGTCAGCAGCCAGTGGACCGCTCCAGACCCGGCCAACAGCCCGTACCTGTACGCGCTGGCCGAGGCGGTCCCTGGCCGGATGCCCACCGGGTTCGTCCGCGACTACACCCGGCGGGACCTGGCCACCGTCGTGCACCGGTTCCGGGGTGGCTACCCGGGCATGGCGGCCGAGCGGGTCGTGATCCCCGAGCTGGAGTACAACGTCGGCTACTCCGCGCTGATCCTGCCCACCGTCGTGCCCGGCCAGCGGGTGGAGCACTACAACACCAAGAACGTGAAGTGGGAGTCCGAGGTCTACTTCGGAACTGTGGACGACGACGGCTGGTTGAATCCGAAGGCGGCGCTCTTCTCCACCCCCACCGCGTACCGGGCCGGACGGACGGTCCAGGAGATCTGGAACCAGGCGCCGTACGCGCCGTCCTTCCCGAACCCGCGCTGGCCGTACCAGAGCGTCAGCCGGGTCGGCGACACCATCCTTGTCGACGTGCCGATGTTCAGCGACGCGGCCGGGCACCCGGGCGCCTCGTTGAGCGACAGTGAGCACACCAAGCTCTGGCGCAACGGCAAGCTGGTCGGCGAGAGCGAGTACGCCGGCTACGGCGAGTTCGCGGTTCCACCGGGTGCGGCCGACTACCGGCTCGTCATGTCGTCGCAGCGAAGCTTCACCGACCTGAGCACCGCCGTGGAGTCGAGCTGGACCTTCCGATCGAGGCACGTCGCCGGTGAGACGCCGGCCCGACTGCCCCTGTCGGCGGTGCGCTTCGCGCCGCCGCTGCGGGTCGACAACAGCGCTCCGGCCGGTCAGGGCTTCGTCGTACCGGTACGGGTGCAGCGGCAGCCCGGCTCACCGGCCACCCGGGTGGAGAAGCTCGCCGTCGACGTCTCGTACGACGGCGGGAAGACCTGGGGCAGGGCGAAGCTGGTCCGCACCTCGGCCGACGGCTGGTCGGCAGTGTTGCGGCATCCGGCCGGACCCGGCCACGTGTCGCTGCGGGCCACCGCCCGGGACACCGCCGGCAACACGGTGACCCAACGGATCATCCAGGCGTACCGGTTGCGCTGAGGCGTACCCCGTCCGGGTCCGCGGCCGAACGCCGCGGACCCGGACGGGGCCGTCAGTCGTTGGCGTGCAGGGCGGCGTTCAGCTCGATGCCCCGGCCGGTGCGCGGTCGGGCCTCCAGCCCGCCGGTGATCGAGTTGCGCCAGAACAGCAGGCCGTCGACGCCGGACAGCTCCCGGGCCTTGACCACCCGGCCGTCAGGGAGCGTGACCTTCGACGCGGCGGTGATGTAGCAGCCGGCCTCGACCACACAGTCGTCGCCGAGGGAGATCCCGACGCCGGCGTTCGCGCCCACCAGGCTCCGCTCACCGATGCTGATCTTGTCGGTGCCGCCGCCGGAGAGGGTGCCCATGATGGAAGCCCCGCCGCCGATGTCGGAGCTGTCGCCGACCAGCACGCCCTGCACGATCCGCCCCTCGACCATCGAGGTGCCGACGGTGCCGGCGTTGAAGTTCACGAAGCCCTCGTGCATCACAGTGGTGCCGGCGGCCAGGTGCGCACCGAGACGGACCCGGTCGGCGTCGGCGATCCGCACACCGGAGGGCACCACGTAGTCGGTCATCCGGGGGAACTTGTCGACCCCGTACACCGCCAGGTGCCGACCGGCGGCTCGCTCGATCACCCGCAGCTCGTCCACCCGCTCCGGGGGGCACGGCCCGGCGGACGTCCAGGCCACGTTGGCCAGCTTGCCGAAGATGCCGTCCAGGTTGAGCTGGTTGGGTCGGACCAGGCGGTGCGAGAGCAGGTGCAACCGGAGGTACGCGTCGGACGCGTCCTTGATCGGGTCGTCCAACGAGCCGATCACGGTCACCACCTGCACGGTACGCAGACCGGGCAGGGACCGGTCACCGAGCGCGGCGGGCGGCAGGTCGAGCACGTCCGCCTTGTCCTCGCCGGCGACCAACGGCAGCTCGCCCAGGCCCAGCTTGCCGGTCGGGTACCAGGTATCGAGCACCTGCTCGTCTGCGGTGACCGTAGCCAGGCCGATGCCCCAGGCGGAATCTGCGGACGTCACTGTTACACCTCTCGGTCACGGCCAAGCTGACCTCGGCTCGCTCCTCGCGCTGACAGACCTGAAGGTACCGTGCGAACCATGGAGAACCCGCTGACCCCCGAGGTCCTCGCCGATCCGGTGCAGCTGACCCGCGCTCTGGTCGACATAGAGTCCGTGTCCCTCAACGAGAAGGCGATCGCCGACTGTGTCGAAGAGGTGCTGCGGGGCGTACCGCACCTGACCACCCACCGGCACGGCAACACGGTGATGGCCCGTACCGACCTCGGTCGGTCGCAGCGTGTCGTGCTGGCCGGGCACCTCGACACGGTGCCGTTGAACAACAACTTCCCGTCGACCATGCGCGGCGACCTGATGTACGGCTGCGGCACCTCCGACATGAAGTCGGGCACCGCGTACGCGCTGCACCTGGCGGTGACGCTGCCCGAGCCGCGCTACGACGTGACGTACTTCTTCTACGAGGCCGAGGAGATCGAGTCGCGGTACAACGGGCTCAACCTCGTCGCCCAGGCGTTCCCGGAGTGGTTGCAGGCGGACTTCGCGGTGCTGCTGGAGCCGACGTACGGCATCGTCGAGGCGGGCTGCCAGGGCACCATGCGCTCGGTGGTCACCACGACCGGCGTACGCGCCCACTCGGCGCGCTCCTGGCACGGGGTCAACGCCATCCACGCCGCCGGCGAGGTGCTGCGACGTCTCCAGACGTACGAGGCGCGCCGGGTCACCATTGACGGCTGCGACTACCGCGAGGGCATGAACGCGGTGCGGATCAACGGTGGGGTGGCCGGCAACGTGGTTCCCGACCTCTGTGAGGTCGAGGTCAACTACCGGTTCGCCCCGGACCGCACCCCGGCCGAGGCGGAGGCGCACCTGCGTGAGGTGTTCACCGGCTTCGAGGTGACAGTCACCGACACTGCTGCCGGTGCCGCGCCCGGGCTCGACGCGGCCCCCGCGAAGGAGTTCCTGGCGGCGGTCGGCGCCGCACCGATCGGCAAGCTGGGCTGGACGGACGTGGCCCGGTTCGCGGCGATGGGCATTCCCGCGCTGAACTTCGGCCCGGGCGACCCGAACCTCGCCCACCACCCCGACGAGCACGTCGAGATCAGCAAGATCCGTGACGGCGCGGCAACCCTGCACCGCTGGCTGGCCCCGGTCTGACCCGGCCCCGGCCCCGGCTCCGGCCTCGCGCCGGAGCCCACCGGTGATCAAGAGGTTTGCGTCAGCCTGGCCCGTTGTCGGCGACGCAAACCTCTTGATCGGTTCCGGAGGGTGTGGGGGAGGTGGGGGTTGGGTTCTGCTGGCGGGTGCGGCGGCGTTCGGCCACCACGTCTCGGATCCGTCGCTGCATCTGGCGACGGATCCGGATCATCTCGCTGTTACTGATCACGCTGTCTCCTCCCCCGAAGGCGCGCGCCGGGGCATACCCGGTATGTGAATAGTAAGACGTACGGGAGCGCCGAATAGTTGCCCATGATCCCGAACAATTTCTCGGCGTCCCCGCCCCGCGCACCCGGCCGGTGCTGCTCCACTACGGTTGCCCCATGAGCCAGAGCAACGGGCGGGAGGCCGGTCGCGGTCCGGGACAGGAGCGGCATCGCGGTGCGGTCACCCTGCGCAGAGGGGCGATCCCGAGCAGCACCGCCGACCAGCGACTGCTGGATTCACGGGGGCGCGGCGACTGGAAGACCAAGGACGCCTGGCGCGCGCTACGCATCCTCGCCGAGTTCGTCGAGGGTTTCGACACCCTCGCCGACGTGCCGTCAGCGGTCAGCGTCTTCGGCTCCGCGCGCAGCGCACCGGACAGCGCCGAGTGCCAGTTGGCCGAGGAGTTGGGCGGCGCGCTGGCCCGAGCCGGCTACGCGGTGATCACCGGAGGTGGGCCCGGCGTGATGGAGGCCGCCAACCGGGGCGCCAGCGAGGCCGGTGGGCTCTCCGTGGGTCTCGGCATCGAGCTTCCGTTCGAGCAGGGCATCAACGACTGGGTCGACCTGGCCATCGACTTCCGCTACTTCTTCGCCCGCAAGACGATGTTCGTCAAGTACGCCCAGGCGTTCGTCGTGCTGCCCGGCGGGTTCGGCACCATGGACGAGTTGTTCGAGGCGCTCACCCTGGTGCAGACCGGCAAGGTCACCCGGTTCCCGGTGGTGCTCATGGGAGTCGCCTACTGGCAGGGCCTGCTGGACTGGCTGCGCGACACGATGGCGGCCACCGGCAAGATCGGGCCGGTCGACCTGGACCTGATCTGCCTCACCGACGACGTCAACGAGGCGGTCCGGTACATCGTCGCGTCGGAGGCCGCGCTCTCCGCCGAGCAGGAGGCGGTCCGCGAGGAGGCCGTCGCGCGCACCGGCGCAGACCAGCAGGCCGCCGCCGAGCAGGCGCGGGACCACGACTGATGGCGGCGATCTGCGTCTTCTGCGCCTCCTCTCGTACCCTTGATCAGCGCTGGTTGGACCTGGCCGCCGAGACCGGTGCGGAGCTGGCCCGGCGCGGGCACACGCTGGTCAGCGGTGGTGGCTGCGTCGGCATGATGGGCGCGCTGGCGGACGGCGCCCGATCCGCCGGTGGCCGCACCGTCGGCGTGATCCCGCAGTCGCTGGTCGACCTGGAGGTCGCCGACCTGGCCTCGGACGAGCTGCTGGTGACCGACTCGATGGCCAGCCGCAAGACCCTGATGATCGACAAGTCGGATGCCTTCCTCACCCTGCCCGGCGGGCTGGGCACCCTGGACGAGTTGTTCGAGGTCTGGACCACCGCCACCCTCGCCCTGCACACCAAGCCGATGGTGCTGATCGACACCGACGGGTTCTACCGTCCCCTGCTGGACTGGCTCGACGCGCTGGCCGACCAGACGTTCCTCAAGCCCGCCGGCCGCGACCTTCTGACGGTCACCACCACCGTCACCGAGGCCCTCGACGTTCTGGAATCCCACCTGACCTGACCGCCCCAACCCCACCCAGGCCGCGGTGATCATGAAGTTGTCGACGTCGCCGTCGGCGTGTCGCGCAGCTAACCTCATGATCGACGAGGCTGGATGGGATGCGGTGTGGAGTGGGGTTTGGGTGGGTGGGTGTCGTATGGGTCTGATGGGATGAGCTGATGCAGGCGTACCGGTTGGTGCGGCGGCCCGGAGGGCCGGCGCGGGGGGACGGGACGACGCCTGACGGCGCTTCCGTGCTCGCCAGCGGCGGCACGTCAGTGGGCGGTGTCGGCACGTCGGAAGGGCCCGATCGCGTGGCCGGGCCCGAGCTGACCTCCGGCGGCGGCTGGCGGGCCGATCCGGTGCAGGCCGAGGTGGTCGGGCACACCGACGGGCCGATGCTCGTGCTCGGCGGCCCGGGCACCGGCAAGACCAGCACGCTGGTCGAGGCGGTCGCCGCCCGGGTGGCAGAGGGGGCCGACCCCGAACGGATCCTGGTGCTGACCTTCGGCCGCCGAGGCGCCACCGCGCTGCGACAGCGCATCGAGGCCCGGATCGCGCAGGACGGCCACCGGGTGCTGCGCGAGCCGTTGGTGCGCACCTTCCCGGCGTACGCCTTCGGGCTGCTCCGCCGCGCCGCCGCCGAGCGGGGCGAACCGTCGCCCCGGCTGCTCACCGGCCCCGAGCAGGATCTGATCATCCGTGAGCTGCTGGACGTGGTGGGCGAGGAGCCCGAGGACGACCCGGTCGGCTGGCCCACAGACCTGCGCCCCGCCCTGCGCACCCGGGCGTTCGCCGGCCAACTGCGCGACCTGCTCATGCGCGCCGCCGAGCGCGGCGTGGGGCCGATCGACCTGGCCCGGCTGGGTGAGAAGCTCGGCCGCGCCGACTGGCCGGCCGCCGCCCGCTTCCTGCGGGAGTACGTCGCAGTGCTCGCGTTGCGTGACGTCAGCAACCGGGGCTCCATCGCGTACGACCCGGCGGAGCTGGTCCGGGCGGCCACCGGGCTGCTGCGCGACGACGAGGAGTTGCTGGCCGCCGAGCGCCGTCGCCTCGCCCACGTCTACCTCGACGAGCTGGCCGACACCGACCCCGCCCAACTGGAGCTGCTCTCGGTGATCGCCGGCGGTGGCAAGTCGCTTGTCGCGTTCGCCGACCCGGATTCCTCCACGTACGCCTTCCGGGGCGCCGACCCGGCCGGGGTGGCGACGTTCCCGCACCGGTTCCGGACGGCATCCGGTGCGCCGGCCGCGCAGGTGCTGCTGACCACGTCGTACCGGGCCGGGCCGGGTCTGCTCGCGGCGATCGCCCGGCTGGGCCGCCGGCTGCGGGGTCCGGCCGCGCACCGCCGGCTGCACCCGGTGCCGGGCGCGCCGCCCGGCGTGGTCGAGGTGCACACCTTCCGCTCGGCGACCAGCGAGGCCGCCTGGCTGGCCCACGCGCTGCGCTCGGCTCACCTGCTCGACGGCGTCCCGTGGTCACGGATGGCGGTGGTGGTGCGGTCCACCGCGTTGCAACTGCCCACCCTGCGACGGGCGCTGCACGCCGCCGGGGTGCCCACAGTGGTGCACGGTGAGGATCTGCCGTTGCACCTGCAACCGGCGGTCGCGCCGCTGCTGCTCCTGCTGCGCTGCGCGCTGGAGCCGGATCGACTCGACGAGGAGGCGGCCGTCGCGCTGCTGCACTCGCCGCTCGGCGGGGCCGACCCGCTGGCCGAGCGGCGGCTGCGGCAGGGCCTGCGTGCGCTCGCGTTGGCCGGCGGCGACCGACGTCCCTCCGGGGAGCTGATCGTCGAGGCGTTGCAGGACCCGGAGGAGCTGGCCGGCATCGAGCGGCTCTGGGCGGAGCCGGCGCAGGCGGTGGCCGGGCTGCTTGCCATCGCACGCGAGGCCGCCGCCCGCCCGGGTGCGACCGCCGAGGACGTGCTCTGGGCCGTCTGGCACGCCAGTGGTCTCGCCGAGCGGTGGGCCGGCGCGATCAACCAGGGTCGTCCGGAGGCTGGCGAGGGCGACCTGGCCCGGCGTCGGCGGGCCGAGGCTGCCGACCGCGACCTGGACGCCGTGCTGGTCCTCTTCGACGCGGCGGCCCGGTTCACCGACCGGCTGCCCGGTGCCCGCACCGAGGTCTTCCTCGACCACGTGCTCGCCCAGGACCTGCCGGCTGACACCATCGCCCCGACCGCCGACCGGGGTGCGGCGGTACGCCTGCTCACCGCGCACGCCGCGAAGGGCCTGGAATGGGATCTGGTGGCGGTGGCCGGCGTGCAGGAGGGCATCTGGCCGGACCTGCGGCTGCGCGGCAGCCTGCTCGGCTCCGAGCGACTGGTCGACGTGCTGGCCGGCCGGTCGGTCGACGGGGCGACCGCGGCGAACGTGGTGGGTCAGACCTCGGCGCTGCTGGACGAGGAGCGTCGGCTCTTCCACGTCGCCATCAGTCGGGCCCGGCACCGGCTGCTGGTCAGCGCCGTGGCGTCGGCCGCCGTCGGCGGCGACGACCACGAGGAGCAACCCAGCCGGTTCCTGCACGAGCTGGGCCCGAGCACACCGCCGCCGACCCCGCCGGGCACACCGCCACCGACCCCGCCGGGCACACCGCCGCCGACCCCGCCGACGGCGCCCGGCCCGCCGCCCGGTCCCCGCACCGAGCCGTCCTCCGGCGGCGGCAGAGGGGGCGCCGCGGTGGGCGAGACCAGCGACGAGGAGCCGGACCGCCCCGGGGCGCTGCCGGTGACCCGTCCACCCCGGGCGCTGACCCTGCCGGCGTTGGTAGCTGAACTGCGTACCGCCATCACCGACCCGGCCGCCCCGGCGGCCCGGCGGCGCGCCGCGGCGGCCGAACTGGCCCGGCTCGCCGCCGCCGGGGTGCCCGGCGCGCACCCCGACGACTGGTGGGGGTTGCGGGTGCTCTCCGACGACCGGCCGCTCGTCGACGACGGCGACCCGGTGCGGGTCACCCCGTCGGCCATGGAGAGCGCGCTGCGGTGCAGCCTGCGCTGGCTGCTGGAACGGCACGGCGGTAGCGGCCCCACCAGCACCGCGCAGGGAGTGGGCAACCTGGTCCACGCCGCCGCGATGCTCGCCGAGGACGCCAGCGCCGACCGGGGCGCGCTGCTCGACTACGTGGCCGCCCGGTTCGACGCGATCGAGCTGGCGGCCCGGTGGATGGCCGGGCCGGAGCGGGAACGCGCCGAGGCGATGGTCGACAAACTGCTGCGCTGGCTGGCCACCAATCCACGCCGGTTGCTCGCCATCGAGCACGAGTTCGCCGTCCGCCTGGACGACCCGAACCGGCCCATCGACCTGGCCGGCCGGGTCGACCGGCTGGAGGTCGACGAGGCCGGGCGGCTCGTGGTGATCGACCTGAAGACCGGCAAGTCCACAGCTGTCACCGGCACCGACCTTGCCGAGCACCCGCAGCTCGGCGCCTACCAGGCGGCGGTGGAGGCGGGGGCGTTCGCCGAGTTCGGTGACGAGTCCGGAGGTGCCGCGCTGGTGCAGCTCGGGACCTCCGCCAAGGACGCCAGGGAGCAGAATCAGCCGGCCGCCAGCGAGGGGCCGGCCGCCGGCTGGGCGACAGCGCTGGTCCGGCGGACCGCCGATACGATGGCAGCCGCCACGTTCGCCGCGGTGGCCAACTCGAAGTGCCGGGTCTGCCCGGTGCGCACCAGCTGCCCGGTCTCCGGGCAGGGTCGCCAGGTCGTCGAGCCGCCCACCGTGCGACGCACAGGTGAGGGCGAGGAATGAGCGTGCGAGCCCGGTCACGACCTGGGACGGCATCCGTGAGGGCGAGGAGCGCGCCGGTGTTGGGAACCGAGACGGCACGGTGAGTCAGCCCACCCTGTTCGGCGCGGGCCCCGCGCCGACGCCCCGACTCGCGGACTCCGGCCCCCGCTACACACCGGTGGAGCTGGCCAAGCTGCTGCGGTTGCCGGCACCCACCCGGGAACAGGCCGCGATCATCGCCGCCCCGGTGGAGCCGCTGCTGGTGGTAGCGGGCGCCGGGTCGGGCAAGACCGAGACGATGGCCGCCCGGGTGGTCTGGCTGGTGGCCAACTCGTACGTGCGGCCGGAGCAGATCCTCGGCCTGACCTTCACCCGCAAGGCGGCCGGCGAGCTGGCCCATCGGGTACGCACCCGGCTCGACCAGCTGATCCGCCGACTCGGCCGGCAGGGACGGGACCCGCTGGACGACCCGCTCGCGGGTGAGCCCACCGTCTCCACCTACCACTCGTACGCGGGGCGGATCGTCACCGAGCACGGGCTGCGGGCCGGCTACGAGCCGTCCACCAGGCTGCTCACCGAGGCGTCCCGCTGGCAGTTGGTGGACCTGCTGGTGCGCAACTACGACGGCGACATGTCCGAGGTGGACCGGATGCCGAGCACCATCACCGATGCGGTTCTGGCGCTCGCCGGGGAGCTGGACGAGCATCTGGTCGCGCCGGACGACCTGGCGGCCTGGACCGGTCGGTTCTTCGCCGAGGTGCAGTCCCGGCCGGGTCGGGTGTACGCCGACGTGCGCAAGGCGCTCACCCTCCAGCAGACCCGGTTGCGCCTGTTGCCGCTGGTGCGGGCGTACGCCCGGCGCAAGGAGGACTTCGAGGCGATGGACTTCGCCGACCAGCTCGCCCGGGCGGCCCGGGTGGCCCGGGACCACCCGGGGGTCGGCGTGATCGAGCGGGACCGCTTCCGGGTGGTGCTGCTCGACGAGTACCAGGACACCAGCCACGCCCAGGTGGTGTTGCTCAACGCGCTGTTCGGTGGCGGGCACCCGGTGACCGCTGTGGGCGACCCGTGCCAGTCGATCTACGGCTGGCGGGGGGCCAGCGCGGGCACCCTGGACCGGTTCCCCACCGAGTTCGCCCGCGCCAACGGTGAGCCGGCCCCGGCGCTGGGGCTCACCACGAGTTGGCGCAACCGCCCGGAGATCCTCCGGGTGGCGAACGCCCTCTCCACCCCGCTGCGGGCGGCGGGCGCCCGGGTGCCGGAGCTGCGCTCCGCGCTGACCGTCCGGGACCCGATTCCGCACCGCAGCCCGGGCGGCGCGGCCGGCGGCACTGTGCACTGCGCGATGCTGCCCACGTACGCCGACGAGGCCGACTGGATCGCCGACAGCGTGCTCGCCGCCTGGCGTGGGGCGGCAGGGATGCCGGGCGCGGCCCCGGAACACATCCCGGTGGAGCGCCGTCCGACGACCGCCGTGCTGGTCCGGGTACGCAGCCAGATCCCGGCGATCGAGTCGGCTCTGCGGGAGCGGGGCCTACCGGTCGAGGTGGTCGGGCTGGGCGGCCTGCTGGACACCCCAGAGGTACGCGACGTGGTCTGCACGCTGCGGGTCCTTGCCGACCCGACCGATGGTGCCGCGCTGCTGCGGTTGCTCACCGGCGCCCGTTGGCGGATCGGGCCACGTGACCTGGTGGCGTTGCACCGGCGGGCCCGGGCCATCGCGAACGCCCGGCGACAGGTGGCCGCCGACGAGGCCGCGGAGATCAGCCCCGACCTGTTGGACGAGGCGACTCTGGTGGAGGCGTTGGCCGACCTCGGGCCCGCGCAGGCGTACTCGGCTGAGGGGTTCGCACGGCTGCGCGCGTACGGCCGGGAACTGGCGCTGCTGCGCTACCGGCTGGACCAGGCGCTGCCGGATCTCATCGCGGACATCGAGCGGACCATCGGCCTGGACGTGGAGGTCGCGGTGCGGGCCGGCCGGGACGGCGCCGGCGACGCGGGCCTGGCCCGGGGGCATCTGGACGCGCTCGGTGACGTGGCGGCCCGGTTCAGCGGGGAGACGCCCGGCGCGACCCTGTCCGGGTTCCTGTCCTACCTGGCCGCCGCCGAGGATGAGGAGCGCGGTCTGGCGCCGGGCGAGGTCGAGGTGGTGGAGGGCGCGGTGCAGGTGGTCACCGCGCACGCCGCCAAGGGCCTGGAGTGGGACGTCGTTGCGGTGGCCGGGCTCAGTCGTGGTCTGTGGCCGGGGCCGGTCCGCAACTCCGACCACTGGCTGGGTGGGCTGGGCGTGCTGCCGTTCCCGCTGCGCGGCGATGCCGACGGCCTGCCCGAGTTGGCACTCGACGAGGCGGGGGACCAGCGGGCCGTGGCGCGGGCGGTGACCGACTTCACCGACGCGTGGCGGGCCCACGACGAACGGGAGGAACGCCGGCTGACGTACGTCGCTGTCACCCGGCCGCGCCGGCTGCTGCTCTGCTCCGGTTACTGGTGGGGGGAGGGCACGAAGCGGCCGAGAGGTCCGTCGGTCTTCCTGCGTGAGGTGTACGACGCCTGCCTCGACGGCGGGCCCGGGCATTTGATCGACGCGTGGGCGCCGGAGCCGACTCCCGACGCGACGAACCCCACGGCCGAGGTGGTGCTCCGCGCGGAGTGGCCGGCAGACCCGCTGGGCGGTCGCCGGCCGGCGTTGGCCGAGGCGGCCGGGCTGGTGCGTCGCCTGATGGCCGACGGTCCGGCGGCGGCGCTCCCCGGGCCGGTCACGCCGATCGGATCGCCGGTCGGGCCGGTCAAGCAGGTCGGGCCGGTCGGGCCGGCCGAGCCGGTCGAGCAGGTCGAGCCGGTCGAGCAGGTCGAGCCGGAGGTGGATCCGGAGGTGGCGCGCTGGCAGCGTGAGGCGGACCTGCTGTTGGCGGAGCGCGCCGAGCTGACCCGGCTCTCCGGTGCGGTCGAGGTGGCGCTACCCGGCGCGTTGAGCGTCACCCAGCTGGTCGCGCTGCGGCGCGATCCGGCGGCCCTGGCCCGTACGCTGCGTCGCCCGGTGCCGTCCGAACCCAACCCGTACGCCCGTCGAGGCACCGCCTTCCACGCCTGGTTGGAGCAGCGCTTCGGCGCCGACCGCCTGTTGGATCTGGACGAGCTGCCCGGCGCGGCCGACGCCGATGCCGCGCCCGACGAGGCGCTGGTCGAGCTTCAGGAGCGGTTCCTGGCCAGCGAGTGGGCCGACAGGTCACCGGTGGAGGTAGAGGTGCCCTTCGCCACTGTGATCGCCGGGGTTGTGGTGCGGGGCCGGATGGACGCTGTCTTCGCCCGGCCGGGTGGCCGGTTCGACGTGGTCGACTGGAAGACCGGCGCGCAGCCCACCGGGCCGGCGGCCGACGTGGCCGCCGTGCAGCTGGCCGTTTACCGGCTGGCCTGGGCGGAACTGGCCGGCGTGCCGGTCGACACTGTGGGCGCGGCGTTCCACTACGTCCGGCACGGGGTGACCGTCCGGCCCGCCGACCTGCTGGATGTGACCGGCCTCACGGCCATGATCGCGCAGTTGCCCGAGGATTCTGCCCAACATTGACCATGGCGGGGAAAACCGTGGTAGGTTGACCGGGTTGCAGTTTTGGTTACCAGAGACTCTGTGTGCGCCTGGCGGGATTGTGGCCCCAGGCGCTCTTTGTTGTGTCCGGAGTTCTCCGGGCGGGGCGACCAGAAGCGACAGGCGATTCGCGCATCCCCGCGCGGAGCGCTCCTCTTCGGGCACGCAACAAGTGCGTGTCCGACGTTCCGTCAAGGAGACGAAACACATGGCTATTGGCACCGTGAAGTGGTTCAACGCTGACAAGGGCTTCGGCTTCATCACCCCGGACGGCGGCGGCGCTGACGTCTTCGCCCACTTCTCGGCGATCCAGTCCTCCGGCTACCGGAGCCTGGACGAGAACCAGCGGGTCGAGTTCGAGGTGACCCAGGGCCAGAAGGGCCCGCAGGCGGAGAACATCCGCCCGCTCTGATCTTCGGATCGGTCAGCATTACCTGTCGCGCCCTCCGGGTGTGACGGTGACGGGACCGGCCCGCCCCGCTGCCGCCTGCGCATGCAGGCGGCGGCCCGGCGGCGGGCCGGCCCGTACTCCAATCGGTTCGTGCTTGTGAGTCCTGGCTGCCTTGCGCCGCCGGTTGACAGCGCCGACTTCGGCGCCCTCCCTCGACACGTTCCGCGTCGAGGAAGGCTTTCGCATGACCACAGTTATTCCGTCGTTCGCTCATACCGGTCTGGCACCGGCGCTGCTCACCGCGCTGACCGCGCAGGGCATCACCGAGCCGTTCCCGATCCAGACGGCGACGCTGCCCGACTCGCTCGCCGGCCGGGACGTGCTGGGCCGCGGTCGTACCGGCTCCGGCAAGACCCTCGCCTTCGGGCTTCCGCTGCTGTCCCGCACCGCCGGCCGTAAGGCTCGGCCGGGCCGCCCGCTGGCCCTGGTGCTGGTGCCGACCCGTGAGCTGGCCCAGCAGGTCACCACAGCGCTGGCCCCGTACGCCCGCGCCGTCGGGCTGCGCTGCACCACAGTCGTCGGCGGGCTGTCGTTGCAACGGCAGGCGGACGCTCTGCGCGCCGGCGCCGAGGTTGTCGTCGCCACCCCGGGCCGGCTGCACGACCTGATCAACCGCGGCGACGCCCGGCTCGACCAGGTCGAGATCACAGTGCTCGACGAGGCCGACCAGATGGCCGACATGGGCTTCCTGCCGCAGGTCACCAAGCTGCTGGAGCAGGTCGCGCCGCAGGGGCAGCGGATGCTCTTCTCCGCCACCCTGGACGGTGGCGTGGACCGGCTGGTCCGCCGCTTCCTGAGCAACCCGGTCACCCACTCGGTCGACCCGGGCACCGCCACCGTCACTGCGATGACCCACCACGTGCTGCACGTCGACGCGCTGGACAAGCCCGACGCGTTGACCCGGATCGCCGCCCGTGAGGGCCGCACCATCCTGTTCATGGGCACCAAGCACCGCGCCGACCGGCTGGCCCGCCAACTGCTCTCCAAGGGCGTACGCGCGGCCGCGCTGCACGGTGGCAAGTCCCAGCCGCAGCGCACCCGGATCCTTGAGCAGTTCCGCAACGGTCAGGTGACCGCCCTGGTCGCCACCGACGTGGCGGCCCGTGGCATCCACGTGGACGGCCTGGACATGGTGGTCAACGTTGACCCGCCGACCGAGGCGAAGGACTACCTGCACCGGGGCGGCCGTACCGCCCGGGCCGGCGAGTCCGGTTCCGTGGTCACCCTGGTCCTGCCGGAGCAGCGTCGGGACGTGTCCCGGCTGATGGCCACCGCCGGTATCCGGCCCGAGTCGGTCCAGGTGCGCGCGGGTGACGGAGCGCTGGCCCGGGTGACCGGTGCCCGCGAGCCGTCCGGTGTGCCGGTGACCATCGTCGCTCCGCCGGCGCCCGCAACTCGGGCCCGTACCTCCGGGGGCTCGGCCGCCGACGGGGGCGCCCGTCCGGCGCACCGCGCGTCGGGCCGGTCCCGTCGGCCGCGTCGTCCCCGTACCGTCTGATCTTCTGCGCGTAGACCGACCCGTCCCGCTTCGGCGAGGCGGGTCGGTTTTGTCTGCGCGGTGTTCCGGGCCGGTCGGCTTCGGCGAGGCGGGTCGGTTTTGTCTGCGCGGTGTTCCGGCCGGTCGGCTGTCAGTGCGGCCCGACCGGTCAGCCGACCGCGCCGGGTGGCCCCCTCTGCTGAGTCGGTAATCAGCCTCCGCTGGGTCGGCTGGCCGACTGCGCCCCGGCCGCTGGTGGTCGAGGCTGACCGACGGGGGAAGCCGGGCGGGGGGCCCGGCACGGGAGGGGTGACCATGGCGGGCGAAGCCGGCTCGGGCGCACTGCGTGAACTGATCCTGGTGGTCGCGGTCGCGCTCGCCGGGTTGCTGCTCGCCATGGTTGCGGCCTTCGCGCCCTGGCATGCCACCCCGGCGGGTAACGCTCCCGCCAGTCTGGTGGAGCTGCACAGTCCTGGCGATCCGGGCGTCAGCCCGGCGACCGCACACGTGGGCTGAGCAGCGACCGGCCTACCGGTGCCGGCGGAGGGGCAGGCCCGGTCAGGATCGGTACGAGATGTGGTCGGGTCGGCGGGGCACCGACCCGACCACATCGCCTCCACGTCCTCCCGGCTCGCGCCGAGGGCG
This sequence comes from Micromonospora alfalfae, assembly GCF_022230925.1. Taxonomy (GTDB): domain Bacteria; phylum Actinomycetota; class Actinomycetes; order Mycobacteriales; family Micromonosporaceae; genus Micromonospora; species Micromonospora alfalfae. The sequence continues at coordinate 115,222 of NZ_JAKKFH010000009.1, read as the reverse complement.
TCGCCGGCCGAGGGCGTCGCTGCCCGAGGGCGTCGCTGCCCGAGGGCGTCGCTGCCCGAGGGGGCCGCTGCCCGAGGGGCCGCTGCCCGAGGGGGCGCTGGCCGAGGAGGCCGCGAACGCGCATGATCGCGCTCGATCCAGGAAATAGGCCCCTCGCCAAGCGGGCGAGGCCACTACATCAATGATCGAGCGCGATCATGCGAGCGGTGCGTCGGTGCTGACCGCCGGAGCGTGGGTGAGCAGGTCGGTCAGAGTGGTGCTGTCGACCACAGTGGCGATCGCCCCGTGCACCGCCAGCCAGACGTCGGTGAGCCCGGCGGCCACTCCGTGATAACCGGCCCGCTCGGCCGGCAGACCGCGCACCGTGGTGAGCGAGCCGCCGACCGCGCGCAGTACGTCGCCGACGGTGATCTCGTCGGCTGGGCGGGTCAGCGCGTATCCGCCGTCGGCACCGCGATGGCTGTGCAGCAGACCGGCCCGGCGCAGGTCGAGCAGGATGCCCTGTAGGAAGCTGAGCGGGATGTCCTGCACCTCGGCCAGGCTGGCCGCCTTCACCAACTCGCCGACCCGGTCGCCGTCGCCACCACCATCACCACCGGCGGCGACGGCGAGCATCGCCCGGAGCGCGTAGTCGCTGCGCGCGGAGACGAACACGTCACTGACCAGCCTGGTCCAGTACGCCCCAGCGCCGCCGGATCGCCTTGTCCGCGGCGCCGAACGCGGCGTCCACGACGAGGCCGACGACGAGGATGACGATCATCGTGGAGAGCAGCCAGGGTGAGTCGGACAACTCGCGGGAGTAGGTGAGCTGGGCGCCGAGCGAGGTCTGCGAGATGCCGACCACGAGCAGCTCACCTGCCATCAGGCTGCGCCAGGAGAAGGCCCAGCCCTGTTTGAGCCCGGCGACGATCGCCGGGAGGGCGGCCGGCGCGATGACGTACCGGTAGAGGTTGAGCCCTCGGGCGCCGAGGTTACGGCCGGCGCGTATCAGCAGCGGCGGCACGTAGTCCACCCCGGAGATCACCCCGTTGGCGATGGACGGCGCCGCACCGAGCACCACCACGAAGAAGATCGCCTTCTCGCTCAGCTCGAAGAGCAGGATGGCCAGCGGGAACCAGGCGATCGACGGCATCGTCTGCAACGCCGTGATCATCGAGCCGATGGCGGCGCGCAGCACAGTGGACCGGGCCACCGCGAGACCCAGGAGCAGGCCGACGGCGACCGAGAAGACGTACCCGACGGCGGCCCGGCGCAACGTGGTGAGCAGGCCGTCCCACAACTGCGGACCCTGGGCCTGGGTCATCAGCTCACGGCCGACCTCCAGCGGACCCGGCAGCGAGTACGGGGGCTTCCAACCCGAAAGGACCACGAGTTGCCAGGCGGCGATGGCGATGGCCAGGGCGGCGAGCTTGGGCCAGGTGGCCGCCCAGATCCGGGCGCCCCGGGAGACCTCCTTGTCCCGACCGGCGATCTCCAGCGCGTCGAGGCCGGTGATCTCCGCGTCGGTACGCGCCGAACTGGTGAGGGTGTCACTGGCCATGGCGGCCCACCTCCGTACGGAGCCGCTCGGTGACCTCGGCGGCGATGGCGGCGACCTCGGGGGAGTCGATCCGGCGAGGGCGCGGAATGGTCACCTCGGTGGAGTAGATGATCCGGCCGGGTCGGCTGGAGAGCAGGATGATCCGGTCGGCCAGGCGGGCCGCCTCGCGCACGTTGTGCGTCACGAAGAGCACCGAGAGTTTGCGCTCGGACCAGATCCGTTCCAGCTCGTCGTGCAGGATGTCCCGGGTCATCGCGTCCAGCGCGCCGAACGGCTCGTCCATCAGCAGCACCGGAGTGTCCAGGGCAAGCGTCCGGGCGAGCGCGACCCGCTGCCGCATTCCGCCGGAGAGCTCGTGCGGGCGCTTACGGCCGAAGTCGGCGAGGTGCACAGTTCGCAGCAGTTCGGCGACCCGCTCGCGACGCTGGGCCCGGGGCAGCCGGCGCAGCTTGAGGGGCACCTCCACGTTCCCGTCGACGGTCAGCCACGGAAGGAGCGCCGGCTCCTGGAACATCAGGCCCGGGTTGGCGTCGCCGGCCAGTGTGATCTGCCCACCGCTGACCCGGTCCAGCCCGGCCACCAGGTTGAGCAGTGTGCTCTTCCCGCAGCCGGACGCGCCGACCAGGCAGACGAACTCGCCGGGCGCGACGTCCAGCGACACACCGTCCAGGGCCAGGACGGCGTTCGCCCCGCGCCCGTACACCTTTGTCACGCCGGAGAGCGCCACGGCTGTGGTCGCGCTCCGCGGCGTCGTCGTTGTCGACGTCATGGCTGGACGACCTCGGGCTCGCCCTGCGCCTTGAGCGCGTTGTTGAGGTACTTGAGGTCGTACAGGCCCTTGAGGTCGACCGGCTCGGTCAGGCCGACGTCGACGGCGTGGTCGAGCCCGGCCTTCAGGGAGGACGAGATCGGGTCGTTGGTGAACTCCAACGTCGGCCACGCCTGCTTGATGAGCTTCAGGTCCAGCGGCTTGCCGGTGATCTTGCCGATCGCTTCGGAGATGGCCTGCTGCGCCTCGTCCGGCTTGGTGTTGACGAACTCGTTGGCGGCCACCTGACCGTCGACAAGCCTCTGCACCACGTCCGGGTGCGCCTTGAGGAACTTGGTGCTCACCAGCAGGTTGGTGATGACGAACTTCTTGTCCGGCCACAGGTCGCGCTCGTCGACGAGGACCTTGCCGCCGGCGTTGACCAGGCGGGAGACGAACGGTTCGGGCACCCAGGCGCCGTCGATCGCGCCGCTGGTGAACGTTTCGACGGTCTGGGCGTTCTCCTGCGGCACGATCTTGACGTCGCCACCACCTTCCTTGGTGGTGGTGAGGCCCTGCTGCTTGAGCCAGTACCGGATCGCCACGTCCTGGGTGTTGCCCAGCTGCGGGGTGGCGATCTTCTTGCCCTTCAGGTCCGGCGCGCCGGTGATGTCGGGCTTGACGACCAGCGCCACGCCGCCGGAGGCCGCGCCGGAGATGACCCGGACGGCCTCACCCTTGGACTTCGAGAAGGCGTTCACTGTCGGGTTCGGACCGATGTAGGTGGCGTCCAGCGCGCCGGAGAAGACCGCCTCGATGGCGGCAGGGCCGGCGTTGAAGGTCTTCGGGTCCAGCTTGACGTTGGTGCCGAGCTTCTCCGCGAAGATGCCCTTCTCCACCCCGACGACCGCCGGCGCGTGGGTGATGTTGGGGAAGTAGCCGAGGCGCAGCGTCACCGGGCCGGAGCTGCCGCCCGCGCCCTCGCTGTCGTCGCCGCACGCGGCGGTGCTGCCCAGGGTCGCCGCGCCCAGGGCGGCGAGGGTGGCCAGGGTGACCAACCGGCGCAGGGGAAGCCGTCTCATCGTCCATCCAATCCGCAGTATTCCTACTTAGTTGGTAGGAAGAGTGGGCCGGGCTGCGGCCAGCGTCAAGGCCCATCCACATGGCGGGATGGCGCGTCTCGGTCATGTCGGTAATTCCTACCAGCTTTATAGGGGGTGAGCGGCGTCGTGCTGATCGCGGTCCGGGCCGGGTTCGCGCCAGTGCGGTGTCGCCGGCAACATCGTGACCGGGGGCGACCCGGCCGGGCAGCGCGCGTACCGCGACCTGCTCGGGCACGACCACGGCTGGAGCGCACCGACGAGTTCAGCCTCTCCGGCTGGCCGCACCGTGCCGAGGCAGAGCAGGTCGGCGCCGACGTGCCGCCCCTGGTGACGGCCCCGGTCGCGGCGGCTCCGGGAAGGTCGCGGGTGGCGGAGGTGTCGACGCGCTAGGGTCGACTCCGTGGCGGCGCGGAGATCCAGAATTCCAGCGACGAAGTATCCGGTCGAGCGGTTCACCCTCGACAACGGCCTGCGGGTGGTGCTCACCCCCGATCGCAGTGCCCCGGTGATCGGGGTGGCTGTGGTCTACGACGTCGGCATCCGCTCGGAGCCGGAGGGGCGTACCGGCTTCGCCCACCTCTTCGAGCACCTGATGTTCCAGGGCTCGGAGAACCTGGAGAAGCTGGCCCACTTCCGGCACGTGCAGGGCGCGGGTGGCACCTTCAACGGCTCCACCCACCTGGACTACACCGACTACTTCGAGACGCTGCCGAGCAACGCGCTGGAGCGCGCGCTGTTCCTGGAAGCGGACCGGATGCGTGGACCCCGGCTGACCGAGGAGAACCTGCGCAACCAGGTCGACGTGGTCAAGGAGGAGATCCGGGTCAACGTCCTCAACCGGCCGTACGGTGGCTTTCCCTGGCTCACTCTGCCGCCGGTCATGTTCGACACCTTCCCGAACGCCCACGACGGCTACGGCTCCTTCGACGACCTGGAGTCGGCGACCGTCGCCGACGCCGCGGACTTCTTCCGCCGCTACTACGCCAGCGGCAACGCCGTGCTGGCCGTCAGCGGGGACATCGACGTGGCCGAGGCGACCGAGTTGGTCACCCGGCACTTCGGCGACGTCCCGGCCCGGCCGGCACCGCAACGGCCCGACTTCACCGAGCCTGACCTGAGCGCCGAGCGGCGTACCTCGTACACCGATGCCCTGGCGCCGCTGCCGGCGGTGGCCGGCGCCTGGCGCGTGCCCGACCCGGTCACCGACTTCGCCGGCTACCTGCCGTACGTGGTGCTGGCCGAGGTGCTCACCGACGGCGACGCGTCGCGGCTGGTGGAACGGCTGGTGCAGCGGGACCGCACTGTGACCAGCCTCGGCGGATACCTCGGTTTCATGGGCGACCCGTTCGACGTCCGCGACCCCACCGCGCTGCTGTTGCAGGCGCACCTGCCGCCCGGCGGCGACGTCGACAAGGTGCTGCGCACCATCGACGAGGAGTTGGACCGGCTGGCCACCGACGGCCTGACCGACGGTGAGCTGGCCCGCACCCAGGCCCGGATGGCGACCCACCTGCTGCGGGACACCGACGCGGTGCTCGGTCGGGCGCTGCGGATGGCCGTGCTGGAACAGCAACGCGGTGAACCGGGTCTGCTCAACGAACTGCCCCGGCTGGTCGGCGAGGTCACCGAGGAACAGGTCCGGTCCGCCGCGGCCACCCTGCGCCCGGAGCGCCGGGCCGCCATCGAGGTCATCGCCGGAGGTGCCCGATGAGTGTCACCACCGCCCCCGCCGGCCCGCGTACGCTGCCGCCGCTCGGGCCGACCCGCAAGCTCAAGGTGCCCAAGCAGGCCGAGCGCACACTGCGCAACGGGCTCACCGTGATCGCCGTACGCCGGCCCGCCGTACCCCTTGTCGAGCTGCGGCTCTGGGTGCCGTTCGGCCGGGTCCACCTGGCCCGCGGCGCGATGCTCTCGCAGACCATGCTCTCCGGCACCGAGTCGATGACCAGCGTGCAGATCGCCGCCGAGTTGCAGAAGGTGGGCGGCGGGCTGTCCGCGGGCGTCGACCCGGACCGGCTGATGCTCTCCGGCGCCGGCCTGGTCACCGGTCTGGACCGGATGCTGGAGCTGCTGGCCGAGGTGCTGACCGGCGCCAGTTACCCCAGTGACGAGGTGGCCACCGAACGGGACCGGCTGGTCGACCGGATCCAGGTGGCGCAGAGCCAGCCTTCGCACCTGGCCCGGGAGGCGCTGCTCAAGCGGATTTACGGCCGGCACCCGTACGCGACGCAGACGCCGGAGCCCGGCCAGATCCGTGCCGTCCGACCGGCGGCGCTGCGCACCTTGCACGCGGAGCGGGTCCACCCGACCGGCGCGCAGTTGGTGCTGGTCGGTGACGTGCAGCCGGAGAAGGCACTGGACGCGGCCGAGCGGGCGCTCGGCGGCTGGTCGGGTGCCGGTCGGGTGGCCGAACTGCCGGCGACCCCGCCGCTGGAGCCGGGGCCACTGCTGCTTGTCGACCGGCCGGGCTCGGTGCAGTCCTCGCTGCGGATCGCGCTGCCGGCGGTGTCGCGCACCGACCCGGACCACGCCCCGCTGCAACTGGCCAACCTGATCTTCGGCGGCTACTTCTCCTCCCGGTGGGTGGAGAACATCCGTGAGGACAAGGGCTACACGTACGGCCCGCACTCCGTGATCGAGCATTCCGTCGCGGGGTCGGTGCTGGTCGCCGCCGCCGACGTGGCCACCGAGGTCACCGGGCCGGCGCTGCTGGAGACGACGTACGAGCTGGGCCGGTTGGCGTCGCTGCCGCCGAAGCCCGAGGAGTTGGAGCAGGCCCGGCAGTACGCCCTGGGCACCCTCCAGCTCGGCATGTCCACCCAGGCCGGGTTGGCGGCGTTGACCAGCGCGTACGCCGGCAATGGTCTGCGCCTGGACTTCCTCGCCGAGTACGCGGCGAGGTTGGCGAAGGCGAGCACCGACGATGTCGCACAGGCGGCGGCCCGCTACCTGGCCCCGGCTCGGGCGGCGATCGTGGTGCTCGGCGACGCGGAGCGGGTCACCCCGGGGCTGGCCGCGCTGACCGCAGTGCAGACCGAGCAACAGGCGTGAGCGAGCGGAGCGAGCGAGCCGTGGGGTTCAGTGGCGGGCCGTCTCGCGGCGGCGTGCGGCGAAGCGGAGCGCTGGCGTGAGCGGGGAGGCGGCGCCGCCGTTGGCGCGGTCCACGCTGGATCGGGCCGCGCACCGGCGGGGCGACTCGCAGTGGTTGACCGAGGCGTGGTTGCGTGCCCGGGTGCTGCTGCTCGACTCGACCGACGAGGGTCGGACGCTGGCCCGCACCGAGACGTCGCCTCCGACGTTGGTGCTGTTCGGGGCGGCTGACGTGCCCGCCGGGTCGGAGTCGATGGCGATGTTCCTGGGTGTCGAGCCGGACGGGGTGCCGGTCTTCGCTGTCGACGCGCCGCTTCCGGCGATCCCGGGGACCAGGGCGGTCCATCTCCGGGAGGTGGGTCATCTGCTCGCCGACCGGGAGGCCGGCATCTTCACCACCGCGTTGGCGCTGGTCAACTGGCACACCCGACACGGCTATTCGACGAGCACCGGCGCGCCGACCGCCATGGACGAGGCGGGTTGGTCCCGGGTGGACCGCAATGGCGGGCGGATCTGGCCTCGTACCGACCCGGCGATGATCGTGCTCGTTCACGACGGCGTGGACGGCCCGGACGGCCGCTGCCTGCTCGGCAACAATGCCGGCTGGCAGGGCACCCCGGGTGGTCGCCGCTACTCCTGTCTGGCCGGCTACGTGGAGCCAGGGGAGTCGGCGGAGGCGGCCGTGCTGCGCGAGGTCCGCGAGGAGGTGGGCATCGGGGTCGAGCGCATCGGGTACGTGGGCAGCCAGGCATGGCCGTTCCCCGGCTCGCTGATGTTGGGCTTCCTGGCCACCGCGAACCCGACCGAGCCGGTGCGGGTCGACCCGTCCGAGATCGCGTACGCCCGGTGGTTCTCTCGCCGGGAGATCGGGGCGGCGCTGGCCGGGCAGACGGTGGACGTGGGCGACGGGGCCCGGCTGATCCTGCCGCCTCCGTCGTCGATCGCGCTGTTCCTCATCCACCGGTGGCTGGACGGCTGGATGGACGCCGACCGCTGAGCACGGTCCCGACCCGTGGCCGCCGTTGCCGCGGCGGTCACGGGCCGGGAACACGGGCCGTCGTGGTCAGCGGGTGCGTAACGCGGCGGGGGAGCCGGTCCGACCACGACGGACGACCTGTGGAATCAGGTGCCGGTGCGGCCCGGTCTGTGTCGGAAGGCGGGCCGCGACTCGATCAGCGGGAGGACCTTGACCCGTTGCTTGCCGCTGCGGACCGCGCCGACGGTGGCCAGGGCGCGGGCCAGTAGCAGCGCGGCGTCCCGGTCCTCGGCGTGCACGATCTGCCGGCGCGGCTCGGGCGTCGTCGTCTCGTCGCGAAGTCGGTGGCCGTCCGCCCAGGCGGCGGCGATGTCCCCGTCAGCGACGGCGCGGATGTCGGTGCGAACGATCAGGAACCGCATGAGGGTCTCCGGATGAACCGCGACGGATGAGCCAGTGTGGAAGTTCCACGTACTCGAGGGCCATGTTACGCCCCGTGTTCGTCTCAGCAACTGAAACGCGCCTATCGGTTTCGAGCCTCGTCCGATCGGCGGATGGCTGCTCAGCGGGGTTGCCGGGCCGCCGAACTACCGAGCCGGCCGGGTACGACGCGACGGGGCCGCCGGCAGTGCGCCGACGGCCCCGTAACAGTCACCGAATCAGTTCAGATCGAACTGGCCCTTCTTCGCCCCGGTGATGAAACCGAGCCATCCCGCGCGGTTGAACAGCAGCACCGGGCCGCCCCGGTCCTTGCTGTCGCGCAGGGCGACGGCCGACGGGCCGGTGGCCAGTGGGGCGACCTCCACGCAGTTGGAGGTCTGGCTGCGTGTGCTGGTACGCCACGGGGCGTCCGCCAACGAGTGGGCGGAAACGGACGGCGTGTTGCGGATTTCGTTCATGGTTCTGCTCCTGATGTGCAGCGATCCGATGGGACGAGTGGTGCCGCACGTCCCGACGGAGGGTCCCCCGTGGATCACCGGTCCGTCAGTCGCCCCGATTCCCGGCGGCGTTGGGTCGGCGCCGTTGCCGGCCCGAACGCCACTGTGGATGGGGGCGTCGCCTCGGTCAGCCGTCCCGTCGCCTCGATCAGCCAGGAGAGGGTGTCCGAGGCGTTAAGTGCCGCCGTGCATAGCCACTCGAACACCACTTTATAGCGATTTAGCGTGATTGCCTCGGTCGACATGACGTCGGTGAAGCCACCTTCGATGGCCAATGTCTCCGGATCGAGGGGATCGGCGAACCGATAGACCGAGAAGGCGGTCGGCGGAAGGAACCAATTGCCGATCTGGGTGTCCCGAGGCAGCACGTGCAGGGCCACATTGGGCAGCAGCGCCAACTCGCAGAGCTGGAGCAGTTGTTCGTGCAGCACCTCCGGCGGCCCGGCCCGGCGGCCGAGAGCCGCCTCCTCCAGCACCGCCGTGTAGCGGGGAGCGTGCGGCTCCCGGGTCAGCAGCGACTGGCGGGCCAGCCGCGCCTGCACCTCGGTCTCCGGCTCGTCGCCGGGCTCCGGCTCGCCAGCGCCCGCGTTCACCTGCCGGGCCGACACGATCCGGAGCTGGGCGTACCCGGGCGTCTGCAGCAGGCCCGGCACCAGCACCGGGTTGTACTCGGAGATCTCCGCGCAGCCCGCCTCCAACTCGGCCCAGCCGCGCTGTTGCTGCGTCATCACCGGGAAGTTCTTCAACCAGCCGCGCATGTCGCCGGCCTCGTTGGTGATGCCCAGCAGCTCGTCGTGAAGCGCCTGGTCGGCGCCGTAGAGGTCGAGCAGGTCGCCGACGTCCTGCGGGTCCGGTCGGCTGCGGCCGTTCTCCAAGCGGGACAGTTTGGACGCGGAGGCCCAACCGATACGCTCGATGACCTGATCGCCGGTGAGGCCCGCGGCCTCACGTAGGCGGCGCAGCTCGATGCCCAACCGGCGACGACGCAGGATCGGGCTGGGTGCGGCAGGAGGCACAGTGTCCTCTTTCCCGTCGACCGCCGCAGACGCGACGGTAACTGTATGAAATTCGCCCCCCACGGTCAGTATGGACGGCGCGACCGGTGTCGGAGGTTCCGGCGAGGGCGTGTCTTGCGAAAATCGCACCACGGGAATGCCGGATGACGACGGACCCGCGGTCGCGGCCCGTCGACCTCGCCCACCCGGGCATGCCATCCCGCCGGAGGGACCCATGCGCACGATCCTGCGCCGACCCGACTTCCGCCTGCTCTTCGGCGGTCTGCTGGCCAGCATGACCGCCGAGTCGATCCTGCTGCTCGCACTCGCCATCTGGGTCAAGGATCTGACTGGCTCGAACGGGTTGGCCGGTGCCACGATCTTCGCGGTCATCGCGCCGATGACGCTTGCGCCGCTGGTCGGCTGGGTCGTCGACCGCTACCCGCGCCGACCGTTCTTCGTGGCCGCGAACGTGCTGACCGCAGCCCTGCTCGCCCCGTTGTTCACCGTCCACGACGCGGGCGACGTGTGGGTCGTCTATCTGGTGGCCGCCCTGTACGGACTCTCGTCCATCACGCTCGGCGCGGCGCTCAGTGGGCTCATCCGCGAGATGGTGCCGATCGACCTGCTGGCCGACGCGAACGGCGTGCTCCAGACCGTACGTCAGGGGATCCGACTGGTCGGCCCGCTGGTGGGCGCGGCGCTCTACGCGGCGCTCGGCGGGTGGGCGCTGACCGGAATCGGCATGGTCGGATTTCTGACCGCGGCGGCGGTGGTCACCGCGCTGCCCACCCCGCAACAGCTGCCGCCCGCCGTACGGCTGCGGTGGCCGGCCGAACTGGGCGCCGGCCTGCGGCACCTGGCCGGCGAGCCGGCCCTGCGGCGGGCCCTGCTCGGCTACGGACTCGGGTCACTGGTGATGGGCTTCAGCGAGTCGCTCATCTTCGCCTACGTCGACCAGGGGCTGAACCGGGATGCCGCGTTCGTGGGGGTGCTCGTCACAGTGCAGGGCGTCGGTGGGTTGCTCGGTGGACTCTGCTCACCGACGCTGGTCCGCCGGCTCGGAGAGGTCGGCACGCTGGCCGCCGGTGTCGCCTTCTTCTCTCCGGCCGCGCTCGCGCTCGCCTTTCCCGATCTGTGGCTCGGGTTCGCGGCGGTGCTGCTGGCCGGGGTCTCACTCCCGCTGACGATGGTGGGTCTGCACACGCTGATCCAGCGCCGCACGCCGCCTACGCTTGTCGGCCGGGTCGCCGCAGCCACCCAGGCGGTGGTCAGCGGGCCGCAGGCGATCTCCATCGGGGCGGGTGCCCTGCTGGTCGGGTTCCTGGACTACCGGCTGCTGTTCGCGCTGGTCGGAGTGGCCACCCTGGCCGCCGGTGGCTACCTGTGGCGGGGCCGGCACCTGAGCGCGCCGGCCGGGGCCCGCCCGCCGACGCCGCCCACCAGCCCAACGCTTCCGGCGCCCCGCCGTCCGGCGGAGGACGCCGACCGGCCAGTGCTTCCGGCGCCCCGCCGTCCGGCCGAGGACGCCGACCGACCAGTGCTTCCGGCGCCCACCGACCGTGGCCCGTTCCCGAACACGACGAGCGGCCGCCCCGGACGGGGCGGCCGCGCACCGAGAATGAACCGGCAGATCAGGCGTTGAGCGTCTCCAGGTGCTGCTTCACCTGGGTGATCGAGGGATTCGTCAGGGCACTGCCGTCGGCGAAGCGCAGCGTCGGCACCGTCTGGTTGCCGCCGTTGACGCTCATCACGAACTCCGCGGCCTTCGGGTCCTGCTCGATGTCGACCACCTCGTACCCGATGCCCTCCCGGTCGAGCTGCGACTTCAGGCGGTGGCAATAGCCGCACCAGGGGGTGGAATACATCGTCAGCATCCTCGGATCCTCCAACTCCTCCGGCCGCGGCTTGCGGATCAAGCCGAGGCTGTTCGCTGCAACGCTGGGAGGAGCTGAGATGATTCCTGGTTGTGGTGGTTCACTCAGCGTCGGAACAGGTGCTCGCCGGGCTGGACCCGGAGCAACGCTCCGCCGTGACCGCACCTGCCGGCCCCGTCTGCATCCTGGCCGGCGCCGGCACCGGCAAGACCCGGGCGATCACCTCCCGAATCGCCCACCGGGCGCTCTCCGGGGAGATCTCCCCGCGGCACGTGCTCGCTGTCACCTTCACCGCCCGCGCCGCCGCCGAGATGCGACACCGTCTCACTCTGCTCGGTGCGCACGGTGTCCAGGCGCGGACATTTCACGCTGCCGCGCTGCGCCAGGTGCGGTACTTCGCGCCCCGGCTGCTGTCCGGCCGTGCCATGCCCGAACTGCTGGACAGCAAGGTACGACTGGTCACCCTCGCCGCGGCCCGGGTCGGCCTGCGTACCGACCGGGCCGCCGCCCGCGACCTGGCCGGCGAGATCGAGTGGGCGAAGTCGTCGCTGGTCGAGCCGACGGACTACGTGGTGGCCGCGGCGCGGGCGCTGCGCGACACACCGCACGAGCCGACGAAGGTCGCCGACGTGTTCACCGCGTACGAGCAGCTCAAGCGGTCGAACGGCGTGATCGACTTCGAGGACATGCTGCGGGCGGCGGTGTGGGGCATCGAGGAGCACCCGGACGTCGGCGAGCAGATCCGCGGCCAGTACCGGCACTTCGTGGTCGACGAGTACCAGGACGTCAACCCACTCCAGCAGCGGTTGCTGGACGCCTGGCTGGCCGGCCGCAACGACCTGACAGTGGTCGGCGACGCCAGCCAGACGATCTACTCGTTCACCGGGGCGACCTCGGCGTACCTCGTCGACTTTCCCCGGCGGCACCGCAACGCCACTGTGGTACGACTGGTCCGTGACTACCGCTCCACCCCGCAGGTGGTCGGGCTGGCCAACGCGGTGATCTCCCAGGCCCGGGGCACCGAGGCGCGCCTGCGGCTGGAGTTGAGCGGGCAACGCCCACCCGGCCCCGAGCCGGACCTGCGGATCTTCACCGACGAGCCGGCCGAGGCGAACGCGGTGGCCGCGCGCTGCCGGTCGCTGATCGACGCGGGCACGCCGGCGAAGGAGATCGCCGTGCTGTTCCGCGTCAACGCGCAGTCCGAGGCGTACGAGAAGGCGCTCACCGAGGCCGCGGTGCCGTACGTGGTGCAGGGAGCGGAGCGGTTCTTCGAACGGACCGAGGTGCGTCAGGCGATGGTCGCGCTGCGTGCAGCGACCCGCTCGATCCCGGGCGAGACACCGCTGCCGGCCGCCGTCGTCGAGGCGCTCACCGCCGTCGGCTGGGCCCCGGACGCGCCCCCGGCCGGCGGCGCCGCCCGCGAGCGATGGGAGGCGCTGTCCGCGCTGGTCCAGCTCGCCGAGGAGTACGCGGCCACCCCCGAGGTCGTGCCGATCGGCGAGGCCGCCTCGGTGGAGCGCCCGGTCACCCTCACCGACTTCACCGAGGAGTTGGCGCGCCGGGCCGCCCAGCAACACGTGCCGACTGTGGACGGCGTGACGCTTGCGTCCCTGCACTCGGCCAAGGGGTTGGAGTGGGACGCGGTCTTCCTGGTCGGCCTCGCCGAGGGCACCCTGCCCACCACGTACGCCAAGACCGTCGAGCAGGTCGAGGAGGAGCGCCGACTGCTCTACGTCGGCATCACCCGCGCCCGGGAGTGGCTCTGGCTGTCGTACGCCACCGCGCGCTCGCCGGGCGGACGGGCCCGGCGGCCGTCGCGGTTCCTGCCCCAACTGGATCGCTCCGGCGGCACCGAACGGGCGACCGGCGGCACCGGTCCGGCCCGCAGTCCCGAACGACGGCGAACCCAGATCGTCTCCTGCCGGATCTGCGGCGCCACCCTGCTCGCCGGTCCGGACCGCAAGCTCGGCCGCTGCCCGACCTGCCCGTCCGACATAGACGATGAGCTGCACGAACGGCTGCGCGAGTGGCGGCAGCGGGTGGCCGGTGCGCAGAAGGTCCCGGCGTACGTGGTCTTCACCGACGCGACGCTTGTCGCGTTGGCCGAGCGGCGACCGGGCCGGTCGGAGGAGTTGATCGCCATCGCCGGTATCGGCCCTCGCAAGCTGGGTCTCTACGGGGAGTCCGTGCTGGCCCTCGTGGCCGGCGCCGGGGTGGACGACGTCTGCCCGGAGAAAACTTTCGAAATCTCGTCGTAAATTCGTTTGCCCTCGCCCCGGCGCGAGGAATAGCCTCAGAACACACCACGCGAGCGGCGCCATTCCGGCTGCTCACGAGGTCGGTCCAGTCGATTCGAGGAACGTGAGGGAGGTGGCACCCGTGAAGATCTTCACCTATGAGCGTCTGGCGGCGATGCCGTCTGTCTGCGCTCCGATGTCGGCTGTCCGGGTGGCCCTCGCGGCTGCACGACCGTCGGTTCCACAGGTGCACCAGGTTCAGGCCGAGCTGACCCTGACCGTCGCGCCCGCTGGAGTCGAGGGGACCAGTGGCTTCACGGGCAATGGCATCCAGGTCGCCAAGAAGCGCACGGATGTCCGCGGCGTTCCACCTCGAGGTAAACCGGTCTGACCATCAGACTCCGGCTCACCTCGAGGCCGCGGAACCCGCTTACCGGGATCCGCGGCCTCAGTTTTTTGCCCGCCGTAAGTACGTCGGAATGCGATCCACGAGATCGAAGTGAGAGAGAGGTGACCGGGAGATGAGTCTGGCGTTGGCCCCCCTCGACATGAGCGTCGAGATGGAGGCGAACCTGCCCTGCCGGAAGTTCGACCCCGACCTGTGGTTCTCCGACTCGCCCACCGAGCTCGAGCTGGCCAAGTCACTCTGCGGGGACTGCCCGCTGCGTGTCGAATGCCTGGCCGGAGCCGTTGAGCGAGCGGAGCCGTGGGGCGTCTGGGGCGGCGAGATCTTCGAGCGTGGCGCGGTTGTCCCGCGTAAGCGGCCCCGTGGCCGTCCGCGTAAGGAGGACGTCGCCCGCGACGCCGAGCTTCGGGTCGAGGCCGAGGCGCGCCTGGCAGCCAGTGGGCTGTCCGAGGTGCGTGGTGCGGTCCGGCTAGCAGCCTGACATGTTCCCGACCCGTTCCAACTACGCCGGTGTCACACCGGCAGTGAGTGAGAAAACGATGTTGAACGTTCCGAGTGGAGCCTTCGAGATGCAACTACTCCACGAAGCGTTGACCCGGGCTCGAATGCGCCGGCCTCAGGCCGGTCGTACCACCACGAGCACTGAGGCAACCCGATCCGCCCGTACCGTCGCCATGACCAGCCGCAATCAGGCGGCTCGCGACCTGGGCGTTCTCTAGTACCACCTCACACAGAAGGGCGGGTGCCGACCGGCACCCGCCCTTCCCCATGTCGTCAGGCGACCGGGCCTTAATGTGGTCAGGCGACCGGGGCGAAGCCGGGCAGCCAGCGCTCCAGGATGCTCCGGTAGGGGGCCTTCGCCTCCAACTGGCAGAGCACCCCGATCGACCCGAGCGTCACCCGGTGGATCAGCAGGTACGACGGTGGCAGGTTGAGCTGCCTGCTCAGCTGGTACGTGGGGGAGCGCGGGCTGGCCAGTCGGCCCGCCTCGGCCCGTAGCCAGGCCCGGGTGAACCGGAAGCCGTCCGCCGCGATGGGCTCCAGCATGGGGCGGATGAAGTCGAGCACCCCTTCGGCGTCGATCTCCTCGGCCGAACCGATGAACCCCTCCGACCGCAGTCCCGCCACCACCTCGTCGGCATCGCCGCGCAGGGCCGTCGCGGCGATACGACCGATCGGCTCCGGGGTGCCCTCCGGCATCCGGGCCACCGCACCGAAGTCGATCACCCCGAGCCGACCGTCGGGCAGCAACCGGAAGTTTCCCGGGTGCGGATCGGCGTGCAGCAGCCCGGCCCGCTGCGGCGCGGAGAGGTGCAGGGTGGCCATCAACCGACCCGCCTCGTCCCGATCCTCCTCGGTGCCCTCGCGGATGATGTCGGCCAGCGGGGTGCCAGTCACCCATTCGGTGACCAGCACCCGGGGCGAGGCATTGACCACCTCCGGGATGTAGATCTCCGGGTCGTCGGCGTACGCGGCGGCGAAGGTGCGCTGCGACTCGGCCTCCAACTCGTAGTCCAACTCCTCGGTGATCCGTTCGCGCAGCTCGGCCAGGAGCGGCTTGACGTCCAGGCCGGGCTGGATGGCCCGGAACATTCCGCCCAGTCGGGAGAGCTGCTTGAGGTCGGCGAGCAGGGCGTCGCCGGCCCCCGGATATTGGATCTTGACCGCCACGTCGCGGCTGTTCGGTTCGCCCGACTCGTCGAAGCCCGGCTCGCGCCAGCGCGCCCGGTGCACCTGGCCGATGCTCGCGGCGGCGGCCGGAACGTCGTTGAACTCGACGAACAGGTCCCGCCAGTCGGGGCCGAGCTGCTCGGCCAGAACCTTGTGCACGCTGGCGACCGGCAGCGGTGGCGCCGCCTCCTGCAACTTCGTCAGCGCCTGCCGGTAGGGCGCGGCGATCTCCTCCGGCAACGCGGCCTCGAAGACCGACAGTGCCTGGCCGAACTTCATCGCCCCGCCCTTGAGCTGGCCCAGCACGCTGAACAGCTGCTCGGCGGTGCGCTGCTGAATCTCCGCGGAGATCACGTCGGAGGCCAGCCCGGTGACGCGCTTTCCCATCCCGAGAACGGTCCGGCCGGCGAAGCCGAGCGGCAGGGCGGCGAGCTTGGCGGTGCGGGACACGGCGCGGCGCGGGATGTCGGTCACCCGGTCATTGTTACCGACCGGAGGGCCCCGCTGCTGCTCTGCGGCCGGGCTGGTGCGGACACTCGGCCTCGCGAGCACCCACACGCCGGGTGTGGCGGCCAACCCCGACGACGGAAACAGCCGGCACCGGTGATCTCCATGGCACTACCCAGCGTCTCCGGCTGGCCGCCGTCCAGCTGCGTCAGCGCCTCGGCCAGGGCGTACCCGCAGGCGACGAGCAGCGTGCCTGTCGTTGCGACGGCCATCGGGTCGGCGGCGGCGAGTTGCGCGGCGAGCCGGGGCCAGTCCGGGTCGCGGTCGGCCCGGTGCAGCTCGACGCAGTGCAGGCAGGGCCCGGCGGGTGGGCGGACCAACGGCCCGATCACCGGTACGCCCTCGCGCAGCGTGACCAGCAGGTGTGGCTGCCGGCGCTGGGCGAGACCGGCGGCGAGCAGCGCCGGAGGCCGGTCCGTGCCGAGCTGGATCACCAGGTCGATCCGGCCGGCGCGGCTCGGATGGGTGCCGGTGCCCGGTGCGACGCGGTTGACAGCAGCCCGCACCGCCGGTGCCAGCGGCCGACCGAGTTCGGCGGCGGGGATGCCTGTGCCGATCAGGTCGACGGGGCGTACCGGGCCGGTGAGCTGGGGAATCACCTGCCCCACACCGGACTGGGCCAACGCCACCGTCAGCGGCCCGCCGAGCGCCCCGGCGCCGGTGAGCAGGACGCGGGCCGCCCGCCGCCTCCGCAGGACCTGCGCGGGGGTGCCGGGCAGCCGGGCGGCGGCCAGGGCCAGCGCGCCGGCCTCCGCCGCGAGCCGGGCGCGGACCGGGCCGGTCAGGTCGCGGGGGAGCAGGCTGTGCGCGGCCACCAACAGGCCGGCGGCCCGCAGGGTGTCGAGCAGGGTACGCGCGTCGTCGGCGCTGACCTGGGCGGACGCCGCCTCGATCAGCACGGTCCGCTCGCTGCGGGTGCCGTCGAGCAGGTCGAGCAGGTGGGCGGCGCGGGGGTTGGCCAACTCCAGTAGGGCGGCCGGCCCAGGGCCGACGCCGAGTTGGAGGGTGTGCCGGTCCCGCCAGAGCCGGTTGAGGCCGGGCAGCAGGGTGGGGCGGGCTAATACGGTGCGGCTCATGGTCACGAATCGTGACCGCATCTTCGCGTTCAGTCGATCGTTGTCCACAGGCGGTCAGGCCGCTGTCCAGCGCTATCCACAGGATTTGACAGGTTTTCCACAGCCCCTCGCGCCCGCTGTCGGTCACCCGACAGGGCTACCGCAGCGGTGGCACGTACTCCCGATCCGGCAACGGGGGTGGGGTGGCCACTCGGCCACCCCACCCCCGTTCACCCGTTCGGGTCAGACCTTGGCCTTGCCCAGGATGCGGTTCACTGTTGTACCGCATACCGGACACTTGCCCTTGGCCATGTTCATTCCGGTCTTCGAGACCTCGACGTGCCCCTCGAAGTCCCGCTTCTCCTTGCACTTCACGCAGTAACCGTTGTAGGTCGTCTGGGCCTGGTCGGCCACGGTGCCCTCCTCGTCTCGTCCGCCGGTCAATGCCGTCCCGGCGGGGTGCCCGGCGGCGGGCCACACGGGGCGCCGGCGCTGGGTCTCACTCCGCGGCCACCTTCGTGACCGCTGGTCCGCGGACCCTACCCAGGTCTGGGCAGTTCCATGTCAGCTGTGCATCGGCCTGTGAGCAAGTCGACGTCGAGAGTGTGCATGGCGAAATAGGTCGGATAAGTCAGTTTGGCGGGGACACGCCGACCAAACCCTGACAGCCACCCGTGCGAGTGCCCCTGCGGCGGCATTCGGGGCGGTGATCACCTACGGTGGAGACGTGCCGCGCGCTGGCGCCATCGGCGTTCACCAAGGGTGACGAGATGGCGCGATGGCGCTACGGTCAAGAAATTTTCGGGACGCCTGGCGACCAATCACCATTTTCTGGGCGCGTGTCGTGCGGTTGACTCTTGCGGACCCCTGGTCAGTGGGCATTAGCTTTCCTTCGTGACACGTAGTCGAGGCTGCGCGGGCCAGTGATGGCGGGGACGCGCAAGCCGGTCGTCGAGGTGCGGCGCAGTCAGCGTCGACGACGCACGGTGTCCGCGTACCGTGACGGTGAGCGAGTGGTCGTCCTCATCCCCGACCAGTTCTCCCGTGCCGAGGAGAGCGAGTGGGTCGACCGGATGCTCGCCCGGCTCGCCGCCCGGGAGGGGCGCCTCGCCCGGTCCGACGCCGAGCTGCTGGAACGCGCCAATCGGCTCATCGACCTCTACCTCGCCGGATATGCCACGAAAGCGGTGCCGGCCAGCGTCCGATGGGTCACCAACCAGAACGGCCGGTGGGGCTCCTGCACGCCGGCGGACCGCAGCATCCGAATCTCGCACCGCGTCCAGGAGATGCCCGAATGGGTGATCGACTACGTGTTGCTGCACGAGTTGGCGCACCTCATCGTGCCCAGCCACAACGCCCGGTTCTGGGCGCTGGTCGGTCGCTACCCCAAGTCGGAACGCGCCCGCGGCTACCTCGAAGGTGTCGCCGCCGCCTCCTCCTGCGCACCGCTCCCCACCTGACCCACACACCCGCCGAGGCGCTGGCGCAGCCCGTCGAACCTTCGGACACGTGTCGCGTTCTTCGGGCCCCGTGTTCTTCGGGTGCCGCGCTCTTCGGGCGTCGGGTTTCGGGCCCTGCGTTCTTCGGGCCCTGCGTTCTTCGGGCCCTGCGTTCTTCGGGCCCTGCGTTCTTCGGGCCCTGCGTTCTTCGGGCCCTGTGTTCTTCGGGCCCTGCGTTCTTCGGACCCTGTGTTCTTCGGACCCTGTGTTCTTCGGGCCCCGCGCTCTTCGGGCCCTGCGCGCTTCGGGCCCCGCGCGCTTCGGGCCCTGCGTTCTTCAGGCGTCGCGCGTCGAGCCCCTGGGCACCGCGCCGAGCGCCGACTGCTGTCTGACGCGCGATCGGCCTAGATCCACTCGCCTTCCTGAAAACCGCGCTGTCCAGGCCGCCGGGACACCGCGACTTCCATGAAGCCGAGTCGATCATGACGACGAGCCGCACCGGGCCGCTCCGGGGTAGGGCCGAATTGTCCGGGTCAGATGGCTTGCGTCGGGTTGATCGGCCCCGGGTGGGCGGGCCGGCGGGTTGATCGCCCTCGGGCGGGTGGGCCCGCGGGTTGGTTGGCCCCGCCTAGGTGGGCCGGCGGGTTGGTTGATCTCGGGTGGGGTGGGCCGGCAGGTTGGTTGGTCTCGCGTGGGTGGGTCGGAGGGTTGGTTGGTCTCAGCTACGTGGGTCGGGCCGGGTGGGTGGGTGGCCGGGTGGGGTGGCCGGGTTGGGTGGCCGGGTTGGGCGGGGCGCTAGGGTCGGGGGATGGCGCGACGGGTGGTGGTGGCGATGCTCGGGCCGGTGCACTGGTCGCCGCCCGGCGTCGACCTGGCGCAATGGCGAGCGGCGCTCGCGGAAGACGTCATCGACCTGTTCGCCACGCTCAACGAGGTGGAGGTCGCGGTCGCGGTGACCCCGGCCGACCGGGCCCTGGCCGATGCGCTGGTGTGGCCCGGTACGGCGGTGTACGAGGTGGCCGAGCCGACGCCGAATGCCGTGTTCGCCGCGTTGGAGGGGTACGACCAGGCGGCAGTGCTGGTCGGGGACGTGCCGGACCTGCCCGCTCTGACCGTCGGCAAGCTGCTCCGCCCACTCAGCAGCAGGCCGGTCGCTGTGGCTCCGGTCGAGGGAGGCGGCAGGGGTCTGCTCGGGGTCGCGGTACGACTGCCCGCGCCGGAGTGGCTGCCGACGCTGGAGCTGGACACGGCGACGCCGGCCGAGGCGCGCGCCAACGCCCCGCGCCCGGGTGATGTGGCGGTCACCACCGGCTGGCGACGACTGCGCGGCCCGGCTGACCTGGCCACGCTGGACCCGGCCTTCGAGGGTTGGGAAGCGACCCGCGCCCTGCTCTCCGGATCGGGCCGACCCACCTGAACGGTCGGCGTCGCCCGAACGCTGAACCGTCGGCGTCGCCCGAACGCCGAACCGTCGGCGTCGCCCGAACGCTGAACTGTCGGCATCGCCCGAACGCTGAACTGTCGGCACCGCTGAACCGTCGGCATCGCCGAACGCGCCGCGGGTGCCCGCTGTGGATCTGTGGGCACCCGCGGCGCGGGCAGTCGATGGGCGGGGGTCAGGACTTGGCGTCGCCCTCGCCGTCGGTCTCGTCGGACGGACCAGGCTGACCCGTCTGACCCGTCGGACCCGTCTGACCCGTCTGACCCGACGGACCGGACTGACCCGACGGACCGGGCTGATCGGACTGGCCGGGGGCCTTCTCCTCCACCCCGCCGGGGGCGGTGAAGTCGAAGCTGTCCAGCTCGCTGAGGTCCATGTCGTTCATCGCGAAGGCGACCGGGTCGGCGAAGTCGTCGTCAGACGGGAGCAGGTCCGGGTGTCCCCAGACGGCGTCGCGGCCCTCGATGCCACGGTGCTGGGTGAGCGCGGCCCAGAGCGCGGCGGCCTCGCGCAGTCGGCGGGGGCGCAGTTCCAGACCGACCAGCGCGGCGAAGGTCTGCTCGGCGGGACCGCCGGCGGCCCGGCGACGGCGGAACGCCTCACCCAGCCGGACGACGTTGGGCAGCCGGTCGCTGGCGGCGCTGTCCACGACGTGGCACACCCAGCCCTCGACCAGGGCGAGTGCGGTCTCCAGGCGGGCCAGCGAGGCCTTCTGCGCCGGGGTGTCCTCCGGGGTGAAGATGCCCTCCAGGGCGATCGCCTGCATCGACTCGGGGTCGGTCGGGTCGACCCGGCCCATCGCCTCCTCGATCGCCTCCCGGTTGACCCGGATGCCCGAGGCGTACATCTCGACGGCGCTGAGCACGTGCCCACGCAGCCACGGGACGTGCTGGAACAGCCGCTGGTGAGCGGCCTCGCGCAGCGCCACGTAGAGGCGGACCTCGTCCTCGGGCAGCTCCAGGCCCTCGCCGTACGCCCGGATGTTGGCAGGGATCAGCGCGGCCGTGCCGGCCGGGCCGAGCGGCAGCCCGATGTCGCCGGCGGAGAGCACCTCGGCGGCGAGCGAACCGAGGGCCTGGCCCAGCTGACCGCCGAAGAGCGCGCCACCGAGGGAGGCCACCATCGACTGCATCGGGCCGAGCTGGGCGCGCGCCTCCGGTGGCACCAGGTCGCCCATGGCACCGACCATCCGGCTGGCGACGGGGTCGCACAGCTTGCGCCACACGTCCAGCGTCTTGAAGATCCACTCGTTGCGGTTCCACGCAACGGGGTTCTGGATGCCGGAGGGCCACGCCGAGGCGGGCTCCAGCCACAGGTCGGCGAGGCGCAGCGCCTCCTCGACCGCGTTGCGCTCGTACATTGAGACTGCCGGGTCACCGGCGGCCGCGAGCTGGCTGGCTGCTACCTGCCGGGCCAGGTCCCAGTTGACCGGCCCGCTGCCCGGCGCGGAGAGCAGGTGCTGCAACTGCGACATGAACTGCTGCATCTGCGCGGGATCGTTGGGGTCTGGTGGCTGCCCACCCGGGAGCGCGAAACCGAACGGAATATCAGGCACGACATCTACGGTACGCGGACCGCGCCCCAGGTAGCCGCCGCTGGCGTTGCGCTGAGGGCGGAGTCGCGCGGCGCATCCGGCGGGTGACCCGCAGCTGGTCGGTACGCTCTGCGGCATGAGACGTCGTGGCCTGACGGTCCTGCTCGGTGCCCTGTTCACCGCCCTGCTGAGCATCGGGGTGCTCCGGGTGCCGATTCCGTACGTGGTGCTGGGCCCAGGGCCGACGGTGAACACCCTCGGCACGACCGACGGTAAGGAGGTCATCCAGGTCTCCGGTCGGGAGACCTCGACCTCGGCCGGCCAGTTGCGGCTGACCACGGTGGGGGTGCAACCCACTGTGCGGTTGCGGGGGGCGATCGCGGGCTGGTTCTCCGACGACGAGGCGGTGGTGCCGCGTGAGCTGGTCTACCCGCCGGGGGAGTCGACGGAGCAGGTCGAGCAGCGCAACGCCGAGGACTTCAAGGCGTCGCAGACCAGCGCGGAGACCGCCGCGCTGCGGGAGTTGGGCTTTCCGGTGCAGGTGGTGATCAAGACGGTGGCCGGGGACGGCCCGGCGGCCGGTGCGCTGAAGGCCGGCGATCTGATCACCTCGGTCGACGGCCAGCCGGTGCCGGTGGCGGCGAAGGTCACCGAGCTGGTCCGGGCCAAGCCGGCGGGCACGGCGTTGAGCATCGGCTACACCCGTGACGGTGTGCCGGCCACCGCGACGGTGACCAGCCAGGAGCAGGACGGCCGACCGCGGATCGGTGTCGAGATCGATCAGCAGCAGCCGCACCCGTTCACGCTCGGCATCGACCTGGGCGACATCGGTGGGCCGAGCGCCGGTCTGATGTTCGCCCTGGGGATCGTGGACAAGTTGACCCCGGCCGACCTCACCGGCGGCCAGGTCATCGCCGGGACCGGCACCATCGACGACGAGGGCGCCGTCGGCCCGATCGGCGGGATCGCCCAGAAGCTGGTCGGTGCCAAGCGCGCCGGGGCGAAGGTCTTCCTGGTGCCGGCGGACAACTGCGCGGAGGCGGTCCGCAATCCGCAGCCCGATCTGCCGCTGTTGCGGGTGGGCTCGTTGGACGAGGCGATGACCGCTCTGGAGACGTTGCGTACGGGTGGTCAGCCGACGCGTTGCTGACCGGTGTGACCGTGCCCCGACACGCTCAGGAACACCCCGTACTCTGGGTGCCTGGTCGGAGCCGATCATATCGAGCGTGCGGAGCCAACAGTGGTCATGCGTAGCAGCAGCCCCCTCCCGAGGATGAGCCGGCGCGGGCGCGTCACCATCGCGGTCCTGGTCGGGGTGTTCGTGCTCTTCACCCTGCTCGGCTGGGGCGTCCAGGCGTGGACCGACTGGCTCTGGTTCGACGAGGTCCGCTACACCGAGGTCTTCACCGGCGTCCTGCTCACCCGGCTGGTGCTCTTCCTCGCCATCGGCCTCGGCATGGCGGTGATCGTCGGTGGCAACCTCTGGCTGGCCTACCGGTTGCGCCCGCGACTGCGTCCGCACTCGGTGGAGCAGGCGACCCTGGAGCGCTACCGGATGGTGCTCAGTCCGCGGCTCGGCACCTGGATCTCGCTGACCGCAGCGGTGGTCGGGCTCTTCGCCGGTCTCTCCGCACAGAACCGGTGGAACCAGTGGCTGCTCTTCCGCAACGGCGGTGACTTCGGCATCAAGGACCCGGAGTTCGGGGTCGACATCGGCTTCTACGTCTTCCAACTACCGTTCTGGCGTTACCTGCTCGGGGTCGCCTTCACCGCTGTGGTGCTGGCCGTGATCGGCGCGCTGGCGGTGCACTACCTCTTCGGCGGGGTCCGCCTGCAGGGCGTCGGCGACCGGATGAGCAACGCGGCCCGCGCGCACCTGAGCACCCTGGTCGCGGTCTTCGTGCTGTTGAAGGCGATCGCGTACGTGTTGGACCGGCGGGCCATGCTGCTGGAGTACAACGAGGGCGCCAAGTTGTACGGCGCCGGTTACGCGGACGTCAACGCGTTGCTGCCGGCGAAGGAGATCCTCGCCTACATCTCGATCGTGGTGGCCATCGCGATCCTCGTGTTCTCCAACGCCTGGATGCGGAACCTGGTCTGGCCGGGGATCTCGCTGGCGCTGCTCGGCGTGTCGGCGGTTGCCATCGGCGGCATCTACCCCTGGGCGGTGCAGACCTTCGAGGTCAAGCCGAGCGCCAAGGACAAGGAAGCGCCGTACATCCAGCGCAGCATCGACGCGACGCGCGCGGCGTTCGGGTTGGGGGCCACCGAGACGACCGCGTACGCGGCGAACAACCTCACCCCACCGGGGAACCTGGCCACCGACACCGCTGTGGTGTCGAACGTGCGGCTGCTCGACCCGCAACTGGTCAGCGAGACGTACACCCAGCTCCAGCAGGTGCGTGGCTTCTACGACTTCGGTCCGAAGCTGGACATCGACCGGTACGGGGTGAACGGCAAGGTCTCCGACTACGTGGTCGGCGTCCGGGAGATCAACTACGGCGAGCTGACCGACCAGCAGAACACCTGGATCAACCGGCACACCGTCTACACCCACGGGTACGGGCTGGTGGCCGCCCCGGCCAACCAGGTGGTCTGCGGCGGGCAGCCGTTCTTCGTCTCCGGGTTCCTCGGCGAGAAGACCCAGGAGGCGTGCTCCTCGCAGACCGAGCAGATTCCGGCCAAGCAGCCGCGCATCTACTACGGCGAGCGGATGGCGGCCGACGACTACGCCATCGTCGGGCAGTCCGACCCGAACAAGAAGGCCGAGTTCGACAGGCCGGTCGGTGAGGGCGGCGGCGAGTCCTACACCTACACCGGTGAGGGCGGTGTGGAGATCGGCTCCTTCACCCGGCGACTGCTGTACGCCATCAAGGAGCAGGAGTCGAACTTCCTGCTCTCCGAGGCGGTCAACAAGGACTCCAAGCTGCTCTACGTGCGCAACCCGCGCGACCGGGTGGAAAAGGTAGCGCCGTTCCTCACACTGGACGGCGACCCGTACCCGGCGGTGGTCGACGGTCGGGTGCAGTGGATCGTGGACGGCTACACCACGGCGGCCTCCTACCCGTACGCGGAGAAGGTCAACCTGCAGACCGAGACCACCGACGAGTTGACCAACCGGGGCACCTTCCAGCTGGCCCGGGAAGACGTCAACTACATGCGCAACTCGGTGAAGGCCACTGTCGACGCGTACGACGGCACTGTGAAGCTCTACGAGTACGACGACACCGACCCGGTGCTCAAGGCGTGGAACAAGGCGTTCGGCGGTGACCTGGTGCTGCCGAAGGCGGAGATCCCGGTCGAGTTGAGCGAGCACCTGCGCTACCCGGCGGACATGTTCAAGGTGCAGCGCAACCTGCTGACCAAGTTCCACGTGACGAACCCGGGTGACTTCTACTCCGCACAGGACTTCTGGCAGGTGCCCAACGTGCCGGACGCCCCGGACAGCGGTCAGAAGCAGCCTCCGTACTACCTGTTCACCCAGTTCCCGGGGCAGGAGAGCCCCCGGTTCCAGCTCACCTCGGCGGTCACCCCGAACGGCCGGCAGAACCTCGCGGCGCTGATCTCCGGGTCGTACGTCGACGGGCAGCCTCGGCTGGAGGTGCTGGAGTTGCCGGATCAGACCCGGATCTCCGGCCCGGTGCAGGTGCACCAGCAGATGACGAACAACGCGAACATCCGTCAGCAGCTCAACCTGCTCTCCAGTAACCAGGCGCAGGTGCAGTACGGCAACTTGCTCTCGTTGCCGTTCGCCGACGGGATGCTCTACGTCGAGCCGGTCTACGTGAAGAGCAACCAGCAGGACGCGTACCCGCTGTTGCAGAAGGTGCTGCTCTCGTACGGTGACGGCGGCTCCTTCGTGGCTCTCGCCGACAACATCAACGATGGCATCAAGCAGTTGGTCGAGCAGGGGAAGAAGGCCGGGCAGGGCACGTCGCCGCCGCCGACGACCGGGGGTAACCCGACGACGCCCACGCCCACGCCGACGCCTTCGGGGTCGGCGACGCCGACGCCCACCCCGAGCGCCGGCACCCCGCCGCCGGCAGGTGACCTGGCTGCCGCCGCGGACCGGGTGCAGACCGCGATCACCGAGGTCCGGGCCGCGCAGACGTCGGGTGACTTCGAGCGGTACGGGCGTGCGCTGAAGGCCCTCGACGAGGCGCTCACCGCGTTCCAGCAGGCGCAGCAGGCTGCCGGTGCGCCTGGTGCCAGCCCGAGTGCTGGCGGCTGACCCGGCACCGCACGCAGTTCCTCCCCGAGCCCTCGTCGCTCGGACCGCATCAGGTCCGAGCGGCGGGGGCTCGGCCGTTGTCCTGATCTGTGGGTATCTGTCACGTCACCGACAGCACCGCCCAGGCCCGCAACCTGCGGCGCCGGTCCGCCGTCCTCATTGCAACGGGGTGGGGACGAGGGGGAACAGTCGTGCGGGACGCGCAGAGCTTCGATGACTTCTACCGCAGCACCGCCCGGCGGACGCTGCGGTACGGCTATGCGGTCGCCGGCGACCACAGCGAGGCGCAGGACCTGGTGCAGGAGGCGTACACCCGGGCCTGGCGGCAGTGGGGGCGACTGTCGTCGCATCCGGCGCCGGAGGCGTGGCTGCGGCTCGTGGTGGCCCGGCTGGCGACCGACCGCTGGCGGCGCCTGCACCGTTGGCGGGTGGTGCTGAGCCGCACCGGACCGCCGGAGGTGGCACCCCCGCCCAGCGAGGACGGGGTGCTCCTGGCCGGAGCGCTCCGGCAGTTGCCCGCCACGCACCGGCAGGCGCTGGCCCTGCACTACCTCTTCGACATGTCCGTCGAGGAGATCGCCCGGGAGACCGACGTCCCGGTCGGCACCGTGAAGTCCTGGCTGTCCCGAGGCCGGTCCCGGCTGGCCGCGCTGCTGCCCGACCTCAGCGCAGTGGAGTTGGAGGCGAACGATGTCAGTTGAACTCTCTGACCTGTACCGGTCGCTCAGCACCGTCGCGGACGGGCACGAGCTGAGCCATCCCGAGTCGCTTCGGCGGTTCGCCGACCGGCGGGCCCGAGCCCGGGTTGCCGGCTCGACGCTCGCGGTGGCGCTGCTCGTGGGCGGGGTTGCCGTCGGTGGCCGACTGGCATACCCGGCGGACGGCTCCGCACCGCTGCCGCCGCCCGCCGACACCCCGGGCCCGCCGCCGACCGGGGCGACCGCGACCTCCCGGCCGTCACCCACGCCGACCCCGGCGTCGACACAGTCGTCCCCGCCGCCGCTGCGGACCACCCCGAGCCTTACGCCGTCGCAGCCGGCCACCGGACCGGCGGTGCCTCGGCCGCCCACCTCGATCCCGGACCGCGCCTTCTTCCTGCTGGCGGCCCCGAATCGGACCGGACTGGAATCCTCGGGGGAGGGCCCGGCACTGCCGACGCTGTGCGGCGCGCGCCTGCCCAGCGACTCGGCAATGGTCCACCGCCGTGGTCGCTACCTGGCCTACAAGTTTTCGGAGACGCCGACGGGGCACGTGCCGGACGGCAGCTACCGGCACACCATCACCATCTACCGGGCGGGCCGTGCCGACGACGCGTTGCGGGAGCTGCGGCAGGCAGTGCGCGGCTGCCCCGACCAGAAGCTGCCCGACGACAACAGGACGTGGCGACAGCGGCTGCTGGCCTCTGAGGTGTACGGGGACGGGTCGGTGCTGTTCGAGATGCGGGCCCCGATGCCGGACGGGATGGGCGAGCCGGGTACCGAGGAGGTTCGGCTGGTCCGGGCGGTCCGGGTCGGCGACGTGGTGACTGTGCTCTGGGAGCAGGGTTGGGAGCACACGGCGGCCGTTCGGTCCCAGGTCGATGCCGACAGTCGCCGGGCGGTCGCGGCGATCGAGAACTGGCTCGACTGACAACGCCCAGGTCAGAGCTGTCCGTGTCGGCGGTATCGGAGTCGCTTTGCGGTGTCCCGGGTCGGTGCGCTACGGTTATCGAACCGACGCGGGGTGGAGCAGCTCGGTAGCTCGCTGGGCTCATAACCCAGAGGTCGCAGGTTCAAATCCTGTCCCCGCTACGAGAGAAACACCAGTTCGAAGCCCGTCTCCGGTTCACCGGAGACGGGCTTTCGACATTCCGGGATGCCGGCCACAGCGGATGCCGACCCCACTGATCATCGCCCGGAACGGGTGAGTTAGTCTTAACCAGTCGACGCGGGGTGGAGCAGCTCGGTAGCTCGCTGGGCTCATAACCCAGAGGTCGCAGGTTCAAATCCTGTCCCCGCTACCACTGAAAGTGATATGAGTCCGGCCCCCACAGTGTGGGGGCCGGACTTGTTTGGTGCCGCTGTCGTGATGAGGGGCCCGCGGGGGCCGGCACCTCGTCGGCGCCGACCCCCGGCGGGTTCTACCGCAGGCCGAAGGCCCGGGTGACGGTCTGGGTGACGCCGCCGCCGTTGCGCTGCTCGGCGGTGACCCGGATCGACACGAAGTCGGCAGAGCGTGGTGCGTTCAGCGACGCCTGCCAGGTTCCCTTCTTCTCCCGCAGGTCCTGCCGCCGCCAGGTCGCCCCGTCGTCGTAGGAGATCTCCAACTGGACTGACGACACGCCGTCGCGGGCAGCGGTGCTGCCCACCACCACCGGCGTGATCGAGAAGTCGGTTCGGCGCTTCGTCCGACCCGCGACGTCCACGTCCGTTCCGTAGTCCAGTTGGACCAGCGGGATGGCCTGCACCTCAGTGCTGCCGCCGGAGACGAAGCTCCACTCGGTGTGCGTGGCGGTCGAGTACGGGCTGAACTCGGGCTTGCCCGTGGTCTCGACGACCAGCCGGTACGGCAGCTTCTCCGGCGACAGGTCACCCGCGCCGACCTCCGGCCAGCCGTTGAACTGGGTCAGCTGCTTGTCGCCCTGATAGAACGTGGCGATCTGCGACATGCTGGCCCCGCCGCTGTGGGCGGCGCCCGCGTCGCCGAACCCCTGGATGTAGGCGCTCATGGCGGTCTCACCCCGGAACGGGATCTCGGTGCTGAGCAGCCGCGGCCGGGTGATGGGTCCGAACCAGCGGTCCTTCTGGACGCTGCCCGGCCGGTAAGCGATGGCCTCCGTGTTGGAGCGCGCCCAGTCGGCGACGTCGGCGTACTGCATCCACTTGATGCCGCCGCCCGCGGAGACCCAGTCGGTGCGTGGTCCCGGCGCGACCGGCTCGAACGGGAACGGCCGTGCCGCCCCGTACTCGTACGGCGGGAAGTCCATCCGGGTCTCGCTGGACTGCTTCCCCGGGGGCGGGGAGAAGGTGAGATCGATCCGGGCGAGGTTGCGCGGGTCGGTCTTGGCGGACGGGTCCTTCGGCACCCCGCCACTGTGGTAGTCCACCAGGTCGTACAGGTACTTCGCCCTGGGGTGGGCGACGACGACCAGTCGTAGCGGCGTGCGGCCGGCAGCGCTGATCTTCTGGATCAACGCCTCGCCCTCGTCCATGGTCACCGAGGCCACCGGGACCGGTCCGGTCGTCACGGCGTCGGGGTTGCCGTACCAGTCGCTCTTACGGCCCGCGCGGTCGTTGACCACGACGAGCATCGCCGCACCGGCGGTGTGCGCCGCCGCTGCCTGGTCCGTGGGAGGCACCGATTCGTTGCTGCGGACGACCACTGCCCTGCCGCGGGCGGAGACACCGGCGTAGTCGGCGTCGCCGCCGGCTCCCGCGAAGACGGCGTCCAGGCGTGAGGTGCCGTCGGGCAGCGGCAGGGCACCGGGCTGCGCGAGCGGGGCGCTGAGGTGCCGACCGTGGTAGCTGATCGCCAGCGGCGTCTGCTCGGCACGGATCCGGGTGGTGAAGACGAAGCTCCCCTTGCGCACCTTGCCACTGGTCGGCAGGGCCCACAGGCTGTCGTAGGCGGCGCCCGGCCAGAACGTCTCGCGCAGTGCGCTCCAGTCGGTGGGTGTCGGCTCGCTCGAGGTGAAGGAGCGGTAGACGTCGATTCTGCTGTTGACGACGGCGGTCGGCTGGGGAGTCGCCACCTTCACCTGGCGGGCCCGTGCCGCGTCGAGTTCCACGACCCGGTTGGTGGTCAGGTCGACCTCGGGGGCCGTCAGCATCGCGAGTCCGAGAGAGTGGGGCCCGTGCAGACCCTCCACGTCCGCCCCCGTGACGACTGTGTAGGAGCCGGGCGCCAGGCGGGCGGTGAGCTTTCCGTCCGGTACCCACATGAAGGCGGAGCCCGTCTCGGCGTTGACGACCTCGACCTCGCCGCTCATGGGCCGGCCGGCGCGGTCCTTCAGGTGGATGGTGAGGTCGTACTTCTTGGACTCGACGGCGACCCCGACGGCCGTGTGCACCTCGCCGGCGGCGAAGCGGGCCGTGACCTGGGCGGAGTACCTGCCGGCGGGAAGGCCGGCCGGGGCCACCACGACGTCGACCGTCGCGCTCGCCCGAGCGGGCACCGTGACACGGTCGGCGGTTGCCGTGAACGTCTGCGCGGGGGCGGTGCCGTGGTCGACGGAGAGCTCCACCGCGATCGGGCTGTCAGTGGTGTTCGTGTAGGTGATCGTCCGCTTGATCGGCTGTGGTGCGGTGCCCCAGCCGACGAGCCCGGCGTCCACCGACCCGGACGCGATGACCTGGTCCTGGTGGTAGGCGGCGGCGACGTTCAACCGACCGCTACCGGCCTGGTAGGCGTCGTAGTCGGGCGTACGGGCGCTGGTGCTCATCAGCGCGTCCTTGATCTGCCGCGCGCTCCAGGTCGGGTGCTTCTGCACCAGCAGGGCGGCCGCCCCGGCGACGTGCGGCGCTGCCATCGAGGTGCCACTGTCGACGTAGTAGTAGCCCTCACCCCAGGAGATGTGCTGCGAGCGTGCCGCCAGCACGTCCACCCCGGGAGCGGTCATGTCGGGCTTGAGGGCCTCGTCGTTCATCCGGGGCCCGACGCTGGAGAAGCCCGCCAGGTGGTCGGAGGTGTCCACCGCGCCGATTGTCAGCGCGGCGTCAGCGGTACCGGGCGCACCGAGCGTGTACGGGTCTGGTCCGCTGTTGCCGGCGGCCACGACGAAGAGGGCGCCCGTCTCGGCGGTCAACTGGTTGACGGCCTGGCTCAGCGGGTCGTCCTGGGTGTGCCACGCGCTTACGCCGAGGCTCATGTTGATCACTTTGGCGTGTTCGGCCCGCGCAGCCCACTCCATGCCCGCGATGATCCCCGAGATGGACCCGCTGCCGTACTCGTCGAGGACCTTGCCGATCACCAGGTCGGCGTCGGGGGCCACACCCCGTTCCCTGCCGCCGGAGGCGGCGCCCGTCCCGGCGACTGTGGACGCGGTGTGAGTGCCGTGCCCGTTGCGGTCGATCACGTCCTGACCGGGGATGAAGCTCCGGGAGGCCACCACCTGATCGGCGAGATCCGGGTGGGTGGTGTCCACCCCGCTGTCCAGGACGGCGACCCGGACACCGCTGCCGGTGCCACCCGCGGCCCACGCGGCGGGCGCGCCGATCTGGGCGGTGGTGTCGGCCAGGGCGGCCTTCGCCTTGCCGTCGAGCCACACCTTGTCGATGCCGGCCGCGAAGGAGGGTGCCGGGGTGGCAGCGCTGCGGCCGGTCGTCGACTGTCCATGGGTGAGGGCCGACCAGAAGTCCGCGGCCTGCGATCGGCGGGTGCGGATCGCCTCACCACTGACGGAGGGAAGCTCCAGCGTGGTCTGCGCGCCCGGCAGCGTGGTGCCGGCCCTGAGCTTCGCCGCGCCCGCCGTGCGGGTGACGATCAGGGGGAGTTCGGCGGTACGGGCGTCGTCGTAGCCCTGGGCGATGAGCTGGGTGACGTCGAACAGTTGCTTGTCGAGTCGACCGGTGGCGAGGTACGGCAACGCCTCGTCCGGGTACACGTAGGTGTCCCGACCCTCAGTGGAGACGCGTACGGCGCCGGTGGCGCCCGGGGCGCGCTTGACGTCCACCGAGGGGGTTGCGTCGTGGACGCCCGGGGTCACCGTCACCCGGTCGCCGGTGATCAGTGTGACAGTGACGGGTGCGCGGTCCGCGTTGCCGCTCGGGGCGGGTCCCGTCGGCGGCGGTGGGGGCGGTGGGGCGCCGTGCGCCGCCGTGGGGGTGAGGAGAGCGGCGACGATTGTGACGCCTACCGCTGCCGCCGCAGATCTTCGGGTGCGAGAGATCCGCGCACTGTCTACAGAGTTGGGCATGAGGCGAATCCGATCACCTCGAGAGATTCATGTAAAGATCATCATCTTTGCCGGGACGTTGCGAGCGCGTTGCGCGTCGGCCGGAGAGCTTCCGGACCATCCGGTCCCGTGATTCGGCGTGGACCGACGTGCCGAGGTTGCGCCCTTCGGCGAGGATGGGCACATGTCTTCATTCGGTAAGTGGTGGGGCCGCCTGAGCGCGGTCTTCGGTGCGGTCGTACTGGCGGTCTTCGTGCCCGTCGCGGCCTGGGCGTCCACGGGCACCGGCGAACTCGTGGTGGAGGCCGCCCGGCGGCGAGGCCGCAGCGGCTTCGGGGTGCTCCCGCTGCTCTGCTGCCTGGTGGTCGTCGCGATCGTCGTGTTCCTGGTGCTGCGGCTGATGCGCAACCGGCGAGGTGGCCCGCCGCGCTGACCGGGCCCGAGGCGCCGGCGGGTCACCAGCGGCCGGCTCCGGGCTGGCCGCCGGTGCTCCCAGCCGCGAGGGCCGCGATGGCCTGGGACAGGAAGCGCGCGGTGGCCTCGCGGGTGCCATCGCGCTTGACGCGGATGCGCTCGGCGGCGGTGACCAGCAGGGTGCGTACCTTGGCGTGCCCCTGGGGCGGCGGCGCCGGCGCCGGTCCGAGCAGGTCGGCGATGCTGGCGCCGAACTCGGCCGCACGTCGCTGGGCCGGGTCGGTGATGCTGCCCTCGGTGTAGCGGCGGACCGCGGCGCTGGCGTTCAGTCCACGTTCGTGGCCGAGAACGGCGCCGACCTCACCATTGGTGGTCAAAAAGTTGATCACGTCGGCGACCGCGGCCGGGTGGCGGGTGCCCCGGAACGCCGCCCAGTACATCGACGCTCGCGCCCACTGAGCCCCCGTCGGGCCGGGTAAGCCGACAATGCCCAACTCGGACTCGGTGAGTCGTTGCAGCTCCGGCAGCTGGTGCGACCAGGCGAAGGACGCCGCCGTCACCCCGTTCACCACGAGTTGCCGGGCCGGCTCGCCGCTGTCGGCCTGCTCGACCAGGGCCGCGCTCGGCGTGGCTCGGCCCCGGCGAGCCCGCTGCCACAACTCGAACCAGGCAATCAGCTCGTCGGCGCCGAAGCCGAGCTGGTTGCCCCGGTAGAACTCGCCGCCCTGCGACCGCAACCAGAGCCAGAGCGCCCGGTAGTCGCCCGACCCGTCCATGGTGCCGGCCACCCGGCGGTCGCTGGCCTCGGTGACCTGCGTGGCCCAGGAGATGTAGTCGGCCCAGGTCATCCCGGCGCGGGGCTCCGGCATCTCCAGCTCCCGCAGCAGGTCCCGGTTGAACACCACCACCGCGTGGGTCTGTCCGGCGGCCACCGCCATCGTCCGCCCCTCCACGGTGCCGTAGCGGATCAGACCCTCCGGCAGGCCCCGAAGATCCAGGTGGTGGTCGGTGAGATCGAGGATGACCTGACGTTGGGTGTACTCGGTCAGCATGGCGTCGTCGATCTGGATCAGGTCCGGTACGTTCCCGCCGCCCGCCTGGGTGGCCAGCCGGTCGTAGTAACCTTCGGCGCCCTGCCAGGTGACCCGGAAGGTGACCCGGGGGTTGCGATGCGAGTAGAGCCGCAGCGCCTTCTCGGTGAGCTCGGCCCGCTTGGCGCCACCCCACCAGAAGACCGACAGCTCGACGGGCCCGTCCTGGGTCGAGGTGGCGGCGCCGTCGCTGCACCCCGCCAACCCGCCGGACGCGAGCAGAGGCGCGCCGAGCAACGCGCCGAGCAGTCGGCGTCGGCCCGGGTCCGCGCCGAGGCGGTCGATCGGGGGTCGAACAACGGGCACGGCGCTCTCCTGGACCTACGGCGGTGGCGGTCGGACCATTCACGCAGGCAGCGCACGAAGGTGTCAACGTCCGTCCGGTCACCCTCGGCCGGGTGGTCGAATCAGGCCCTCCCATCTCGCGTGGTGTACTAGGGCGCGTGGAACTTCTGCACTCGGGCAAGGTCCGGGACGTCTACGCCGACGGCGACGACCTGATCCTGGTGGCCTCGGATCGCATCTCGATCTACGACGTGGCGCTGCCGACGCCGATCCCGGACAAGGGTCGCCTGCTCACCGCGCTCTCGCTCTGGTGGTTCGAGCAGCTCGCCGACCTGGTGCCGAACCACGTCATCTCGGCCACCGACGTGCCCGCCGAGTTCGCCGGGCGGGCAATCCGCTGCCAGCGGCTGGACATGGTCCCGGTCGAATGCGTCGCCCGCGGTTACCTGACCGGCGGCGGCCTGCGGGAGTACGAGCAGACCGGCGCGGTCTCCGGCGTGCCGCTGCCCCGCGGGCTCGGTGAGGCGTCGATCCTGCCCGAGCCGATCTTCACGCCGTCGAGCAAGGCGCCGGCCGGCGAGCACGACGAGCCCATCACGTACGACGACGTGGTGGCCAAGGTGGGCCAGGCCACCGCCGAGCGGCTGCGGCAGATCACCCTCGACGTCTACCGGCGCGGTGCCGAGCTGGCCGCCGACCGGGGAATCCTGATCGCCGACACCAAGATCGAGCTGGGTTGGGCGCCGGACGGCACCCTGGTCCTCGCCGACGAGCTGCTCACCTCCGACTCGTCACGGTTCTGGCCCGCCGAGTCGTACCAGCCGGGGCGGGTGCAGTTCTCCTACGACAAGCAGTACGTGCGGGACTGGGCCACCGGCAGCGGATGGAACAAGCAGGAGCCGGCACCGGACGTGCCCGTCGAGGTCGTCGAGGCGACCCGGGCCCGCTACGTCGACGTCTACGAGAAGCTCACCGGCAACCGCTGGAGCTGAGCGGGCCGCCAGCGATCCACCGGGTCAGCACCGCGCTGCGCGCGCCCTTTGCCCTGCTTCAACCGGCGCAACACTCACGGCCCCTTTCCGTTGCGTCCGTTGAAGCAGAGCAAAGGAGGCGCACGTAGGTGCATGGCCGGGACGGGTGGGCGTCCGGCGCCGGGCCGGCGTCACTCCACCCAGTCGAGGGTGCGCTGCACCGCCTTGCGCCACTGGCGCAGCTCCTGATCGCGTAGCTCCGGTGCCATCGTCGACTCCCACTGCGCGTCGGAGCGCCACTGCGCGCGCAGGGTGGCCAGGTCCGGCCAGAAGCCGACCGCCAGACCGGCCGCGTACGCCGCGCCCAGGCAGGTGGTCTCGGTGATCCGGGAGCGGACCACCGGCACGTCGAGCACGTCGGCGAGAAACTGCATGAGCAGGCCGTTGGCGGTCATCCCGCCGTCCACCCGGAGACGGCGCAGCGCCACGTCCGAGTCCGCGTCCATCGCGTCGACCACCTCGCGGGTCTGCCACGCCGACGCCTCCAGCACCGCCCGCGCCAGGTGCCCCTTGGTGATGTAGCCGGTCAACCCGGCGATCACCCCGCGGGCGTCACTGCGCCAGTGCGGGGCGAACAGCCCCGAGAACGCCGGCACCACGTAGCAGCCGCCGTTGTCGTCGACGGTTCGGGCCAACTCCTCCACCTCGGCGGCCGTGGAGATCAACCCGAGGTTGTCGCGCAACCACTGCACCAGCGAGCCGGTGACCGCGATGGCGCCTTCGAGGGCGTACGCCGGTGGTTGGTCCTTGATCCGGTAGGCGACAGTGGTGAGCAGCCCGTGCGTCGACGGGACAGCTGTGGCGCCGGTGTTGAGCAGCAGGAAGCTGCCGGTGCCGTAGGTGCACTTCGCCTCACCCGGCTGGAAGCAGGTCTGCCCGAACAGGGCGGCCTGCTGGTCGCCGAGCGCACTCGCCACCGGCACTCCGGCGAGCACCCCGCCGGCCGTGCCGTACACCTCGGCGGAGCAGCGGATCTCCGGCAGCATGGCCGCCGGGACACCCATCGCGTCCAGCAGCTCCGGGGCCCAGTTCAGGCTCGTGAGGTCCATCAGCATGGTCCGGCTGGCGTTCGTCACATCGGTGACGTGCTCGCCGGTCAGCTTCCAGATCAGCCAGCTGTCCATGGTGCCGAAGAGCACCTCGCCGCGCTCGGCGCGCTCGCGCAGGCCGTCGACCTCGTCGAGCAGCCAGCGCAGCTTCGGCCCGGCGAAGTAGGTGGCCAACGGCAGGCCCGTGCGGGCCCGGAACCGCTCCTCGCCGTACGCCGACGCGAGCTCGCGCAGCAGCGGCCCGGTCCGGGTGTCCTGCCAGACGATGGCGTTGGCCACCGGGCGACCGGTGGCCCGGTCCCAGACGACAGTGGTCTCCCGTTGGTTGGTGATGCCGACGGCGGCCAGCCCGGACGCATCGGTGCCGGCGGCCCGCAGCGCCTCGGCGACCACCTGCTCGACGTTGTCCCAGATCTCCTCGGCGTCGTGCTCCACCCACCCCGGTCGGGGGAAGATCTGCCGGTGCTCACGCTGGGCCACGGCGACGATGTCTCCGGCGGAGTCGAAGACGATGCACCGCGAGGAGGTGGTGCCCTGATCGATGGCGGCGACGTACTGGGGGGTCACCGCAGCACCGTACCCGGGCGGCGGTGCGGCGCGACAGGCGTTCACTGCGGGTTCCGGCCCGCCGCCGTCGGCGGCCGTCGACTTCCCCTACGATGTGCGAACGTGCGCGACATCGCAGTTTTCAGTGGAACCGCCCATCCCGACCTGGCTGCCGAGATCTGCGCCCACCTGGGGGTGCCGCTGCACCCGGTGCGGGTCTCCCGGTTCGCGAACGACTGCCTGGAAGTCCAGTTGCAGGCCAACTGCCGGGAGCGGGACGTCTTCCTGATCCAGCCGTTGGTGCCGCCGGTGCAGGAGCACCTGGTCGAGCTGCTACTGATGATCGACGCCGCCCGGGGCGCCTCCGCCGGCCGGATCACTGTGGTGCTGCCGCACTACGCGTACGCCAGGTCGGACAAGAAGGACGCGCCACGGATCTCGATCGGCGCTCGGCTCGTCGCTGACCTGCTCACCTCGGCCGGGGCAGACCGGGTGCTCGCGATGACCCTGCACTCGCCGCAGGTGCACGGCTTCTTCAGCGTCCCGGTGGATCACCTGCACGCGCTGCGGGAGCTGGCCACCCACTTCCGGCGCTACGACCTCAGCAACACTGTGGTGGTCTCGCCCGACCTGGGCAACGCCAAGGAGGCCGCGGCCTTCGCCCGGCTGCTCGGCACGCCGGTGGCGGCCGGGGCGAAGCAGCGGTTCAGCGACGACCTGGTCAAGATCAGCGCAGTGATCGGCGACGTGACCGACCGGGATGTCATAGTGCTGGACGACGAGATCGCCAAGGGCAGCACCGTGGTCGAGCTGATGGAGCATCTGCGCGGCCTGAAGGTCCGGTCGATCCGGCTCGCCTGCACGCACGGCCTCTTCTCCGGCGACGCGTTGCAGCGGCTCAGCGACCAGGACGGCGTCCTGGAGATCGTCTGCACCAACACGGTGCCCATCCCGGCCGCCAAGCGGGTCCCCAAGTTGCAGGTCCTGTCGGTGGCCCCCGCCCTGGCCGAGG
Organism: Micromonospora alfalfae; assembly: GCF_022230925.1. Lineage (GTDB taxonomy): Bacteria > Actinomycetota > Actinomycetes > Mycobacteriales > Micromonosporaceae > Micromonospora > Micromonospora alfalfae. The sequence continues at coordinate 78,134 of NZ_JAKKFH010000009.1, read as the reverse complement.
CGACGCGCCGAATCCACAACGGAGAATCCGTCTCCGCCCTCTTCGCCTGACCCGCCCTACCCTCGCCCTCGCCCTCGCCCTCGCTCCGCCCCGCCCCGCCCCCGCGCGATCTTGCAGTTCGTGTCGCCGGTATGAGTGGTTCTGAACGATTCGTCGGGACAGTAAGTGCAAGATCGCGCAGAAAGGGCGGGGTGGGGCGGCGCGAGGGGGGTTAGCGGGGGGTGTGGTTGCGGGTCGTCAGGCCGGTGGAGATGCGGACTGTGGTGCCGGCGGTGCCGGTTGCGACCTCCATCGCGTCGGTCAGCTCGCGGGCCAGCCAGAGACCCCAGCCGCCGGCGGTGTCCGGGGCGGGCCGACTGCGGTCGCGCAGCCGTTGCGGGGTGATCCCGTGCCCGTGATCGGCGACCTCGCAGACCAGCGCACCCGACTCGCGCCAGAGCCGCAGCCAGCCGCGCCCACCGCCGTGTCGCACCGCGTTGGTGATCAATTCGTTGATCGCGAGCACGAAGTCGTCAAGCCGTTGGCCGCTGAGACCCGAGGCATGCGCGCAGGAGGTGACCGAGTGTCGAATCTCGGTCACCTGGGCCTGGTCAAAGGCTTCGGCGATCAGGAGGGCAGGTTCGATGGGCACAACCGTACGCGGTGCGTGCGGGTCTGCGTTCGTCATGGGCCCGTCCCGGCGGCGCATCTCGGAGTATTTCGCGGCTTTTCCACCGTACGTCAGGGTTTCCCGAACCGCACTCGCTGCTCGCCGTGCGTCGGCCCGGTTGTGGCATCCTGACCGCCATGCCGTCGCCACCGGGTGGGTTCGAGGTGCCGCTGTGGCGTGCGCTCACCGTGTTCAGGCTGGCCTCCCTGGCGTACGTCTGCGCGCTCGCGGTGCGCGACGCCGACCGGTACGCCCACCCGTACGCCGTCGGCGCCCTGATCGTTCTGATGATCGCCTGGACCGGCGCGACAGCGATCGCGTACGCCCGACCGGCCTGGCGGCGCTGGCCGCTGCTGCTGGCCGACCTCGGGGTGGTGGTGGCCATCGTGCTGGCCACCCCGTGGGTGGTCGGCCGGACGGCGCTCACCCACGGCGTACCCACCCTGGGTGTGGCCTGGATGGCCGGCCCGGTGCTGGCCTGGGCCGTCTCCGGTGGCCGGCGGCGGGGCACTGTCGCCGCGTTGCTGGTCGCCGGCGCGGACCTGGCCACCCGGGAGCGGATCGGCCAGTCCTCGTTCACCGGGGTGATCCTGATGCTGCTCGCCGGAGTGGTGGTCGGGCACGTGGCCCGGCTCGCGGTGAGCGCCGAGGAGCGGTTGCAACGCGCTGTGGAGCTGGAGGCCGCCACCCGGGAGCGGGAGCGGCTGGCCCGGGACATTCACGACTCGGTGCTCCAGGTGCTGGCGCTTGTGCAGCGGCGCGGCGCCGACCTGCCCGGGGAGGCCGGCGAGCTGGCCCGGCTGGCCGGCGAGCAGGAGGTTGCCCTGCGGGCGCTGATCGCCGGCGCCGGCCCGGCCGCCGCGAGCCTCCCGGACGGCGGCGAGGCGGTGGACCTGCGGACCCTGCTCGGCCGGTACGCCTCGGCGGCGGTGGCGCTCTCCGCCCCGGCCACCCCGGTGCCGCTGCCCCGACGGGTGGCCGGAGAGTTGGCCGCCGCGACCGGCGCGGCCCTCGACAACGTGGGGCGGCACGCCGGCGGGCGGGCCTGGGTGCTGATCGAGGATGAGGGGGCGACGGTGACCGTGTCGATCCGCGACGAGGGGCCGGGCATCCCGGCCGGACGGCTGGACGAGGCGGCCGCCCAGGGTCGGCTCGGCGTGACCCAGTCGATCCGGGGCCGGGTGGCCGACGTGGGCGGCACGGTTCGGATCGTGTCCGCCCCCGAGGCGGGCACCGAGATCGAGCTGAGCGTGCCGAGGTGACAGCGGTGGAGCCGATCCGGGTGATGGTGGTGGACGACCATCCGATGTGGCGGGAGGGCGTGGCCCGCGACCTGACCGAGGCCGGTTTCCTGGTGGTGGCGACCAGCGGCGAGGGACGACAGGCCATCCGGGTGGCCGCGGCCGCCCGGCCCGATGTCGTCGTCCTCGATCTGCAACTACCCGACATCTCCGGCGTCGAGGTGATCCTGGGGTTGCGCGCGGCTCTGCCCGCCGTACGGGTGCTGATGCTCAGCGCCAGCGGCGAACAGCAGAGCGTGCTGGACGCGGTCAAGGCCGGGGCCACCGGTTACCTGGTGAAGTCGACAGCGCCCGCCGAGTTCCTGGCCGCGGTGCACCGCACCGCGGCCGGCGACGCGGTCTTCACCCCAGGCCTGGCCGGGCTGGTGCTCGGCGAGTATCGCCGGCTGGCCGCCGGACCGGGGAGGGGGCCTGGCCCGGCCGACGCTGCCGAACCCGCGACGCCCCAGCTCACCGAACGGGAGACGGAGGTGCTGCGGCTGGTGGCGAAGGGGATGTCGTACAAGCAGATCGCCCAGCGGCTCGGCCTGTCGCACCGCACCGTGCAGAACCACGTGCAGAACACCCTGGGCAAGCTGCAACTGCACAACCGGGTCGAACTGACCCGGTACGCCATCGAACGCGGTCTGGACGACTGAGCGGGCGTCAGACCGAGCGCGGCGGCTCCGTCTCGTGGATGGCCAGCTCCTCGGCTGTCGCTCCGCCCCCGGCCGATCCGGCGTCGTACGCCACCGAGTCGGTCTCCTGGTCGGTGTGCGACCCCTCGTCCGGTTCCACCAGCCGGCCCACTGTGGCGTCGGCCACTGTGCCGAGCTGACCGTGGTCGTAGAGGGAGACCGGTGAGTTCGGGTCCGAGGTCGGCCCGGGATCCATCACGTCGGCGTCCAGTTGGGCCTCCGCCGCGGCTTCCAGGTTGTCCGCCTCGAAGGCGATCTTCGGGTCGATGGTGCCGGCCAGCGGGTCGTCCGCCGGGCGCTCGTAGACCTCGCGGTCGAGCTTGTAGTCCAACGACTCACCGTCGAGCTGCTCCTCGGCGGTCGTTCCGAACCGGTCCACCGCCACCGGCGTCCGATCGCCGGGCAGTTGGGCCGGGTCCGGGCCGTCCGCCTCGCGCCCGGTGAGGACGTCGTCGTTGGCGGTCGAGTCGTCATCGGCGGTGTCGGGCAGCCCTTGCGCCTCGGTGTCGGACACGGGGGTCGGGTACTCGTTGTCGCGCATGTCTGATCACTACCCGCTGCCCTGCCGCCGTAACCGGGCGGCCTCCGGCGGTACGCCGCCGAACCGGTCGCCGACGGCGAAAGCCCCGTCAGGCGGCCTCGTCGTCGGGGTGCAGCACACACCAGACGACCTTGCCGTCCGGTACGGCGCTGCTGCCCCAGCGACGGGTCACCGTGTCGATCAGCAGCAGGCCCCGGCCGCCGGCACGGTTCGGCGGGGAGATCCCGGCGAAGGTCGGATGACGCGGGGAGTGGTCGTGAACCGCCAGGTGCAGGGTGGTGTCCTGCGGCGCCAGCCGGACCGTCATCGGGGTCCGGGCGTGGGCCACCACGTTGTTGACCATCTCGGTGATCGCGATGCACGCCGAGTCGGTGAGCGTCGACATCCCCCAGCGCTCGCAACCGGTGGTGACCAGCTCGCGCGCCTGCCGGGCGGCTCCCACCGCCGGAGCCAGTTCGGCGGTGAGCACCGCCGCCAGTGGTGTCGCCGCCACAGCGGCCAGCGCCCCGTCGAGCGTCGGCCAGGCCGGCACCCCGGCGAGCGCGGCGTCCGGATGGGCGGGGCCGTCGACCGCCGGGTCACACATCAGCAGGTCCGCTGCGGGCCAGTCGGCGACCTCCCGGCGTACGTCGGCGAAGACGCCGCGCCCGACCGGGTCGACGACCCGCAGGCCGGTCACGTCGACCACCACCGGGCCGGGCCGGGCCAGCAGGCGGGCGAGCAGCGCGCCGCGTACCGCCTCGGCACCAGCGGCATCGAGCACACCGGTCAGCCGAACCACCGCTGACGACTCGTCGATTTCCACGAGACAGCTCGACATGATCGCCCCATTGTGCGCGCCGGTGACGGTCAGCGCATTCGGGCGCTCGACATCGGCCATCAGCGATCCGACCGGGAGCGGCGGTTGATGGCCGCCAGGGTGCCGACGGCGGTGCCGGCGGCGGCCAGACCGAACGCTGCGGTCATCCGCACCAACTGTCGCCGCCGACCGTGCCAACCACCGTCCTGGCGCGCCTGAGCATCGCTGTGGAACACGTTGCCGCTGCTGTCCACCCGAGCACCCGGACCGAACTGGGTGCGGTGGGCGTACCAACCGAGGGTGCGCTCCACCAGTGCCGGCGCCAACCGCCACTGCAGGCCGATCAGCCGGGCCGCGCCGCCGGCGTACGCCTCGCGGCGGGGCCTGCGCAGCAGCCGGACGATGGTCTCGGCGACCACCTCCGGCGGGTAGATCGGAGGGGGCGGCACGAGTTCCCGGCCGCTGTGGTTGCCGGTGTGCCGGAAGAACGGGGTGTCGATGGTGGCCGGCAGCACGGTGCAGACGGAGATGTGACCGCGACCGGTGACCCGCAGCTCCTGTCGGACGGTGTCGGCCAGCCCGCGGATGCCGTGCTTGGTCGCGTTGTACGCCGACTGGTACGGCATTGCCACCTCGGCCAGCACCGAGGCGTTGTTGACAAGCACCCCGCCACCGGCGGCACCAAGGTAGGGCAGGGCCGCCTTGATGCCGTGCACCGCCCCGAGCAGGTTGACCTCCAGCACCCGGCGGAACTCGGCGACCGGGATCTCGTCGAACAGCCCCACGGCGCTCACCGCGGCGTTGTTCACCCAGGCGTCGATCCGGCCGAACTCGGCCGCCGCCTGATCGGCCAGCCGCCGCACCGACTCCAACTCGGTGACGTCGGTCGGTACGACAAGCGCCCGGCCGCCCAACTCCCGGCAGCGCTGCGCGACCTGCAGCAGGGCGGGCTCGCTGCGGGCGGCCAGCACGACGGCGGCTCCCCGGCGGGCCAGTGCGTACGCGGTCGCCGTGCCGATCCCGCTGGACGCGCCGGTGATCACCACGGTCGAATCGTCGAGACTGCGGGTCAGCGGCATTCCTGAGCGGTACCCCCGGCCGGGCCTGGTCACACCGACGACGGCTTGTCGATCATCGTCGAACCGCAGTGTGTGCGCCGCGTGTGCTTGCCGTGGCGCAAGTGTCGGTGGCACTCGCGCGGAGTCTTCCTGATCTGCCAGGTTTCGGCTCAGCGTCGCGGGGTTAATGGGACGCTCTGACCGGGAGGACCACCGCCGAGGAAAGATCGCAGGGAGGTGACCCATGCGCGTCGGCCTCGTCTGCGCGCACGCCAGTTCCTACCGCCACGCCGACGGGCCGCCGGTCGGCACCCGCCAGCACACCGCGCGGGTCGCCGCCGAGCTGGCCGAGCGAGGCCATGACGTCCGGCTCTACGTGCGCCGGGACGACCCGACGCTGCCGGCGACGATGAACGTCGACGGCTACCAGGTGCACCAGGTGCCCGCCGGCCCGCCCAACCCACTACCCACCGTCGAGCTGATCCCGTACGTGACGGAGGTCGGCCGCTGGCTGGCCGACGAGTGGTCGGGTGCCTGGCGGCCCGAGGTGGTGCACGGGCACTACTGGGTCGGTGGCCTGGCCGCCGCGCACGCCGTTCGGGAGACCGACATTCCGGTGGTGCAGACGTTCCACTCGCTCGGCATCGAGCAACTGCGTCACCTGGGTGGCCACTACGACGGGCCGGGCCAGCGGATCACGCTGGAGCGCGCATTGACCCGGGCGGTCGACATCGCCGTGGCCCAGTCCAACGACGAGGTCGACGAGCTGACCCGGATGGGTCTGCAACGCAGCTCGGTCGCGTTGGTGCCGGCCGGCGTCGACATCGACCTGTTCCACCCCGACGGCGAGGCGGCACCCCGCGAACAGCGGCCCCGCATCCTCTCGGTGGGTTCGCTGGCCGCCGGGCACGGCCAGGAGGACCTGATCCGGGCGATGCGGCTGGTCGGTGACGCCGAGCTGGTGATCGCCGGTGGGCCACCGGCCGATCAGTTGGCCAACCACACCGAGGCGCGACGGCTGCGCGAGCTGGCCGAACAGCTCGGCGTCGTCGACCAGGTACGGCTCGTCGGAGCGGTGCCGCACGACCAGATGGCCACCTGGTACCGCTCGGCGGACGTGGTCGCCTGCACTCCGCACTACTCCTCGGCCGGGCGGGTCTCGCTGGAGGCGATGGCCTGCGGGGTGCCGGTGATCGGCTACGCGATGGGCGGCCTGGCGGACGCCGTCGTCGACGAGGTCACCGGCCGCCTGGTGCCCCCCGGTGACGTACGGGCACTCGGAGTGTCGATGCGCCGGCTGCTCGCCGACAACGCCGGCCGCTTCGCGTACGGGCACGCCGCCGTGGACCGGGTGCGCAGCAGTTACACCTGGGAGCGGACCGCCGGTGCGTTGGAGCGCCTCTACGAACGGGTGGTGAGCCGCCGCAAGCCGGTCGAGGCCTGAGTCGGCGGTACTGCGACACCTCTGGCGGTGGTGCGGTGCCGGGTGGTCAGCCCGGCCGACCGGCACCGACCATGGCGGGGTCCCGACGGCGTGCCACCGAACGGTGTTGCTGCGGTTCGGCGTACCGGGTCAGGCCGATCACCGCGGCCAGGGTCACCAGGAAGCCGACAGCGGCCAGCCACTCCCGCCCCGGCCAGATCTTGTCGTTGAGCAGCAGCAGGCCGACGATCGCGGCCGGCACCGCGCCGGCGGCGTCCATCGCGGCCACCGCGGCGGTCGTCGAGCCACGCTGCATGGCCAGACCGAGCAGCAGCTGACCCACTATCGAGTGGGCGATCAACAGGTAGAACAGCGGGTCGCCGAGGAACGCCTCAGCGGACGGCGCGGACGCCAGTGGCCGGGCGGCGACCGCGGCCGAGCTGAACGCCAGCCCGGCCAGTGAGCCGAGGGCCACTGAACCCGGCGCCCCGTGCAGCCGGACGGCGAAGAAACCGAGCACCGCTATGACGCCCAGCGCGATCAGCAGGGCGATCGAGCCGGCGGTGCCGAGCTGCTTCGACGGCGCCGGCCGGGCGGACAGCACCAGCGCGGTGATCCCCGCGAAGAGCAGCGCCAGCAGCACCACCTCAGCCGCCGGCAGCCGCCACTTCAGCACCAGCACCCCGAGGATGGCGGTCACCCCGAGCCCGGCGGCCACGCTGGCCTGCACGAGGAACAGCGGCAGGTCCCGTCGGGCCAGGAAGGCGAGCACGAAACCGCCGATCTGACAGCCGAGACCGACCAGATACGTCCGGTGCCCGGCGAGGCGCAGCAGCAGGCCCGGATCGAAGGTGTGGTGGACAGTGGTGCGGGCCGCCGCCACCGACTGGAGCAGGTTGGCGAAGCCGTACGCGACGATCATCGCCGCGAGGAAGCACCAACCGGAGGAGACCACCTGGCGAGGATAGAGGTTGCCGGGGGTCAGCGCTCGGCTGGTCGATTGAGGCGGGCGAGGATGTCGGCGTGCAGCACACCGTTGGTGGCCACCACGCTGCTGTCGGTGCCCGGAGCGCCCGCGGGGGCCGGTTGTCCGGCCAGATCCGTGACCGTGCCACCCGCCTCCGTGATGATCGGCACCAGCGCCGCCACGTCCCACACTGACAACTCCGGCTCGACCATCACGTCCAGTGCCCCCTCGGCCAACAGCATGTAGCCGTAGAAGTCGCCGTACGCCCGGTTGCGCCAGCTGTCCCGGATCAGGTCGAGCACCGCGTCGAGCCGCCCGGCTTCCTCCCACCCGTTCAGGGACGAGTAGCAGAAGCTGGCATCCGCGACCCCACGCACCGCTGACACGCCGATCCGCTCGCCGGCCGCGGGGCCCGGCCCGGCGTACGCGCCTGCGCCCGCGCTGGCCCACCAGCGTCGTCCGAGCGCTGGTGCGGACACCACGCCGACCGCAGGCCGGTCGCCGTCGTAGAGCGCGATCAGGGTGGCCCAGATCGGCACGCCACGGACGAAGTTCTTGGTGCCGTCGATCGGATCGATGATCCACCGGCGGCCGTTCGGGTGGACCGGCGACTGCGCGCCGTACTCCTCACCGAGCAGCCCGTCCGCCGGTCGGTGCTCGGCCAGCAGGGCGCGGATCTCCCGCTCCACAGCGGTGTCCGCGTCGGAGACCGGGGTCAGGTCGGGCTTCGCCTCGACGCGCAGGTCGAGTGCGCGGAACCGGGCCGTGGCGATGGCGTCGGCCCGGTCGGCGAGCAGGTGGGCGAGGGAGAGGTCGTCGGCGTACCCGGTCATGCCGGCAACCTAGCCCACGCCCGTCGGGTCACTCGTCCGGGCCGCGCCGGTCACCCTCGCCCGGGCCGCGCTGGTCGCTGTCGCCGCGCGAGTCACCCTCGCCGGCCCGGGAGGCGAGCAACCGACGGTACGAGGCCAGCCGGCGCGGGTCGGCCTTACCGGCGGCCACCCAGGCGTCCAGCCCACACTCGGCCTCGTCGGCCGTGTGGGGGCAGTTCGGTGGGCAGTCGACGGTGCCCTCGACCAGGTCCGGAAAGCCGTGCAGCAGGCTGTCGGCCGAGACGTGCGCCAACCCGAAGCTGCGGATCCCGGGGGTGTCGATGATCCAGCCCGGGTCGGTGTCGATCCCCGGCACCGGTGGCAGCCGCAGCGCCACCGCGCTGGTCGAGGTGTGCCGGCCCCGGCCGATCGCGCTGACCACGCCGACAGCGCGCAGCGCGTCCGGAACGAGGCGGTTGACGAGCGTCGACTTGCCCACCCCGGAGTGCCCGACCAGCACCGACACCTTGCCGCTCAGCAGCGCACGGAGCGCGTCGAGGTCGGAGTCGGGGCGGTTGAGCACGTAGGGCAGCTCCAGCTCGGTGTAGTAGCCGAGCACCTCCTCCGGCCCGGCCAGATCGGCCTTCGTGAGGCAGAGCAGCGGCTCGACGTCCGCGTCGTACGCGGCCACCAGGCAGCGGTCGATGAACCCGGTGCGCGGCGGTGGATCGGCCAACGCGCTCACGATCACCAACTGGTCCGCGTTGGCCACCACGACCCGTTCCAGCCGACCCTCGGCGGTGGTCTCGTCGTCGTCGGCTGTGCGGCGCAGCACCGAGCGGCGTTCCGCGATCCGGACGATGCGGGCAAGAGCGCCCTCCGCGCCGGACGTGTCACCGACCAGGCTGACCCGGTCACCGACCACCACCGACTTGCGACCCAACTCGCGGGCCCGCATCGCGGTGACAGTGGGCAGCTCGGCGCCGACCACGCCGCGTTCGGCCCCGGAGAGCACACAGGTGTAGCGCCCCCTGTCGACGGCGATGACGAACCCGTCGACAGCGTCGGCGTGCTGCGGGCGGGTGCGCGTACGCGGGCGCGACGACTTTCCGGGCCGGACCCGCACGTCGTCCTCGTCGTACTCCCGCCGTTTGGTCGCCAGGACCTGTCCTCTTCTCGTCAGCTCCAGTGAGCGTCCAGAAACCCCGCAGCGGCTACGGGTTTCCGGACGCTCACTTGCCCGTCACCATCGCTGACCATAGTGCCGGGAACTCGGGCATGGTCTTGGAGGTACACCCCACGTCGTCCACCTCGATGCCCGGGACGGCGAGCCCGGCCACCGCGGCGGCGTGCGCCATCCGGTGGTCGTGGTAGGTGCGGAAGGTCCCGCCGCGCAGTGGGCGGGGTCGGATCTCCAGCCCGTCCGGCGCTTCGGTGATGTCCGCCCCGAGGGCGGTGAACTCGCGCGTGAGCGCGGCGAGCCGGTCGGTCTCGTGGCCACGGATGTGCCCGACGCCGGTGAACACCGACGGCGAGTCGGCCAGCATGGCCAGCGCGGTCAGCGCCGGGGTCAGCTCGCTGACGTCGGAGAGGTCGGCGGTCAGGCCGTGCACCACGCCGGTGCCCCGCACCGTCAGCCCGGCGGTGGAGAGGGTGACCTCGCCGCCCATCCGCTGTAGCAACGAGCGGAGTTGCTCGACCGGTTGGGCGCTGCTGTGCGGCCAGTCCTGCAAGGTCACCTCACCGCCGGTGACCAGGGCGGCGGCGAAGAACGGCACCGCGCCGGACAGGTCCGGCTCGATCTCCCAGCCGCGCCCGGTGAGCGGGCCGGGCTCGACGGTCCACACGTCGGGGGTGCTGTCGTCGACGGCCGCGCCAGCGGCCCGCAGCATCCGCACTGTCATCCGCAGGTGCGGCGCGGAGGGGACCGGGGGGCCGACGTGCCGCACCACGACGCCCCTGTCGAAGCGCGGGGCGGCCAGCAACAACGCGGAGACGAACTGGCTGGACACGGACGCGTCGAGCACCACCTCGCCGCCGGTGACCCCACCGGTGCCGAACACTGTCAGCGGCAGGCTGCCGGTGCCGGTGACGTCGATCCGGACGCCCAGCGAGCGCAGCGCGCCGACCAGCGGGCCGAGTGGGCGGGTGCGCACGTACGGGTCGCCGTCGAAGGTGACCTGCCCGTCGGCCAGGCCAGCCACCGGCGGCACGAACCGCATCACGGTGCCGGCCAGCCCGACGTCGACGTGGGCGGGGCCGGCCAGCGGGTGCGGTCGGACCAGCCAGCGCTCGTCGTCGCTGATCGAGACGTGCGCGCCCATCGCCCGCAGGCCGGCGGCCATCAACTCGGTGTCGCGGGCGCGCAGTGGCCGGGCCAGCGTCGACGGGCCGGCGGCCAGCGCGCTGAGCACCAGGGCCCGGGCGGTCATCGATTTGGAACCGGGCAGGCGCAGCGTCGCCGCCACCGGGTCGGATGCGGTCGGTGCGGTCCACGGCTGCGGCGGCCGGGTCGCGGTCAGGTTGCCCACCGTTACATTCTGCCGTGTCGGCGGGCGGGCGGCGTTGCCCGGCGTTCGAACTCCCGGTTGGCGGGACAGCCGACGGCCCTCCGACGCGTTAGCGTGTGCCCCATGTGCGGGAGGTACGCGACGACCCGGAGGTCCGGCGAGTTGAGCGCGCTGTTCGAGTCGTCAGACGACTCCGACGGCCTGGTCCGGGCGGACCACAACGTCGCGCCGACCGACAGGGTGCCGCTGGTCCGGGTCAGCCCGGAGGGGCACCGCAGCCTCTGTGTCGGTCGCTGGGGTCTGCTGCCGCACTGGTCCCGGTCCGCCTCCGGCGCCGCCCGGATGATCAACGCGCGGGCGGAGACGGTGGCCACCAGCCGGGCGTACGCCGGTTCCTTCTCCCGTCGGCGTTGTCTGGTCCCGGCCGACGGCTGGTACGAGTGGGTGCGGCTGCCCGACGGCGGGCGACAGGCGTACTTCATGACTCCCCGGGACGGCTCGGTGCTCGCGCTGGCCGGCATCTGGTCGGTCTGGGAGTCCGACGCCGAGACCCGGCTCACCTTCAGCGTGCTGACCACCGCGGCGCTCGGCGACCTGGCCGAGGTGCACGACCGGATGCCGGTGCTGCTGCCACCCGAGCGGTGGTCGTCGTGGCTCGCGCCGACCGACGAGCCGGGGCGGCTGCTCACTCCGGCGTCGGCGGAGCAGTTGGCGGGGTTGGAGATCCGCCCGGTGGGTGCGGCGGTGGGAGACGTTCGTAACGACGGGCCACAGCTGACCGCGCGGGTGGCGGTGACGCCGCCGGTGTCACAGCAGGAGCTGACCCTGTTCTGACGCCGCGGTGCATCGTCGGCCACCGATTTGCCAGGGTTCAGCGCGATTCGTCTCCTGGCTGTTCAGTCATGTTCCCGGCAGACCCTTGTCCCGGTGTTGCGAAGTGCGATAGAACACAGCGCCGGTAGTGGCTGTCGGTCCGCACGGGGCGGACGACGTCCACAGATTTTGCCGGTCCCACGGGGGAGGTGGGTGGATGACACGGGCACGTATGCCGCGTCCGCACGAGGTGGCAGCGGCGCGGCGAGATCCGCGACTGCTGCGGGCGGTGCGAGAACGGCGACAGGACGACGCATGGCGCACCAGAGGAACCTGCCAGAGCGTCGATCCGGAGACATTCTTTCCGGCACCGAACGAGCCGGCGGACGCCGCCGTCGCGCTGTGTCGCAGTTGTGACGTGCAGGGGTCCTGCCTGGCCTGGGCCCTCGACGTCGGTGACTGCCACGGCGTGTGGGGCGGCACCACGCCGCGGGAACGCCGGGCGATGCTGGTCGCCTGGCGTGGCGAGGTCGAACCCGATCCGGACGCCATCGACGACGCCGGCCCGCCGGTGCGCGATCGCCTGCTGGTCCTGGTCCCGCTGAGCTGATCGGCGGCCCGGTTCGCACCCGACGCCCGTCCGGCGGCGCAGAATAGGCCGGTGCCAGCCAGCAACGAGATCGACACCCCGCGCGGTCCGGCGTGGATCGACACCGACCTGCCGGTTCGCCCGGCCACCGCCCTGCTCGTTCTCGGGCACGGCGCGGGTGGCAGCGTCGACGCGCCCGACCTGCTCGCGGTCCGGGACGCGTCGGTGGCGGCCGGGCTGGCGGTGGTCCGGGTGACGCAGCCCTACCGGGTCGCCGGTCGGCGTGCGCCGGCACCGGCAGGTCACCTCGACGAGGCCTGGACAGCGGTGCTCGCCGAGCTGCGCGACCGGCACGCCGACGTGCCGACGGTGGTGGTCGGTGGGCGTTCGAGCGGCGCACGGGTGGCCTGCCGGACGGCCCGTGCGGTGGGCGCGGTGGGCGTGGTCGCGTTGGCCTTCCCACTGCACCCGCCCGGCCGGCCGGAACGCTCGCGCGCCGCCGAACTGGGCACCGGCCTGCCGACGTTGGTGGTCAACGGCGATCGGGATCCGTTCGGGACGCCGGAGCCGGGACCGGCCGTGCAGGTGGTGAGCCGTCCCGGTGAGACGCACGACCTGCGCCGCGATCCGGCCGGCACCGCCACCGCCGTGCGCGACTGGCTGTCCGCCCAGGGCTGGGCGGCCAGCTGATCCGTCGCGGCCGGCTCGCCGGGGCGACCGTTTCCGGCGCGGGCACGGGTCGTTGCATCCGTTGGTGCCGCAGGCCCGAGCAGGGCCGGTGACACCAGTCCTCCCAGGCCCTTCCTGGTCCCAGCGCCGGCCGCCGTCGGGGCCGGGACCAGGAACGGGGAGGGTCGGCCGGAATGCCCCAGTGGTCATCTCGCGTTACTACCCCCGGACGACTTTTCTGCGAGGGGGGTGACCGGTGCCAACCGAGACACGAAGCCTGGAACGGGACGAGCGGGACGCCCGGCAGCTGAAGCGGCTGCTGGATGGCCCGGAGTGGCCCGCGACGGCGGGACCGGGCGGGGTGGGTGCGGTGAGCACGGGCACACCGGCCGGAAGTGAATCTGCGGGCAGGTCCGTGCGCGTATCCTCGGCGGGAAAGCATCCGACGCGAGGGGATGTGCGGTTGACCACCGAGAAGACGGACGAGCGCAGGGCCCGATTCGAGCGGGACGCGATGCCATTCGTCGATCAGCTCTACGCTGCTGGGCTGCGGATGACACGCAACCCGGCGGATGCCGAGGATCTGGTCCAGGAGACGTACCTGAAGGCCTACGCGGCCTTCCACCAGTTTGAGCAGGGCACGAACCTCAAGGCCTGGCTCTACCGGATCCTGACCAACACCTACATCAACTCCTACCGTAAGCGGCAGCGCCAGCCGATTCAGGCGCCCACCGAGGAGATCACCGACTGGCAGCTCGCCGAGGCCGAGTCGCACACCTCCAGCGGGTTGCGCTCGGCCGAGACGGAGGCACTGGACCGGCTGCCGGACAGTGACGTCAAGGAGGCCCTCCAGCAGTTGCCGGAGGAGTTCCGCCTGGCCGTCTACCTCACCGATGTCGAGGGCTTCTCCTACAAGGAGGTCGCGGACATCATGGGCACGCCGATCGGCACCGTGATGTCGCGTCTGCACCGGGGCCGTCGTAATCTGCGCAAGCTGCTCGAGCGTTACGCGGGCGAGCGGGGCTTCAGTGCGGCCCGCTCGGCGAAGGGCTCGACCGCCGCTGCCGGCCGGGAGGTGTGACGTGAGCTGTGGGGAGCCGCACGAGACGGACTGCCGCGAAGTGCTCGCGGAGGTGTATCTCTACCTGGATCTGGAGTGCGCCGACGAGCGTCGCTCGCTGATCCGGCACCACCTGGACGAGTGCGGGCCCTGCCTGCGCGAGTACGGGCTGGAGCAGGAGGTGCGGGCGCTGGTGGCGCGTTGCTGTGGCAACGAGACCGCGCCGGATGAGCTGCGTGAGCGGCTGCGGGTCAAGCTCACCGAGTTGGTGGTCTTCGAGACCAGCGACTCCCGTGAGCTGGCCGACTGAGCGTCTGAGCTGGCCGACTGAGCGTCGGCACCAGCTGGCAAGACCGGTGGCCCGGGTCGATGTCGACCCGGGCCACCGGTGTACCCGGCCTCGGCCGGCTGAGCGGCGACGGGCAGTCGGCCCGTCGACCCGTTCAGGAGTTGGGACGCTTGCCGTGGTTCGCGGCGTTCTTCTTACGAGCCTTCTTCTTCCGGGACTTCTTCGCCATGCTGACCTCCTCGTGATGGGTCGGATCCGTCCTGCGCACGACCTCGGCGCGGATGCGGCCACCGGCGGTCCGGCGTCGGGTCCGACCCGCTGATGGTAGTGCTGTCGACACCCGCCGCCTTCCCCAGGGCGGGCCTGTCATCCCGGCTGCGCCGCTGCCCGCCCATCGCCGGTCGACGCATGATTGGATACATCGGCAGGCACGTCGCGAAGAGGGAGGGCCTGGACATGGCCGAGGAGATCCGCGCCGAGATGGTGGCCAACGTCTGGAAGGTCGTTGCCACGGCGGGTGACACGGTGACCGAGGGCGACACCCTGGTGATCCTCGAGTCGATGAAGATGGAGATCCCGGTCGTCGCCGAGTCCGATGGTGTGCTCCAGCAGCTCGTCGTCAACGAGGGCGACGTCGTGCAGGACGGTGACCTGATCGCCGTGATCGCTTGACCGGGTTGCGGGTCCGTCCGGCCGAGTCGGTCGACTTCCCGGCGGTGGCCCGGCTGACCGTGGCCGCGTACGAGGCGGACGGCCAGCTCAAGGGCGAACACGGGTACGGCGAGGTACTGGCCGACGTGTCGACCCGAGCCGCCAGCGGCGAGGTGCTGGTCGCTGTCGACGAGGTGACCGGGGCGGTGCTCGGCTCGGTCACGTTCGTGCTGCCGGGCACCCCGTTCGCCGAGCTGGCCGGGCCGGGCGAGGCGGAGTTCCGGATGCTCGCTGTCGACCCGGGCGCTCAGGGGCGGGGTGTTGGTGCCGCGCTGGTCGAGGCGTGTCTCGACCGGGCGACCGGGTCGGGTTGCACGGCGGTGATGATCTGCGTCCGGGCTGGGATGGCCGATGCGGCGCACCGGCTCTACTCGCGGCGTGGTTTCGTCCGTTCGCCGGAGAAGGACTGGTCACCGGCGCCGGGTGTTGACCTGCTCGGCCTGCGGTTGGAGCTGACGCGCGGCTGAGGCCGGCGACCGACGAGCCTGGGCCGGCGCGATCATGCCCGGTCAGGCGTCGGGCTGCGTGCCGATGGCGGCCAGCAGTTCGTCGGCCACCTCCAGGGCGAGCTTGCGGCGTTCGTCGTCGCTGATGTGCGGCGCGCGGACCGCGAACCAGCTGGTGTGCACCGCGAACAGCGACAGCGCGGCGCGTAGCTGGGCGGCGGGGGAGTCGTCTCCCCGGCAGAGCGCCTCGGCCAGCTCCATCATCCGACCGCGCATCTTCTGCCCGGAGGAGAGGCTCTTGAGCGCTGTCTGGTTCTGCTCGAAGAAACGCATCACCGACGGCTGGGTGCCGTCGAACATCGTGTCGGCGTACCGGGAGATCAGCTCGCGTCG
The DNA here is from genome assembly GCF_022230925.1 of Micromonospora alfalfae. Taxonomy (GTDB): domain Bacteria; phylum Actinomycetota; class Actinomycetes; order Mycobacteriales; family Micromonosporaceae; genus Micromonospora; species Micromonospora alfalfae. Next base: position 62,427 of record NZ_JAKKFH010000009.1, on the reverse strand, counting down.
GGTGGCCAGGGTGGCGGGTTGGGTGGCGGCCCAGGCGGTCAGCGCGTCCATCCGCTCCAGCCGGTCCTCGACGAAGCTGGCGACGATGTCGTCCTTGCTCTTGAAGTGGTAGTAGAGCGCGGCCTTTGTGACGTTGAGGCGCTCGGCGATTTCCCGGAGCGAGGTCTTCTCGTACCCCTGCTCGGTGAAGAGTTCGAGCGCGACGGCCTTGATCCGTTCCCGCGTTCCGCCGCCTGTGCTCTCGCTCACGCACACCCTCCAAATGGCTTGACCGTTGCTTGTACCCAACTTACCGTGCGGCTAGTAAGGTGACTAGCCGGGCGGCAAGTAAGTACGGCAATCTTCGGGGGGAGCTTACCCATGACTCAGGCAACCCAGGCCGGCACGAGACCCAACAACATCCGGGTCGTGCTGTTCGGGCTGATGATCGCGATGATGCTCGCGATGCTCGACAATATGATCGTCAGCACCGCGTTACCGCGGATCGTTGGCGAGTTCGGCGGGCTCAACCACTTCACCTGGGTGGTTACCGCGTACGTCCTGGGCACCACCGTCTCCACCCCGATCTGGGGCAAGCTCGGTGACCTCTACGGCCGCAAGTCGGTCTTCCTGACCTCGGTCGTCGTCTTCCTGGTCGGTTCCGCCCTCTGTGGCATGGCCGGCTCCGGGATGCTCGGCGGCCCAGAGGACGGCATGGTCCAGCTCATCGCCTTCCGGGCCGTGCAGGGCCTCGGCGCCGGCGGCCTCATGGTCGGCGTGATGGCGATCATCGGTGACCTGGTCCCGCCCCGCGAGCGCGGGCGCTACCAGGGCATGATCGCCGGCATCATGGCCATTGCCATGGTCGCCGGTCCGCTGGCCGGCGGATTCATCACCGACCACCTCTCCTGGCGCTGGGCGTTCTACGTGAACCTGCCGCTGGGCGGAATCGCGTTGCTCGTCCTGATCACCACCATGCACCTGCCGAAGTACCGCACCGAGCACCGGATCGACTGGCTCGGCGCCGGGCTGCTCTCGGTCGGCATCACCGCGATCGTGCTCATCACCACCTGGGGTGGCAACGAGTACGACTGGACCTCGCCGCAGATCCTCGGCCTGGCCGTGCTGGCCGTCGTCGCGTTGGTGGCGTTCGGCCTGGTGGAACGCCGGGTCCAGGAGCCGATCCTGCCGCTGGCCCTCTTCGCCAACCGCAACTTCGCGCTGATCTCGGTGATCGGCTTCCTGCTCGGCTTCGCGATGTTCGGCGCGATGAACTTCCTGCCGCTCTACCAGCAGACAGTGCAGGGGGCGTCGGCCACCAACAGCGGTCTGCTGCTGCTGCCCCTGATGTTCGGCATGCTTGTCGTCTCGCTGGTCATCGGCCGGGCGATCACCCGCAACGGCAGATACCGGGCGTACCCCATCATCGGTGGCGTGGTGATGACAGCGGGCATGGCGCTGCTGTCCATGCTCGACACGGACACCAGCAAGCTGATGTCCTCGATCTACATGATCGTGCTCGGCGTCGGCATGGGCTTCCTCATGCAGACGTCGATGCTGATCGCGCAGAACAGCGTGGAGCAGAAGGACCTCGGCGCGGCCAGCGGCGCGGCCACCTTCTTCCGGTCGATCGGCGGATCGTTCGGCATCTCGCTGTTCGGAGCGATCTTCGCCAACCGGCTGGCCAGCTCCGAGGGTGGTCGGGCCTTCGGTGGCGGCGAGGCCGGCGCCGGGATGGACCTGGAGAAGCTCAAGGAACTGCCCGCTCAGGCGCGCGAGGCGGTGCTCGGCGGTCTCTCCGACGCCATCTCGCACGTCTTCCTCTGGGCGGTGCTGTTCACCATCGTGATCCCGGTGCTCGCCTGGTTCATCAAGGAGATCCCGCTGCGCACCGCGAACGAGGCGCCGCCGCAGGCCACCCCGGAGGAGGACGCCGAGGTCGCCCTCGGCAAGGCCCCCGTCGCCTGACCCAACCCCAACCCCCAACCCCCGCGATCTTGCACTTTGGGCGCGTGCATAAACCCTGTTTCCGACAAAACGGCGACAGTAAGTGCAAGATCGCGGGGGTGGCGGGGTTCGCGGATTCGCGGGGGAGTTAGCGGCGGCTCAGGCGTTGCCAGAGGCGGCGCAGGGGGTTGCGGGGGCGGGGAAGCCTGGGGGAGTGGGCGGCCAGCAGTTCGGTGGCCAGTGCCGCCGTCGCCGGATCCAACTGCGGGGCGGCGAGTGCCAGGTGAGCCAGCGAGGCGGCGATCGGGACCGGTCGGCTCCGCGCCACGGCAGCCGCGTCGGCCAACCGCTCCGCCACCACCCGGGCCACATCCGACCGCACCGAGGGGTCCACCCAGGCGGCGGTGACCAGGGCGAACAGCGCCGCCTCGGTGACCCAGTCCTCGACGCCCCAGATCAGGTCGAGCAGCACCCGGCGCCGGGTGCTGCCCTCCCACGGCTCGTCGGTGCGGTGGTGCAGCAGACCCAGACAGGCCCACACCTGCACTCCACGGACCCAGACCGACGGGTCGTGGGCCGCCAGCAGCCGACCCACCGCGTTGGCCGGCGCCGCCGGTGGATGCACCAGCAGGCCGAGCAGGTCGCCCAGGTCGAGGCCGGCCAGACCGACCGCCGCGTCGTACGCCGCCGGTGGGTGTGCCCACGCCGGGTGGGCGATCTGCCCGATCCGTTCGACAGCCGTCGCCGAGGGCGCCGCCAGCGCGGGCGTCGGGACCGTGTCCGCGTAGTGCCACAACCGCTGAGCGGACTCCCGCCGGGGCTCGCGCGGGTCGGGCTCCGGCGTGCCGACGACCTCGATCCGTAGCCCGGGGGCGGTGGAGATGGCCGTCCCGACCGCGCTCGGCGGGGCGGCGGCCGGTAGGCGTACGGCACCGCCGAGACCATTGTCGTCATCGGCCACCGCCTGGCGCATCGCGTCGACCAGGGGCCCACCGGCCGGGGTGAGTTGGCCGAGCCAGGGTCGACCTCGGCAGCACTGGGCCAGGTCGCCGTGCTCGTGGCTGTCGTCCGGGTGATCCCGCACGAAGTCGGCGAGCGCGACAAGGTGGGCGAGGTCACCGTCGCGCAGGTGCCGCAGGCGGTGGGCGGTGTGCACCGCGCAGTCGAACGACGGATCGCGCGCCAGCGCCCGCTCGGTCCACTCCAACGCCTCGTCCAGCCGGCCGATCTCGGCCAGGGTGCCGGCGATGTCCGCGTAGATCGCCAGGTCGTCGGGGTCCAGCTCGACGGCCCGACCGAGGGCCGCGAGGCCGTCGCGGGTCCGGCCCGAGCTGCGGTACGCGTACCCGAGCCACACCTCGCCCATCTTCGAGGGCTGTGCGCGTACCCCTCGGGTGGCCCAGCGGACCGCCAGCTCGACCTCGCCGAGGCGCCGGGCCAGCGCGGACGCCGCGCCCAGCAGCAGGCCGTGTTCGGGGTGCACGGTGGCCGCGTTGCGGGCGAGCGTGAGGTACGGGGTCAGCGGGGCCCGTCCGATCCGCGGCACCGGGTCGGGCAGTGCGGCGCAGACCTGCATGAGGACGCGGGCGATGTGCTCCGGTTCCAGTCGTTCGGCCAGCTCGGGCGCGGTGACCCAGGGCACGCCGGCCCACTCGGTGCCGGGCGCGTACGACGTCGCGGCGGCCAGCAGCTCCAGCCCTTCGGCGGGGCGTCCGGCGGTGGCGAGGAGGTGGGCGCGGGCGACGACAGCACCGACGAAGGTGTGGTGGTTGATCGGGAAGAGGTCGAGGCCGCCGCCGCTCGTCGCGGCGAGCCGGGCCAGCGTCTCGTGCACCTCCGGCAGGGTGGGGGCCTGCGCCAACGCGCCGGCGAGGTGGCCGGCGGCGTGGTGCAGGTCGCCCTCGTCGAGTGCCAGCCGGGCCAGCGCCAGCTCTCCCGTCGCGGAGAGCGCGGGATCGTCCGTTCCCTCGGGCACGTCGTCCTCTCGTGGCAGTTAGACCGGGTGCAACGGGTAAAGCTTAGTTGATATTGAGATCAACTGGTGATCATCTGCGCAGTCCTGCTCGTTCAATTGCTGACATACGCTCAAAAGTGCAAGACTGAGCAAGAATCGCGCGGCAACCGCGCAGGGGAGGGGTTTCCGTGACACGTGCAGGGGCTGGAATGGCCGCCGACATCGACGAGCAGCCGGCTGGCTACGCGCGCCTGCTCTCCGCCGCCAACGCCGCCGAGATCGCCCGGGTGGCGGCGGTCATCGCGGAGCGTCGGCCACGGCACGTGGTCTTCACCGCACGGGGCACCTCCGATCACGCGGCGCTCTACGGGGCCTACCTGACCGAGATCCGGCTCGGCCTTCCCGCCGGGCTGGCCTCGCCCAGCGTCGTCACCCTGTTCGGGGCCCGCCCCGACCTCTCCGACGCGCTCGTCGTCGGGGTCAGCCAGAGCGGCGGCTCGCCCGACCTGGCCGAGGTGCTGCGCGCAGCCCGAGCCTCCGGCGCGCTGACCCTCGCGGTGACCAACGCCCCCGACTCGCCGCTTGTCGACGTGGCCGAGCTGAGCGTCGACATCGCCGCCGGGCACGAGCGGGCGGTGGCCGCCACCAAGACGTACACCGCCGAGCTGCTGGCCCTGCTGATGCTGGTGGAGGGGATCCGGGCCGGCGACGGCGTGCTCCCGAAGGCCGAACGGGACGCGCTCGACGCACTTCCCGAACTGGCCGCCCGCACCCTGGCCGACGGCACCCCGGCCCAGCTCGCCCCGCGTTACCGGTTCGCCCGTCAGCTGGTCACCACCGGCCGGGGCTACGCCTACCCCACCGCCCGGGAGGCAGCGCTGAAGCTGATGGAGACCTCGTACCTGCCGGCGCTCGCCTTCTCCGGCGCCGACCTGCTGCACGGCCCGCTCGCGATGACCGACCCGGAGGTCCCGGTGCTCGCCGTTGTCGGCTCCGGCCCCGGCGGCCGGTCGATGGGTGAGGTGCTGCCCCGCCTCGGCGAACGCCGCGCCGACGTCGTGGTGGTCGGCTCCGCCGACGTGCCGGGCGCCACCCGGCTGGCCGTCCCCGAGGTCGACGAGCGGTACGCCCCGCTGCTGGACATCCTGCCGATGCAACGGTTGGCGCTGGCCCTGGCGCTGACCCGAGGCGAGGACCCGGACGCGCCGCGCGGGTTGAAGAAGGTCACCGCGACGATGTGAGGCGCGGCGTGGCACCCTGGTCACCGTGTCCACGCTGCGCGACCTCGCCGAGGAGCACACCCATCTCCGTCCGGCCGACATCGACCACCTGCACCGGATCGCCGGCGACTGGCAACTGCTCTCCGATCTGTCCTTCGCTGACCTGCTGCTCTGGGTGCCGGTCGACGCCGACGGCACGTTCCTCTGTGTCGCCCAGGTGCGCCCGACCACCGCACCGACCGCCTATCAGGACGACCAGGTGGGACGGATCGTCGGCGGGCCGGAGGTGGCCCACCTGGGGGTGGCGTACTCCCAGGGCCGGATCTGGCGCGAGGGCGACCCGGTCTGGTACGGCGACGTGCCGGCCCGACACGAGGCGATCCCGGTTCGGCTGCGTACCGTCGAGGGGGAGGCCGGCGAGGTGATCGCCGTGGTCGGGCGGGACACCAACCTCTCCACCGCGCGTACGCCCAGCCAACTGGAGCTCAACTACCTCACCACCGCCGACGACCTGGCGCAGATGATCGCCGACGGCACCTTCCCGCCGCCGCGGCATCCGGGCGAGACCACCTCCGCGCCCCGGGTCGGCGACGGCCTGGTCCGGCTCGACGCCGGCGGCAAGGTCACCTACGCCAGCCCGAACGCCCAGTCCGCGTACCGCCGACTGGGCTACGCCTCGCACCTGGTGGGGGAGGACCTGGCCGCGTTGCACCGCCGGTTGGCCGGTGACCCGCTGGACGGCACCGAGGCCTCGAACGGCATCCTGGCCGCGCTGCGCGGTGAGGCGCCACCCCGCCGGGAGATCGACGCACGAGGTGCCACGATGCTCACCCGGGCGCTGCCGCTGATGCCGGCCGGGGTGCCGATCGGAGCGTTGGTGCTGGTCCGCGACATCACCGAGGTCCGTCGCCGGGACCGGGCGCTGATCACCAAGGACGCCACCATCCGGGAGATCCACCACCGGGTGAAGAACAATCTCCAGACGGTGGCCGCGCTGCTGCGGTTGCAGGCCCGCCGGGTGGCGATGCCGGAGGCCCGGGTCGCCCTTGAGGAATCGGTCCGTCGGGTCGCCTCGATCGCCCTGGTGCACGAGACGCTCTCGATGTCCAGCGACGAGGCGGTGGAGTTCGACGGCATCGTCGACCGGGTGGCCAGCGCGGCGACCGAGGTCGCGGCGACCGAGGTGAGCGTCGGCATGCGTCGGCGGGGCAGCTTCGGCGTACTGCCGGCGGAGATCGCCACCTCGTTGGTGATGGTCCTCAACGAGTTGCTGCTCAACGCCGTCGAGCACGGCTTCCCGCCGGCCGACGAGACGGAGGAGACCCCGGTGGCCTCCGCCTCCGGCATGGTGCCGGTCGCCGCTCCCGAGGTGGACCCGTCGCTGCGGCCCGAGGTGGTGGTCTCCGCGCACCGGTTCCGCAAGATGCTGCACGTCTCGGTGACCGACAACGGTCGCGGCCTGCCGCCGGACTTCGACGCCGAACGCGGCAGCCGGCTCGGCCTCCAGATCGTTCGGGCCCTGATCACCGGGGAGCTCCGCGGCACCATCGAACTGCGCGCCGGCGCCAACGGCGGCACCGAGGCCATGCTGGTCATCCCGCTGGCCCGCAACACCCACGACGGCCGCTCGCAGCCCTGACCGCCGCGCGCGGCCACCTCGCCGTCCGCCTACTGAGGTCTGACGGCTGGCGGGGTGTCCGGGCTGTCGCGCCGGGCAGGGGAGGCGGAGCGAACTGTGGTGCCGGGCGGGCGGCGCGCGACCGAGGTGGGTCAGCGGTCGGGGGGGCTGGTCAGCAGGGCGACGGTGAGACCGGGGCGCTGCCAGACCTGGGTGACTGTGAAGTCCGTGCGCAGCGCGTCGCCCTTGGCGCCGGGCACGGCGGCCAGCGGCTCGGGGTGCCGGCCGGAGACGACGAGCCAGACCCGCGTCGTACCGGCCAGGCACTGCGCCGGCTGGGGGCACTCGGCGGCCCACAGGTCGCCGCGGCGCACCTCGTCCTCGGTGACCAGCACGTCACGTGGTGGGTCGCCGAGGTGGTACTCGATACCGAGGTCGAGGAAGAGCCAGCTGTGCCGGGGCGAGTAGACCACCGCGTCCCCCGGGCGTTGGCCGTCGGCGATCACCCGCGCCGCCCCGGCGTAGTCCACCGGCGCGCTGCGTGGCCACTCGTGGGTCCGGCGCAGCGCGGCCTGGTCGGGTAGGCCGAGCAGCCCGGCCAGCACCACCACGACGAGCGCGGCCGGTGCGGCCACGGCAGCCAGCGCCGCGCCGGCCAGCAGGCACGCGAAGGGCACCACGAAGACCAGGTACCGGGGCACCCACAGCGGTACGACGGTGCCCGCGGCGAAGAGCAGCAGTACGGGCAGCAGCACCGCGCCGACCGGCAGCAGGGCGCGTCGCCCGAGCCGGGCCGCGCCGAGCGCCGCCACCCCGAGCAGCAGGCCACCGACCACACTGCTCTGGGTGACGCCGCCGGGCAGCGCGGTGAGGTCGTCCAGTCGGGCCAGGTGGACCCAGTCCAACTGCCGGGACTGCTGGCTCCGGGCCTTGACCAGCAGCGGGCCGGCCAGCAGCGCGACCGGCACCACGGCGACCAGCCATCGCCACACCCGCCGGTCCCGTTCGGTGTCGGGCTGGGCCGGGGTGGCGACGCCGGCCGCGGCTGGGCCGCGCCACCAGGCGATGAGGACGACCAGGGCGTGGGCGGCGAGAAGTGTGAGTGCGATCAGGTGGATGAGCCCGAGGGCGACGACGGCGACGGCGTAACCGGCCCAACGGGCCCAGCTCGGTCGACGCAGCGCGGTCACCAGCAGCAGTGTGGCGAGCACGGCGAGCATGGTGGCCAGCGCGTACGGGCGAGCCTCCTGCCCGTAGCGAGACGTGCCGGGGAGCACCGCGAACAGCAGCCCGGCGAAGAGGCCGCCGCGCCGGTCGACGAGCCGTGCCCCGAGCACGGCGAGCAGCCCGGCGGCCACTGTCATCGCCAGCACCGCCGGCACGCGCAGGGCGATCGTGGAGTCGCCGAAGACCCTCGTCCAGATGTGCATCAGCAGGTAGTACGGCCCGGTGGCGGCGTCGATGGTGCCGGCCAGCCGGAGCAGGTCGCCGGGCGAACGGGTGGCCGCGCTCCACGTCGCCAGCTCGTCGCGCCAGAGCTGGGCGGAGCCCAGCCCGGTCACCGTCACCGCCAGTGTCAACAGTGCCGGGGGGAGCCAGACCGGCAGGCGGCGCAGGTGCTCCCACGCCGCCCCGGCCGACCTCTCGGACAATTGCCCCACGGTCCGAGCCTGCCACGGCCACCCCCTGCGCGGGCGTCAGCCGGCCGCAGGTGGTGGGCGCCAGGCGGACATCACGTCGTTCGGGCGGGCGGTCTTCGCCGGATCACGCTCCACCAGTTCGTCGAGCACGGCGTCGATCCGGGCCATCAGCTCGTCGTCGAGCCGTACCGTGGCGGCCTTGGCCGTCTCGGTGAGCTGCTCGGGCCGGGACGCGCCGACGATCGCGCCGGCCACCGTCGGCCGGCGCAGCACCCAGGCCACCGCCAACTGGGCCATCGTGCAGCCGGCGGCCTCGGCGACCGGTCGGAGCTGGCGTACCCGGGAGAGCAGCAGATCCGAGGAGTAGCGGGCGATGAACGAGCCACCGAAACCGTCGGTGGCCCGGGAACCGGCGGGTGGACGTCGGCCCGGCTCGTACCGACCGGTCAGCACGCCCATCGCGAGCGGCGACCAGGCGAGCTGGCCCAGGCCGAGGTCGGCGCAGGCGGGCGACACCTCGGCCTCCACGACCCGCCACAGCATGGAGTACTGCGGCTGGTTGGCGATGAACGGGATGTGCAGCTCGGCGGCGAGTCGCAGGCCCGCGCGCAGCTGCGGGGCGGTCCACTCGGAGGCGCCGACGTAGAGCACCTTGCCCTGGCGGACCAGGTCGGCGAAGGCGAGCATCGTCTCCTCCAGCGGCACGCTGTCGTCGTACCGGTGTGCCTGGTAGAGGTCGAGGTAGTCGGTGCCCAGCCGGCTCAGCGAGGCGTGGCAGCCCTCGATGACGTGCTTGCGGGACAGCCCGGCGTCGTTGGCTCCCGGCCCGACCGGCAGGCACACCTTCGTGCACAGCTCGATCGAGCTGCGCCGGACGCCGCTCAGCGCCTTGCCCAACGCCTCCTCGGCCCGCCCCTGGGCGTACCGGTCGGCGGTGTCGAACGTGGTGATGCCCGCATCCAGGGCGGCGGTCACGCACGCGGCCGCCGCGTCGTCGTCGAGCTGGTTGCCGTGGGTGACCCAGTTGCCGTACGCGACCGCGCTGACGCGCAGGCCCGACCGGCCCAGTTGCCTGTACTCCATGACGAGAATCGTCGGGCCGCCCCGCGCTGTCGCCGAACCGTTCGAACGTGGTCGAATCCGTGGGTGATCGAGGTTCGGTTCTCGCCCGACGACCTGAGCCGGGTCCGGTTCGTGCACTCGCCCCTGGCCGAGCTTGTGGCCAGCTCCTGGGCGTTACGCAAGCCGGAGAAGTACTGGATGCACCGTCCGTGGCGGCAACGCGCGGAGCGGCTGCTGCCGGACGCCGGCCTGGAACCGCTGTTGGCGGTGCTCAGGTCGTCCAACGGTTACGTGCCGGATTTCCTCACCCCGATCGGAGTGGCACCGAACCTGGCCGCCGAGCTGCGGGCGGTCGCCGGCACCGACCCGTCCCGGATGCGCCGGCAACTGGAGCGGGCCGGCGCACCCCGGCTGACCTCGGACGAGTTGGTCGCCCAACTCCACAGGTACTTCACAGTGCTGATCGCACCGGACTGGCCCCGGCTGCGGGCGCTCGCGCTGGCCGACATCCGGCGGCGGATGCTGCTCGCCGCCGAGCAGGGCGGGCGCACCCTGCTGCGCGAGGTGCACCCGTTGATCCGCTGGGACGGCGCGGCGCTGCGGGTCGCCGTCGGCACGACAGTGCCGGCCGATCTGGACGGGCGCCCGTGGACGCTGCTGCCCACCGCGTTCTCCGGGCCGACTGTGCACGCGATCATGGAGGGCGACGGCGGGCCCGCCCTCTGCTATCCGCCGACCGGGCTGGGCGGGCTGTGGGATTCGCCCCCGCCCAGCGCGGCGCTGGGCGCCCTGCTCGGCGGTACCCGGGCGGCGGCGCTGTCCCTGCTGGACTCGCCGCTGAGCACCGGCGAGGTGGCCGCGATGCTGGGTCTCGCGCCGGCGACGGCGTCGCACCACCTCACCACGTTGCGGGACAACGGCCTGATCGCCGGCGTACGACAGGGGCGGGTGGTGCGTTATGCCCGAACTATCCTCGGTGACCAGCTGGTCGGCTGAGCCTCGGCCCGTGATGTGGGATCCAGCACGTGGACATTGGCCGGCCCCCTTGGGGTGTGGCAGCATGGTCCCATGACCGCCGCAGTCGTCCGCCGCTTCGTGGCACGTCGCCACGTCGATTACGGCCGCGTGCGCAGCGCGATCTGTCCGGCCTACTGACGACGCCCGACCAATCTGTCTCGGGCGCGCTCCGCGCCGGCTGTCTCAGACACCGTTGTCCCGCCCGCTTCGCCGGGCCGGCCGCCGCGCCCCGCGTATCCCGAGGCACAGCAGACAACGGAGGACGCCGCGATGGCGGTCAGCAGCATCCCGGCCCGTTCCGAGGACCCGACGGCTCGCCCGACCCGAGCGCCGCGCCGGCCACGGGGTGAGGGTCAGTGGGCGCTCGGCCACCGCGAGCCGCTCAACCCCAACGAGCGGATCAAGAAGGACGACGACCCGCTCAACGTCCGGGCCCGCATCGAGAACATCTACGCGCACGGCGGCTTCGCCTCCATCGACCCCCAGGACCTGCGGGGCCGGTTCCGCTGGTGGGGCCTCTACACCCAGCGCAAGGCGGGCATCGACGGCGGACGCACCGCCGTGCTGGAGCCGCACGAGCTGGAGGACGAGTTCTTCATGCTCCGGGTCCGCATCGACGGCGGCCAGCTCAGCCTGGCCCAGCTGCGGGTGATCGCGGACATCTCCCGGGAGTTCGCGCGGGACACCGCCGACATCACCGACCGGCAGAACATCCAGTACCACTGGATCCGGGTCGAGGACATGCCGGAGATCTGGCGTCGGCTGGAGTCCGTCGGTCTGCAGACCACCGAGGCGTGCGGCGACTGCCCACGGATCGTGCTGGGCAGCCCGGTCGCCGGGGTGGCCCGCGACGAGCTGCTCGACCCGACCCCGGCGATCGACGAGATCGTCTCCCGGTACATCGGCGACAAGCAGTTCTCCAACCTGCCCCGCAAGTTCAAGACGTCGATCTCCTGGCTGGTGGACACCCCGTACGAGTCGAACGACATCGCCTTCCTCGGCGTCGACCACCCCGAGCACGGCCCCGGCTTCGACGTCTGGGTCGGCGGAGGCCTTGCCACCAACCCGATGCTCGCCAAGCGGCTCGGCGTCTGGGTGCCGCTGTCCGAGGTGCCGGACGTGTGGGCCGGGGTGGTCGGGATCTTCCGCGACTACGGCTACCGCCGACTGCGCAACCGCGCCCGGCTGAAGTTCCTGGTGGCCGACTGGGGCGTGGAGCGCTTCCGTGAGGTCCTGGAGAAGGACTACCTCGGTCGTACGCTGCTCGACGGCCCGGCGCCGAGCCTGCCGTCGAAGCCGATCGACCACGTGGGCGTGCACGAGCAGGCCGACGGGCGGCACTACGTGGGCGCGGCCCCGGTGGTCGGGCGGGTCTCCGGCGCGCAGCTCAGCCAGTTGGCCGACGTGGTCGAGGCGCACGGCAGCGGCCGGGTGCGGCTCACCCCGTACCAGAAGCTGCTGGTGCTCGACGTGCCGTCGGAGCGGACGGAGTCGCTTGTCGACGCGCTACGCGGGATCGGTCTGGAGGCCCGGCCGTCGGCCTGGCGGCGCGGCACGATGGCGTGCACCGGCATCGAGTACTGCAAGCTCGCCATCGTCGAGACGAAAGCCCGCGGCGAGGAGTTGGTGGCCCGGCTGGAGCAGCGGCTGCGCGACTTCGACGCGGACATCTCGATCCACATCAACGGCTGCCCGAACGCGTGCGCACGCACCCAGGTGGCCGACATCGGGCTCAAGGGTCAACTGGTGGTCGGACCGGACGGCCAACAGGTCGAGGGCTTCCAGGTGCACCTGGGCGGCGGGTTGGGCATGGCCCAGGGGCAGACCGCCGGTTTCGGCCGCAAGCTTCGCGGCCTGAAGACCACCGCCGACGAACTTCCGGAGTACGTGGAACGGCTGGCCCGTCGCTACCTGGCCGGTCGGAGCGAGGGCGAGACGTTCGCCAACTGGGTGATCAGAGTCGACGAGGAGGAACTGCGGTGAGCAGCGAGAACCGAGCGGCACCTCTGTACTGCCCGTACTGCGGCGAGGAGGACCTGCGGCCGCACGAGGCGGGTCACGGCGCCTGGGAGTGCCACGCCTGCACCCGGGTCTTCTCGGTGAAGTTCACCGGGTTGCTGAGTCGGGCGGTGACCTCATGAGTCTCGTCTCGGCCGCGAGCCTGCGCCTGGTGGGCCCGGGCGGCTCGACGCCGGCCGACCCGGCCCGGCGCGACCCGGACGAGCTGCGGTCCCTGGCCGAGCAGGCCGCTCGGGACCTGGAAGGCGCCCCGGCACTGGAGATCGCCCGCTGGGCGGCGCAGACCTTCGGTGAGCGGTTCTGCGTGACCAGCTCGATGGCCGACGCCGTGCTGGCGCACCTGGTCTCCCGGGTGGCCCCCGGGGTGGACGTGGTCTTCCTCGACACCGGCCTGCACTTCCCCGAGACGCTGCGGGTACGCGACGAGGTCGCCCGGACGCTGCCGGTGAACGTCCGGTCCATCCGGCCCCGGCTCACCGTCGGCCAGCAGGACGGCCAGTACGGCCCCCGGCTGTTCAACAAGTCGCCGGACGACTGCTGCCAGTTGCGCAAGGTGGAGCCGCTGGAGCGGGCGCTGACCGGGTACGACGCCTGGGCTGCCGGTCTGCGCCGGGACGAGTCGCCGAGCCGGGCCAACACACCGGTGGTGACCTTCGACGCGCGTCGGGGCAAGGTCAAGGTCAACCCGATCGCGGCCTGGTCGCAGAAGGACGTGGACTCCTACATCGCCCGGTTCAACGTGCCCGTCAACGAGCTGTTCAAGCAGGGTTACGGGTCGATCGGCTGCTGGCCGTGCACCCGTCGTACGAAGGCCGGCGAGGACGCGCGGGCCGGCCGGTGGGCCATGTTCGAGAAGACCGAGTGCGGGCTGCACGTCTGACCTCCCCGGCGACGCCCCTGACCAGCCTCGGTGCGGCTGGCGGGGCGGACCCGGTGGTGCTGGTCGCGCACGGCAGCCGTGACCCACGGGCGGCCGATGCCACCCGGGCGCTGGCTCGGGCGGTGTCGGCGGCCCGGCCGGGCACACCGGTGTGGGCGAGTTGGCTGGACCACACCGAGCCGGGGCCGACCGAGGTGCTGCGCGACCTGGCCGTGGCCGGTCACCGCCGGGCGGTGCTGGTGCCGTTGCTGCTGACCGCCGCGTACCACCATCGGGTGGACATTCCGGCGGCGGTCGCCGCGGCGGCGCGGTCCGGGCCACAGCTGTCGGTACGGGTGACCGATGTGCTCGGCCCGGCGGACGACACGCCCGATCCGGGGCTGCTGGCCGGGCTGTGTCGACGGCTGGGTGAGACGCGTCCGGGTCGTTTCGACGCGTTGGTGCTGGCTGCGGCGGGCACCAGGGACGCGCGGGCGCGGCGATCGGTGGGCCGGGTCGCCGACGCGCTCGGTGTGGAGTTCGGGGTGCCCTGCCGGGTGGCGTACGCGTCGGCGGCTCCACCGGCTGCCGGTGTGGCGGTGTCCCGGTTGCGGGCGTCCGGCGCGCGCCGGGTCGCGGTGTCCGCGTACTTCCTGGCGCCGGGGCTGTTCCACGACGCGGTGACCGAGGCGGCCGGGGCGGCGGGTGCGGTGGCGGTGGCCGCGCCGTTGACCGACGCGCCGGAGTTGGTCGAGTTGGTGCTGCGTCGGGTCGACGGCCGGCCGGTGCTGGCGTCCACCGGCTGACCCGTGCCGGCACTGTGTGATCCGGTGCCGGACAGCAGGACGCCCCGGCGGGCGGACCCACCGGGGCGTACGGCTGTGTGTTGGGAATCAGGCGGAGTGAGCGCGCAACACCCGGAGACCGCCGCGCCGCTTGACGGCGCGCCGCTCCTCTTCGCTCATTCCACCCCAGACGCCAGCGTCCTGACCTGACTCGAGTGCCCACTGCAGGCACTGGTCGGTCACGGAGCAGCGCCTGCAGACGGCCTTGGCCTGCTCGACCTGCAGGAGAGCCGGACCGGACGTCCCGATCGGGAAGAACAGCTCCGGGTCCTCGTCACGGCAGACACTATGGTGACGCCAGTCCATGGCGGCAACACTCCTCATTCTGGATGGGTGGCAACAATTGCTTGGTCGTGCTTTTCCTATATGCATCCGCGTGCCGATGGTGACAGTTAGCGTCTGTCCATTCGGCAGTGCGTGAGCAGGCAGTTAGTGCCGGGGACCTGCTGGAACAGCTCAACCTGCCGAGCATATCCAGGCACTGTCCCGGTAACTCAAGTTCGCTTGTGAATACTTTCACGAACAGTCGTGATGTCAAGGGTGACGCTCGGAAAAACTCCGGGCGGTGAGCAAGACCACAACCCATTTGTCCGGATACCAGTGCTTTCCTGGTTACCCGCCGTGCCACAGTCGAGGATCAATATAGTACAGTCCGCGTGACATTGCTGACATTTCCGGCACCTGTCCTCGGTGTGGCGGCGACCGTGTCGGCCGGTTGTGGCCACCGCTTCGACCAAGGGCAGTACCCGAGACCTAGCAGATTACTCTCAGTGCGGCCGGAACGGAGGTGAATCTGACTTTCTCCCGCTCGCCGAGATAGTCCCCGTCGAGCTGGAACGCCTGCGGACGGCTGGAGACCAGCGTGAACTCCGCCGCGTCATGGAGTCGTAACACCTGCCGGCCGCGTGGATCCGGTTGCCGGGACAGGAACTGCGTCACTGTCCGTGTTGTGCTAGCCACCCGGAGCTGACGCAACGCCAGCACATCCAGCCCGAGATCGAACGACGCCGCCGGGTTCGGGTTGACCTCCCGGTCGCCCAGGTACGTCCACGGTGCCGTGTTCTGGATGATGACGGTGGCCAGCTCGGCCTCCGCCGGCTCGCCCGGACGCTCCAGGACGATCGCCGGGTGCCGCCGGTCCGAGGCGAAGAAGTACTGATTCATGATCGAACGCAGATAGAGCGACGGCGTGGAGACCCGCCCCTTCCGCCGGGCCTGCTCCACCCGGTGGATCACCGCGGCGTCCAGGCCGAAGCCGGCGCAGAAGGTGAAGTAGCGGTCGTCGGCGAGGCCCAGCCCCACCGTCCGGCTCCGGCCCAGCCGCAGCCCTTCCAGGATCATGCTGGTCGCCTCCGGCCACTCCCGGGGCAGACCCACAGCGCGGGCGAACACGTTCGTCGAGCCACCGGGGACGGTCGCCAACGCGGGCAGTCGCTCGGCCATCGGCGCGTCGCCGCCGCGAGTCGGCGGTTCGGCAGTCATCAGGCCGTTCACCACCTCGTTCACAGTGCCGTCGCCACCCAGGGTGACGACCAGGTCGACGCCCTCAGCGGCTGCCTCCCGGGCCAACGCCACGGCGTGTCCACGGCGACGGGTGTAGCGCACACTGAGATCGACTTCGCTGCGCAGCGCCCGGACGAGCACGTCCCGGCTGCGTTCGCTGGTGGTGGTGGCCTTCGGATTGACCACCAGGACGGCCCGCATGGGCGGCACTGTACCTTCCGGCAGCCCGGGTATCGTGGCGCGCGTGACCATCGACTCGGACCCGATCCCCGTCACGCTCCGCTGGGCGGTCCGGCTGCTGTGGGCTGAGGCGGCCGTCGTCGGGCTGATCGCCGTCTGGCTGGTCTGGGCCGATCTCACTGCCACCCGCACCGACCTGCTGGCGGCATTGCTGGTGACCGTGTTCGCCATCGGGGCGGCCGTCGCGCTCTGGGCCCTGGGTCGCGCCCTGCTACGCCGTCAGGCGGGCGCACGAGCCCCCGCGATAGTGCTTCAGCTGATGCTGCTGCCGATCGGGTGGTTCATGATCCAGGCCGGCCTGGGCTGGCTGGGCGTGCCGCTGATGGCGCTCGGCCTGGGCGTGGCCTGGCTGCTGATCTGCCCTCCGACGACCCGCGCCCTCGGCTTCGAGTGACAGCGCCGGTGGGTCGGATCGGTCAGTAGCCGCCGGAGCGGCGGGTGAGCAGCGCGATCGTGGCCCGATCGCCGGCGGAGGTGGCGGACGCCGAGGTGGTCAGCGCGGTGAGCACCTTCCAGGCGAAGGACGACTCGGCGGGCAGCGTGGCACCGCGCACTGTCGGCACCGTCACCTCGACGGTCAGCGCATCCTCGGTGACCGCGAAGCGGCACTCCAACTCGGCGTCGCGGGTGGCGATGGCGAGCAGCATGGCGCACGCCTCGTCGACAGCGATCCGTAGATCCTCGATCTCGTCGAGCGCGAACTGCAACCGGGCCGCGAGACCGGCGGTGGCGGTGCGGAGCACGCCGAGGTAACCGCCGTCGGCAGGCACAGTGAGGTGCACCACGTCGTCGTCGGTCGCTGGCTGGCCAGTCAGTTGAGTCACGCCTCATCCCCCCGGTCGGGGACTCTACCCGGTCAGTCGCCCATACGCGTGCCGGCGGTGGTGGCGTGCTCGGCCAGCTCGCGGAGCGCGGCGTCGCTGAGCCGGTAGGGAACCCACTCGCTCATCTGTTCGGCGCCGACCGAGGCGTAGAAGCCGGCGGCCGGATTCCAGTCGATCATCGACCACTCGAGCCGCTGGTAGCCGCGTCGTACGCAGATGTCGGCCAGCGCGGCGAGCAGCAGTCGACCGGCGCCGGTGCCCCGTGCGGCCGGCCGGACGTAGAGGTCCTCCAGGTGGATGCCGTGCACGCCGGCCCAGGTGGAGAAGTTGAGGAACCACAGCGCGAAGCCGACCGGCTCGTCGTGCTCGTCCACCGCGACGTGACCGAAGAGCGCCGGAGCGGTCGTACCACCGCTCCAGCTCGGCGCGTCCGACCGCAGGTCACGACCTGGGGGAGCAGTGGCGAACAGGGCCGAGGTCAGCTGCTCCGTGGTGAGGTGGCACTGCTCCGGGGCGCGCTCGTACTCGGCCAACTCGTGCACCATGGCGACGACGGCCGGCACGTCCTCGGGACGTGCCGGCCGGATCGTCGGGATGACCGGAGAGGTCACGCCTTCTTGGTCTCCCAGAAGATCTTCGAGATCTCGTCGATCTTCGCGAGCAGCTTGTCGGCGGTGGCCGGGTCGAGGCTGCCCTTGACGCCACCGGCGCCGGCGAGCTTGGTGGCCTCGTTGAACAGGCTGTGCAGGTTCGGGTACTTCTCGAAGTGCGGCGGCTTGAAGTAGTCGGTCCACAGCACCCAGAGGTGGTGCTTGACCAGCTCGGCGCGCTGCTCCTTGATGATGACGGCGCGGGTGCGGAACTCCGGGTCGGTGTTCGACTGGTACTTCTCGCAGATCATTTTGACCGACTCGGCCTCGATCCGGGCCTGAGCCGGGTCGTAGACACCGCACGGCAGGTCGCAGTGAGCGCTCGCGGTGACGCGGGGCGCAAGGATGCGCGGAAGTCGCATCGGGATCCTCCATGGGAAGTTTGCGATGATCAAAGGCGACATTACTCCTGGGGATGCTCCCCGAACCGGGTGGAGGTGAAACCAGTGGTCGCCGATCACCCGGCTGAGGTGCCCCGGTTGCGGGGGCCACTGACCGCCGTTCTGGTGACCGGCCCGTCCATGGCCCCGACCCTGCGACACGGCGACGCGGTGTTGGTCCGTCCCGGCGGCCGCCCGATCCGAGCCGGCGACGTGGTGGTCGCGGTCTTCCGGACCCGGCCCGATCTGCTGGTGGTGAAGCGTGCGGTCCGGCCGCAGGACGGCGGCTGGTGGCTGCGCGGCGACAACGACCTGATCACCGACGACTCCCGGGCGTACGGGGTGGCCGACGTACGCGGACGGGTGGTGGCCCGCTACTGGCCGCGCCCCGGACGGGTACCTCGTCGTCAGTTATGACCCTGCTCACATCCGGGGGGTGGTGCCGACACTATGCTCGGAAAGTGCCCGGGTGACCCCCCGCACCGCGTGCCACAGCTCGCCGCCCACCTCGCGGCGGGGCCGGCCGCCTCACATCTGCTCGACAGATCCTGGAGTCACCACCATGTCTTCGTCCACCGTGGACCCCGCTGATCCCGTCTTCCTGCTGCACCGGGGCGGCAAGATGGCCGTCACCTCGACAGTGCCGCTCACCAGCCGGGAGGACCTCTCCCTGGCGTACACCCCGGGGGTGGCCCGGGTGTGTGAGGCGATCGCCGCCGACCCTGCCCTGGTTGACGAGTACACCTGGGTGTCGCACACGGTCGCGGTGGTCACCGACGGCTCGGCGGTGCTCGGGCTGGGCAACATCGGTCCCCGGGCCGCGCTGCCGGTGATGGAGGGCAAGGCGGTGCTGTTCAAGCAGTTCGCCGGGGTGGACGCGGTGCCGGTCTGCCTGGACACCCAGGACGTGGACGAGATCGTCGCTGTGGTGCGGGCGCTGGCCCCCTCGTTCGGTGGGATCAACCTGGAGGACATCAGCGCGCCGCGCTGCTTCGAGATCGAGCGTCGGCTCGACGAGGCGCTGGACATCCCGGTCTTCCACGACGACCAGCACGGCACTGCGATAGTGGTGCTGGCCGCGCTGCGCAACGCCGCGATGTTGCTCGACCGCAAGCTCGGCGACCTGCGGGTGGCGGTGAGTGGCGCGGGCGCGGCCGGCGTGGCCGTGACGAAGATGCTGATCGCCGGGGGCGTCAACCCCGACCAGGTGGTGGTCTGTGACTCCAAGGGGATCATCGGCCGGCACCGCACCGAGCTGACCGGCACCAAGGCCGAGCTGGCGGCGAGCACGAACGCCGACGGCCGCCACGGCGACATCACCGAGGCGTTGCGCGACGCGGACGTGCTGGTCGGGGTCTCCGGCGGGCAGATCCCCGAGGCCGCGGTGGCCGGGATGGCACCCGGCGGGATCGTGTTCGCGCTGGCGAACCCGACCCCCGAGGTGCACCCCGAGGTGGCCGCCCGGCACGTCGCGGTGGTCGCCACCGGGCGCAGCGACTACCCCAACCAGATCAACAACGTGCTGGCCTTCCCCGGGGTGTTCCGCGGCGCGCTGGATGCCGGTGCCACCCGGATCACCGAGGCGATGAAGGTCGCCGCCGCGGACGCCATCGCCGGTGTGGTGGCGGAGTCCCTGACCGCCGACGCGATCGTCCCGTCCCCGCTCGACCCGCGCGTCGCGCCGGCCGTGGCCGAGGCGGTCGCCGAAGCCGCCCGCCGCGACGGCGTCGCCCGACGGTAGGCGCACGCGTCGACCGGGGCGCTCCGGCGCCGCCGGTGAGCGCACGCGTGAGCTGGCGGGTGATCCGGCGCAGTATGCGCCGCCGGCCTGCGCGCACGCGTGGGCCAGGGGCGCTCCGGCGCAGCATGCGCCGCTGGCCTACGCGCACAGCTTCTTAACGAGCGCTCAGCTTGTTACCGTGCCGATCATGCGTGCTGCCTTTGCCTCCCGTTTCGACGACGCCGACCCGCTCGCCGCGCTCACCGTCGGCGAGCGGCCCGAGCCGACCCCTCCGGCCGACGACTGGGTGACCGTGCAGTTGCGGGCCACCTCGCTCAACCACCACGACCTCTGGTCGCTGCGCGGGGTGGGTCTCACCGAGGCCCAGCTGCCGATGATCCTCGGCTGCGACGCGGTCGGGTTGGACCCGGAGGGCCGCCCGGTGGTCGTGTACCCGGTGGTCGTCACACCGGGTGACCCGCGTGGGGTTTCCATCCTCTCCGAGCACTTCGCCGGGACGCTCGCCGAGCGGGTGGCCGTACCCCGATCGAATCTGATTCCGCTGCCCGACGGCATGGCGGCGACCGACGCGGCGTGCCTGCCCACGGCCTGGCTGACCGCGTGGCGGATGCTGACCACCAAGGGCCGCGTCGCGGACGCCGACAGCGTGCTGGTCCAGGGGGCGGGCGGCGGCGTGGCCACCGCGGCCGTCGCGCTCGCCGTCGCGATGGGCAAGCGGGTGTACGCGACCAGCCGCGACGCCGTCAAGCGGGACCGGATCTCGGCCCTCGGCGCCATCGCCGTGGAGCCCGGCGCCCGGCTGCCGGAGCGGGTGGACGTGGTGATCGAGACGGTCGGCGCGGCCACCTTCGACCACTCACTGAAGTCGGCAGCGCCGATGGCCCGGATCGTGGTCTCAGGCGCGACCGCCGGGCACGAGCCGTCGGTCAACCTGCGCCGGGTCTTCGCCATGCAACTGGAGATCCTGGGCACCTCGATGGGCACGCCCGGCGAGCTGTACGAGCTGCTGGCGTTCTGCTCCGACAACGAGGTGCGCCCGGTGGTGGACAGCGTCATCCCGTTCAGCCGGGTCGAGGACGCCTTCGCTCGACTGCACTCCGGGGACGCCTTCGGCAAGGTCGTCATCGACCACACCGCCTGACGCGCGGCCCGCGCGCCCGGCCCCGCCCCGCCCGGCCCGGCCCCGCCCCGCAAGATCGCACAACATCATGGAAATAGTGGTCTCCGCGTCGTCGGAGGCCACTATTTCCTGGTTACTGGGTGATCTTCAGGGGTCGGAGCGCCCGGGGCCGGCGGCGTGGGCGGGACGTCAGAGGTGGTCGTCGAAGGTGGCGATGTCGCCGCGCGTCGCGTCGGTGGGGATGCGCTTCCTGGCGTCCGCGTCGCCGTAGAGCGACCAGCGCAGGAACTCGACAGACGTGTCCGAGACGACCCGCAGCGTCGCGCCGTCACTGAGCAGCGCCCGCCCGTGGTCGCCCTTGGGCAGGCTCAGCATCGCCTTCGGCCAGGGCACCTTGTCGTACGCGGCCTTGCCCGCCGCGTACTCGACCACCTCGTCCAACTCGCCGTGCACGAACAGCTGCGGTGCTGCCGCACCGGCGAACGCGGTGCCCACGCCGAGCGCCGTGCCGGCGAACACCACACCCGCGTCCAGCCGCTCGTCCCGGCTCGCGGTGAACAGGCCGATGGTGGTCACCCCACCCGCCGAGTGCCCGGCTGCGGCCACCCGCTCGCCGTCCAACCGGCCACGCAACGCGTCTCCGGCAGTGCCGTCCAACGCCAGCACCTGGTCCAACGCGTACGACACGTCGGCGGGTTGGTTGAGCACGTCGAGGACGTTGTTGTCAGCGCCCCGGGAGGTGTGCGGGAACGTCGGCGCGGCCACCACGAAACCCGCCGCCGCCCAGCGGGTCAGCAGCGTGGCGTAGTCGTCCGGCCGCCCACCCAGGCCGTGACTGAACATCACCACCGGGAAGCGGCCCTCCGCCGCCGTCGCCGACCGCTTGGCCTTGCCGCCGGACTGCCCGGCCGCCGGGTACCAGAGCGTCGTCGGCAGCGCGCGGCCGTCCCGGTCCAGCTTGAGCTGGCGTACGCCGACCGCGAAGGCGCGCTGCGGGGCCTTGCCGGCGGGCACCTGCGGTGTCGGCGTGGCGGCGGGCGGTGGTTCGACGGGTGCCTGCTGGCCCTCGGTCTTCCTGGCGTCCGCCGAGCAGCCGACCAGACCGGCCATGAGGACGGCGCTGGCCATCAGTGCGGGAGCGATGCGACGCGACATGAATCCGATTGTGCCTTGCCACGCAGACGTGCCCGGCCGGGTTCGGCGTGGCGTGCCCATCCGCTCACCCACAGTTCAACCGGTAGCGCAGGCCGGGCCGAGTGCGCGCAGTCGGGCCAGGTCGTGGGCGTCCTTCGGGCGGCGGGGGCGTTCCGGCATCCAGACCGGGTACATCTGCTTGAACTCGATCTGGGCCGCCACCGAGATGGTCGGCACTCTGAGCGGGCCGATTCGGCCGGGTGGGGCGTCCAGCATCCCGGCTGGCAGCGGGGTGCCGGCCCAGGGCCCGGCACCCACCGTCGGTCGGCCGGAGGCATCGCAACCCAGGTACGCGAAGCTGACCTCCACGTCGGCGGCGAACAGGTCGAGCTGCGACTCCACCGGGACCCGCGGGTCGGGAAGCCAACCCCGGGCCAGCAGCAGGTTGGCCAGCCGATCGGCGTCGTCGCGCCAGCAGTACCAGTCGATGTCGACGTGCGGGCGGGTCACCGCGCCGAACTGGAAGTCCATCGCCCAGCCGCCGCGCAGCCAGACCGGGATGCCGTCCGCCCCGGTCACCGCGATGACCTCGGCGATGCTCGCCAACTGCCGGCGCGCAAGCTCGTCCACCAGACGACCGTACCGGTGCCGGTCGGGCCGGCAGGGGGCGCGCGACCCGCCCCCATCGTTCAACGGTAGGTGCCCGGGCGGGCGTGACGGCCCCGCCGTCCGGACCGGGTACGCCCGCCACCCGGTCGGGTCACCTCCGCCGGCC
This sequence comes from Micromonospora alfalfae, assembly GCF_022230925.1. Classification (GTDB taxonomy): domain Bacteria; phylum Actinomycetota; class Actinomycetes; order Mycobacteriales; family Micromonosporaceae; genus Micromonospora; species Micromonospora alfalfae. The sequence continues at coordinate 39,900 of NZ_JAKKFH010000009.1, read as the reverse complement.
GGGCCCACCCCTGGGACGCAGCGGGCCGGGGACGGTGCCGCGTGGCCAGCTTCGCTACTGTCACCGACATGCCTGAGAACTACACGGACCCCAGCGGCAACACCGAGGCGTTCCGCGCCTTCAACCAGACGCCGGAGACCGCGGCGCCGACGGAGGCCCCGTCCCGCCTGCCGCTGATCATCGGTGCGGCAGTGGTCGTCGTGGTGCTGGTGGCACTCGTCGCCTGGCTGGCGACCGGCTGACCGGGTCGCCTGGCTGGCGCTGGCGCCGGCACTGAACAGGCTCTACCGACACGCGCGCACCCTCGGGCCTCCCGGGGGTGCGCGCCTCAGTGGCGTCAGGCCGCCCCGACCACGTCCCGGGTCTGCCGGGCGATTTCCCGCTCCTCGTCGGTGCGGATGACGCAGACGCTCACCTCGGCGCCGTCGGGCGAGATCAACCGGTCGCCCGTGCCGTCGTTGCGGGCGTCGTCCACGGCGATGCCGAGCCGGCCCAGGCCGGCCAGCGCGGCGGCCCGCACCGGCGCGGCGTGCTCGCCGACCCCGGCGGTGAAGGCGATCGCGTCGACCCGACCGAGCAGCGCGTAGTACCCCCCGACGTACTCGGTGATGCGCCGGCAGTACACGTCGAAGGCCAACGCCGCCGCCCGGTCACCGGCCGCCCGGCGTTCGAGCACCTCGCGCATGTCGTTGACGCCGGTCAGCCCGAGCAGGCCGCTGCGGTGGTTGAGCAGGTCGTCGATGTCGTCCACCGACAGCCCACCCTCCCGGCGCAGGTGGAAGATCACTGTCGGGTCCACGTCGCCGCTGCGGGTCCCCATCACCAGCCCCTGCAACGGGGACATCCCCATCGAGGTGGCGACGCTGCGACCGTTCGCCACCGCGCAGGCGCTGGCCCCGTTACCCAGGTGCAGGGTGATCGTGTTGACCTGCTCGTACGGACGGCCCAGCAGCTCGGCGGTGCGCCGGGACACGTACGCGTGTGAGGTGCCGTGGAAGCCGTACCGACGGATGTCGTACCGCTCGGCGGTGTCCCGGTCGATCGCGTACGTCGCGGCGGCCTCCGGCAGGGTGTGGTGGAACGCGGTGTCGAAGACGGCGACCTGCGGGACGTCCGGCAGCGCCGCACGGGCCACTTCGATGCCGGCCAGGTTGGCCGGGTTGTGCAGCGGCGCGAGCGGCACCAGATCCTTGATCGCGGCCAGCACCGCGTCGTCGACAAGCACCGGCGCGCTGAACGTCCGGCCACCGTGCACCACCCGGTGTCCGACCGCCGCCAGCCCGGTCAGGTCCAGTCCGTCCAGGATCTGCCGGACCGCCTCGGTGTGGTCCGCCGGGCCGCCACCGGGCTCACCGACCCGCTCCACAGTGCCCTGGTCGAGCACCCGGTCCCCGTCGTAGTGGCGCCACTTCACCGACGACGACCCACAGTTGAGCACCAGCACCCGACTCACGACGCCTCCTCGGTGGCCGCCTGGATGGCGGTGATCGCCACAGTGTTGACGATGTCCGGCACCGTGGCGCCCCGCGACAGGTCGTTGACCGGCCGCCGCAGGCCCTGCATGACCGGGCCGACGGCGACCGCCCCGGCCGAGCGCTGCACCGCCTTGTACGTGTTGTTGCCGGTGTTCAGGTCCGGGAAGATGAAGACAGTGGCGTGCCCTGCGACGGGGCTGTCGGGCAGCTTCGTGGCCGCCACCGCCGGGTCGATCGCCGCGTCGTACTGGATGGGCCCCTCGACCAGCAGGTCGGGCCGGCGCTCCCGGACCAGCGCGGTGGCCGCGGCGACCTTCTCCACGTCCGCGCCCGCGCCGGAGCTGCCTGTCGAGTACGACAGCATCGCCACGCGGGGTTCGATGCCGAACCGGGCGGCGGTGTCGGCCGACGAGATCGCGATGTCGGCGAGCTGGGCCGCGTCCGGGTCGCGGTTGACAGCGCAGTCGCCGTAGACCAGCACCCGGTCGGCGAGCAGCATGAAGAAGACGCTGGAGGCCACCGAGACGTCCGGCAGCGTACGGATGATCTCGAACGCCGGTCGGATGGTCGCGGCGGTGGTGTGCGTAGCGCCGGAGACCATGCCGTCGGCTCGGCCGGTGGCCACCATCAGCGTGCCGAAGTAGTTGGGCTGCGCGACGAGGTCGTGCGCCAACTCGGCGGTGACGCCCCGGTGGGCGCGCAGCCGGGCGTACTCGGCGGCGAAGTCGTCACGCCACTCGCTGGTGCCCGGGTCGACCACATGCACGTCGCCGAGGTCGATGCCCAACTCCCGGGTGCGTCGGGCGATGTCGTCCGGCCGGCCGAGCACCGTCAGCTCGGCCACCCCACGGCGTAGCAGGATCTCCGCCGCGCGCAGGATCCGCTCGTCGGTGCCCTCCGGCAACACCAGGTGCCGGGGCTTCGAGCGGGCACGGTCGATCAGCTCGTTCTCGAACATCAGTGGCGTGACCCGCGCCGACCGGCTGACCCGCAGCCGACGGGCCAGGTCGTCGGTGTCCACACAGCGCTCGAACGCGCCGAGCGCGGCCTCCACCTTGCGGGGATTGGTCGCGCTGGGTCGGCCCTCGATGCGACTGGACGCGGCCACCGTGTCGTAGCTGTCGCTGCGTACTGAGAGCACCGCCAACCCGGTGTTGAGTCCCTCCACCAGCCGCATGACCCTGGGGTCGGGCTGCTCGCCGAGGGTGAGTACCAGCCCGGACACCGACACCTGCCCGGCCACGTGCGCGGCGCTCGCGGCGACGAGCAGGTCGGCCCGGTCCCCGGGCGTGATCACCAGGGCGCCCTCGGTGAGGTGGCCCAGCAGGGTCGGCACGTGCGCCGCGCCGACCACGAAGTCCAGCACGTCGCGACCGAGCGCGGTGTCATCCCCGGCCAGCAGGGTGGCGTCGAGCGCCGCCGCCACCTCCGCCACCGTCGGCGCTGACACGCTCGGCACCTCCGGGATGGCGTACGCGGGGACCGGCAGATCGGGCAGCGTCATCGGCTCGGTGACCCGGTTGGCGATCACCGCGAGCACCGTTGCGCCGAGGTCGGCCAGATCGTGGTACGCCCCCCGCATCGCCGACGCGACCGCGGCCGGCTCCTGCCCGAAGCCGTCCACCACCGGCACCACCACGCTGCCGAACTCGGTGGCCAGCCGGGCGTTGAAGGCCAGTTCCCGGGGGTGGGCCGGGTCGCCCGGCTCGTCGAAGTCACTGCCCACCACCACCACGGCCGGGCACTGCCGTTCCACCGCCCGGTAGCGCTCGACGATGGCGGAGATGAGCTGCTCCCGTCGGCCGTCGGCGACCAGCGCCGACGCCTCGGCGTAGCTCGCCCCGGCCAGTTCGGACAACGGCACCTCGACCCGGTAGCGCTCGCTCAGCAGGGCGAGGATCGGGTCCTGGCCGCTGTCGGCCACCAACGGCCGGAACACGCCGATCCGCCCGACCTGGCGGGACAGCAACTCCGCCAACCCGAGGGCGATCGTCGACTTGCCCCCGCCGGACCCCACGCTCGTCAGATACACACTTCGGGCCACAGCCCCACCCTAGAAGATCGCAAGGCCCACCACCCGGGCCCTCCGGCCCTGCCGGCCCCACCCTTCACCCCGGTGATCATGAAGCTATCGCCCGCCACGCCGACGACACGCGCGGACAACTTCATGATCACCCGGGTGGGGGGGGCAGGGGGGCGGGGGGCAGGGGGCTAGGCGTCTTCGTCGTCGGGGTCGTCCAGGCGGGCCAGGTAGGTGGCCAGGCGCTCGATGGGGGTTTCGAAGTCGGGGTTGAGGTCGACGAAGTCGCGCAGGCGCTCGCCGAGCCACTCAAGGGTCACCTGCTCTTCGCCCCGGCGCTCGACCAGCTCCTCGATGCCACGGTCGGTGAAGTACATGGGTACGTCCTTGTGCTCGGCCCGGCTCGGGCCGGGCGGGTGCTGGGTGGATGGTCAAACGGCCGGCGGGTGGACCGGCGGGACCTACGAGAGCCGGGGCAGGACCGTGGTGAAACGGCCCTACCCCGGCATCCGTGCTCAGGTCAGGTCACGGGCGGGGGAGAGCCGCCTCGATCAGCGCGTTCTGCTCGACCTCGTGGGTCTTGGCCGAGCCGACCGCCGGGGCGGCCGCGGCCGGGCGGGAGATCCGCCGCAGCCGAACGTCAGTGAGGTGCTCCAGCAGGTTGAGCGCGACGAACGACCAGCCGCCCTGGTTGGCCGGCTCCTCCTGCACCCAGGCGAAGTCCTCGGCGTTCGGGAACTGCGCGAGGGCGGCCCGGATCTCCTCCACCGGCAGCGGGTACAGCTGCTCCAGCCGGAGGATCGCGGTGTCGGTGACGCCACGCTCCTGCCGGGCCTGGAACAGGTCGTAATAGACCTTGCCGGAGCAGAGCAGCACCCGCTTCACCGCCTCCGGTGCCGGGGCGGCCGTGTCGCGCAGCACCGGCTGGAAGGTGCCGGTGGTGAAGTCCTCCACCGACGAGACGCAGAGCTTGTGCCGCAGCAGCGACTTCGGCGTGAACACCACAAGCGGCTTGCGCTTGGGCGAGAGGGCCTGGCGGCGCAGCAGGTGGAAGTAGTTCGCCGGGGTGGTCGGGATGGACACCCGCATGTTGTCCTCGGCGCACATCTGCAGGAACCGCTCCGGCCGGCCGGAGGTGTGGTCCGGGCCCTGACCCTCGTGGCCGTGCGGCAGCAGCAGGGTGATGGCGGAACGCTGGCCCCACTTCACCTCACCGGACGAGATGAACTCGTCGATCACCGACTGGGCGCCGTTGACGAAGTCGCCGAACTGGGCCTCCCAGGCGACGAGGGCGTTGATGTTCTCCACCGAGTAGCCGTACTCGAAGCCCATCGCCGCGTACTCGCTGAGCAGCGAGTCGTGCACGAAGAACCGGGAACGGTCGCCGTCGCCGGTGAGCGACTTCAGCGGCAGGTAGTCGTCGCCGGTGCGGGAGTCGACCACCGAGGCGTGCCGCTGGACGAACGTGCCGCGACGCGAGTCCTGGCCGGCGAGCCGGACGGTGACACCGTCGTGCAGCAGCGCCCCGAGCGCGATGATCTCGCCGAAGCCCCAGTCGATGTTGCCCTCGACTGACATCTTGGCCCGCCGGTCCAGCAGTTGCTGGATCCGCTTGTGCGGGGTGAAGCCCTCCGGCAGGTTGATGTGCGCCTCGCCGATGGCCTTGACCACCGACGCGTCGGTGGCGGTGTCGACCTGCGGCTCCGGCTCCTCCTCGCGGCGCGGCCGGTTGAGCTGGCGCGGTGCCGAGGCGGCGTCCCGGGTGGCCTTGAAGACCTTCTCCAGTTGCGCCTGGTAGTCGCGCAGCAGTTCCTCCGCGTCTTCCACCGTGATGTCGCCGCGACCGATCAGCTCCTCGGTGTAGAGCTTGCGGACCGAGCGCTTCGAGTCAATGATCTTGTACATCTGGGGGTTGGACATCGACGGGTCGTCGCCCTCGTTGTGCCCGCGCCGGCGGTAGCAGACCATGTCGATCACGACGTCCTTGTTGAACGTCTGCCGGTACTCGAATGCCAGCCGGGCCACCCGGACCACTGCCTCCGGGTCGTCGCCGTTGACGTGGAAGATCGGGGCCTGGATCATCCGGGCCACGTCGGTGCTGTAGAGGCTGGACCGGCTGTACTCCGGGGCGGTGGTGAAGCCGACCTGGTTGTTCACCACCACGTGCACGGTGCCGCCGGTGCGGTAGCCGCGCAGCTGCGACAGGTTGAGCGTCTCGGCGACCACGCCCTGTCCGGCGAAGGCGGCGTCACCGTGCACCGCCAGCGGCAGCACGGTGTAGCCCTCCAGCTTGAGGTCGATCCGGTCCTGCTTGGCCCGGACGATGCCCTCCAGCACCGGGTCGACGGCCTCCAGGTGCGACGGGTTGGCCACCACCGACACCTTGACCGCGTGCTCGCCGTCGGGGGTGGTGAACTTGCCGTTCTGACCCAGGTGGTACTTCACGTCGCCGGAGCCCTGCGTCGAGCGCGGGTCCAGGTGACCCTCGAACTCCGAGAAGATCTTCTCGTACGGCTTGCCGACGATGTTGGCCAGCACGTTGAGCCGACCCCGGTGGGCCATGCCGATGACGACCTCGTCCAGCCCGTTCTCGGCGGACGACTCCAGCACCTCACCGAGCAGCGGGATCAGCGACTCGCCGCCCTCCAGCGAGAAGCGCTTCTGGCCGACGTACTTCGTCTGCAGGAAGGTCTCGAACGCCTCGGCGGCGTTGAGCCGGTTGAGCACGTGCTTCTGCTCGTCGGCGGACGGCTTCTCGTACTTGCGCTCGATCCGTTCCTGGACCCAGCGCCGCTCCTCCGGGTCCTGGATGTGCATGTACTCGATGCCGACCCGGCGGCAGTACGAGTCGCGCAGCACGCCGAGGATCTCGCGCAGCTTCATCCGCTGCCGGCCGGCGAAGCCGTTGACCGGGAACTCGCGGTCCAGGTCCCACAGGGTGAGCCCGTGCTGGAGGACGTCCAGGTCGGGGTGCTTGCGGATCTTGAATTCCAGCGGGTCGGTGTCGGCCATCAGGTGACCGCGCACCCGGTACGCGTGGATCAGCTCGTGCACCCGGGCGGTCTTGTTGATCTGACCCTCGGAGTTGACAGCGACATCGCGCATCCAGCGCACCGGCTCGTACGGGATGCGCAGCGCGGTGAAGATCTGGTCGTAGAAGCCGTGCTCGCCCAGGATCAGCTCGTGCATCACCTTGAGGAACTCGCCGGACTGCGCGCCCTGGATGATCCGGTGGTCGTACGTGCTGGTCAGCGTGATGATCTTGCTGACCGCCAGCTCGGCGAGGGTGGCCTCGGACATCCCCTGGTAGGGGGCCGGGTACTCCATCGCGCCGACGCCGATGATCGCGCTCTGCCCCTGCATGAGCCGCGGCATCGAGTGCACGGTGCCGATGCCGCCCGGGTTGGTCAGCGAGATCGTGGTGCCGGAGTAGTCCTCCATGGTCAGCTCGTTGCGCCGCGCCCGTCGGACCACGTCCTCGTACGCCTGCCAGAACTGCCGGAAGTCCATCTGCTCGCAGCCCTTGATGGAGGGGACCACCAGGTTGCGGCTGCCGTCGGGCTTGGCGAGGTCGATCGCGATGCCGAGGTTGACGTGTGCCGGGCGGAGCACCGCCGGCTTGCCGTTGGCCTCGGTGAAGGAGTTGTTCATCTCGGGGTGCTGGACCAGCGCGCGCACCAACGCGTAGCCGACCAGGTGGGTGAAGCTGACCTTGCCGCCCCGCCCACGGGCGAGGTGGTTGTTGATCACGATGCGGTTGTCCACCAGCAGCTTGGCCGGGACCGCGCGCACGCTGGTCGCGGTGGGCACGCTCAGCGAGGCGTCCATGTTCTGGACGATCTTCGCCGCGACGCCCCGCAACGGCGTGGTCTGCGGGCCGTCGGCACTCGGCGCGGCGGCCTTGGCGGCCGGCTTGGCCGCAGCGGCCTTCTCCGGCGCGGCCTTCGGCGTGGCCGGGGCGGCGGACTTGGCCGACGCCGGCTGGGCGGCGGCCGGCTTGCTCGCGGTCGCCGGCTTGGCCGGGGCCTTCGGCTGGGTGACGGTGGCGGCTGCCTCCGGCTGACCGTCCGGTTCCGGGGCGGCGGCCGGCTTGTCCGATGATTCGGCGCCGCGCGGGGTACCCGCTCCCGGTGCCGGTCGGTAGTCGGCGAAGAAGTCGTGCCAGGCCGAATCGACGCTCGATGGGTCGGCGAGGTAACGCTGGTACATCTCCTCGACGATCCACTCATTCGGGCCGAAACCCGCCAGTGGGTTCTCCTGCGAAGTCTGCTGGGTCGACACGGCCGGTAATCGCCTCTTTCACGCGGGTTTGTGTGGCACGCGGTGGGTCCGTCGCGCCCGATTAGGAGCACGGACTAGACGGCTCCCAGGCTACGCCGTACCGATCCCACAGGCATTTCCGCCTCGGTCCCGTGGCCGGTTTCACAGAAGATGCCAGAAGTTCGGCAACGCCTGCGCGCACCGTGCCGAACTGGTAACACTCGGCCCTCGTGCGGCCGGTCGTCGAGCGTGACGCCCGACCCCGGAGCGGCCAGCCGCCCCGGGGTCGCGGACGCCGTCAGGCGATGTCGCGCCGCCGGGTGAGCAGGACTCCGGCGATTCCGCTGACCAGCGCGTAGCCGATCAGCACCAGGGCCCCGACCCACCAGGACGGGGTGAACTCCGAGGTGCCCTCAGTGATCATGACCTGGGATGCCACGGCGGGCCAGATCACCTGCCACTTGAGCACCGCCTGGCTGTCGAGCACGTTCGACAGGAGCAGGAACAGCAGACCCACCACCTGGGTGCCGATCAGATAGAGCACCGCCGCCGTGATCACCGCTCCGAGCTGGTTGGTGATCAGCGTGCCGATGCCCACCCCGAGGATCGTCCAGATGGCGTAGGCCAGCAGGTTGAACAGCAGCGCCCGCTGCACCGGCCACTCACCGAGCTGGGTGCCGTAATCATTCGCGGACAGGAAGATCGCGCCGGCTGCCAGGTCGATGAGCGTGGTCGCCAGCCAGAACATGAAGCCGAGCAGGCTGGCGGCGACGAGCTTGCTGACGATGACCGACGTTCGCCGGGGAGTCGTCAGGAACGTCGTGGTCGCGGTCTGGTGGAAGAACTCGTTGGTGACCATCAGGATGCCGATGAGCATCACGAACATCAGCCCGAGGTACTGACCCGAGGTGTAGAGGTTCGCCGCCTGCGCCGGGGCGGTGGCCTGCTCGGCGCTGACGCCGATCTCCTCGGCGTCGCCACCGAGCGTCGTGACGGCCAACCACGCGTTGATCGCGAACGCCAGGGCGATCGAGAGGAACGCGCCGAGGGCCAGCCACCACCAGGTGCTGGTGGTACGGATCTTGAGTAGCTCGGATCGGACCAGGTTCATCGGATGCCCGCCTTTCCGGCCGTCAGCTCCAGGAAGACCCGTTCCAGATCGGGCCGTTCGGTGGTCAGTTCGTGCAGCTCGACCCCTGCCGCGAGGGCGGACCGGCCGATCGTCGGGGCGTCCACCCCGCCAACGAGCAGCACACCCTGCTCGTCGGTCTCGATGGTCGCCGACTGCGCCTTGAGGGCGGCGGCCAGCACCTCGGCCTGCGGGGTGCGGACCCGGACCCGGGCGCCCTGGGCCATCGAGCCGAGCACCTGGTCGACCGGACCCTGCCGGACCAACTGCCCGGCCGCGATGATCACCACGTCGTCGGCGAGCAGCTGCATCTCCGACAGCAGGTGGCTGGAGACCAGCACCGTACGACCCTCGTGGGCGAGGTTCTTGAGGAACCCACGCATCCACCGGATGCCCTCCGGATCCAGCCCGTTCGCCGGCTCGTCGAGGATCAGCACACGGGGGTCACCGAGCATCGCGGCGGCGATACCGAGCCGCTGCTTCATGCCCAGCGAGTAACCCTTGAACTTGCGCTTCGCCGCCGGGGTCAGCCCGACCAGGGCCAACGCCTCGTCGGCCCGCTGCTTGGGCAGCCCGGCCGCCGCGCAGATGACCCGGAGGTGGTTGATGCCGGTGCGGCCCTTGTGTGCGCTGGACGCCTCCAGCACCGCGCCCACCTGCCGCAGCGGAGTGGCGAGGTCGGCGTACCGCTGGCCGCTGATGGTGGCCGTGCCGGCGGTCGGCGTGACCAGATTCAGCAGCATGCGCAGCGTGGTGGTCTTGCCTGCGCCGTTCGGGCCGAGGAAGCCGGTCACCCGTCCCGGCGCCACAGTGAAGGACAGGTTGTTCACCGCCCGGACGTTCTTGTACTGCTTCGTCAGACCGGACACCACGATCTGACCGTCGTTGGTGGGGCTTCGCTGCCCGTCAGTCATCGTTCTCCTCCCGTGTGTGGCGTAGAGGTACGCCGTGGCACAGCGTGACGGCCCGGGGCAACAAGGTCAATCAGGCGCGGTCAGTACGTCTGCCTCCGTCGCGGGGCGGAGGAGACTCATCCCTGCGGACTACGGCCCGGTTCAACAGGCGATCCAGGTTGCCCGCGCCGCGCCGAGCAAGGACCCGTCCGGGCCGTACAGGCTCGTGTGCATGAGCGCCTTGCGCCCATCGACGCGCAGCAACGCCCCGGTCACCACGCACTCGTCGCCCGCCCCGGGCAGCGCCTCGACCACTGCGGCGATCCGACCCAGCAGGTACGGGCGGCCCGGCGTGAGCACCGCCCAGCCACCAGGGCAGTCCAGCGCAGCCCAGACCGTTGCCGCGCTGACCTGTGCGGGCGCGCGGAACGGCGCGGCGGTCCGGCCATCGGGCAGCCGGCCGGGGAAGATCCGCAGCCCGTCGGCCCGCTGCGGGCCGCAGACGTAACAGCTGGGGAACGGGTGCTCGACCAGACCGGGGTAGCGGGCCGCGGCGGCCACCGCCGTCTCCAGGTCGACAGGGGGCACCACGGCATCGATCACCCCGGCCGGGCGCACCTCGGCCACCAGTTCGCCGGCCGGGTCCCGGACCTCGCCGCCGACCACTGTCAGCTCGGTCTCCAGCGGCGGTGGCCGGCGCAGTGTCACCTCGAACGGCCCGCTGCCGTCCGCCTCGGCGGCGAAGATCCCCGCGCTCCAGCCGCCGTTGCCGGAACCGGCGGGCCCGTTGTAGCGGCTTTCGATGCGCATCGTCGACCTCCGGTGGGGCGTGCCGGCGTCGTCGCCGGACCGTTCCGCAGCCTCGCACGGCCGAGGTGGGAGCCATCTGCCGGCCGGCGTTCATCCTGCCGACACCAGTGGTCCCCGTGAATGGCAACCCGGGCCCTTACACAGATCCCATGGCCGTTCTGCATGCCGCTGGCGCACCCCTGAAGACCAGCGGATACACAGTGCTGATCGCCGACGACCCCACCCAGGTCGCGGCCGCGCAACGCCTGCGCCACGAGGTGTTCGCCACCGAGCTCGGCGCCACCCTCCTTCCCGGCGAGGCCGGATTGGACGTGGACCCCTTCGACGCGTACTGCGACCACCTGATCGTCCGCGAGGACAGCTCCGGCGAGGTGGTCGGCACGTACCGGCTGCTGCCGCCGGGGCGCACCAGCCGGCGTTACGCCGAGGACGAATTCGATCTGAGGCCGCTCGACCCGCTCCGCGACGACCTGGTCGAGGCGGGCCGGTCCTGCGTGCACCCGGACCACCGCTCCGGCGCGGTGATCAACCTGATGTGGGCCGGCATCATCAGGTACCTGCACCTGCGCGGCTCCCGCTGGCTCGGCGGGTGCGCGTCGGTGCCGGTGGCTGACGGCGGGCGGACGGTGGCCGAGGTGTGGACCCAGGCCCGGGCCCGGCACCTGGCGCCGCCGCCGCTGCGGGTACGACCGTTGCGGCACTGGTTCGCCGAGGCGGCTGCCGCTGGCCCGGTCGCCGCTGCCCCGACCGGGCGGGTGGCGGTTCCGCCGCTGCTGCGTGGCTACTTCCGGCTCGGCGCGTGGATCTGCGGCGAGCCGGCCTACGACAGCGACTTCGGGTGCGCGGACTTCTACGTCCTGTTCTCCCTGGACCGGATGAACCCGCGCTACCTGCGGCACTTCCTCGGCGGTGAGCAGCGGTGACCGCCGTGCCGCGCGACCTGTGGCGGCCCTCCTCGGGCTGCGACGACGACTGCCTGCCGGCGGCCGGCGAGGTGCCCACGGTCCCGGTGGCCCGCCGGGTGCTCCGGCTGGTCGCCGCGCTCGGCATGCTGCTGGCCGGGATCCCGGTGGTGGCGCTGCTGCCGGTGCTCCCCACCCGGGAACGGCAGGCGCTGGTCAGCGGCTGGGCGCGGGCCACCGCTCGCGCGTTCGGCGTCCGCCTCGTGGTCCGGGGTCGGTTGCCCCGGCGGCGCGCGCTGCTGGTCGCGAACCATGTCTCCTGGCTGGACATCCTCGCGGTGCTGGCGGTGGCGCCCACCCGGATGGTGGCGAAGCGGGAGATCCGCTCCTGGCCGGTGGTCGGTCTGCTGGCCTCGGTGGCGGGCACTGTCTTCGTGGACCGCGCCCGGCCGCTGGCGCTGCCGAGGACCGTCGCCCGGGTCGCCGACGCGCTGCGCGCCGGGCGGTCGGTGGCGGTCTTTCCGGAGGGTACGACGTGGTGTGCCCGCAACGGTGCCACCGACTGCCGCCCCGGCGGTGGGTTCCGGCCCGCGACGTTCCAGGCGGCGATCGACACGGGCAGCCCGGTGGTTCCGCTGCGGCTCACCTACCGCTGTGCGGCCACCGGGTCGACCACCACGGCAGCCGCCTTCCTCGGTGCGGACACCCTGCTGCGTTCGGTGGCACGGGTGGTCGCGGCGCGGGAGCTGGTGGTCTCGGTGACTATCGCCGCTGCGCTGCACCCGGCCCGTGACGCCGACCGGCGGTTGCTCGCCCGGGCCGCCGAGTCGGCCGTACACCTGGTGCCGGCGGCGGGTGCCGTGGCGCGGGCCCGGCTGCGGCCGGTGCCGACGGTGACCCCGGGCGTTCCTGTGCCGGCTCCGCTCGTGGATCGGGAGCTGGACCTGGCGGCCTGAGGGAGCACGTCGAACGCCGAACCGGCGACCACCTCGCGACCTGTCTTGTGGTATCGCGATGTATCGCGTTACATTCTCCTCCTGTTCGGCGCGCCTCCCGCGCGTCGTCGAGAGGGGGACGCCATGGCCGGCTGGACGGTCGAGAGCCCGCAACGGCTCACACTGGACGCTCCGGTCGTCCGGCTGGACGTTCGACTGATCAGTGGGCGGCTCAACGTGGTCGCCACCGACGGGCCGACCCGGATCGACGTGACCCAGGTCGGCCGTCGGCCGGTCCTGATCGACCACACCGACGGTCGGCTCAGCATCCGCCAGGAGCGCGGTCGGGGCTGGTCGGACGTCCTGCGCTGGTTCCGGATGATCCACCGCTACCCCCGGGTGGACGTCTCCATCGCCGTGCCCGCCGACGTCCTCGCCGATCTGGGCCTGGTCGCGGGCTCGCTGGTCGCCTCCGGCCTGCGCCGGCAGACCATCGCCAACGTCGTCGCCGGCCAGATCACCCTGATGGGGCTGCGCGGCAGCACCTCCGCGAAGCTCACCTCGGGGCCGGTGGAGGCGCTCGGCGTCCGCGGCGACCTCACTGTGGAGACGGTCTCCGGGGAGGTGATCCTCGCCGACAGCGCCGCCGACCGGGTCCGGGCGCAGACCGTCTCAGGTCCGATCACCTGTGATTTGGACAACCCGCGGCGCAGCGAGATCCGGTTGAGCACCATCTCGGGCAGCATCACCGTCCGGGTCCGCGCGGACAGCGACCTCGCCGTCCAGCTGAGCACCGCCTCCGGCCGGATCACCAGCGGCTTTCCACAGCTGCGCACCTCGACGTTCCCACTGCCCAGCAGCGAGGGGGTGCTCGGCGCCGGCGACGGTAAGCTCTGGGCTTCCGCGACCTCGGGGAGCATCGCCCTGCTCGCCCGAGCCGTCGACGACGACGAAGAGGAGCTGCCGTGACCGCCGTGTTCAGCCACGGGCGGCTCCGGCTCTACCTGCTCAAGCTCCTCGACGACGGCCCGAAGCACGGCTACGAGCTGATCCGCCTGCTGGAGGACCGCTTCCTCGGGCTGTACGCGCCCAGCGCCGGCACCATCTACCCCCGCCTGCAACGGCTGGAGGTCGAGGGTCTGGTCAGCCACACCGCAGCCGGCGGCCGCAAGACGTACGACATCACCGACGCCGGCCGGGCGGAGCTGCGCCAGCGGGCCGGTGAGTTGACAGCGTTGGAAACGGACATCGCGGCATCCGTGGCGGATCTCTCCAGCCTGGCCGGCGAGATCCGCAGCGAGGTACGCGGATCGGCACGCGACCTCAAGCGCGAGTTGAGCGAGGCCACCCGGCAGACCCGGCGGGCCCGGTGGGAAGCGCCCGCACCCGAACCACAGCCCAGGCCGGCATCGACCGCCGGGCCGCAGGCCGAGTTGCTCGACGAACTCGACAAGCGGCTGGCCGCGTTCACCGTCGAGGTGGGCCGGCTGATGCGCGCCCGACAGTTCAGCGACACCCAGCTGCGCACCGCTATCCGGCTGCTCGACGGCGCCCTGGACGGGCTGCGTCGCCTGCTGCGCTGACCGGCGTCGCCGGACGGTCGGCGACTCACAGCCTTTTTGCAGGAAGCGTCCAGCGCTGGCGCAGTGACGTCACCGATGATGGGCGCATGCCCGCTACCCAGACCGAGGCGCGACTGCTCGTCGTCGAGGACGACCCCAACATCCTCGAACTGCTCTCCGCGAGCCTGCGGTTCGCGGGCTTCGACGTGGCAACCGCGACAAGTGGAAGCGCGGCGCTCAACGCCGCCAAGGACCACCGGCCCGACCTGGTGGTACTCGACGTGATGCTCCCCGACCTGGACGGCTTCGAGGTCATCCGGATGCTCCGCGAGGGCGGCACGCGTACCCCCGTGGTGTTCCTGACCGCCCGGGACGCCACCGACGACAAGATCCGTGGGCTGACCCTGGGCGGCGACGACTACGTCACGAAGCCGTTCAGCCTGGAGGAGTTGACCGCCCGGATCCGCGCCGTGCTGCGCCGCACCACCACCGGCGAGCAGGCCCCGTCCCGGCTCACCTTCGCCGACCTGGAGTTGGACGAGGAAACCCACGAGGTGCACCGTGCCGGCCAGCGGGTGCAGCTCTCGCCGACCGAGTTCAAGTTGCTGCGGTACCTGATGCTCAACGCCAACCGGGTGCTGTCCAAGGCGCAGATCCTCGACCACGTCTGGAACTACGACTTCCGGGGCGACGACAACATCGTCGAGTCCTACATCTCGTACCTGCGGCGCAAGGTCGACACCACCCAACCCCGGCTGATCCACACTCTTCGCGGCGTCGGCTACGTCCTGCGCAAGCCGGCGGCGTGAACGCGGTCCAGCAGGCGAAAGGGCGGGTCCGCAGCGTTCCGCTGCGGGTGAAGCTGGTCACCTCGGTGCTCGCGCTGGTCGCCGTCGCGCTTCTGGTGATCAGCTCGCTGACCGCGTACTTCCTCCGCAACTACCTGGAGGGCCAGGTCGACGGCCAGGTCCGGTCGACCGCCCAGGGCCTCGGCCAGGTGCTTCTGAAGCTGCGCACCGGTGAGGTCGGCGCGTTGCTGCCCAGCGACTACGTCGTGATCGTGGCCGACGAACGGCAGGTGTACGACCCCCTGTACGACAAGCGCAACTTCGACCCCGATCAGCTACCCACGTTTCCTGCCAGCCGCAAGGACTTCGAGGCGGCGGAGGGCGAGCCGCGGACTGTCATCTCACACGATCGCCTCACCCGGTGGCGGGTCTACTACGCGGCTCAACCGGACGGCTCGGTGCTGGCAGTGGGTCAGCCGCTGACCGAGGTGGACCGGGCGGTGAAGCAGCTCGTCTGGATAGACCTCCTGGTCGGTGGCGCAGTGCTGATCATGCTGGCCTCGGTCGGCGCGGCGATCGTCCGGACCAGCCTCAAGCCCCTCGTCGAGATCGAACAGACCGCCGCCGCGATCGCCGGCGGTGACCTGACCCGCCGGGTGCCCGACCCGGAGGAGGGCCAGGCCGAGCCGACCTCGGAGCTGGGCCGGCTCTCCCGTGCGCTGAACGCGATGCTCACCCAGATCGAGGCGGCGTTCACCGCCCGTGCCGCGTCGGAGACCTCGGCCCGGTGGGCGGAGAGCGCTGCCCGGGACGCCGCCGCCGCAGCTCAGGCGTCCGAGGCGCGGGCCATCCGCTCCGAGGAGCGGATGCGGCAGTTCGTCGCCGACGCCTCGCACGAGCTACGGACTCCGCTCACCACGATCCGTGGCTTCGCCGAGCTGTACCGGCAGGGTGCGGCCCGTGCGCCGGAACAGACCGCCGGGCTGTTGCGCCGGATCGAGGACGAGGCGGCCCGGATGGGGCTGCTGGTGGAGGATCTGCTGCTGCTCGCCCGGTTGGACATGGAACGGCCGCTCTCGCTGACCCCGGTGGAGCTGCCGGTGCTCGCCACCGACGCGGTGCAGGCCGCGCGGGCGATGGCACCGGACCGCCGGATCGAGCTGGAGATCAGGCCCGAATCCGGCCCGCTCGTCGTCTCCGCCGACGACGCGCGGCTGCGGCAGGTGATCGGCAACCTGGTCACCAACGCGCTCACCCACACCCCGGCGGAGGCCGAGGTCCTCGTACGGCTGCGCGCCGAACCCGGTGGCTTCGCCGTCGTGGAGGTCGCCGACACCGGCCCCGGCCTCTCGGCCGAGCAGGCCGAACGCGTCTTCGAGCGGTTCTACCGGGCGGACGCGGCCCGTACCCGGCGGGCCGACGGCAACACCGGCACCGGCCTCGGCCTGGCCATCGTGGCGGCGCTGGTCGCCGCCCACCACGGCTCGGTCGAGGTGGCCGAGACGCCCGGCGGCGGGGCCACCTTCCGGGTTCGGCTGCCGCTGCTGGCGCAGATCGACGGAGCGGGCGAGTGACTTTCAGCCAACTTCCAGGACGGTTCCAGGTTGATTGCAGTGCCGGAGGAGAAGGTAGTGCCATGACCGAGTTCGAGTCCGACCCGCAGCGCCGGCCGGCCCCCACCGACGCCGAGCCGTCGCACCCCACCGCCGAGCTGCCGCGCGACGAGCGCGTGCAGTCCGACTCCCCGACCACTCCCGTACCGGTCGTCTCGACCGGCGGCGACCCGACTGTCGCCTCCACCACCGTTGACGCGGAGACGACCGCTGCCACCCCGGCCGCCGCGCCGGTCGGGTACGCCGCGCCAGCCGGTCAGCCGGCAGCCGCCGCGCCGACCGGGTACGAGCCGTCGACCGGCTACGAGCGTCCGGCCGCCACTGCGTCAGCGCCGCCGTACCCGGTCTCCGGTCACCCGGCGCCCGGCCAGCCCGGCTACCCGCAGCCGGCCGCCGGCCACTACCCCGGTGCCCCCTGGTACCCGGGCCAGCAGTCCGGCTGGGCCGGCGGGGGCCAGCCGGGTATGCCGTACGCCCAGCACCAGCAGCACCCCGGGCAGCACGCCCAGCACCCGCAGCACCCGGGCCAGCCGGTCCCACCGTGGGGCCCGCAGGTCGCGCCGCCCGGCAGCGGCCCCCGGCCGGGTCGGATCGCGAAGTTCGCCGGCGCCGGCGTCGCGGTGTTCGCCCTGATGCTCGGTTCCGGCGTGGCCGGCGGGGCACTCGCGCTCGCCCTCGACGGTGACAGTGGCGGTATCACCCGCACCTACTCCGCGGCGCCCGTGATCAATGGCGCCGACCTGCCGAAGATCGCCGCGTCGGTGCAGGACAGCGTCGTCTCGATCACCACCGGCAGCGGTGAGGGATCCGGCGTGGTGCTCAGCGCCGACGGGTACGTGCTGACCAACAACCACGTGGTCGCGTCAGCCGCCGGCGACGCCGTACGGGTGGTCTTCGCCGACGGCAAGACCGCCGACGCGAAGATCATCGGCACCGACCCGAAGACCGACCTGGCCGTGGTGAAGGCCAACGGGGTGAGCGACCTCAAGCCGGCCAAGTTCGGCGACAGCGACGCCATGCAGGTCGGCGACCAGGTGCTCGCCCTGGGCAGCCCGCTCGGTCTGCAGGGTTCGGTGACCTCGGGCATCCTCAGCGCCCGGGACCGCACCATCCGGGCCGGCGAGGGCCAGCAGCAGGACCCGACCCAGCAGAGCCAGCCGGTCAGCTCGATCTCCGGCCTGCTCCAGACGGACGCGCCGATCAACCCCGGCAACTCCGGTGGCGCGCTGGTCAACACCCGCGGTGAGGTGATCGGCGTCAACACCGCCATCGCGACCTCCGGGCAGAGCACCGGCAACATCGGTGTCGGGTTCGCCATCCCCAGCAACAAGGCCAAGGACGTCGCGGGCAAACTCCAGCGTGGCGAGAAGGTCAGCCACCCGTCGCTCGGAGTCGGCGTCAACCAGGCCGAGGGCGGCGGCGCGCTCGTCGCGTCGGTCACCCCGGGCAGCCCGGCGGAGAAGGCCGGCTTCCAGCGCGGCGACGTCGTCACCCGGTTCGGCGACAAGCCGGTAAACGACTCTGACGACCTGGTCGGCGCGGTGCAGGCCGGCAAGGTCGGCGACCGGGTCGAGGTGCAGTTCAAGCGCAACGGTGTCGAGAAGTCGGCGACCGTGACGCTCGCCGAGACGTCCTGACCAGCTGTCTGAACCTGCTTCCACCCTCCGGCGGCGGGTGGCGGGGCCGAGGGGGTCGGCTCCGTCACCCGCCGCTTCTTTCCGCCCCGACGGCGGTTCACCCGGATCGGGTGAACCGCCGTCACCCGTCCGCCCGGCAGGTTCGGAGGGCGACGACCGGAACCGGGGGTGGGGTGCCGTGACCGAGGTGATGGATGTCCGCGACGACCAGCGGATCCAACGCGACGTTCTGGCCGAACTGGCGTGGGACGCCCAGCTGCAACCGAACGAGATCGGGGTGACCGTCGACCAGGGTGTGGTCACCCTGACCGGATTCGTGGACGGTGCCGCCCGTGGCTGGGCCGCGACCCGATCCGCACAACGGGTTCGCGGCGTACGGGCGGTGGCCGACGAGATGGAGGTGCGGCTGCCGGGCACTCCGGGGCGTACCGACGCCGAGGTCGCCAACGCCGCCACCCGTGCCCTGGAGTGGGACAGCTTCGTGCCCGACGAGCGGCTGGACGTCACAGTGGCCAACGGCTGGTTGATGCTGCGCGGCGAGGTCGAGTTCGGGTGGCAGCGGCGGGCCGCGGAGGGCGAGGTGCGTCGACTCGACGGCGTACGAGGGATCACCAACCTGATCGAGGTACGACCTGCGGCGCCACCGGCCGGCGAGCAACTGCGTCTGGACGTCCAGCGGGCGTTGCGGCGCACGCTCGGCGGCGAGCGGGTGACCGTCGAGGTGGACGGCGACACGCTGGTCCTCGCCGGCGTGGTCCGTTCCTGGTGGGAACGCGACCAGGTCGAGCGGGTGGCGTGGTCCGCGCCCGGGGTGCGGGTGGTCCACGACCAACTCCTGGTGGGCGGGTGATCGTCCGCCATGTCCGGTTTACCTGGGACGCCACCGGGAAGTCGCCGCCGACCGGCGGTGCCGCCGCACCGGGGAACAACGGGGAGGACTCGTGGCCGTGAACCACTCGCCTGCGGGCCGCCCAGAGGAGCGGTCGCTGCGCATCGCGATGGTGGTTCCGCCGTGGTTGTCCGTACCGCCGCCCGGCTACGGCGGCCTTGAACAGGTCGTCGCCGCCCTGGTGGACGCGCTCTGCCAACAGGGGCACACGGTGACCCTGTTCGGTGCCGGAGGTGACCACGGCACGGCCGCCGACGGCTTCGTCTCCACAGTGGCCGAGGTCCAGTACGAGCGGCTCGGCGAGTCACTGCCCGAGCTGGCACACCTGGCCCGGGTGAATCGGCTGATCAGCCCGGCCGACTTCGACGTGATCCACGACCACACCACCATCGGTCCGCTGGTCGCCGGTCGCCGGGCAGTGCCGACTGTCGCGACAGTGCACGGCAACCCCGTGGGGGAGTACGGCGACGTGCTGAGCGACATCGACGCGGGGGTCGCACTGGTGGCCATCTCGCACGCCCAGCGCCGGCTGAATCCGAACCTGCCCTGGGCCGGCACCGTGCACAACGCGCTCGACATCCGCGGCTTCCCGCGTAAGCACACGCCCGGCGCGGGGCCGGTGCTGTGGCTGGCCCGGTTCAGCCCGGACAAGGGCCCGGACACCGCCATCCGGGAGTGCCGGGCGGCCGGACTGCCCCTGCTGCTGGCGGGGAAGTGCAACGAACCGGCCGAGCGCCGCTACTACGAGCAGGTCGTCGCGCCGATGGTCGACGAGGACGTGACAGTAGTGTTCAACGCGGACCGCGCGACGACGCTGCGGATGCTCGTCGAGGCCCGCTGCCTGATCATGCCGATCCAGTGGGACGAGCCGTTCGGCATGGTGATGCTGGAGGCGATGGCCACCGGCACGCCGGTGGTGGCGCTCAACCGGGGTGCGGTGCCGGAGCTGGTGCGGCCAGGGCTGACCGGGCTCGTCGTCGAGCGGTCGGAGGAGCTACCCGCGGCGTTGCTCGCGGCGGAGCGAATCGACCCGGAGGACTGCGTGGCACACGTCGCCCGGAACTTCTCGGTCGAGCGGATGGCGAGCGGCTACGCCGAGGTCTATCGGCGTTTCGCCCTCGGCCGGCACGACGTCCGTGAACCGGCCCGGGTGCCGGTGCGCTGACCCACCGGTGTCGCCGGCTCAGGCCCCGGTCGCGCCCAGCTCGGCGATGGCGGCGTCGAGCTGAGAGGCGTACGCCGGGCTGATGCCGCCCTCACCGAGACGGACGGCGACCTTGGCGCGCAGCCGGGCCACCGGCGGTGCCAGCTCTTCGCGGCCGGAGCTGACCGCGACTCTCAGGTTGCGCAGCTCGTTGCGCAGGTCGAGGGCCACGTCGTCGCGGATCTCTCCGACGCTGAGCCCTGCGCCGATCAACCCGTCGACCCGGTTCGCGACCTCGGTGAGGGTGCCCGGGTTCGAGGTGGGCGCCCCGGTGGTCGGCTTCGTCGAGGGTGCCGGGGTCGGCGGGGTGGACGTGATCGGCGCGGACGGCTCGGGGGCCGGCGGGTCGCTCGACGGGGTCGTCACCGGCCCGGCGGAAGG
Organism: Micromonospora alfalfae; assembly: GCF_022230925.1. Lineage (GTDB taxonomy): Bacteria > Actinomycetota > Actinomycetes > Mycobacteriales > Micromonosporaceae > Micromonospora > Micromonospora alfalfae. Next base: position 19,402 of record NZ_JAKKFH010000009.1, on the reverse strand, counting down.
CTGCGCCCGGCGGGTCGGCTGCTGCTCGGGCAGCAGGGCCACCCCCGCCATCGTCACGCCGACGGCCAGCACCAGCAGCAACACCAGCCGCCGCCGCGACCAGCCCGACCCGGTCGCCGGCTCGCCCCCGCTGGCAGCGGCCCCGCCGTCCGAAGTGTCTCCATCCGGTCGTGCCGCCGCCGGGACGCTGGCCGTCGCGACGGCGGGGGACTGTGGTGGCAGGGGCTGGGTGGGCACCCGGATGGTCGCCGTCGGGGGCTCGGCGGGCAGCGCGTGGTCGCGGAGCGCTGTGGCGACCTGCCGGGCGGTCGGCCGATCGGCCGGGTTGCGGGCGAGGCTGCGCAGGCAGATCTGGGCCACCGGTGCGGGCAGGTCCGGTAGGTCGGCCAGCGTCGGCGGCGGACCACTGGCCAGCGCGGCGCTGAGCTGCTCCCAGGTGTCCGCCGGGTACGGGACCCGGCCGGTGAGCGCCTCGTGCAGCAGCACACCGAGCGAGTAGACGTCGGTGGACGGTTGGGCCGGCGCGCCGTCGAGACGTTCCGGGGCGACGTACGCCGGGGTGCCGAAGGTCTCGCCGTCCTCGTCCTCGTCGGGCGCGCCGATCCGGGTGGCGATGCCGAAGTCGAGCACCTTGACGCCCGTCCCGGTCATCATCACGTTGGCCGGGGTGATGTCCCGGTGCACGATGCCGAGCCGGTGCGCGGCGGCCAGCGCGTCCGCGACCTGCGCCCCCACCTGGACCGCCTCGGTCCACGGCAGCGGCCCCTCGGTGAGCCGAAGCTTCAACTCCTCACCGGTGAGCAACTCCATCACCACGAACGAGGTGATCGAGCCGTCCGGGTCGACAGTCTCGCCGTAGTCGTGCACGGAGGTCAGGTGCGGGTGCACCAACTGGGCGGCAGCCCGTGCCTCCTCGCGCACCATCCCCCGGAACCGTGCGTCCGCTGCGAGTGACGGGGCGAGCACCTTGAGCGCGACAACCCGGTCCAGTACCTCGTCCCGGGCACGCCAGATGACCGACATGCCACCGGCGCCGATCTGGTCCAGAAGTCGGTATCTGCGAGCCAGCAATCGGCCCGGATGCAGCGCTGCCTTCACGGATCGCACCTGCCTCAGGGGTGGGAGCGGTATCAGGTTGCGCGAATGCGTCCTGCCTGTCAACGCCGTTGCCACCGACCAGCGACGGACGGTGCCTGCCGTGCGCCGACCGCCGGTCGACAGCGGCCCGCCGGTGGGCGGCGGGCCCGTGCCAGGATGGACGACATGGCGGGGGGACCGGTGGCGTTCGTGCTCGGCGGCGGGGGAGTGCTCGGCGCGGTCGAGGTCGGCATGTTGCGCGCCCTGTTCCGGGCCGGCATCCAACCCGACATGGTCCTCGGCACCTCGATCGGCGCGGTCAACGGCGCGCTGGTCGCCGCCGACCCGTCCGAGGCGGTCACCGACCGGCTGGTCCGGCTCTGGGCCTCACCGGAGGCGAGCGAGGTGTACGGCGACTCGGTCGCCCGGCAACTGCGCCGCTTCGCCGCCCGCACCCACCTGCACTCACCCCGGCCGCTGCGCCGCCTGTTGGAGTCCGAGCTGGGGGTGGACACCACCTTCGCCGACCTGCGGGTGCCGTTCCGGTGCTGCGCCGCCCACATCGAGCGGGCCGCCGAGCACTGGTTCGACAGCGGTCCGGTGGTGCCGGCGGTGATGGCGTCGGCCTCGGTGCCGGGCCTGCTTCCGCCGATGGAGATCGACGGCGCGCACTACGTGGACGGCGGGATCGTGAACTCCATCCCCATCGGCGAGGCGGTGGCCGTCGGCGCCCGCCGGATCTACGTCCTGCAGGTGGGTCGGATCGAACGGGAGCTGACTCCGCCCCGCCGGCCATGGGAGATCGCGCAGGTCGCGTTCGAGATCTCCCGCCGGCACCGCTTCTTCCGCGAGATGGCGGCGCTGCCGGAGGGGGTGGAGGTGCACGTCCTGCCGACCGGCGGGCTCAACCCGCGCGACGACACGCCGTGGGCGTACCGGGACATGGCGGCGGTGGGACGGCGGATCAGCCGCGCGTACACCGCCTCCCGGCGCTACCTCGCCACCCACCTGGAGCGTTGATGCCGCTGCCTCCCCGGTGGTTGCGTCGGCTGTTGCTCGCGCCCGCCGTCGTGCTGCTCGCCTTCCTCGTGGTCACCACGTTGCCGATCTGGGCGCTGCTCGCGGCGGCCGCGTCGCCGCTGGTCCCGGGCCGGTTGCGCCCGCTGCGACTGCTCTGGATCGGCTGCTTCTACCTGGTCTGGGACGCCGCCGCGCTGCTCGCGCTCTTCCTGCTCTGGGTCGTCTCCGGCTTCGGCTGGCGGACCCGGTCGCCGGCCTTCCAGCGCGCGCACTACGTGCTGGCCGGCTGGTTCCTGCGGGTGCTGTTCTGGCAGGCACAGTGGACACTGCGGTTACGCATCGACGTGGTCGGCACCGACCCGGACACTGCGCTGCCCGGCCGACCCGAGCTGGTGCTCTGTCGCCACGCCGGGCCGGGGGACTCGTTCATCCTGATCCACGGGCTGGTCAACTGGTTCCACCGGGAACCCCGGATCGTCCTGAAGGACAGCCTCCAGTGGGATCCGGCGATCGACGTGCTGCTCAACCGGCTGCCCAACCGGTTCATCGCGCCGACCCCGGAGCGCGGCGAGGAGACGCTACGCCAGGTCGGGCACCTCGCCACCGGCCTGGACGACAACGACGCGTTCGTGATCTTCCCGGAGGGCGGCAACTTCACCCCCGGGCGACGGCTGCGCGCCATTGCCCGGCTGCGCTCCCTCGGCCTGGAAAGGATGGCACTGCGCGCCGAGCGGATGCGCCACGTGCTCGCCCCGCAGCCCGGTGGGATGCTCGCCGCGCTGGACGCCGCACCGGACGCCGGGGTCATCTTCGTCGCCCACACCGGCCTGGACCGGATGCTCACCGTCGCCGACGTGTGGCGGGAACTGCCGATGGACAAGCGGATCGTGATGCGGTTCTGGTCCGTGCCGCCGGAGGACGTGCCGACCGGACGGCAGGAACGCATCGACTGGCTCTTCGATTGGTGGGCGCAGATTGATGCCTGGATCGCCGCTAATCGGTAGATGTCCGCGTAGGGTGCGGGCGTGGACGAGATCTGCGTGGTGACAACGGTGGTGGATGCGCGTTCGGTCGCCGACGTGCTGGCGGCTGCGGCCGTCGCCGGCAGGCTCGCCGCCTGCGCCCAGGTGGGTGGTCAGGTGGACAGCACCTACTGGTGGCGGTCCGGGATGGAGACGAGCACCGAGTGGTCGGTGCAGTTCAAGACCGCACCGGATCGGCTCACCGCGTTGCTGGACCAGATCCGGGTCAGCCACCCGTACGAGGTGCCGGAGATCCTGGTGTCCAGGGTGGAGAGCGGCAACCCCGACTACGCCACCTGGGTGTACGAGCACACCCGATCCTGAGTACGCGCACTCTGGGTCGCACCACGGCCGGTTGTCGATGATGACCGGGTGGACGACACCCGTTACCCCTGCCCCGCCTGCGGTGCGCCGGCCGACCTGAGCGCCGGTTGCTCCGGCTGCCGGCGTGCGCCCGACCCGATAGCCGCCGAGGTGGTTCGGCTGAGCCGGGAGGTCGCCGAGCTTGAGCCGCAGGTGGAGCGGGCTCGCCGCGCGTACACCGAGCTGGCCGGACGGCTGGCGACAGTGTCCGGGCGGCGGGCCGAACTGGCAGCGGTCGTCCGCGCGGGGTTGGCGGCCTCGGTCGTGGCGCGCCCGGCGCCTGTCGTCGGCCCGACGCCGTTCATCGGCCCGGGCCCCGGGGTTGCGACGGGTTCGCGGCCGGGTGCGGCGGAGACCTCGACCCGGACGGTCCAGGGTCTGCTCTTCGTCCTCGGTGGACTCCTGCTGGGCACCGCGGCTGTGGTGTTCACAGCTGTCGCCTGGGCGGCGGTGGGGGTCGCCGGGCGGGCGTTGATCCTGGTGGCGTTCACCGCGCTCGCGCTGGGCGTACCGCTGCTGGCGGTTCGCCGAGGGCTGCGCGGTACGGCGGAGACGTTCGCCGCGGTGGGGTTGCTGCTGGTGGTGCTGGACGGTTACGCGGCCTGGTCGGTGGACCTGGCCGGTGTGACCGGCTGGCCGGGCAGCCGGTACGCCGCGCTGGTCGGGGGGGCCAGCGCGGCGGTCGCCGTGGCGTACGGCCGGTGGAGCGGGTTGACGGGGCCCTGGTTCGCCGCCCTGGTGGCCGCCCAGCCGGCGTTGCCACTGCTCGCCGCCGAGGCCGGGCTGGGTGCGGCGGGGTGGGCGGTGGTCCTGCTCGGGGTGGCGTCGCTGAACCTGGCAGTGCTGGCCGCGCTGCGTGGCCGGGGCGGGGCCGCGCAGCTGGTCGGCCGGGTGTTGGCCGGCGCCGGTCACGTCGCCGCGCTGGTGGGCGCCGCGGCGTGCGCGATGGTGCCGCTGGTCGGCGGGCGGGCGGGGGGCTCGCCACTGCTGGCCGGGGTGCCGCTGGTGCTGGTCGCGCTGACCGGGTTCGGCGCGGCCTGGCTCGTCGGGGGGCGGGCGCTGCGGGCGGTGGCGGCCGGACTGCTGGTGCCGGTGCTCGCCGCCGCAGTGCTGCGTCCGGTGGCGGAGCTGCGGCCGTCGGTGCTGCTGCTCGCGACGGCGGCGGTGGCACTGGGGATGGTCGCCGCGGTGCGGCTCCTGCCGACGGTGGCGGCTGACGATGGCGGCGGTTGGCGGACCGGGCCGCGGGCCGGCGCGCTGTTCGTCGCGGCGGGCACGGCGCAGGTCACCGTGTTGATCACCATCGGGCTGGCGGTCGCCGCCGTCGGCCGGTCGCTGCCGCCCTGGGACGGGGCTGGGACGGGGCCGGACCTGAGCTGGGGTTGGCAGCTGGCACCCGCGGTGGCGATGGCGATCGGCGCCACTGTGCTGCTGCTCCCTCGCAGCACGCGGGCGGTGCTCGCCACGGCGGGCGCGGTGGCGGTGCTGTTCGCCGTGCCCGCCGGCTGGACGGCCTCCTGGCCTCAGGTGGTGGCCATCGACCTCGTGGGTGGGGTCGCGCTGCTGCTCGCCGTGCTGGTCCGCCCGAGCGCCCCACCGGTCGCGCTGCGCTTCCGTGCGCTCGGCGGTGCCGTTCTGCTCGGGCACGGGCTGCTGGTCGCCCTGGCCGCCCCGACCGGTGCCCTGGTGGCGCTCTGCGTGCTCGCCGTGGTCGGGTTGGCACTGGCCGTCCGACGGGGGGCCGGCGCGTATCGGGAGGTGGCCGGCGCGGGTCTGCTGGTCGGGCAGCTCGCGCTGCCCGGGATCGCGGCGGTGGCGACGTTCGCCGCCGGCGGGCCGCCCTGGTGGCAGGCCCGGCTCGCGCTGGCGGCCGCCGGGTTGTCGCTGGTCGCGGCGCTCGTGGCCCGCCGCCACCGGGTGGAGCTGGTCGGGTACGCGGTGACCGGCGCCGTCGCGGCGGTGACAGTGCCCGGCCTCGCGCCGCTGATCGGTGCGGGTGCCGAGCCGCTCGCGCCGTACGCGGCGCTGGCCGCGCTGGGTGTCGCGTTCGTCGCCTGCTGGCTGCCGTCGGCGGGCGCCCCCGACCAGGCGGCCCCCGGGGCCCGGCCGGCGGCTGACGGGCGCGAGTCGGCGCGGTCGGCGTTGGTGCTGGCGGCCGGCGGAACGCTTGCGGTGGTCGCCGTCCTGGCGGCCCTGCCGACCGTGCTGACCGCGCTCGGGTCGCCCTACGGCGGCTGGAACCGGCCGTGGTCGGGGGTGCCCACTGTCGTCGCCGACCCGACTGTGCTCCCGGTCGGGTTCGCGCTGGTGGTGCTGGCGCTGGCCGGCGCGCTGGCCGGTCGGCGGGTCGGCCTGCCGGTGCCGTCAGCGCTGCCGTTCGTCGCGGCGGCGCTGCCGGTGCTGCTCGTCGCGATCGGCGCGCCGTGGCCGGTGCTGCCGGCCGCCGTTCTGCTCGCCGGCCTGGCGGCGCTGCTGTTCACCGCGCTGGCCGCCGCCCGCCCGGCGCTCACACCGGTCGCCGTGCCGGTGGGCGTGGTGCTGGTCGCCTCCGGTGTGCTCGGTCTGCTGGCCACCCGGGCCGGGACGCTTGCCGCCGAGGGGGCGCTGCTGGTGGCGGCGGTCGCCGTCGCCGCCGGGGCGCGCCGGTTCGAGGTACGGGTCGCCGGCTGTCTCGCCGCCGTGGGCGCGGCGTCCGCGTTGGCGGTGACCGCACCGCTCGCCGGTGGGCTGCCCTTGCGGGCCGCCGCGTACCCACTGCTGGCGGTGGCCGCGTTGGTGCTGGCCGCCGCGGCTGTCACACCGGCGCGGATCCGGCTGGGACGGGTGCTGGACGCCGCCGCGCAGGCCGTCGCGCTGGTGGCGGCGGTGCTCGCCGTCGGGGCGGCGCGGCACCTCGCCGCCATCTGCGTGCTCTGGGGCGTCGCCGTCGCGCTGCGGCTGCTGCGCCGGGGTGAACCGGCCGGTCGGCGGTGGGCGTTCGCCGGGATCGCCGCCGGCAGTGAGTTGCTCGGGGCCTGGGTGCTGCTGGCCGCCGGAGGGGTGACAGTGCCGGAGGCGTACACAGTGCCGGCCGCGGCGCTCGCTGTCGGAGCGGGTCTGTTGGCGCTGCGCACCCGGCCAGGGCTGACCAGCTGGCCGGCCCTCGGTCCGGGGCTGGTCGCGGCGTTGCTGCCCAGCCTCGTGTCGGTGCTGGCCGGGGCGGACCCGCAGCCGTGGCGGCGACTGCTCCTCGGCGTGGCGGCGACCGGCGCGGTGCTGGCCGGCGCGACCCGTCGGTGGCAGGCGCCGGTGCTGCTCGGCGGCGCGGCGCTGACGCTGCTGGCGCTGCACGAACTGGCCCGGGGATGGGATCTGCTGCCCCGATGGATCTACCTGGGCATCGGCGGGCTGGCGCTGGTCGGGCTCGCCGCCACCTACGAACGGCGTCGACGTGACCTGGCTCGACTGCGCGCCGCGGTCGGCCGACTGAGCTGAGTCGAACCAGTAGGGGTAGGGCCTGCCCTACCCCCCATTCGGGGGTTGTCGGGGTTACTCACCGCTACCGCGATCGGGAGACTTGACATTAAGCCCGAACCACCCCGGTACGGGCGCAAGCGGAACGGGAGCAGCGATGACGCTCGGAGCGGTGGCGGAACCGCCGGTACGACGGCGAGGTAGTGACTACGCACAGTTGTCCCGACGGATCAGCCAGGCGGGCCTGCTGGAGCGGCGCCCCGGCTGGTATGTCACCCGCATCGTGCTCACCCTCGGTGCCTTCGTGGCCGGCTGGGTCGCAGTGTTCCTGCTCGGCGACTCCTGGTGGCAGCTTCCGCTCGCCGCCCTGATGGCCGTGGCCACGACCCAGGTCGCGTTCCTCGGTCACGACGCCGGGCACCGCCAGATGTTCCGTCGGCGTGGTCCCAGCGAGTTGGTGGGGCTGCTCGCCGGCAACGCGGCGGTCGGGCTCAGCTACGGCTGGTGGGTCGACAAGCACAACCGGCACCACGCCAACCCGAACCACGAGGACGAAGACCCGGACGTCGGCGCGGGGGCCCTGGTGTGGACGCCCGAGCAGGCGTTGGAGACCCGTGGGTTCGGCCGTTGGATGGCTCAGCGGCAGGCGTACTTCTTCTTCCCGATGCTGCTGCTTGAGGGCCTGAGCCTGCACGTGGCGAGCATCCGGGCGATCGTCGGCCGGGAGGACGGCAGGTACGCCGTCCCGATGCGGCACCGGGCGGTCGAGGCGGCGTTGCTCGTCGCGCACACCGCCGCCTACGTGGCGCTGCTGTTGGCTGTCATGTCCCCGGTCAAGGCGCTGCTCTTCGCCGTCGTGCACCAGGCGCTGTGGGGTCTCTACATGGGCTGCGCGTTCGCCCCGAACCACAAGGGCATGCCGATGCCGACCGCCGAGGACGAGTTGGACTTCCTGCGTAAGCAGGTACTGACCTCCCGCAACGTGCGCGGCAGCCGACTGGTGGACACCGCGCTCGGCGGTCTCAACTACCAGATCGAGCACCACCTCTTCCCGAACATGCCCCGCGCCAACCTGCGCCGGGCCCAGCCGATCGTTCGCGCCTACTGCGTCGAGCAGGGCATCCCGTACGCGGAGACCGGGCTGGTCGAGTCGTACCGGCAGGCGCTCGGTCACCTGCACGAGGTGGGGCGGCCGCTGCGCGGCTGAACACACCAGGGAGAAGGCGGGGGCGGTGCCAAACGGCACCGCCCCCGCCTGCGCGTATCGGGCCGATCAACACCCCGCTACCACTGGTCCATGCCGGGCGTCGTCCCCGGTAGGGTCGGCCCATGGCAGACCTGCTCACCGCGGACGCGGTGCGAGAAGAGCTGAGCCGGTTGCCCGACTGGTCGGGCGACCCGACCGGCATCGGTCGTACCGCCCAGCTCGGCAGTTTCCCGGCGGCCATCGCGGTCGTGGACCGGGTGGCGACGGTGGCCGAGGAGCTCGACCACCATCCCGACATCGACATCCGGTGGCGGACCCTGACCTTCCGCTGTGTCACGCACTCGGCCGGTGGGGTCACCCACCGGGACTTCGAGCTGGCCCGGCGAATTGACGACATCGTCCGGAGTGCGGCATGAGATTTGAGATCAGCAAGGTGTTGGACGCCATCGAGGGTCGTGTCTGCACGGACCCGTCGCTGGCCCGAGCCGTTATCGACCTGGCCGAGGTGATCCGCTACCAGGACATCGACGGTGGCCGGCCGGCCAGCCTGCTCCGCCTCGGCATGGTCATCGACGCGCTCTCCCGCGAACTGGAGGAGGACAGCGTCCAGGTCTACGCGGTGGTGCACCGGGCGTTGCTCTCCGACGCCGACCTCACCTCGAACGAGCGGATGGTCGTCCGCCGCTGGGCCGACGACGGCCTCGTCGAGGTGCTCGACAACCCGGGTGACCGGATGTTGGAGGTCGCCGACCTGCTCGGTCTGCCGGTGCTCAGCCGGGTCCGCTTCGACGGGTTGCGCGGTCGGTTCCCGTGGCTGGTCGAGCAGCCCGGTCGGGTGGTCGCGCCGGTGCCGGGCGCCGGCGGGCCGGTGTTCATCGCGCACGTCGGTGGTGGCCACTCGCCGGTGGCCGGCAAGCGGTCGCCGACCGGTGTCAAGCTGCTGGCCCGCCAGTGGCGCTGCCCGGAGTCGGGCTGCGCGCTGTTCGGCGGCGGTGGTGGCGGTGGCGCGTTCGCCGACCTGGCCGGGGGTGCCGACCGCAGCCCCGCAGCGCAGCCGCCGCCCGCGCTGCGCAACGGCGTGCCGACCTGCCCCCGACACGGCGCGCGGCTCGGTGACGGCGGCCCTCGTCCGCGTACCGAGGTGCTCGCGGTGCGCGTCGGCGGCCTGGTCCGGCGGCGGTTCGTGCTCAGCGAGGAGCAGCCGATCGTGGCCGGTCGTGCTCCCGAGCAGGACGGCGGGATCATGCTCGGGCAGTGGCTCAACGACGAGGCCCGGCGGTGGATCAGCCGTGGTCACGTCCGCTTCGAGCTGCGGGTCGGCGAGGTCATCGTGACCGACGTCAGCACCAACGGCTCCGGCATCCGCCCGGCCGGTTCGATGACCGAGTCCGACCGGATCCCGCTGGCCCCCCAGCAGTCCCGGGTGCTGGGCGAGAACGACATGATCGAGCTGTACCCCGGCGTGCAGATCGGTCGCGCCGAGGAACTGCCGACCGGTGCCCCGTTCACCCCCACCTCGGTGATGGCAGAGGCCCCCACAATGGCCATGCGCCTACCCCGCCCCTAACCCCACCCCATCCCACCCTCACCGCCGGGAGGGGCCCTGACGCGGAAGGCGGGCGCCGGAAACCCGGCCGCCCGCCTTCCACCACGTTCCTGATTCAGCCGGCCAGTACCTCGGCCAGCGCGGTGACCGCCAGGTCGATCTCCTCCTCGGTGATCACCAGGGGTGGGGCGAGCCGGATGGTGGAGCCGTGGGTGTCCTTGGCCAGCACGCCGCGCTCCATCAGGCGCTCGCACGCCTCCCGACCGCTCATCAGCGCCGGGTCGATGTCCAGACCGGCCCACAGGCCACGGACGCGTACCCCGACGAGGCCCTTGCCGACCAGCCCTTCCAGGCCGGCCCGCAGCCGCTCACCCAGCTCGGCCGAGCGGCGCTGGAACTCGCCGGTGGCCAGCAGCCGGACCACCTCGATCGCCACCGCGCAGGCGAGCGGGTTGCCGCCGAAGGTGGAGCCGTGCTGGCCGGGCTTGAGCACCCCGAGCACGTCGGCGTTCGCGGCCACCGCGGAGACCGGCACGATGCCGCCGCCGAGCGCCTTGCCGAGCAGGTACATGTCGGGCACGACGCCCTCGTGGTCACAGGCGAAGGTCGCGCCGGTACGCCCCAGACCCGACTGGATCTCGTCGGCGATGAACAGCACGTTGCGTTCGGTGCAGACCTGGCGTACGCCCGGCAGGTAACCCTCCGGCGGCACCACCACACCCTGCTCACCCTGGATCGGCTCCAGCAGCACTGCCACTGTGTTCTCGTCGATCGCGGCGGTCAGCGCCTCCAGGTCGCCGTACGGCACGACGGTGAACCCCGGGGTGTACGGCCCGAAGTCGGCGCGGGCGTCCTCGTCGGTGGAGAAGCTCACGATGGTGGTGGTCCGCCCGTGGAAGTTGCCCTCGGCGACCACGATGTTGGCCTGCCCGGCGGCCACGCCCTTGACCTGGTAGCCCCACTTGCGGGCCACCTTGATCCCGGTCTCCACCGCCTCGGCGCCGGTGTTCATCGGCAGCACGAGGTCCTTGCCGCACAGCTCGGCCAGCTCCCGGCAGAAGTCGGCGAACTGGTCGTGGATGAACGCGCGGCTGGTCAGCGTCAGCCGGTCCAGTTGGGCGTGCGCTGCGGCGATCAACTGGGGGTGCCGGTGACCGAAGTTCAGCGCGGAGTAGCCGGCCAGGCAGTCCAGGTAGCGGCGGCCGTCCACATCGGTGAGCCAGGCGCCCTCGGCGGACGAGATCACCACCGGCAACGGGTGGTAGTTGTGCGCTGTCCAGCGCTCGGCGTCCCGGACCGCTCCCGGCGTACGCAGCTTGTCATCCACTATCACTTACTTGCCTTTCCCTGACGGAGTCGCAGCGTGCAGCACTTCGGTCCGCCGCCGGCCTTACGTAGCTCGGACAGGTCGACCCCGATGGTTTCGTAGCCCCGGTCGCGCAGCTTGGCGGCCAGGTCGGTGGCCTGCGCGGGCAGCACCACGTGCCGCCCGTCGCTGACCGCGTTCAGCCCCAGCACCTCGGCGTCGGCCATCGTGGCGTGCACGGCGTCGGGGAAGAGCCGGCGCAGCACAGCCTGGCTGCCCGCCGAGAACGCCTCCGGCAGGTACGCCACGGTCCGCTCGTCGAGCACCGTCAACGCGGTGTCCAGGTGGTAGAAGCGCGGGTCGACAAGTTGCATGGTGATCACCGGGTAACCGAAGACCTCCTGCAACTGGGCGTGTGCGGCGTGTGCCGTGCGGAAGCCGGTGCCGGCCAGCAGGTGGTCACCGGCCAGCAGGACGTCGCCCTCGCCCTCGTTGACGTGCTTCGGGTCGTACATCTCGAAGCCGGCGGCCTCGAACCAGGCCCGGTACGCCGGCGCCTCGTCGGCGCGCTGCGGGTCCCGGAACTGCACTGCCATCGCCTTGCCGTCGATCACGGTGCCGCCGTTGGCGGCGAAGACCATGTCGGGCAGGCCGGGCACCGGAGTGATCTCCTCGACGGTGTGGCCCAGGTCAAGGTACGTCTGGCGCAACTGCTCCCACTGCCGGATGGCCAGCGCGGCGTCGACCGGCGCGCTCGGGTCCATCCAGGGGTTGATCGCGTAATCGACGGCGAAGTACGTCGGCCGGCACATCAACAGGCGCTGGCTGGTGGCGTCCATCGTCATTGTCCTGCTCCCAGGGGTCGGGCGCGCCCGGCCACCGTGGCCCACGGGCTGGCGCCGTGGCTCAACGGTATGCGGCGTCAGCGGCAGGATCCACCACTGAGAGTTGCGCAGACCGAAGATTCGTTGCGTCTGGGCGGTCTGCTCCTGCGAATCGTTGTGTTGAAGGCGGCGTGGGTCGGGATTCGTGTTTCGGGCCACCTACCGCAGGCCTTTCGCGCAGCCTTTGCTCTGCTTCACCGGGCGCAACAGTCAACGTCCGGATACCGGACATGCGGTGTCGCCTGGAGTGAAGCAGAGCAAAGGGGCGTGGCGGGGAGGTCGGGCCGTCGCTCGCCCGGCACCCGGCGCTCACGTTGTCGGGCCGGGCCCCGGAAACACTTCAGGGGCGGCGAACCGCCGCCCCTGAAAGGGTGTCGCCCGGCCGGTGAACCACCGGACTGATCGGGCTGCCGGCGAACCGCCGGCTGTTCGCCGGTGCATCACCGGCGAGCGGAACAGTGCCCGCTAGAAACGATCCACAAACTGTGAGTCAAGCCACTCGCGGAGGCGCTGCACCCAGTCGCCGTCGGTGGTCGGCCAGTCGAACTGACCGGTCATCGCGAGCACCCCGATCACGACCGCGGCCAGCCCGATCAGCACGCCGAAGAGCGCGTCGGTCTTGCCGGCGACGTGCCGGCGACGGGTGGCCATCAGGCCGAGCACCGCGAGCACCGCACCAAACGCGCTGAGCCCGATGCCGTACCCGGCCAGGGTCCCAGTCAGCACGAACATCGCGCCGACGACCGAGACGATCAGGCCGAGGGTGGCGAGCAGGCTGGCCCGCGGCTTCGGGCCACGCGTCACCGGCGACTCGGGCGTGCTGACGCCCGGGGTGGGGTCGACCGGGCGGTCCGTGGTGACCCGGTCGGTGGTGTCGGGCCGACGAGTGGTGCTGTCGAGGTCGGCGTCCCGCTCGGCGGTGCGCGCCGTGGCCGGAGCGACGGGCCGGGACTCGGTCTCCACCTTGCTCGCGGTGCCGGTGCGGGGCTCGGGCGTGACCGGGCTGGTCGTGCCGTTCACCGGCTCGGGTGCGACAGGGCGGGTAGTGCCGTTCACGGGCTCGGGCGCGACCTGGCGGGCGCTGCCCCGGGAATCGGTCTCCACCGGTCGCGCGGTGGCGGCTCGGGCCACCGCCGCCCGCTCGTTGGCCCGCCGCTCGGCCTCGCTGGTCTGGCCGCCGGTCGCGCTGGCGCTGCCGTACGCCGTCTGGTTGGCGTCCCGGTCGGTGACCGGCCGGCCGGCGCTGTCGTCGGACTGGCCGGTCTCGGTGACCGGAGTGTCGCGGCCGTCCACGCGGCCGTCGAGGTTCTCGTCCCGCGTCGGTGCCGGCTCGGACCGGCGGGACAGCGAAGGAATCCTGACCACTACACACCTCCTGTTGAATGCGTGGTGGCCGACGGAAAGGGTGGCACCCACGCGGTGTCGGCCCCCAAATACCCACCTGGGCGTTTCCTGACACCAATCCTGGGTACGGACGCCGAAACCGGCCTTGGCCGTCCTCATCCCCGCGGTGATCGACTCGGTTTCCTGGAAGTCGCGGTGTCCCGCCTCGGCGGACACCGCGACTTCCTTAAACCCGAGTCGATCACCGCGGGGGAGCGCCAGACCGGGCCCGCGTCGATCGGCGTGCGGCCCGGTCGGGCGGGGCTGACTATCCTTGGCACCTGTGCCAGAGGGACACACGATCCATCGCCTGGCGGCCCGGCACGCCGAGCTGTTCGCCGGGGACAAGCTGCACGCCGCCAGCCCGCAGGGCCGCTTCGCCGAGGGTGCCGCCCGGCTCTCCGGGACCGTGCTGGAGGGCACCGAGGCGTACGGGAAGCACCTGCTGCACCACTACGCCGACGAGCTGACGTTGCACGTACACCTCGGGTTGTACGGCAAGTTCACCGACGGGCCGGGGGAGCCGCCGGAGCCGATCGGTCAGGTGCGGTTGCGGCTGGCCAGCGACCGGCACTGGCTCGACCTGCGCGGGCCCACCGCCTGTGAGCTGCTCACCCCACCCGAGGTGGGCGCGCTGCGGGACCGCCTCGGGCCGGACCCGTTGCGCGCCGACGCCGACCCGGAGCGGGCGTACCGCAGGATTTCGCGCAGTCCCACGACGCTGGCCGCGCTGCTGCTCGACCAGTCGGTGGTGGCCGGCACCGGGTTGATCTTCGTGACCGAGGCGTTGTTTCGGGCCGGGTTGTCGCCGACGATGCCCGGCCGGCTGCTGAGCAGGGCGGGCTGGGACGCGCTCTGGGCCGACCTGGTCGGCTTGATGCAACTCGCGGTCGAGCACGGCCGGATCGACACGGTGCGCGACGCGCACCTGCCGGAGGCGATGGGTCGGCCGGCGCGGGTGGACCGGCACGGCGGCGAGGTGTACGTCTACCGCCGCCCCGGCGCGCCCTGCCACGTCTGCGGCACCGAGGTCAGCCGCGGTGAGCTGGCCGGCCGCAACCTCTACTGGTGCCGTACCTGCCAGCCCGGCTGAGCCCAGCCCCACCCCCGGCCCCACCCCGCACCCCGCACCCCCCACCCCGCGCCGATCTTGCAGTTTCTGTTGTCGAAATGGGTGGATATGCGCAGTAGGTCGGGACAGAAAGTGCAAGATCGCGGGACTGGGACGGGCACCACCACCCCGTGATCGCCGCGCCGGAGCTCAGCCGCCGTCGAGCAGCCAGCGGACCACCTCGATCTTCTCGGGGACGACGAGGTCGTCGGCGACGCTCCAGGACAGCGTGTGCCCGATCGTCCAACCCCGGACCCGTTCCCGGTCGAGCCCCAGTTCGGTGCTGAGCTGGTGCAGTCGATGCCGGACGGCGGCCGGTGAGTGGCCCAACTCGGGGCCGCGCACCATCGGTACGACGGAGAACTCCCGTTCCCCGATCAGCGGCTTCGGGTCGATCGCCAGCCACGGCCCTCGGTCACCGGGGAGCGCGTCGGCGGCGAGGATGTTGCCGGCGTGCAGGTCCTGGTTGACCAGCACCTGCACGCCCTGGCTCGACGCCAGGCCGGAGATCAGGTCGAGCGCCGCGTCGAGCAGCCGCCGGTCGTACGGCCGGCCGGCCCGTTCCCAGGCCCGGGGCATCCGGTCGATCCAACCGGCGGCCTCCTGCGCCAGCGGGGTGAACGGCGCGCCGGCCGGTAGCCAGAGCCGGGGGAGCAGTCCGATCACCACGTCCAGCGCTCGGTCCGGCGGAAGGTCGTGCAGGGGAGTTCCGGGCTGGCAGCGTTCGAGCAGCAGAGCACGCCGCCCGGGGTCGTGGGCGAGCAGACGGACCGCCCCTGCACCGTCCCAGTGGGCCAACGCGTCGGCCTCGTACCGGCTCTCCTCGTCGGGATACTGGAGCTTCAGCACCGCCGCGGTGCCGTCGGGCAGCCGGGCGGGAAGCGCCAGTGACGCGTACGCCTGCCGGAAGGGTGGGCCGACCCGCAGCGACCAGCGCTCGGCGCATTCCGTCAGCCACGTCGGGAGTGCGGCCAACCAGGCGCGACCGGCGGGTGATCCGCGTACCCAGTCGAGTCCGTCGGGCAGATCCATCCGGCCCTCCTCAGTCGTACCGCGATCCGGCTGCCAGGTGATTCAGTAGGGCCACGGCGTTCACACACCAGTCCACAGTGGCTAGCGTGGGCGGGTGCAGATTGGCGTGAACGTACCGAACTTCGCCCCGGGCACCGACCCCGACGTGCTGCGTCGGTGGGCGCAGACGGTGGAGGGTCTCGGCTTCGACCTGTTGATGGTCTCCGATCACATCGTGGTGACCCCGGACGTGGCCGAGCAGTATCCGGCGCCGTTCTACGAGCCGTTCACCACGTTGTCCTGGCTGGCCGGGGTGACCAGCCGGGTTCGGTTGGGCACCACTGTGCTCATCGTCCCGTACCGGCACCCGCTGCTCACCGCCCGGATGGCGGCGAACCTCAACCGGCTCAGCGGCGGCCGGCTCGTCCTCGGTGTCGGTGTCGGCTGGGCCCGGCAGGAGTTCGAGGCGCTCGGCGTGCCGTTCCGGCAGCGCGGCGCGCTGACCGACGAGTACCTGCACACGATGCGCGCGGCCTGGCAGGACACCGACGACTACGACGGGGCGGCGATCCCGATCTGGGTCGGTGGCAACAGCGAGGCCGGCATGCGCCGCGCGGTACTGCTCGGCGATGCCTGGCACCCGCTGCGGGTCACGCCGGCACGGCTGACCGAGGCGGTCGGACGACTGACGGACATCGCCGACGAGCTGGGTCGCCCGGTGCCCGCGTTGGTGCCGCGGATCGCGCTCCAGGAGACCCGAGAACCGATCTCCGACCCGGACCGGCTCGCTGGTGTCGGCACCATCGATCAGATCGTCGCCGACCTGGACAAGCTTCGTGCGCTCGGCGCGGAGACGGTGGTACTGGACCCGTTCAACGGCGACCTGACCGAGATCCGCCAGCCCGAACGCGCCTGGCGGACCCTTGCGGCAGTGGCCGCACATCACGCAACCCAGGAGGACCGATGACCCCCGACGACGAGAAGTTTCTCCGCCACGCCGTGGAAATCGCCAGGCGGGCGGGGGCTTCCGGCGAACGGCCGTTCGGCTCGTTGCTGGTCGACGCGGCCGGCGTCGTCCTGATCGAGGACCACAACACAGTGGTCTCCGACGCGGACATCAGCGCCCATCCTGAGTTGAAGCTGGCCCGCTGGGCGGCTCGGGAACTCTCCCCCGAGGTGGCCGCCGGCACCACCATGTTCACCAGTTGTCAGCCCTGCCCGATGTGCGCGACCGCTATCGACCGGTCCGGCCTCGGGCGGGTGGTGTACGCGCTGTCCACCGAGCAGTTCGAGGAGGTCAAGCCGGCCACGCCGCCGCTGCCCCCGGTCCGCTACGAGGGGCCGGCGCTGTTCGACGAGGCACGCCGGCCGATCGACGACTACTACTGACCGGAGCTTCCCCGGGGCGGTGTGACGCAGCCGGAATTGACAGTCGGCCGGCTGCCGGAGCAGGGTTGAACGGTGACAACGATGTCAACGGGCAAATGGGAGGAAAAGCCTCCCGCTGCGGACCGACCGTGACCAGTCGATTCGTGGCGTACCGTTGGCGGTTTTGCGGCGCGGACCCGGTCCGTCGCCGATCCTGGCCGTATGTCCCTTTCCTACCCGACGGTGACCAGCTGAAATGACCGACGTGCCCCGATCCGACGCCGCAACGACCCCTGCTCCGGCGAGGTCACCAGACCTGCCCGATCTGGACGAGTTCCTCGTCGCCCAGACCCGGACGCTGCTCGACACCGCCCGCCGCTCGGTCCGGCCCGAGGGCGGCTTCTGGTGGCTCAGCGACGACCGCACCCCGGACCGCGGCGAACCGATCCACACCTGGATCACCTGCCGGATGACCCACGTGGCAGCCCTCGCCCACCAGGGCGGCGACCCGGACGCCGCCGCACTGGTGGACCACGGGATCGCCGCGCTCAGCACGCTGCTGCGCGACGACCGGTACGGCGGCTGGTTCGGCGCGGTGGACCAGCAGGGAGTGCCCGTCGACGACCGCAAGTCCGGCTACGACCACGCGTTCGTCCTGCTCGCCGCCTCCAGCGCCGCGCGCGCCGGACGGCCCGGCGCGGACCGGCTGCTCGCCGACGCGCTGACCGTCGTGCGGGACCGGTTCTGGGACGACGACGCCGGCGCGGTCCGCGAATCGTGGAACCGGGACTGGACGGTCACCGAGGACTACCGGGGCGCCAACAGCAGCATGCACATGGTCGAGGCGTACCTCGCCGCTGCCGCCGCCACCGGCGACGCGAGCTGGGCCGACCGGGCCCTGCGGATCGCCACCCACCTGGTGCACGGTGAGGCGGCCCGACACGACTGGCGGCTGCCCGAGCACTTCACCACCGACTGGACGCCGCTGCCCGACTACAACCGGGACCAGCCCGCCGACCCGTTCCGGCCCTACGGCTCCACGATCGGGCACTGGCTGGAGTGGGCCCGGCTGCTGCTGGAGTTGGAGGCGGTGCTGCCGCAGCCACCCCGCTGGCTGCTCGCCGACGCCCGTGCCCTGTTCGCTGCGGCTGTGCGTCGCGGCTGGGCGGTCGACGGCACGGACGGCTTCGTCTACACCATCGACTGGGACGATCGGCCCGTGGTGCGCTCCCGGATGCACTGGGTTCTCGCCGAGGCCATCGGTGCGGCGATCACCCTGCACCGCCGCACCGGCGACACCGTCTACCTCGACTGGTACCGGGTCTTCTGGGCGTACGCCCGACGCAGCCTCATCGACCAGACCGGCTGGCGGCACGAGTTGGACGCGCAGAACCTGCCCGCCGACACGGTCTGGCACGGCCGACCCGACGTCTACCACGCCTACCAGGCGGTACTGCTGTCCCTCGCGGCCGACGGGCTCGGCGGCCCCGGCCCGCTCGCACCGGGGGAGGTGACCGCGTGATCGTCGTCGCGGGCGAGGCGCTGATCGACCTTGTCGTCACCGCCGAGGGGCAGCGGGCCGTGCCCGGCGGCTCCCCGGCGAACGTCGCGGTCACCCTGGCCCGGCTCGACCAGCCGGTACGGCTGCTGGCCCGACTCGGCGGCGACGCGTACGGTCGACAACTCGTCGAGCATCTGAGCGCCAACCGGGTGGACCTGGAGTGGGCGGTACGCGCTGAGGAGCCCACGTCGGTGGCCGTGGCCACCCTGAACGCCGCCGGGCAGGCCAGCTACGAGTTCCGGCTGGCCGGTGCCGCCGACTGGCAGTGGACGCCGCAGGAGCTGCCCGAGCTGGCCGGGTCACCGGCGATCGCGCTGCACACCGGGTCCCTCGCACTCGCGCTGGCGCCCGGTGCCGACGCGCTGGAGGGCCTGCTCGCCCGGGAACGCCAACGCGACGGGCTCACCATCTCCATCGACCTCAACCTGCGCCCCAGCATCGTCACCGATCGGGCGGCGGAGCAGGAGCGGGTACGCCGCCAGATTCACCTCGCACACCTGGTCAAGGCCAGCGACGAGGACCTGGCCTGGCTCTACCCGGACCGCTCGGTGGCCGACGTGATGACCGAATGGCGTACGGCCGGCGTGTCCTGCGCCGTGGTGACCCGGGGCGGGGACGGCGCCTGGCTGCTCGCGCCCGACGGCTCACTGCACGAGGAGCCGGCGGTCCGCACCACAGTGGTCGACACCGTCGGCGCCGGCGACTCGTTCACCGGTGGCCTGCTGGCCGCGCTGGCCGACCTCGACGCGCTCGGTGACCGGCCGGCCGACCGGCTCGCCGCGGTGACCGGGCCGCAGTGGGGTGCGGTGCTCCGCCAGGCCGCCACTGTGGCCGCGTTGACCTGCGCCCGCCGAGGCGCCAACCCACCCACCCGCGCCGAAGTCGAAGCCCTCCTACATCCCGCAACCTAACCCCCACCCCACCCTGCCCTGCCCCCGCGATCTTGCACTTTCTGCCCAGACAAAAGGGGCTATCTGCCTCAAGTAGGCAACCGAAAGTGCAAGATCGCGGGGCGCGGGGCGCGGGGCGCGGGGCGCGGGGCGCGGGGCGCGGGGCGCGGGGCGCGGGGCGGGGTCGGAAGAGCGTCGTG
>NZ_JAKKFH010000008.1 GCF_022230925.1 Micromonospora alfalfae | reverse complement strand
AAGTCCCTCTCAAACACGCTCTGATATCCATGCCTGTGCTGGCGGCTAGTGTCGCCGTGGTGCGGATGGACGTCGCGCGGTGTGTGCGCTGGCTGGAGGACGTACGCCGCTACCAGCCCACTACGGTCTCGCGGCGCCTGTCAGTCGTGGTCGGTCTTATCGGGTCTGCGTCATCGACGCCATCCGGGAGCATTCGCTGGCCGACTCGTCCGTCGGCCCACGCTGCCGTCCGAGTCGCCGGCCCTTGGGCTGGAGCACCTGCGGGCCGATTCTGCGCAATACCCCCGGTGTTCGGATGGACCGGGATGCCGCCACCCGCCGGCTCAAGCACCTGGCCTACACGGCGGGGATCCGGATGCCGAGGATCCTCGCTGCCGTGCCTGACTGCAATGATCGAGGCGTGACCCACATCCCTGACCTGGCGCCCTATGACTACTATCCGGGCGCCCCGGACGCCATTGCCGTTGGTTGGCTGGATTCGAGCATGCCCTTCACTACAGGAGCCTGCCCGCGAGACGTTCGAGATCGCTTGGTGAGCCTCGGCGCCACACCAGTACGGCTCATGCGTGGGTACCACTACTGCCTGTTCTGCCAGGCAGCGGTCGAGCCTCAGCGCGTGATTCGGGCCGACGTTCGGCTCTACGAAGCTCCCGATGTTGCGCACGGGAACGGGGAGATCTGGCTCACCGGAGTGGATGGAACGAACTTCGCCGCACCGGCGCTGATCGGCCACTACGTTGAAGAGCATCGCTACCTGCCACCTGATGGCTTCATTGAGGCGGTTCGGACCGGTGTCCCCACCCCTGGCGTCGCATAGTGGGATCCGGCTTCTGCCGCACTCGGCTGGCATGTGAAGGTCAGCCGGACCGCTACCAGAGGGCCGCATAGACGCAAGGTGCTCGGCAGCTCACGCCCCTTCGGCGGTCAGCGGTCGGCGGCGCGATTCGGGCCGGTTCGGGGGAGCAGGTCGGGAACAGCCGGTCCAACGGCATCGGACTGGACTCAACCGCACCCACCCCTGCCTGCGGATCCAGATTTCCGCAGGTCAGGGTGGGTGCCGCGCCCGAAGGAATCCCGGTCTCAGGAACGACCCATGACCCGTGTACGGCTTTTGCCCGCCCCGAATTGCCGCATTCGCGGCAGCGTGCCCTCCATTGTCGGCAGTGCGGTCCTCAGGTCGGTGTGGCGAAACGGATCTCGTGTGACGCTTTGGGGGCGAGTAGGTCCAGCAGCTCGCCGCCCTCGGTGGTCAATGCCTCGCGGTCGGCTGCGGACAGTGGCTCGAATGGGTGCACGGTCAGGGACGCCGCGCCTCGTGCCGTGGCGAACGTCCAGGTTGCTGCGGTGAAGCCGTCGAGGAGTACCAGGCGGGGGACGGAACCGTGCGGCGCGAAGTTCTGCTGGCGGAGGCCGTCGGTGACCACCCTGGACCGGTCGTGGTGAGACAGCAGCAGGTTGTCGAAGTCGTACAGATACCGGGCAGGCGCGCTGACCTGGGGGTCGGGTCGGGGTGCGTCGGGTAGGTCGAACAGTTCGACGCCGTTCTCGTCGCGGAACGTGGCCAGGCGGGGCCGGAGCCGGTCGAGCACCTCCGCCAGTCGGGTGAGACCGCACCAGGTCTGCGCGTCGCGTACTGTCGCCGGGCCGAACGCGGCCAGGTATCGCAGGAGTATCTGGTCGATCGGCTGGTCGGTGCGTAGCGGCGCGCCGACCCACGATTCGAGCGGCGCGTGGACGGGTTGGCCACTGGCGCCCCACACGCCGCGCGGCGGGGTTTGCACGACCGGCAGCAGGTTGCGAACCGCGTAGGCGAGGCTCGCGGGGTTCCGATCTGGCCACCGCTGGGCCAGCAACCGGCCCAGTTCGCCCGGGGTACGCGGCTGCTCGTCGAGGAGTCCCCGGCCTGCAGCGACGAGCTCCGCAGTGTCCAGGCCGCGCATGGACCGGCCGTGTGTGTGGTTGGTGAACAGGTCGCGGTCCAACGCCGGCTGCACGAGCGGGCGTAGCGCCAGCGCGTCGGACGCGCTGACGAAATGGATCGTCGAGCGCATGAGCGCGATCCGCACTGCCCGTCGTTCGGTGAGCAGCGCCCCGATGTCCTCGGGTCGGCACTCGGTGAGCCGGGTCCACAGCCCCACGTACCAGGTGTGCGGGGTCTGAGCCTGCAGGCCGACGAGGTGCTCGATGGCCTGCAACGGGGTGAGGTCGGCGCGGCGCAGGAGCAACTGCCGCTCAAGGGTGGCGCGGTTGAGGGCGCGGCGGGTCAGGGTTTGCACGGGTGGCCTTCCCGGAGGGTCGAGATCAGGGGTACGCGCGGCGGGCGTACCTGCTGGGGTGTGGGTCAGGGGAGTTGGCGGAAGAAGCGACGGATGCTGCTCACCAGCAGGTCGGGGGGCCTTGTCGTACACGTGCCAGGACACGATGTTCTTGTGGTCGTTTCGACATCCTGCTCCTGGTCACCCGCGTTTCCGGCGTACCCACCAGCAGAATCACGGTCCACGATCGCGTCCCGGTCCGGTACCTGGATCCGATCCTTCCAGAGGCCTACTCCGGCAACTCCTCCGGCCATGGGCCTGAGCTGGGGCGAAAGGCAAGGTGGCCTTGCCCTGACTGCATCACGAGGCGGCCCGCGCGGTCGCTCATGACCGGGCGCGAACGGGCCGTGGTCCTGCGTGACCGGCGTTGGCTTCTACGCCGGTCGTCAGCAGCCAGACCGAGCCGAGATGGCAGGCGAACCTCGCTTTCGCATGTGACATCCGGCACTCAGTTTGGACTGTTCGGTCCATTTTCAGCGACCTGCCGTGGCCCTGCCAGGCAGAACAAGGAAAGAAAGGGAGTCTCATGGACGACATTGAGCGCCTCGGCATCGTCGAGGACATCCGCCGCGTCATGGCCCGGTACGTCCGCTACGCCGACCATCACCGTTGGCTGGACCTCGCCGGGCTCTTCACACCGAACGGCACCTTCACGCCCCAGAAGCCGGACGGCACCGTCTGGCTGCGGCTGGAAGGTCGCGAGCAGATTGCGGCGACCATCGGCGGCAGCAACACCCCTGGCGACACCCTCATCCACCATCTCTTCTCCGACGAGATCGACGTCGACGCGGCCGACGACGCCCGAGGCGTCTTCGCCATGGAGGACATCATCATCCGCCCGGACGACGCCCCGGTCTCCGACGACTTCCCGTTCAAGGGCATGCACGGCTACGGCCACTATCACGCGCGTTTCAGGCGGGTCGACGGCTCCTGGCAGATCTCCGAGCTCGTGCAGACCCGGCTGCGCCTCGACTTCACTTACTGATCCCCGAACTGGAAAGGCACTCACATGGAACTCGAGCGTTTCACCATCAACGTCCCGCAAGAGGCTCTCGACGACCTCAAGCGCCGCCTGAAGGCGACCCGGTTCGCCCAGGATCTCGACAACGAGGACGAGTACTACGGCCTCAGCACCGCGCGCCTCAAGCCGCTGATCGAATACTGGGCCGACGGCTACGACTGGCGCCAGGCCGAGAAAGAGCTGAATACCTACACCCGGCACCGCATCGAGGTCGGCGGCACCCCCATTCAGTTCATCCGCGAACCAGGCAAGGGCCCCAAGCCCATCCCGCTGCTGCTTCTGCACGGCTGGCCATGGCCGTCGACCTCGTACAACAAAATCATCCACCCGCTGACCGACCCGGCCGCGCACGGCGGCGATCCCGGCGACGCCTTCGACGTCATCGTGCCGGACCTGCCGGGCTTCGGCTTCTCCACGCCCCTCGGACGCGGCGACCTCAACTACTGGAAGATGGCCGACATCTTCCACGAGTTGATGACTGGCGTCCTCGGCTACGAGAAATTTGCCGTCGGCGGCTCTGACTACGGTGCCCTCATCCAAGCTCAGCTGGGCCACAAATACGCCAAGGACCTCTACGGTCTGCATACCGGTGTGGAAATGGTGCCGGGCATCTTCAGCGGCGACCGCTTCTGGGACCTGACCGGTGGCACCAACCTTCCGCCGGACGCCCCCGAGTTGCTCCGAGCCGACATGCGCAAGTTCATCGAGACCTACGCCGCACACGTCACGGTTCACATGCTTGACGGCCAGACCGTCACCCACGGCTGGAACGACTCTCCGGCTGGCATGCTCGCATGGCTGCTGCGCAAGTGGCAGACGTGGAGCGACCGCTGGACCGACGACTTCCACCAGGTCTTCCCCCGCGACTTCATCCTCACCGCGGCCACCATCTTCTGGGTCAATCAAGCGATCGGATCATCGTTGCGTGTCTACCGCAACGCGGAACGCTATCCATGGACGCCGTCGCACGACCGCAAACCGCAGATCGAGGCGCCGGCGGGCTTCACACTGCTGCTCGGCGACGTCAACCCGATCGGCGTCCGCACACCAGAGGAACGCATCGCAGCCTTCGAGAACGGTCCTACCCGCGATTGGTACAACCCCGTCAACGTCAAGGCGCACCGTAAGGGCGGCCACTTCGGAGCCCTCGAGAACCCCGAGGCATGGATTGCCGACCTCCGCGACACCTTCCGCGAACTGCGCTGACCATGTCGGCTCCGCCCCGGCCCGGGGCGGAGCCAGGGTCGTTGAAACTCCATGCCTCGCACTGCAACCGTCGCGCCGCTCCGCCCTCTACCGTCACTCCCGATCGTCATCTGGGCGGACGCCCATCACTCAGAGTGGACGGAAGCACCGAGGACGCCTCGATTCCCTTGCGACCGCACCGCGACGGCTGGTCGTGCAGCTCGGCACCGGGGGAGCGGGCGCGTGCAGTGCTCTTGGCTACGAGGACTTCGGTGAGCCGTCGCTCGACGGCGCAAACCTGCGTGGACGACGCAGCGCTTTCCTCTAGCCTTGGCTGGTCACGGGGAAAGGTCAGAACGTGCGCTGGTGGGAACGACGACAGGCTGGGCTGTCGGCCCGTCGGAGTCTGCCGACGAGGATGTCGTGCTGCTTCCGCTGATGCCGCAGCTCCAGCCGACACAGCACGACCGCGTACGCCCTGCGGCTGACGCCGCCTCGCAGACCCGGACGTCCGCAACATCGCACTGACCGGGTGCTACCCGAAGAAGTCGGCCGGTTTGCTCGCGGTCGTCGGTTCAGCGGCGTCCGCTCATGCCGAGAACAGTGCATCGTCGGCTGCAAACGCATTCCGCACATCGTCGTGGCGGAGTCAGACGTCAGCCAGCCGCACGATCAGCAGTCCAGCTCGACAGTCGCATTGTCCTCGATCTGCACCACGTCGGGGTCCCGGCGCAGAGCTTGAACCTGAGCGTCAGTCATGTCAGCGGAGAAGCTGTTGATGAAGTCGAACACTCTGCTCGGGGAGACCCCGGCTCGCGCGGCGACGGTAAGCGGATCACCGCTGCAACGAACGGAGACTATGTACCCACCATCGACACGCCGTTCCTGTGGGGCACGGAAATGCGGTGCAAGCCGATCGGGGTCGGGCTCGATGCGATCGATGTCCGAGTCTCCGGAAAGTGCCGCGACCCCGGCCCTCGGCGACTGTTCCAACTGCAGGCCGGTCAGCCTGGCGCCGAATCCCCAAGAGCCGACGATGCGGTACAAGTCGTTGGGCGAAAGCTGGTGCCGACTGAGTATTTGATAGGGATCGATTCCCGGTTTGACGATGACGAGGTAGTCGTTCTCAGCGGAGCGCCTCGCATACAGCGCCTCCAACGAGTGCGGCTCGGGTTTTGACTCTTTCTCGATGGCGTTCAGCATGGCGGTGGGGTCGTAGCCGCGCTCGCGTGCCTTGATGACGAGGTGCGCCGGTGGGCGGCGGCGCAGCTGCGCGTACGCGGGCGTCCCACTCAACTTGTGCATGTCTTCGAGGCTCAGTTCGTCGAGCGGGTGCCAGGGCTGATAGGCGTTGGGATATTCGGCCCGCAACGAGTCGTGGTCTGCCGGCAGATCCTGCACCGCGACCCTGATTG
Organism: Micromonospora alfalfae; assembly: GCF_022230925.1. Classification (GTDB taxonomy): domain Bacteria; phylum Actinomycetota; class Actinomycetes; order Mycobacteriales; family Micromonosporaceae; genus Micromonospora; species Micromonospora alfalfae. The sequence continues at coordinate 626,836 of NZ_JAKKFH010000008.1, read as the reverse complement.
AACGCACCGAGCGCGTCGGAAGACTCGCCGACCCGCCAGCCGGATCACGGACGAAGACGAAGTCCGGTGTCATCGTCACGAAATGGGCCGGGTACGACCGAACCTCGCCATCTTCCTGCTCGATCTCCACGATGTACGGCAGATACACCGTCGGATCCGGCCACTCCGTCATCAGTGCCTCCCCTGTGAACCCCGTTGCGACCGGTTGGCGGTGGTGGTCACCGACCGCTCCGCTTCACCAGGAAGCCCATCACGGCGGATTTCGAGCGAATTTTTCAGCGGTCTGCCGCACGGACTTACCCGATAACGTGATCATGCCACGCAGGCGCTCTCATGCCGCGGATCGCGCGACTCGCGCCGCGTTCGGCGCGGTCGTTCAGGTAGGCGCCGAAGTGGCGTTTGGGCTCAGACTCGGATCCGGATGCTCAGCTGGGCGCCAAGCTGACGGAAGCCCAGGGCTAGCGCTACTTGGCGCGATGGGTACGGTCGAGCCCGCCACTGCGGCAGCAGACGGTCTGCCAAAGCGTCTGCGACTGCTGCGGAGGCAACGGCAGGCGCCAGCCCGCGTCCACGATGATTCGGCTCAGTGAGTACGCACAGGTGGGCGACAAGCCCCGGCCAGCGTCGGTAGCCAGCTGCGGCGACAACGCGATTCCCGCGGCGCACCACGAACGCGTCGGAGGTGATGTCGGCCAACCCGCATTCGTCGGCGTCGTCCGTTGCGACAGAGGCCAGAAGCCCGGCGAGATCGGCATGTTCGCCAGGGACCACATCCACGGAATCGAGTCCGGCCGGCTGGAAGTCGCACTCATCGAGATAGGCCAGGCTCGCCGGACCCAGCACCTCGGCGATCGGCAGGACGGCACGCAGCCGGTCAGCGTCGGTCAAAACCCCGACGGGTAACTCGTGCAGCACCGTACGCACGATCCCAGCCCACCTACCCGTCGGCACGGTGACGACGGCGGCGTCGCCCAACCCGACGATCCCGACCCAGCCCGGTGGACAGAGCCGGGACCTGGCCGAGACGGCTACCTCAACGCCACCGCCAACGGGGAAGTCCATCGAAACGCCAGCCATCTTGAGCCAAACCCTCCGAGCCCGAGCAAGCAACGGATCATGCGTCATGGACGCATCCTCACGCCTGGTCCATTGCTCACACCACCGAGTTCGCAGCCGTCCGGGTCGGCAACCTCTTCTGAGGCCGGCGAGGTGGTTCAGGGTTCGGGTGGACAGCGGAATCGCGGCAGGGTGAGACAGCGCAGCGAGGCTCCCGGTTGGGGCATCGGATCTTGCTCGACTGCTTTCCTACCGGGAGCCTCGCCCCATGTCCACATCAGGCCGTCAGACCGACCGTACCTGCACGTTCTGCGACCAACCTATCTGTCCCGGCCGGGGCCGGCCTCAGTCACCGGAGATCCAGAGATATCCGCGCGCCCGGGTCGCCTCCTCGATGAGCGCCCCCAGCGCCTGCACGTCGACCCGGAGCTCGGGGTTGCGGCTCGCGATCTCGTCCAGCTCCGCGGTCAGCTGCGGCAGCTGGATCAGGTTGATCATGGTGTCGCCGTAGGAATCGATCCTCGACACCAGGTGGTGCCGCTCCCGGTCGCTCGCCGCCACCAGGCGTTGCAGCGAGGAGCCTGCTTCCACGCCGGCATAGCGTTGCTCGTGCACCTGGTTCTCGATATACACATCGAGCCCCACCGCCGCGCCCCCTTCACGAAATGGCCGGCCAGGGCATTGCACACCCCGGCCGGCCAACCTTAAGGTCGTCAGTCCTTGCAGGGAATCGGGTACCTCGTTCGCACGCCGCCCCACCTGTCCTGAACCAACCATGTAACAACTCGTGATCTGTGCGCCACTGTCCTTCGACGTCCGGCCGACCGGCTTGTCGGCCTTCGCGTCACACTCGTAGTCGCCGTCCTTGTTCGGTCCGTTGCACGGGCACTTGTTGGCCTCGTCGACGAGATCGCCGAGATCCACCGTGTCGTCGAAGACGCCCTTTGCTGTCTTCGATCTTCGACCGTGACCTCCACTGTCACGATGAAAATGGCTCACTGACCAGCCCCTCCAGGTTGGTGAGCTCTTCGGCGAGTCCGAGGGTGTCAGCCAAGGTGCTCCCGGGCATCGGCCGGGCGATGTCCGCTAACTAGCCGCGATCCGATCGTTCGTGAGGTCAGCCGGTCCGCCAACCGGCCGGGTCGGTACCGCCGGGCACTGGCGCCGCGGGGTCGTAGGGCTGCCGGGTGAAGATGAAAGTGCCAAGATCGAGGTGGCTGACGGCGCCAGTCGCGTCGTGTTGCACCCGCAGCCGTTCGCCGGCGAAGTAGCCGTTGATCCCCTCCCAGCCGCCGTCGTCGGTGGGGCGCAGCCGGGTGCCGCGCCCGCCGGACAGCGGGGCCAACTCCACGAAGCCATCAGCCTGCGGGCGCAGCACATAGGGGGCCGGCCCCCAGTACCACGGGCCGGCGAGATCCAGTAGCTGTGGATCAACTGAGGGCAGCGGTCGCCACGGCGCAGGGATCCGCGGCTCCCGCTCGGCGACCGTCTGCAGCAGATCAGCGGCGAGAGCACCGGCGGACAGGCCGGCGGTCACGTTACCCATGACGACCGCGCCCAGAGCGTCATCGGGGTCGACCCACACGGTCGCGACAAAGCCCGGCATCGAGCCGGTGTGCCCGGCCAACAGCCGGCCGTCGCGGCGCAGCAGCTGCATGCCAAGCCCATAGCTCCTGTCCCAGTCCGTCGCCTCCGGCGGGCTCGCCGGGGTGCGCATCTGCGCGACGGTGTCCGGATGCAACACCCGGTCGTCGCCGTCGATGAGGAACGCAGAGAACCTCGCCAGGTCCGTCGCGGTCGACCACAGCTGCCCGGCAGGCGCCATCAGACCGGTGTCCACGGCCGGCTCCGCCAGAAGCACATCGGCCCAGGGGTGCACCGCCCAGCCCGTGGCGTGTGGCGCGACGGGCAGCAGGGTCGTGCGGGTCATCGCGAGCGGCTCCAGCACCTCGCGCCGCAGCACCTCGCCCCAGGCCTGCCCCCGAACTCGCTGCACCAGCGCGCCGAGCAGCGCATAGCCGGGGTTGGAATAGTGGTGGCGCTGTCCGGCGGGATGCACCTGCGGATCGCTGCCCAGCACGTCGGCCAAGTCGGGCCGTAGCGTGCCCGGGGTTCGCTCCCACCACGGGCCGGGCGCCTCAGCGATCAGCCCAGCGGTGTGCGCCAGCAGCGCACCGACCGTGGCCTGGCCCGCCGCCGTGCCCGGCAGGTGCTCGGCCAGTGGATCGGTGAGCGCGAGTCGCCCCTCGTCGCGCAGGCGCAGCACCAGCACCGCCAGGAAAGTCTTGGTGATCGAGCCGATCCGGTATTGGAGGTTGCCATCCGGCACCCTGCCGTCCACAGTTCCCCACCCGTCCACCCACACAGGACGGCCATCACGCACCACGGCAGCGACGACCGAAGGCGCCCGGCCCGCTACCTGACCAGTGGCCAGCCGGTGAACCAGCGCGCGCCGGGTTTCGGGTAGCAGCGGCGTCGGGATCGGTGACATGCGGGCAAACCTACCGGTGGCCCGCACGGCCCGTACCGATCCGACGCGTCCGGATCTGCCGCTGATGAGCGTGGCGTCCGTGACGGCGGACAGTGAGGCCGTGCCCGTGGGAACAGGTCGGGCACGCCGGGCAGGGCACTGTGATCACCTCGCGGCGACATATAGCCATCGCGATCGGCCACTCACGCGGTGAAGGTGAAGATTCTGCCGGTGGGTCGCGCCTGCTGAGGTTGTCCGTGGAACCGATGAGCGCCGACAGAGAACAGCACGTCAGGTGGTGCGTGGAATGCCTCCTCGGCGAAGCCGGCGTCGGTGAACCAGCCGCGTATCGCCGGGGTGAGGTCGGGACTGCGGCGCGTCCTGGTCCAGATCACGGTTGCGTCGGCTGCGCACAGCCGCGGCAAGGCGTTGATCGTTGCTCGCACGTCGCCGTCGCTGATATTGCCCAGCACCCCGGCGAGAACGACCAAATCGGCAGGGGCGGCCCTGCGGTACGCGGCGAAGTCGCCAGCATCGGCTTGGGTGGCGGTGATCCCGTTGAGACCAGCGGCGGCGATGCCCATCCGGGCGGCGGCCACGTTGCGAGGGTCGTACTCGATCAGCTCTGCGCATACCCGGTCGGCGTCCGACCGCGACGCAAGGGCGCCGATGAGGTCATGCCCTTGTCCCGCGCACACGCTGACGATCCGGAGCGAGGAGTCCGGCCGGTGGTCAAGCCATTCGCTGATGTGCTGCTGAACGAGCCGAAGCCTCCGCGACAACGGCGATGTGTCGTCGTCGTAGGGCAGGTGCCAGTCGTGCCAGTCGATAGCGGCAGTCACCGAAGCCATGCTGCCACGACCGGCGGAGGCGGTAGGGCGGCGTCGGCTCCTGCCGAAGAGCCCCTGCCGATCCCGGCCAGAACTCACCCGCACAGCGCGGACCGGAGCCCGCAGGTGCTCCATCTTGCAACAGGTACCTTGCTCTGGCAAGGTAGCATCATGCAGACCGATCCAAAGCTCGTAGCCTTGCGGCGCGGCCTGCTCGAACCACTCGTACTGGCTGCGGTCGAGTCCCAGCAGCGGTACGCGGCGGAAATCCTCGCCGCGCTGCAGGAGGCAGGCTTCCCCGCGCAGGAAGGCACGCTGTACCCGCTGCTGAGCAAACTCCGGCGAGACGGGCTTGTGCACCACGAGTGGCGTGAGTCGCCGTCAGGACCGCCCCGGAAGTACTTCTCCTTGACGGATGCCGGCAGAGGCCAGCTTGCCGCGTTCCGCGAGTACTGGAACGAGCTGACCCGCGTCATTGACTCGATTGGACGATGACCCATGACTGAGCCGATATCCATTCGCCTCACCGGGCATGTCGCGGCCTTCCCGGCCACCAGCGAAGCACGCGACGCCCTGCGGCGGTACCTCGACGATGCGCGGAGCGCGCTGCGCTCCGACCCAGACGCTGACGAGATCGTCCGAGATCTCGAGTGCGCGATCGGCGACCGGTTGAGCGCTTTCACAGGCTTGGGCGACGCTTCGGTGACCGGTGCCCAGATGACAGTGATCCTGGCTGAGCTCGGGCCGGTGAGCCCCGCACGCCCCTCGCCGCCTTCACCCGAGGGGAGGTCGCGTGGCCGGTTCTGGTGCCGGATCGATGAAGGCAAATGGTTTGGCGGCCTCTGCCTCGGGATCGCGGCGTACGGCGGGTTCCGCGTCGACTGGGTACGAACCGTCGTGCTGCTGTTGACCGTGCTTACCGGTGGACTACTGGCAGTGCCGTACCTGGTCCTGCTGCTCGTCCTGCCCGCCGTCCCGACGGTCGCCGACTATGAGCGTCAACGTGACGCACCGCGATACGCCTGAACCGAGCGAACGGAAAAGAGGGAGTCCGAAGCGCGCTGTTGTCGCTCAGCAATCCACCGTGCCACAGCCCGACCAGGCCCCCGCCGGATCCCACCACCTTCCGAACATGCGCGATCAACTGAGCTCTTCTGCCGCCGCTGACAAGGCGCGGCGATCGGGGGCGTGCTCCCCGATCGACCGCTGCCGGTGCCGCGTGGCGAGATGGTGCCGTGCCCCGGGTTATGGCTCACGGGTTGACTGGTGGCGTGGGTCCGCCTCGAACATGCACGCCGGTTGCCTGGCGCGGGAGCGCCGCCACAACCACTCGGTCACTCCGTCGTCCAACGATCGTGGTGGATCACCGATGACACCGGGCTTCGCTGGCGCCAGCCGTGCCGCTCCAGGTCCGGCGTCTGCTCCAGATGGGTGACCGGGCCGAGGCAGAGCCACGCCACCGGGCGGACGGTGGCCGGGATGCCGAGCAGGTCGCGTAGGAACGGCTCCCGGTAGAACGAGACCCAGCCGACCCCGAGTTGCTCGGCGGTTGCGGCCAGCCACAGGTTCTGGATCGCCAGACAGACCGAGTAGAGGCCGGCGTCGGCGATCGCGTGACGGCCGAGCACGGCCGGCCCGCCCCGCTCGGGGTCGTACGTGACGACGACTGACATCGTCGACTCCCGTACGCCATCGATCTTGATCCGGTTGAAGCGTTCCGCCGCCGCACCCTCGAGAGTGGCCGCGAAGGTGTCCCGTTCCCGCTCCACGTGCCGGTGGAACTCCTGCCGCAGCTCGGGATCGCGGACCAGGATGAAGTCCCAGGGCTGGGAGAGGCCGACGCTCGGCGCGGCGTGCGCCGCCGTGAGGACCCGGTTCAACGTCTCGTCGGGGATCGGCGCCCCGGTGAACTGGGCACGTACGTCCCGGCGGCGGTGGATGGTCTCGTAGAGGCCGGTGTCCAAGGCAGGCTCCCGCTGCGCTCGTGCCCCTGAGGGGGCGATGACGCGAGGCCGGTCTTCGGACTCCCGGATCTACGCTGGTCACCCGCCTTCCCAACCCCGCAGGGTCAGTGGCTGCGTCTGGTACGCGTGGGTGGCAGCTCCCCGGTCACCGCGGCGGGCCCGTGCCGGACTCACACCGGCTTCCCGATTCTCCCCACTCGCGCAGGGCACCTCGCAACGTTTGTGCCACCGCACACGATAACGGTCCCGACGAACATGGGAGGCCCCGGCGCCGCATCGCCAGTGATGGGCGTGGGCTCGTCACGATCGGGCATGGCGCGTGACCGTGGCGGCCAGACGCCGACGCCGTACGGGGACCTCCAGGCGGACGGGTCGGGTAGCATCTGCCTGTCGGGTCGAGAGGCGCTGCGACGGGCGGAGCCCGCCACGCTCGGCCCCCATCTCTTCGACAAGGGCGCCTCCGAGCTTCGGAGGCGACCGCTTGAGCGCGTTATTGAGCCAGAAAGACACCGCATCGTCGCTGCGGCAGCTGATGTCCCAGCGCGTTCTGGTGTTGGACGGCGCCTGGGGAACGATGTTGCAGGGCGCGCAGCTCACCGCCGCGGACTATCGGGGCGACCTGATTGTCGACCATCCGCAGGACGTCAGCGGTGATCCCGACCTGCTCAACCTCACCCGACCGGACGTCATTCTGGACGTACACCGGCGGTATCTGGCCGCCGGCGCCGACATCACCACCACCAATACGTTCACGGCGACGAGCATCGGCCAGGCCGACTACGGGCTCCAGTCACTGGTTCGTGAGATGAACGTTCAGGGCGCGCGGCTGGCCCGGCAGGCGGCGGACGAGTTCGGTGGCCGGTTCGTGGCCGGCTCGGTCGGGCCGCTGAACGTGACGCTGTCGCTGTCGCCGCGGGTGGAGGACCCGGCGTATCGTGCCGTCGACTTCGACGCAGTGCGCGCGGCGTACGCGGAGCAGATCTCGGCCCTGGCCGAGGGCGGTGTCGACCTGCTTCTGATCGAGACGATCTTCGACACGTTGAACGCGAAAGCCGCAATCGCCGCGGCCCGTGAGGTCGCGCCGCAGCTGCCGCTGTGGATCTCCGTGACCATCGTCGACCTGAGCGGCCGGACCCTGTCGGGGCAGACCGTGGAGGCTTTCTGGCGCTCGATAGAGCGGGCCGATCCGCTGGTCGTCGGCGTGAACTGCTCGCTGGGCGCGGCCGAGATGCGCCCGCACGTCGAGGAGCTTTCCAAGATCGCCGGCACCTACGTGGCGTGTCACCCCAACGCCGGTCTGCCGAACGCTTTTGGCGGCTACGACCAGACGCCGGAGGAGACCGCCGGCCTGCTCGGCGAGTTTGCCGCGTCCGGCTTGCTCAACATCGCCGGCGGTTGCTGCGGCACCTCACCGGAGCACATCGCCCGGATCGTCGCCGCCGTGGCCGGCACACCGCCACGGACGGTCGCCGCCCTGCCGCAGACCACCCGGTTCAGTGGGTTGGAACCGTTCGCGATCGGACCCGACACCGGGTTCGTGATGATCGGTGAGCGCACCAACGTCACCGGCTCGGCCAAGTTCCGCCGGCTCGTCGAGTCGGACAACTATCAGGGCGCGGTCGACGTGGCCCTGGAGCAGGTCCGCGGTGGCGCCAACCTGCTCGACGTCAACATGGACGCGGACCTGCTCGACAGCGAGCGCGCCATGACGACCTTCCTCAACCTCATCGCCACCGAGCCTGAGGTCGCCCGGATCCCAGTGATGATCGATAGTTCGAAGTGGACGGTCCTCGAGGCCGGCCTCAAGTGCGTGCAGGGCAAGGGCGTGGTCAACTCGATCAGCCTCAAGGAGGGCACTGAGGCATTCCTGGCTCAGGCCCGCCGAATTCACGACTACGGCGCCGGCGTGGTGGTGATGGCCTTCGACGAACAGGGCCAGGCCGACACCACCGAACGCAAGGTGTCCATCTGCGGCCGGGCCTACGATCTGCTCGTCGAGCAGGTCGGGTTCGCGCCGGAGGACATCATCTTCGACCCGAACGTCCTCGCGGTCGCCACCGGGATCGCCGAGCACAACGGATACGCGAAGGCCTTCATCGACGCCCTCCCGCTGATCAAGGCGCGCTGCCCGGGTGCCCGCACCAGCGGAGGCATCTCCAACCTGTCATTCTCCTTCCGCGGCAACGACGTGGTTCGCGAGGCCATGCATTCCGCGTTCCTGTTGCACGCTGTCCGCGCCGGGTTGGACATGGGCATCGTCAACGCCGGCCAGCTCGCCGTGTACGCCGATATCCCCGCCGACCTCGTCGAACTCGTCGAGGACGTGATCTTCGACCGGCGCCCGGACGCCACCGACCGCCTGGTCGCCTTCGCGTCGACCGTTACCGGTTCCGGCACGAAGCGTGCGGTCGACCTGTCCTGGCGCGAGGCGCCGGTGCACGAGCGGCTGTCGTACGCGCTGGTCCACGGCATCGTCGACTTCATCGAACAGGACACGGAGGAGGCCCGACAGGGCCTCGCCCGACCCCTCGATGTCATCGAGGGTCCGCTGATGAACGGAATGAAGATCGTCGGCGACCTGTTCGGCGCCGGCAAGATGTTCCTGCCGCAGGTCGTCAAGAGCGCCCGGGTGATGAAGCGCTCAGTGGCCTACCTCGAACCGTTCATGGAAGCCGAGAAGGAGCAGGCCCGCCTCGAGGGCCGGATCGACCCGGGCCGCGGGCAGGGCAAGGTCGTGCTGGCGACCGTGAAGGGCGATGTGCACGACATCGGCAAGAACATCGTCGGCGTGGTCCTGGGCTGCAACAGCTACGAGGTCATCGACCTGGGCGTGATGGTTCCGGCCGGCCGGATTCTGGACACGGCCGTCGCCGAGGGAGCTGACGCCATCGGCCTGTCCGGCCTGATCACGCCATCGCTCGACGAGATGGTCGCAGTCGGCGCCGAGATGCAGCGCCGCGGCCTCAAGATGCCCCTGCTGATCGGCGGGGCCACGACATCGCGTCAACACACCGCCGTGCGCATCGCCCCCGCGTACGACGGCACAACAGTGCACGTGCTCGACGCGTCCCGGGTCGTCGGCGTGGTGTCCGACCTGCTCGACGATGGCCGGGCCCGCGAACTGGACCGCGCCAACCGCGTCGAGCAGGAGCAGTTGCGCGAGGCGCATGCCAACCGGCGCTCCCAGCCGATGCTCGCCCTGACTGAGGCTCGCGCCAACCGCGAGGAGGTCGACTTCACCGACCTGCCGACCCCGGACTTCACCGGCCGGCGGACGGTCCAGCCCACCCTTCCCGAGCTGCGCGAGATGATCGACTGGCAGTTCCTCTTTCTGGCCTGGGAACTCAAGGGCAAGTTCCCGGCGATCCTGGACCAGCCGGTCGCCCGCGAGCTCTACGACGACGCCAACACACTGTTGGACAAGATCACGAAGGACGACTCCTTCCAGGCCCGAGGCGTCTACGGCTTCTGGCCCGCGCGCTCCGAGGGCGACGACATCGTCCTCGGCAACGGGGTGCGCCTGCCGATGCTACGCCAGCAGACGGTCAAACCGGCCGGCCGCGACAACCGCTGCCTGGCCGACTACGTGGCCCCCGACGGCGACCACCTGGGCGGCTTCGCCGTGACCATCCACGGCGCCGACTCCCTGGCCGCCTACTACGAGGCCCAGCACGACGACTACCGCGCAATCATGGTCAAGGCGCTGGCCGACAGGCTCGCCGAAGCCTTCGCCGAGTACATCCACCTGAAGGCCCGCCGCGACTGGTTCGAACCAGACGCCATGCCGGACCTCGCCGACCTGCACGCCGAACGCTTCCGGGGCATCCGACCGGCGCTCGGCTATCCCGCAAGCCCAGACCACAGCGAGAAGCGGGAACTGTTCGACCTGCTGAAGGCCGACGAGCTCGGGATCAGCCTGACGGAGTCCTTCGCGATGACGCCGGCAGCCAGCGTCAGTGGGCTGATCTTCGCCAACCCGGCGGCGAAATACTTCACTGTGGGCCGCATCGGCAAGGACCAGATCGAAGACTACGCCGCCCGCCGCGCCACCAGCGTCGCCGACGTCGAACGATGGCTGCGACCCAATCTGGCCTATGAACCGTCCTGACTGGTGTGCCGGCTGGGAGGGAGCGCCCTGCCGTGCTGCGTGGCGGCGCCGCCGCGGCCTTACCCCGGCTCCCTCCCGCCGCCGCACACCGGCGGCCCGGACATCGTTCAGGCGGCCAGGCGATGAGGTTGCTACCACGAGACCGGCCGCCACTGTCGACTACCGCGCATTCGAGCAATGCGCAGGTCACCGGAGCCGGGTGCGGCTGGAAGCGTTCAGGTGACGAGTCGGCTGGTAGGTCTCAAGCGCGAGAGCAAGGCATTCATCGCGAATGGCAACCCACTGGGCCCGAAGCTCGGCAGGAAGGGGAACTGCCGCTGGTCCACGAACATGGGCAACCATGATGCACCAACGTCGGATGGTGTGGACCACCAGACGCCGCGCGGTCATGCTCGCCGCCCGGCCAGCGACCGGGTGACGCGGGCCCGACGAGCGGCAGACCCGAAGACGACGGATACTCGCCTGATGACTGGACCGGATCTCGACCCCGAACAGTATCCGCCCATCGACCCGCGTGAGCCGGTGCCCGACGACGCGAGCGTCCTCCTGCCCGGCACGCCGGACGAACTGCCAGAAGCCCCGGCCGAACCAATGCCGGACGATGGAGGCAACGCCGGCGGCGTACGCGAGCCGGCGTAGGCCCTCGACGGACGAGCGCGACCCCCCCGCCGCCGTGCTGACGGCGGTGCCGATGTCCACCGCACTGACCGGGACGGCCCTGCGCGAGCGGGGCCTGCGCGTCGAATCCCTACCCCTGCCTCAGGACGTCGATGAGTGGGCCGACCCGCTGGCGGTAGCCGCGTCGACGCCCGATGATGCATCGGGATGCTCGTCCCGAGGGATTGCCACCGGTTGTTCCGGGGTGGGCCGCGCCGGGCTTGCCCGGCCAGCCCGAGGGCCAGGAACCCGCCCATCTGGAGGCCCGCCCACCCGGGCAGGGGTTGTCCGCCGGGGCCTCCGGGTTCGGATCTTCACCGACCAGAGGATCCGCCGCGGTACCCACAAGTCCGTGCAGTCCCTCGCAGCCGACATCCGGTCGTGGATCGCTGACTGGAACAGCGACCCACGACCGTTCATCTGGACCAGGACCGCCGAAGAGATCCTCAAGTCACTCGCACAATTTTGTGGGCGAGCTTCCCGCACGAGGCACTAGCTCCGCTGACTCCACTGCTGGTTGCTGCCACCATGGCAGGTCCACAGGTGGATGAGGGTGCCGTTGACGGTGCCGGAGGCACTAGCGTCCAGGCACAGCCCCGACTGCACCCCGGTGATGGTGCCGTTGGAGTTCAGGTTCCACTGCTGGTTGGCCTGACCATTGCAGTCCCAGATGATTGCCTTCACGCCGTTGCTGGTACCTCCGCCACTGGCGTCCAGGCACTTGTTGCCGTAGACCATCAACTGCTTGCCCGAGGTGTAGGTCCAGCGCTGGTTGCCGCCCCCGTTGCAGTCCCACAGTCGTACCTGCGTGCCGTTGGTCGTGCTCGTACCAGGCGCGTCGACACATCGACCCGACGGACCGCCGACGATCTGGACGGTCGGCACATTCTGCGATCCGGAGATGCGCAGGTCGCTGACGACGTTGATGGCCCGCTGCGTGCGGTCGTGCGACGTGGTGAAAGTGCCGCCGTCCTGCGTGGCGCTGGCACCGGTCAGCGTTACGGATGAACCGATCTGGATGAAGTTGGCACCGTCGTAGGAGTAGTAGGCAGTGGCCTGGTTCCCACTTCGGGTGAGCTTGACCCAGACCGGGCGGTACGTGTCGACGCTCGCCTTGGATTCGCTGTCGACGTACCCATCGCCGTTGGAATCCCACTCGAAGAGGACCCCGTTCGTCCTCGTGACCGCGACCAGCGCATAGCCGTTGGAGGATCCCGGCCTCGTCATGTCGTTGCGGATCATCACGCCGGTCTTGGCGTAGGCATGGGAATCGTTCAGCGAGTCGACCTTGGCGCTCACGCTCGTGCCCGAGGTGACGGAGTTGTCCTGATAGATCGCCCCGAACTCGTCACCCGCGCCGCTCCAGACATCAGCGCCGGCGGCAGAGAGGGCGAAACGCGAACCTGACTGGGCGAAGAACGAACTGGCAGCGGATGTCGCAGTAGTGAGATAGGGGGCAGCAACGGGCGAACCAGTCTGACCGCAGGTGCCGTTGGGCGCGAACAGGTTCGCGTTGAGCTCCGTTCGGCGCTGCGCCGCGACGCCCGCCTCACAGATCACGGCCTGCGCGCCGGTCGGCCACGCCGTGCCGGAGACCTGAATGTTGCCGGTGACCTGATTGTTGTGCATGGCCGCGTCCGGAATCTGGGCACCACCGGAGTTGTACCAGTTACCGGTAATCATGTTGTCGCTTGTGTTGTGCGCCGTCCCGTAGGAGTTTGTGAACACCCATGGGCTGGAGCCCTGGAGGACGTTGTTCCGATAGTTTGTGTAACGCGTGCCCTCGTCGAGGTAGAGCCCGACGCCGGACACGTTGTAGAGGTAGTTCTCCTCAAGGACCGTGCCGGGACTGGCGGACAGGTTGTACACCGAGCCGCCGTCGTGGAACCTGGCCTTCGTGTTGTGCACCAGGTTGTTCGCTACGTAGTTGTCGCGCAACGTCGTTGGAGTCGTGTAACGCGTGCTGTAGTTGTAGTAACCGCGGTTGGCATACTCGTTCGAGCCACCGGGGTCATGGCTGCCCCATCCATACCCGGTGTCGATCGCGTCGTAGGCAACGTTCGCGACCTCGTTACGGACGATGCGCGCGTTGGTGACGTAGGTACTCAAGATGCCCGAGTTGTCCTTGTAATCGACGGCCACCCGATTGACGGTGTTGTCCTCGATGCGGACGTTCTTGTTGACCATGCGCTGATCGCTGGGGTGGTGAGCGTCGGGCTGGATTCCGCCGACGGCGATACCGTGACCGGAGACCTCCGTGAACTTGTTACCGATCACGTCGATGTCGCTCGCGCCCAGGCCGACCCCCGACACCATCGCGTTCGCGTCCTGACCGATACCGAGCGCCGACTGACCGAGGTTGGCAAAGGTGTTGTCGGTGAAGGCGATGTGGTTGGCCGCCGACACCTGAACGGCGGCGGGCTCCTGAAGCCACGTGTTCCTTGCCCGCTCGAACATCGTGCAGCCGCGTGCGCAGCTGGTGAAGGCGTCGCTCGGCCGATAGCTGTACGTACCCTTGAGGAAGGTGCCGTTCTGCTGGTTGGCGTAACCTTCTACTGAGGAGGGCCCCAGCCAGGACGTCCCCGAGAACTTGATACCCCGGAACGCGAGGTTCGAGACCGGGTTGCTGTAGGTGCCGCCGATGCTCAGCAGGCTCTGCAGGCGGGGCAACTCGATGTCAAGTTGGTCGGGATGGACCCCGGGCGCAGGCTTGTAGTACAGCCTCCCCGCAGCGGGATCGATGTACCACTGCCCGACAGTGGTCAGGAAGCGCAGAGAATTCCCGAGGAAGTAGGTTGGCCCTCCGATCAGGGAACTCTGCACGGTGTCGTAGCCCCAGGTGTTGTTGTTCCATCCCGGCTGGGCCATCGTGATCACGTTTCCGCTGATGCTGGCGACCTGGGCATAGCGATTCGTGAATGCGGCGATGCTCTCGAACTCGATGCGGTTCTGCTGAGGCAGGGTGCTCAGGTAGTTCAGAGCTGAGTTGTTGACCCTCATCCCGGTCGCCGTCAACGTGATGTCGGAGTTGTTGAGCTTGATTGCCGCGCGGGATGCGTTGACGCCGTTCACGTACAGCTGCCGCGTTTCGAGACCCACCGGGACGTTCGCGACGTAGATGTTCGACGCGGCGTCATGCAGCGACCATCCGGAGACGTCGAGCGCGCCGGTGATCAGCGGGTTGGCGCCGGGGGCTGCGGTCCACAGGACCGTCCCGCCGCGACCGCCATCCTCTGCGCGGAACTGGAGTGGGCTGGAGATCCGGTACGTCCCTGCGGCGAGCTGCACCGTGACGTCGCCAGCCGGCGCCGATCGAACCTGGGCCTGCGCTTGCCCGATGCTGCACGGCGCCGACGCCGAGCAGGCCGTTCCGGAGCCCGCTGGCGCCGCGTAGATAGCTGTCGCTGCGTACGCCGGCTGCGCCACGACGACTGCTGCAGTAGTCGCGACCGCTGTCGCAATCACGCCGGTCACGATCTTCACAATCTTGGGAGACGGTGTAGATCTTCGCGAAGTGCGGTTGAAAGCTGGAGCCACCGTGGTTCCTTCCATCCGAGATGGACGACGGGCAGGGGTGCAGCGGCGTTGGACCGTCATGCGGCGGAAACGCACGCGAAACTCATGACCAGGATCACATCACACGTATGACGTCCTAGCAATACTGGTCGTCTGGGCACCCGGCGGTACCCGACCTCAAGCCGCACATCGGCCAGCTCGCACTGACGTCGCTCGGGGTGCGTTACAGCTGACGGACCTACCCGAGCAGCGCCGCCGCCGCGGCCACTGTGGCCAGCGACAGCGTCGTGGTCACCAGCACCGCCCGGTTGGCCACCGTCTCGCCGACGCCGTACTCCTGGCCGTAGATGAACGTGTTCTGCGCTGTCGGCAGGCCCGCGCACACCACCACGGCGAGCAACTGCGGCGCGGACAGGTGCAAGGCCAGCCCGGCCGCGTACGCGATGACCGGCTGTGCGACGAGCTTCAGCGCGCTGATCACGGCCAGCTCGGCCAGCCTGGGCCGCTCTGCCGGCTCTGCCCGTGACGGCGCGGTGAAGTGCAGCGACGCGCCGAGCGCGACCAGGGCGGTCGGAACCGCGGCGCCCGACAGCAGGGTGAGCGACGCGGCGGCCGCCGACGGCAACTGCAGGCCGGCAGCCGAGCACGCGACACCGAGCAGCGACGCCAGGATCACAGGGTTGCGGACCGGCAGAGAGGCGATACGGCGGACCCGTACCCGCCCGGCCGGGTCGCTGTGCCGGTCCAGGGCGACCAGGATCACGGGCGTCACCACCAGCACCTGCAGCAGCACCACCTCCGCCAGGAACGACACGTTGCCGAGAACCTGCGTTGCGATCGGGATGCCGAGGTTCGCCGAGTTCACGTACCCGGCGGCCATGCCCCAGATCGGCCGTTCGCCGGGCCCGCGACCGAACAGCCGGCTCGCGGCGACCCACCCGAACCCGACGACCGCGGCGGTGCTCACTCCAAAGGCGAGCAGCGAGCGGCCGGCGAACCCGGAGAGCGGCATTCGGGACAGCGTCAGGAACAGGGCGGACGGCATCGCAAGATGGAAGACGAACCGGCCGAGCACCGACGCCACCGCCTCGCCCAGCAGACCCCAACGACAGGCCGCGTAGCCGACCGCGGTAAGGAACCAGATCGGTACGAACGCCGACACCAGGCTCATCCGGGCGTCACCGGCGGGCGTCGCGTCGGCTCAGGGACTGGCGGGCGCCAGTGACGTACGAGTCTCGAAACCCGGCGACAATCTCCACCTGGGCGAGGATGCCGCCGGTCTGCCGCACTGGGAGCTCGGTTCCGTGACCCTCCACAGCGCTTTCGCCGGACTTCAGATACACCGACGCGTCCACGGTGGGTACCAAGCCGTCGGGCAGCCGAGACCTGTCCACGTGCACGTCGATCGGGAAGCCACGCGTTCAGCCTCCCATCCCGTTCGGAACGACCCACAGGACGGCCAAGCGCCGATCGACCGGCGGCCAGGAAAACCTCGTACGCTGACACAATGATCGACTTTCGCGCGGCGGTTGAAGCACGCGATGCGGACGCCATGGCGGCGGCCCTGGCCGACGATGTGGTCTTCCGCAGCCCGGTGGCGTTCAAGCCGTATCCGGGCAAGGCAATCACCGCGGCGATCCTGCGCGGTGTGCTGCGGGTGTTCGAGGACTTCCGGTACGTCAGCGAGCTGAGCGGTGACGGCGATCGCGATCACGCGCTGGTATTCGAGGCGCGGATAGGCGACGTCGCCGTCGAAGGTTGCGACTTCCTTCACCTGGACGAGAGCGGCCTGATCGATGAGCTCACGGTCATGATTCGCCCGCTGTCCGCCGCGCAGGCCCTGGCCGCCGCGATGGCCGCCCAGTTCGAGCAGATCCAGCGCGAGGCCATCGCCGGCTAGCACGTCCACAGCGCAGCTGGACCTGCGTGAGCCTGAGCGTTGCGCCACGCCTCATCGGTCGTGAGGCACCGGGTCGCGTCGCCTCGCGGACACCGACAATCCTCCCAGGGTGCGCGCTGAGATCGACCCTGTTGCGCTCCGTTCGCGTACCGGGCCGGTGATTTCCCCGGAGTGCCTGGTCAATTGAGGTAGCGCAGGACCGCGTGGACGCGACGGTTGTCGGCGTCCCCGGCGGGGAGGCCCAGCTTGCCAAAGATGCTGGTGACGTGTTTCTCCACGGTTCCGTCGCTCACCAGGAGCGTGCCGGCGATGCCTGCGTTCGACCGCCCCTCCGCCATGAGCGCGAGCACGTGGCGTTCGCGTGCGGTAAGTGTCGCTACGCCGTCGGCGCGGCGGCTGGCCCGCAGCAGTCGGCCGACGATCTCAGGGTCCAGCGCCGTGCCGCCCGTGGCGACCCGCTCCAGCGCGTCGGCGAACTCGGCGACGTCGGCCACCCGTTCCTTCAGCAGGTAGCCGGCACCTGCCGCATTGCCCTCCAACAGCCGGGAGGTGTACTTGGTCTCGATGTACTGCGACAGCATCAGCACACCGGTGCGGGGATGCTGGTGGCGGATCTCGAGCGCGGCGCGAACTCCCTCGTCGGTGTGCGTTGGTGGCATCCGGATGTCGACCACCACCACGTCGGGCTGATGCTCGGCCACGGCGGCCAGCAGCGCGTCGCCGTCGCCCACGGCAGCGCACACCTGGTGGCCGCGGTCCTCGATCAGCCGAGTGAGCCCCGCCCGGAACAAAGCCGCATCCTCGGCGATGACGACCCGCGCATTCATGCGCGGAACGGTAGCTCGACGGCGATCCTCGTTGGGCCGCCAGGTGGGCTCGTGATGGTGAGCCGGCCATCCACCACGGCGACCCGAGATGTCAGCCCGCGCAGGCCACTGCCCCGGCCCGAGTCGACACCACCCGTGCCGTCGTCGGTCACGCTGAGCAGCAGCACGTCCCGATGTTCGACGACCCGGACGTCGATCGCGTTGGCGAGGCTGTGTTTCGCCGCGTTGGCCAGCAGTTCGGCAGCGCAGAAATACGCGATGGTCTCGATCGCAGGAGCGGGCCGGACCGGGAGGTCGACCTGCAGCTCGACAGGAATCGCGCTGTCGGCGGCCAACGACGCGAGGGCGTCCGCCAGCCCGTTGTCGAGCACCGGCGGGTGGATCCCGCGGACCAGGCCGCGCAGCTCGCCGAGCGCGTCCTTGGCGCCCCGGATGGCGGCGTCGACCAGTTCGCGGGCAGCTGCGGCGTCGGGAACCTCGCCGCCGTCGCCGAGCTTCTCCCGGGCCATACCGAGGTTCATGGCCAAGGTGGCCAGCCTGATCTGCGCGCCGTCGTGCAGGTCCCGCTCGAGCCGCCGCAGCATCGCGGCGGAGTCGTCCACGGCCAGCGCCCGGGTCAGCTCCAGGTCGTGGACCCGCTGCGCCAGCCGCCCAGGCCCGAGCAAGCCTCGGATCAGCCAGGCGTCGACGGACGTGACGGCCCTGGTAACCCACGGGGCGACCAGCAGCATCGCCGCTCCCGCCGCGGCGGCGGCGAACGTGCCGGGGAAGGTCGCGACGCGGAACGTGCCGTCGCCGAACAACCCGAACGGCGTGAACACCGGCACCGGACTCAGCTGGACTCCCGGCGGATGGTTACGGAACGCCCCCCACAAGAGCGGGTAACTCAGGTTGACCAGCCCGCCGACCCAGAAGAACACGGCGTACAGCTCGACCAGGCCGACCGGCAGCTTGGCCAGCTGATAGGCCATGACCCGCCAGCCTGCCACGTCCCCGGGGCCCGGCCCGGACCAGGCCCGACCGCCGGGGCGCCGCCGCACCGGCGGCGGCTCCCCGACTCGCGTCCCGAGCAGCCGGGTCGCGAGCAGGCGCTGCAGTGAGCCGAGCCTCCGGGCCGCCGTTGTCGACACGAGCAGCACGAGCAGCAGTACCTGGCAGGCACAGGCGATGGCCATCTCGCCCGCCGACGGGTTACCCCGCGCGCCGTCGACCACGAACCAGATGATGTCCACGGTGAGAACGAAGAGCACCAGTGGATTGATGAGCGTGAACGGCAGCCCGGCCAGGCAGAATGACAGCTCGCGAAGCTGTCGTTGGGTGAACGGCGCTCCGACCGCCGCGCGGGCCACCGCCCACGGCCTCCTGCCCCGACCCTGGCCGCCGGACGATGCGTCCGCTGTCGGTGGCGTCACCGGAGGGCCCATGCCGCCATTGTCCTACCCTGCCCGGCCCTCATTCTGCTCACGAATCCCACCTGCCAGGCCCGGTGGTCCCGCCCAGACCCAGACCGAGCAGCCCGACCAGGCGGTGACCATCCCCGGTCACCACGACCGCGCGCAGCACGCCGGGCCGGCTGCGCGAGGGCCGGAGTGGGGGAAACCCCCCAGTAAAAGACGGCTGTCAGCCGGGTCCCGCCCGGGCGGTCGCCTGCCTAGCGTGATCTTCGGTAAAAACCGACGGGCGGAATTGCTCAAGGAGGCCGAATGAAGCGTGTGCTCCGGTCCATGACGATCGCGACGACAGTGCTGGCGGTGATTGCCGTCCCGGCCGCTGCCACTGCCGTGCCAGCGGAGAGGGATCGCGTCGAACTGCAGCGTCGGCTGAACGACGTCGTAGCCGCTGGCACTGTGGGCGCGCTGGCGGAGGTGCGTGACCAGCACGGCATCTGGCAGGGCGCCAGCGGTGTGGCCGAACTGGGTACCACGAGGGCGGTCCCGGTTGACGGTCGAGTCCGGGTGGGCAGCATCACGAAGACGTTCATCGCCACCGTCGTCCTCCAGCTTGTCGGTGAGGGTCGGCTGCGGCTCGACGACACTGTCGAATCGCGGCTGCCCGGAGTCGTTCCCGACGGTCACCGCATTACCGTGCGCCATCTGCTCAACCACAGCAGCGGGTTGTTCGACTACGTCCAGACACTGCCGATGCCGCCCGAGCCTGAGTTCCTGAGCAACCGATGGCGGACCTGGACCCCGGCCGAACTCATTGGGCGGGCGGTGTCCAACCCTCCGACGTCTGACCAGCCGGGTGCGGCCTACGCGTACTCGAACACCAACTATCTTCTGCTCGGCCAGATCATCGAGAAGGTGACCGGCCGGCCATACCGCGAAGAGGTCGAACACCGGATCATCCAGCCGTTGCGGTTGCGCGACACCGCAGTGCCAGGGACGTCGCCGCAGATCCGCGGACCGCATCCACACGGCTACCTGCCGACACAGCAGGACGGCGAAATGGAGCTTCTCGACTACACCCGGATGAATCCGTCGGTGTTCGGCGCAGCTGGCGAGATGATCTCCACAACCACTGATCTGAACCGATTCTTCGCCGCACTGCTGGGCGGGCGTCTTCTGCCGCGTCGCCTCCTCGCCGAGATGAAGACACCCGCTGTCAAGGGCGGTAGTTACGGGCTCGGACTGTCGTGGCGAGACACCACGTGCGGAATCCGGGTGTACGGCAACGACGGCGGCACCCTGACGTACCAATCCTGGTCATTTTCTAATGAGGACGGGCGCCACCAGGTGACCGTCGCGCTGACGCCCAACTTCCGCGGTGAGTACGCCGACGTCTTCGCCGCGGTCGACGCGCTCCTGAATGAGGCTCTCTGCGCCTGACCAGTCAGCATCTCTCGGCGAGACGACTCCCCGGGTCGATACGGTCGGCGGCCAGCCGCTGCCCGACGACCCGGGGAATCGAGCCGGCACGGCCCCCACCACGCCGCTATCCGCAAAGATGAAGCAATTTTCCGAGTTGGAGCCTCCTGGTCGTTGAGTGGGCATCTCATCCGTGAGCGGCGCGGTGACGTGGTACGACTGCTTCAGAAACAAGCCGACGAAGCGGGCGGACGGGTGACGACGAATAGAGTGGCCAGTCTGCTGCGCAGACGTGAGAGTCCGCAGCGGCCGACCTTTTTGGAACTGTTCTTCGACCTCGTGTTCGTCTTCGCCCTCACCCGGATCGTGCACGAGTTGGTGTTGGACTACACCAGGGGCCACGTCGCGGAGAGGCTGACCACGTCCCTCGCGGAGAACGGCGAGACGCTGCTGCTGTTCCTGGCGGTGTGGTGGATCTGGACCCAGACGGCATGGGTGACGAGCAGATTCGATCCGTTCCAGCCGGCAATCCAGTTCGTCGTCCTCGCGACGATGTACGGGAGCCTGCTCCTGGCGGTCGCGATTTCAGGGGCTCTCGCCGATACCGGCCTGCTCTTCGCGAGCACCTACGGCGCGATCCAGGTGGGCCGCACCCTCTTCTTCGCGCTCATTGTGCGGGGTCACAACCTTCGCCGCGTCAACACGCTGGCGCTCGTCTGGTTCGGCACGTCGGCCGTGCCGTGGCTCACCGGAGCTTTCGCGCCGGAGGCGACGCGCAATTCGCTGTGGACGCTGGCTTTGGCGATCGACTACCTCGGGGCCAGAATCGGCTGGCCGGTCCCGAGGCTTGGTCGCTCACGGGCGTCCCCGTGGTCCGGCGCAGGCGAGCACCTGGCCGAACGATACTGGCAGCTCGTCATCGTCGCGCTCGGGGAGACGATCCTGACCTCCGGATCGAGCCTTCTACGCGGCCCGATCGTGCCCGAACGGACAATGGCCCTCACCGTGTCGTTCCTCATCACGGTGTTGCTGTGGCGGATCTACTTCTACCGAGCCGGTCAGATCCTGGGCGAGGCCATCGCGGCATCCGCCGACCCCGGCCGGGTCGGCCGGTTGGCCGAGCTCGCCCA
This sequence comes from Micromonospora alfalfae, assembly GCF_022230925.1. GTDB lineage: Bacteria > Actinomycetota > Actinomycetes > Mycobacteriales > Micromonosporaceae > Micromonospora > Micromonospora alfalfae. The sequence goes on along the minus strand of NZ_JAKKFH010000008.1, from coordinate 605,571 downwards.
CCTGCTCATGGTGGCGGGCATCCTCGCTGCCTCAGCCGGCTCCGAACTCACCCTCATAGATCCCACCGGAGACGCCAAGCCCGCCTGGGTCGGGGCCATCCTCGGCGGTCCCGCGCTCTTCCTCGCCGGGCGCTCACTGTTCGAGTACGTGGCCTTCGCCCGGGTGTCCCGGCCACGGCCGATCGGGATCTTCGTCCTCGTGGCCATGGCACCGGTGATGGTCGGCCGGCCGCCCCTCGTCGTCGCGCTGGCAGCTGTCGCCGTCCTGCTCGGCGTCGCCGTCTCGGACACGATCCGCGCTCACGGACGCCCCCTGGAGCAGCCCTCGCCGCCACGCTGACCTGTTCCCGTTGCCTCACCAATCAGAGTCGACGTAGACGAACAAATACCTCTGACGGCTCTGTTGCACTGCCGGCCCCATCGGATTGTTGGCAGATGCCCCCCAGGTCATCGAAATGGGGATTGTCGGTGGGGTTGGCCACCGCGGGTTCATGATCACCGGCTGCCGTGCAGCCACGTCAATAAGACGACAGTGACTTTGAGTGACGATCGCGCGTCTCACCGTGCATCATCGTGGCGTGATGCAGCAGGACATGCAGGTTCTGGTTATACGCCGGGCGATCGATCGGCCGGCGATCCGAGTACGTTACGTGTTCACCACGGGAGCCGGTGTCCAATTCGACGGCATCGCCGGTGATGCCGCGTGAGGACCACCCCAGCCGTTGACGAACAGATGGTGGCCGAGCTGGCTCGGATCATGCTGCAACGCGCCGCATCGGTCCGACCTGCTCAGGTCGCTGCGGAGCGGCGGGTCTTCGACCTGCTGCGTGACGCGTACATCGCTGATCCGAAACGCGCTCTTGCTGGTGGTGACCCGCGCAGCGGGCAACTCAAGTTGGGCCTGCCGGAAGTCGAGTACCTCCTCACCCCGGTGCTGCTGGACGCGTCGGCGCAGGTGCTGTCGTACGTCGTCAGCCTGGGTGTGGTGACTGCGGCCGTGTCGTCGACAAGGAGCGTCCGCCGGTTGCTGGGCCTGACACCGGTGACACACCAGGATGCCGACGGAGCCGATCACGGCGAGCCGGTGGCGGATGGGCCAGGAGTCGGCATGCCGGTGCTGACCTCGCAACAGTGGGCCGAGGTACGGGCACTCGTCGCCCGGTCCCTGATCCAGCACGGCCGGATGCCGACCCAGGAGGCCGACCTGCTGGCCGCCGCGATCGTGGGCGACTGGATCAGCCAGCCACGAACGGAACCACCGCAGTGACGGCTCGGGACGAGGGGGCCGAGCCGTTCCGACCCGTACCCGATCAACATGCTCTGCCACCCCCGGCGGACTCGTTGAGAGCGGCGCTGCGGGCCAGTACCGATATCCGTTTCGTGATGCTGGTGGCCGCCGTCCTGGCATCCAGCGTCGTCGCGTTCGGCTCGGTGTATAGCGCATCGCCCGGGGCCGGGCCGGTCAGCACCGCGCTGGACCAGTGCCTGGTCGACGTTCAGGAGGCGATCGCCTACACGCCACCGGATGACGCGGCCATCCACGGGGCCGCCCTGATGCGGCTCTGCATGCGTCCGTTCCTTCGGGAGCAGGCACTATGGGTTGGGGCGGGAATCCTGGGAGAGCTGCTTGTCGCCGTACTGCTGTATCTGCTGCATCCGTGGTGGCTGTACCGGCGTCGGCGGATGCGCCCGATAGCAAGCGGCGCGGACGCCGAACTGCTGGATGAACTAGCCGATCTGTCCCGGCAGGCGGGGCTGCGTCGGCCGCCGACGTGGCTCGTCGCGCCCTACTCGACCACGCACGGCGGCCAGGCGTTCGGGCTGCCGGGTAGGCGGCGGATCTGCCTCGACGTCGGTCTGCTGGTGCGTTACGACCTCGACCGGGCCGGCTTCCGTGCCGTGTTGCGGCACGAGTTGGCGCATCTGCACAACGGTGACGTCGACCGCACCTACCTCAGCATCGCGACCTGGTGGGCGTTTGTCGCCGTTGCCGTCGTCCCGTTCGTAGCCGTGTCACTGAAGCCCGATCTCTTTCGGGCCCGTGAGGCCTCGGACAGCGCGCACCCGGTAGCCGAAGTGTTGTTCCCGATCGTCGCGCTCGGGGTGCTGACCGCGGTCGTGTACCTCGCGCGCAACGCGATCCTCCGGGCCCGCGAGCTGCACGCGGATATCACCGCCGCTGGCTGGGACACGCCGGGCGGCGCACTCGGCAGGGTGGTGAACGCATTGCCCTGGCCGCCCGTGCGGACCGGACGGATCGGCCTGGGCGGCAGGTCGAGAGAGCTTCTGGCCCGGCTCGGTAGCCATCCGTCGCCGACACGTCGGGCACTGGCTGTTGCCGATCCAGGCGCGACGTTGCAGCCCGGTCTCGCCGAGACCGCCGGCTACGGCATCGTCCTCGGATTGGTGCTCTACAACGTCAGCCTCACCGTGGGCGGTCTGCTGGAGGAGTATCTCGTCGTCGGTTTGGCACTGATGTCACTCGGTGTCGGAGCGCTCCTGCTCCGCCTGCTCGCCCGCGCGGTGTTCCGAACCGGCACCGCCGACGTAGCCGGGGCACGACGCCGGCAGTTGCTGCTGCCCGTCGTCGCGGCGCTGGGATTCGCGCTCAGCGGTCCGTTGTCTCTGACGTACGCGGAGAACTTTGACCTGGGCGGAGCCGGACTCCTGCGCGTGACCGAGTTGCCCGTGGCGGCGGTGATCCTCGTCGCGGGTCTTTTCCTCTTCACCGTCTGGGTGCGATCCGTGGACACCGTGCTCGTCGAGTCCACCGGCCGGTCCGACAGGCGGCGGCGCCTCTGCGCCGCGACCGCGATCACGGTCGGGGCCCCGTTGTTCGCGATCTGGTACGCCACCGCCTTCGGCGGCAGCATCCTGCAGGGCGTCCAGTGGCACTCCACCCAGTCGGGGTGGGGGATCGGCTGGTACGTCCAGATGGCCGGCTGGACCAGCCTCGTCCACAGCTACTATCCGCGAGTCCTCGTCCAGTTCACTCCGCTCGCCACCGCCGGGCTCGTGCTGCTGTGGGCGGTGCCGGCGCTGCTGTTGGGCTGGTTCCGGCGCACTGGGCACCGCCCACCGGGGGTACGACGGGCGCTCCGCATCGGTGCCGTGGCCGGGCTCGGCGTGATCGCCGTCGGGCTGGCCCTGCCGTTCGCGGCCGACGCGGCGCTGCCCGCCGACGTCCGTCACCTTCCGGCGGACTTCAACGTGCAGGAGCTCACCGGCGGCGAGCCACTCTACTTCTACCTGGTGTACGGCAATACCTACGTGGCCGTAGCTGCCCTGCTGCAAGCCGCGGGTGCCGCTGTCGTCGCGGCCCGCTCGACGCGGCTGCGACCGGTACTGGTACCGCTTGCGGTGACCACCACCGTGGCGGTGGCCACGCTCGGCTTCTACCTGAGCCGGGGTATCTCAGACTGCCTGCGGCTCACCGGCCCCGGAGGACGCGGCTGTGAACTGCCGAGCTTCCTGCCCGACAGCTACATCACCTTCCACTTGGCGTTGATCGCGACAACTGGGGTACTGATTGCGGTGCCGGTCGCGCTGCTCGCGGCGGCGGCCGGAGGACTCTGGCGCCGCCGCACCCATATCTCCCGAACGCACGCGGGGGTCATCCCGACCGCCGTATCTACCGGCAGAGCGGACGCCACGCGGGGATCAGCCCGTCCAGTCCTGGCTGGCGGGCTCGCCGGACTGGCGCTGTTGGTACTGGCCGGTGCGGCCGTGGAGGTGCCGGGGAACTACGCATTCTTGAAACCGGATCCCGTGCCCATCGGCACACATCCCGTGCCACCGCCCGAGAGGGTCGAAGCGGTGGGGGATCCCTGCCTCGTGGGCACCTGGCGCGAGGTGTCACGGGAGTTCGACCTGGAACTGGCCGGCCGGACTCACCGGATCATCACCACCGGCACCACCCAGACCTTCCGGCCCGACGGCGTCGTCGTCGTGGACTACGGCAACGAAACCCGCTTCACGACCACAATCGAGCGCCAGCGCATCGACATCATCTGGTCCGGGCAGGCCGACGCCCGCTACGAGGTGCAAGACGGCGTGATCCGCTACGACGCCGAACGTTCCCAGGAGTCGTCGACCACCGTGCTCATCGACGGCAAGGTGCGGGCGAGGCTCCTCAGCGCCTCCTGGACGCCCGACCGATACAACTGCACCACCGACACCCTGATCGAGACCCCCACAGACGCGGGAGCCTGGTACCGGATCGAACTACGCCGAAGCTGACCTCGCTGATCCGTCGGTCGATGTCTACGGGACGTGCCGGGCGACAGCGACAACGCGACCTCGTCGACCTCCGACACGGGGGGCCGGCGTCAGGAGACCGACGGTGGCCAGCGGTGTGTGCGCCACTCGTTCCAGGTCGCGAAACCAGCCGGTGGGTCATCGATGGGTTCGGTGCCGTCGAGTTCGCCTGGGGTCGGGACGCTGATGGTGGCAGCCCACTCGGCGAGTTCCTCGTCGGACATCGGCCACGTCGTGTGCGGCGCTTCGGCCTGGCGCCGATCGAGTCGCCGACGCTGTTCGGCCGGGGTGAGCTCGAAGTAGCGCATCTCCACCAGCGCGCCGAGGTCTCCTGCTGCCTGTCGCAGAGCGGAGCGCTCGTCTCGACTCCAGAGGCCGTAGTCGATCACAACATTGTTGCCGAGTTCCAGGGCGCGCAGCCCGATCTCGATGAGCCGCCCTTCGATGACGTCCTGAGCCGATGGCGGATTCTCGTGCCCGTAGAGGGCCTTCACCCATTCGTCCTTCGTCAGACGAAGCGCTCTCCACTCGATTTCGATACGCCGAGCAGCAGTGGTCTTCCCGGTGCACGGGAGGCCGACCGTCAGGAACAGTGTTGGTCGCGTCATCAACATCCGCTTCCGATGGAACGCCCATCATGTGCCGGCCTTCGCGGCCAATCGGGCCCACGCTCCGGCTTCCTGCGGCGCTGTTGGGCGTCCGGCCACCCGCACGCCGTCCTGGCGCTGGCCGAGGCCGCCCACCTGGCCGTGCCACATCGTCGTGTTGCCACCGTTTCGGTTGCCCCGCGCGTCACTCTCGGCCCCCCGGGAGCGGCGGGGCGGACTTCGCCATGCGGTATGCGCGTATGGCAGTGGACGAGGTGGCCGCCAGGTGCGGACGGGGCGGCAACCAGACGGTCTGCATGCCGAGTTGCTCGTTCATCGCAGCGAGTTGGTACTCGTAGCGAAAGTCCGCTGCCGTGCGCACGCCGCGGACGATGACCGTGGCCCCCCGGCGCGCGCAGTAGGCAGTGGTCAGGCCGGTCCAGGTGTCCACCTCGACATTGCTCCAGGCGGCCGGCATGGCCTCGCGCACGCGTACGGCCCTGGCTGTGGCTTCGGCTGTTGGTTGCTTGTCGGCGCTCACCGCCAGCAACACGATGACCCGGTCGAACATCACCCGAGCACGGGCCACCAGGTCGCGGTGCCCGAGGGTGAACGGATCGAACGTACCCGGATAGACCGCCAGCGAACCGTGTGCCGGCAGCACTCCACGATTCGACGTATCCGTCACCGCCACTCCAACCGCATGGCCACGATCATCCAAGCCGGACAGGTGCCGACCCAACTGGTCGGTGTCGTCGCCGCCTGCCACCGTCGACATCCGGGTCTGCCGCTGACAGGCGCGGCTATCGCCCGGTTGCCAGTCAGGCGTTGGTACGGTGATTCACCGTAGTGCTGCTGCGAGTTCCGCGGCGTTGTCGAACGCGGTTGCCGCCCTTTCGGATTCGTCTTCCGTGAGCGTGACGGTCTGGGCGCGGGCCAGCATCTCGGCTGCGGTCTTTGGGTCGTGCAGCACCATCGCGAGTTCGGCGCGGTATACCAGGACCTCCACCTGCTCGACCGGGTCGTCGTCGGCTTGCGGGCGGGCCAACGCGCTGTCGAGGATCCGAACGGCCTGTTCGACGTTTCCCCTGGAATCGGCCTGCACGACGGCATTCGCCAGGGCCTTGGCCAGCCGCCCGGCAGGTGTGACGGCCGGCGTGGGCGCGGTGGCGGCGTGCCGAAAGACGCGGATCCAGTTGCCGCCCGGGTCGATGACGCTGAATCCGCCCAACCCGTCGGCGTTCTTCCGCGCCCTGGGCCGGGTCATCCGCGGCGTTCCGGACACCAGTACCTTGCCGTACGCGGCGCGCATGCCGGCTGCGAATGCCCGATGGAGTCCCTCGATGTCCGCGGTGAGTACGAGGCAGGAGCCGTAGGACTGTTCCGGGTCGAATCCGGGGATCTCGAAGAACTGCAGCTGCAGGTCTTCACGCTGCACCCCTACACACGCGTTGGGCTTGCGCTGCTTGTACGTGGTGCGGAAACCGAGAACTCCGTAGAAGGTTTCGATGTCGTCGATGGATGCGCACGGCAGCAGTGGAACGGTCACCTCGTTGGTCATGCCTCCTTCCTAAGCGGCGCGCGGTGTCCATCGCACATGGAAATAGCCGATCATCGCCTCTGATCATCCGATCGGCTGATGACCCAGGACGCAACGCGGCCTAGTCGAGCCTGCGGATGCCGTGCCTGGGCGACGCTGCCGCGAACAGACCCATCGCCTCGTGCGGTCTCCTCGGCGACGCACCGATCAGTATCGACGTGGGACAGCGAATCCATTGACACCGTCACGCCAGTCACGGCCCGGACAGCGGGTCAGTCAGATCGTGAAAATGCTCTACAATCGACCCTGGCCTTAAGGGCGTGGGACGTTCGGCAATATCCCGCCGGATCCCGGGCTATTCGGGGAGGCGCATGGAAATCGGGGCTGTGGGCGGGGGCGGTGTCCTTGACCCGGATGGCGCGATGGATCAGCTACGGGCCTGGCACGGCCGCATCGACAAGCTCGCCACCGACACGAAGGTGATGAGTGATCGGCTGCGGGAGCTGCAGGTCACGGTCGCGGACGACAACGGCCTGGCCGAGGTCACTGTGGACTCCACGGGCGCACTGCTGGGCTTGCGCCTGGGTCGGCAGACTCAGCGGGTCTCGCCCGAGGTGGTGGCCCAGGCGGTCATGAACGCGCTCCGGCGGGCGAAGGAGCAGCTGGCCGAGCGGTCGCAGCAGATCATCGCGGAGACCGTCGGTACCGAGTCGACTGCCGCGCGGGCGATCGCCGATCGGGTGGGCAGGCAACTGCGACCCGATCCGGAACCCGGGTGGGGCGAGCCGGGCTCCCACGACGGCCAGGGCTGGCGACGATGAACAGCGCAGCAGGGTGGACGGCCGACACCGCGCAGATCCGCGCGCACAGCGCGTCGATCGAGGCGTTGCGCTCCCGGTTGGAGGCAGTCCGCGGCGCGAGCGCCCACATCGCGCAGAACGACCAGGCGTACGGGCTGCTCTGCGGCTGGATCTCGGCCATCCTGGAGGGCCGGCACACCCGCCAGGACGAGCTGGTCGCGTCCCTCGACGAGAACCTACGGTTGGTCGCGGACGGCCTGCGTCGCACCGCCGGCAGCTACGACGGCGTAGACAGCGACGGGGCGGCCTCGATGAGCGCGATCAGCAGACGGCTGAGCGCATGACCGACGTGTCGCTGGTTGCGGGCGTCCAGTCGACCCGTGAGGTGTGGACCGGCTCGTCGCTGGCCGACGGGGTCGAAGGCCTGGTGGACGCGATCCGCAGTGAGGGCTGGGTGGATGACCTGCTCGCCGGGGTGTCCCTCGGGCTGGACGTGGCCGCGACGGTGCTGGACCCGTTCAGCGCGTTGCTGGCCAACGGCCTCGGTTGGGCAATGGAGTACTTCGAACCGTTGCGGGAGGTGCTCGACTGGTTGACCGGCATGCCCGACGTGGTCGCGTCGCACGCCGCGACCTGGGACAACATGGCTGGCCATCTGCAGCAGATGGCAGTCGATCTACAGGCGCACCTGTCCGGGGACCTGCCGGACTGGCAGGGCCACGCCGCCGACGCGTACCAGTCGCTGATGAAGAACAACCTCGACGCTGTCGCGGGTCTGGGGGGTGCTGCCGCGGCGATGGCGGCCGCCACCCAGGCTGCGGGAGACCTGGTCTCCATGACCCGAGACATCGTCCGCGACCTCATCACGGACCTGGTCGCTCGCGTGATCGTCTGGGCAGTCGAGGCGATCTTCGTGGTCACCATCCCAGTGATCGCCGTGCAGATCACCGCCGCGGTGCTCAAGTGGGCGGGGCGGATCGTGGGCTACACCACCGCGCTCGTCAGCAGCCTTACCAACCTGTCAAAGCTCATCAACGGCTGACGGGGGGATCGTGGCGAAACCCAAAGGACCACACGGCCGCCCCGGTGATGGCAGCGAAGGCGGGGAGGACGGCGGCGACAACGGTGTGCCGCGGCAGCGCGGCGACGCCCCACATGGCAGACCCACCACCGTCGCCGAGACCCACCAGGCAGTCGCCGCAGCAATCGACCGTGGCCGCCCGGGCGGACCGGCCTCCGAGAACGGCAAGCCCGCCGGATCGAAGAGCGACGACCCGAAGAACAACCCGGAGCTGGACAAGCACGACCCGGAGACCCTAAAGGAAATCGCCAAGGCCCGTGATGCGGTCGCCGACAAACTCCAGAAAATGGCCGACGACGCGTGGGACCACGTCGACCAGAACCGGGATGAGATTCTTCAGCGGGAGGGATACCAGCGGCAGCGAGAGAAGCTCGTGGAGAGCGGCAAGCACGAGGACGTAGCGGACCTGATCGTGGAACGCACGGCGCTGGGCATTGAATCCCACCGCCACCTGACCGACGCGATCAACGCCGGAGACGGCACCATCATCGACCCTGCGACGGGCTTCCGGCTACGCCCCGAGATCGGCTACGACGCCCAGGGCATCGAGAGACGGAAGATAACGGACCAGGCATTCCGTCCGGATGTCATCCTCGAGCGGCAGCATAGGGACTCCGGCACCGGCAAGCTCGACTGGGAAGCCGTGCACGCCTACGACCTCAAGACCGGCCTGAAGACCGGCATCGCGCCGGGCTGGGCCGACACGGTGAAACAAGTGCTCGACCTGCCCGCCAAACCCGAGGAGCTACGGCCGACGCAGCGACCGCTGAGCGTAGACTGACCGGGCCCTGGCAACGATCTGCGGAAGGTGCGTATGTCCTCTGCTGACAAGGCCCGGCGGTGGCGGCAGATCCTGTCCGAGCTGCGCCCCGCACTGCCGGGAGAGTGGCGCCTGCGCGGCGTCGGCGTCGGTAGTGTGCTGGCACGCGAGCCGCTGGGCTGGTCCCTGGCCTGGATCGGATACTCCGGTTCGCCCACCCGGCCCGTGGGCTGGGTCGCCGCTGGCGTGCAGCCGCTCGTAACGCCCTACGCGAGTTGGATTATGACCTATGGCGTGCGGATGGACGAGGTGCAATCAGCGCCGCCGACGGTGGACCTGATGTCCGATGCGGCAGCCGGCCAGACCCGGCAGTTCGTGCTTGATACCGGCCTGAAGGAAATCGACAACTGGCCTCCTGCGCGCCTCGCCGACGTGGCCGAGCGGGACTTCGCCCACGACCCGCGCCAGCGCCGCACACACTGGCACCAGCTACCGGGTTGGCGGGTGGTCAACGGCACCGCTTCGCCAGTCGAGCCCGCGACACAACTCGCTCAGCTGTGCCGCGACCGGGCCGCCGGGATGTCCGGCAAGGCCGCCCGGCAACTGGCGGAGCAGGCCACGTTCTACGAACGGCTCATCCAGGCATGGCACGACGGAGAACGCGAGCAGGCTCTCCAGTTCCTGACCTCGCAACGGGACCAGGCGCTGGCCGCCCAGAAACTGGACAAGACGCTCACCCCGTAAGTCTCGCCTACCACCCGGTTCGCCCAGGGACACGATTGCGTTCTGGTCGGACCTGGCCCCCTCAGTGACCGCGGTCCAGCCTCTCCACCACCGGGGCCAACACTTCGGGCAACCGAACCTGCACGGTCCCTGCGGACTGCTCCACCACGATACGCACCGGGTGGAATTCCCCGCCGTGCCACCAGAAGATCTGGTCGGTGCAGGGATCAGTGGCCGCCACGAACATCGAGTTGGCCAAGCGGTGCAGCGCCACCGCGCTGTCGTGCAGGCGGCCCGACACGCTATGCAGCATCACCGCGCTGTACTGCGGCGCCGCGACCAGCGCGCCGTTGTCAGCGCCTTCGGGCAGGAACCGCTTGACGGACATGAGGGCGGTCGTGACGAACGGATTGCCGTCCGAGGCGAGCAGACGAACCGAACCGCCGGTGGGCAGCTCATGATCCCGCACGTCGAGAGAGACCAGTTCACGCTCCACGGTCTGCCGCACGGCAGTGCGAACCAGCCCTTCGGGATCGGGGCCCAGTCGCGCCGCCTGAGCGAGGGTCAGCAGGTCCAGACGGCCGGGCCGGTTCACCACCACCACCGCAGTGAAATGCTCACCAAACGGCATGGCCAGATAGTTGTCCGACTCGGGGGTCTCGGCCGCCGGGATGAGCCGCAGCCGCAGTTGCTCGAGGTCGGCCGGCCCAAGGTCGGCGGAGACCTGGTCCGGCATCTCCCGGCGTATCGCTGCGACCCAGTCGGCCACCAGCTCGGGCCACGCCTGGTGGGGCTGATCCAGGCAGAGACGGAGCAACGGACCCAGGGACACCCGGGCCCGACCACCCGGCATGGCGATGATGACCTCATCGCTTTCCGCCGCGACGCGTGCGCCCGGCAGGGAGGCCGGTAACGCGTCTTCGACCAAGGCTCGGACGGTGCCCATCAGGTCTGGGTTCTGCGACGACGACACGCTGCATTCATACCATTGACCACCCGCGACAGCGAATCTTATCGGCGGGGTAACAGCAGCAGCGAAGTCTCAACCCCGTGCTGCGTCGACGCCTGGTGTGAGATCGACCGAATGGACGTGGTCCTCAAGGTGGAAGTGGCCTCCGCCCTGGTCAGGGTGAGCGGGATGATCGGGGCGATGCTCATGACGGAGAACCCACCGTCCGAGGGGCCCGGCGCGGCCAGGACCGGGGTGAGCGTGGACTGGGCCGGTCATCGGATGCGAACTGGTCGGGTTGTCGGCATCCGGCCGGCGTCCTGTCGTTGTCATTCCCGGCGCGTGGTGAAGTTCCTGCACTTGTGAGCGAACACCACCGTCGATACATAATGGGCAGTGCACTGAGCGCCGCTTCAGCGACCAATGTGATCCGCCGACCCGATGGAGGCCCGTCCATGGCGTTGACCCCGGCGACTGGGGGCGGTTGCGGCGAGTCGACGCCACGCTCGCCGATTCAGTCGCCGAGGCCCGTCAATTCCGACGTCGAGTGGGACAGCTTCGACCCGCAGGCATATGTCCGGCACAACTACGCGGATCTGCGGTCCGACGATCGGGAGATCCTCTGCCGCATCCGAGACTTCTTCGCCGAGGCGAAGCTCTCCGACGCGCGGTGCGTCGACGTGGGGTCGGGAGCGAACCTGTACCCGGCGCTGTCGCTTCTGCCGTTCGCAAAGGCCGTCGACCTGTGTGAATGGTCGACGGCGAACGTCAACTGGCTGCGCACGCAGGTCGACAGCTACGACGAGCTCTGGGACCCGTACTGGCAGGTGTGCGTGGAGCACCCCGCGTACGCCGCACTGGCGGACCCGCGCCGGCGCCTGGCGCAGGTGGGCCGGGTGGTGAGGGCCAGCGTCTTCACCCTTCCGAGGCACACCTGGAGCGCCGGCACGATGTTCTTCGTGGCCTGCTCCATCTCGGCCGACCGGGCCGAGGCCGAGCACGCGATCGGTCGGTTTCTGGACGCGCTGCGGCCCGGGTCGCCCTTCGCCGTGACGGTCATGCTCGGGTCCCTCGGCTACAGCGTCGGTCGGCGGATGTTCCCGGCTGTGGCACTGCAGCGCGCCGACGTGGTGGCCACTATCGCGGCGGGCGCGTACGACCTGGACGTCCACGAGGTGCGGCCCAAGCCGCCGCTGCGCGACGGGTATTTGAGCATGCTGCTGGCCACCGGCCGTACCCGCGGATAGCGCCGATGCGTGCCTGCGGGATGCGTCGACGCCATGCCTGTCGACGCAGCGTGGGGGCGTGGCATTGCATAGCGCGCCCGATTGGCCGGAGTGCCGACACGCGGCCATCGAAGCCTTTCAGGTGGCACTCGACTGGCCCGCTACGATGATGCTGAACGGCATAGTGGACCATCGTGGGCACGGCAATACCAGAGGTTTCGAGTCGACGACTACAACAGACGGCGGTGGGTCATGCGGATGCAGCCGCGCCAGGAGATCCTCGACATCTGGCGGGCTACGGTTCGCAGTTGCTGGGCGAACGGTGAATGGCACTGGGGTAGCCGAAGTGGTAGCAACTCGATCAGCGACGCCGAGCAACTGCTGACCCTGTTGCTCCCTGCGGCCAAGGTCCCCGTGTTGTCACTGGACGACCCGGACCGCGCCGACGAAGAGGTGATCGAGGCGCTCAGCCCGATCGGCGGCGCGATCGAGATTCCCCGCCGCCTGGTCAGCGTGATGATCGACTATTTCCGGCGGTACACCGACGACGCCGGTGCGCCGATCTTCGGCGGGGGCAGTTACCTCACCCCGCTGGAGGGCGGTCCGGAGCTCACCGACGAGCAGCGTTCCCTGGACATCGTCGACTCGTTCGCGGTGTCGGTCACACTCACACTGGCGACGATCGGTTTCGTCAAGGTCTACCGAGGCTCCACCCAGCGGCGCGACCTGTTGGCGCAACTGGACGAACTGGACGCGATGGCGGGCGCGCGCCTCACGGCGGCGATGGTCGGCCTGCTCCGCAGCTTCAGCACCTTCGTCTTCACCTCCACCGACGAGTACGGCATTCGTCTGTGCGACATGGTCAACCAGGACGAGCTGCCGCGCCGTGAGTTGGTGGCGGCGCTGCGCGAGCAGTTGCGGGACACGATGGCGAGCCTGCGTAGCGTGATCATCGGGTCGGGTCGGGTGACCGAGGACCTGGACAACAGCGAGATGCTGTTCGAGTGCGGCTGGTCGTGGGGGATCATCTCCGGTGCCGAGGAGGTCCCGACCACCGAGCCGATCGGCGCGCAACGTGAGGGCTCGGCGGAGAACGCCCCCTACCTGTACTTCACGGTTATCGCGATGGACGCCATCGAGGACCTGAACTCCGAACGCACCCGGCTGCTCGGGTTGCTCAACGAGGAGCAGCAGCGGCTGTCCCGGGCGCTGCAACTGCGCTGGGAGCTCACCCGGACGTACTGGGCGACGGTGGCGACCTTCGGCAACCGACGGCGGTGGCCCATCGAGGACATCCCCTGGCGGACGACCGACGGTGACCGGACCGACTACTACACCCTCCAGGCCACGTCGCTGGCGGTGAAGGGCCTGATCGCCGTCGGGCGCGGCGGTGACGAGGAGCTCGGGCGGATCGCCTCGGTGCTGGTGGAGCTGGCGCAGCGGGCGCGGATCACCCGGCGGGCGTCGCCCGGCGAGCCGGCGCTGTTCGTGCACGCGCCAGGCAAGCGGGTGACGCTGAACGACGACACGTCAAAGCCGATCATGACGTGGAACGTCAACGAGTTCTCCACGGTGCTGTTACAGCGGGCGACCACCGTCGCCGGTCTGCTGAGCAACGCCCGACGGCGCAGTGAACTGCTCGAGCTGGCCGACGAGGTGTGGGACCACCTGCTGCTGCGGCGCATCCCGGACGGCCGGCACCAGGGGCTGTGGGACCACGCCGGTGGTGCCTTTCCCGGCCTGGCGCCGAAGCCTGACGCACCCTCCTGGTATCTGACCGAGCGGGTGGTGCAGGCCCTGGTCACCTCCGGTCAACTGCTGTGGGAGCGGCCGTTCCCACGAGCCGGCCGGCTGGCCGACTACGCGCAGGATCTCATCGACGAGGCCGAATACCTGTTCGACCGGGAGTTGATGCGCGGCACCTTCGACGGTGAGGCGATGCAGCGCAGCATGCGCAGCATCAGAGCCAGCCTGGGCCGGGCGCAGCTGCTGGTCGACGAGCGTCCCGGCACGGCGGCCGCTCTGGTGAACACTCTCCTGTTGCTGCTCAACGACGTCGCCACCGGGCAGCAGAAGGCCAGCGAGGGGATCTGAATGCTGGTCTTCGTCACGTCGCACAAGGGCGGCACCGGGCGGTCGGTGACCGCGGCGAACATCGCCTACCGCAGCGCGTTGTCCGGTCGCCCCACCTGCTACCTGGATTACGACTTCGGCTCGCCGACCGCCGGCATCACGTTCCAGATTCCGCAGGCCGTCAATGGCGTGGAGGGCGCCGGGCCCAACGGTGGTGGCCTGCACCGATATTTGCGCGGGGAGATCCCGTCTCCGGAGCAGTTGGACGTGTGGGGCACCTCCGAACGTGCCAGCCTGCGGCAGAGGCCCATCGGGTCCGGTCCGCTGGTGCTCCTGCCGGGGCAACGCAACGGCAGCGAGTTCGGTTTCACAAACGACATCGCCAAGCGCTGCGCCGAACTCTTCCTCAGGCTGGAGGAGGAGTTCGACCTGACCCTTGTGGACCTCAGTGCCGGCCGGTCGTACGCCAGTCAGATCGCGCTGGCCGCCACCGCGACCTCGACCCTGCGCAAGGTCGCCGTGCGCTGGCTGGTCTTCCACCGGTGGACTCCCCAGCACGTCACCGCAGCGGCGGACCTGGCCTTCGAGGCGGGTGGGATCGTGGCCATGGGCAAGGAGTACGGCCACGAGCCGGACCGGCTACGGGAGTCGCTGCGCTTCATCCGTACGGCGGTGATCGACTCACGTGGCCCGGAGGTCGGCCACCTCGGCCTCGCCCAGCAGGCCTTCCTGCGCAAGTGCGACGCGGAGCTGTCGGAGCTGGCTCGACGACGCGGTGTCGGGCGGACGACGCTGCTCGGCGTGGTGCCGCTGGATCCTCTGCTGCAGTGGCGGGAGCAGCTGATCTCCGATCACGACGTGCAATCCAAAATTGCCAACGTCAAGACGGTGGACGCCTTCGTTGACCTGACCGAGAAGCTTTTCGACGAGACGGCATGGGACACCGCGTGATCGGCATGGATGTCAGGTTCCAGGAGGCAGCTGCGGTGCGTCGTACAGAGAGCGTGGCGTACTCGCATCTGTCGGTGGAGCTGGGGCACTTCTACGCGGAGGACTTCGGCGACGGGTGTGAGGAGCTGAGGCGCAAGTTCGAGCGGATCGCGGACTGGTCGGCCGCTATCCCGGCTCTGGCCCGACGAGGGCTGCCTGCACACCGGGAGCCGCGGATCAGCACCTGCTTCATGTTGGACGACTACTTCCACCGCTTCGGCACCCCCCGCGAGGTGATCCCGCAGGTGCAGAGCGCCGCGGCGGAGCACGGACTGGTCTTGGACTACGTGGCCCGGGAGTCCAGCTTCGCCCGGCACGACGGTGCCGAGCTGGCCCGGTTGGTGGTCGACACACTGGTGGTGGAACCCCCTCGGCACACCACCGGGAGTCGTCCACCGTTGAGCGAGTCGGGCTGGCTGTCCAACGGTAAGCGGTCACCCGGGCACGTCGACGCGCCGGCCATGACCCTGCCACGTCCGTGGTCTCCGCCGTTGCAGTCCGGCGATCCCCGGCACTCCATCTTCGTCGACATCGAGCTGTGGTCCGACGAGCCGGACGCCCGGGTATGGGCCTGCGCCCTGCTCGCCTCGGTCTGGCAGATGACCCGACTCGGCGTGCTACGGCATCGGGGCGAGACGATGACGCAGCCGTGCCGGCTCGCCGGCGAGCTGCCGACGGACTGGGACGAACTCCCGGCGATCGTGCAGCTGAACCCGGCGGCCGCGCCGTTCTGCGCGTATCGCACGCTGACTCTGATGGGCACCCAGTACCTGCCGGTGGAGCTGGCCGTACGGACCATCCTCGGCCAGGTGGCGGTGCCGCCGGCGGTCGCGCAGCAGGTCGCCAAGCGGGCCGGCGGCGAGGGCCTGCACCTGCCCAGCGAGCTGGTCGACCGGCTGAGCTACGTGTTCATCAGCGACTGAGCGTGCTCAGCGCCCGCACGGCTCGTCGATGGTCACCCGGCCGGCCAGGTCGCGCAGCAGGGCCATGTTGCTCACGCTGATCTGATCCCGGATCCAGTTGACCGACGAGTTCCACTGACGGCTGAACCCGGGTACCTGCTCCAACTGGTCCCAGATCGGCCGCAGCCGGGGGTGCACCCGCGCGCCGGGCAGCCACAGGTGCAGCAGGTGCTCCAGCACCGGCCGCAGCCGCTCGACGTGCTCCTGCCCGGAGGCCGATCGGGTGACAGCGGACTCCACCAGCGAGGACAGCACTGTCAGCAGCCAGTCGTGCAACGCGAGATCTTCGCAGAGCCCGGCCATGGCGGCCGGCACGTCCTGCGGGTCGAGCACGAGTTCGACCGTACGCAGGGTGGGCGAGTCCACGGTGACCACTGCCGAGACCCCCCGGTTCGGGCGCTTGTCGGTCTGCGCGGTCCAGCGCAGCCGTGTGCGGGCGGTGCGCAGTGGTGGGCGCCTGTCCAGCAGGTCGGACATCTGCACACCGTCGAGCACCCGGCCGGTGATCGCCTCCAGGTTCAGCACGTCGGCGTCGTTGCCGTGCAGGAAGCCCGCACTCAGGTCGGCGACGTCCAGCTTGCCGACCGTCTCCAGGACGCCGGGGTTGGCCAGATAGTGCGACCACGGCTGGCGGCGCTCGCCGGCGACGACGTGGATGACCGAGGATGCCTGCACGATCCGGCCGCCGGTGATGATGGCCCGGGTGACGACGGCTCCCACCCCACGTAACTGGCGCTTTCTGGCGCTCGGGAGCCAGCAGTCGACACCGGTGCGGACATCGGGTGACACCGCGTACAGCGATGGACGCCGGGAGGTCAGCACGGCCTCGCCCTCGATCAGGCTGAGCACTTCGGCGCTCTGCTCCTGGGCCAGCGCCGTGCGGTGCTGCAGAAGGCTGGTGTGCACCTCACCGACAGTGAGCATGGCTTCCTCCGCAACGCTGCCACCGACCACCGCGCTCGTCGCGCGGTATGCGGCTCATGCTGATTGACGTACACCCCTCGCGACCGGCACTGACACGCATCCGCGTCGGACAACCGAAACTCCACGAGTACGAGATTCGACCGCCCGGATGCGTATCTGTTGATGGCCATCATAGGCCCGGGGTGGACGGGAATCCCATGTACGGCGGGCGTTCGGAGTGTTCGCGGTCGGACGGACGTGACAGCGACTGATATTTTCAATGGTGCGGTCGCCAGCCACCCCCTGGAGTTTGCCGTTCATGAAGGTCTACATTTCGGCCACACAAAAGGACCTGCTGGAATACCGCGCTGCCGTGCACGCAGTGGCTCGCCGCCTGGAGATCGACGACGTGGCCATGGAGGCGTACGGCGCCGACATCCGGCCGCCGCTGGAACGCTGCCTCGCCGACGTGCGCCGGTGCGACCTCTACGTGGGGCTGTTCGCCTGGCGGTACGGGTTCCGGCCGCCCGGCCAGGAGTCCTCCATCACCGAGTTGGAATACCGGGAGGCGCTCGCGGCGGGAAAGCCCTGTCTGGTCTTCCTGCTCGCCGAGGACACGCCCTGGCCGGTCGACATGATCGACCGGGATGCCGACTGGCAGCAGATCGTCGCATTACGCCGCGAGCTCAAGGAACGCCACCTCTGCGCCTTCTTCTCCGGCGTGGACGACCTCACCGCCAAGGTGACCGCCGCGCTGGCCGACGTGCGCAGTGGCAGGTCCCCGGCCCGCGAGCCCGCCGACCCGGACACCCACCTGCCGGCGGCCGTCCGCAACCAGTACTACAAGCAGTTGTCGCTGAGATACCAGGCCGTCTCGGTGGACGCGGTCTCACCGCGTCCCACCATCGGCTATCTCACCGTCGGGCTGCCCAAGGTGTTCGTGGAGCCCCGCGTCCACGAGGACGCGCGACCGGAGATGCCGCTGGCGTGGTGGCGTTGGGCCGGGTCCACGCCGGGTGACGACGTCGGCGGGCTGCCCGGGGTGGTCAACCCGGAGGAGGTGGAGCGGCTCTGGGAGGAGTACGCGGCCAAGGACGAGCTGTCGTTGTTCGACGTGGTGTCCGACCCGGGCCGGCGCACGATGGTGCTGCTCGGCGACCCCGGCTCGGGCAAGTCCGCGGCCGCGCGGTACCTGGCGCTGACGCTGGCCGAGGTCTGCGTCGAGCCTCGACTGAGTGCGCTGGACCGGTACCTGCCCGTCCTGATCGAGCTGCGCTCCTACGCCACCCATCACGGGGACGGCCGGTGCGACGGCCTGCTCGACTACGTCGGCCACCGCCACCAGCAGGGGCTGGCCGGTGTCGACCAGGAGGTGCTGGAGGCGTACCTGCGCCAGGGCGGCCAGGCGCTGTTCCTGTTCGACGGCCTGGACGAGGTGTTCGACCCGGCGCAGCGGGAAGAGGTGGCCGCGCAGATCGCCACGTTCGCCAACGAGTACCCGGGGGTGTTGACAGTGGTCACCTCGCGGGCGGCCGGCTATCAACGGCACACCTTTGCCAACGCAGGCTTCGACCACTTCACACTGGAGGATCTCGACGACGAGCAGATCGCGAGATTTCTCGGCAACTGGTACCGCTACGTGATGCCCACGCCGGCTGCGGAGGCAGAGCGGCAGCGGCGGCAGATCCTCGACGTGGTGGGCAGTTCCCGGGCGATGCGCGAGATCGCCGGCAACCCCCTGCTGCTGATGCTCATGGCGATCGTCGGCCGGGGTCACCCGCTGCCCCGCAACCGACGCCGGCTGTACGCGCACGTGACCGACGTACTGATCTCCGAGTGGGATGTGACCAAGCAACTGCGCGAAAGCCACGGCGACGTGCCGTCGCTGGACCTGCAGGCGAAGCGCCGGCTGCTGCGTCACCTGGCGTACTGGATGCAGTTCCGCGAGTCCGGCCCCGCCGGCAACTACATTGAATCCGACGAATTGGCGCGCATCTTCCGGGACCACCTCGTCGCGTTCTACGGTTTTGAGAATGAGCGGGCGCTCGCCATGGCCTACTCGATGATCGACAAATTGCGGCAGCGAAGCTTCATCCTGGAACGTTACGGACTGCGACTGTTCGGGTTTGTGCACCGCGCGTTCCTGGAATTCTTCTGTGCCGAAGAGATCGTGGACAGGTGCGAGCACGACCCGACCTGGGGCATCGATCGTCTGCGTTCGCTGTTTCGCGATCACTGGGCCGATCCGTCGTGGCGGGAGGTGCTCCGACTGGTCGCCAGCGCCCTGCCCGCCCAGACCGCCAACGAGCTGGTCACCCTGCTCGCCACCGAGGCCACCCAACAGTGGCCGCCGCTGAACCTGACCGGGCCGCCGTGGAACCTGGTGCTGGCGGCGCAGTGCGTGGCCGAGGCGCCGCAGCCCGCCGAACTGGCCGGCGCGGGCGACGCCGTGCTGCGCCAGGTCGTGCGTCTCATCGAGCATGGCATCTCCGCCGACGACCCGAACCTGGTGGATCTCACCGAGCAGGAGCTGCTGTCCTCGATCCGGGCGCTCGGCCCGAGTTGGCCCGGCCGGGAGATCTTCCTGCACTGGTACCGCCGCCGTGGGGTCCGGACCAGTTGGCGATCCGGCTCTGCCTTCGCCACCCGGATCGCTGCGGTGCTGTCCACCGCCGAGGAGCAGATGGAGGACCTGCTCGTGCGGGAGCTGGGGCAGGGCCGTGAGCGGCAGGCCCACCTCACCCTGGTCGCCGGGCTGGCCGAGGCAGCCGGCCGGCTGGAGGCCACCGGTTGCAGCAGTCGCCAATGCCGGGACATCCTGCTCGCCCAGGCGCACGCCGAGGTCTCCACAGCGGTGCGGCAGGCCGCCGTACGCGCACTGGTCGCCCACTTCGGCACCGACCTCGACCTCGTGGACGTGCTGCGCGACCTCGCCAGCTCCCCCGACCTCGCGGTGCGGGCGTTGGCCGTGCAGTCCCTCGGCACCCGGTCCGAACTCTCCGACGACGTCCGTCAGGTGTTGGCCAGGGCCACCGGAGACACCGCCGTCGCGGTGCGGCGAGCCGCCGCCGGAGTGCTCACCGCGCGTTGCGCCGACCTGCCGGACGCACCCGAGACGATGCAGCGACTGCTGGCCACCGACGCCGACCCCGGTGTGGTGCAGTGCGCGCTGAAGGGTCTGCTGGTCCTGCCGGAGTACGCCGAGACCGCACGAACCACGGCGTTGCGGCGGGTCACCGGCGATTCCCCGGACGAGGTCCGACGCTGCATTCTGACCGAGCTGCTGCGCGAGCGACCCAGCCCGGAAAGCATCGAGCTGTTGCTGAAGCTGGCCTGCTCGGACACGTCCGCGCGGGTCCGCGCGGTCGCCGTGCAGCGGTTGGCGCTCGTACCCGACCCGGAGGGGCGCTGCCGGGCCCGGCTGATCGATCAGATCGAGCAGGACGAGGACTCCTCCGTGCGAGCCGCCGCGGTCACCGCTCTGATCGACCGGGACCGCGCCGACGACATCAGCTGGACAGTGGTGGCCCGCTCGGCTCACGTCGACGAGGACGCGACGGTACGCCTCGCCGCGGTGCGCGCGCTGGCCGAGGCCTACCCCGACCACCGCACCGGGGAACTGCTGCTGGAGAGCGCTCGACGCGATCCGACAGCGAGCGTCCGGCTCGCCGCCGTCGACCTGCTCACCGGGCGACCGCTGTTCGGCCACGCGACCCGCGATCTGCTCATCAGCCGCGCCTCCCAGGAGCGGGACCCGATCGTCCGGCTGCGGGTCACCCGTAGCCTGGCCCGTCTCGCCGACCCACCGGACCTTGAGGTGCGGGAGTGCCTTGCCGAGCAGGTCAGTCGGGACCCCGACCCGAACGTGCTGTGCGCCGCCGCCCAGGCGCTCGCCCGCCACGGCGACGCCCCGGGCCTGATGGAGACACTGTGCCGGCGGGCACGCCGAGACAGCTACGTCGGCATCCGGTTGGCCGCCGTACAGACCCTCTGCGCGTACGGGAGTCCGGAACTGGTGACCGACGTGCTGCTGGAATGCGTCGAGTCCGACACCGACCCGACCGTGTTCGATGCGGCAGTGCGTTGTCTGACCAAGCAGGGCTCGGCGTCCATGGCGGTGACGCTGCGGCTCATGCGCCGCCTGTCGGACCAGGACCCGGCGATCCGCGCCCGCATCGCCGCCGCGCTCGGCGAGCACTTCGGCGCCGACCCGGAGGTTCAGGTGCTGCTGGTCGGGCTGGTCCGCGACGATCCGGCCCTGGAGGTTCGCCGCCGGGCCGTGGAGCAGCTGGGCGCAAGCCTGGCCGGCCGCACGGGAGTACGGGACCTGCTGCTGCGGCTGGCTGACGACGACGACTGGGAGATCCGCCGGACCGCGCTGCTCGCGTTGACCCGTCGCTACGACACTGACACCCGGACCCGGGAGGTGCTCGTGCGGCTCGCGCATCAGGAGGATGACGGCGCGGTGCGGCGGCTGGCCGGGCAACTACTGGCCACGCTGCCCGACACCCGACCCGACGACTTTCCGTGATCGATCCGGAGCCGTCGGTGCGCGTCGAGCCACGATCCGATCGACCTCGTCAAATACCATGAGCTCATGACGGATCCGGTCGCCGGCTCGTCCCGCCCGGCCGGCTGGAGTCTGCGAGTCCTTTTCGGAGTGATCGGGCTGGCCGCTCTCGTCCTCGGCTATGTCGGCTTCGAGCGCCTGCTCCAGGCCCGGCCGGACGTCGCCTACGATTCGTACGACGTGCTCTACTACGACCTGCAACTCTTCGTCTTCGGCGCCGAACCCTTCCAGAACGCCGGCCCGTACCCGTGGCAACTGCAGGTGGCCCGGTTCGCCGCCCCGCTGTTCACGCTCCTCGCCGTGGCCGAGGCCAGCCGGCTGCTGCTGGCCGCCGAGAGTCGCCGCCTGCGCGCCCGGCGGGCCCGTGGTCACGTCCTGGTCTGCGGCGACTCCCAGTTCGCCCACATGCTCGCCGACCGGCTCTTCGCCGACGGTGAACGTGTGGTGGTGGTGCGTTCCGAACCGTTCGGGCCGCTGGAGTACCGGTGGCGCCGGTACCTCGGCGTGGTCGGCGACCCGACCAGCCCCGAGGTGTTGCGCGGCGCCGGCCTGTCCCGAGCCCACACCATCTACGCCTGCAGCGAGGACGACGACCGAAACCACGCGATCGCCAACACCGCCAACCGGCTCATCCAGGACCGACGGCAACCACCGCGGGTCTACATCCTGGTCCACGACTCGGAGATGTGTCTGTCCCTGCAGGCCCGACGACTCGGTGCCGCCGGGTCGAGCCGGCTGCGGCTGGACTACTTCCACGTCGACGACGTCGCCGCACGCGCCCTGCACCGGCACCACCCGCTGCCCAGCGGGGGAGACCAACCGACCAGGATCCTCATCGCGGGCAGCGGCGCCTTCCGCCGGGCACTCCTGGTGGAGACCGCCCGGCACTGGCGCGCATCCCGAGCCGACACCCCCGGGGGCCACGCCGTGCCGCCCCTGCGGGTGGACGTCGTGGCACCGGATGCCGGCACCGAGATCGCTCTAGCGTCGTCGCGTTACCCGTTCCTGGCCAGCGTCTGCCAGCTGACCGCGTACGACCTGGACCTCGACGGTGTCGTCGGTCTGGGCCGCGACCGCTACGACCGCATCTACGTCTGCGCACCGGACGAGATCAGCGGCCTGCAGTTCGTGCTGGACACGCCCGCCCTGTGGCAGGGCGCCGAGAGTGCCGTGTTCGTGCCGGTCTACCGGCAGGCGGCGCTCGCCGCGGCCTTTCACGGCGACTCCCGTCACGACCTGCTCGACGAGGTGCACGGCAAGCTCCGCCTCTATCCGGTGCTCACCCACGCCTGCGACGCCCGACTGATCGGCGAGGACCTCACCGAGCGGCTGGCCCGGCTGATTCACGAGCGGTACCTCCAGGCCCAGCAGCGCGCCGGGGTACGACTCGGCGGCGCCCCGGCGATGGTGGACTGGTCACTGCTACCCGAGTCGTTGCGGCGGGCCAACCGGGCCCACGTGCAGGACATCGCCGCCAAGCTGCTGGATCTCGGTTGCGTCGTGGCGCCCCGGCACGGTGGCACCGGTGACGCCTCGGCCGCCAGGCAGGCCATCGACGACCGGATCGAGGAACTCGCCCGACTGGAGCACGACCGGTGGTGCCGGGAACGGCGCGGGGACGGCTGGACGTACGGCGACCCGCGTGATGACGTCCAGCGGCGGCATCCCGCCCTGCGGCCGTGGGAGGAGCTGCCGTCCGACGTGCAGGAGCAGAATCGCGAGGAGATCCGAGCACTGCCCGACGTGCTGTCCGACAGCGGGTTCGAGCTGATCCGGCTGACACCCCCGGTGCCCGCGCAGCGGAGAGGCCCGAGGGATGCCGCCTGACCTCGGCCCGGTGCGCGTCGGCGTGACCGGGCACATCAACCTGACCCGCGACACCGAGCTGCTCGTCGCCGACGCTCTGCGCGTCGAGTTGGGCCGGATCAGCGACCGGCCCGTGCACGGCGTGACCTGCCTGGCGTCCGGCGCGGACCAGGTCTTCGCGCGCACGATCCTCGATCTGGGTGGCACCTACGAGGTGATCCTGCCGGCCCGCGACTACCGGGTCGCGGTGATCAGGCCGGAGAATCGGCTGGCCTTCGACGAGCTGCTCGACCAGGCGACAGCGGTCGTCCACACCGGTTACGACCGTTCGGACACCGCGGCCTACGTGGTTGCCAACCGGGAGCTGGTCCGACGGGTGCAGCGACTCGTGGCGGTGTGGGACGGCAAACCTGGCCGTCACCCCGCGTCGACGGACCGGACCATCGACTGGGCACGGCACCACGGCGTCCCGACCACGATCCTCTGGCCCGTCGGTGCCCGCCGAACGTCCGTAGAGGGCTGACGGGCCGGGCCTGCTGCCGGTGGCGAAGCACCGGCGAGAACACCTGATGGCGTAGTCGGTCGGCTGATTTCCTCGGTCGGCGTGGGCCCTCGGCTGGTGGCGTGGTCGTGTGCGGTGAAGCGGCAGGTGCCGTGGGTGCAAAAGGGCGGCCGGTACAGGCCGAAGGACGGACCGTTAAGTCCTCCCGATGTGCGGGGGCTGCCGTGATGATGAAGGGATGAACACACGGCGGATCGTGCTGGCGCTGACCTGTTTCGCGGTAGCCGGCCTGGGCGCAGCCTTCCTCCTGCTCCGGGGAGACAAGGCGAGTCAGGTGGCCACTGTGGTGTCGGCGCTCGTGGCGGTGGCGGCGCTCGGCGTCGCCGTCTGGGCGGCTCTGCCCAGGCAGCGTCCACGTGGGCTGCGGGTGGCGGATACCGGTGACGCACGGGCCGGAGCCGGAGGTACCGCCGTTTCCGGTCTCACCGCTCCGGGCGCCGCAACGGGAGATGACCGGGGAACGGTCGAGGTGGAACGCACCGGCCCGGCCGATGCAACCGACGGCGGAGATGCCACCAGCGGTATCCGACTGACCTGACCGGTGCCCGACTGAGACGTCGTGTTCGGCCCATGGTGGCTGAGCGCGGAGCGCTGGGATGGTCCGGCCAGGAAGGACGCACCTACGTGGGACTAACGGAGCCCTGGTGACGGCGCGCGGATGGCGACAACCGCTGGCCGCCGTCACCAGCAGTGGGCAGGCGCACGCCGCGACTGGCGGGGTGGCGGTCAGCGGCGTCGTACGCGGTGACGTGGCAGTGCACGCGGCACCTGCTGCCCGCAGCGGGTACCGGCAGCAGGTTCTGCGCATTGCGCCCCCCGAACTAGTCGGTCGCCAGGCCGAACTGGACGAGCTGGCGGCGTTCTGCACCGCACCGGACCGGGGGCCCTACGTGTGGTGGCAGGCGCCCGCCTGGGCCGGGAAGACCGCGCTGATGTCCTGGTTCGCGCTCAACCCCCCGCAGTCAGCGAAGATCCTGCCCTTCTTCATCACCGCGCGCTTCGCCGGGCAGAGCGACCGTGCGGCCTTCACGGAGGTCGTCGCCGAACAGCTCGCCGCATCGCTGGGGCAGCCGGTACCGGCCCACCTCACCGAAGCCACCCGTGAAGGCCATCTGCTCACCATGCTGGAGGACGCGGCTCACCAATGTCAGCGGCGGGGCGAGCGTCTGGTGCTGCTGGTCGACGGTCTGGACGAGGACCGCGGCGTGACCACCGGACCGGACGCCTACAGTATCGCCGCACTTCTGCCCGCCCGACCGCCTGCCGGGCTGCGGGTGATAGTGGCCGGCAGACCCCATCCACCAATACCTGCGGACGTACCGGCACACCACCCCCTGCGCGACCCCGACATCGTTCGCCCCCTGGACGGATCCCCGCACGCTGCGGCGGTCCGGGCCGACATGGAACGGGAATTGGTGCGGCTGCTGCGCGGCACGGCGGAGGAACGGGACCTGCTGGGTCTGGTGGCCGCGGCAGGGGGCGGCTTGAGCAGGTCTGATCTGGCCGAACTGACCGGCATCAATGCCTGGGAGGTTGCCCAGCACCTGCGAGCGGTCACCGGCCGGACGTTTGCCACCCGCACCGCCCGTAGGCAGCGAACGGCCGGGCCCGGAGAGGACGCCTGCGAGGTATACGTCCTGGCCCACGAGGAACTCCAGAAGACGGCACTCACGATGATCGGCCTGGACAGGTTGTCCAGGTACCGCGAGCGGCTGCACACCTGGGCGGAGATCTACCGCGATCAGGGCTGGCCGTTGGCCACCCCGGAGTATCTGCTGCGTGGCTATGCCCGGATGCTACGCGCGACCGCTGACCTGCCCCGTGCCGTCGCCTGCGCCACCGATTCCGCCCGCCACGACCGAATGCGCGAGCTGACCGGAGGGGACGCCGCGGCGCTCAACGAGATCGACGCCGCGGAAGCCCTGATGCTGGCATGCGAGGTGCCTGACCTGGTGTCGACGGCCCTGATCGCCGTCCATCGACGACGGCTTCTGGAACGCAACACCTATCCATGGAGTTTGCCGGTCGTGTGGGCCGCCGCCGGGCAGCCGGACCGCGCCGAGGCACTGGCCCGCGGAATGGACGACCCCGACGCGGTGGGTGCCGCGCTGGCGAAGATCGCCAAGGTGGCGGGTCTCGGGGGCGACCGGGCGCGAGCGGCCCAACTGGCCGACACCATCGAAGGTCTCGACGGTTCCGACTCGGCCTGCTGGCGGGCGCGCCGAATGGCCGCCGTGGCGGAGGCGGCGGGTGCCGCTGGCGATCACGACCGCGCCGCTGCTCTGGAACGCGCCATGGATGCCGTCCTAGCCGATGCCACCGACGGCGAAAAGGCCGATGTGTTGGCGGCGGGTGCACGGGCGGCCGCCGCGAGCGGAAATCGCAGGCGGGCCGGCGAACTCGCTGATGCCATCGAAGAGTGGGCCCGGCGCAATACCCATTCCTGGTGGCGAAGCGATGTCGAGTGGGCCGCTGATTCAAAGGAGCCGGAGCGTGTGACCATTGCGCTGCGACATCTGGGAGTCCTCGCCGGTACGGTGCGTTCCGCCGAACGGCGGGCCGAGATCGAGGCGAGACTGGCGGTGGCTGCCGCTGCTGGCATCGGCCAACACGGCGTGGCGCTGCGCGAGGCGGCCGCGGAGTTGAGCCGGTGGGCCGAACCTCCCCTGTGGTTGTTGGAGGTCATTGAGCCGCTCACCCAGGCAGTGGCCGCCTCGGGCGACGCGCCGCGCGCCGCACGGCTGGTGGACCTGCTCACGGAGGCGGCTGCGGTTCCTGCTCATCCATGCTGGCAGGACTCAGCGTCGAGCCGGTCCTTGGCCCGGGCGGCGGTAGAAGCGTTGACCACGTGCGCCGACCGGGAACGTGCGGCAGTGCTGTCCCAGTCGATGGAGACCGTGGCCCGCGCCCCGGTGGTTGAGGACAAGGGCATGCTGTTGGTAGCCGCGGCGGGAGCGGCGGCGTTGGCGGGCCAGGACGCACGCGCCGGGGCCCTGGCTGCTGCGATCACCGACCCGGAAGAACAATCCGAGGCGTTGGCCTTGCTGGCGACGGTATCGCTTGGCCGTGGGGATCATCATCGGGCAACTGCGCTCGTCACGGACGCCGAGCGCGTCTGCCGCGACAACGTCCGGCCCGTTCCCAGGGCCCGAGCGCTGGCCGCACTCGCCGGAGTGACAGACGCCGCTGGCAACGGGGAGAGAACCGGACGCCTGGCCGATGCCCTCGCCGCTCTCGCCGATGCCACCGCCTCGCCTTACTGGAAAGCAGAGGTGCAGGTGGAGCAGGTGGGTGTACTGGCGTTGATGGGTCAGACCGATCGGGCCGAGGCGCTCGCACGCACTGTCACCCCGCTGTGGATGAGGAAGTATGTCGGCGCCCGACTGGTACGGACGCTTGCCGTCCAGAGGGAGTTCGACAGGGCCGAAGCCTTCATCCTCGGCCTCGTGGACCATGAGGAACTGTCCGAGGCCAGCGCGGCGCTGACGCAGGCGGCGATCAGGCACGGCGCGCTCGACCGGGCCGCGCGGCTGCTTGACGTGTTCCCGGGTTCGCCGAGAGATCAGGCCCAGCTGCTGGCCTCCTTCGCCCGGTCGGCTGCCGTCGGCGGGGCCCGGCACCGCGCCTCCGTACTCGCCGTCTCTCTGCAGGACCTCGCCCGCCGCTGTGCGGGCACCGAGTACCGAGAATCAGTGGCGTGCTACGCGGTGGAAGCCCTGGCCTGGAGCCGCTGCTTCGACGCGGCAGAGGAGCTTGCTCGCGGCATCACCGATCCATACTGGCGAGCGGCGGCGATGGGGGCCCGGGTGAAGGCGGCGGCGAGGTCGGGTGAGCCGGGACTGGCGGCGGTCTGGGCCCACCGGGCCGAGACGTCGATGCCAACCGATCGGTGGGGACGGTCCATGTGGCTGCATCACCTGGCGGAGGCGGCGACCATGACGGGGGAGATGGGCGCGGCCCTGGACCTGGCTGAGCGTATCCCGCTTCCCGCCTGGCGCGCCGACACCCTGGCGAAGCTGGCGCAGCTCGTCGAGCCCGCCCAGGGACGGCGGCTCATGGCACGCGCGCTCGCCCTGGGCGATTGGAGTGACCTGCTTGAGGGCCTTCTTCACTTCGCCCCTGCGGCGCTCCCGGCGCTCACCGACACACTTCTCGGCTGGGAGGAGACGAGCGACGGCTACGCCGCAGGTTAGCGGGCTACCAAGGTACTGGGCGCTGGCTCGGCGGATGGAGCAACGCCGTGACGCATCACAAGGAGCGAGGCATGCTGCCCCGAGACGAGCAGTCCGCGGCGGGTGGACGAAGAGGCCAGGCGGGGCCCGTGAAAGTGTCCGGCACCGGCGGGGCGCAGGCGCAGACCGGGGCGGTGGCCAACAGCGGCATCGTCTACGGGGACGTACAGGTCGGTATGCAGCCGGTACCGCGTTCCGGGTACGGCGAGCAGATCAGGCGGATCGTCCCGGAGGTGCTGGTCGGCCGCGAGGCGGAACTCAGGGAACTGGCCGCGTTCTGCACCGCCGACGCAGGCGATCCCTACATCTGGTGGCGGGCCGGAGCGTGGGCGGGGAAGACCGCGCTGATGTCCTGGTTCGCTCTGCACCCACCCCCTGGAGTGCGGGTTGTCCCGTTCTTCGTCACGGCCCGGTTTGCCGCACAAAACGACAGGGTCGCCTTCACCGACGTCGTCCTGGAACAGCTTGGCGAACTGCTCCGCGAAGGTCCGGCCCCGTTCCTGACCGCCTCGACCCGCGAAACGCACCTCCTGCGGCTGCTGAACGACGCGGCGCACCGATGTCAGCGGCGGGGCGAGCGTCTGGTGCTGCTGGTCGACGGTCTGGACGAGGACCGCGGCGTGACCACCGGACCGGACGCCTACAGTATCGCCGCACTTCTGCCCGCTCGACCGCCTGCCGGGCTGCGGGTGATAGTGGCCGGCAGACCCCATCCACCAATACCTGCGGACGTACCGGCACACCATCCCCTGCGCGACCCCGACATCGTTCGCCCCCTGGACCGCTCTGCCTTCGCGCAGGTGATCCGGACGGAGGCACAGCGCGAACTGAAGCACCTCTTGGCGAGTTCGGGGCCTGAGCGTGAACTGCTCAGTCTGCTCACCGCCTCGGGCGGCGGCCTCGGCACCGCGGAGCTGGCCGAGCTCACGGACCTGAACCCTTACGAGGTGGAGGAGATACTGCGCAGCAGGGCCGGGCGCACCTTCCGCCCGCGGGAGAGCCACTCCCGGCCGGGCGAACTCCCTGTGGTCTTCGTCCTGGGACACGAGGAACTTCGCGAACACGCGGTCCGGATGCTCGGGCCGAAGATACTGAGCGTCTACCGGGATCGGATCCACACGTGGGCAGACGCATATGCTGCCGCGCGATGGGCGCCGGGAACCCCGGAATACCTCCTGCGTGGCTACTTCTCGCTGTTGCTCTCCACCGGGGATGTGTCCCGGATGGCCGTCCTTGCCGCCGATTCCGCTCGCCATGATCGGATGCGGGACCTGACTGGCGGCGACTCGGCGGCTCTGACCGAGATCCGCTCGGTCCAGCACACCCTGTCCGAGGCGAATACACCGGATCTCACGGCTCTGTTCCGATTGGCCGTACGGCGCGACGCGCTGCACGAACGCAACGAATGCGTCCCGGCCAGTCTGCCGGCGGTGTGGGTTGAGCTGGGGCAGCCTCGGCGGGCCGAGGCACTGGCCCGGAGCCTGTCTCAACCGCGCCAGCGCGCCGAGGCGCTCATTGCAGCGGCGCAGGCGCTGGCCGGTACTGGCGCACAGGAAGATGCCGAGGCTGTGCTCGCGGAAGCGGCCGAGAACGCACGTGCTGAACGCGACCCGCAGGATCGCGTTCGGGGCCTTGTCGACGTGGGACGGGCCTGGTGGCCGGTCGGACACCAGGGAGCTGAAGCCGCACTGCGGGAGGCGGAGGCCCAGGCGGCCGCCCTGGTCGTCCCCTCCGAACAGTCGGAGGCGCTGGTGACCGTGGCCGAGGGATGGCAGGAGACCGGCAACCTGGACCGAGCGGGGACGGCAGTGTGGGCGGCCATCGAGCTGGCCCGCAACGAGCTGTCGTTTGCCGAGGAATGGCGACGAGTCGACGTCCTCGCCCGCGCGGAACGGGTGCTCCACGCGCTGAAGGACACAGAGCACGCCCATCCGGGGTGGCCACAGACCCAGACCCGGACGTTGGTCGGGGACGGAGAGCTTCTCTCTGAGTCAGCCTTTCCTCTCCACGTCGCCTGGGTCCTGCGGGACCGCCCGGAGCAACGCGGACGAGTCGGCGACCTGCTCGCCAAAGCCGAAGCCGTCGCACGGTCGGCGGCGGCAGAGGAAGAGAGTGAGCCGGACTCCACCCTGCTGCGGATAGGGATTGTCCTGTCTGCCGCCGGTTTCACCGAGCGGGCCGAGGACATCGCCCGCGACATCAGAGAGAAGGACCAGCTACTCGCCTTCGTCAGTAAGGATCTAGCAAGACTCGGCAAGACAGCGCAAGCTGAAGCATTGGCCCGTTCCATCGGCGACGCCTACCACCGGGTGGCTGCTCTCGGCTCGGTGGCAAAGGCGCTGACCGTCGAAGGGCGACACCCCGAAGCGTTTTCCCTGGCCGTTGAGATTGAGGCGCTGGCGCACGACACGGTCGATCCGCTGCGCGATGCCTGGCAGCTGATCGACCTGGCAGACGCCCTGGCAAAGGCCGGACGGCGAGACCGGGCCCTTTCATTGCTCGGTCAGGCCGAAGTCCTCATTGGGGCACAGATTGCTAATCCTCACGCGGAACGAGCAGGGCACCGACTGGGCGGAGCACTGGTCAGCGCAGGGGCGCCGGGCCGAGCCGAGGCCGTGGCCCGCGGGCTGACCGATCCGCTGTGGCGCGTCCGGATTCTCACGGCAGTAGGGCAATCGGCGGCCACCGGCACCGACCGGTCACGCGCTCTTCCGGTCCTGCAGGAGGCGGCGGAGATAGCCGCCGCGCTCACCGACCCAACCCACCGCGCATACGAGCTCAACGACATCGCCGTCGCGCTGGCAACCGCTGGCGCGGGGAAGCAGGCCGAGTCGCTGGCACTGTCGATTGAGTTTCCGGGAGAGTACGGCAATCCAGCGCTCGACCGGGTGGGCAGGGAACTAGGCACCCAAGGGCAGCACACGCGTGGAACGTCCATCCTCGTCCAGTGCGAGACGGAGGCCCGGGGACTGAAGGACATCGGTCGCCGCGCCTGGCGACTGACGCTCGTCGCTGAGGGTTTCGCGGCCTGCGGGCACCCGGAACGGGCTGCCCTGCTGCTCGTCGAGGCCGAAGCCGAAGGCCGAAGGCTCTCCGACCCGACGGATCGCGTCGACTGCCTCATTGAGGTCGGCGAGGCCTTCATGGCCTGCGGGGACCGCTCTCGGGCGCGCCTCCTTCTCACCGAGGCTGCGGAGTCGGGCCGTGCCCTACCAAGCCGTCACAGTCGCAGTAGGGCACTCTTCCTGGCCGGAATGGCCTCGGTTTCCGCCGGTGCGCATCGGGAGGCCGAGGAACTGGTACCCGAGATCGACGGCCCCGCCCTCCAAGGGCGGGTGCTCACCGCACTGGCACAGGCGGTGCCTCCACAGTGGGCGCGTCGGCTGGTCGCGCAATGCCTGAGCTCCTCCCCGTGGCGACACGCGTTGGACGGCCTCGCCGCGACCAGCCCGTCAGCACTGGCAGCGGTAGCGGATGAGACATACGGAAGAGCAGAAGGCGACGCCGCGACACCAGAGGCGGGAAGGAAGGCTGGTGAGTAGCCGATCCATTTCGGCCACCGGCAGCGTCGGGGCCGCGGCGCTCGTTTGCGCCACCCACTCGCTACACCGGGATGGCCGGACGCCTGCCGATCAGCGATTCTGAGATGACGTGGCGAGCGCATGAAACGCCGGACGGCGGCCCAGCTGAATCAGCCGGGCCGCCGTTCGCGGAGCGTGGATCAGAGCGGGCGGATGTTCTCCGCCTGCGGGCCCTTCTGGCCCTGGGTGACGTCGAACTCCACCTTCTGGTTCTCGTCAAGGCTGCGGAAGCCGCTCGCCGAGATCGCGGAGAAGTGGGCGAAGACGTCGGCGCCGCCGTCGTCCGGGCTGATGAAGCCGAAGCCCTTGTCGGCGTTGAACCACTTCACGGTACCTGTAGTCATGTCTGCTCCTCGCAGGCTGTTGGAGACCGCACTGTGCGGACCCTCACGCCGCCGCGTTGATCACCCGCGTCGAAACGACACGAAAAACGAAAAGCGCCTGGGTGGGTTTCGGATACCCATCAGGCGCTGGAAAACGTCTACGGAAATCAAAACTGCAACCCGGATACCGTAGCAGATGATCCGTCGTCCGTCCCTGCGGGGGAGTGGGGACCTGGTCACTGACTTGGTGCGCCTGCCTGCGGTCTTCGGCCTCGACGCCAAGGCACTGCCACCGATCACCCCCACTTCGGCCTGGGGCAGTTCCGCGGACCTCGTCATGCTCGTGCCTTCCCGGGTCAGCGACGGGGAGTCACCTGTTCAACGCGCCGAACCGTCGACCCGTCGCCAGCGGATCTGCCGCACGAGGTACCAGACGCCGCTGACCAGGAACAGCGTGGCGGTGATTGCCAGCCAGCGGGCCAGGTACGGATGCTGGTCCTGACCGGTGGCCGCGAGATAGGTCTCCCGGCCCTGCCGCAGGATGCCGGGAAGGTAGACCAGGAACAGCAGCCCGGTGGCGAGTGCCGGTACCCGGATGTGGTTCAGCGGGGATGGTCGGGATGGCGTGTGCCCGGCTCGGCGAGGCAGCGGGTGGTGTGCAGCGGGCGACTGACCGTCCGTAGCGGCGTGGCCGGAGCGCCGGAGCGCACCGCGCAGCACCCGGTCGGCCGACGCGTAGATCGGAAAGAGGATGAGGTCGTGGGCGACGGCCGCGCCGACGAACCAGAGCAGCATCCGGCCGGCCGTGGCCTCTTCGGCGATTCGCAGTGCTACCCAGCCGGTGAGGGTGAAGCAGGCGATCATGGCGACGAGGTGCTGTGGGGACGATCCGTAGGCCGCCCGGAATCGGGGGAGAGGCTCAGCCATCGGCGCCGGTCCGGAAGGTGATGTCGGCGACCCATTTCGTGCAGTGCACGCCGGGCAGAGCCGCAACGATCACCCGGGCGGGAAAGCCGTGGTCGGCCGAGAGATCGGCGCCGTTGACCCGCAGAGCGAGCAGAGAGTCGGCGTCGAGCACCTGGTTGGCCTGGAGGATCGCCTGGTTGAACAACCCGGCCTTCTCCAGCGACCGCACCTGCGCCGACGCCGGATCGTCCACACCGACCAGGGCGGCGAGGTCGCGCAGTCGTACACCTGACCAGGTTTGTCGCGTCGACCACCCCTCCACGCAGGCGATCGGCAGGCGGGCGGTGTGCTGGCCCATGGCCAGCAGGCGGGGACGGTCGAGGGTGACGAGACGGCCGCCGCCCCGCACCGTCAACCGCCACCGTTGCCCGATCTCGTCTGGCCGAATACCCGCCGCGGCGGCGGTGCGGTTGATCGGAAAGCCGTTCGGTCCGGTGCCGGGCTCACGTCCGCGCGGTAGCAGCAGTGCGGTGCGACGCCAGCGACCGTCGAGGCTCTGCCCGATCGTGAGGGCGCCGAGCAGCAGCGACAAACCACCGACCAGGGCTATCGCGCCGCGTCGGCTCATTGTCGGCGCGCCGGGTGCGGTGGCCACCAGGTCGTCCGGATCGGGTGGCTCGGGCCGGGTCGCGGTCAGCGGGGTACGCAGCTCGGGCCGACGTGGCTCGCGCTGCCCCGATCGGCGGGGGTCCCGCAGGGCCGGCCGGGATCGGAGTGCGCTGACCAGCCGGGGCAGCTTCAGCATCACATGTGCCACGAACGCTGCGATGAAGACCCAGGCGCCGAAGTAGTGCGCGGTGTAGAAGTCGAAGCCGAACAGGTACGCGTACTGGATGTTGAGCAGACCGGTTGCGATCTCGAAGAGGATCCCGCCGACCAGCAGCAGCAGGGACAGCCGCTCCAGCACCTGGGCCAGCGAGCGGGCCGGTGGCCAGATGAAGAGCTTCGGGATCACCGACCAGAGCTTCGCCAGCACCACGGGGATCAGGACGATGCCGAGCGTCACGTGCAGCCCCTGGGTGACCCGGAACAGCCAGGACGGCCGAGTCGGCCAGTCGAACGGCGGCAGCCGTAACCAGCCCACCTCGCGGGGTAGGGCCTGATCGAACTGGGGGCCGTAGGCGGCGTAGTCGAGCAGCCCCGTGATGATCACCAGCGGCAACCCGACGAGGAGCACGGCGCCGTAGACGGCGGTCAGCCAGGGACCCCGCAGCGGGCTGCGCCAGCGGTCTCCGCGCAGACCGGGGATCGGTGGGGGGTGCCGCTCAAGGGCCCTCCACCACCGCTGGGGGAAACCCGTCTGCCGGTCCGTCACACCCATATCCCGCGACGCTAGACGCCGTGGGCACCGAAGTTGGCGCATACCGGGATACCGATCGCCTGGCAGGCGGGTGATTCGACCCCACCCCGGCCGAGTGCGGTCTACGGTCACCGGGATGCGCGTACTGCTCACCGGCGCGGCCGGCTTCATCGGATCGCAGATCGCCGACCTGCTCGTCGCCGAGGGCCACGACCTGGTGGCGCTCGACGCGTTGCTGCCTCAGGCACACGGCCGGGAAATCCCCGAGTGGTCCCGGCGGCACGCCCCGGTGGTCGGTGACGTCCGGGACGCCCCGCTGCTGGACCGGCTTCTTCCCGGAGTGGACGTGGTGTGTCACCAGGCGGCGATGGTGGGACACGGACTGGATCCGTCCGACGCCCCCGACTACGTCAGCCACAACGACTACGCCACCGTGGTGCTGCTCGCCGCGATGCACCGGGCCGGTGTGACCCGGCTGGTGCTGGCCAGCTCGATGGTCGTCTACGGCGAGGGTCGGTACGTCTGCGCGGCGCACGGCACCGTGCGGCCCGCCTCCCGTAGCGTCGCCGATCTGGCCGCCGGCCGGTACGAGCCAACCTGCCCGGACTGTGCGGGCACCCTCTCGCCAGCTCTGGTGCCCGAGGACGCGCCCCTTGAGCCGCGAAGCACGTACGCGGCCACCAAGCTTGCCCAGGAACACCTGGCCGCCGCGTGGGCGCGACAGACCGGCGGGAGCGTCTGGGCGGTGCGCTACCACAACGTCTACGGCCCTCGGATGCCCCGGGACACCCCGTACGCGGGGGTGGCCTCGATCTTTCGGTCCGCACTGGCGGAGGGTCTGCCGCCGAGGGTGTTGGAGGACGGCCGGCAGCGCCGCGACTTCGTCCACGTCACCGACGTCGCCAGGGCCAACCTGCTGGCGTTGACCGCCTCGCCACCGCGGGGCCTCGTGCCGGTCAACGTCTGCTCAGGCGAGCCGCACACGGTGGGTGAGCTGGCTGTTGCCCTCGCTGAGGCGATGGCCGGGCCGGTGCCGCAGATCGTCGGTGGTGGCCGGGCGGCCGACGTCCGACACGTGGTCGCCGATCCCCGGCGGGCGGCGAAGCTGCTCGGCTACACCGCCCGGGTCGGGTTCGCCGAGGGGGTGGCCGCCTTCGCCACCGATCCGCTACGGGAACCGGCCACCCTCACCGCCTGAGATCGTCGCACTGCCGCCGGCGGATCAGGACACCGTCCACAGCAGGTGACTGACCGCCAGAGCGGTGACCACCTGCCCAGCCAGCCACAACCGTTGGGCAGCCGGCGGCAGGTGGGCGGCGGCCACCAGCAGCCAGACCACGAACGGTAACCAGATCCGTTCCACCTCCGCCTTGCTCAGCCCGGACAGATCAGCCGCGACGACCGCCAGCACGGCGGCCAGCGGCAGCAGCACCGTCGGCCCGGCTCCCCGCAGGGCGTCAAGCCAGGCACTCATCCCGGCTCGGTCCGGCCCACGCCATCGCATCGCTACGCTGCGCGCCGGACCGGCCGACGCGAGCGCGGTCCTGCGCAGTGCGGGCCCGAGCGCCGGGCCCGCACAGAGCAGAAGCGCCGACATGTTCGCCCACACCCAGTAGCCGTACGGGCGATCCGCCGCCCAGCCCTGGTGATACCGCTCAACCACCAGGTGGTAGCCGTCCAGCCACCAGAAACCGGCCAACGTGAAGGTGGCAACCACCGCACCGGCGCCGGCCAGTGCGGCGAGCATCGCCGGCCACCGGTCTCGCGGTCGCAGTGCCACCACCGCCAGGGCGAGGACGCCGACCAGTACGAGGCCGTACGACAGGTAGAGGGCGAAGCCGAGCAACAGGCCCCCGACCGCGGCGGCGGCCAGTCCCCGCACCACCAGCAGGGCCAGCCCTGCCGCGACCACACCGGCGAAGATGCCGTCGGCCGAGACTCCCACCCAGATCGCGCCGGGCAGCAACACCAGGAACGGCAGCACCTGGCGGGCGGCTTCTTCCGCGCCGAGGGCCCGCAGCGTCACCGGCACCGACACGGTGACGGTCGCTCCCACCAGCACGCATGCCAGGGCGGCGACGGTGGGGCCGCCGAGGCCGATCCGGTCCAACTCGACGAAGAGCAGCAGCGCCCCCGGCGGATGGCCGGCGGTGTGGGTGGACCACGCGTTCGGCTGAAAATCGAGGATCCGGGCGCTGAAGCCGGCCAGCATGGTCGTGATGTCGGCGACTCGGGGCACCTCGTGCAAATATTCGGCCTGTGGGGTGAGTCGCCGGGTGAAACCGGCCGACCAGCCGTCCACCAGCGCCAACGACATCGTCCACGCGACCGCCGCGAGGTAGGCGGCAACCAGCAGCCGGCCCCACCTGGCGGTCCGGGCCCACCGGACGCCCCAGCCGAGCACCACGGTGGCGACCAACAGCGCGGCCGGGGTACCCCAACCCAGGTGCGGACGCCAGGTGGCGTAGAGCGGCGCGGCGTCGGCGTGCAGACCGACTCCGCGCGCGTTGAGCAGCACGCCCACCGCCACCGCGGCGGCGATCAACGCCACCTCGACGCCGAGGACCACGAGGTCGGCGTCGACACGCCGGGCGGGCACGTCCGGTCCCCGGCGCAGGGGCGCGAGCACTCTCATGACGACCGGACGGTACGGCCATCGCCGGCCCGGTGGTGCGGGAACGGGCCGGACATCACCGTTCGATGAGGGAGCGACGCTGGCATGGACGCTGATGGTCTGATTTCGCCCATCCAGGGCGGCTTGGCGTTCTAGCGTTTCCGGTATGCCATCACCGATCGACGTGGTACTGCCGTGTCTCGACGAAGCCGCGGCGCTACCCGGCGTCCTGACCGCCCTGCCACCCGGCTACCGGGCGATCGTGGTGGACAACGGCTCCCGGGACGGCTCAGCGGAGGTCGCGGCCCGGCACGGCGCCCGGGTCGTCCACGAAGCGCGTCGGGGCTACGGCGCGGCCGTACACACCGGCCTGGAGGCGGCGCAGGGCGCCCTGGTCTGTGTGCTCGACGCCGACGGCTCCTTCGATCCCACCGAACTCCCGGCACTGGTCGCGCCGGTGGCCAACGGGTCGGCTGATCTGGTGGTCGGTCGTCGCCGGCCCGTCGTCGCCGGTGTCTGGCCGTGGCATGCCCGGGCCGGCACCGCGCTGGTCGCGGCGCTGCTGCGGCACCGGGGCATACCGCTGCGCGACCTCAGCCCGATTCGGGTGGCCCGCCGCGAAGCGCTGCTCGGCCTCGGAGTCACCGACCGCGCCTTCGGATACCCGTTGGAACTACTCATCCGCGCCGCCGCCGCGGGCTGGCGGATCCGGGAACTCGACGTGCGGTACTCGCACCGCGCCGCCGGCACCCGGTCGAAGGTCTCCGGCTCGGTACGCGGCACGCTCCGCGCGACCCGGGACTTCGCCGGGGTCCTGCGCACTGTGGAGCGATCGCGGTGACAGTCCTGCTGGTGATGGCGAAGGCACCCGTGCCCGGGGCGGTGAAGACCCGTCTCTGCCCACCGGCCAGCCACCTGCAGGCGGCCCGGATCGCCGCCGCGGCACTGCTGGACAGTCTGGACACCGTACGCGCCACGCCCGGCGTCACACCCGTCCTCGCCCTGCACGGTCGGCTGGCCGACGCCGAGGAATCCGCCGAGCTGACCGCGGCGATTGCCGGCTGGCAGATCCTGCCGCAGCGCGGCACCGACCTCGGCGATCGTCTCGCCAACGCCCACGCCGACGTGGCGGACGCCTACCCGGGTCGACCTGTGCTCCAGATCGGCATGGACACGCCACAGCTGACGTCGGCGCAGCTCGATGCGGCCGCCCACCGCCTCACCCTGACTGACGCCGTACTCGGCCCTGCCATCGACGGCGGGTGGTGGGCCCTGGGCCTGCACAACCCCCGGCACGCCGCCGTGCTTCGCGCCGTGCCGATGTCCACCGCACTGACCGGACACCACACCATCGTGGCCTTACGCAATGCGGGTTTGCGGGTAGATCCCTTACCCCTGCTTCAAGACGTCGACGAGTGGGCCGACGCACTGGCGGTGGCCGCGTCGACTTCCAGCGATGCGCCGACATGGTCGACCGACGTGATTGCCGACGGTCGCCCTGGGCTTGCCGACGGTCGTCCTGGTCGGGCCGCGACGGTCTTGCCCGGGCGGTCCAGGGGCCAGAAAGCGGCCCACCCGGCGCGGCACGCTACCGGCAGCCGCTTCGCCCGCCAGGTCGCGGCGGTTCAGCGCAGCCTGACGCCCGGGAACCCACGGTGAGCCGTAGCATCCGGGCCAGACCGGCCGAGGCATTCGGCAGCGCGTTGCGGCGCCGCACCGACGACCACTGGCTGGTGCACTGCGACAACGGTTGGCGCAGCCGTCTGCCGGTACGCCGGTGGCACGGCCCGGCCGAACCGGCGGTGGCCGCACTCGTCGCCCGATGCACCGGCCCGACGCTCGACCTTGGCTGCGGTCCAGGCCGGCTCACACTGGCACTCACCCGGGCCGGACTGACCGCCGTCGGAGTCGACATCTCCGCGCAAGCGGTTCGGTTGACCCGGGCCCGAGGCGCAATCGCCCTCCAGAGAGACGTCTTCGCCCCACTGCCCGCAGAAGGGCGTTGGGCGCACGCGCTACTGATCGACGGGAACATCGGCATCGGCGGTGACCCCGTCACCCTCCTCGGCCGGTGCCACGACCTGCTGCGCCCCGGCGGCACCGTGCTCGTAGAACTCGAAGCACCAGGCCCAGGACTGTGGCGCGGTCAGGCCCAACTGGCCCTTCAGGCCGCCGGCGGTGGTTCTCGCCTCGGGCCACCGTTCCGGTGGGCCCGGCTCGATACCATGGCCGTCACCGGGGTGGCCTCTACCGCCGGGCTCACGGTCCGCGAGGTGTTCCGCCGCGATCGCCGTTGGTTCGCCGAGCTGGCCGAGGACAACTCTGGCGCGGTCACCCCATGAGGTGAGGTCATTGCCGGCTTGCATCTGCTCGGCGACGCTGATGACGCCTGCGCATCCGGACCACGGTGACCAACTGCGGTGGAGCCGGCGCGGAGGGACCTGTCGACAGTACGAGCAGGGTCCCGCCGGTCAGATCCGCATCGCGGACGATGAACTCCGCAACCATCACCGGCCTGCGGCCGGATCACCAGGGGTCCGAACTCGTCGAACGCGAACACTCGCTGCGGGAAGCGGCTGCTCACGTACTCAGTTCGGGCGAGCTTGGCGTCCCGGTCAGGGTCGGTGGACTCCCACGTCTTTGTCCGCTGGAAGGTGATCTTGTTCTGGTGCAGTGCAGGTTCTGCCACCGCTACTGCCGGTCGCCCCTCAGTCGAGGGCAATGGGCGCAGGCCGTGCGCGCAATACAAGAATACCGACGCCCCAGTAAGTCACCGAGGGAGACCGTGGTGAGAGGGCGCACCAACCACGTGATCCAACGTCTGCCCGTTCGCTCGCCATGATGCGTTGGGCGTTGCCTGAATGAAGGCTGTTTCTGCGAGCCTTGAGCCGCGATCGGGAGCCGCAGCGCTATCCCGCAGGTGAGACTACGCGATCGTACCGCGATGGAATATGACGGTTGTATGACAGTTCTTTGTCAACCTCGTCAAATTCTGGAACTGCTCCGCGATTAGGCGCCAAAACGCTGGCGAGGTGCGCTCCAGCGGGACGATCGGTGCAGGTCGGGTAGAAGTCGGGCGGTCCGAGGGTGTTGGGCGACGGATCGTGCAACATCTGCCGAGGGCCGATCAGGTTCCGGTGCGTGAAAATTTTGTGTGCATATCCACAACCTGCGGTGCCGACTGGATTTGTCGCGATGACGTCGGTAGGTTTCGCCGCCGGGCCTATGTGACCCGCTGAATGTGATCGATGTTGATATCGACGATGAGACGCGAAGAGGGCGCCCATGGCGCGATACGCCAACCGGTTTCCGTCTCGAAAGGGGGGTCGTGTCCGCGCTCACAGTGCAGTCGCTCTACAAGATATTCGGCAGTCGAGCTGACGAAGCGGTAAGACGTCTGGGGGACGGGAGGCCCCGCGGCGAGGCACTGGCCGGGCTGTCGGCCACGGCCGCCGTGATCGACGCGAATTTCGAGGTACGCCCAGGCGAGATCTTCGTCGTCATGGGCCTCTCCGGTTCCGGAAAGTCGACCCTGATCCGGATGCTCAACGGCCTGCTGCAGCCCACCAGGGGCAGCGTGCGGGTCGATGGGGTCGAACTGACCACGCTCAAGCCGGCGGCGCTGCGCAAGCTGCGCCGCGAGAAGATCAGCATGGTGTTCCAGCACTTCGCGCTCATGCCGCACCGGACGGTGGTGGAGAACGCCGGGTACGCGCTGGAGGTCGCCGGGCTGCCCAAGGCCGAGCGACGTGAGCGGGCCATGGACGCGCTGCGCATGGTGGGCCTGACGGAGTGGGCGGACAACCTGCCGCACGACCTTTCCGGCGGCATGCGGCAGCGGGTCGGGCTGGCCCGGGCGCTCGCTGCCGGCACCGAGATCCTGCTGATGGACGAGGCGTTCTCGGCACTGGACCCGCTCATCCGCCGGGAGATTCAGGACCAACTCCTGGACCTTCAGGCCGAACTGGGCAAGACGATCATCTTCATCACCCACGACCTCAACGAGGCCATGCGGCTCGGCGATCGGATCGCCGTGATGCGGGACGGGCGGATCGTCCAGATCGGCACCGCCGAGGAGATCCTCACCGACCCGGCCAACGACTACGTGGCGCAGTTCGTCGCCGACGTCGACCGGACCCGGATCCTCACCGCCGCGTCGGTCATGGAGAAGCCCCAGCAGGTGCTGGACGTCAACGCCGGTCCCCGGGTCGCCGCGAAGGCGCTGCGGGAAAGCCAAACCTCGGTGGTCTACGTGACCGGTCCGATGAAGCGGTTCCTCGGCACGGTCACCGAGGACGAGGTGTTGCGGGCGCTCCGCGAGGGCCGCCCCCACCTCGACGGTTACGTATCGACCCAGCGGGTCCGCACGGTCACTGCGGACACCTCGGTGGCCGACCTCTTCGGCGACTGCGCGGAGAGTCAACACCCGGTGGCCGTTCTCGACGAGCGCGACCGGCTGATCGGGGTGATCCCCCGGATCACCCTGCTCAGTGCGCTGGCCGCCGCGACCTCGAGCGAGCCGACGCAGGACCAGGGCCAGGCGGAACTGGTCGCAACGGAGGGAGAGTCGACATGAGTCTGACGCAGTCGCCGCTCGACAGTTGGCTGCCCCGGGTGCCGTTGGGCACCTGGACCGAGTCCGCTGTCGACTGGGCAACCGGCGCCCTCGGCCCGTTCTTCGACGGTGTCGCCACCGTGGTCGAGGCGCTGGTGCGACCGCTCAACGACCTGCTCACCGGCGTACCGGCGGTGGTGGTCGTACTGGTGCTCGCCGGGCTCGGCTGGTGGCTGCGCGGGTGGAAGTTCGCCCTCGGCACCGCGATCGGCCTCGGCCTGGTGGCCGGAATGCCGTACTGGGAGGAGACCATGAGCACGCTCGCGCAGGTGCTCGTCGCCAGCACCCTGGCGTTGCTGATGGCCATCCCGCTGGGCGTGCTGGTCGCTGAGAACAAGCGGGCCTCCGCGGTGGCCAGGCCGGTGCTGGACCTGATGCAGACCATGCCCGCGTTCGTCTACCTCATTCCGGCGATCTTCTTCTTCGGCATCGGCACCGTGCCGGGCGTGCTGGCCACCCTGGTCTTCAGCATGCCGCCCGGCGTACGCCTGACCGAGCTGGGTCTGCGTCAGGTCGACAAGGAAATCGTCCAGGCCGCCGAGTCCTTCGGCGCGCCACCGTGGATGGTGCTGCTGCGGACGAAGCTGCCGCTGGCACTGCCCACGATCATGACCGGCGTCAACCAGGTCATCATGCTGGCCCTGTCCATGGTGGTGATCGCCGGCATGGTGGGCGCTGGTGGCCTCGGCGACGTGATCATGTTCGCGTTGTCGCAGGTCGAGGTGGGCAGCGGCTTCG
The DNA here is from genome assembly GCF_022230925.1 of Micromonospora alfalfae. GTDB lineage: Bacteria > Actinomycetota > Actinomycetes > Mycobacteriales > Micromonosporaceae > Micromonospora > Micromonospora alfalfae. The sequence continues at coordinate 563,413 of NZ_JAKKFH010000008.1, read as the reverse complement.
AGGGTGGGATCGCCGTCGTGATCCTCGCCGTGGTGCTCGACCGCCTCACCGACTCGGCGGGCGACCGTCTCCCGTCCGCTCGGGCGCAACGCCTCGCGCGGCAGGCCGCCTGACCCCTCGCTCTCCGCCGGCAATCCCTCTCCCGCGTACGCGGGAGTCCGCCGGCATACCCGAAAGAGGAAGGACAACCCTTTTGTTCACGACACTGAAGCGTGCCCTCGCGCTCACGGTGACCGCCGCCCTGGCCCTCGGCGCCGCTGCCGCCTGCGGCGACCAGGACGACGCGTCCGACAACGGCAAGAAGATCACCATCGGTTACATGGCCTGGGACGAGGCGATCGCCGCGTCCCACCTGTGGCAGGACATCCTGCAGGACAAGGGCTACGAGGTCGAACTCAAGAACCTGGAGGCCGGTCTCGTCTACGGCGGTCTCGCCAACGGCGACATCGACCTGTTCCTGGACAGTTGGCTACCCCAGACACACGCCTCCTATCTGGAGAAGTACGGCGACAAGCTGGAAAAGCTCGGCGTCTGGTACGACGACGCCAGCTTGAGCATCGCGGTGCCGGCCTACGTCGAGGGTGTCGACTCGCTGGCCGACCTGGCCGACAAGGCCGGCAGCTTCGACGGGCAGCTGATCGGCATCGAGCCGGGCGCAGGTCTGACCAAGGCCACCCAGGAGAAGGTCATCCCCGAGTACGGCCTGGACGGCAAGCTGAAGCTGAAGACCTCATCCACGCCGGCGATGCTGGCGGCCTTGGACGGCGCGATCGCCGACAAGAAGCCGATCGTGGTGACCCTCTGGCACCCGCACTGGGCCTACGCCAAGTACGAGTTGAAGGACCTCGCCGATCCGAAGGGCACCCTCGGCCAGGCCGAGCAGATCAACACTCTCGCCCGCACCGGCTTCGGCGGCGACTTCCCCGAGGTCACCGCGATGCTGAAGAAGTTCAAGATGGACGGTGAGCAGCTCGCGTCCCTGGAAGACCTGATGTTCAACACCCACAAGGGCGACGAGGAGAAGGCCGTCGAGGAGTGGCTGAAGGCCAATCCCGACTACCTGAACACGCTTTCCTGAGCCACCTGAGACGAGGAGGCCCCGCCGGATCGGTGGGGCCTCCTCGTCCTCTCCGCCCGACGGGTCAGTGACGGACGGGCATTCAGCCGTCACGAAAGTGGGCAGCAACCGTCATCGGTTCGTCGTCTAGTCCCGGCCGTCCTTTGGGTAGCGCATAAGGATCAGACGCTACGGAAGGAGCAGCTCGTGCCACACGACACGACGGCGATTCTGGTCAAGCTCGGTGACTCCGGGCAGACGATCGCGGATGCCGAGCAGGACGTGCGCGGTCGGCGCGTCCTCGACGCCGACGGTGACGACCTGGGCAAGGTCGACGACCTGCTGATCGATCGCGAGGAGCACAAGGTGCGGTTCCTGCGTGTCGAGCACGGGGGAATTCTCGGCATCGGCGCCACCGCCACCTTCCTCCCCGTCGAGGCGGTCAGCGAGGTCACCGATGACACAGTGCGGGTCGATCTCACCCGGGAGAAGGTCGAGCAGGCCCCGACGTACGACCCGGAGGTCGTCGAGGAGACCGGCTACTACGAGGACGTGTACTGGTACTACGGCTACGCGCCGTTCTTCAGCCCGCGTGGGGTGGCTGCGCCGTACCCGGTGCCCCCAACCCGACGCTGAGTTGCGGCTACCCCCGAGCGGCCGGTATGTCAGCGGCCGAACACGTCCCGCCGAAACCGAGGCACCTGTGAGGGAACATCATGACCTACGTCCCCTGGTTCCTGCCCGACGACCTTCCACCGCTGGTCCAGTTCCAGCCAGCCTCTGAGGATGCCCGGTTGGCCTGCCGGCTGCTGGACGGCATGCAGCGGGATCCCCGGTTGCGTCACGAACGCATCTGCATCGAGGTGCAGAACCGCGTGGTCATCCTGGATGGCGTGGTTACGTGCGCCGACGTGCGCACGGAGGCCCACGCCCGCGCCTGGAGCGTTCCGGGAGTGCACGACGTCAACAACCGTCTGCGGCCGTTGGAGCGGTGAAGAGCCGGTCGGATGGACACCGCTGCCGGTGGGTTTCGCGGCGCGGCACATGCCGACGGCCGCTGGTGAGGGTGGGTCGGTCTGATGACGGAAAGTCGGACCGGCTGCCCTCAGCCTCCCGCTGCGGAGCGCCCTGAGGTCGGGCAGCGGCGGCAGGCAGTGAAGCGCCAGGAGCTACCGAGTGATCTGTTCCCAATGGCGCCACCACTGTTCTTCCGTGGGCTCGCCGGCCGCCACCACCAACGAGTTGATCAGCTCGGCGGTCGTCCGGGGCTCCGTGCCGACAGTTCGCACCAGGCGCCGGATCTCCTGGGTTCGGTGCCGCATGACGTCGCCCACCAGCGCCTTGCCGGCCTCGGTGAGAGTCAGCAGGGCCACCCGCCGGTCCGACGACTGCTGCTGCCGGGCCACCAGGTCCCGGCGTACCAGGCGGTCACAGGTCCTCGTCGCCGTGGACGGGTGCACGCGCAGCGCGGCGGCCAGGTCCACCGTGCGTAGCGGACCACGGGAGGCGAGGATGACCAGTGTTCGGTACTGCGAGAGAGTGACCTCGACATCCAGAATCGCCAGGGTTCGAGCGGTGATCCCCACCAGGGCGCGGCTGAGGGCCGCGAGTCCGGCGAGGGCGACATACTCGTCTGTGGCGCGCCGAGACGAGAATCGCTCGGTACATCTCCGCCGACGAGGAGACCGTCAACGGCCCTTGGTCGGAACCGCCACGGTTCCCAACGGCTGCGGTGGGTGAATGGTGATGCTCTGCGTCACCGACGCCACCCTGATACCGTTCTCCGCGAAGCGGTCCAGCACTCGTCGGGTGACCTGGTCCTTGACCTGTCGGGCGGCGCGTACCGGCACCACGAACCGCGCCGACAACCCGGGTGGGCCGTCACCAGCTTCTGAAAGCCTTCCGCCCAGACGTCAGCGCCGCAGGACTCTTCCTCCTACGCCGATACCACCTGGGGATCGTCGGCGGCGTCGTGGGTGGCCATGCTCTCCTGCCGCTGGGGTTCCTCTCTGAGGATGGCGCAGTGCAGCCAGGCGTCCGGGATGGCGAAACCGTCCACGAGCGTGCGCAGGTGCGGGCGTAGCTCCTTGAGTAGACCGTTGACCACGCCCGTGATGGCCTTGGCGCGGGCCGGTGTGAGCCGGCCGTGCTCCAGGAACCACCCCTTGTTGGCCTCGATGACGCTGAGCGCGTACAGGTCACAGAGCCGCGAGAGCAGCGCCCGGACCGCCGGGTCGGGGGTGTCTTCGATGCCGGCGACGAACGCCTCCAGGGTGACCCGGTCGATGTGCGCGGCGGCGACGGTCAGGACGTGGTCCTGGACGTCGTTGAAGATGTCGAAGGGCCGGTCCTTCTTCGTGGCCGCGCCGTTGCGCAGGCGGCGGACCGCCCCGTCGAGAAGGTGCCTCTCGCGGTCCTCGAAAACCTTGAGCTGCCAACCGCGGTCGGTGACGGCGACCTCCTCGTCACGACCTGGCACGGCGCTGATCAGCCGCTCGATGAGCGACCGCGCGGCGGTGCGTTCGAGCACCATCTCGCGGACCTGCTCGGCGACGAAGGAGGCCCGGCCCCAGCCGTCCAGCGAGCCGAAAGCGTCCCGGTGGCCGGTGAGCAGCCCCTTGGCCACCAGTTGGAGCAGCACCGTGTTGTCGCCCTCGAAGGTGGTGAAGACGTCGGTATCGGCCTTGAGGCTGGGTAGGCGGTTCTCGGCCAGGTAACCGGCGCCGCCGCACGCCTCGCGGCACATCTGGATGGTGCGGGTCGCGTGCCAGGTCTGCGCGGCCTTGAGGCCGGCGGCCCGGGATTCCAGCTCCCGTTGCCGATGCTCGTCGACCGGCCCGTCGCCGCCCTGCACCTCGCTGAGCGCGGCGACCAGCTCGGTCTGGGCGAAGTGCAGCGCGTACGTGGTGGCCAGGGCTGGCAGCAGCTTGCGTTGGTGGGCCAGATAGTCGTTGAGCAGCACCTCCCGTTCCGCGTCGGGGGTGCCGAACTGACGGCGGATGTCGCCGTAGCGCACCGCGATGGTCAGCGCCGACTTCGTGGCCGCCGACGCCGCGCCACCCACGCTCACCCGGCCGCGGACCAGGGTGCCGAGCATGGTGAAGAAGCGCCGGGAGTCGTTCTCGATCGGGCTGGAGTACGTCCCGTCCTGAGCGACCTGACCGTAGCGGTCCAGAAGCATGTCCCTCGGCACCTGTACGTGCTCGAAGGTGAGCCGCCCGTTGTCAACGCCGAGCAGGCCGGCCTTGGCCCCGGCGTCGCCGATGCTCACGCCGGGCAGCGGGTTGCCCCGCTCGTCGCGGATCGGCACCAACCACGCGTGTACGCCGTGCCGCTGACCGTTCGTGATCAGCTGCGCGAAGACCACCGCCATCCGCCCGTCCCGGGCGGCGTTGCCGATGTAGTCCTTGCGGGCCGCCTCGTGCGGGGTGTGCAGGTCGAAAGTCTGCGTCCGCGGGTCGTACGTGCAGGTGGTGCGCAGCTGCTGCACGTCGGAGCCGTGCCCGGTCTCGGTCATCGCGAAGCAGCCGAAGACAGTGCCGGAGACAATGTCCCGCAGATAGGCGTCGTGGTGCCGCCGGGTGCCGAGGGCTTGGACAGCACCGCCGAACAGGCCCCACTGCACGCCCGCCTTGACCATCAGCGACAGGTCGACCTGCGCCAGCATCTCACTGGCGATGATCGAGCCGCCGACGTCGGAGCTGCCGCCGTACTCGGTGGGGAAGGCAGAGGCCATGCCCAGTTCGGCGGGGAGTTCGCCGAGCAGTCGGGTGATCCGCTCCCGTGCCTGGTCACCGGTCTCGCCGTACACCGGGAGGAAACGCGCGTCGAGGTGCTCCCGGTGCGCGTTGCGGACTGCGGCCCACGGTCCGTCGAGCACGTCCCGCAGGCGGGCGAGGTCGATCTGATCGGGCACGGGTCCCTCCTCAGTTAGCGGACATATGCATACAGGTCGTACTCGATCAAGGATAGCCGCGCCAGTGAGCACTGACGGAGACTGCGCCACCATCGCCGCGCCACCACGGCGATTCTGGTCAAGCTCGGTGGCTCTCGGGCAGCCGATCGCGGCTGCTGCGACGGCTACCCCGCTCAGGCATAGAGGTCACGCCGACGGTAGCCGATCGTGCCCGCGACCACTCCTGCTGCGGCGATGCCGACCATCCCCAACGCTGACGGCCATGCCGGTGCGGTGGCCGGGACCGCGGCCAGGTGCGCGAACGGGGACAGCGCCCGGATCCAGGAGGGCGCGTCGATGCTGTCGGCGAGGACCTGCCACAGGAACCCGCCAGCGGCCGGAAGGGCGCCGATCGCCGCGACAGCGCGCGGTGTCCATCCGAGCGCCAGGACGGCAGCTCCCAGACAGAGCAGCACGACCGGCACGACGTTCCAGGCGCCGACGAGCGCGTCACCGGCCCCAAGGCCGGCATCGACAGTAGCCGTGCCGGCCCACATGGCGACGCCCGCCACAGTGATCAGGACCAGCGCGGCGCAACCAGCGACGGCCGCTTCGGCGGCCAACTGCCGTGCCCGGGTCACCGGTGCGGCCAGCAGCAGGGTGAGACGCCGGGCGTTCTCGTCTGCGGCGGTGGCGGCGAGCCGCACGGCGACGAACACCCCGGCCGGGACGGCCAGCAGCGCGTACAGGGTGGCCGCGTAGCCCTCGACCGTGCCGAGTGCCGGGAAGCCGGCCTGGGCCGCCATGGCCGCGAAATCGGGGTTGCCGGTAAGGAATTCGGTCATGGACCGGGCGATCAGGCCCAGGAGCAGGAAGTACGCGCAGGTCCCGGCTGACCATGCGGCCAGCGGTCGCATGGTGCGCCGTACTGCGAAGACGGGCACCGAACCGAGCAACGCGGTACGCGCCGGCCGACTGCCGCGCGTCGCAAGAATCGCCGCGCCGACGTCACGCCGCGCCGCAAGCCGACCGGCGAACGCCAGCAGCAGCACCGCAGCGAACGCCAGCACCAACACCGGCAACCCTCGATTGCCGTCGAACGGGCGGGTCAACGCCAAGAGGCCGAACGGGGACAGCCACCGAAGCCAGGCCAGCGCGGGCACACCGTCGCCGACCATCCGCGTGAGGAGCCCCACGACCAGGACGGCGGCTGCGGCACCGTTGGCCGCCGAACGGCTGACGAACAGCTGCGCGCTGACGCCCCCGACGGCGACGAAGGAGAGCCCGACGGCGGCGAGGCCGGTGCCGTGCAACAACGAACCCGCGGTGTCCACGCCCGCAGCGATCATCGCCGCTGCGGTCGCCGCTCCAACGAGGACCGGAACGACGGCCAGCACACCGAGGTGCTGGCGGACCGCCTCGGCGAGGGTGATGCGGCCGGACAGCAACAGACTCCACCGGCCGGCGTCCTCCTCCCCGCGGGTGATCCGGGTGGCGGCCAGCATCGCCCACACTCCGAGCAGGACCGCCAGGACGGTGCCCGTACGCCACACCGTGAACCCGCCCGCATTGTCGAGCGCGACCGGTTCGCCGAACAGGGTGCGGATCGCCGGGTTGCGGGCCAGCGCCGCCACCGCCGCCGGATCCAGTGCCTCGCTGCGGTAGCCGACAACCACCAGTGCGGACATGCCCGCGCACACAGCGGTCACGACCAGGGCACCACGGCGCACCTGGCGCACCGCGAGCCCTCTCAGCACACGCTCCGGGCGGGCTGCTGCCGCCATGGTCGCGATCATCGGGCGTTCTGCCCGTAGTAGGCGAGGAAGATCTCCTCCAGGCTCTGCTCCCGGACGACGATCGTCGCCACATCGGCGTCGGCCAGGGCGCGCAGCGCCGCGGCGGGGGAGCCGTTCAAGGTGAACCGCACTGTTTCGGCGCCGTCTGTGTGCAGGCCGTGGACGCCGTGGGCGCCGGTGAGGTTCGGTGGCGTGCCGGTGAATGTCGCGGCCACTTCGGTGTGGTGCAGTCGACGTAGCTGTGCGACGGACGCCACCTCCACCAGTTCACCGGCGCGCAGGATACCGACGCGGTCACAGACCGCCTCGACCTCGGCGAGCTGGTGGGAGCTGAGGAACACCGTCTGCCCGTTGTCACGGGCGACCCCGACCGCATGCCGGAACTGCAGTTCCATGAGCGGGTCCAAGCCACTGGTCGGCTCGTCGAGCACCAGCAGAGGCGCCCGGGTGGCGAACGCCGCGATCAGGGCGATCTTCTGCCGGTTGCCCGTCGAGTAGGTGCCGGCCGGTTTGGACACGTCCAGCGCGAATCGTTGAATGAGCTCGTCGCGGTAGGCGGTGTCCGTGCCGGGGCCGATGCGGGCGAGCAGGTCCAGCACCTCGGCGCCGGTCATCCGTGGCCACAGCGCCACATCCGCCGGCACGTAGGCGAGCCTGCGGTGGGCCGCGGCGACATCGGCGGCATCGGTGTCGAAGACCCAGGCCCGTCCGGAGGTGGGTCGGGCAAGTCCGAGCAGCAGCCGGATCGTCGTTGACTTTCCGGCACCGTTGGGGCCGAGAAACCCGAACACCTCACCCGCCGCGACGTCGAGGGTGAGGTCATCGAGGGCGAGCAGCCGTCCGTACCGCTTGGACAGATGTTCGGTGCGCAGGGCAGAAACGCCCATCGGAGCCTCCAGAGCCGCAGCAGGACATGACCTGCCGACCAGACTTCCCGGCGCACCTGACGTGAGAGTACTCCCGGCGGTCGCGGCGCGGAGGCCCCCGGGCTTGTGATCGGACTACTGGCTTCCGATGTTCGGCAACAGCCTCTGTGTCATGTCGGCCGGATGCTGACCTGGATGCCGGGTAGCAAGGCCGGCGACGATGTGGGCATGACAAGCGACATCGCCCTGCTCACCGAGGACCTGACCAAGTTCTATGGTCAGCGACGGGGTATCGAGGGGCTCAACCTGGAGGTTCGCGCCGGGGAGGTGGTGGGGTTCCTGGGACCGAACGGAGCCGGGAAGACCACCACGATCCGGCTGCTGTTGGACTTCCTGCGCCCCACTCGTGGACACGCGACTGTGCTCGGGCTCGACCCGCGCAGGGACAGGACCGCACTGCACCGTCAGGTCGGCTACCTGCCCGGCGAGCTCGTGTTTCCCGGCCGGGACAAGGCGGAAGACCTGCTGCGCTTCTTCGCCGCGGCGCGCGGCGGCGTGGCCTGGCCGCAGGTGACCGAGTTCGCGGAGCGGCTCGACCTGGACCTCTCGCGCTCGGTACGGACGATGAGTAAGGGCAACAAGCAGAAGGTCGGGTTGGTGCAGGCGTTCATGCACCGGCCGGCGGTACTGGTCCTGGATGAGCCGACCAGTGGCCTGGATCCACTCATGCAGCAGGAGTTCCTGGCCATGGTCCGCGACGCCAGTGGTGCTGGGCAGACCGTCTTCATGTCCTCTCATGTCCTGGCCGAGGTGCAGCAGGCGGCCGACCGGGTCGCCATCGTCCGCGACGGCGAGTTGGCCGCGGTCGAGCGGGTTGAGTCACTGGGGAAGCGGGCGGTCCGCGCCGTCGAGATTCATTTCGACGATCCGGTGGACCCGGCAGAGTTCAGTGTCCTGCCCGGCGTGAGTGACGTGGTGGTGTCCGGCCCGGTGCTGAAATGCACTGTCGATGGCCGCATCGATCCGCTGATCAAGGCAGCGGCGCGTCATCAGGTGGTCGACATGTTGTCGACCGAGCCTGACCTGGAAGAGACGTTCCTGTCGTTCTACTACCACGGGGAAGGAGCCGGCGATGCTTCCCGCGCTGGTGCGTAAGACCTGGCGTGACGACCGCCTGGCATTGATCGGGTGGGCCGGTGGCGTCGCCGCTTTCACCGCCATCTACACCTCGTTCTACAGCCAGTTCCAGGGCGCCGCGGAGCTGAAGCAGGACGCGCTGCCCCAGGGCATGCTGGACTTCCTCGGCATCGCCGACATGCTGTCGCCCGCCGGCTATCTGCAGGCGACCATCTTCAGCCTTGTCGGCCCACTGCTGGTCCTGATGTGCGCCATCACGCTGACTGCCCGCACGATCGCTCGGCCGGAGGAGGACGGCGGCATGGAGCTGATGCTGGCCAATCCGGTCTCGCGAGCCGCTTTCGCCTGGCAACGGGTGGCCGCCGCCGGCAGCGCGCTCACCGGGATCGCCGCCATCCCGGGGATCCTGCTGATGATCATTGTTCCCTGGATCGGCATGGACATCCCCCTGTCCAACGTCGCCGCCGCGTCCGCCGGCCTGGTCGCCCTGGTGTGGAGCTTCGCTGGCATCGCCTTCCTCGTTGGCGCCGCCACCGGAAGACGGGCTGTCGTCCTCGCGATCACCGGTGGCCTTGCCCTGGCCGCCTACATGGCCAACGCCATCGGCGGCATGCTCGACGGGTGGCACTGGGTGCGCTGGCTGTCACCGTTCCACTACTTCATCGGCACGGACCCGCTGCACACCGGCTGGCATCCGGTCGAGCTTCTCGCCCTCGTGCTCCTCGGGGCCGCAACCACGACCGCCGGAGTCATCGTGTTCGACCGTCGCGACATCGGTGTGTAAACCTGAGGCTGGTGGCCTCCGCTTACCGGCGGCCACCAGCACGCCGACAAGGAACAGCCCATGAGCGACGACAATTGGCTGGCGGCCAACTGCCAGGATCTGCTGTACGTCCCGGCCAGTGCCCGGCGTCAGGCAGCGGTCAACCTGGGTGCCCGCGCAGCGGATGAGGGGCTGACGCTGCCCGATCTTCTTACCGGTCTGCTGGATGCCACCACTGCCCACTGGAACGCCACACCGGTCGCGTCGACCGACACCGCCGCCGCCGTGCATTCCCGCGCCGAGACGCTGCTCGACACCGCCCGTGTCCTGCTCACCGATGCCGTGGACGGGTACACCCGGCAGAACCGCGCCGAGCTGGATCGCCACGACAACGAACGTGCCGCATTCGTCAACGACCTGCTCACCGGCCGTGCCGACCCAGGAGGTCTGGCCGAGCGCGCACACCGGTACGGCATCCGCCTGTCGGCCACCCACACCGTCCTCATCGCCCGTGCGGCCGGCCTGACTCCCGGCATCACGCACCGCATCGATGCCGCACTGGCCTCCAGGTTCGGCGAAGGCAACACCCTCACCACCCTCCGCGACGGCGACGTGGTCTGCATCAGCGCCGGCGGCCTACGCGGCATCGCGGCCGAACTCGCCCACCTGCTCCTCACCGAACTCGGCGCGGGCAACTGGCAGATCGCCGTCGGCCGTACCCAAGCCGGGGTGCAGGGCCTGGCCACGTCGCTCGACGAGGCCCGCCACACACTCGACTACGCCGTCAGGCTCGGCTTCACCACGCCCGTCCTCAATGCCGCCGATCTGCTGGTGTTCCCCGTGCTGCTGCGTGACCGAGACGCCATCACCGACCTGGTCACCACGGTCCTCGGGCCACTGACCACGGCGCGCGGCGGTGCCGAGCCGTACCTGGAGACCCTGACCGTGCTCTTCGACAACCAGGGCAACCACACCGCAACCGCCCGGCAGATGCACCTGTCCGTCCGCGCGATCACCTACCGACTCGACCGCATCCGAGACCTGACCGGCTACCACCCCGGCGAGCCGACCCAACGGTTCACGCTGCAGACAGCCGTACTCGGCGCTCGACTGCTCGGCTGGCCGCCGTAGCCCAGGAGCGCCAGATCAGGACGGCGTCGTCCTGGTCGGCTGCTCCTCATAGACGTCGGGCACCCCGTCGGCGTCGCTGTCACGCTCCTCCAGCGCGCAGACCCCCTGGTAATGCCGATTACGAGCGCGGAGAACGACGGTTGCCAGCACCGCCGACAGCAGCGACCCGAGCAGAACGCCGATCTTGGAATGGTCGTCGCGTTCGCTGCCGGCGCCGAACGCCAATTCACCGATCAGTAGCGACACGGTGAAACCGACCCCGGCCAGCAGCGCCAACCCCACCATGTCCCACCAGGCCAGCCCTTCCGCAAGCCGGGCCCGGGTGAACCGCTGCACGAGCCAGGTCGCACCGAGAACGCCCGCCGCCTTACCCACCACCAATCCCATGATCACGCCCAGGGCGACCGAGTCGGTCAGGGTTGCGCCGAGGCCACCCGCCCCGGCAACCGAGACTCCGGCGGCGAAGAACGCGAACACCGGCACCGCGACCCCGGCGGACAGGGGCCGGATTCGGTGTTCGAAGTGCTCCGCCAGGCCAGGCCCAGGTCCCGGCTTGCGGCGTAGCACCGGCACGGTGAAGGCCAGCGCGACCCCGGCGACGGTGGCATGCACCCCGGAAGCGTGCACCAGTGCCCACGCCGTGGCGGCCAGCGGCAGCAGCAGCCACCAGGACCGCACCCGGCGCTGCACCAGCAGACCGAACAGCGCCATCGGGGCCAGCGCGAGCAGCAGCAGCCCGAAGTGCAGGGTACTGGTGTAGAAGACCGCGATGATCACAATGGCCAGCAGGTCATCGACCACCGCGAGGGTGAGCAGAAACGTGCGCATCGCCGAGGGCAGGCTCGTGTTGATCACTCCGAGCACGGCGAGGGCGAACGCGATGTCCGTGGCGGTCGGGATCGCCCACCCGGTCAACGCCCCGTCGCCGGCCCCGAGGTTGAACGCCACGTAGATCAGCGCCGGCAGCGTCATGCCGCCGAGCGCAGCGGCGACCGGCAGCATCGCCCGGCGGGGCTCGCGCAGGTCACCGGCGACGAACTCGCGCTTGAGCTCCAGCCCGGCGACGAAGAAGAAGATCGCCAGCAGGCCATCGGCGGCCCACTGCGCCAACGAGAGGTCCAGATGCAGCGCCGCAGGGCCCACTGTGACGTCGGCGAGCGACCGGTACGCGGCGGACCAGGGCGAATTCGCCCAGGCGAGGGCAAGCACGGCGGCGATCAGCAGCAGCACCCCACCGACCGTTTCGGTCCGGAGAATGTCCCCGATCCGGCGTACCTCAGGCCAACTCCTGCGGCTGAGCAGGAGCGGCGTGCGGTTCGCCGGTGGGCGGCTCATCGTGGTCCTCCGTGGGGTCGGTGACGAAGTCGCCGACCAGTCTTCCCGGCACACCGGCTACTACGTTAGCCAAGCGACGACCATCAGCCTGTCACCGCCCCTGAAAGCGTCACCGGTGATCGTCGGTCACCGGTGACCACGCCGTGGGCCGCTGAGCCGCAGTGTGTTGCAGAGGTCGAAGACGCCCGGCACGTCGTAGGCGAGGTCCGCCGCGACCTGCCGCGCGTTCGCGTCACTCACCACGCCAGCGAGGATGACGACCCGGTTCTGCACGGAGACGGTGATCTGCTGACGCCGCGTGGTCCAGTCGATGCTCAATCGCTGCGCAACCAGCGCCTCAAGTCTCAGGTCCTCGTGGTCCGGTGCGGCCTGGTGCGAGGTGTCGGCGGACCAGTTCTCATCGGGCAACGGCCATGGCATGTGCATGGTCAGCTCCTTGGATTGTGACGAGGTCGGGAGGGATGGCGGACGGCGAGCCGGTGGCGTCCTCACGCCGGTCAGGAACGCGACCGGGTGGGACTCAAGAAATGTCACTCCTGCTCCTCGTCCACCTTGAGCGGAATCCGGCCTGACCGTGCTTGTGGTTCACCTCTGGCGCTGGCGCTGCGTCGTCTCCGGTTCAGGGGGAGTCGGATGGGTCGGGCCTGGCGGTGGCCACGACGAGCACGACGCCAATGCCGGCGAGACCGACCTGGATGACCAGGGTCAGGAGGTTGAGGGTGCTGGTATCGACGCCCGCGAGACGGGCGACGATGCTGCCCGCCAGCGCGGCGACCACCGCGACGGAGACGGTCAGCCAGATCGGAGCCTCCTGGCGTCCCGGAATGACGAGCCTGCCGAGCAGGCCGATAGCGACGCCGACGAGGAGCGCGATGACGAGACCAGCGATACTCATGGGCTGCCTCGGATCTCCTTCGAGTACGGGTGCTACCACAAGGTGGGGATCGGTTCCCGAAAGCCGCCGCGGCACCAGCAGCCGCGTTCGAACGCCCCCTGGCTCCTAACGATCCGATCCCATGGGTGTCAGATGTCGCTGCCGGCGACGAAGATGCCCTCGCTTCGGGACCGAGTTCGATCAGGAACGAGTGGCCTTGGCGGCGGCTGCGGTTGGTTGCGCCACAGCCGACCCCTTCGACAGTTGGGCGAGGGCTTCTTCGGGGCTGTCGAAGATGGGGAAGGCACCGTCCAGGCGCATGGTGTGCAGGACGGTACGGATGAACCGCGACGGCGCGGCCAGGCAGAGGGTGGCCCCACGGTCTCGGGCCTCGCGGTGGGCGCGGACGAGGTGACCGAGGCCGGTGGAGTCGATGAGGTGTACTCGGCTCAGATCAACCACCACGTGCCCGCCCATGTCGGCTGCGTGACGCAGGGCGGTGCGCAGGGTGTCCCCGGTATCGAGATCGACGTCACCGGCGGCGGCGACAACGGTCACGTCGTCGAGGTGGTCGATGCCGAGGATGCCACCAGGACCGTGGTCGACGCACGACGCATGGCCGCCACCAGGGAGCGGCAGGAGGCTGCAGTGCGGGCAGCGGTGCGGGCCGGTGGCGAACGGTGAACCGCTCCAGCCCTGTTCGGACACCAGGGTCCAGACGACCTCCGCGTCGGGGAGCACGCACGCGGTGGCCTTGACGGTGTCGCCGCAGGTGTCGCAGATCAGGGTCATCAGGTGGTCGTCTGGGACAACTGTCATTGTGCTGGTCCTTCCTGGGGCCGTGTCTTGCGGTGCTGTGTGACACGGCATTCGTGCAGTGCCGAAGCGGAGATGGCTCCCGAATCTGGTGTTTCCCTGCCGGGTGGCGGTCGAGCCCGATGGTGGGAAAGGTGAGACCACTGGCGATCGTCAGTGCGGGGCTCTTACCGCGGCGCGGCCATGAGCGATCAACGCCGGTGGGGTGGAGGTGGGTTCCTGTCCCGTCGTGGGCGTGCAGGACGACGACGAGGCAGTGTCGACGACCGGCAGAATCTGGTCCAGACGGGCCGTGTGCAGGATGCGTCGGATGCGCGGGTTCGGATTGCGGACGGTGAGGACGCCGTCGGCGCGGGCCAGCCGCCGGTGCACATCCAGCAGGAGGCCGATGGCAGCGGCGTCGATGTGCCGGCACCCGGACAGGTCGACCACGACCTGTGCGGGATGCAGGGTCAGCAGTCGGTCGAACACTGCTCCGGTCGCCGGCAGGCAGGCCAGATCGAACTCGGTGATGCACACCTCGACGAGCGGCAGCGTGCACGGCGTGGTTGCCAGAGGCCCTGTCACGGGCACACCCCTCTCCTTCACGGACGCGGTCGTCTAGGACCCTGCCGTTCCGGCTTGGCGGTCACCACGCGGATCTGTGACAGTTCCGTGACAAATCTGCCAACCGGCCGCCACGGTTGGCCGCCGAGCTGGTCGTGTGGGGATGATTCCCGGTATGACGGCCGTGCTGGTGATCGAGGACGACGACCGAATCCGTCTGGCGTTGTTGCTCGCGCTCGAGGACGAGGGCTACGACGCTCTCGGCGCGGCCACGGCCGAGGAGGGCCTGCGCGTGCAGCGCCGCGACCCGGCCGACTACGTGCTGGTCGACTTGATGCTGCCCGGCCTCGACGGCTTCGAGTGCATCAGGCAGCTGCGCCGTGACGACGACGTGCCGATCGTGGTGGTCAGCGCCCGCGACGACACGCACGACATCGTCGCCGCTCTTGAAGCCGGCGCCGACGACTATGTCGTCAAACCGGTGGCGATCAAGGAATTGACCGCGCGGCTGCGCGCCCTGCGCCGCCGCGCCCGTGCCGGCGTCGCGGGGCAGTCGCCGGAGCCCGTGCCCGTGCTCGTGGTCGGCGAGCTGGAGATCAGCCCGGACGGGGGAGAGGTGCGCCGAGCCGGACAACCCGTACCGGTCACCCGCACCGAATTCCGGCTGCTGTGCGAGCTGGCCGAGCACGCCGGTCGGGTGCTGTCCCGCCAGCAACTGCTCGAACGGGTCTGGGGGTACGACAGCGGCGACGAACGGCTCGTCGATGTGCACGTCGGCCGCCTGCGGCAGAAGATCGAGTCAGACCCGGCGAACCCGCGGCACCTGGTCACCCTGCGGGGCCTGGGCTACAAGCTGCAACGATGAGACGCCTCGGACTGCGTACCCGGGTCACTGTCGCGTTCGCCGTCGGCGCGCTCCTGCTCTCAGCGTCGATGGCCCTGGTCTCCTACGAGTTGACCCGCCGGTCCCTACTCGACGAGCGGGAACGCACCGCCCTGCGCGCCGCCTACTTCGACGCTACCGTCGTTCGTGCCGGGCTCGACACCGACACCCCCGATGTGGTGGAGGTGCTTCGGTCGCTGGACACGGGCGGGAGTCGGCGGCCGGTGCTGCACCTGAACGGCGAGTGGTATGCCCGTACCGCCGACCCCACCACCACCGCTGCCATCCCGGTTGAGCTGCGTCGGGTCGTCGGGGCCGGTGAGCCCGCAGTGCAGCGGGTACGTGTCGACGGCCAATCTGTCCTGGTCGTCGGAGTGCCCCTGTCGGCGTCGGCGACGTACTTCGAGGTCAACTCGCTCCGGGAGCTGGAACAGACGTTCCAGGTTCTGGCGCTCGCGCTGACCACCGTCGCGATCATGGTCGCCGGCTCCGGCGCGGCGCTCGGCTGGTACGCCACCCGGCACGGGCTACGGCCGCTGACGGCGGTCGCCGACGCGGCTGGAAAGATCGCCGCCGGTGACTTCACCGCCCGCCTCGACAAGACCACCGACCCCGACCTGACCCGGTTGTCCTCGTCGTTCAACCAGATGGTCGACCGGCTGGCGCATCGCATCGAGCGGGACCGGCGCTTCGCCGCCGACGTCAGCCACGAGCTGCGCTCGCCACTGCAGACCCTCGCCGCGGCGGCCAGCGTGCTGGCACGTCGTCGGGAACACCAGGACGAACGAACCGCCATCGCGGCCGGGCTCGTCGCCGACGAGATCGACCGTTTCCAGCGGCTCGTCAACGACCTGATCGACCTGGCCCGCAGTGACCAGCCCGCCCACCGGGCCTCCGTGGACGTCGTCGCGCTGGCCCGCGATGCCTGCCGCGCCCTCGACCTGCCCACGGCGCTCGTCCATCTCGCACCCGACGTGCCGGCGACGTGGCTGGTCGAGCGACGCCGTGTCGCACAGGTCCTAGCGAACCTGCTCGACAACGCGGTGACCTACGGAGGCGGTCCTGCAGGCGTCCGGCTGGGCCGCGACGGTAGCGCCGGCATCATCGAAGTCGAGGACGACGGACCCGGTGTGCCCGTCGAGGACCGCGAGGCGATCTTCGACCGTTTCGTCCGGGGACGAGCAGCTCACACCCGCGGCACAAACGACGGCACAGGGCTCGGACTCGCGCTGGTCGCACAGCACGCCGCAGCACACGCCGGACACGTCACCGTCGGTGACCGGTCCGGCGGAGGCGCCTGCTTCCGTGTCACTCTGCCGGAGAGCCTGCCATGAACCATCGTCATTTCGTCGTGCTGGCGTTTGCCGTGCTGCTGACCGGCTGCAGCATTCCCACCGATGATGCCCCCCGGGTGGTGCAGGCACCGAAAGGACCATTCCAGAGCTCCGCGCCCGCCGACACCAGCGCACCAGTCGGCCCTGCCGCCGAGACGCTCTGCTTCGTCCGCGACAACCGCATCATCTCTTTCGTCCGGCGCGTCGACCGACCGCCAACGATCGAGGATCAACTGCGGCATCTGCTGGTCGGACCCACCGCGGCCGAACGCGACACCGACTTGACCAGCGCGCTGCCGGGAGCGGTCAACGCCGCTGGTGTCACACTGACCGGCACCCAGGCCCGCATTGTGGTCGACAAACCCGGCGACGACGCCGGCCGCAGCGACGAGGTCCTCGCCTTCGGGCAGATCGTCTGCACTCTTACCAGCCGCGACGACGTCACCACCGTCACGTTCTCCCGTGATGGCCGACCTCTCAGAGTGCCTCGCGCCGACGGTTCGCTGTCCGACCAGCCCCTCACTCGCGCCGATTTCGCACCACTGATCACCCCTCGTTGACCTTCGTCTCCACTACGCCTGGACCAGCGCCAGGCCGACCATCGTGACCGCTACCGCCGCCAGCAGCGGTGCCGCTGTCCCGCCCAACCCATCAGGAGCCCGCTAGGTGCCGTAGGGATTCGAAGGAGCCGCACCGTAGCTGGCGATACGCCCAGCAGCGATACCAATCGAGCGGTGATCGAGCAGGAGCGCCGCCCGCCCGGGTCGTCTCGGCGGCTGTCAGCGACGCCTACGCCGATTGCTGCGCCGCACGCTCCGTCTTCGCCACCCACGTGCCGCTGAGTACGACCGCGAACACGAGAGTGCCAAGCATCCAGGCGAGCCAGGAAGGGCCGTCAGGGCGCACTACGGTCCATACCACGATCAGGGACCCGATCAACACGACGGCGAGGGCGACCAGATAACCAACGCCGGCGGCGCTGGCTGGAATAGGCAGACGAGTTCCCGAGACTTTCGCCGCGATACGGCTAGTCACTGCCACGGATAGGGCCGCGATGACGAGAAAGGGGCCCGCGATCTGCTGCGACAGAAGACCGCTTGCCGCAGTTGCGGCACCTGCGATTACTCCGATTACCGCGTAGTACCACCGTGGAGCGACAATCTGTCGGTCAGCCACACTCGCCCGGACAGACGATTCTTGGCCTTCAGCTGATGCCGGGTCCATAGCCGCAAGTCAACCCCTGGCCCCCTGCGGTGTCAAGCCCGTCGCGAATGGGGGCGGGAGGTGGGGCGAGTCCGGTTGTCGACCAGGGTCGAGGCTTTCGAAAATGGGGGTTCCTGCACCTTCCGTCCGAAGACCTCGGCGTTCTCCACGGTACTTCCAGGCTCCTGACCTGACCGCTCTGCCGTCCGGAGGACCCTGATCTGACGTCGCCCAGGTGTCGGTGGTAACGGTATCCGCTGATCCGTCCACCGGGACGGGTGGCACCGAGTTGTCATCAGCGTCGGAGAGGGCCATGTCCCTGGCCTAGGTGCAGAGCTCTGTGTAGGAGACATTGTTTTCGTTGGCGATGCTCAACAACTTCGCGAACGAGTCCATCACTTCCAACGGAATTGACCTGCCGTATCACTGGTCGCATCTCGTCACGCCTTGTCGGACCAGGCTGGGTCCACGACCAGGGCACCCGATGGGACTGCAAGGGCATCGGCCTGACCGAGCCGGCGTCGTTCCGCACTTCCTGACCGTCTGCCTGGAAATCCCCCGGCTGAGGACAGCCGTCAGGGCCCAGAGCCCTCGGGTGTCGTGGCGCAGGCGAGGGTGGCGGCGGCCAGCAGTAGCGCGCAGACTGCCGCTCCATGTCGTCCGGTGTGGTCAACTCAGCGGCTGGCGCAGCCGTTCGTCGTCGAAGACGATCTCTATCAGCGGGCTGTGCTCGAGCCAGTCTTCCAAGCGCTGGCGTTGGGTGACGCGCATGCGCAAACCGGGCTCGTCCTGCAGTGCGACGACCGCGGACAGTACGCGATGGCGCACCGCGGGATCCTCGACCGGCACTGCGGTGGCCGGCAGGTCCGCCCGGACGCCGTTCTTGAGGTGGACGGTGAAGTGCGGGTGCGCGGACAGGTTGGCGTTCCAGCTTCGGGGCACCGGCATCCCGCTGAGGTACCAGCGGCCGTCGACGTGGTGGAACCAGATCTCGATGCGCCTCGGGCGGCCGGTGCGCCGGCCCAGGGTCGTGATGTCGATGGTGCGGGCCTCGCGCGGCGAGCCCGGGCCGATGGCCAGAGCGCGCCTGACCGCGCCCACGTCGTAGCTTCTGTCCGTGGTGTCGGTCATGGTCGGCTGCCTCACTCGTCCTGACGGAATGGCTTTTGGGGCAAGTCAAACCTCACGCCGGGAGGGCTGCTAGGGGCATCCTGGCGGATCCTTGCACGATCCTGCTCACGCGTAGCACAACGACGGGCCGGGCACGTCCGGCAAGGGTCGACGCTCCTTGCGCGGCGGGCAGGAGCGGGGTCGGCTGACGCGGCCCATCCGAGAGGATTGGGCAAGAGACGAAGAGGATCGCTCTTTTCGCGGGTCCGGCACAGCGGTCTCCTGGAAGGGACACATTCCCCACGGATTCCGACGAATCCTCAGGCCCAGGAGGCACACAATGAAGGTAGCCGTCGTCACCGGTGCCAGCTCCGGCATCGGCCAGAGCGCCGCCCTGCAGATCGCCCGGCGCGGTACCGGCGTCATCCTGACCTACAGCTCCAACGAACAGGGCGCCAAGGACACCGTCGCGCGGATCGAGCAGCAGGGCGGCACTGCCGTGGCGCTGCACCTGGATCTCGCCGATACGGCGGGATTCGCCACCTTCCGGGAGACCGTTGCCGAGGTGCTGCGCGAAACCTTCCAGCGGCACTCCTTCGACCACCTGGTCAACAACGCCGGATTCGCCGGCATGGCGATGATCGAGGACACCCGCGAGGAGGAATTCGACCGGCTCACGGACGGCCTGTTCAAGGGGCCCTTCTTCCTCACCCAGGCCCTGCTGCCGCTCCTCGCCGACGGCGGCGCCATCGTCAACCTGACCAGCAACTCCACGCTGCCCCAGGTGACCGCGCCGGGATACTCCGTCTACGCCGCTCTCAAGGGCGCCGTGGCGGTGATCACCCGCTACATGGCCAAGGAGTTCGGTCCCCGCGGCATCCGCGTGAACTCGGTCGCACCGGGAGCCACCGTCACCCGCTTCGCCGACGACGCGTTCAGCAGGAACCCGGAGATCATCCCGGAACTGGCGAAGACCTTCACTCTCGGCCGCGTCGGGGAGCCCGACGACATCGGCATGGTCATCGCCGTGTTGGTCTCCGAGGAGGGCCGGTGGATCACCGCCCAGGACATCGAAGTTTCCGGAGGCCAGAACCTCTGAACCAACTCCTGCTGTGAGCGACGCCGCCCACGGCTCGTTGCGCGACGAGCCAGGACAGCCGCCCACGAGCCGCCTTGCCTGGCGGGGACATCTGTGTGCTCAATCCTGCCAGGTCAACGCCACGGTGTGGAGGTTTGTGCATGAATAGACTCATGTCTGCCCTGGACGAAATGCGTGAGCTTCTCAACCGGCATGCGCGGCCCGACATGAGTACGTCGATCGAGGGCATCAGGGTATGCAAGTTCAACCATCCGAACGCGTCGGCGGCCGGGATGTCCGGGACCGTGCTCGCAGTCATCGCCCAGGGCGGCAAACGCCTCGCCCTGGGCGAGCACCTCTACGAGTATGGGCCCGGTGAGTATCTGATCGCCTCTGCCGACCTCCCCGTCACCGGCCATGTCCTGGACACCGGGCAGCCCACCCTCGGCTTCGGCATGACTCTCGCTCCCTCAGCGCTTGCTGAACTCCTCCTGGAAGCCGACCCCCGAGACCTGCCGGCCACCCCACGCACGGCATCGCCAGGCATTGCCGTCTCCACGGCCTCGCCCACACTGCTGGACGCCATCGTGCGCCTCCTGCGACTGCTGGAGCAGCCCGCGGACCGCAAGATCCTCGCTCCCATGGTCAAGCGGGAAATCCTCTGGCATCTCCTGCGAGGTGAGCAGGGAGCCGCCATCCGCCAGCTCGGTCTCGCCGACAGTGGACTGGCCCACATCAACCGCGCCGTACGTCAGATCCGGGAGAACTACGCCACCGCCTTCCGGGTGGAGGACCTGGCGGAAATCGCCGGCATGAGCGTGTCCGCGTTCCACCGCAACTTCCAGACAGTCACCGGAATGAGCCCCATCCAGTTCCAAAAACGCATCCGCCTGCAAGAAGCCCGGCTCCTGCTCGCCAGCCACCCCTCAGACATCACCGGTGTGGGCCTCAGCGTCGGCTACGACAGCCCCTCCCAGTTCAGCCGTGAATACCGCCGCATGTTCGGCACACCGCCCAGCAAGGACACCCAACTCCGCACTCCGCCAGCAGAACTCGTCACTGCGCTGCCCTGAGCCTGATCCTGTCGGGATCGTGGTGTTCCCGCTGTGCGCAGTCACGTACGGGCTGCGACTGGTCGTCAGGCATCCATGAAGCGAGTCGCACTCACGTGCGGCGCATGGTGGGATGGTTTCGGCGTGCGAGAGGCGGCTTTGCGAAAGACTGAAGCCATCAGCGGCGGTTCGTTCATCGATTTCTGCAGGACCACGCATGCACTACGTGCCCCGGTCACGACTGACGGCGGGGTCAGTGGAGCTGATTGGCGTGGCTGACGAGGAGTGGCGACGGTGAGTGAAACAGATCTTGGTGCTCGCAGTGACCGGGGCAGTGATTACGCCGATCTGTCCCGCCTGGTCCGAGGCGCGGGTCTCCTCGACCGGCACCCCCGCCGCTACGCGGCGCGGGTGACAGTGGTGTTTGTCGGTCTCGCGTTGATGGGCGTCGTGTTCGTCCGCCTCGGGTCCTCGTGGTGGCAGACGGCGACCGCCGCTGGCGTCGCAATGCTGTTCGGGCAGCTGGCCTTTCTCGGACACGACGCCGGGCATCGGCAGATCCTTCGATCCCGCCGGGCGAACGACGTGATCGGCTATGTCTGTGCAAACCTGGTGAACGGGATCAGTTACGGCTGGTGGGTCGACAAGCACAATCGCCACCACGCACATCCCAACACCGAGGGCCGCGACCCCGACCTCGTGGTGGCGCCGCTGTCCTTCACCCCCGGTCAGGCCGCGACGCAGCGCGGCCTGCGCGCGCTGTTCGTTCGGCATCAAGCGGCGCTGTTCTTCCCCCTGCTGATGGTGGAGGGTCTGCATCTGCACGCCGCCAGCGTCCGGGCGGTCCTCTTCCGCAGCGGTCTCCGACGCCGACGAGCGGAGGCCGGACTGCTCCTCCTGCACTCCGCCGGCTACCTCACTGTCGTGTTCCTGGTCCTGAGCGTTCCGCAGGCGATCGTGTTCATCCTGGTCAATCAGGCACTCTTCGGCCTCTACCTGGGCAGCTCCTTCGCCCCGAACCACAAGGGGATGCCGATCCTGACCGGGACCGATGACATCGACTACCTACGCCGTCAGGTCCTCACCTCTCGCAATGTGCGCGGGGGTCGCCTCCTCGACGCACTGCTCGGTGGGCTCAACTACCAGATCGAACATCACCTTTTTCCCAGCATGCCCCGGCCGAACCTGCGCCACGCCCAGCCACTGGTCCGCCAGTTCTGCGCCGAACATGGCATCGCGTACCACGAAACCACCCTGATCCAGTCCTGGGCCCAGGGGCTGGCACACCTGCGGACAGTGGGGGCCGGATCGGGCCGACCCGACAACGACTGAAACCGGCCGCACGCACTCTGGATCATGACGATCTGCGTACGTCATCCGCTCACTGGCGGCTCTCCCTTATCTTCGGCAATGGCGTGCCGTCCTCGCACCGCGCCTTGATCTCGCTCTTGTTGCCTGCGGACAGCAGCACCACCTGGATCTCCTTGACGGGCCCGGAGTTGTAGTCCTTGAGGCGGTAGCCGGTGGCAGGAGCGACGTCCAGAACGCGAATCTGATCGCCGGTGCAGAGCACGGTCACCACACCACCGAGTGCCCGAAGGGGCGTACCTGGCTTCGGGGAGGTCGGCGCCGGCGCGGCACTGGACGGTCCCGTCAGATCCTCGGCACTGGGTGACGTTGCAGGGCCAGGGCCAGCCGAGGAACCGGCTCGAGCGGTCGCTTCAGCCGGCCCAGCCGGAACGATCACCGTGCGGCTCGGTAGTGAGACCGGTGCGGGCCGCCCGGACGTCTGCCGGGGAGCAGGCACCTCAGTGACAGTCACATCGAAGGCGGCGTCGGGCGGGGTGGCACCGTCACGTGTGGCGACTTCGCCCGATCTGCCATCGGCAGGTACGAACTGGGGGAGCACAAGCGAAATGATCCCTGCCGTCGCCAGGAGAACGGGGATCAACACCGCGTTCGGGATGCGGCGACGCCGACCGGGAGAGGGACCGGCGGTAGTCGGGGCAGACACGGGCGAGACGGATGCCGGCTGGGCCGCCTGTTTCACCCGCCGCTCGGCGTCCTCGGTCAGACCGTGCAGGGCCGTGGCCACCTCCGCCGCGTCCGGCCGATCCGCGGGATCCCTGGCGAGGCAACGGTCGAGGAGGCGGTGAACCTCCGGCGACACTCCCTCGATATCAGGCAGCGGTGCCGGATCGACGTACACGTGAGCAGTCAACATCTGCGTGGGAGTCTCCGCCGACCAAGGCAGCTCATTGGTCAGCGTTCGGTACAGCAAGAGTCCGAGCGCGTAGACGTCGGAGGCAGGCAGGACGGTGCCACCGGCGAGCCGTTCGGGCGCGAGGTAGGCCGCGGTACCCAACAGCTGTCCGTCCGCCTCCAGCTCCGGCCGACCGACAGTGGTGGCGATACCGAAATCGACCACCTTCACACCGGCCGGCGTCAGCATCACGTTGGACGGCTTGATGTCGCGGTGCACCAGCTGACGTTCGTGCGCGGCGGCGAGCGCCTCGGCGACCTGCGCGCACGTCCGCATCGCGGTGGCCGGCGGCAGCGGACCGGCGGCAAGTCGTTGGGACAGGGTCTGGCCGGGCAGCAGTTCCATCACCACATACGACACCTGGCGGCCGGCGGCATCGGTGTGCTCGCCATAGTCGTACACACTCGTCACGTGCGGATGCCAGAGGCCCGCTGCGGACCTGGCCTCTGCCTGGACGCGTTGCCGTGCGCCTCGGGCGCCGGCCTGCGCGCCGGCCAGGACCTTGACTGCCACCCCACGTTCGAGGACGCGGTCCCACGCCCGCCAGACGACCGACATGCCCCCAGCGCCGAGACGGCTCTCGACCTGATATCTGTCGCCCAAGAGATCACCGACCATCACTGGGACAGCTTGCCAGAGTGGACGCGCGGTGGCATGACGACCGAATTCGACACTGGTCAGATGCCGTCAACAATTGGTGCGTGGCCGCCGGGCGATCAGCGGGCAATCCCCGGAGAGGTTCTGACACCGTGAACTCTCTCCGGGGCCGTCATTTGTCGAACCGGATTTCGACACGTCGATTGCTGGCTCTGCCCTTCGGGTTGTCCTTGCCGTCGACGGTGTTCGGCGCGACGGGCCTGGTCTCCCCGAAGCCGTTGATCTCGTAGGTGACACCGCCGTCGACGAGTGCCGCGGTCAGCGCGTCGCGCACTGCCTGGGCCCGTCGGCGGGACAACGTCAGGTTCTGCGCGTCGTCACCGACCGAGTCGGTGTGACCGTCGATCTGAACCGTGCCCTTGGCCTGGGTACGAAGCCGTTCGGCTATCTCGTCCAGCCGGGCGCGGGTAGCCGGCGACAGATCGGCCTTACCGAAGGCGAAGAGCACATCCGCCGCGAGTGTCAGCTCGATCCGACTGCTGGACTCGGCCTGCAGGCTGGTGCCGTCGGCGTCCCCGGTGAGCAGGAAAATGTCCTGCACCGGGCCCTGAATGTCCACTATCGGCGCGCTCACCTGCTCGCCGGACGTGGCCTGTGGCCCAGGCACGGTGCCGGTCGGCGGGGTTGGGGTCGGTATCGGTGCGGACCAGGCGATCGCCGGTTCGCTGACCAGTAGGCAGATGGTCAGCGTGGCGGCCAGCGCTGTCCGCCGGCTAACCGAGCGGCACATTCTCGAAGACCGGCACGCGGGGGATGACGACATCAACGGCGGTGACATCATCCGGTGGGGCTCCGAACATGGCGTACAGCTCGACCGACTGGCCAGCCTGCACGAACACCGAGGCGAGGCCCGACGAAGCGAGATACTTCACCTGGCCGGGCTTCGCGTCCTGGTCCCCGCTCCGGGCGACCAGGTGCCGCTTGCGGTTCTTCCGGTCGACCAACGTCACGCCCGAGAAGGCCAGGGCGATCGTGTCACCCTCGAACGCGCTTGCGATCTGCCAACGGTCCGGGTTGTCGCCGGCATCCGTGCGGGTCAAACGGACGTTGACTGTGACAAAACCCTTGTCGCGACGGAGTGGGTACAGCTCGACCTTGACCAGGAAGAGCTTGCCGCTGTCGCTGATCTGAATGTCCTGGCTTCCGATCGGTGCCCCGAGTTTC
Source organism: Micromonospora alfalfae (assembly GCF_022230925.1). Lineage (GTDB taxonomy): Bacteria > Actinomycetota > Actinomycetes > Mycobacteriales > Micromonosporaceae > Micromonospora > Micromonospora alfalfae. The sequence goes on along the minus strand of NZ_JAKKFH010000008.1, from coordinate 538,453 downwards.
TCGGGCGTGCCCGCCGCGACACCAACGGTCTCCTTCGACTCGCTCGTGCCACCTCCGGGGTCGTGCGATCTGCCGAGGCTGCCGCACCCAGTGAGGGCAATTGTCACCGCGATCGCGAGCGAACCGGCGGTGATCGTGATGCGTGAACCCACGAATAACTCCGTTTACTGGTCCCGGTCTGCCGAACACTTCGTGCCGCCTGGCGGCCATAGCTACCTTCGGCAGACCGGTAAACAGTCTTGGGCCAGAACGGCTGGCCGTCCGCCCAGCGGGAACCGACTGACCGATTGTCGGCGGGGTGGCTTGCAACTCGCCTGCAGCAGGCTTGCAGCGGACACATCAACGCGAGAGCTGGTAGCGGCCACGTTTGGTGTCGCACCAGTGCTGGCACCGGTCGTGTCGGGGGAATCAGGTCAACTGTCGGTCGTCGCCGGCTCGCCCAGCAGCGCCCGGATTTCGTCCGCCTCCGGGTCTCCGAGCTCGTTGAAGACGGCGAGCGCCTGTCGCCAACAGGATCGGGCCTCGTCGTCGCCCCGCTCGCTCAGGGACCGTCCCAGGGCCAGCAGTGTCCGGGCCCTGCCGTGCTCGTTGCCGGTGGACAGGTGCAGCCGCACTGCCTCGCGGAAGCGTCGGATCGCCCGTTCGTGATCGCCCAGTTCGGCGTGCGCCTCGCCGAGATTGGCGATGCAGATGGCCTCCGCGTACCGGTCACCCGCGTCACGCATCGCGGTCAGTGCCTCCTCGTGGCGGTCGATCGCCTCGCCGGGTTGGCCCAGCAGCACATGGCACTGGGCCATGTTCTGCAGTGCCACACCCTCACCCCGTCGGTTACCCCGCAGCCTGTGTTCCTCGCGGGCGAGGGCGAACGTCGCCAGCGCCTCGTCGGGGCGGCCCGCCTCCGCGTGCGCGACGGCGAGGCTGTTCAGGCTGGTGGCTCGCCAGTCCCAGTCGCCGCTGGCCTCGTGCAATCGCAGCGACTTCTGGTACAGGTCGATGGCCTCGGTATAACGTCGGCTCTCGCACAGCGCGGTCGCGAGGCTGGCCAGCAGGGCACCCTCAGCCCGTCGGTCACCGACGGCACGGGTGGCGGCGACCCCGATGCGGGTCGCGATCCGCCAGTCTTCCCTGCGTTTGGTGATGTACCAGTACGCCGACGCGGCCAGGGCGATCTGCCATGCGTACGCCGGCGCGCCGCGCGACGCCGCTGCGCGAACCATCGGAACCAGGTTCGTCCGTTCGCTTTCGCACCAGCCCAGAGCGGCCTGGTACGTCTCGACGCGCATTGCCTCGACCGGGGCTGGCGGGGCTGGGCTGACGTGCGGCCGGTGCGGTTGCAGCACCCGTCCCGCGGCGCTGACCGTGTGCAGGTAACAGTTCAGCAGGCTGTCGAACACCGGTCGCGACTGCGCCGCGTTCTCCGGCGCCTCGGCCAACTCCCTGGCGTAGGCGCCCACCAGGTCGTGGAACTGGTAGCGGTCCGGCGCTGGAAGCTGAAGGAGGTTGGCCCGGTGCAGCTCGGCGGTCAGCTCCCGGGCCCGCAGCACGCTGACGCCCGCGAGGGCCGCCGCGGCGTGGACGCCGACACTCTCGCCCGGGTGCAGTGCCAGCCGCCAGAACAGCTCGGCGGCGGGGGGTGACAGGCCACGGTACGACCAGGAGAAGACAGCACGGAGGTTGGTGTCGGGGCCGTCAGGCCCGACGAACGCGTCAAGCCGGCTTCCCTCGCGTAGTTCGTCGAGCAGGTCGCCGAGCGGACGTTCCGGCAGGTCCAACGCGCGGGCGGCGACGATACGGATCGCCAGCGGCACATGGCCGCAATACTCGGCGAGTGCCGTGCGCTCGTCAGGCCGGGACCGACGTAGGCACCCGGCGACCAGGTCCACCGACTCGACCGGGCGCAGCGGAGCGAGACTCAGCGGCAGCGCCTGCTCGCGGACGACGAGCCCCGGAAGGCGGCGTCGGCTGGTCACCACGACGAGGCCGGCCAGATTCCCCGGCAGCAGCGGTCGGACCTGTGCGGCGTCGTAGGCGTTGTCCAACACGATCAGCAGCCGCCGGCCATCGGTCAGGCTGCGCATCCGCCCGCTCTGAGAGTCGACAGTGGGTGGGATGTCCGATGGTGGCACGCCAAGCGAGAGCAGCAGTCGGGGCAGCGCCTCCACTGGCGGCATCGGGGTGTCGCCCGGGCTGAACCCCCGTAGGTCGCGGTAGACCTGACCGTCCGGGAAGTCGTTGCGGTGCAGATGACCCCAGTGCAGGGCGAGTGCCGTCTTACCGATCCCGCCCATCCCGTCGATGACGACGATGCCGGGCCCGCCGCCGTGACGCACGGCGTCGAGTTGGGCGTCGAGCGCTGTCAGTTCGGCCCGCCGGCCGACGAAACCACCGGGTGCGTGGGGGAGCTCCGCAGGCCGCGCGGGTGGATCACCGGAGCCTCGCCGTACCAGGTCCCCGAGTGGCGGCGGCGAATCCGGTGGGACGTCGAGGGTGGGGTCGGCCCGCAGGATCGCGGCTTCCATCTGCCGCAGTTCCGGGGTGGGATCGAGGCCAAATTCGGTAACCAGCCGGGCTCGCAGCTCGCGGTAGGTCGCGAGGGCCTCGTCGGTGCGTCCCGCGCGGTGCAGGACCAGCATGAGCTGACCGACCAGCCGCTGCCGGAAGGGATGCTCGGCGAGTAGCTTGCCCAGCTCGTCCAGCGCGTCGCGTGACCGGCCCAGCCGGATCAGTGCCTCCAGGCGGTCCTCAACCGCGGTCCACATCATCTCTCGCAGGCCGACGCAGAGCCGGTCTCGTACAACTGTCGGGGCGACGTCGGCCAGCGGATCGCCGCGCCAGAGCGTGAGCGCCAGGCCGAACAGCTTGACTGCCCGTTCGTCATCGGCCTGCCGGGCTCGGGCGACCAGGCCGGTGAAGCGATGTACGTCGACCGAGCCCGGATCCACCCGCAGGAGGTAGCCCGCGCCCGTGTGCAGGATCTCGATGACCTCGGGCGGATCGGCGTCCATCGGGTTGCCGGCGCGGCGCAGGCAGGCGCGCAGTCGGGAGACGAGCGCCTGAAGTGTGCTTCGGGCGGAGGCGGGCGGGTCGGACCCCCAGACGAGTTCGACAAGTCGGTCCACCGCCAGCGCGCGACCGGGCTCCAGCAGGAGCAGCCCCAGCACCAGACGCTGCTGGCGGGAGCCGAGGTCGACGGGCACACCGGCGGTGTACGCCTCGACCGCGCCAAGGACCCGGAATTCCACCTGGCCACCCCCCGGTCGTCCATTATGGCGGCGCGCCGGCAAGCGGTCTGCCGTGTCCCGTGATCATTTGCGCGTGTGCGGCGTCTTCCGTTCCGGGGTCGTGGCGAAGCAGCAGCTCAGGGGTGCCGCAGTGGGCCCGCTGCCGCGCATGCACTGCTCGCAGGTCAGTTCCGCGCAGCGATGCCTCGTGGCTTTTCAGCCGGGGTGACCGAGGACGAGCAGGCAGTGCTCGGCCGGCACTTTGGTGTGCGGTAGGGGAGAATCGAAATCATGTTTGTCATCAAGGAGCGGTTCTTCTCGATCGGCGACGACTTCGACGTGCTCGACGAGCACGGCACCAAGGTCTTCCATGTCGACGGCAAGGTGCTCAGCGTCCGCGACAAGGTCGTCATCGAGGACGCCGCCGGCCGTGAGGTCGCCACGCTGCACCGGCACCTGGTGGCACTGCGCCCCACGTACGAGATCCGCATCGGCGGCGAGAAGGCCGCAGAGGTCCGTAAGAAGCTGCTCACGCCGTTCCGCGACAAGTTCACCATCGACGTGCCGGGGCCTGATGACCTGGAGATGAAGGGTGACCTGCTCGACCACGAGTACGTGATCGAACGCGGCGGCACCGAGGTGGCCTCGGTCTCCAAGCGGTGGCTGACCATCCGGGACACCTACGCCGTGCAGGTCACTGCCGGCGTCGACCCACTGCTCATCATCGGTAGCGTCCTCGCGCTCGACCTGGCCATGAACCGCGACAAGAAGAAGAACGACGACGACTGACCCCCTGCCGCAGCCGCATTGCTGAGGCTCGGGGCCGGGACGGTCTGACGCGTTCCTACGCCGCGAACAGCCCGTAACCAGGCTGGGCTACTGGCTGTGGGGCCGGATGTTGTGGTTGAGGTGGAACACGTTGTGCGGGTCCCAGATCGTCTTGAGTGCGGTGAGCCTGGCGAGCTTGGCGGCCGGGTACGCGCGGCGTACCCCACGTTGCCCCTCGTCGGCGGCGAGCGAGTTGACGTAGACGCCGTCGGCGTACGGGTCGAGCGTCGCTCCGGCACTGCGAGCCGCTGCCATCCGAATGTCGTCCTCGGATGGTTCGGTCCAGCGGGAGCCGGCGCCGAACTCGAACATGGTGCCGCGGTGGCTGAACGCCGCGTCGACGTCCGCGACGTCGGCGATGGCACCGCCGTGCGCCTGCAGGCCGACGCCGGCCAGGTCGGTGCCGTTGTGCAGGTCCGACGCGCCGCGCAGCAGGAACGCCTCGATCGCGGCAGTGGGGAACTGCCGCAGGTAGTGCGCACTGGAGTACCGGCGGTAGGCGTGGCCACCGACGGTGTCGTCGCGTTGCTGCAATTGAAGGTATGAGGGGGTGGTGACCCGCTCGGCGAGCGGGCGCCCGAGCGCGCGCATCGCCGGCAGCAGCCGGTGACCCTGTGCCGGGTCGCCGACCCACACGAAGCCGACGGTGGCGATAGGGCCGGTGGGCGTGCTCTGGACGTCGGCGGTGAAGGTCGCCTGCCGCGGCGCGACGGTGTTGAGGTCCCGCCAGCCTTCGAGCACCGGTACGGCGTCCTCGGCGCGGAAGTCGAACTCGGCGACCAGGGTCTGCGTTCCGGTGTGGTGCAGGTGAAATTCGAAGTCGGTGACGATGCCGAAGTTGCCGCCCCCGCCGCGTAGGCCCCAGTAGAGGTCGGGGTTCTCGGTTCGGCTCGCTGTCACCACCTCCCCGTCCGCGGTGACCATCGTGTAGGAGACGACGTTGTCGCAGGCCAACCCGTGTTGGCGGGCGAGCCAGCCCATGCCGCCGCCGAGGGTCAGGCCGCCGACTCCGGTGTGCGAGACGTTACCGGCAGTCGTGGCGAGGCCGTATGGCTGTGACGCCCGATCGAGTACGCCGAGCAGCGCGCCGCCCTGGACCCGGGCGCGTCGCCGGATCGGGTCGACCCGAACGCCGTTCAACGGGGTCAGGTCGATCATCAGGCCGTTCGCGGGGACGGCGTGGCCGGCCACGTTGTGCCCACCGCAGCGCACCCCGATCTCCAGGTCGAGTTCGCGGGCCAGGCGCACCGCGGCCACCACGTCGGCGACGCCGGCGGCCTGCACGATCATCCGCGGACGACGGTCAATCATGGCGTTCCAGACGGTGCGGGCCGCGTCGTAACCCGGATCGCCAGGGGTGAGGAGGCGGCCGTCGAAGCGGGGACTGGTCGTTGTCGGCATACGTCTGAGCCTGACGGAAATCGGTACACTCGGTAAGGTCCGATTCCATGGCTCGAACCAGAACCAATTCGAGCACGGCGGAGGACCTGCTCATCCATGTCGACCGGTCCGCGGCCGAACCGCTGCACCGGCAGATCGCCGCCTCGATCCGGGGCAGCATCCGGGCCGGTCGGTTGCGTCTCGGGACGTCCCTGCCGCCCACCCGCACCGTCGCAACCGATCTGGGAGTCTCCCGCGGCGTCGTGGTCGAGGCCTACCAGCAACTCCTCGCCGAGGGCTACCTCACCAGCCGGGCGGGCGGCTACACCCAGGTCGCCGTCGAGCCGGTTCCTCCGTCGGCGGGTCGGCGCGGCGGGGATCGGCCAGCGGCCCGGATCGACTTCGGGTACGGCCGGACCGACGTGTCGTCATTCCCCCGGGCCGCCTGGCTGCGCTCGGTGCGAACGGTCCTCACCACCACGCCGAACGAACGCTTCGCCTACCTCGACGGGCGCGGCGTACCCGAACTGCACGCAGCCCTGATCGACTATCTCAACCGGGTCCGCGGCACATCGGCCCGCCCGGAGAACGTCGTGATCTGCAGTGGCTACGGCCAAGGCGTCGCGCTGATACTCCAGGTGCTCGCGGCGCGCGGCGCCCGCAGGGTGGCAGTCGAGGACCCATCCGCTGACGACGACGCCCGCCTCGCCGCGGCCGCCCTCGGTGTGGACGTGATCGGCGTCCCGGTCGGGCCGGACGGCATCCTCGTCGAGGAACTCGAACGGACCGACGCGGACGCCGTCGTGCTGACGCCCTCGCACCAGTGGCCCACCGGCGGCGTCCTGTCGGCCACCGCACGGGCCCGGGTCATCGGCTGGGCGCAGCGCCGCGGCGCCGTGGTCATCGAGGACGACTACGACGCGGAGTACCGCTACGACCGCTCGCCCGTCGGCGCCATGCAGGGGCTGGCACCCGACTCCGTCGTCTACTGCGGAACCGCGAGCAAGACCCTGGCACCAGGGCTGCGTCTCGGGTGGCTGCTGGCACCGTCCCACCTGGTCGACGACATCACGGCGGCCAAGGTACGAGCCGACCGCGGCTCGCCCGTCATCGACCAACTGACCTTCGCCGACTTCCTCACCCGCGGCGAATTCGACAGGCACCTACGGCGCATGCGCCCGGTCTACCGCCGTCGCCGCGACGCACTCCTGGCCGCCTTGCGCGCACGGCTGCCCGAGTTGGAACCAGTCGGTGTCGCGGCGGGCCAACACGTCGTCACCTGGCTCCCGCACGACCTCGACGAGGCGCGGGTCGTGGCTGCCGCCGGCCGGCGCGGACTGGTAGTGCAGGGCGTCTCCCGGTACCGACTGAGCCCCGCCGGACCCGGCGGGCTGATCTTCGGCTACGCGACCCTCACCGAACGCTTCATCGCCGACGGAGTGGAAGCCCTTGCCGAAGCGGTCGCAGAGGTCCGTGCACTGACCCGCCGCTGATGGGGCCCGCGCACGAGGGAGCATCATCCAGACGTACCTTGCGATTTCCGGCAGTGGCCCGCAGCCGCGCGTCGGCGCGGCCGCGGGCGTCGAGGTCAGGGCGCTTTCCGGTGTCCCAGAGAGGACCCACCGGGGAACGTGGAAAGGGGTCTTGAGCGTGGGCCTCGTCTACCTGGCGCCGTACCTCATGAACCGACCCAGTGCGTCGAGTGTGGCCGGGGCGAGGACGTCCGGATTCGCGGGGTCGGTCAGACCGTGGGCAACGCCGGACAGCACGATTCGGCCAGGCCCCCTGGTGTGCGCCCGTTCCAGCGCTACTGCCAGCGGCGTGGTCATGTGGCATGGGACCTGTGGGTCGATGGTTCCGCAGGTGAGCAGGACAGGAGTCCGACGGGGTAGCTGGTACGCGACAGCAACAGGGTCGATGGCGTCGATGGTCTCCACGTAGCGCCGGCTGGGGCCGTCGAGGGCACGGAAGAGATCGGCGAGCGCGGGCGGCATGGCGCTGGTGTCGGGTGGGCGGTGCGCTCGGAAATCGGCAACGGCCCGGTCGACAGCGCGCCCGAGGGTGAGTTGCTCCTGCCGGCTCATCTGGCCCGCGGCGACGGCAGCGGCGAGCTGGTCGTGCAACTGCTGCGCGAGCACGTCGAGGAACCGTTTCGCCAGGGGTTGCAACAGCCCGACTCCGGCCGTACGAGGTTCGGCGGCGACCGCGACCCGCAGTGCCGTCAGCGCACCTTCGCTGTGCCCGATCAGGCGTACCGCTCGCCGGTTGACCTCGGGTTGGCCGGCGAGCAGCCGGTACGCGGTAGCGGCCTGGCGGACGAAGGCGGGATGGTCGAGCGTCTCGGGCCTTCCGGCGTAGGCGCCCAGCCCGGTCCGGCCCGTGCCGTACTTGTCGAAGCGCAGGCTGACGACTCCGTCGTGCGCCAGCGCTCCGGCGAGTTTGGCGAGGGTGTGTGGGGTGAGCGCGGGCGGCTGGTCGCCGTTGCGGTCGGTCGGACCGCTGCCGGGCAGCAACAACACGGCAGGCATCTTCTGCCCCCGGCGGTGGGCGGGGATGTGCAGGGTGCCGTATGTGGTGGTCCCGTCCACAGTGAAGGTGATCTCGCGGTCCGTGGCAGGCGTGGTCGGCATGGCCTGCACGGCGGTGGCGGGAAGAGTCCCTGCGGCGATGGTTCCCAGCATGACGGTGCCGACAGTGATCCGGCGGACGGTTCGTGGCATCCGGCCGACGGAGATCATCGCGGGACCGCCTGCTCGATCAGGGCGACAGTGGCGGCTGGGTCGGCGACCTCCACGACCAGGCGGGCATAGCGCTCGTCGGCGAGTTCGATGACGACGGCGCGGGCACCGTCACGAATGTTCCAGAAGACGCGCTCACCGTCCTGATGGAAGGTGCCGGCCGTGATGACGCCGGGCACACTCGTCCCCGGTGCGCGCAGGCCCTTCGGTTCGGCGGCGATACCCGGGTCGGCGGTGGCGCCGCGGACGTTGGCCAACGGGATCACCAGACGGCTCTTGAGCGACCACAACCTGTCCATACCTTCGATCTCCACGACGAGATCGTCGCCGTCGACGCGCACAGTGGCCATGACAACCGTCCTTTCGTCAGGCCGACGGCACCGGCCGTCGGGCATGGTGGGGCACCGGCGCGAGCGGCGCCGGGCGAGGTGGTCGGGTACGGGAGTGGGGTTACGAAGGGCCGGCCGACGCCGTAGCGGCACGGGCCCGCAGCCGCTCGCCCAGCAGCGCGTTCAACGCAGTCGAGGCAGGGGGGTCGGCGGGGGTCGCCGGTGCTCGCTGCAGGGCCTGGTCAAGCGTCTGCCACGCCTTGGCCACCAGGGCTGCCACCTCGACGTCACTGGGGGCGCGTTCGACAGCGGCCAACAACAGCAGATCGAGGGTGGGGTCGTCGGCGACCGCCGCGCCAGCGGCGAGTTGCTCGGTCAGCGACGGCAGCCGGTGCTCGAGGTGCCACCGCAGAGCGGCGAGATAGAGACCCCGCTTGCTGCCGAAGGTCTTGTAGAGACTGTTGCGGTGCACCCCCAGTTGTTGGACGAGATCGTCGACGGACACCCCGTCGTAGGCCCTGCCGGCGAACAACCCCGCTGCCGCTGCGGTCACGGCTTGCTCGTCGAAACCCCGCGGGCGACCCATGTCCAGAACACTACTGATTGAGGAATGATCAGTCAAGAACGATCGTTCCTAATCTCGCTGGACCGAGCCGTCCGAGGTCGCCACCGACTGCGGGGCCGGCGCTCGTGGCGCCGGCCCCGCAGTGGTCTACCTGCTCAGGCGCGGAAGTAGCTGCACTGGAAGGCGAAGTCGTCCACCCGCACGGCACCGCTGCCACCAAGCAGGGAGACCCGGACGAACACCTGGTTCGGGCCGTTCGTGTAGCTGGCCAGGTCATGCCGTCGCCACGTGGTGTCGGTGATCCGGACGGTGCGCAGCGCAAGGTAGGTCCAGCTCGCCGGATCGATCACCTCGACGTTGAGCACCGCCGGCCCGCTGACTGCCCGGACGAAGAACCCGCCGCCACAGGTGGTGGAGTGCCCGGCGGTACGCGGCGCCACCGTGAGCAGCTTGCCCACCCCGGACCAGCCACCGGTCGAGGTGGTGAGAATGGCGTTGTTAGAACCGGACCGGGCCGTTCCGGTACCCAGCTCGAAGGCTCCGCTCCCAGCCCCGGAGCGGTGGAACTCCCACACCGTTGCCGGGTTCCCCTCGAACCCGTCGGTGTGCTGCCAGAGGTCCGCCTGAGCGGGGCCGACGGCCACTGTCAGGGCCACCGCCGTGGCCGTGACGGCCGCGGCGGTGAGGCGTACGGCTCTGGTGAATGCGGTTCTCATCCCTGTCTCCTTCGTTGGTCGCCGCTCGTCACGGCGCGCCGTAGATGACGACCTGATACGCGGTGATCGCCTCTCCCACCGGCTGGTGCCAGGTGCGGGGCGAGGAGTTGCACTGGGTGCCGACCCGGTTGGCGTGCGAGTTCAGCCCGTACGCGGTGTTGCTGGCGAAGAGCGGCCCACCGCTGTCACCGCCGAGGGTGCAGATGTTGGTCTCGACCATCTGGCGTACGGTGCCGCCGGCGCCGTTGACAGTCACGTTGGTCTTGAGCACGGTGCCGCACCTGAATCCGGTGGTCTTGCCCGAGTTGCAGACCGACAGCCCGCTCACGGCCGTCGCCCAGCCGTGGATGCTCCGGCTTGTGTTGTTCCACAGGTTGATGACGCCGGTCGCCCAGACCGACGGACCGTTCATCCAGATGAGGCCGTAGTCGTCCTCCGGATAGTTGCTCTCCAGCGACGGCCCGACGTCCTGCCCGTTGGGCAGTGTCCAGTGCGGGTAACCCTGGGTGCAGTGGCCGGCAGTGATGATGTAGTTGAAGGTGTAGTCGGTGGCGGTGAACCCGGCTGAGCAGCCGCCCAACGAGTCCCCGCTGGAGATCCCGACGTTCGGCTGGATCTGGCCGGCGCTGGTCTCGAACCGCACCGCCGCGCCGAACTTGCGCGCCGCCGAGCGTTGGCCGGCGTTCTTCGCCCCGGACGCCGGCAGGCTCACCACCACCTGGTTGGTCGCCGGGTCCACCGCCCAGGTGGTGTTCGGTTCACTCGGCGTGGCCTCCAGCGCCCGCTGGATGGACTGGAGTTGCCGTTCGCCACGCGCGACGATGCGCGCCTTCGCGCCGGCGGCGGTCACCTTCGCGGCAGCCGCGGCGTCGGTGACAGTGACGACGAGGTTGCCGTCGGACAGGTACGCGCCGCCCGAGCTGGCGCCCAGCTCGGTGGTCAACTGGTTGGCGAGTCGCACATCGGCGTTCTCGGCACTGAGCAGCTTCTCGGCGGCCTCGCGGCTGATGCCCCGCTGTCCGGCGATCGCCTCGGCCATGTCCGCCGCCCCGCCCGCCCGGTCCCTGTCGACGCTGCCCGGGGAAGCCAGGGCTGCCCGGCCGTCGGTGCGGGCCCGATCCGCCGCGCCTCCGGGCTGGGCCGGTCGGTCGACCGGCCCGGCCGCCGCGGCCGTCGGAACGAAGGCCACCGATGCCACGACGGCGAGTGCCATCGCGAGCAGGGACCTGCGGCTGGGTCTTTTCGTACGCGGGTGGCTGACAACAGGTTCTGACATTCACCGCTCCCATCACGAGGGGACTGGTCGGCCGGGTCAGGAGTCGGACGGCCCGGACGGACGGCAAGTCTCGCAATCGGGAGAGGGCGGCGAGTGCGATGTTGGACGCGGCTGGACACGGTTGGACACCTGGTTCCTGAGGCCCCTTTCGCAGTGCACGCCGACGTCGGGCAGCGAGGCGGCGCTCGGAGGGGCCGGGGCGCTGGTGCGCCCCGGCCCCTCCGGTCTGCTCCGCCGGTGTGGTGCGGAGCTGGGTCTCTCAGGTCACTCGCAACGTTGCGAGTTGAGGGTGAAGGCGGTTGGTGCCGGATTGGTGCCGCTCCACGTGCCGTTGAAGCCAATGCTGGTGGATGCGCCGGGGGCGAGTTTGCCGTTCCAACTCATGCTGTCCGCTGTGACGCTCGTTCCGTTCTGTTTCCAGGTGGCCGACCAGCCCTGGTCGACCTTCTGGCCGGTGGTGGGGAAGTCGAAGGCGAGTTTCCAGCCGTCGATCGCAGTGGCGCCGGTGTTCTTGATCGTCACTGTCGCGGTGAAGCCGCCCGGCCAACTGTTCGCCGTGTAGCCGACAGCGCAGCCGGCGGTCGGGGCGGTGGGCGCGGTCCGTACGGTCAGGCCGGGGGAGGCCGCCGAGACGTTGCCCGCCGCGTCGCGGGCGGTCACCACGAAGGTGTACGGGGTGTCCGGCGTCAGCCCGGTCACTGTGTACGTCGTTCCGTTGGCGCTGCCCACCTTCACGGTGCCGGCGGTGTCGACCCGATGCACGCCGTAGCCGGCGACGGCGGTGTCGTCGGTGGACGGTGCCCAGGCCAGTGAGACGCTGTCGCCGGTGATCGTGCCGGCGGTCGGCTTGCCCGGGGCGGTCGGCGCCTGGGTGTCGCCGGGCGTGGTGTCACGCGGCAGCACCAGGTGGGTGATCGAGTTGGCCGGGAAGGTGGCCGTGAGGCCGTCGGCGGTCACCGGCTGGTCGGCCTCCCGGACGACGCCGGCGAGGTTCGCCCCGCTGTACCGGTAGACCTGAGCGGTGCTGGCGGAGGCGCCGGTGAGGGCGACCGGGCTGGTCAGGTCGTCGCCGGTCTTGTTGATGACGACGAGGGTGAGGGCCTTGTCGGCGCTCCGCTCGGCGGCGTACACGGCCAGCCTGCCCTGGTCGGTGCTTGTCGCCTGGACCGAGGTCTCGCCGAACGCGCCGCCCTTGCCGTCGTAGTTGCGGTAGACGCGGAAGGCGTTGGCCACCGGCTGGTCGGCCTGGGGTGCGGTCCAGAGGGTAGCCAGGTCGAGTCCTTCGCGGCCGAAGATGCCGAGGACGTCAGCCTGGGCGAGCGCGCCGTTGAGCGACCCGAAGGCGCCCCAGTTGTACTCGGTCATCGCGATCTTCGTGCCCGGGTAGTGCTGGTCGACCAGTTCGCGTAGGCGCGGGATGTACCGGACCGGACTGTTGATCCAGCTCTCGTCCACGTATGTCGGGTCCCAGAGTTGGCGGGTCGAGCGCAGTCGCAGCGCCTGGGTGTTGGCGTCGCCGGCCGCGTCGCCGAGCACGCCGGACTGCTGCGGGTAGAGGTGGACGTCGAAGTAGTCGAGGATGCGGGTGCCGTGCTGCTGCTCGTACTCGCGCATCCGGTCCAGGTACCACGGGCCGAGGTCCTGGCCGCCGTGCGCGGCCTTGTCCGGCGGGTTCGACCAGCAGCCGGTGCGCGAGCAGGTGTCCTGGTCGAGGCCCGAGTAGAGGATCGAGTTCAGGCCCCAGCCGACGGGACCGAGCGTCTTCGCGCCGGGGTCGGCGGCCTTGATCGCGGCGGCGTACTCGTAGGTTCTGTCGCGTAGCTCGTCGTAGCCCAGCCCGGCCGGGCGGACGTCGCGGTGGGTGGAGTGCCACAGGTCCGGCTCGTTGTCCAGGTTGTAGAACTGGACCCCGCCGTCGGCGGCGGCGCCAAACTGCCCCTTGAGGTGGTTGACGAAGTCGGCGGCGTACTCCGGACCCACCGCGACGCTGGTGTCCTCGGGATCGTTGCCGGTGACCGGTGACCCGTCCGGCTTCAGGCCGTTGCCGCAGTCCGGTGCCCAGGTGTCGGTGGACTGCTGCGGGCCGTACTTGGCGACGCTGAAGCCACACGCCCGTGCCCGGTCCTTGGCGATCCAGCCGAGCATCGGCACTGTCATGACCGTGGCGGCGCCGGTGGCCTTGTTCTCCTGCACGAACCGGTCGGTCTCCGAGCCCTCCGGGAGGTTGGCCGGGTTCGGGTTGTCGTTGGGGATGTTCTCGAAGTACCAGTCCGACGCACGGTTGGTGGTGTCGGCACGGAAGTTGTAGCGGGTGGTGGCGTTGCCGCCGTAGCGGTGCACAGGTAGCCGCAGGTCGCGGGCGAGGCCCTGGTCGGCGAAGTTCATGCCGTAGACGTACGGGCTGATCTGGTGCCGGGCGGCAGTGGTGTCCACTGTCAGCGCCGGGCCGGCTGCGGCCAGGGCGGGCCCCGGCAGGGCCACACCGCCGAGGGCCGTGGCGAGCACGACCGGAAGTAGAGCTGTGGTGGGACGCACGAGCATTCCTTTCGCAGAGGAGCTCGACGATGGGAGCGCTTCCACAGCGTTCCGCTTTCCCGGCTCCGAGTCAACGCCCAGCGGATCCGTGCAGCACTAGCGGCCGACCGACCGGAGTCAGTCTCTTCACATATAATGACGGCCGTCAATGTGGCTGTGGCTGATGCGGTGATGCCGGAATAGCTCGGATCACCGCAGCGCGGAGGCAACCGCGCCGCAGCGGTGCGAGCGGGAGCACCTCAGCGTCGCATGGCCGGAAGATTCCTGCTGGCCCCGCCCCTGTGGTGGGGAGCCAGCCGTCTTGGAGGATGACAATGCGGAGTTTTCTCGCGGTGTTCAGCGCCGCCCTGATCCTCGGGGCCGCAGTCGGCAGCGTCCCGGCCGGCGCATCGGCGGCGTCCCCGCCCTCGTGCCCCCGTGGCCTGCTCTTCTGTGAGGACTTCGAGCGGCTGCCCGCCGGGGGGCCCAGCACGTTGAACTGGGGCGTCGACACCCGCAACGGCACGCTCACCGTCGAACGTGCCCGGCGCGGTAACCAGGTGCTGCACGTCCACACCGTCGACAACGGGCGCGCCTTCCTGCGCGTCGACGACTTCGCTGCGCCCGGCAACCGCTTCTACGGCCGGATGCGTCTGCGCGTCGACGCCTTCCCGACGGCCCCGGACTGGGCGCACTTCACGCTGGTGGAAGCAACCGGCACCGGCAGCGCGGAGGTCGTCCGTCCGGTCGGTGGGCAGTACGCGCCAACGGTCCCCGGAACCTTCTGGGGGGTCGGCGCCGACGGCGGTCCGACCGGCGACTGGACCAACTGGCGGGAGTCCGCCCCGGTCGTAGAGGACACCTGGCAATGCTTCGAATGGAAGATCGACGCGGCGGACAACCGCGTCGCGGTGTGGATCGACGGCGTGGCGAACCCGGAGCTGACAGCCTCCACGAGCGACCACGGTGGCAACGACGTTCCCTTCGTCCTGCCGACTGTCGACACTGTGAAGATCGGCTGGCAGCTTTACCAGGGCGGCACGACGCCGGGCGATTTCGACCTCTGGATCGACGACATCGCCCTGTCGAGCAAGCGGCTCGGTTGCTGATCTGGAGCCGAGGAGGCTCGCGACACCTGTGGTCGTGATGTCAGTCCCGATGGGTGTCCCTGCCGGGGTGCGGCTCTACTGCCGCACCCCGGCGGAGTGGCTGGTCGTCGAGAGCGAGGCCCGGCGAGCGGTTGGCCGCGAGACCGTCTTCGCGTGCGGACGGGACCAGCCTCCATGGCGATCATCGGCATCTCCCGCTACGATCCGACATCGACAGATTACTAAGCGTTGATGTGTGCTGCCCGCAAGCCCTGGACGCTGGCAATCCGGCGCCGCTACGAACGTGGTGCCCGACCTGAGGATCACGCCGTCTCGACGAAGGGAATCCGGATGACGGAGAGCGCGCAGACCACCGAGAGTCGAAGCGTTCCGCCCGCGCGGCCGTATCCGTTCAGTGTGCCCGACCGCCTCGTCGTCGATCCGACCTACGGCGAGCTGCGCGAGAACGAGCCGATGACCCGCGTGAAGCTCCCCTACGGCGAGGAGGCCTGGCTCGCCACCCGGTACGAGGACGTCCGTACGGTCCTCGGCGACGTGCGGTTCGGCCGCGCCCCGGCCGTCCAGCGCGACGAGCCCCGACTCACCCCGCGCCAGCAGTACAGCGGCATGCTGACCCTGGACCCGCCCGATCACACCCGGCTGCGCCGGTTGGTGGCGAAGGCGTTCACGGCACGTCGGGTGGAGGCGCTGCGCCCCCGAACCCAGGAGATCGCCGACGCGCTCGTCGACAACCTGGTCCGGCTCGGTCCTCCGGCCGACCTGGTGGAGCACGTCGCCACGCCGCTGCCGATCCAGGTGATCTGCGAGCTGCTCGGGGTGCCGTACGCCGACCGCGACCGCTTCCACATCTGGTCCGAGGCGATCGTCTCGACCACCTCCCTGCCGATGGAGACGATCCAGGAGTACCTGAACAATCTCTGGGGCTACATCGGTGATCTGGTTGCCGAGCGCCGCCGCGAGCCGGGGATCGACGACCTGCTCGGCGCGTTGGTGCGGGCCCGCGACGAGAATCAGGATCGACTCAGCGAGACCGAGTTGGTGGAGCTGGCCGGAGGGCTGCTCGCGGCCGGCCACGAGACCACTGTGACCCAGATCCCCAACTTCGTCTACGTCCTGCTGTACAACCCGGACCAGCTCGCTCAGCTGCGGGCCGACCCGTCGCTGGTGCCGGCCGCGGTGGAGGAACTGTTGCGGTACGTGCCGCTCGGCGTCGGCTCCTCCTTCGCCCGGTACGCCAAGGAGGACGTCGAGGTCGGCGGGGTGCTGGTCCGGGCAGGTGAGCCGGTTCTCGGCTCACTGTCATCGGCGAATCGGGACGGTACCGTCTTCGCCGACCCGGACCGGCTGGATCTCACCCGCGAGCAGAACCCGCACCTGGGCTTCGGGCACGGTGTGCACCACTGCGTCGGCGCACAGTTGGCCCGCATGGAGTTGCAGGTCGCCGTCGCCACCCTCGTGACACGCCTGCCCGGATTGCGGCTCGCCGTGCCGGAAGCCGAGCTGGAGTGGAAGCGGGGCATGTTGGTGCGGGGCCTGCTCGGCATGCCGGTGGCCTGGTGAGCGCCGCCTGGCGGATCGGGGTGGACTCACGCCGCTGCATCGGCACGAGCATCTGCGCCGGTACCGCGCCCGAGTACTTCCACCTGGTAGGCGGTCTGTCCGCGCCGCTGGCCGACGTGGTCGCCCCGGCCGAGGTCGTCCTCGACGCCGCCGACTCGTGCCCGGTGGAAGCGATCACGGTCCACGACACCACCGACGACAGGCTGATCGCGCCGCAGGAGTGACCCGAGATCGACCCCGGCTCCAGGGCGCACAGCGACCCCTGGAGGGCTGGCATGGACGGCGTATCAGCTCGCGTCAGCTTCAACTTCCGGCTGGCGATCCGGGGCAGAAGCGTCGCCTGGCGCCCGGCACCGAGTTGCTCGTGGGCTTCGACGCCGGGGGCATGCCTTCGGCCGACACCTTCACCGGTGCTCCTGGCCGGTCGGATCGGCCCCGACGGAGGGGCACTGTGCGTACGACTAGGCGCGAGTGTGAGCAGGCGGGCCTGCATCGAGCGACACTGCCATGAGGGCCACGTCGTCGTCGAGCCGTTGGAAGGTGGCGAGGAGTTCGGTAAGCGCACTGACTGCCGCGGGCGCGGTGGTGGGCGCCAGCCGGGCCAGGAATTCCTGCAGCGACTCTTCGCCGAACTGCTCCGCGCCGAGACCGGAACGGGCTTCGAGAAGGCCGTCGCTGTAGAGGATCAGCGTGTCGCCGGGCTCCAGGGGGAAGGTCCGGGTCGCGATGCGTGGTGTGCGGAGGCCGCCGATGATGGTGCCGCCGGTGGTGGGTCGCGGCTCGACGGTGCCGTCGGCGCGCAGCAGCATGGGGGCGGGGTGGCCACCACCGGCGAGGGTGATCGAGTAGCCGGTTGGCGTCGGGGTGAGGATGCCGAGGATGACCGTGCAGTGGCGGTGTGACCGGCTGCGGTGATCCTGGTAGAGAACGGTGTTGAGGTGGGCGAGCGCGGCGGCGGGATCCGGGTCGTAGGCGGTAGCGGTGCGCAGGGTGTGTCGGGCGGCTGCGGTCGTGGCGGCAGCGGCGAGGCCCTTGCCGCACACGTCGCCGAGGAAGAACCCCCACCGGCTCGCGTCGAGCGGGTACAGGTCGTAGAAGTCTCCGCCGATCCGGTCGGCGGAGGCCATGTGGTAATAGGCGCTGGTCTGTGTACGCGGCGGGGCCGGCAACGTGTCCGGCAGCAGACTGTGTTGCAGTCCGGCGATCAATCCCCGCAGGCGTTCCCGTTCGGCGTCGGCTTCCTGGCGGGCATGTAGGAGCTCGTTTTCGTATGCGCGACGTTCGCGGGCGTCGAAGACTGTCGTACGGATCAGCAGGGGTTGGCCGTCACTGCCCGTCTTGACCACGGAGGTGACAAGCACTGGTAACCGGGATCCGTCCGCGCGCCTGAGTTCGAGGGCGACACCGTTGATCTCGCCCTGCATCTGTAGCGTCGGGGCGAAATGTGTCTCGTGATACAGCCTCCCGCCTACGGTGAGCAGGTCACTGAAGCGTTTGCGCCCGATGACGTCCTCGCGGGTGTAGCCGAGCCAACCGAGCAACGTCGCATTGATCTTGGCAATGGTGCCGTCCAGTAACGTGGAGACGTTCCCGCACGGCGAACCGTCGTAGAGATCGTCGATGTTGTCCTCCAGCATGGCGGGAAACTCTGCGGCGTCCCGCAGCCCGCAGCGCGACCCCGTGCGGGGCACCGGTTCACTCACCGGCGTTCGGCCACGAACGCGGCGATGGCCTGCGCCGTGGCCTGCGGTGCGCTCAGTTGTGGGCAGTGCCCGGTGGCGTCGAGCGTGACCAGGCGACTGCCCGTTATCTGGTCGTTGACGTAGGCGCCCACCTCGGGGGGCGCGATCGCGTCGATCGCCGACTGGATCACCAGCGTGGGCACTCGTACCCTCGCCAGGTCGGCACGATGGTCGGACAGGAAGGTGACCCTCGCGAACGCCTTCGCGATGGTCGGGTCGGCGCGGCAGAAACTGGCAGTCAGTTCTTCGCCCAGTTCGGGCCGGTCGGGATTTCCCATAATCATCGGCGCCATGCTGGCCGACCATCCGAGATAGTTGCTGTCCAGCGAATCCAGCAGCTCGTCGATGTCGTCACGGGTGAACCCGCCCCGGTAGCCCTCCTCGTCGATGTAGCAGGGTGAGGGAGTCAGCAGGACCAGGCCGGCGAAGCGGTCAGGCTGCTCGTTGACAGCCAACACGCCGATCATGGCGCTCACGGAGTGCCCCACGAAGATCACGTCGCGAAGGTCCAGATCACGGCAGATCTCCAGGACGTCGCGGGCGTAGCCGTCGAGAGTCGCGTGCCGATCCGAGTCCCACGCCGTGACGTCGGAGCGCCCCGCACCGACGTGGTCGAAGAGCAGTACGCGAGACTGCTCGCCGAGCGTCGCCGTGATGTGCCGCCACATGTTCTGGTCACATCCGAAGCCGTGGGCGAGCATCACCATCGGGCCACCTTCCCGACCCGTGACGGTGACGTTGCTGCGCTCCCGAACGTTCATTCCCGCATTGTTGCACCCGTGCGAGCCGATCTGGAATGACCGGTAATCCACCTCAAATGCCGCCGGCTGCTGGCCGAGACGATGTCGCTCACCGTTTGGGTCGCTGCTCAGCCGGTGCAGTGTCACTGAGGCTGAGGGTGCTGCCCGGGAAGTCCCGGCTCTGCCACCGGCCGTCCCGGCAGCGCCCGCTGCCGTTCAGCCAAACGGGAAGGCGGATCTTGGACAATGTGATGCTGCGTGCTCCTCCGATCCGCAGGATGCCAGGTAGCCCCCGGTCGTACCGGCGTCAGACAGCCGCCGTCGCCGGCTGGCGGACGATCGGAGATGCTCATGACCACCCCGATGGGCTCGCGCCGCCACCGCCCCAGCGACGACGTCCGGCGGCTGCACACCGCGCTGCTGCGGATGCCCGCTGACATCGCCACCGACGAACTGGTCGCCGCCCGGTACGGGCCGACCACCCGCCGTGGAGTGGCCGAGTTCCAACGGACGCACAAGCTGCCGGTCACCGGCACTGTGGACGGGGCGACCCGGGACGCGGTGCAGATGGTGCTGGCCGAGCCGCCGTCCCGGTTCGTCGTGGTGGGTCGGGTGCGCTGGGCCGACGGGCAGCCGGCAAACGCTCTGACGATCGGAGCGTTCGACCGGGACCTGCGGCACTCCGAGCAGCTCGGCGAGGCGATCACCGGGGATGACGGACTGTATCGCATCGACTACTCGCGGGACCGGTTCACCCGCTCCGAGAAGCAGTCCGCCGACCTGTTCGTCCGCGTGTCCGCTGGTGATCGCCTTCTGTCCGATCCGCCGCTGAGCGCTGTGTTGTTCAACGCTCCCGAGCTTGCCGCGCTCACAGTGGATCTGTCCGGTGGCGGGGACCGGGAACGCAGTGAGTACGAGCGGATCCTCGCCACGATCGTCCCGCTGCTCGGCGAGGTCGCGCTGTACGAGCTGCGGCAGGACGACGAGGTCGAGGACGTGACGTTCCTGGCCGCCGAGACCGGACTGCCCGCGACGGCGCTGGCGCACTTCGGTGTGGCGCAGAAACTGGCCGCGTCCTACAAGCTGCCGGCGGTGTTCGGTTACGCGCTGTTCGCCGAGCGGACGCTGTTGACAGCGAGTCGCACCGGCGCCGCGCTCGCCCGGTTCGACGTCGATCTGAACACCGAGCTGCGGCCGCTGTACTACGACATGGCCCTGCTCGACGAGCACACCGTCCGGAACGCCGTCGCCGAGGCCGTGCGCCATCGCTACGTTCCCGAGGACCTGCTCGGTGAGCTGGACCGGATCCTCGACATGCTGGCCCGGGTACGGCCGGAGGCCAAGGAGTACGTCGCGCAGGAACGGCCGAAGGTGTTGTACGGGCGGGTGGAGCGGTTCCTCGCCGACGGCGCGCACGAGCGGGTCCAGACTCTTCTCGCCGCCGACGCCGCCGGTGACCTGCCCGGGCTGATCGCCCGGCTTGCTGACGCGGCGGCGTTTCCCGACCGGTCGGCCGCCGAGGCGGCCGGCGCGGCGAGCGTGTTGGCCGACGTGCTGGGCTACGACGAGACGATCGTCGACCGGGTCCGCGACCGCGAGGGAATCGAGCGGCCGGCCGACGTTCGCCGGCTGGCCCGGCTGGCCCCGGCGGACTGGCGGCGGGTGTTGCGGGACAGCACAACGGATGTCCGGGTCGCTGGTCAGCCGGTCCGGCCGGAGCTGATCGACCTGCACGCCGGCGCGCTGGCCCGCAAGCTGGAGAGGCGCTATCCCACCACTGCCTTCACCGCGCAACTCGAACGCGACGCGGGCGCCGTGGCCGACACCACAGCGACCGCCGCAGCCGAACGACCCGACGGCAACGGCGATCGGCCCGGCCCCGGTCAACGGGTCGACCCCGACGAACAGCCCGGCACCGACGAGCGGGCCAGGGCCGCCGAACGCGCCTTCGGTGGGCACCGGGACGCGGTGCTCGAACTGCTCACCGCGAATCCGGACTTCGACCTCGCGACAGGCAACGTGGAACGGCTGCTGCGCGACCACCCGGAGCGGCTGCGGACCGGGCGGCCGGCGCTCAAGGCCACGCAGCGGATCTTCAAGCTGGCGCCAACCTATCGGCAGACCACGGCGTTGCTGGCGGCCAACGTGCCGTCGGCGGCCCGGATCCACGCCCTCGGCGAGACGCGGTTCGTGGCCACCGCCGTGAACACCGGCCGGTTCACCGACGAGCAGGCCCGGTCGGTGTATCGCCGGGCCGTGGACGTGCACGTGGCGAGCGGGCTGCTGGCCGGCGAACTCCAGAGCGCGGCGCGGGCGCTGCCGGTCCGGGCCCTGGGCGGCTCGGTGGCCCCGGACCTCACCCCCGTCAGCGCCGACTTTCCCAACCTGAGCAGCCTGTTCCAGCTCGCCGACTCCAGCTACTGCGAGCCGTGCCGCAGCGTGCACAGCGCCGCCGCGTACCTGGTGGACGCCCTTCAGTTCCTCGGTAACCGGCTGGTCACCGACGCCGACACGCCGGGTCCGGCCACCAAGGTCGCCCGGGACGTGCTGTACGGTCGCCGGCCGGACCTCGGTGACCTGGATCTGAGCTGCGAGAACACCGACCTTCCGCTGCCCTACCTGGACCTGGTGTGTGAGCTGCTGGAGGAGGCGGTGGCACCGGACGCGGGCCTGGCGTTCGGGGGCCCGCTGAGCGGCGGCGTCGACCCGGTGGAGGCGCCGTCGGCCGGGCTGCTGAGCCTGTTGCAGGGCCAGGGCTGGCCGTTCACCGACCGTTCCCTCGTGTACGAGCCGGACCTGGCCGGGGCTCGCGTCGTCCGGGACGTCGGCGTGGTGGCCAAGGCGAGCCCGGATGGGGCCGGCGGGTGGTTCGTGCGCCGACTGCGCCAGACCACCGGCACCGCGCTGGAGTTGGCGGCCGCGCCGCAGTACGTGAATGCCGCCGCGTTCGCCCTGCTGGCGGGCAGCCGGTACGCGTTCGCCCTGCCGTTCGACCTGGCGCACGAGGAGACCCGCAGCTACTTCGACCAGTTCGACATCGCCCGGGCCGACGTGATGCGGGCGCTGCGCCGGTCGGCGGGCCCGAGCGACGAGGCCATCGCGGCCGAGGAACTGGGGATCAGCGACGCGCAGCGGCAGTTGGTGGTCACAGCCGACCCGGCCGCTCAGGACGACATCTGGAACACCGCGCCGCTCGGCGCTCTGGGCGGCATCGCCCGGGTGGACAACTTCCTCGCTCGGGCGCGCCTGGACTATCGGGAGTTGACCGAGCTGCTGGCGCTGGCCTGGGTCAATCCCGGGAACGCCATGTTCGTCAAGCACCTGGACACCGGGTCCGACCTCAGCGCAAAGCGGATCCAGCAGCTCACCGACGCGCGCCTGGACCGGATCCACAGGTTCCTGCGTCTGCTGCGCGCGCCGGCCTGCACCGGTTGGACGCCGCCGTTGCTGGACCGGGCGATCCGGGCCGACGCGCTGGGCGGTGGCGCCCTGGACGACGACCTCCTGGTCACGGTGGCGGCGCTGCACCGGCTGGCCGCGCGGCTCGGGCTGCCGTTGCCCGAGGTGGTCGACCTGTTCGCGCCGCTGGACGAGTCGCGGTACGCCGAGGTGTTCCGCAACACGGCGAACGGCCCGGTCCTCGAAGCGCTCGAGCCGGCAAACGTGCTCGCCAACGAGCAGGCGGAGCTGACCACACCCGGCTCCGGTGCTCCGCTGTCGGCGCACGAGGCGTACCTGGCGACCTGCCTGGGGGCCACCACGGCGGACACCGCTCTACTGGTGGCCGACCTTCCGGCCCCGGCGATCGTCAGCAACGTCGGCCTGCACACGGTGTACGCCGGAACACTGCTGGCCCGGGCGCTCGGGCTCAGCGTCAGCGAGTACCTGACCATGAAGGATCTGATCGGGCCGGATCCGCTCACCACACCGGCCGCCGCGCTGGCCTTCGTCGCGCTGCTCGACGCCGCCCGGGCCGGCACCGGCATCAGCCCGGCCGACCTGCGCTACCTGCTCCGACACGAAGCCGACGACCTGGCCGCGCGGGACCTGCCGGACGAGACGCTGACCGCGGTGCTCACCGGCTTGCAGGCCGGTTACCAGAGTGGCTACGCGGCGACCCGACCCGCTGTCGACCCGGCGGCGCCCCCCGAGGAGAACCTGCCGGGCCTGCGTGCCCTGCTGGCCGTGGTGCCCGGGATGACCGAGGCGGACCTGGCCGGCTTCACCTCGATAGTGGACGGTGGCTGGACCGATGCGGTGACCACCCCGGCGCAGTTCGTCGACGCGAAGCTCGCCGCCCTCGTGGACACCACACCGATAACGGCAGCGATCGTGGCCAGCCCCACCGAGGCCCAGCAGACCACGCTGCTGCTGGCCATCACCACGACCCTGTCCAGCTACGCGTACACCCGTACCAAGCAGGAGCTGGCGGTGGCGGCGGTGGCCGACACCTTCGGGTTCTCGGCGGACGCCGCCGCGACAGTGCTGGCCGGCGCGGAGCTGACCCGGCCGCTGCTCGCGGTGCTCACCGACGACGCGCTGGTGGATCTTGTGAACGAGCCGCCGACGCCGCCGGCGGTCACCCCGGCCGGGTTCGACGAGCAGTACCGGGCACTGCGCCTGCTGCACGTGCTGAGCCGGCTCGTCGACCACCTGAGGGTGCCCGACGCGGACCTCGGCTGGCTGCTGGCGAACGCCCTGTCGCTCGGCTGGCTGGCCCCGGACCGGGTGCCGTACCAGACCGGCCGGCCGCCGGTCCCGTTGACCGACTGGATCCGGTTGGCCGCCGGGGTCGAGCTGGCCCGCACCTACCCGCCGGTGGCGAACCCGCTGGACGCAGCCGCGCCGTGGACGGTGTACGGGCTGTTCGACCTGGTCCTGGCGGCCGGGACCACCGCCACGCAGGTCCACACCCATCTGGCGCAGCTCGGTGGCTGGGACGCCACAGTGCTGACCGACCTCGACACCCACCTCGAACTGTCGGCGGTGGACCTCACCGCGTACCGGTCACCGGCGACGATCCAGCGACTGGCCCAGGCGCTCACAGTGCTGCGCCGGCTGGGCCTACCGGTGGCGGCGGCGGTGCCGCTGGGCCAGCCGGTCACCACGGCGGCGGGGGCGGCCACCATGCGGCAGGCCCTGAAGGCGCGCTACGCCGAGGCCGAGTGGTTCGGGGTGCTCCAAGGGGTGCAGGACCGGCTGCGGGTGGCCAAACGGGACGCGCTGGTCGCGTACCTGTTGGCCGAGAACCCGGGGCTGCGCGACACCAACGACCTGTACGACCACTTCCTCATCGATGTCGAGATGGGCGCCTGCATGGCGACGTCGCGCATCGTGCAGGCGCACGCCACAGTTCAGTTGTTCGTGCAGCGCTGCCTGCTGGGCCTGGAGCCGGACAGCGTCGCGGCGGTCACCGAGGATCCGGGTTGGGACCAGTGGAACTGGATGGCCAACTACCGGGTGTGGGAGGCCAACCGGAAGATCTTCCTGTATCCGGAGAACTGGATCCTGCCGGAGTTGCGGGACGACAAGTCGGAGCTGTTCACCGAGCTGGACGACCAGTTGCAGCAGGACGAGCTGACCGACCTGGCGGTGGAGAACGCCACCATTGCGTACCTGGAGAAGCTGGACGACCTGGCGCACCTGGACGTGATGGCCTGCTACTACCAGCACGACAGGCATCTCATGCACGTGTTCGCCCGCACCCGGGGCGGCGACCCGACTGTGTACTACCACAGGCAGTTCGAGCGGGAGCGGTACTGGACGCCGTGGCGGCGGGTGCCGCTGGACATCGCTGGCGACCACCTGCTCGCCTTCGACCGCAACAGCCGGCTCACAGTGGCCTGGCCGGTCTTCACGCAGGAGACCGACACGGCGCAGACCTCCCAGATTCCGGACCCGGACGGCATCCCGCCGGGCGGCACCGAGACGGAGCGGCCGCGTCGGCGGTGGCGGATCCAGTTGGCCATCGGCGAGCGGACGCAGGACCGCTGGCAGCCGAAGAAGATCTCCAAGGACGCGCTGTACTACCCGGCGAGCGGCTACCGGGAGGACCTCCCCGCCGCGGACGAGTTCACCTGCTTCGCGTACGCGGCCGGAGCGGCCGGTCAGGCGATCAGCGTGCTCACCGGCTCCGAGTTCGTCGGCTCGTTCGCATTGACCGGTTGCCGAGGCTATCCGGAGCCGATGCCGGGCGGCGGTTCCGGCAACCTGCAGCTGTCGCCGGTGTTCAAGGACACCGAACTGTTGGCCGAGCGGTTCACCGAACTGGTCTTCCGGACGCAGAACGACCTGGCGATCAGCACTCCGCTGATGGGCGCGTTCCAGACGCTGGTGGCGCAGACGCCCGGCCGGTTCCGGGTGACGTACCCCATGCAGATGTCGTTGCTCGACTGGATCGTCATGCTGCTGGGGCTGGTGCAGAGCGTCCGAGGCACCCACGACCGCCGGCCGGTGCTGCCGCTGGGCACCCTGATGCCGTACTTCTACGGCGACTACGACCGTGGTTACGTGATCATCCCGGGCTTCTACGACCGGCGTGCCGAGGACCCGGCGGACCGGATCGAGAAGACGTACAGCGACGTGGACGAGTTCGCCCGTGACGTGTTGGCTCTGCTCACCGAGTATCTGCGCCGATACGCCGAGGACCCGGCGCACGACCTCGCGGCCGCCGTGCAGGCGATGACCGAGGACGCGGAGTACCACAGGCTGGTGGCCGAGTTCGAGGTCTACGGCACCCTGTCGTACGGGGTGCGGTTCGCGAACTTCTACCACCCGCTGCTGTGTTTCCTGCGGGCCACCGTCCACCGGTCGGGCGTGCCGGCGTTGCTGAGCCGGACCACCCAGCTCACCAACACGGGGTTCGACTTCGCTGACACCTACCAGCCGGCGCCGGTGGTCGTGTCGCCGTACCCGGTGGAGGACCTGGACTTCGCCGCGGACGGCGCGTACGCGGGCTACAACTGGGAGCTGTTCTACCACCTTCCGTTCGACATCGCGCTGCGGCTCAACCGGGACCAGCGGTTCGCCGAGGCGCGGAACTGGTTCCACCACATCTTCAACCCGGTCGGCACCGCCGACGGCGCCGATGCCCCGCAGAAGTACTGGGTCACCAAGCCGTTCTTCCAGACCGGAGTGCCCGAGCTGCTCAACCAGCGGATCGGCGACATTCTCACGGCGATCGCGGCCGACCCGTCGGGGGCCAGCATCACCGACCTGAAGTTCGCTGTGGAGCAGTGGCGGGCGAAGCCGTTCAACCCGCACGTGGTGGCCCGCAGCCGGCCGGTCGCCTATCAGCTCGCCGTGGTGGTCAGCTACATCAAGAACCTTGTCGACTGGGGTGACCAGTTGTTCCGGCAGTTCACCAGGGAGTCCGTCACCCAGGCCACTCAGCTCTACATTCTGGCCGACAAACTGCTCGGGCCGAAGCCGAGCGTGGTGCCGCCGCTGGTCAGCCCGGCTCCGGCCACCGTGAACCAGCTCCAGGCCACCGTGGACCTGTTCGGCAACGCGCTGCTGGACCTGGAGAACCTGATCCCCGACCTGGACCTGCTGCCGCACGGCGGTGCGGAACTGCCCAGCCCGCTGAGCTACTCCGCGTTGTACTTCTGCGTCCCGCCCAACGAGGAGATGCTCCGGCTGTGGGACCTGATCGGCGATCGGCTGTTCAAGATCCGCAACTGCCAGAACATCGACGGGGTGGAGAGCATGCTCGCCCTGTTCTCGCCGCCGATCGACCCGGGGGCACTCGTCCGGGCCGCCGCCGCCGGCATGTCCGTCTCGTCGTTCCTGGCCGGGCTCGGCGCACCGCTGCCGAACTACCGGTTCCGGGTGCTGGCCCAGAAGGCCACCGAACTCGTCGGGTACGTCGGTGAGCTGGGCGGCGGGCTGCTCGCGGCAATGGAGAAGCGGGACGCCGAGCAACTCGCCCGGCTGCGCGCCGGCCAGGAGATCGCCCTGCTCGACGCGGTGCGGGCGGTCAAGCTCGCCACCATCGCGGAGGCCGAGGGCAACGTCGCGGCGCTGGAACTGAGCCGCAAGGTGGTGGAGGAGCGGCAACGCTACTACGC
The DNA here is from genome assembly GCF_022230925.1 of Micromonospora alfalfae. Classification (GTDB taxonomy): domain Bacteria; phylum Actinomycetota; class Actinomycetes; order Mycobacteriales; family Micromonosporaceae; genus Micromonospora; species Micromonospora alfalfae. The sequence continues at coordinate 511,666 of NZ_JAKKFH010000008.1, read as the reverse complement.
CGGCCGGCCGTACATGAACGCCTGGGAGATCACCGCCACCGCGTTGTCAGGGGTGTCGCTGCTCGGCGAGACCGCGATCGCCGTGGGCTACATCCTGTCCGGCGGGCTGAAGCTGATACCCAACTTCACTGCTGGTGGCGCTGGCTTCGGTGGCTCACCCACGGTGACCCTCACCCTCGGCGGGGACAAGGCCGGTGCCGCCGCCGACTCGGCGGTGATGACCCTGGAAGCGATCGCCCGGGCCCTGGACAAGGCCGCCGGGATGGCCGCCAACCAGGGCGGCTACCGCCGCCGGATGGACGACTGGGAACACCAGGCGGCGCTGGCCGGTCTCGAACTGACCCAGCTCGACCAGCAGCTCCTCACCGGGCGGCTGCACGTGGCCATGCTCACCGACGAGCTGGCGGCGCACGACCAGGAGGCCGACAACGCCCGGGCCACCGAGGAGTACCTGCGCGGCAAGTACACAAACACCGAGCTGTACCAGTGGATGGTGAGCCGGGCCAGCTCCGTCTACTTCGGGGCCTACCAGCTCGCCTTCGACGTGGCGAAGAAGGCCGAGCGGTGCTTCGCCCACGAGCTGGGCAGCGAGGCCACGTTCCTGCAACCCGGCTACTGGGACAGCCTGCGCAAGGGGCTGACAGTGGCGGACGCGCTGCGCCACGACCTGAAGCGGATGGAGGTGGCCTACCTCGACCAGCACAGCCGCGAACGCGAGCTGACCCGGCACGTCTCGCTGGCGCAGCTCGACCCGGCGGCTTTGATCGAGCTGCGGGCCACCGGCAGTTGCGTCGTCAACGTGCCGGAGGCGCTGTTCGACCTGGACCACCCCGGGCACTACTTCCGCCGGCTCCGCACTGTCAGCCTGTCCATCCCGTGCGTGGCCGGCCCGTACACCCCGGTGACCGCGAAGCTCTCCCTGATCGGCAACAGGTACCGGAGCTCCACCGCGGCCCGGCAGGGCGGCACCAGCGCCAAGGACAAGTACACAGAGGTGCCCGGTGACGAGCGCTTCGCGTACAACGTGGGCGGGATCGAGTCGATCGCGACCAGCAGCGGCCTCAGCGACAGCGGCATGTTCGAGCTGAACTTCGCCGACGACCGCTACCTGCCGTTCGAGGGCAAGGGCGCGATCGGCACCTGGCGGCTGGAACTGCCGACGGCGGTCCGCCAGTTCGACTACGACAGCATCAGCGACATCATCCTGCACCTGCGCTACACGGCCCGCGACGGCGGCTCGACGCTGCGCGGCCTGGTCGAGGACTCCCTACGGGAGGTGCTCAACGAGATGCTCGTCGACGCCGGACGGACGGGGCTGTACCAGGCATACAGCCTGCGCCACCACTTCCCGGACGAGTGGTGGCAGCTCACCCAGCAGCAGAGCACCGAGTTGACCATCGGGCCGGAGCACCTGCCGTACCTCGCCCGCGACCACCAGCCGGTGGTGGACCAGGTGACCTGGTACGCCCGGGTGGACGGTGATCCCGGGACGTACGACCTCACGGTGGCCGGTGACCCGGTGACGTTGAACCGGGACGCCGACCTGCGGCAGTGCGTGGGTCAGTCCGATCCGCTGGTTCTCGGCACCCCGGTCACGCTGGCGGCCGACCCGGACGGCCTGAGCGACCTGGTAGTCCTGCTGCACTACCGGCTCGACGGCTGAGGGGGAGCGGTGACGACCAGCTACCCGGTCGGCGGCGGATCGCCGGGGCCTGGCTCCCGGTGGCGCGGCTCCGCCGACCCGACCGGCGCCGGCGCTCCCGGCGGGGCATTCGGCCCGAGCGGGCCGCCGACCGACGCGACCGGCACCGGGCCGCCAGCCGGTCGGGCCGCGACCGGACCGGGACTCGGTGGACCGGCGATCAGCCTGCCCACCGGCGGCGGCGCGATCCGGGCCATCGGCGAGACGTTCGCCGCCCACCCCGTCACCGGGACCGGCGGCATGTCCGTTCCCATCCCGGTCAGCGGCGGCCGGTCCGGGTTCCAACCCGACCTGACACTCAGCTACGACTCGGGCGCCGGGAACGGCCCGTTCGGCCTCGGCTGGCAGTTGCCCGTGCCGGCCATCAGCCGGCGCACCGACCGCGGCCTGCCCCGCTACGACGACACCGACACCTTCCTGCTGTCCGGGGAGGACGACCTGATTCCGGTGCCCGGCGGCACTCCGGTCGCCGGGCACACGGTGCAGCGGTTCCGGCCACGGACCGAGGGGGCGTTCGCCCGCATCGAGCGGTGGACCCGGGACTCCGACGGTGACGTGCACTGGCGCACCCTGTCCGGGTCGAACCTGCTGGCGGTGTACGGCCGCGACGGCGGCTCCCGCATCGGCCTGGGCCGGCGGGTGCACACCTGGCTGCTCTGCGAGACCCGCGACGACCGGGGCAACGCTGTCGTCTACGCCTACAAGCCCGAGGACACCGCCGGCCTGGACCTGGACCGGCCGCACGAACGGCACCGCACCGACCGGAACGCGAACCGCTACCTCAAGTCGGTGCGGTACGGCAACACCGTGCCGCTGCTCGACCCCGACGGCCGGCGCCCGGTGGACCTGACGCCGGCCCGGATCGCCGACGCCGGCTGGCTGTTCGAGGTCGTGCTCGACTACGGCGAGCACCACCCGGACACCCCGCTGCCCGCTGACACCGGGGACTGGACCTGCCGGCCGGACCCGTTCTCCACCTACCGTGCTGGCTTCGAGGTCCGCACCTACCGGCTGTGCCGCAGGATCCTGATGTTCCACCACTTCCCTGACGAGCCCGAGGTGGGCGCGGACTGCCTGGTCCGCGCGGTGGAGCTGGAATACGCCAGCGGGCCGGTGCTGTCCACACTGGTCGAGGTGACCCAGCGCGGCTACGCCCCGGCCGCAGGCGGCGGGCACACCAGCGCCGCACTGCCCCCGGTGACCTTCGAATACACACCGGCCACCATCGCGGCGACCACCAGGGAACTGGAGCGCGGCAGCCTGGAGAACCTGCCGGCCGGCGTGGACGGGCGGACCGAGCTGTGGGTGGACCTGGACGGGGAAGGAATCGCCGGGGTGCTGACCGGGCACGAGGGTGCCCTCTACTACCGGCCGAACCTCGGCGCCGGCCGGATCGGCCCGGTCACCGCGCTGCCCACAGTGCCGTCGCTGACCGACCTGGCCGGCGGACGCCAGCAACTGGTCGACGTGAACGGTGACGGGCGGATCGAGCTGGTCCAGCTCGGCACCGTACCGGCCGGTTTCGTCCGCCGCACCGACGACGCCGGCTGGTCCGGCTTCCAGCCGTTCCGCGAGCTGCCCGCCGTCGACTGGGCCAGCCCCGACCTGCTGCTGCTGGACCTCACCGGGGACGGCCGGGCCGACCTGCTGATCGCCGGTGACACAGTGCTGGCCTGGCACGAGTCGCTGGCCGAGGTGGGGTACGGCCCGGCGCGACCCGCGCTCTGGCCCGCCGACGAGGACCGTGGGCCGCGGCTGCTGCGCTCCGACGACCGGCAGAGCATCTTCCTCGCCGACATGTCCGGCGACGGGCTCACCGACCTGGTCCGGGTCCGCGACGGGTCCGTCTGCTACTGGCCCAACGTCGGTTACGGACGATTCGGCGCCAAGGTCGAGATGGACGACGCGCCGTGGTTCACCGGGCTGGACGAGTTCGACCCAGCCCGGGTGCTCCTCACCGACGTGGACGGCACCGGCGTGATGGACCTGTGCTACCTGGGCCGGCGCGAGATCCGGCTCTGGTACAACCAGTCCGGCAACGGCTGGTCGGCCCCCGCCGACCTGCCCGACCTGCCGCACGTCACGCCCGATTCGACTGTGACAGTGACCGACCTGCTGGGTACCGGCACCGGCTGCCTGGTGTGGTCGTCGCCGCTGCCCGGCGACGCGGCCGGCCCGGTGCGCTACCTGAATCTGGCCGCCGACGGCAAGCCACACCTGCTCACCCGGGTGGTGAACAACCTGGGCGGCGAGACCACCATCCAGTACGCCGCATCGACCGCCTTCCAGTTGGCCGACCGGCGAGCCGGCCAGCCGTGGGTGACCGGACTGCCGTTCCCGGTGCAGGTCGTCGAGCGGGTGGAGCAGGTGGACCGGATCACCGGGACCCGGCTGGTCACCGGCTACCGCTACCACCACGGGCACTACGACGGCGTCGAGCGGGAGTTCGCCGGCTTCGGGATGGTCGAGCAGATCGACGGCGAGTCGTTCGTGGACCACGTGTTGGGCGTCGAGGCGGTCGACGGCAACCAGGACACCTCGCCCGAGCTGTTCCAGCCACCGGTCACCACGAAGACCTGGTACCACACCGGCGCCCCGGTCGACCTGTCCGCCGAGTGGTACGCCGGCCGGCACCTACCCACCGCGGAGCTGCCGGCCGGGGTCTCCGCCGCGGAGCTGCGGGAGAGCCGGCGGGCGTTGCGCGGCCTGCCGCTTCGGCAGGAGGTGTACTCGTACGACGGCAGTTCCGCGCAGGAGCACCCGTACGGGGTGGTCGAGCAGACGTACCAGGTGCAGCGGCTGGACGCGCGGGTGTTCGTCGCCGTCGAACGGGAGGCGGTCAGCCTCTCCTACGACCGGCAGCCGGACGAGCCCCGGATCAGCCACCGGCTCAACCTGGTCCTCGGCCCCTACGGCACCGTCGTCCAGGCCGCCGCCGTGGTCTACGGTCGCACCACGCCCGACCCGGAGCTGCCCGCCGAGGTGACCGCCGAACAGCGACGCCGTCACGTCACGTACGGCGAGCAGCGGTACACCCCGGACATCGACGAGACACTGCCGGTGCCGGCGTACCGGATCCGCGCCGCGTACGAGGCGGTCGGGCACGAGCTGACCGGGCTGGCCCCGGCCGGCCCGCTGTTCACCCGCGCCGAACTGCTCGCCGGGTTCGCCGCGGCCACCCCGATCGGGTACGAGGTGGTGGCGGACGAGGTCAGCGCGCAGCGGCGGTTGCTGTCCCGGTCACAGGTGCGCTTCCGGGACAACGCGCTGACGCCGCTGCCGGCCGGTCAGTGGGACAGCCTGGGGTTGGGGCACCAGACGTACCAACTCGCCTTCACCCCGGCCGCGCTGGCCGCGGGTTACGGCACTGCGGTGACCGGCGCGGACCTGACCGCCGCCGGCTACGTGCACCTCGACGGCGGCCCGGACTGGTGGATCCCCTCCGGCGAGCTGCGCTATCCCGCCGATCCGGCCGCGCACTTCTACCTGTCCAACGGGGCCCTGGACGCGCTGGGCCTGGCGACGGCTGTCACCTTCGACGACTACCACCTGCTCACCGAGCGGGTGACCATCGACCAGGCGTCCTGGTCGGTCACCACCGCTGTGAACAACTACCTTGTGCTCGGCCCGAGCCTCGTCACCGACCCGAACGGGCAGCGCCGCGCGGTGCGCTACGACGAGTTGGGCCGGGTGGTGGCCTCGGCGCTGCTCGGCCGGCCCGGCGCCGGGGACGGCGACACCCTCGACGATCCGACGTTGACATTCACCTACGACCCGTTCAACTGGGTGGTCAACGGCCAGCCCGCGTACAGCCGGGGCCGGCACCGGGAACGCCACGGCCCGACCAACACGCGCTGGCTGGAGAGTTACGAGTACAGCACCGGCACCGGTGGGGTGGCGATCACCAAGTCGCGGGTGCATCCCGGCAGGGCCCTGGAGGTGGGGGAGGACGGGGTGGCCGTCGAGGTGGACGCCGACCCGCGCTGGGTCGGCACCGGCCGCACGGTTGTCAACAACAAGGGCAACCCGGTGAAGCGGTACCAGCCCTACTTCAGCACCACCCACGAGTACGAGGACGCCGCGGCGCTGCGCGAGATCGGCGCCACGGCGATCCGCTACTACGACCCGCTGGGCCGGGCCGTGCTGACCCGGTATCCGGACGGCACCCTCAGCCGGGTCGAGTCCAATGCCTGGTCGCACCGGCTGTTCGACGCCAACGACACGGTGCTCGACAGCCAGTGGTACGCCGAGCGGGGCAGCCCCGCCGTGTCCGACCCGGAACCGGCCGACCCGGCCACCCGCGCCGCGTGGCTCGCCGCCACGCACGCCGACACACCCTCCGTGATCCACTTCGACAGCCTCGGCCGGGCCGTCTACACGGTGGCCGACCGGGGCGCCGACCAGCGGTTCGGCGTACGCACCACCGGAGACCTCACCGGCCGGTCCTCCGACGGGTACGACGCGCTGGGCCGGCACATCGCCACCGCGGCCACCGCCATGCACGGCGCGGGAGTGCGGTCGTGGAGCGCGGAGAAGGGCGAGCGGTGGGTGTTCCAGGACGTTCTCGGTGGGGTGTGCCGGATCTGGGACGAACACGGCCGGACCTTCCGCACGACGTACGACGCCCTGCACCGGCCCGTCGGCCTGTACGTCAGCGAGTCCGCCGGCGCGGAGCGTTGTGTGCAGTACGTGGTCTTCGGCGACCGGCATCCGGACGCGGCGACGCTGGGCCTGCACGGCGTGCCGTACCTGGTGTTCGACCCGGCGGGCCAGGTGCGGGTGCCCGAGGTGGACTTCAAGGGCAACCCGCACCGCGCCGAACGGAGACTCGCCACCGACCACGTCGACGGCCCGGACTGGTCACCGGTGGCCGCCGCGCCCGACCACGCCGCGCTGCTGGCCGCAGCGGCGCCACTGCTGGAGAGCGAGGTCTTCGGCACCGCCGCCGAGTACGACGCGGTGAACCGTCCAACACTGGTCACCCTGCCCGACGCCACCGAGCTGCGACCGACCTACCTTGAGGGCGGCATGCTGGGCCGGCTCACCGCGCGGCTGCGCGGCCAGGGCGCTGAGGTGGAGTTCCTGTCCGAGCAGGACTACGACGCGCTGGGTCGGCGGCGGTTCGCACGGCACGGCAACGGCCTGGTCACCGAGTACTTCTACGACCCGATGACGTTCCGGTTGGAACGTCTGCTCACCGCCGGGGTGCGCGACCTGCGCTACACCTACGACCCGGTGGGCAACCTGACCCGGGTGGCCGAGCCGGGCGCGCCCACCTTCTTTGGCAACGCGGCGGTGCCGGCGGCCAGCGACTACGCGTACGACCCGCTCTACCAGTTGATCCGGGCGAGCGGGCGGGAGTTGGCCGGGGCGCCGAACGACGCGATCCGCGACCAGACCGACGTGCCGCCCGCCGGTAGCCTCACCGATGCCGGCGCGGTACGTGCCTACACCGAGGAGTACGAGTACGACCCGCTGGGCAACCTCACGGTGCTCCGGCACCGGTTCCGGACGCAGGCCGGGGTGGGTGCCGGCTGGACCCGGCACTACCGGTACGCGTACCAGGACGACCCGGCCGACGCCACGAACCGGCTGGCCGCCACGAGCCTGCCCGGCGACGCCGACGGCGGCCCCTACTCGGCCCTGTACGCGCACGACGCCGTCGGCAACCTGACCGTCATGCCGCACCTGCCGGCCCTGGAGTGGAACGTCCACGACCAGCTCCGTCGGGTCGACCTCGGTGGCGGTGGCGAAGCCCGGTTCGTCTACGCCGCGAGCGGGCAGCGGCTTCGCAAGGTCGTGGACCGGCCGGGCAGCGTCCAACTTGAATGGATCTTCCTGGGTGCGGTCACAGTGTTCCGGCGGCGCAACCGGGTCACCGGCACCCTCCAGCACGAACGATGGACCACCACCATCGCCGACGACACCGGCCCGGTCGCCCAGGTGGACGTCAAGACCGTCGACGTCGGCGGCTTCGACCCGGCCAACCCGCTCGGCGTTCCGCTGATCCGTTACCAACTCAGCAACCACCTCGGTTCGGCCGTGCTGGAGACCGACGCGGCAGGGGCGCTCATCTCCTACGAGGAGTACCACCCGTACGGCACCACCGCGTACCGGTACGGCCGGCCGGGCAACGACCTCAGCCTGAAGCGGTACCGCTTCGGCGGGCACGAGGTCGACGACGAGACGGGTTTCTGCTACGCCGGCGCTCGGTACTACGTGCCGTGGCTGGGCAGGTGGGCGAGCAGCGATCCGGGCGGCTTCGCCGACGGGGGCAACCTGTTCCGGTACTGCCGCAACAATCCGGTGGGAATGGCCGATCCGGCCGGGTTCAAGCCCACCACTGTCAAGGGGCCGGAAACCCACGACATCTCCATCACGGAGTCCCACTTCACCGGGTCCGAGAACCCCACTGTGGAGGACTTCCGCCGCTATCTCAACAGTCACGGCGCAACCCTCGACCCACGGATCAACAACAAGAACTCGGTCATCTACTACCAGGCCAACGTCACCCTCAACCTGGAGGGAGGCAACTGGTCCGAGCATCCGGGCGGCACCTGGGTGCTGCACGCCGTGCTGCCGCCTCCCGCACCGCCGAAACCGAAGCCGGCGCCACCCCCGCCGCCACCGGAGCCGCCACCTGCCGAGCCGCCACCACCCACGCCGGCCCCACCACCCGAACCGCCACCGGCCGCGCCGCCGGCCGACTCCGCCGGCAAGACGCCGGCCGCACCCGGCGTCACCGGTGGCGCTGCCGCGCACACCGCGCCCGCCGCCGAGAAGTTCATCTGGAACTTCAAGTTCAAGGGCGGCCGGGGGACGTTCCGCGGCAACATCCTCGAATGGCTGTACGGCGTGCCGTGGCGCGACAACACGGCGGACTTCGATCTGGAGACCAGCACCGCGGTCAAGCAGGTCAGGTCGACCGACCGGTACGGCAAGGCCGGTGACATCGCCCGGGAGGCGACCCGGGACGCGGACGCCGCGATCCAGGCCAACCCGAGCACTATGGCCGGCAAGCGGTCCCAGGCCGTCATCATCACCGAGACCGACGCGCCGGCCAGCGCCGGAAACGCGATCCGCACGGCGACCAACCCGGGACGCGGGCGGGACATCCCGGCCAGTGCCACGGCCCCGGAGCACGTGCGCGGACTGCCGGGCCGGACCGGGATGCTCGGCAAGGGGCTCAGCGTCGTCGGGTTCGGTCTGTCGGCGTTCGCCCTGTGGGGCGACTACCAGCACGGCGACTGGGAGATGGGCGTCGGTGACGCGCTCGGCGCGGTCGGCGGTGGCCTGGAGCTGTACGCCATCGCCGTGCCCGGTGCCACTGTCGCCACGGTCAGCGCGATGACCGCCGGACTGGTGATCGGTGGCATGGGTCTGGCCGCCGTCTCGTACGTCAGCATGAACCGGGCCGCCGAGGCCGGCGACACGCCAGGGGTGGTGGCCGGCGGCGTCGGCATCGGGGCGGGTCTGGCCATCGCCGCTGGCGCTATCGGCATCGCGGCCGGCAGCGTGGTGATCGCTCCGGTCGTGCTCGTGGTCGGCGTCGTCGCCGCCATCGGCGTGGGGATCTTTCACGCGGGCCGCTACTTCGACTGGTGGTGACCCACGTTCCCCGCTGTCACGTCGGCGATACTGTGGGCGTGGAGTACGTGTCCAGAGTGCCTCGACCGCCGCTGGACGGGCTGATCGACGACCTCTACTACCTGGAGGGTGCGCCGCCGTACGCCCGGCTGACGCTGCCGGCAAGCCCGGCGGCGTTCCTCATCGTCAACCTCGGGGCACCGTTTCGCATTCGGGCCGGCACCGAGATCGAGACGGCCGAGTACGCCGACGGCTGCGTGGTCACCACGCCCAGCCGCGCGTTCGAGTTCGGCTATCCACCCCGGACCCGGTCCATCGGCGTGCACTTCAAGCCGTGGGGGCTGGCGCCGTTCCTGCCGATGCCCGCAGTGCAGCTGTGCGACCGGCCGGTGACGGTGGAGCAGGTGTGGGGCCGACCCGCCACTGCTGAGCTGCGCGACCGGCTGGCCACGGCCGACGGACCCCACGAGATGTTGACGCTGCTTGAGGAGGAGCTGATGCGACGGCTGGGCGACGCGGCCGGCCTGGGGCTGGTCCGCCGTACGAGCCGCATCATCGCCGCGACCAGCGGGGCGGTGGCGATCGATGACCTGAGGGTTTCCGCCGGTGTCAGCAGCACGCACCTGGCGCAGCGGTTCAAGGAGCTCATCGGCGTCACGCCGAAGCGGTTGGCCCGCAGCTACCGCTTCGCCGCCACAGTGCTGTCGATCAACCCCGCCGAACCGGTCGACTGGGCCGACCTCGCCGGTGGTGCAGGCTACTTCGACCAGGCCCACTTCGGCCACGAGTTCCGGGCCTTCACCGGGCTCACACCGACCCGGTACGTCGAAGTCAGGCGGCGGTTCCTGCGCGAACATCCCGGCCACGTGCTGGACGGCTGGCCGCTACCGACCGATTGATTCCTTACAAGAGCGACAGCCCACGAAACTCTAACCTCAGGGCATTCCAAGCAGAGGAGCTTGCCCATGGGCGAAGTAGTCATGTACAGCTCGGTGTCGGTGGATGGCTTCATCGCCGACGAGAACGACCAGCCCGGACCGCTGTTCGACTGGTTGACCAGCGGTGACGTCCCGTTGGACGAGAGCGGCGCGTTGAAGGTGTCACAGGCGTCCTTCGACTACATCCGACCGTACTGGGACCAGATCGGGGTGACGATCGCCGGCCGCCATGTCTTCGACATGACGGACGGCTGGGACGGGAAGCCTCCGAGCGGGATCGACCACGTGGTCGTCGTGACGCACCGGCCGAAGCCCGAGGGGTGGGACCCCGAGGCGCCGTTTCACTTCGTCGACGGCGTCAAGGCAGCCGTGGCCAGGGCGCAGGAGCTCGCGGGGGACCGCATCGTCGAGGTCGCCGCTGGCGACGTCGGCGGCCAGGTGCTTGCCGCGGGCCTGGTCGACGAGGTGCGCATGGACGTCGTACCTGTCGTGTTCGGGTCCGGCAAGCGCTACTTCGGGTCGGTCCACGCGCAGCACCTGTTGGACGATCCTGACGTGGTGATTCAGGGCAACCGGGTGCTTCACCTGCGCTGTCGGGTGCGCCGTTGACCGACCCGAGCGTCCGTCAGCCGCGGGTGCGCCCTCTGATCCGGGTCTGGCCGGCGAGGCTGATGAGCGTCAGGAGGACGGTCAACGCGGTGTAGCAGACGACTGCCGGCACCTCGCCGAGAGGGCCGACGAGCTGCCCCTCGATGACGATGGGTAGCCCGAAGGCGAGGTAGGAGACGACGTAGATTCCGCCGACGACTCCCGCGCGCTGGTGCGCTGCCGCGAGCGGGAAGATGAGGCGTAGCGCGGCGGTGAAGGACGCACCGAAGCCGACACCGGCGACAGCCTGCCCGATGATCATGACGGCCAGGCTTCCGGCGAACACTCCACCGATGATGCCGATGGCCCCGGCGAGGGACGCGTAGATTCCGATGATCATCGCTCGCCGCGGGTCGATGCGGGCGAAGGCAAGTCCGACGATTGCCGAAACCGCCGGCGCGATGAACCCGGCCACGCCGTTGAGCAGGCCACTGTCCAGATGGAAGACGCTGCGGACCATGCTCGGGGCCAGCCCGCCGGAGAGACCTGCGAGCATCCAGACGGCGGCGACCACCGGCGCCGCGGCGGCGAACTCCGCTCGGGCGGCGGGCGGGATGGCGACGCGCGGAACCATCGAGCGGAGCGCACCCGCGGTACGGGGCATGGTCTCCGGAGACAGGGCGATGACGACGGCACCGAGAATCGTGAGGACGATGAGGACGGCGAAGACGATCGAGTTCGCCCTGGGCGTGAGCTGGATGGCGAGACCGGCCAGCAGGGAGCCGGCACTCAGCCCACCGGTCAGGCCGACACTGCCCAGGACCGTACCCAGTCTCTTTCTGTTCGGTGGAGCGAGTTCGACGAGCGCTGCGGTGAAGGCTGCCGTCGCCGCGCCGCTGGCGACACCTTGCACGATGCGCCCGGCGATCACCCAGCTCACGTCGGGGGCGACGAGGAACAGGGCGTTCGACGCGAGTTGGATCACCAGCGCGCCGATCAGCACCGGGCGCCGGCCGACATGGTCGGACAGCGACCCCAGGGTGAGGACGGCGGCGAGGAAGCCGATCGCGTAGACAGCGAACGCCAGCGTGAGTAGCGACGGCGCGAAGTTCCACTGCTGGCGGTAGAGCACCAGCAGGGGCGTCAGCACACCCGCCGCGAGATAAAGGCTGGTGAACGCGAGCGCCGCACCTGTCAACGCCAGGCCGGCGGGGAGGGTGCGCCGCCGACGGGTCGAGGGCGCGTCGATGGTTCCCGGAATCGAGGACATGACAGCTCCATGGGGTGGCCGCAGCGATGGGCCGAAGAATTGGTGACGGTGGGAAGGGGATTCGGCCGCCGGGCCACTGCCGTCGGGCCCGGGTCTGGCCCACGGCCGGGTGCGGTGCGGCGCGGCGGCCGGATCGTGATCGTTAGTCGGTGATGACGACGACGCCCGACGCCGAATCCAGCAGTTGCACAGTGCGCTCGGCGGCCCGATCGATCTGGACCCGAGGCTCGTCCGGGATTCGCTGCTCGTTGTAGGTGCCGGGCCCGTAGAACTGTCCGTAGCTCAGCACCACGCCACCCTCGGCGAGGACGGCGCGCTCCAACTCGGCGACAGCCCGGGCGTCGGGCCCGTCCGGAAGCTGCCAGGCGACGGTCTGGGCCAGGATCTTCGGCGATCCGCTCTGCCGCGCCGCATCGATGAGGTTCTGGTTGCCCTCGGTCCTGATGCGAGCGTTCAGCTCCGCATGATCACCGATCCTCTCCACCTCATCCGGTAGATCAGTCAGTTCGTTCAGGATGATGTCCGGTGCGAAGTCTCGAACCGCCTGGATCACCGCGTCCCGGTCGAAGACGTCGCACAGGATCGGCTCGGCGCCAAGTTGCGCCAGCAGCTCCGTCTTGTTGGCCGATCGCGTCATGCCACCGACCACGTGCCCCAGCTGCACCAGTCGGGGGATCAGCCGCTGTCCGATGACGCCGGACGCACCGGCAAGAAATACCCGCATCATGTCTCCCAATCGTTTGTGGTTCGGTAGGTCGAGCTGTGTGCGCTGCCGCCGCAGGACCCCACCGGTCCGCGCGACGACTGGCCCGCCACGGCAGTGCCGGTGACGCCCTGTCGTTCAGCGGGAGAGAGGGATGTCCAGCCATCCGCCGCCGCGATCGCCCACGGGGCGGAGCGAGACGCGCCGGCCTGTCACGGCAGCCATGCTTGGTAGGCATCAGCCCAGTTCAGGCGCGCTGCGCGCTCCGGGGCTCTTGTCCGTTTACTGGTGCTTGGTTCGTGGTCACGGCCGCAAAGTTACGCGCCGAGTGGCACCGTTCGCTGGTCCAATTCGGTGGCGAATCCATGGGCCAATCCGGCCTTGATCCAGACGCTGTCGACCTGACGACGCACTACTGGGGCATGACCCTGCACAAGGCGTCCAGCGCTCCCGCCCACGCGCTGTCCGAGGGAGCCGCGAAGTTGACCACCAGGGCGTCCCGCTCGGCCAACTGCCAACCCGAGTCGGCCAGCTCGTGGCGGAAGTCGGCCATCCGGGCCACCGCCAGACCCTGGCGGTCGGCCGCCTGAACGATCGAACCCTCGGTGCCGGGCGGAAGTTCGAGGACCGCTTGCAGCCCGGCGGCCAACCCGGTCACGCGGACACCGGGCGCCCGCTGAGCCAGCGCCGCGACCAGCTCGTCGCGGCGGCGCCGGTAGCGCAGACGCATCGAGCGCACCTGACGGTCGTACGCGCCCGAGGCGATGAATTCCGCGAGGGTCAGCTGCTCCAGCGCACTCGACATGTAGTCGATGTCCCCCTTGGCCGCCACGACCTCCGGGACCAGTTCCTTCGGCAGCACCATCCAACCGAGCCGCAGCCCGGGCGCCAGCGACTTGCTCGCCGTGCCGAAGTACACCACCCGCTCCGGGTCGAGGCCCTGCAGCGCGCCCACCGGCTGGCGGTCGTATCTGAACTCCCCGTCGTAGTCGTCCTCCAAGATCAGCCCGCTGGTGGCGCGGGCCCAGTCCACCGCCGCCGTACGCCGCTGCGGGGTCAACGCGACCCCCGTCGGGTACTGATGCGCCGGTGTCAACAGTGCCGCCCCCGCCCCGTCCAACCCCGCCAGGTCGTCGGTGCGCGCGCCGTGCTCGTCGACGTAGAGGGGCGGAATGCGCAGGCCAGCGCTGGTCAGCAGATCGCGATACACGTCAAGGCCGTACGACTCGACAGCCAGCGCCGTGACCCGCCGCGCCCGCAGGACCTGCGCCATCAGCGTCAGGCCATGGTGGAAGCCGGCGCAGATCACGATCCGGTCCGGCTCGGCGTACACCCCGCGAGCCCGCGCCAGATAGTCCGCGAGGGCGGTACGCAGCTCCACCCGGCCGAGAGCGTCGCCGTAGCCGAAGGCATCGTTCGGGGCCGTCGACAGAGCCCGCCGAGCTGCGGCGAGCCACTGCGTACGGGGAAACTCCGCGAGGGTCGGTGCACCCGGCAGCAGCCTGTACGTGGGACGGCGCTGAGCGGGCCTTGGGCGAGCTACGGTCTGTGCCGCGCCGCGCGGTTCGGCCCGCTTCGCCACCCGCGTTCCGGAGCCCTGTCGGGCGGTGATCCAGCCCTCGGCGACCAGTTCGGCGTAGGTGTCGGCAACGGTGTTGCGGGCCACGCCAAGATCGGCCGCGAGCGAGCGGGACGACGGTAGCCGCGTGCCGGGCACCAGACGTCCGGTCCGGATGGCCTCCCGCAGGGCGTCCGTGAGCCCGGCGCGCAGGCCGGGGCCGGTCAGGTCCAGATGTAGGTCGACGCCGAACACCGACGCTGTTCTGGCCCCCGGATTGGCCCGCGAATCTGCCACGAAAACAGACCATATAGCAGTCCAACCGACCACGTAGCGATGCCGGACAACGACCACCACCGGCACGGAGCGGCCCTGGGGTGTCCGGCCGATCTCCGGACTGGACATGGTTCGGGTGGTTGAGGTGGACGCCGGATTTCGTGGTGAGCGTGGTGGTCGACCAAGTGGCCACGACGGTCAGATCGTCGAAGGGCGGTACGCCCTACGGGCCGCCCAGGCCCAGGATTCGGGTGGAGACGCGCTGGGCCTCCGCGGTGCGGAACTGCGCCTCGTAGAGCGTCAGGGCACGCTGCCAGGCGAGGCCCGCACGCTGGTCGTCGCCCGCATCGGCGTGGGCGTCACCGAGATGTTCGACCATGGCGGCTTCGAGGTACGGGTTGGCCGCGCCGTCCAGAAGCGCGCGCGAGTAGTGCCCGATCGCCTCGTCCGGCTGCCCCAGCAGGCGGGCGATGTGGCCCAGGTTGTCGAGGGTGACCGCGCAACCGGCCGGGTCTCTGTTCCGCTGGTGCAGGGCGAGAGCCTGCTGAGCGGCCGTCCGAGCCGCCTGGTGGTCGCCCAGTTCGGCGAGCTGGCGGGCCGCCCGGTTCAGCGCGTGGGCCTCGCCGATTGGGTCGCCGCAGTCGCGGTAGCGGCGCAACGCCTCGCGGGCGTGGCGCAGGGCGGCACCGTGCTCGCCGACGAGTGACGACAGGCGCGCCAGGTCGTGCCGGGTGTGCGCCATGGCGAGCGTGTCGTCACGGTCGTCGGCGGTCCGCAGGGCCAGGTTCAGGTGACGGCGCGCGTCGTCGTAACGCTGTGCGTGGGTGAGCGCCCGGCCGAGCTGCCGCTCCGCCAGGCAGATCGCATATCGGTCGGCCAGGGCGTGGGCGGCGTCGGCGCCCCGGCGTGAGGTGTCCACATTGTCGCGCAGCAGCGCCGAGCGGTGCTGATAGGTGTCCAGCAGGCGGGCCAGCAGCCAGACGTGGCGCCACCAGCCGAGCTGTTCGGCGTGCCGGTGGATGGTGAGCAGCTGGGCGTACTCGGTGTTGAACCAGGCCAGAGCCGCGGACTCGTTGGTGAGCGGTGCCGTGCTGACCCCGGCCGCCGGCTGGTCCAGCGTCACCGGTGTGCGGTAGGGAAACAGCAGCCGGTCCGCCTGGTACGCGGTTCCCAAGTAGGAGTCGGCCAACCGTCGCACGGCGGCGACGCGGTCCGCCGTCGGTTCGTCCTCCTCGGCGAGTTGCCCCGCGTGCCGCCGCAGCAGTGCGTGCATCAGATAGCGACGCGGGGTGGGTTCCTCCACCAAATTCGCTCTCTCCAGTTCGTCGAGCAGCACCGTCGCCTGCCGCGGCGCAAGACCTAGCAGGCTCGCGGCGGCGTGCTGCCCGAGCGGGGCGACCGGCGCCGTGCCGACGAGCCGGAATGCCCGGGCCTGCGGCGGAGTGAGGCGGGAGGTCGACCAGGAGAAGACGGACTGTAGGCGCATGGATTCGGTGCCCGCGTCGAAGCCGCTCAGGTGCGCCTCCGCCGCACCGAGTTCGTCAATCATCTTGGACAGCGGGTGCCCGGGATGCCGGGACGCCCGGGCTGCGACGATCGACAGGGCCAGCGGCAACCCGCCGCAGTGCTCGATCAGGACGTCGAGGGCGGCCGGTTCCACGCGGGCCGCCGACTCGTCGAGGTTCTCGGTGAGCAGCGCCGCCGATCCGGCCCGGTCCAGGACACCGAGCCGGATCCGGCGGACCCGCCCGGCGCCCAGGCCAGCTAGGTGGTGGCGGCTGGTCACGACCACCACAGCGGGCGCTGCCGCCGGCAGCAACGGAGCGACCTGCGCCGCGGCGGCGGCGTTGTCGAGGACGATGAGGATACGTCTGTCGGCGAGCCGGCTGCGGAACAGCGCCGAGGCCGCACCGGTGTCGGTGGGGACCGCGCTGGCCGGAACGCCGAGGGCAGCAAGGAAGCCGCGGAGCACCGTGAGCGGCGGCAGGCCCGGCTCGCCGGCGCCGAACCCACCGAGGTCGGCGAAGAGCTGCCCGTCCGGGAAACGGTCCAGGCGCCGATATGCCCACTCCAGCACGAGTGTGGTCTTCCCGATGCCCCCGGGACCGTCGATCGCCGCCACGAAGAGATCAGCTGTGCGGATGACCTCGTCCAGTGCGGCGGCCTCGTCGTCCCGGCCGACCAGCAGCCATGGCCGCGCCGGCAGCTGACGGGGGAGCGGCAGCGGCTGCTCGGGGGACGCCCTGATGTGGACTCCGCCGCAGACGCTGCCTGCCTGAACGACGATGTGGGCGGTGCCCTCCATGAAGTTATCGGTGGACCCGGTCATTGGCAGCCCCCGATACGATGTGATGTCGATACATTCTCCTCCGGCAGGCCCCGTGGTGGAACCGGCCATCGCGGTGAGTGGTCATGTTCTGCGCGTGCAAAGGGGCTGACGTGGATGCGGAGAACGCGGAGAAGCTGATTCGAACGGCGATCGCCGGGGTGACGGCCGGTATACCGGTGCTGGGCATGGCCGCACCGCCCGCGCTGGTCCGGATCGAACCGTCCGGCGCTGACGTACAGGTGCGGATCGACGCGACGGCCGGCGGCGGGCGGCTGCTGGCCCGCTGTCTGCGCGACGGGGTAGCAGCGGAGATCGCCGCGCTGCTCGATCCCGGGCAGCCGGAGGACTGCACGGTGCTCGTGGTCCCTCGGGACTCGTCCGCCGGGCAGCACGAGTTGCTCGCTGCTCTGCGGACGCTGGCCCGCAGGGCCGCTGTCGCTCTCGACAGTGACCGGTTCGCCGCCGAGGTGATCCGCGGCGACCGACACACCCGTGCCCGTACGGTGCTCGCCGCGATGCACGGCACCGGCGCGACGGCGGAACGTCGGCGGCAGGTGCACGCCCGCCTGCGCCGGTTACGGGTGCCGCGGCCTGCCGATGTGGCCGGCCTGTTGACGGTCCGCATCGAGGACCCCGCCGTTCTGGCGTCCGCCGTGCAGCGCTCCGACCGGGTGCTGGCGAGCTGGCCGCGGACCGTGGACCTCGCCAGGGAAGCACCGGCTGCGACGCCGGCCGTGCGGGGCAGGGTCGTCGCCGTCCCCGGGCGCGGTAACCCCGCCGAGGACCGCACCCGCCACGACGTGGTCGATCGGCTCGCGCAGCTGCTCGCCGACCGGACCGCAGCAGTCCGGGTCGCGCTGGTGGCCGGCTCCGGGATGGGCAAGAGTTCCCTGGCGGTACGGATGTGTCGACACCTGGCGGACGGCTACACCGTCGTCGGCTGGCTGTCCGCGACGAACTCCACCACCTGGCGCTCCTCGATCGCCCTGCTCACCGAACGCCTGGGCATCGACGGTGCCGATCCGGACGACCTCTGGGAGGCGCTCGGCGAACGACGGCCGGCCCTGATCGTGGTGGACGATGCCCCGGAACCGACGGCGTTCGCCGCCGCGCTGCCCTCGATGCCCGGTGTCCACGTGCTCGTCACCTCGCCATCGGTCCGCTGGCGCGCCGAAGCCGCCACCGTCGAACTGGAGCCGCTGTCCGACGCGGACGGCATCGAGTTCCTGCTGGCCCGTACCGGCGCCGAGGACGAGCGGCTGGCCAACGAGATCACCCGCCGGCTCGGCGGCTTCCCGCTGGCGCTCGAGCAGGCGGCGGCCGCTGCCGTCGACGGCTTGTCACTGCGCGGCTGGCTGGACCGTTACGTCAACGCGCCGGTCGCCGGGGCGGCCGCTCTCGAACAGGCCTGGCGGATCCGCCTGGCGGCTCTGCGGGCCAGTCATCCGGATGCGCTGGCGCTGCTGCGCATTCTGTCCTGCGCCCAGCCCGCCCCGGTCTCCGGCGAGCTGTTGTCCGGACTGGGTCGGGACTACGGCGACAACCCCGCCGTCGCAGTGTGCGCCGACACCGAACGCCGTGACGCCGCCGTCACCGAACTGCGGGCCCAGTCATTGATCCGGACCGGCGCCGACGAGGAGACGTTTCTGGTCCATCCGCTCCTGGCCGGTGCGGTCCGAGACGAGGCCGGTCCGGACACTGCCCAGGTCGCGCTGATGGTCGCCGCCGTTGCCGGACGGCTGCTGGACGACGAGGACGTCAACGACGCCGATCTCTGGTCGCGCACCATGGCGTTGTCCGCGGTCGCCGTGGCGGCCTGTCACCTGGTCCTCGACGGATCCCGGCAACGCCCGGGCAGTGTCGCCCCCGATCGGCTGCGTGGGCTGGCAAATCACGCGCTCTGGCTGCCCCGGGCGTACCTGCACGAGCGTGGCGCGGCCCGCGGTGCCTACCGGGTCGCCCTACTGGCGCTGGCGATGCACGGCGACGACGTCGCCGCGGCGGCCGTGCCCGGGGTGTCCGACGAGGTGGTCGACGCGTTCGACGATCTCGACCCGGCCATGGTGGTGCCCGCGGACCAGCTTGGCGACGTCGCGGGCGCGGACGCGCGGACATCGGCCGCGCGGTGGCTCAACGAGACCGACTCGCTGCTCACGGACGTGGATCTGGCCGAGGCGGAGGCGTACGCCCGTCGGGCCTTGACGCTCCTTCCCCGTCGGACCCGCGCAGCCGTCGACGCGGACGCCGTCCCCAGGTCGGCGATGGTGCGGTTGGAGATCGGGGACAACCTCGGCTTCATCCTCCAACTGCGGGAGAGGTTCCCGGAGTCCGCGAAGGTGTACGACGCGGCGATCCGTCACCTGCTGTCCTTCCCCGGGGGCGATGCCGAGAGCAAGTACGCCGAACTGCTCAACGACCGCGCGTTGCTGCTGCTCGACACCGGTCGATACGAGCAGGGCACGGCGGAGTTCAGCGCCGCTTTGGACCTGGCACGGAAGAAGTCGCAGGGTGCCGGGGTGCTCAACAACATCGACAACAATCTGGCACGCACCGAACATCTGACCTGGCGGCTGCGGTCGGCACGCGACCGGCTCAACGGTGGGCTGCACTGGCTGCTGGACCGCTCGGCGGCGCAGAGCACTGACGTTGCGATCGCTCAGTGCAACCTTGGGCTGGTGACCTACGACCTCGGTGATACCGACGAGGGGTTCGCCCTGGTCCACGGGTCCTGGCAGACCCTGCGGGACCGGTTCGGACACGAGGACCGGGAGACCCTGATCCGGCGGCTGGCCCTGGCCGAGTTGCAGTTGGCCCGGGGTGACCGGCGGGCGGCCCATGACGCCGTCCTCCTCGATCTGGCAGCTTGCCAGGCAGAGAACGGGTCCGACTCCGTCTGGGCCATCGTCCACCGGCTGCGGGCGGCGTGGCTCACCGGCCTCGCGGCACAGCCGCCGGAGACGATCCGAGAGTTGGCCGCGGCGGTGGAACGGATCTTCGGCGCGGATACCGCCTATGCCGCAATGGCCCGGGACGCCCTCGCCGCCTGGCGCCTGGCCGACCCGGACACGATCGAGCCGGACGACATCGCATCCGCGGCGAAGGCCGTCCGTTACTCCGTCCGGTCTCTCGGCTCCGGTCACCCACTGACGTTGTTGTCCAGCGCCCGCCTCGCATTGCTGCGCCGGGACGCCGCGCCTCGCCCACGTCCGCTGCGGACCGCCGCCGGGCGGGTCCTCCTGACCACACTGGACTCGCTGTCCCGGCCGGGGGCCGGTGGGTTTGCCGAGGATCTCCGGCAGCACGGCCAGCCACCGGTGGATTTGGCCCGGCCGGGTTGGGAGGCGGACCGTCTGCGGCACCTGCTCGCGGACGACGTCGTCGAACCCTCCGCCGGCGAGGAGATCTGCTGGCGGACAAACATCGGCCGGCTCGCGGCCCTGGCCGGGGCCGTCGACGCCGGTGTCCTGCTCCGGGAGGCGGCGGACCGCAGTGCGGCGCTCTACGGGCCAGATCACCCGTGGACGCTGTCGCGGGCCGCGGCGGCGGCTGTCGCCGACGACGACCCGGATGCCCTGCGCGCCGCCGTGACCACGCCGATTTGGCGATGAGCACGATGCCGCACCGGGTCTTCATCGTGTGGGCGCACCGCGACCCGCGCTGGAGCGCCCAGGAACAGGCCCGCTACCAGGCGGCGGTTCTCGCCTTCGCTCGCACGCTCGATGGAGTCGAAGGTATCGAGGTGGAGATCGACCTCTTCCACAGCGAGGACCGGACGGTCGACTTCACCCGCTGGGGACCGGACCGGGTGTTCTGGGCGGACACCGTCCTCATGATCAGCAGCGCGCCTCTCTGGGACCGCTGGGCGGGCCGCAACCCGGCGAACGAGGGCGCGGGGGCGGTTCGCGAGTGCGACGCGTTGCACGGCCTGTTCGATACGGATCAGGCAGCTTTCCAGCGCAAGGTCCTCATCGTGGTGCTGCCCGGTGGCATGGACGCGCCGGTCCCGGCTGATCTGTCCCGCATCCAGCGCCGCACCGTGAACGATCCCCAGGCGACGCTCGTGCTGCGGTGGCTGCTGAACAAACCCCGATACCCACGCGGGACCGGGAAGACGCGGGTGGACCTTCCCCCGTTCCCCGAGGCGCCCTTCCCCGGCATGCCGTCCCGCCGGGCGGATCACCTCGCCGCCGAGCGCGCCCGCCGCCAGCAGCCACCACCCGTCTCTGACCGTCAACGGCCTCCGTCGGCATCAGCAGAGTCACCGAAGGCGTCGACGGAACCGATCACGGCCGGCCTGGTCGCGGCCACAGTGGTTCCGCTGGCGAGCGGCGCTGCCGACGAGGCCGGCAGACAGGCCTGGGCGTCCCTGTCCGCCTTCGTGCGAGATCGCTTCGGTCGTGAATCGGAGCCGGGCGTCGCCGTCCAGGCCCTCACCGACCAGCCGCACCGCCCGGCCGGCGAGGTGCTCGGCCGGCTCCTCGAGGACGCCGCAGCCTCCGACGACCACACGGCGGCCTGGTTGCGCAGTTGGCTCGAACAAGCCGGCCCTCTGGCCGGGTAGCTGGCCGAGACCGGCTCGTCGGGCGTGGCGCCGTGCGCTGAGTAGCGCGTGGCGCCCGTCCCCGCCCGTGCCATGGGTCTGCTGTACGACCACTTCCGGTCAGGCTGGGCCGTCGACCAGCGGGTCGTGGACCCGGCCGAGGAACAGCGGTACGCCGGTGAGCCGGTCGTGGATGACGTACAGGAATGGCCGGTTGACGAAGAACTGCGGCCCTTGCGGGATCGACGGCGGCCGGACGATGACTGCCGACGCGGCTGCGGCCTCGGTACCCTTCTCGTCCACCGCGATGAACGTCTCGTGCACCACGTTGTCGATGCACAGGGCCGGGTCGGTGCTCATGCCTGTGAAATCGGCCTGTGACGTGAATGCCGTGGGCATGCCGAGGCTGGCCAGCGCGGCGCCCAGTTCGGCCGGTAGGCGGAACGTCCACCGGGGTAGGCGCAGTTCGACGTCGGTGATCTGGAACCCGGTCAGCAACGCGCCCAGCCACGTGGCATCGAGGCTCGCCTCGATCGCGGCGAGATCGTCCTGGGTCGGCATGACGATGGCCATGGCAAGCCCGTCGCCCGCGTACGGCACGTCGACTGCGCGCCACCCGTCTCCCTCGAGGTAGCCCATTCTGTCGAATGGCCCGCGCATGACCGGGACGTCGACGACGGTCCCGTCATCCCTTGTGAACGGTCCCAGCGACGTGGCCGCGGCGGTGAACGGGTACTTCCAGGCAGCCTTGAGGTAGATCGCGTTGGTAAGGATCAGGCTGGTGGCGGGGTTCACGGCGTCGGACTGCAGCAGCTCCGGGATCTTCGCGTTGGTCCGATCGGACACCCAGGTGTTGATCTCCTGGCGGGCAGCCTCCGGCGCGCCACGGAAGTCGACAGGTCGCGGCGCGGCACCGTAGTAGCCGGTCAGGATGTCGCGGAACCCGGGGCGCAGGCCCAGATCGAGTCGTGTCCACAGCGCGTTGGCGGTGGTCAGCCGAGGCTGCTTGACTCCGTCGCCGTCCTGGTACCGACCGGCGAGCGTCTGCTCGACGGTGTTGAGCCCGCTGTCGAGCGCGCCGGGGCGCGGATGCGGCGCGTGGAGCACCGTGTCCATCTCGTCGGCCGTGGTCGAGCCGGCGCCCGCCCTGGTCATCGCGAGCGCGAGCCCGACCGAGTACGGCGCGCACACCACATTGCCGCCAGCCTGGGTTGCGGCCACAGTGCGGTAGAGGTCGGCCGTGAAGCCGCGAACGGCGGAGGCGGCAGCCTGCATCGTGGCCGGGTCGGGTGGTACGCGGTCCCCATCCGTCGCGGTGGACGACGGGCCGCCGGACCAACGGGGATCACCTGGGGCGGTGGTGAGGGCAGCGGCCGCAAGCGGGACCGCCCGCAGAAGGGATCGACGCGAGACCATGTATCGAGGTTAGAGCAGTCCCACGGACGCCCACCAGGCATAGACCCACATTCATCGAAACTCGACGATGTCTGTCACTCGTACCGGTACTTCAGGGAGTCTGCCTCGGCCCTCTCGATATCGACGATCGTCAGCTCGGGCATTCGAAGCTGGGCCAGCGTCACCTCGGCCGAGGTCGGCTGGGCGTCCGCCGGCAGCCACTGCTCGGGCTTCCAGGCCCCGCTGCGCAGCAGCGCCTTGGGGCAGTGCGGGTAGACCTCATCGATCCCCAGCACCAGGGCGCTGGCCGGTGGCTTGCCCACGGCGGTCAGCTGCGACAGCAGCTCGGGGCGAGTGGAGACGCAGGCCCGGCCGTTCACCCTGAGCGTCGTGGTGCGCCCCGGGATGATGAACAGCAGCCCGGCCCGCCCGGTGGCCACGACGTTCTGCAGGCTGTCCAGACGCTTGTTGCCGGTGGCGTCCGGTATTGCCACCGTTCGTGCGTCAAGGACGGCGACGAAGCCGGCCGGGCCGCCGCGCGGGGAGACGTCGCAGTTGCCAGTGGCGTCCACGGTGGCGACCAGGACCAGCGACGAACAGCCGATCAACCGTCGGGTCTGCTCGGTGAGCTCGGTCATCTGCTTCCGCACGGCCGCGTCACTGGGGAGTTCGTAGGCCCGGCGCAGCGTCTCCTGGTCGCGTACGGCGTCGAGGCGCAGCGAGTCGAAGGCACCGGAGGCAAGGGCTGGCGTCATGCCATCGACACTAATCGACCAAGCCGACCGGTCCAGCTCTCGTCGTGGCGGCGGCCTTGCCCAAATCACCTTAGTCATTAAGATAATCCCGTGAGCATATCGACGGACTTCTCGGTGGCGATCGCTGGCGCTGGCCTCTCCGGCCTCTGTCTCGCCCAGTACCTGATGCGCGCCGGCATCGACGTGCACGTCTACGAGCGGGACCCGGGCCCCTTCGTCCGGCGGCAGGGCTACCGGATCATTCTCGACCGGTACGGCCTGGAGGCGCTGCGCGAGAGCCTGCCGCGCTCGCTCCACAACCTGGCGCTCGCCACCGGGGACGAGCCCGGGGGGCACCTGCGCTTCACCGACAGCCGGCTGCGGGACGCATTCACCATCACCTTCAAGGACGAGCCGCACGCGACCCGCCAGGTCGACCGGCTGACCCTGCGGTCGATCCTGCAGTCCGGGCTTCACGGGCGCATCCACTACGGCAAGGACGCCGTCGCGGTGGACGGCGGCGACCCGACACGGCCGCGGCTGCTGTTCTCCGACGGCGGGGCCGCCGCGGCAAGCGTCGTCGTGGGCGCGGACGGCGTCGGATCGGCGCTGCGCGCGCAGATCATGCCGGACGCGGACCCGACGAAGACCACGATGGCGGGCATCTACGGCCGGTCGCCGCTGCGACGCAACGGCGAGAGCATCATCCCGGACGCGCTGCGTACCAGCGGGGTCCTGGCCATCGCCGACCGGCCGGGCCGCGCCTTCTTCTTCACCTCCATGCGGTTCGGCGAGAGCCCACCGGAGGCGTTCGCGCGCCTGGCCCCGGGCAGCTATGCGCCCACCGGCGACGACTACGTCATGTGGGGGCTGCTGCTCCGACAGGAGGAGGTGCCCATCGGCATCCGGGGCGACCTGCTGGCGCTGTGGAGACTGGCCTCCGGGATGAGCATGGACTTCCACCCGGTCGTCCGGCGGCTGGTCGGCACGGCCGAACTGGACGCCACTGTGCTCAACCTCTTCGCCACCGGCCAACGCCCGCGCCGGTGGGCGGTGCCCCGGGCGACGATGATGGGCGACGCCGTGCACGTCATGCCGCCGTTCGGCGCGCACGGCGGCAACACCGCGCTGCGTGACGCCGCCCTGCTCGGCCACAAGCTGGTCGAGGCCCGGGCCACCGGCGCGCCGGTGGAGGAGGCGATCGCCAACTACCAGGACGAGATGGTGTCCTACGCCTTCCGGGCCGTCGACACAGCCGACAGGCTGATGCGCCGCCTCACCGGGGGAGCGGCCGCACCCCACTGGGTGCTGACCCGCGTGCTGCCTCGGCTGCACCGGGTCACAGTGCCGGAGGCATGATTGCGGGCATGTCCCACGCTCCGGCCCGTGCGTCCGCGATCGCCGACCTCATGCGCGCCGGGCGGGAGATGTCGCGGCTGTCCATGGTGTTCCGGTACGCCATCGCGGAGCGGCTGGGCCTCGCCGTGAGCGATCTGGAATGCCTGGACTACCTGGCGGACGTCGGATCCGCCACCGCAGGGCAGGTCGCCGAGCGGACCAACCTCACCACCGGGGCGGTGACCAGCATGCTCCGCCGGCTCCAGCAGGCGGGCTACGTGACGGCCGAGCGCGATCCGGCGGACCGGCGGCGGGTGATCGTCGCCCTGCGGCCGGAGCGGGTCGCCGATTTGGAGCGACCGTACGAGCGGTTCGCCGAGCGGGCGGAACGGCTCATCGAGGGCTACAGCGTCGAGGAGGTCATGCTGCTGGCCCGGCACTACGACCGCATGCAGGCGATGTACCTCGCCGAGTTGGACCGCCTCCGCAGCGGCGACACCGCGCAGCGGTCAGCCTGAGGCGGCGTCGCGGCTGATCCGCCGTCGGCGACGCTGGCTGCATCGGACCGCTGTCGCGTCGGGAACCACGGGGTGACCCTGTCGCTGGCGAAAGGCGGCGAAACGTCGGCATTGGCGCGTGGTGAACGACGGGTATCCCGGGCGGGGGTCCTGCGTCGATCATTGCCCGAAGATAGATGCGAGTCACTCTCACCTCCTGGCGGAGCGCCCGGGCGCGGAGGGCGAGACGTCGGCACCGGAAGCCGGGCGTGACCGAACGGCCCGACTCCGCGTCCCCGGAGGATCGCCATGCCCCGTCCCGCTTCCCGTACCCGGCTCGCGGCGTTCACCGCCGCCGTCCTGACCGCGAGCGTCCTGACGGTGACCCCGCCGTCACCGGCGTTGGCCGCGACGACATTCGCCGCCAACGACTACTGCCTCGGCCAGTGCGCCGACATCCTGCCCCCCGGGCAGAACGGCAACGCCACGCTCGTCGCCATCCTGGCGCACCAGGCGCTCGGCACCCGCCCGGCGCACTCCAGCGACCAGCTCGACGAGTACGCGAACCTGGTCTACAACTACGCCGGGCTGACCGACGAGCAAATCGCCCACTTCTACAACGATGCCTCGTTCGGGGTGCCGGCCGCGCAGGTCGAGAGCACCGTCTCGCCGCGATCGGACGTCACCATCGTGCGGGACAAGGCCACCGGCGTCCCGCACATCACCGGCACCACCCGCGCCGGCACCATGTTCGGCGCCGGCTTCGCCGGGGCCCAGGACCGGCTCTGGGTGATGGACCTGCTGCGACACGTCGGTCGTGGCAGCGTCACCTCGTTCGCTGGCGGCGCGCCGGGCAACCGGGAACTGGAGCAGAGCGTCTGGGCCAACTCGCCCTACACCGAGGCGGACCTCCAGGCCCAGGTGGACGCGCTGCGCACCAAGGGCGCCCGGGGCCAGCAGCTCTACACCGACGTGGTCGACTACATCGCCGGCATCAACGCCTACATCGACAAGTCGATCGCCGAGGACAACTACCCCGGCGAGTACGTGCTCGCGGGCGCCGGCAAGCCGAAGCACTTCACCATGACCGACCTCATCGCCACCGCCGGAGTCGTCGGCGGGCTCTTCGGCGGGGGCGGCGGAAGCGAGATCCAGTCCGCGCTGGTCCGGGTGGCCGCCCGCGCCAAATACGGGGCCACCGAGGGCGACCGGGTGTGGGCGGCGTTCCGCTCGCAGAACGACCCGGAGACCGTGCTCACACTGCACGACGGGCAGAGCTTCCCGTACGGGGCGACGCCGCCCGGCGCGACGAGCGCGGTGCTCCCCGACGCCGGCTCGGTGGTCGCCGAACCCCTCGCCTACGACGCCACCGGCGGGGCCGCCGCCCGCACCGGCGCCAGCACCGCCACGAAGGAGCTGCTCGGCGGCCTGTCCAATCTGCGCGC
The DNA here is from genome assembly GCF_022230925.1 of Micromonospora alfalfae. Taxonomy (GTDB): domain Bacteria; phylum Actinomycetota; class Actinomycetes; order Mycobacteriales; family Micromonosporaceae; genus Micromonospora; species Micromonospora alfalfae. Next base: position 484,766 of record NZ_JAKKFH010000008.1, on the reverse strand, counting down.
GCACGGCATGTCCAACGCGGTAGTGGTCTCCGGGCGGCACACCACCACCGGCAACCCGGTTGCCGTGTTCGGGCCGCAGACCGGCTACTTCGCCCCGCAGTTGCTGATGCTCCAGGAGTTGCAGGGGCCGGGAATCAGCGCGCGCGGCGCCGCGTTCGCCGGGCTCAACCTCTACGTGCTGCTCGGCCGGGGCCAGGACTACGCGTGGAGCGCGACCTCCGCCTCCCAGGACCTCACCGACACGTACGCGGTGCCGCTGTGCACCACCGACGGCAGCGCCCCCACGCTGCGCACCAACAGCTACCTCTACCACGGGCAGTGCCTCGCCATGGAAGCGCTGGAGCAGCGCAACTCCTGGTCCCCGACGCTCGCCGATTCCACCCCGGCCGGCTCGTACACGCTGCGCGCGCTGCGCACGAAGTACGGGCTGGTGTCCTACCGAGGGCTGGTGAACGGGCAGCCGACCGCGTTCACCAAACTGCGTTCGACCTACCGGCACGAGGCTGACTCGGCGATCGGCTTCCAGGCCTACAACGACCCGGCGGCGATGGGCAGCGCAGCGGCCTTCCAGGCGTCCGCGGCCACCGTCGGGTACGCGTTCAACTGGTTCTACGTCAACTCGACCGAGGCGGCGTACTTCAACTCCGGCTCGAACCCGGTCCGTCCGGCCACCGCCGACCCGAACCTGCCCACGAAGGCCGAACCGGCGTACGAGTGGGCCGGCTGGAACCCGGACACCAACGACGCCACCTACACCCCGGCGTCGGCGCATCCACAGTCGGTCAACCAGGACTACTACGTCAGCTGGAACAACAAGCAGGCGCGGGACTTCGGGGCCGCGGACGGCAACTTCAGCTTCGGGTCCGTACACCGGGCTCAGCTGCTCGACGGCCCGGTGCGCGCGGCGATCGCCCAGCGCAAGCTCGGCCGCGCCGACGTCGTCAAGATCATGGCGGATGCGGCGGTGACCGACCTGCGCGGCCAGCAGGTTCTCGGCGACCTGTTGCGGGTGCTGGACAGCACGCCGGTCACCGATCCGGCGCTGGCCGACGCGGTGGGCAAGCTGCGCGCCTGGCAGCAGGCCGGGACCCGTCGGGTGGAGACGTCCGCCGGCTCGAAGGTCTACCAGCACGCCGACGCCATCCGGATCTTCGACGCCTGGTGGCCGCTGCTGGCCTCGGCGCAGTTCCGCCCCGGCCTCGGGCCGGACCTCTACGCGGCGCTGGTCGACGCCATCGAGGTGAACGAGGCGCCGTCCGGCGGCCAGAACGGCGGACGCGACGGGGCCGCGAGCTGGGCGTTGCAGGGCCAGGCGCACAAGGGCTCGTCGTTCCAGTACGGCTGGTGGGGCTACGTCGACAAGGACCTGCGCACAGTCCTCGGCGATCCGGTGGCCGGTGGGCTGGGCCGCGCGTACTGCGGCAACGGCAACCTCGGCGCATGCCGGCAGGCCCTGCTCGCCGCGCTCGGCCAGGCCGCCGTGGTGCCGGCCACCACTGTCTACCCCGGAGACAAGTCGTGCGGGGCCGGCGACCAGTGGTGTGCCGACTCGATCGCCCAGTCCGGGCTCGGCGGCATCACCCACCCGGTGATCGCCTGGCAGAACCGCCCCACCTACCAGCAGGTCGTCTCGTTCCCGGCGCGGCGGGGCGACGACGTCACCAACCTGGCGCAGGGCCGTCCGGCCACCGCGTCGAGCACCCAGTTCCTGACCGGCCACACGCCGGACAAGGCGATCGACGGCAGCCTCGGCAGCCGGTGGGCCAGCAGCTACAACGACAACCAGTGGCTCCGGGTCGACCTCGGCGCGGCCCGCACGGTGAGCCGGGCGGTACTGCGCTGGGAAGCCGCGTACGGCACCTCGTACCGGATCGAGGTCTCCGGCGACGGCAACTCCTGGACGCCGGTGTTCGCCACCACGACCGGCAACGGCGGCGTCGACAACGCCACCTTCGCCCCGGTCACCGCCCGCTACGTGCGGGTGTACGGGGTCAGGCGAGCCACCTCGTACGGGTTCTCGCTCTACGAATTCGAGGTGTACGGGAAGTGATCTCGCCCCGGAGGGGCGGCGGGAATCGTCCACCGCCCCTCCGGAGGTGCGCGGCCTCTCCCATCACGGCGTCGGGTATCACCTCACCCGGGAGGCGCCGCCGCGGGCATGGCACCCTCGGCGAGCTTGAGTCGCGTCCAGATGTTCATGTTGATGACAATCGCGGCGATTTCCAGGATCTCGTCGTCAGTGAAGTGCGCAGCCATCCTGTCGTGTGCCTCCTGGAACCGGGTGTTGATGGTGGCGTCGGCGGCCCGGGTCAACGCCTCGGCATAGGCCAGCGCGGCTTGCTCCTCTTCGGTGAACAGGTGCGTCTCCCACCACGCGGTGAGGGTCTCGACCTTGGCCGGCGGGATGTCGGCGGCGCGGGCGCCGGCGTGGTGCACCAGAAGGCAGTAGCTGCAATTGTTGATCTGCGCGACGCGTAACCGGAGAAGCTGGGCCAGGGCGCGGTCCACCTGGAGTGTGGCGGTATGGCCGAAGGCTGCGGCCCCGGCATTTGCCAGCGCCGTGAGGTGTTCGTTTGTGACGTTCAGTCGGACGTTCTGAATTTTGGCATCTAAGAGGTGACCTCCTACAGGTGACAACGACAGCACCAGTGGTGGGGACGTCCACATCGGTAGAAGACCCGTCGCACGGTCTGGGTCGTACCTCTGCTTCCGTGGTGCGCGCGCCTCGCGGTGCCACGCCTCACGTGCGGGTCGGCTCCGCGTCGCGGCCGAGGCGGGCGCGGGCCCGAGCCATGCGAATGGCCGCGGTCAAGGCCGTGATGTCGTAGGCGCCGTAGTGGCGGCGGCCGTTGATGAAGAACGTCGGGGTGCCGGACACTCCGCTGTGGTCGGCGGAGTCGATGTCGCTGTCGATGCGGTCGGCGTGCGCCTGGCTGGCCAGATCGTCGCTGAACCGTCTCTGATCCAGGCCGAGGTCGCCGGCGTACCTGATCAGAGCAGTGCTGTCCAACTCGTCCTGGTGGCCGAGCAACAGGTCATGCATCTGCCAGAACTTGCCCTGGGCGGCGGCTGCCTCGGCGGCCTCTGCTGCCAGTCGGGCTTGCGGATGCACGTCTGACAGGGGCAGGTGACGCCACACGAAACGCAGGTCGGCGTCGCCCAGCAGTTGTCGGACGACCGGTTCGGCCGTCCCGCAGTACGGGCACTGGAAGTCGCCGTACTGCACCAGCGTTACCGACGCGCCGGCTGGGCCACGAACGTGGTCCTGCTTCTCGTCCACCGCCGGGGTGAGATCGATCAGTTCCGTCATGTCGCCGAAGAGCGCCGGGATGCGTTTGTCCTGGGGCAACGCGTTGGTGACGCGGAACGTGATCCAGGTCAGTGCCGAGGACACGATCGCGGCACCGAGCACCCCGACTTTGGCCTCGGCCAGTTGGTCGCCGGTGAAGGCAAGGCTGGCGACCAGCAGTGACACGGTGAAGCTGACACCGGCGATCGTGCCGCTGCCGAGCACGCCCGCCCAGCCCACTGCCGGACGGATGCGCCCGCGGGAGAGCCAGGTGAGCCCGGCCGAGGTGCCGATCACGGCGAGCGGCTTGCCGACCACATACCCGAGCAGCACGCCCCAGGTGACAGGTGACGCGAGCGCCTGGGTCAGGAACGGACCGTCGATGCTGATGCCGGCGTTGGCCAGGCCGAACAGCGGCACGATGACGTAGCTGGACCATGGGTGGTAGATGCGCTGGAGGCGGTCGTTGGGCGACAACGTGTTCGCCAGGCCGATCGAAGCCGTACGCGCGAGCGTGGGCGTCGGCTGCTCACGGAACGACCGGAACAGCCCGCTGACCTTTTCGAGCTCAGTTCGGCCGGGAGGGTAGGCAATGGCGGTCAAGCCGATGGCCAGTCCGGCCACCACAGGGTCGACTCCGCTGACCAGCAGCGCGCCCCACATCACGACGGCGACCGGCACGTACGCCCAGCCCCGTCGGACGCCGCCCGCGCGGATGGCCAACATGACCGCGAACGCCGCCACGGCCACCACGATGGGCATCACGGTGATGTCGTCGCTGTAGACCAGGGCGATCACGATGAGTGCGATCAAGTCGTCGACCACGAACACGGTGAGCAGGAAGATTCGGACCTGGTCGGGCACACCCCGGCCGAGCAGTGCCAGCAGACCCAACGCGAGGGCGGTGTCGGTCGACATGGCCACGCCCCAACCGTGCGCGCCCGGCCCGCCGCGGTTGATCGCCAGGAAGATCAGTACCGGTATCAGCATGCCCATCAGGCCGGCCACGCAGGGCAGCACGAAACGTCGCCGGTCGCGGAGGTCGCCGAGGTCGAACTCGCGCCGCGCCTCAAGGCCGACGACGAGGAAGAACAGCGTCATCAGGCCGCTGTTGATCCAGGTCTGCAGGTCGCGGGAGACTTCGAGGTGCCCGATGCGCACTGACAACGGGGTGCGCCACACGGCTTCGTAGGAACCGAGGTCGATGTTGGCCCAGAACAGTGCGGCGACGATGGCGGCCACGAGCACGCCGGCGCTGCCGGACTCGATTCGCAAGAATGCTCGCAGCGGTGACGCTTGGTTCGGCTTCCAGGTCGTCCGGCCGGTCTTGGTTTCGGTCACACGTCACCTTCCGAGGCGCGCTTGGGGCGCAACGGCAACCGCCCGCTGCGCGGCTGTGATCGCCGAGCAGCGAGCGGCATGTCCTCAGCGCGGCCCGACGAAGTCGGTCCGCACGCTCCACGCGAACTGGATCAGCAGGGTCACCGGTGACCTCTCGGCAATGTCGTGCATCACCTTCAGGTCGTCGGGGTCGGGTTCCTCGCTCAGCGTGATCGTGCGCTGCAGGTAACGCTCCGCGCCTTCCTGCTCGGGCTCGTGGTAGTCGATCTCGACGGTGATGTCGCCGGCGGTGTCGTACTTGTAGTCGACGTACTGCCGCAGCGTCTGAGCAGTGCACGACGCGAGCGCCATCAACAGGTACTCCGTCGACGTCGGGCCTTCACCGAGTGCGCCGTTGTGTGGTTCATCGGCGACGAACGTGAAGCCGCGGGTCGTCATGTCCGTGCGCCGGCGCTCAGTGGCCGGAAGGACAACTCGGGCCGATGCGACGACATGATCATGATCGGTTTCCATCAGCCGCGCCTTCCTGTAGATCCAGTGGTGAGGTCCAGCGATACGGAACCAGCAGTGGCCGAGCCGCAGTCTGAGCGAGGCTGCGGCCGGGCGTGTCACCCCATGGTCGGGTGCCTCGGAAGATTAGCTTCACCGGACCGAATAGTCCAACCAGCCGTTCGCTGACAGGAGGCGTCCGCCCAGGCGAACCTGGGGGAGCGGTGGCTCAAACTGCCGCGGTGGGATGACCAGGGCCACGCCTGCCCGAACTGGAGCCGATCGGACCCCGATCCGGAAATGGACCAACTAGTCCTTTGCCGTGCAGTGGCTGGGGAAGTCGGTGCATGCTCTCAAGCCAGCATTGCTCGACCAGTTGGGCCACCGTGCCGGCACTGGTACGCGCGCCCGGTAGGGGTGGACGGGCGACGACGGTTGACCAGGATTTCTAGGTCTTGAGGGTGGGCATGGGCCCAATTAGCGGGCAGGCTCAGCGGCCGGCTGCACGAGGAACGATTTGATGTGTTCCAGCGCCATGTCCAGAGCGACTTCCATGGGTGCGACGTCGTGCGCGGCGTTCGCCAGTAGGTAGCCGCCCTGCAAGGCGGCCATCAACCCCGTCGCCAACTTCTCCGGGTCGGCGTCCTGGCGGAGAAGGCCGCTGTCCCGCATCCGGTGCAGGCCATCGCTGATCAGTCTTTCCCATGCCGCGAACGTCTCCGACAGAGATGAACGAGCCTGCTCATCTTGATCGGACAGCTCGAGAGCCATTGACCCGAGGCCGCAGCCGTATTTGCCGTTGTTCAGCGAGTTGGCCTGGACCAGCGCGTTACGCCATCGGACCAGCCCTGAGAACGATCTCAGTCGTTCGAGCCCTGCGCGCTCACGCTGAAGCACGAGCGCGCCTCGATAGTTGACCAAGGCGCGCACGAGTTCCTGCTTGTCGGCGAAGTGGTGGTAGAGCTGAGACTTGCTCGTCTGGCTCGCCTCGCGGATGTCGTCAAGGGTCGTCGCGTTCACTCCGCGCACGAGCATCAGCCGGTTCGCCGCCTCGAGAATCCGCTCTCGGGTCGCGATGCCCCGCTGACTGATCCTCCGCCTATTCGTCGGCGCAGTCACCTGCTCGTCGCTCATCTGTCAAGTGTATCCAGCGCACCAGATAATCTAGTGGGATTGGGACCCTGGAGTCCATTAGGTGCCGTGTTGAAGCCACGTGATGAAGAAGGGCGAACATGGCGTCAGCACGCTGAATGAACGGTGCGCTAGGCGGCTAGAGCATTTCTCACGAGAGATTTCCTGGACTATTTGGTCCCATTTATTGGGCGTGTCCACCGCTGCCGCGCCGGGCGGCCCCGGCGGAGCCCGCACCCATCCGGCGGCCTCCTTGTCCGGGCCGATCACCTCGGCCGGGGCCGGCGCGCGGGCCCGGGGCCCGCGCGCCGGAGGTGTCAGGCAGTCGCCCGCTTCGGAAGCTTCCACCCGGGGCGGGGGAAGTGGCAGGTGTATCCGTCGGGGTAGGTCTGCAGGTAGTTCTGGTGCTCAGGCTCGGCCTCCCAGAAGTCGCCTGCCGCGGTGACCTCGGTGACGACCTTGCCGGGCCACAGTCCCGAGGCGTCGACATCGGCGATCGTGTCCTCGGCAACCCGCTTCTGCTCGTCGTTCGTGTAGAAGATCGCCGAGCGGTAGCTGACGCCGATGTCGTTACCCTGGCGGTTCTTCGTCGACGGGTCGTGGATCTGGAAGAAGAACTCGAGCAGCGCGCGGAAGTCGGTCTTGTCGGTGTCGTAGACGACCTCGATGGACTCCGCGTGTGTGCCGTGGTTGCGGTAGGTGGCGTTCGGGACATCGCCGCCGCTGTAGCCGACGCGCGTGGAAACAACGCCGGGCTCGCGGCGGAACAACTCCTCCATGCCCCAGAAGCAGCCGCCGGCGAGGATTGCCTTTTCGGTGGTCATGTCGTCTCCATGCCTGTGGTCGCGCCAGTGTTGGTGTCACTCGTGAACAGGGTGCGGTATTCGCCGTACCCTGCGTTCTCCAGGTCGTCGAGGTGGATGAACCGCAGCGACGCGGAGTTGATGCAGTAGCGCAGTCCACCCTTCTCGGCGGGGCCGTCGTTGAAGATGTGGCCGAGGTGGCTGTCCCCGTGCAGCGAGCGGGCCTCAGTCCGGATCATCCCGTGACTGGAGTCTGCGCGCTCGACGACGTTCGTCTTCGCGAGTGGCTTGGTGAAGCTCGGCCAGCCGGAGTTGCTGTCGTACTTGTCGACCGATGCGAACAGCGGCTCGCCGGACACGACATCGACGTAGATGCCGGGCTCATGGTTGTCCCAGTAGGCGTTGGCGAACGGTCGCTCGGTGCCGTCCTGCTGGGTCACGTGGTACTGCTCCGGGTTGAGCCCCGAAACGGCCTCCGGGTTCTTGTGGTACTGGGTCTGCTGAGGCACAGCTCTCCCTTCCCGGCCTTGCGGCGCATAGCTGCGGAGCCAGGTGCAGGCTCCTGGGCACGCAGGTACAGACGCTCTCCGGGGCGATGGTATTCCCGCAGCCTGCATCTATTCTGGACTGCAAAGTCCGAAAACGGATTCCCGTCGATGGCAGGCCGTTGGCTCGCCCACGCGTTTGAACTGGCAACTCCTGCAACTGCAACAGCATTCCGGCGAACGAAAAGTGGACTTGACAGACCAGTTCCGGCGCGACTAGCTTCGGGACGTCCGACGGGCGCAGCCGGTAGCTAGGGCTGCCCGACCTGCCCGTCGGCGTCGAGTCCGACAAACGTCCCCGCCAGTCCCGGCAGCATCCCCGCGGCCCGACCGCCACCGATCAGCGTGGTGAGCTCCGGCCCCGAGGCTTGGCGCCGCCGATGCGGGGAAACGGAGACGTGCTCCTCGTGCCAGTGCGGACGAGGGCTGGATGCGAGGAGGTGTCTGATGAAGGCGATTGTGGTGACGGACGAGGCTGCGGGAACGGCCGGGATGAGGCTGGCGGAGCGGCCTGACCCGGAACCGGCCCTCAACGACGTCGTCGTCCAGGTTCACGCCTCGGGGTTCGTCCCGACCGAGTTGGCGTGGCCCTCGACCTGGACCGATCGCCTCGGCCGTGACCGGACGCCGTCGATACCCGGGCACGAGTTGGCCGGAGTGGTCACCGCCCTCGGGTACGGCACGACGGGACTGTCGGTGGGACAGCGGGTGTTCGGCCTCACGGACTGGACCCGCGACGGCACCCTGGCGGAGTATGTGGCAGTCGAGGCACGCAACCTCGCGCCGCTGCCCGGCGACGTCGACTTCATCGTGGGCGCGAGCCTGCCGATCTCTGGCCTGACCGCCTGGCAGGGGCTGTTCGAGCACGGCCGCCTTCAAACCGGGCAGAGCGTCCTCGTGCACGGCGCGGCCGGCGCGGTCGGTTCGATGGTGACGCAGCTCGCCCGTGAGTTCGGCGCCTACGTCATCGGCACCGGACGCGCTGCCGACCGTCAGAAGGCGCTCGACTTCGGCGCGCAGGAGTTCGTCGACCTCGAGAACGACGCGCTCGAAGCCGTCGGCGGAGTTGATCTCGTCTTCGACGTCATCGGCGGCGTCATCGGGAAGCGCTCGGCCGGCTTGATTCGCGCCGGAGGAGTCCTGGTCTCCGTCGTCGGGCCGCCCGAGGTGCGGCCTGCGGACGGCCTGGCGATCGATTTCGTGGTGATGCCTGATCGTGCCCAACTGGGGGAAATCGTCCGGCGGGTACGGGACGGGCGACTGCGGACGCACATCGGCACCGTCGCGGACCTCGACGACGCCGTCTCCGCTCTCAACCCGACTGAGCGGATCACCGGGAAGACGATCATCCGCGCTCACTCGTAAGGGTTCGGGGAGAACGACCGGTCCCGCGCTCCGCTCAGCGAACACACCACGCCGGCCAATTCAGCAAGGCCGACCTCAGCCGCGACCGCGCGTGTTCAATGCCCCCGCTCGGCGGAGTGCGACCGAGGAAATGCCGGGTCCAGAACGTCGGCATACTCCGGATGAGCATTGACGAATGCTGTCGCGAACGGGCAGGTCACGGCAACGGTCTTTCCTTGCCTGCGCAGGTCGTCGAGGACGCTGCCGATGAGTCTGCTCGCTACGCCCTTACCCCGGAACTCGGGGAGCACGGACGTCGCCGACAGTATGACGCGGCTTCCCACCTCGCTGTAGACGAGCCCTGCGGCTGTCTGGCCCCCTACGGCGGCCTCGTAGATGCCGTGCGCGCTGTCGTTGGTGATGACGATGTCTTCCGCGTCGGGCGGGGTGGTTGCCGGCAGTTTCGAGCCACCCGAGTCCTGCTCGGTGCTGGTCAACGTGACCATGTCCTCAGCGTTGTTCGCCATCGTCGCTCCTGACTCTCGCTCCGCCGTGCTTGTTCGGATTCTCGGTGGTGCTCGACGTGGTCATCCTCCGCTGGGTCCGAAGCGTTCGGTGCGGATGTTCCCGGGGTTGTGGCCGGTGGCCACGAGAAGGTCGGCCACGGTCTCGACGAATCCGGTGGGCCCGCAGACGAAGGCGACAACATCGGCGGCACCGGGCCAGGTGACGCGGGCGAGCGTGTCCGCGTCGAGTCGTCGAGGTGGGGTCGGCCAGCCGGGGGGCGCGATCCTGGTGTAGACGTGGGTGACGGCGACAGGAGAATCGCCTGCGGCCTCTGCTGTCGCAAGCTCCGCCGTGAACAGGGCATCCGACGGGGATCGGGTCGAGTAGATCAGCCTGGTGGGAGCCGTCGCCGCACGGACCATCGACATCAGGGGCGCCACGCCGGATCCGCCGCCGATCAGCAACGCCGGGCGCGGATCACCCGGTCGGCGTACGAACCAACCGCCGAGCGGCCCACGGATCTCGAGCTGGTCACCCGGCTCCGCAACGTCGACGAGATACGGCGAGACCTCACCGTCGGGCACCGTCTGGACGGTCACCTCGAGGCGGTCGGGCCCCGGGGCGGACGAGATCGAGTAGCTGCGGTACGCCGTGTAGCCGTCGGGAGCGGTCAACCGGACGTCGACGTGCTGGCCCGGCACGTGACGTGTCCAGCCGTCGACGTCGAGGACCAGGGTCCGCGCCGTCGCAGTCTCCGCGCGGGTGGCCGCGACAGTCGCCGGCAGCCAGGTCAGTCTGCCAGGTATCGCTGCTCGCGCCATGGGTCCCCGTAGTTGTGGTAGCCGGCCGTCTCCCAGAACCCGGGCTCGTCGTCGAGACGCAGTTCCAGAGCGCGCAGCCATTTCGCGCTCTTCCAGAAGTACAGGTGAGGAACGAGCAGACGAGCTGGCCCGCCGTGCACCGGAACCAGCGGCTCACCGTCGAACTCGTACGCCACCCAGGCCTGGCCGTCGACAAGGTCCTCAAGCGGGATGTTCGTGGTGTAGCCGCCGTAGGAGTGGGCGACGACGTACTCGGCGGCCGTCTCGACGTCGGCCAGCAAGGTGTCTATGGAGACGCCTCGCCAGCGCGTGCCGAATTTCGACCAGTGCGTGACGCAATGGATGTCCACTGTCGGTTCGTCGGCGGGAAGGGCGGTGAACTCCGCCCATGACCACGTGCTCCGCTCGCCGGTCTCGGTGACGACGGCGAGCTCCCAGGCGTCGAGCCCGATGCGCGGTGTGGGTCCCGCCGACAGCACCGGGAAGTCGTCAGTGCGGTACTGGCCGGGTGGGAGGTCGGTGTCGTCGCGTCTGCGGCCACCGAAGCCACGTGTGATCACCGCCATGCGCCTCTCCCCGAGTGGCGGCCGCGTGGCCGCGACCCCGCTGCCGCCCGTGCTATGAACTGGACCATACCGTCCAGACTAAGCCGATGTGGTGCCTGCCGGCAAACTACGCCAGCTATGGGTTGGACTGGATCGTCCGTGGAGTCTCGGCGGCGACGGAAAGCCATCGATGCCAGCCGGCGGTTGTTCGTCGATGTTGGCCGCCCGCCCCTGGCCGGGGTGGCACCCTGAGCACGTGGACTGGGCAGTGAGCTGGGGGAAGCTGGCGTCGGGATTACGGTGACCGGCCTCTGATGCGTACCGCGTTGATCGTAGTGACCGCGCTGGCGACGGCGGTGGTCGTGGACCTGATCTCCGGCCTGGTCGTCCGCCGGGTAGCCCGTGGTCGTTACCGGTGGCTGCTGGAGCCGCTGCGGCATGCCTGCCGCCGCCCGGCAGCGACGCTGTTGCTGGTTGGGGCGTTGTACTACGCGCTGCCGTCGAGCCCGGTCGGGTGGCAGCGTCATCTGCGGCACGTCGTCCTGGTGGCTCTGGTGCTGTCCGGAGCATGGTTGGTTATCAAGGCGTTGCATGTCGCCGAGGCGGTCGCATTCAGTCGGCTCCCGGGCGGCGCGGTCGCCAGCCGGCGGGTCCGGCGGGCCCGGACGCAGATCCGCCCAGTGCGGCGGCTCACCGTCGCCGTGGTGACGATCATCGCGATCGGCCTGATCCTGATCACCTTTCGGCCGGTGCGTCTCTTCGGCGTCTCCGTGTTGACGTCGGCGGGGGTGGTCGGCGCATTGATCGGCCTGTCGGCCCGTACCGCGCTCGGCAACGCGTTCGCCGGTGTCCAGGTCGCCTTCGCCGACGGTCTGCACGTCGGCGACGTACTGGTCGTCGACGGCGAATGGGGCCGGGTTGAGGAGGTGAAGCTGACCAACGTGGTGATCCGGCTCTGGGACGAGCGGATGCTCATCCTGCCGACCACGTACTTCACCGAGCGGCCGTTTCAGAACTGGACCCGGAACGAGTCTCGGGTCATCGGCAAAGTCCAGATCCATGTCGACCACACCGCGGACCTGGACGACCTACGCCAGGAAGCGCGCCGGCTGGTCGAGTCCTCACCGCTGTGGGATCGCGACCAGTGGGTGCTCCAGATGGTCGACTCCACCGCGCAGACAGCGGTCATCCAGGTGCAGGCCTCGGCCGCCGACGGCGCCAGCGCCTGGGACCTGCGCTGCGACCTGCGCGAGGGAATGGTTCGCTACCTTCGCGACCGCCGTCCCCAGTGGCTGCCCCGCACCCGTGGTCAGTATCAGCCTTGAACGGAGGGCCCGACGGGGCCACCAGCGGTTCTCGGAAGGACTGCGCCTGGCCGAAACCGATCGCCGGTTCCGGTTGCCGAACTACTCTGCCGGCAGCCCGCTCTTTTCGTCCCGCCAGCCATCGGGTTGTGGATGGTAGCCGTAGGCGGCAGCCCGAACCGTGTCCTCGTTCTCCAGCCCGGAGCCGATCGCGCCGCCGACGGTGGCCAGCGAGCTGGTGATCCAGGCGAGCGCCAGATAGTCGGTGACGTCGACTGGGCGCTGCAACGTCTGTTCGAGCACTGACGTGTCGATCAGCAGTGCCCCGACCAGCACCGTTCCCACGAGCAACACCACGTAGGACAGCACCGTGGCCAGAGCGAGGGTGAGGATCGTACCCAGGTTGAACAGCCGTGCCAGCTCGGCCGGCGTCTCGCGGCTCGGCTTCTCCCACAAGTCGTGGGCGACGATCAGCCAGGCCACCAACGCTGCTAGCCCGAGCAGCATGATCACGGCGAGCCGGAGTCCGCCGAGCGCATCGCCCATCTGCCAGATGGTGTCCGTGGTGAGCGCGAACGCGGCCGTACCGAACGCGCCGACCAGCAGCTTCGACAGGCCCAGCAGGGCACGACCAGGACGGTTGGCTCGAACCATGCCGATCACCAGCCGTAACCGGCCGATGAGCCGCGAGGCAACGTAGCGTTGCTCACCGGTGTCGGCCTCGCCGACCACCCGGTGGACGGCGGTAACCCGGCCTGCCGTCTCAGCCGGCGCCCAGCCGGCCGGCGGCACCCGCTGGTCGGAAGCCTCGGTCAGCAGCCGGCTCACCAGCTCCGGAACGGCCGCGCGGGCCGCCCGCAGCTGGTGCAGTCCCAGCGCGGGCAGGGACAGCACCGCGACTCGACGCCGAGCGGAGGCCTGCGCGACCAGCGGCACCCGCTCGGCATGCAGCGGCAGGTCGGTCAGGCAGATGGCGACGTCCCACTGGGCGTCGGCACGCCGCTGAGCGAGATCATCGAGTAGCGCCTCAACGCCGCCGTCGCGGCGCGGCGCCACTTCGCCCCAGCCTTCCCGGACGATCCACCGCACGTCCGCGTCCACCCGCTCGGCGAGCCCGCTGGCCAGCTCCGTCGTCAGCCGCGCTGCCACCCGAGCCGGGTGATCCGGCGGGGTTGCCACCAGTCCGACGACGATTTCCGGGCGGTCCTGTTGCCGCTGCGTCATCGGTGCTCCTCACCGGTAGCCGGGGTCGGCCGCTGACGGCGAACAGACCGGCGCCTCAGGCACCATCGCGCCAGCTCCCCGTGCCGAGTGAGGCAGTGGTACCGCCAAGCCGCCGAGAGGAGCACCCCGACCAGCACGTACGGCGCCACCGCGACGCACTCGTCGAACCGGGCGTCCCGCCCACGCAGCCTAAGAGACCACCCCGACCGGTGCAGCGGTTTCAGCGCAAGGGGCTCTTGAGCACGTCGTCGCCCGGGCGGCCCGTCGTGCACCAGGCAGGACCGCCGACAGGGTCAGCGCTGACATTCGGCACCCAGCCGGCGGTACGCGGACAATGGGGCGATGAAGCGAAACGTGAGCCTGATGCGGTTGACCGGGACGCGCGCCGACGGCGCGGTGGCGACGGGCGCGGCGGCTACCGGCGCGAGGGCTGCTGGGGCGGCGTCGCTCGGTGCCCTCGCCGTGGGGGCGCTGGCCGTCGGGGCCGTGGCCGTCGGGGCGCTGGTCATCGGGCGGCTGGCGATCCGTCGGGCGGTAGTGCGGGAGTTGCGCGTCGGCCGGCTGGAGATCGACGAGTTGGTGGTGCACAGTCGAGCCACTGCTGAGAAATGACCCACGACGGGCGCCCGGAAGCGGGGCCCGCAGAGTGCGAACAGCGCGTGCCGGCGGTGGAACGGTTCGGTGCCGACCTTTCGACAGCGAAGCGCCGGGCCCACCGGCTGGCGGTGGGCCCGGCGTCAGGACCCGTCAGCGGCCCTGCAGGCGCTTCACGTTGTCGCCGAAGGTCCAGCCCTTCGACCCGTCCCAGTTCGCCGACCAGGTCATCAGGCCCTTCAGGCCGGGCACGGAGTTCCAGGCCTGCGTGACCAACGACGTGGACATGTAGCCGCCGCCCGCCCCGTTCTGCGCCGGCAGGCCCGGGACCTGCTTGTCGTACGGCACCCGGATGGTGGTGCCCTGGATGGTGAGCCCGTTGTTGAGGCACTGCGTCTGCACTGTGAAGCCCTGCACGGTGCCCGCCGGGTACGAGTCGCCGGCGCAGCCGTACATGCTGCCGTTGTAGTACTGCATGTTCAGCCACCAGAGCCGGCCGTTGTCCACGTACTTCTTGATGATCGGCAGGTACGAGCCCCAGATCGAGCCGTAGACCACGCTGCCGCCGGTGACGTACGCCGTCTCCGGTGCCATGGTCAGGCCGAAGTTCGACGGCATCCGGGCCAGCACGCCGTCGATGATCCGGATCAGGTTGGCCTGCGACGTGGACAGGGTGTTGATGTTGCCGCTGCCGGTCAGGCCGGTCTCGATGTCGATGTCGATGCCGTCGAAGTGGTAGGCAGTCAGGATCGGCACGATCGTCGCGACGAACCGGTCGGCGACAGCGGCGGAGCTCAGGTCGATGCCGGCGGCGGCCCCGCCGATCGACATCAGGATGGTGGCGCCGGCCGCCTTGGCCTGGCACATCTCGGCCGGGGTGGCCACCTTCACGCCGGCGTCCATGCCGTTCTCCCAGAGGACCGTGCCGTCCGAGCGGATGACCGGGAACGCCGCGTTGATCACGTTGTAGCCGTGCTGGGTGAGCCGGCTGTCGGTGATCGGGATCCAGCCGAGGCCGGGGTGGACGCCGTTGGAGGCCCCGTCCCAGTTCTCCCAGTAACCCTGCAACACCTTGCCGGTGGGCCGCGACTTCACGGCGCAGGTCCCACCGGTTGGCGGCGGTGTGGTGGGGGGAGGCGTGGTCGGTGGTGGCGTGGTGGGGGGCGGGGTCGTGGGTGGTGGCGTGGTGGGTGGTGGCGTGGTGGGCGGCGGCGTGGTTCCCGAGCACGCGCCGAGGTCACGCCAGAGCGATGGGGTCGCTGCGGGGTTCCAGCCGGCGCCGGGGTGCGCGGTGTGGGTGACCAGCGCCTGGTAGAGCCGGCCGCCGTAGGTGACCTGGGCGCCCGCCTGGTAGGTGGGTCCTTCGGCCCAGGTGGGGGCGGTGCACGCGACCAACGGGACGGCGTTGGCCGAGGGCACGGCCGCCATGCTGCTGGGGACGAAGGCGACGGCGGCCGTGACGGTCATCGCCGCCCCGGCTACCACTGCGAAAATTCGACGGCTTCTCATGGCTCGCTCCCCAGGCTTCGACGACCCGCGACCTCCACATATTGACGTTCGTGACCTTTAATATCAAGGGTTGTTTACAGATCCCGGAAAGTTGGGGGATCGACCGGCTGCGGGAGGGTTGCCAGGTCGATGGCGTAACGACCCGGTGGGGTGGCCGCACCGTCCCTCCGAGTCGCCGCAGTCTGTCTACTGTCGGCGACGACACGGTCGGTATTCTGCACCCTGTCACCCGACAATCGTCCCCTGCGTGATCGTTCTCGGTGACCTGAGCGCCCAGGGATGCGGCCATGGAGAGGA
This sequence comes from Micromonospora alfalfae, assembly GCF_022230925.1. GTDB lineage: Bacteria > Actinomycetota > Actinomycetes > Mycobacteriales > Micromonosporaceae > Micromonospora > Micromonospora alfalfae. The sequence goes on along the minus strand of NZ_JAKKFH010000008.1, from coordinate 469,023 downwards.
CCCGGCGATGAGCCTGTCGTTCCCGTTGCACCAGAATCCGAGCCCGGCGAGCGCGCAGCGGCGAGCCGAGATCATGGCGAATCCGGGGTTCGGCAGGTACTTCACCGACCACATGGCACGGGCGGTGTGGAGGCCGGACGGCGGCTGGCAGGACTCCGAGATCATCCCCTTCGGTCCGATCCTCATGCACCCGGCGGCGGCCGTACTGCACTACGCCCAGGAGATCTTCGAGGGGATGAAGGCGTACCGGCACCGCGACGGCTCGATCTGGTCGTTCCGACCGCAAGCCAACGGCGAGCGCTTCGCCCGGTCCGCCCGGCGGCTGGCACTGCCCGAACTGCCGGTTCCGGACTTCATGGCCTCGGTCGAAGGGCTGGTCCGTGCCGATCAGGTGTGGGTGCCGGACGAGGACGAATACAGCGTCTACCTGCGGCCGTTCATGTTCGCGTCCGAGCCGTTCCTGGGGGTCCGTCCGGCGCAGGAGATCACCTACATGGTGATCGCCTGCCCGGTCGGCGCGTACTTCTCCGGTGGCGTCAAGCCGGTCTCCATCTGGCTCTCCACCGAGTACACCCGGGCGGCCCGGGGCGGCACTGGCGAGGCGAAGTGCGGCGGCAACTACGCCTCCAGCCTGGCGCCGATGGTCGAGGCCGCCGAGCACGGCTGTGAGCAGGTCTGTTTCCTGGACGCCGCCGAGGGCCGCTACGTGGAGGAGCTCGGTGGCATGAACCTCTACTTCATCACGGCCGACGGCCGGATCATCACCCCGGAACTCGGCACGATCCTCGAGGGCGTCACCCGGGGGTCGATCCTCGTCCTCGCCAAGGGTCTGGGCCTGGAGGTCGAGGAGCGCCCGGTGGAGATCCGGGAATGGCAGGAGGGCGTGGCCTCCGGCGCGATCACCGAGGTGTTCGCCTGTGGCACCGGCGCCGTTGTCACGCCGGTCGGGCGCCTGGTCTGGGAGGGCGGCGAGGTGACGGCCCCGAAGGCCGGCGCGGAGGACTCGGTGACCATGCGGCTGCGCCGCCACCTGCTCGACATCCAGTACGGCCGGGCCGCCGACGCGTACGGCTGGATGACCCGCCTCGTGTGACGAGGAACGTCGAAGACCTCCCCACGGGCGCCCGGATGCCGCTGCCGTCCACAGTGGCAGCCGGGGCCGAGCGGCGACGTCACGACGTGCGGTAATGGCCGGTGAGCCGACCGAGCTTCATGGCCAGGTGCAGGCACAGCCGTTCGTTGCCGTCCTTGAGGTCGGTCCCGGCGAGCTGCTCCACCCGTTGCAACCGGTAGTAGAGGGTCGTCCGGTGCAGTCGGAGCTTCTCGGCGGTGGCGTGCGCGTTGCCCGCCAGGTCGAGGTAGGCCTCCAGGGTCTCCAGCAACACCTGGTGGGCGTCGTCGCGCAGCAGCCGCTCCAGCCCGGGATGGACGCCAGCGACGTCGAGGTGCTGGCTGTCCAGTTGGGACAGAACCCGGTAGATGCCCAGGCCGGCCCAGGAGACCACCCCGCCCAGCGCGGGCAGTTGCGTACCGACCCGGGCGGCGTGCGCGGCCTCCTGATAGGACTCCACGGCGCTGGCCAGCCCGGCGCGCGGCTGACCGATCCCGGTGACCGTCCGCTCCACCGAGGCCAAGCCCCGGGTCGCGGTGCGCAACGCGTCGCTGAGGTGCCCTGCGGAGGCCTCCGGTGAGGGGCGGCCGGCGACCCGGTCGCCGCAGACCAGCAGCACCCCGTGGTCGTGCCAGACCAGGTGCAGCGTCTCCCGCACCCCGATCCACCGGCGGGTGGTGACCAGGGCCTGTTCCAGGGCGATCCGGGCCACCTCGTCGGGCTGCCGTCCGGCGGCCGGCACGAGCTGGGCGACGAGCGCGACTGTCAGCCCGTCGGCGACCACCACGCCCTCCTCCAGCAGCGCCCGCGCCGCGTGCTCGCGCGCCTGCCGGCTCTCCACCAGCAGGGTGCGGGTGGCCTCGGTCTCCCGCTGCGCGGCGAGCTCACCGAGCAGGTTCTCCCGGTACAGGGCCAGCGACAGGTCGGTGAAGGGGCCGGTCGCGGTGGCGATGTCGGCGTCGGTCATCGAACCGTCCGCATCGATGAACCAGACGAACCCGAGCAGCAGGTCGTCGTGTCGGATCGGCACGCAGACCCTCGCCAGCAGGTCCAGCTCGGCGCACGCGGGGGTGCGGACCGGCGCGTGCGCCGTGAGCACTCCCATGCCCCGGAACCAGGCGATCACCTCCGGCGTCGTCTGCCGGCGCAGGATCGACGTCCGGCGGACGTCGTCCATCGGGCCGTCGTGCTCGCTGTAGGCGACCACCCGCTGTCGCCGGTCCTCGATGAGGGCGGGTCGTCCCACCCGGGCGGCGACGGCGTCGACGATTCGCTGGAGCTCACCGTGCATGTAACTCCCCAGGTTGCGCTGCGTGACAGGGATCGCGCGACCGCCAGTCCTTACCCTCCGGTGCGGGTGGGTCATCGCGCAAGGTCCACTGTCGAAGTCACGACAAAAAGACGGCCGGTATCGCGACGGTTCCGGCATCTGTCCGAAGACCGGGGACGACAGACGTTCCTAGGGTTCCGGTACGGATCGCACCAGCGCCGCCGCGCACGGTGCGGGTGGGATGACGGGCGGCGCCGGTGGGGAGGGATTGCCGAGTGGGATCTGGTAGGCCCTGGCAGGGCGTGCTGGTCGCCATCACCACGCCGTTTCGCGCCGACCTGTCGGTCGACTTCGACAAGCTCCAGGAACACGTCCGTTGGCTCGCCGCCGAGGGGTGCCACGGGGTCGCGCCGTGCGCGTCGATGGGGGAGTACCGGGCCCTCTCCGACGACGAGAGGGCCGCCGTGGTGAGGGCCACGGTACAGGCCGCACCACCCGGCTGCGTGGTGGTGCCCGGCGTCGGTGGCTACGGCAGCAGGCAGGCCCGTCGCTGGGCGGAGCAGGCCGCCACGGTCGGCGCCCACGGCGTGCTCGCGCTGCCGCCCGACGCACCCGCCGCTCGCGCCGCCGACGTGGTCGCCCACTACCGGGAGGTGGCGGCGGTCGGCCTGCCGGTGGTCGCCCACAACGACCCGTACGACACCGGGTTGGACCTCACACCGGACCTGCTGGCGACCGTCGCCGAGATCGACGGGATCGTCGCGGTGAAGGAGGTCACCGGCGACGTACGCAGGTTGCATCGCCTGCGGGACCTCTGCCCGCACATCGACGTGCTGGTCGGCGCCGACGACGTGGTGCTCGAACTGGTGCTGTGTGGTGCCACCGGATGGGTCGCCACCCTGCCCAACGCGCTGCCCCGCCAGGCCGTGCGCCTGTACGAGCTGTGCGTCGCCCGCGACCTGGGCCGGGCGCTGCCGCTCTACGCCGAGCTGCACCCGATCCTCGGTTGGGCCTCTCGGCCGGAAGCCGTGCAGGCCGTCAAGCTCGCCATGGAGTGCGCCGGACGGTTCGGTGGGCGGTGCCGCCCACCGCGCGGACCGCTGTCCGGGTCTGCCGTCGACCGGGTGCGCCGTGACGTGCTGCGGGCCCTCGCGACAGCGGCCGATCCGACTTCCGGGGCCGGTAGTGACTGATCTGCGGGTGGGCGCCGGTCATTCAGGTGTCGGAAGTCGTAGGCCCACCTGCCGACATCTGCACAGTGACCGGCACCGGCCCGTACTCCTAGATTCGCTGCGCGGCCTGCTGACAGATGTTCCACGGCACCCCCACCGGGACGCCAGCGCCGCGTTCCCTCCGACGAGAGGTGGTTCCGTGCACCGTGCTACCCCCCACCGCACCCGGCTGAGGCGGGCCGTGCTGGCCGCAGCCGTGGTGACCACGCTCGTGGCGACCGGCGCGGCGCAGGCCGCCGCGGCCCCGGCCAACCCGGCCGGCGGCACCGCGCCGTTCCAGGTCCTCGACCCGCAGGCCTGGCAGAACCCGGACACGATGACCTGGAATGACTACAAGGCCGTGCCCGGTAAGAACTGGGCCGACCCGAGCGTGTCCGGCTCGGTCCGCAACTTCAAGATCGCCCTGGTGGCGCTCGACTATCCTGACGAGACGTTCGCGGTCTCCCAGCGGGCCCGCTCGACGGTCTTCGGCAACCCGCAGTCCGTCGCGACGAACATTCCCCGGGCGGACGTGCCGAAGTTCTACCAGGACTTCCTGAACACCCCGAACACCCTCAACAAGGGCCACACGCTGCACGAGTACTGGATGCAGGACTCCAACGGCCGCTACGGCGTCGACCTCACCGGGTTCGGGCCGTACCAGATGCCGGCCAAGTCCTACCAGTACGGGCTGGACAACGGTTTCAACCCGGGTGCCTGCCCGAGCGGGGACGTGTGCGGCAAGAACATCCGCACCGACGGGCTGGGCGCCTGGCGGGCGGCCGTTGGCGAGGAGGTCGCCAACCAGTACGAGCTGGTGTTCATCCTCAGCGCCGGCCAGGACGAGTCGTCGACCTGGCAGGAGTTCGGGCAGATGATCTTCCAGAACAAGGAGGACGTGCCGGACGCCTGGGGCCCGCCGGACCCCAACCTGCCGAACTGGGCGAAGACCCGCTACGTGGACTGGACCTCGTGGAAGGCGGCGGCGACCCTGTGGCCGAACGCCGGCGGCGGTTCCTCGACGCAGGGGGAGAGCTCCGGCATGGGCGTCTACGCCCACGAGTTGACCCACCTGCTGGGCATCGGCGACAACTACAACAACCCGTACGGCGAGCCGCTGCGCAGGGCGTACACCGGGATCTGGAGCATGATGTCGCGCGGGTCGTTCAACGGCCCGGGCGGTCCGCACACCCGCTGGCAGATCCCGCCGACCAACGGCGGCTCGATGGGCTCGCTGCACACAGTGCGGGACAAGCTCAAGATCGGCCTGCTCGGTGAGGAGCACGTGCTGCGGCTGTCGCGGGAGTCGCTGGCTTCCTCGGGCCTGGTGGTCGCGCAGGTCACGGCCCGGGCGGTCGACGCCGGCCCGAAGGGTCTGAGCGGCGTGAACATCGCGCTGAACAAGGACCTGTCGCCGACCTGTGGGGTCAGCACCGACCCGTTGTGCGACGGTGGCAACTTCAACAACTACACGGTCGAGGTCGTCGACCGGATGGGCGCGGACTCCTTCACCCCGGACAGCGGCGTGCTGCTGAGCAAGACGAAGAACGCCGACAGCGCGCCGTTCCAGTGGGTGGTGGACGCCAACCCGCAGGACATCGACATGATCGACTTCTATCGGCCCGACGGCACCCCGCAGAAGATCACCATGGGCGACTACCGGCAGCTCTCCGACGCGCTGTTCCACGCCGGCGCGGACACCGGTAGCCAGTACGAGTACGTCGACGAGGCCAACCGACTGCACTTCTACATCATCGACCTCAAGCGGGACTCGTCCGGCTCGCTCTCCTACACCGTCGCGGTGCGTTCGCTGGACGGCACCGGTGGGCCGAGCAGTCACGGCGTGCTGCTGGGCAAGGGCGAGGTGAGCAGCGGCGGCAAGCCGACCAACCGCGGGGTGACCTGCTCGTTCGAGCTGACCAACACCGGTACCTACTCGGCCGGCGGGCAGCAGCACCCGGAGAACGTCAGCGCGTACCTGAAGTCGGATGTCTACCGCCTGTCGGCGGAGGTGGCCGGCAAGGGCTGGCGGACCTGGCTGCCCAACCAGCTCGCCACCGCGCAGTTCGGCAAGGCCACCACTGTCACCGTGTCGGTGGGTGCCACCGCCGCCGCCGCGAACACCGGTTTCGTGAAGCTCACCGCGACCTCGGAGAGCGACCCGACGAAGACGGTGACCAAGCAGTGCCGGGTCGAGAAGTCCTGACCGGCGGCCGAGGTTGACCCCGTTCCTGCCGGGTCCGCGGCGGTAGGCCGCCACGGACCCGGCAGGCGGACGGAAGGAGGATGACGTGCGGCGAAGCATCACGACTCTGCTGCCCCTGCTGCTGGCCGGCGCGACCGGCTGCGGCACCGTCGGCGCCGCCCAGGAGGCTGTCGATCCGACGACCGTCCGGGTCCTGGTTCGCGACATCAACATCCGGGCCGCTGGCGTGGACTGCGCCGGCACCGGTCCGTACCAGCACTTTCACAACCGGGCGCCGTTCCGTGTGCTCGACCCGGACGGAGCGGCGCTGGCCAGCGGGCAGCTGCCGGCGGGGACCGCGGTGGCCGCCTTCGCCGAGGACCTGGGGGTCGAACGCCTGCCCACCTACTGCGAGTTCGCCGTCGGTGTGCGCGTGCCGCAGCGAACCTCCTACCGGCTGGAGGTGGACGGCCGGCCGGCGCTCGACCTGACGCCGGACAGCAGTGAGGGCCCGGCGCTGGTCGCGGTGGTCCCGTCATGAGGCGGGCACTTCTGCCACTGTTGCTGGCGGCGGCGCTGCTGGGCGGATGCAGCACGCCAGAGCCAGCTCCCGCGCCGACGCCCGCCGGAGGGGCGGCGGCGCTGCCCGGGCCGGTCCCCGCCGACCTGGCGTTGCGCCCGGCGCCCGGCACCGCCCCGGCTGCCCCGGCGTTCACCGGCGCGCTGACCGACGGCACACCGTTCGTCGCCGCCGAGCTGTGGGCGCAGCGTCCCGTCGTGCTCACCTTCTTCAGCTCCTGGTGCACCACCTGCGCCAGCAACCAGGCCGCCCTCAGTGAGCTGGCCCGCAGCTACCGGGACCGGGTGGTCTTCGTCGGCGTGACCGGCGCGGACCAGGCCGACGAGGTCCAGGACTACCTCCGCGACCACCGGGTGGAGTACCCGGTCGTCCTGGACGACCAGCAGACGATCTGGCGTTCGTACGCCGTGCGGGAGCCGCCGGCCGTCGTGCTGGTGGCCAAGGGTGGCGCCCTGCTCCGCGGCTGGCCGGGCGGCCTGGACGCCCCGACACTCGACCGGCGGCTGCGGGAGCTGGTGCTGGCCGGCCAGCCGTAGTCCCGTCATCCAGACACCTCGGTGCGACGCCGACCCGGCACCGGTCGGCGTCGCACCGAGGTCTTCCCGTGCCCGGCGCGCGCCTGCCCGCCGGGCGAGAGACGCAGCCCGTCGAACCACACCCGGCGAAGTTCCTACACGTGCAGGTGGTGGCACAGACAACCGGCTCGTAGCGTACGCAGCCTCGGACACATCAAGGAGACTGCATGCCTACAGTGGGAACGCGCTGGCGCACAGGCGTGGCCGTACTGTCCGCGACTGTGCTCGCCGCCCTCGGCGCGGCGCCGCAGGCGCTGGCGGCGGACGGCCCGCCGTCGATAGTCGTCCAGGACGGCGTCACCCAGCCGGTGTTCGGCTACGCCGACGCCATCCGGGAACGCCTGTTCATCGACTCCACCTTCGACAGCGACAACGACGGTCTGCGCGACATCATCGCGTTCGACCTGATGCGGCCGGCGGCCACCGCGCAGGGGCTCAAGGCCCCGGTGGTGATGGACGCGAGCCCCTACTACTCGACCGTCTGCCGAGGCAACGAGTCCGAATGCAAGGCGGACCTCGACGGCGACGGGCTGCTCGACAAGTGGCCGCTGTTCTACGACAACTACTTCGTGCCGCGCGGCTACGCGGTCATCCTGCTGGACATGGTCGGCACCAACAACTCCACCGGCTGCCCCACCACCAACGCCAACCAGGACAACCTGAGCGCCAAGCAGGCCATCAACTGGCTCAACGGTCGGGCCACCGCCCGTAACGCCGCCGGCGAGGTCGTCAAGGCGGACTGGCACAACGGCAAGACGGGGATGATCGGCAAGTCGTACGACGGCTCGCTGGCCATGGCCACGGCGGTGACCGGCGTGAAGGGCCTGACCACTGTCGTGCCCATCAGCGGGCCGACCGAGTACTACGACTACGTGCGCAGCAACGGCGTGGTCACCCGTGGCAACAGCTACGTGTCGTCGCTGGCCAACACGGTCACCAACCCGGAGCGCCGGGACTACTGCAAGCCGGTACGCGACGCCATAGGTGCCGCCGACGGCGACGAGCACGGCGACTACACGTCCTTCTGGAACGAGCGCAGCTACGTCAAGAAGGTCCCCAACGTCACCGCCAGCGTCCTGCTCTACCACGGCCTCAACGACGACAACGTCCGGCCGGACCACTTCAGCAAGTTCTGGTACGCCCTGGCGGAGAACAACGTGCCGCGCAAGCTGTGGCTGTCGCAGGAGGGCCACGTCGACCCGTTCGACTCGCGCCGCGCGGTGTGGGTGTCGACGCTGCACCGGTGGTTCGACTTCTGGCTGCAGGGCGTCGCCAACGGCATCATGGACGAGCCCCGGGTGGACCTGGAGCGTGCCGCCGACGTGTGGGAGACCCACGCCGACTGGCCGATCCCCGGCAAGGCCGACACCGAGGTGTTCCTGCAGCCCGGCACCACCGGCGCGGGCGGTCTCGGGCTGGTGCCCACCGCGAAGCCGGCGACCGGGGCGTTCCAGGACAGCCGCACGCAGAGCCAGAACACCATGATCCTTAACCCGGACGTGGTGCAGCCCAACCGGCTGGCCTTCCTCTCCGCGCCGCTCACCGCGCCGCTGCACATCTCCGGCACGCCCACAGTGCAACTGCGGGCCTCCGCCGACCAGACCGACACCAACCTCGGGGCGATCCTGGTCGACTACGGCACCGACGAGCGGGTCGCGCACCGGGCCTCCGGCGAGGGGATCATCACCCTGGACACGTCGGACTGCTGGGGCGAGAGCAGCCCGACCGACGACGGCTGCTACAAGCAGACGGCGAAGCGGGTGGCCACCGCCGACTACGAGCTGGTCACCAAGGGCATCATGGACGCCCAGAACCGGCAGTCGATCCGCGTCGCCGTGCCGCTGGTGCCGGGGGAGTCGTACAACTTCAGCTTCCCGCTGCTGCCGGAGGACTACGTCTTCAAGCCCGGCCACCGGATCGGCGTGATCATCGTGGCCAGCTACCCGCAGTACTCCAGCCAGGCGGACACCACCGCCGCGAACCTTCAGGTCGCGCTGAAGAGCAGCAACATCGTCCTACCTGTGGTCGGCGGCACCGCCGCCGCGCACGCCGCAGGCCTCTGACCGGCTGACCAGCGGGCCGCCGCGAGCGGCTCGTCACCGGGGCGGCCCGGTGATCAACCCTCCCGCGGAGGGTTGACCGCCGGGCCGTTCGGCCGTCATCGGCTCTCGGCCGCCAGTGCTGCACACCGGCCCTCCGGCGGCTGACGGCCGCCGTCTCGTACTCGCCGAGTGTCGAGCTGGGGTCCGTGTGGCGGGATCTGACCGCGAGCGACCACACTGCACAGACGTATCAGCGGAATCCCCGGAAGGTCGTGCGGTGGCCGCGTCGGCGGCGTCTTCGTGGTGCTGGTGCGGATCGCCGTCCGGCTGCGCGCAGCCGGTTGAGAGCTGTCGGGCCTACCGTCGCATGGCGGGTCGCCTGCCGCGGGTCCAGGCGCGCAGCGCCCATTCGAACGGGCCGTACCGGAACCGTCGCATCCACCACCAACTGGCAGCCACCTGTACCACAAAGATCGTCAGGGCGATGAGCAGCGTCTGCGCTGGCGAGGTGCGGCCGGCCAGCCCCAGCCCCACGCCGGTGAAGACGAGCACGCAGATGAGCGACTGGCCCAGGTAGTTCGTCAACGCCATGCGTCCCGCAGGTGCCAACGCGTCCGCGACGCGCGGACGCCGCGTGAACAGACGCAGCAGAGTCGCGGCGTAGGCCGCCGCGAGGAACGGCGCGGTGACGATGCTGACCAGCAGTCCCGTCATGTTCGCCGTGCCGCCGCCGATCGCGAACACGGTGGCGCCGGCCAGGCCAACCGGATAGCCGACCCGCTCGCATCGGCGCAGCAGGTTCTCCCGGGTGTGCGCGGCGGCGAACAGCCGGTGCCTGCCAGCGGCCAGTCCGACGAGGAACGCGGCGAAGGCCAAGGGCCCTTGCACGGCAAGTGCGCCGAGCATCGCCGGCAACGAGCGCAGGTGCTCCAGGACGACATCATCGAACCCGCCGCGTAGGGCCTCCGTCGAACGCGCACCGGCGACGATCGCTGCGGCCTGGTCCGGGACCACCGCGGCACCAAGAGCCGCGGCCAGACCTACCACGAACGCGAGAACACCCACGATGATCGCCGCCGCACGCAAGGCGGAGCGCGGCTCGATCCGCCGAACGGCGAGCAGCACGAGACCGAGCAACGCGTACGTGGTGAGGATGTCGCCGTGGAACAGCAGCACCGCGTGTAGTGCCCCGAGCACGAACAACCCGGACAGCCGACGCAGGAACGACCGGCCGAAGGCGGCCCCACGCCGGGCCGCCGAGTCGAGTTGCAGGGTGAAGCTGTAGCCGAACAGGAATGAGAACAGCAGGTACGCCTTCATCGCGAGCAGCAGTTCGACCCCACCTGCGACAAGCCGGTCGAGCGCACCGTACGCCGGATCGCTGACCAGTTGGAAGGCGTATCCGGAGCTGAAGTACGACACGTTGACCAGCAGGATGAGCAGCAGCGCAATCCCGCGCAACGCGTCAATGGCGTTGATCCGGGCGTCGTCGGTGTCCTCCGCGGCCACATCCAGGCCATGGCCCTGCTGCCCACGTCTGAGCAGACTCATGACATCACTCCTCGAAAGACGACGGTGTTGGCGTACGAGGCAGCGACCATCTCCCGGGCGCTGCTGCTCCCACCCGGACCTCCGGGGCCCAGGAAGGCAGTGCAACTGCCCGCGGCGATGCCGATGGTGACGCCGTCCAGCGCGGTCGCCGGGCCATCGTGGGTCCTGCGAAGCGACGTCAGAAGAACGAAATCAGTCATGTCGTACAGCGTATGAGTGCACTAGCAACCGATAACAGTGAGGCTGGCCCCCGTATTCGTCTACCGGGTACCGTGACTGCACTAGTGCACGGGAGGCTGCTGTGGAGGAACCGCCGTACCGCCGGATCGCCGCCGGTCTCGCGGACCGGATCGCGTCGGGCGAGCTCGCGCCCGGGGCGAGGATCCCGTCGACCCGGCAGCTCATGGCCGAGTACGGGATCGCGATGGCGACCGCGACGAAGGTCCTGGCAACCCTGCGCGAACGGGGTCTCGTTGAGCCCATGCGGGGCGTCGGCACCGTGGTCGCCGCGGCCGGCGCGGGTAGAGCACCCGACCCCGACCGCGAGCAGGTGGTCGCCGCCGCCGTGGCCATCGCCGACGCCGAAGGGCTGCACGGCCTGTCGATGCGCCGGCTCGCCGGACAGCTCGGCATTCCGACAATGGCGATCTACCGGTACGTGGCCGACCGCGAAGAGCTGGTGCTGTTCATGATCGACGAGGTCATGGCCGACAACCCGCCGCCGGCCCTCACCCCGGACCGCGACGGCTGGCGGGCCTGCCTGGAGGCCTTCGCCCGGTTGCAGTGGGCGATGTACCGGCGGCACGCCTGGCTGGCCCAGGCACTCTCCTTTACCCGGCCACTTCCGGCCCCGCACGCCATGGCCCACACCGAGTTCGCGATGCGGGCCCTGGACGGGCGCGGGCTCGACATGAACGCACAGTTCACGGCGGCGGTGACGGTGGCCAACTACGTGCGCGGCACGGCGGTGAACCTGGCCGAGGAGGCGCAGGCCGAGCAGGACAGCGGCCTGACCGACACCCAGTGGATGGCGGCCCACGGAGAACGGATCGGCACGGTCCTGGCCGACGGGCGGCTCCCGCTGATGGCCCGCTTCATCACCGCCGACGACATGGTCTGGAGCCTGGACACGCTCTTCGAGTTCGGCCTCCAACGCCTCCTCGATGGCCTCGCCCCGCTCCTGCGATGACGTCCGGGGGCCTTTACCGCGCCGGCAGCAACGGGTCCGCCACCGCCGGCGCGGCCCGACGTCAGAGCCGGGAGGTGAAGGTGGCCAGGAAGCGGTGCGGGGTGACTGCGCCGGTGTTGTCGAAGCAGATGACGTCGATGTCGGCGTTGGTGGTGTACGTCCAGGGTTGGGTGAGGTGGCAGTAGTTGCTGCCAGCGCCCTGCGCCACCACCTGGGCGTGCGTCTCCTTGATGCCGACCTGCGGGAAGGTCGCCAGGTAGCGGCCGGCGGGCGCCAACGGTGCCACCGTGTTCGCACCGACACCGAGCACCGAGTTGTCGTTTGTCGGCCCGCCGACGGCGGTACCCAGGTAGCCGAAGTACGAGGGCGGGCCGAGGGAGCCGATCACCGGCCGCCGACGGTGGTACGAGAGGACGAAGTCGGTGTTGATGAACGCGCCGGCCTGGTCGTAGCAGAAGACGTACACCTGCACGCCGGTGCCGACAGCGCTCCAGGAGTAGACCTTGCAGCGGCGGGGACCGGCGTTCGGCTGCACGGCGGTGACCTGCACGTTGCCGGCGAGCACCCCGGCCAGTCCCACCCCGGGCAGCCGCACCAGGTACTGCCCGACGCCCACCGGCCCGACCGTGTTCACGACACCGGTGGAGTTGTACGACTGCGCCACCAGGCCGCTGGTCCACTGCACGTACGCGTGGGAGGTGCCGGCCGGCAGCACGCCCGAGCTGGTCGTCCAGAGCACCGTGAACGGGGTGTCGTCGCGCGTGCCGCCCGGCTTGTGGCACTGCACGTCGACGATCTCGTCGGCGCCGGACTGGAACCAGCGGACCACCTCGCAGTAGTGACCGGTCCGGTTCACCGGGGTCACGTGCGGCACGCCCCGTGAGCTGGCACCTATCTGCGGGAAGCGGACCTGGAACCGGCCGGGCGCGAGCTTGATGCCGTCGGCCCAGGCGACCGGGAACGCGGTCTTCCAGCTACCCCACTGCCGGCTGGTGTCCAGCACGGTCCAGGCCGGCACCGTGGGGTCCTTGACGTACGCGAAGCCCCAGCGGTCGGCGGTGGCCGCCACGGCCGGTGCGGGCGGCGTGAGCGCGCCGGCGGCCAGGACGGCGGCCAGTGTTGCGGTGACGAACGATCGGAGACGCATCTGTCCTCCAGTCGACGGGAACATGTCGGAGAGGAGTGTGCGCGCAGTGATTTCATGGTCGCAGTCAGCTACCTAGTGCGCTGGTGTCGGCTGTCCGCTACCCGTAACGGAGCTTCTGAGCAGTGCAGGCACACGGGGGCGCTTCGGGGTCTGCTGCCGCTGACCGCACCAGCCGAGGCCTCAGGCGCCCTGGGATCGATGCCCCGGCGGATCCGGTGAACGACGCCGAGCAGCCGGCGCGCGAGCGTCTGCTCAGCGGAGGCGGTCGGCCAGGTCACGCACCGCCTCAGTGAACGCCTCATCAGATTCGCAGGGGCGGTGTCCTTTGATCGGTGGCGGAAAGATGTCGCCGGACGGAGGTGTGACGCCGTACGGGTCGCGAAGCCGTCGGTCCACAGTCGCCTCTCGGTCGGATACGCCGGGTGCCTCGTCGGGTCGTTGCGGCGCGAAGACGCGACCCCCGATGGGGTCGGTGTCCCGCCACAGATTCACCCACCGCCAGTCCACTCGGTCGGCGATCTCGTGGATCACCTCGTCGCTGACGTACGCGGGAAAGAGTCGGGCGTACAACCGTCGGAGGGGCGAACCGTGGGTCAGCAGCGCGACCCGGTCGGTGACCCGTGGCGGCAGTTGGAGCACCGTCGCGGCGAGCAGGACGGAGCCGTGGCTGTGTCCGGTGAGCACCACCGCGTTGCCGGAGTCGACGAGGTGGGTGATCCGGCAGGTCAGTTCGGGAACGGCCCGTTCGGCGTAGCACGGGGGCGCGAACGGGTGCGCGGCTCTGGGCCAGAAGGTGCCCAGGTCCCACAGCACGCCGACGTACCGGCGGAATCCAGGGGTGCGATAGGCGAAGATTCCGCCGAGGACCAGGCCGATGATGAGGGCGGCGATCAGATAGCTGCCGACACCGATGCTGAAGTCGACGAAGCCGACCGGCAGCCCGACGTAGCGCTGGACCAGTTCGCTGGGAGGCGTCGGCAGCAGGCCGAGCGCGACCGCCGCCAAGCCGATCCCGGCAAGGCAGGCGTAGACAACCGCGAGCGGCACCAGCCGCTCGGTGAACTGGGCGCGGGCCAGGGTTCTGCGCACCTGCCGCAGCCGCGGCGTGGCATTGGTCGGCGCGTCTGGGAAGTCACGAGCGACGATCGCGGACGCGGCCCGGATCCGGCCCGGTCGTGACGCCACCGACACCACGCCGGCAATGGCCAGCGTCGCCAGCACCGCCACCGAGAAGCCGAGGATCGCCCAGATGCAGGCCTGTGGTGGGCTGGTGATCAACGCCTCCGCGGTCGGCGCGCCCCGGTTCAGGACGTCGGACACCCGATAGAGCAGTTCAGCCGAGAACGTGAGCGCCAGACTGATCGCGGCCACGGAGGTCGCGAGGGCGCCGAACCCGAGCGCGGGCGGGACATCCGTCTTACCCCGGTGCCAGAACAGCACCGCCCCCAGGGCAGCCAGCAGCACCGCCTGACCGATGAACAGCCCGACGACGGTCAGGTTGTAACCGGGCAGCCCGTTCCGCTCCGGCCAGGAGGCCGAACTGGTCAGGACGTGGATCCAGACCAGCACGGTCAGGCCGAGGCGATCGTTCGCAGCACGCTGACCAACCGGTCGAGCCAGCACTCCGTGGGCGTGGTCAGGGGTGGGGTGCAGAGCAGAACCGCACACATGATCAGCAGGAGTCCGGCAGTTGCCGCCAGCGCGACGGTGCCGACCGACAGGTTCTGTGCGGCCCGGGCACCGAGCAGACTGAGGTCCAGCGTGGCAAACGCCGCCGCGACGTGAATCGAACGCAGTCGACCAACCAGCGGCTCATTGTCCCACCGGCCGACGGCGGTGAGCCGGTTCGCCGCAAGAGGCTGTCCTGCCGCGCGGAAGACGTGAGACGGGAGCGCCGGGCGAGCGCTGAGCCCCCACATCAGGCTGATGGCCGCAGCCGGCACCAGCGCGAGTACCGCCAGACGCAGTCCGGCAGGACGCCCGCCGAGCCAGGAGAGCCAACTGCGTCCGGCCAGGCACTCCGGTGAGGACATGCACTTCCACGCAATCACATCCAGTGCGATCCCCACGATGCTCAGGACGTACATCGTGGTCAGGGTGAGCGCCAACAACCGGCACAGGGCCTTGATCACCGGGTCGGAGCCGGCTCCGGCCGGACGCATCCAGATGGCGAGGTTGATCAGCATGAAGGGCAACAGGATCACCATCGACAGCGTTCGCACCGCGTTGCCAGCAGGCAGGTTGTTCCAGCGGTAGGCCTCCAGCGTCACCCCGCCGGCCTCGCCGCCCTCGTGGTTTCCCGGCCGCGGCCGGTAGAAGCCGCCCCGATGGTCGCCCGCCACCTGCTGCACGTGCGGTCGATCCAGCAGGTCATCCGGGCCGGTGGCGGAAACCCCGTGCACTCGCAGTTCCACGACGCCGTCAGCCCCAGAGCGCCCGCCCCCGTGTCGCTGATCCATCCGGTACCGGCCCCCGGCGTGTACGAGGCGCACACCGACCCGCTCGGCTGATCCGACGGCGCCCGCGTGGCGCAACGGGCGTACCCCGCGAAGGGAGATGCAACCGCGTGCTCGTAGCGCGCCGCTTCGTGCCGATCACCCGTGGCGGACCGACCCGACTACCAAGAGGTGTCTGGTCCGCCGGCATTCTTCGGGTATCGACTCGACGACCTGTCCGGCGTGGTACCAATACCCGGATAGGCCAAGCTGGCAGGAATGGGCGGCCCATGTCGACAAGGGCAGCAGCGCTGCTGCGGAAACCCGGGCAACCGCAGCGACCGAGCCTTCTGGAACTCTTCTTCGACCTGGTCTTCATCTTTGCCCTCAATCGGGTCTCGCAGCGGCTGGTCGAGGAGTTCACCGAGCAGCGAATCGTCCTCATCGAGGCTGGCGAGGCGCTGGTGTTGCTGCTGGCCTTCATGGTGCTGTGGTTCGTCACAGCATGGGTCACCGACCTCTACGATCCGCAGCGGCCGCAGCTTCAGGTGCTGGTCTACACGGCAATGCTCGGCGCGCTGGTGATGGCGGTCGCGGTGCCGCAGGCGTTCGGTGACAGAAGTCTGGCCTTCGCCGGTGCGTACGTCGCCGTCCACATCATTCGTGGGCTGGTCATCGTGCCGCTGCTGCGCGGCCACGAAGCTCAGCGCCGAGCGGCTGGAGTGTTCTTCTGGTTCACGCTGTCGGCGGTGCCGTGGATCGCCGGCGCGATAGTGACGGATCTGGCCCGCAGCCTGCTGTGGACGATCGCGATCGCCATCGACGGCGCGGCACTGCTGCTGTTCTATCCCGCGCCGTGGTCCCGCCTCACCCAACGGCAGTGGCCCGTCCTTGCCGAATACCTGTCCGAACGCTACCGACAATTCTTCATCATTGCTCTGGGCGAACTGATTCTGACGACCGGCTCGGCCTACAGCGACACATCGTTCCGGCGCGGCGGAGCCGCGGCAGCCTTCGCGGTTTCTTTCATCACCACTGTTCTGCTGTTTCGCGTCTACGTCTTCCGGGCGGGCCAGTTGTTGCCCGAAGCCATCAGAGCCGCCGCTGAGCCCGCGCACCTCATCCGGGAGGCTTTCCTCGCGCACGTACTCATGGTGGCCGGGATCGTCGCCGTTGCCGTCGGATACGAAATCGTGATCGAACATCCGTTCGGGCACACCAACGCGGCGTGGATCCTCGTCGTCCTCGGCGGACCGATGCTGTTCCTGATCGGGCGAGCCCTGGTGGAACACGCCGTATTCGCCCGGGTGTCCCGTTCTCGGATCTTCGGCGCTCTGGCGCTTGCCGGCGCCTCGCCGTTCATGACCCTGCTGCCGCCGCTGGCCGTGGCCGTCACCGCCGTCATCGTCCTCGCCGGCATCGCCGCCTCCGACGCCGTCCACGCCAGGGGTAAGCCTCCCGAACGGCCGCACCCGGCCAACGCCAGGCAGTGAACGGCGGCCGCGCCTCTAGCTTCGAGGTAGCACGGTGATGGCCACGACGGCGCTGTTGACGACAGTGGCCGTCACGGTGCGGGTAACGGCTGCCGCCGCGGCGTCGGCACCCCAGTCGCCCCGCTCGAGTTCCTTGGCTCGGCTGATCACCGATGACGTCCACGGGATCTCGCTGTCGAACTGCGGGAGCGTCCCGCTCGCCGAGAGCAGCGCCGCGAGCGCGGCGATCCGGGCTTGCGGCTCCGCGCCGTCCACGAGGACCCGCCGTACGTCGGCGAGCAGGCGGGGCCGTCGTTCGGTTCGGCCCTCCCGCAGGGCTGTCGTCCGGAACAGGCCGAGTACTTTACGCGGCTCCTGGTCGATGTCGCCCCGTGTGATGAGCCGCTGCAACACCGGCGCCCGCAGGGCGGGACCGATCGCCGCCAGTGCCGTCTGCACCCCTCGGGGTTTCTCGGCGAGGTAGTCCCACGCCGGCCGCAGCAGGCCGTCCGACGGCGGGTGACCCGCCACGCTGCTGACCCGTCCCCGGTCCGTCGTGGTCAGGTGGTCGCCGAGGGCGAGGTCAGCGAGGACGGCTCCGCCGAGGACGTAGAAGAGGGTGTTCTCTCCAGCTATGGTCCCGGACCTGGGTTGGAACAGGAGCAGCAGGAGATCTTCCACAAGGGTCGGGGCGTCCGACCGGGGATCGGTGGTCATCGGCGGGGCTCCCAGCGGAAGAGTCGGGTGGCCAGAGCGACGGCGACGACGACCCAGCCGAGCGTGGGCGCGAGCAGGAGCAGGGAGTCGGTCACGGCGACGCCGCCGTTCCAGGCGTTCATGGTCAGTTCGGTGGCCGCGCCGCCGGGCAGCAGCCGCTTGAGCCAGGCGAGGTTCTCGGTGCCGGTGATGCCGACCCAGCTGGCCATGGCGATCACCCCGAGGGTAACGGGCAGGGTGGTGACCTGGGCGTGTTCCGGGGAGTTCGTGAGGCCGGCCGTGGCCAGCGCCAGCCCGATCATCATGGCCACTGTCGCGAGGACCGCCACCACCAGCAGGGCGACGTTCGCCGGTGCGCCGGCGACCACGGCCAGGGCGGTCAGGATCGCTGTCACCTGCACCACGGTGAGGACGACCACGGGCAGCAGTAGGCCGGCGAGGATACCGGCGTCGCCTTCGGCGGTGGAGCGCAGTCGCTTGAGGAAGAGGTTCTGGCGTCGGGAGGCCAGGGTGGTGACGGCCGTGGCGTAGAGCCCGAACGCGGCCACTGTGAACAGCACGATCGCGGCGATGTAGCCGAGGCTCCCGAGGTCGGCGTAGGTCTCGTGCTGACGGACGAAGAACGCGGAGACCGCGGCCGGGATGATGAGGCTGGTGATCAGCACCAGCCGGTTGCGGAAGATCTGGATCAGTTCGCTGGACGCGATGGAAAACACGGTGAGGGACCTCTCGAAAGAACGAATCAACTGTTGATGGCGCGGAAGACGTCGTCGAGCCGGGTCGGGCCCGCCGCCAGGTCCCGCAGCTCCACGGCGTGGTCCTGCGCCCAGCCGAGCAGGAGGTGCAGGTCCTTCTGCAACTCGAAGGACTCGACCACCACCTTCCCGTCGGCGTCGACGACCGCGTGCAGCGGTAGCGGCGGCACAGGCGTGGCAAGGGCGAAGCGGATCACGCCGGGGAGAGTGTGGGTCAGCTCGGAGACGGTGCCCTCGCGGTGCAGGGTGCCCTGGTGCATGAGCCCGATCCGGTCGGCGCGCTGCTGCGCCTCCTCCAGGTAGTGGGTGGTGAGCACGATGGTGGCACCGTTCTCCCGCAACCGGTCCACTGTCGCCCACACGGCGTCGCGGGACTGGATGTCGAGGCCGGTGGTCGGCTCGTCCAGGAAGAGCAGCTCCGGGGTGCCGTAGACCGCTGTGGCGAAGTCCAGCCGCCGCTTCTCCCCGCCGGACAGCTGGGACACCTTGCGGCCGGCTCGACCGGTCAGGTCGACCACGTCGAGCACGCGGTCGACGTCGTCGGTACGCCGGGTGAGCCGGCCGATCAGGCCGACCGACTCACGGACGGTGAGGTCCGGGGAGAAACCACTCTCCTGGAGCATGACTCCCATTCGGGGACGTACCGCTCTCCGGTCGTCGGGGCTGTGCCCGAAGACGCGTACGGTGCCCGAGGTTGGCCTCCGGTGTCCCTCGACTACCTCCAGGGTCGAGGTCTTTCCAGCTCCGTTGGTGCCCAGCAGCGCGTACAGCTCTCCGGGTCGTACCTCGAAGGAGAGGTCCTTGACGG
This sequence comes from Micromonospora alfalfae, assembly GCF_022230925.1. Taxonomy (GTDB): domain Bacteria; phylum Actinomycetota; class Actinomycetes; order Mycobacteriales; family Micromonosporaceae; genus Micromonospora; species Micromonospora alfalfae. Next base: position 449,975 of record NZ_JAKKFH010000008.1, on the reverse strand, counting down.
CGTGGAAGTCGCCGTAGGTGAGGTTCAGCCGTTCGACTTCGATGACTGGTGTGGTGGACATGTACCCATGACAGCGCGGGCGCGGCCGACCCGGCAGTGGCACCACGTCATCACCGCATGTGACGTGGTGTCACTGGTCAGGGCCCCTGACTGCCGGATACTGGCGTGGTGACCGCGAGATCGCCGCGCTTCACCGAGTCGACGCAGGGAAGGCTGCGCCGGCTCAACCTCGCGACGTCACTGCCGCCGGTGGTGTTCGCCGCGGCGGTCCTGCTCTACACCGACGCGCGTACCTGGTGGCACATCGTCGTCCTGGCGCCCGGGGCCGTGGCGGGCGTGGTGGCCTTCGAACGGTGGACGGCGAACGACCTCGCCAGGGTCGCGCTGCCCTGCCTGGTCGTAGCGGCAGCGGTCTGGCCGCTCGGGGTCCTGGTGACAGGCAGCCCGAATGCCTACTGGGGCTTCTGCGCAGTAGGTTCGCTTGCCCTGCGCGAGGTGCGACGACGCCGGAAGCTGGTGATGGCCGGGCTGTTCGCCTACGTCGCCGCCGTCGGCGCGGCGCGGCTGCTGGTGCAGCCTGACGACATCGGTCACGTTCTGGTCACCTACGTTCTCATCCCGACCGCCCTCACCATCATCGTGACGGTCTTCACCGTGGTGGGCGAGCGGTTCTACGACCTCATCCGGGAACTCGAACAGACGCGGGAACGCGAGGCGGAGCTGGCAGTGGTCCGGGAGCGCGTACGGTTCGCCAGCGACCTGCACGACATCCAGGGCCACACCCTGCACGTGGTCAAGCTGAAGATAGCCCTGGCCCAGCGACTGCTGCTCCGCGACGCCGCTCGCGCGGAGAAGGAGCTGCGGGAGACGTACACGCTGGTCAGCGACACCATCGCGCAGACCAAGGAGCTCGCCTACGCGCAACGGCGACTCAACCTCACCGCCGAGATCGAGAACGCGAAGAACCTGTTCGAGGCTGCCGGCATCCGGGTCCGGGTGACCCGGGAGGCCGAGGTAGATGCCCGCGCCAACGAACTGCTCGGGCAGGTGCTGCGGGAGACGACCACCAACATCCTGCGGCATGCGCAGGCCACCCAGGTGCAGATCACGCTCACCGCGTCGGGCATCACCATCGTCAACGACGGCGTGACCGCCACCACGGCCCCTGAGCTCAGGGGACTGGCGGCGCTGAGGCAACGGGTGGCGGTCGACGGAGGTGAGCTGACCGTGGAACAGAAGGACGGGCGGTTCCTGACCGCCGCGGTCTTCCCACCCATTCGGGCCGACGCGGCCCCGACGGTAAGCGGGAAGGACGGCCGATGACCACCATCGTGCTCGCCGACGACGAGGCGCTGCTGCGCACGGCCCTGGCCGCGCTGCTGCCGATGGAGGGCGACATCACCGTTCTCGCCGAGGCGCAGGACGGTCGGACGGCGATCGCCGCCACCCTGCGACACCGGCCCGACGTGCTCGTCATCGACCTGGAGATGCCGGGCGTGGACGGCCTGGGCGCGGTCGCCGAGATCCGCCGCGAGCGACCGGAGCAGGTGATCCTCATGCTCACCCGGCATGCCCGCCCCGGCGTGCTGCGCAAGGCGCTGAAGCTCGGCGTCCAGGGCTTCGTCAGCAAGTCCGCCGAGCCAGCCCACATCACCTCGGTCATCGCCACCCTGCACTCGGGGAAACGCTGGATCGACCCGGACGTGTCAGTGCTCGCCGTCACCGAGGACAGCCCTCTCACCGACCGTGAAGCCGACGTCCTGCGGGTCACCGGCGAGGGTTACTCGGTCGCCGACATCGCCGCTCGGCTCCACCTCGCACCGGGCACTGTCCGCAACTACCTCTCCAACGCGATGCGCAAGACCCAGACCCGGACCCGCCACGAAGCGGCCCGCTACGCCCGCGAACACGACTGGCTGTAGACGCGTCCACCGTCGCCGACCATCAGTTCCGGCTGTTTACGGAGAGGTCCGACGCGCGGTTGGTGACCTTCGCTGTCGACGCCGAAGCGGGCCGGACGGTTCGATCTGATGGTGATCAGCGAACCCGTCTCGGTGAGGCGTACCGTCGTCCGCGCGTTCGATGAGCGGATGACGGGCGACGTCGCGTGTATCGACGATCTCACCGCATCTTGTGGACCGCACGGGCGATCTCCTGCCGCAACAGAGTCGCCTCGTTGTCGCTGTCACAGAGCAGCAGCACCGCGAACTCTGGCTGGCCGAACGGGCTGGCCCAGTGATGAACGGCCTGCACCAGGATCTGGAACAGCGTGTGCCGATCCTCGGCACTGCTCGACAGCACCCGGGGCGCGTTCTCGACAACGATGAGATACCCGTCCGCGGGCAACCAGTTCAGATCGCTGAGACAGTCGGACAGCGCGGCCCAGTTCCAGCCGAAGTAGCCCGGAAAGAACAGCGCGTCGGAGAACTCGTAGAAGGCGTGGTCCGCATCCGTCATCCTCGTTCCGTCGAGCCGGGCGACGACGAACCTGCCCGCTGCCGGTAACACCGCCGCCAGCTCGACCAGGGCACTGCGCGAGCAGACCACGACCTGATCGGTGGAGCCGTTCCCCCACCTGCTCATCACACGATGACCAGGTTGGCCATGTCGACGACCGGCCGGTAGCCGAGGGCGGCGTAGATCTTGTTCGACGTCGGGTTGGCCTGGTCGGTGAACAGGCAGACCCGCGCACCCTCGGCCTGGATTCGGCGGGAAACCTCCGCCACCGCGTTGCTGGCCCAACCGCGCCCCCGCTGGGCCGGCGGTGTGTACACCGGGCCCACGCGGGCCACCCCGAACGACGGTGGGTTGGCACCGGTGAGGTGCACCGGCTCTCCGGTCTCGTCGACCCAGAACCACAGCCGTCCGGCGTGGAGCCGACGCAGCACCTCAGCGTGGTCGAGCGCTTCGTGCGCACTCGTACCGCGTGGGCGGCCCGCCTGTTCGTCGGCGTCGCCGATGAACGCGGCGAGCCACTCCGTGACCAGTCCCGCGTCGTTCTCGGTCGCGGCCACCAAGCCGCCAGGCACCGGCGGCGGCCATGTCAGCTCGCCGAGCGCGTGCAGCCGTGTGTGCCGGGAGACCTGGACCTCACCCCCACCGAGCCGGGCCAGCGCGGTGGCGCACAGGTGGACCGTGGGCAGGGCCCCGTTGACCGCGAGGACCTCCTCCCCGCGATCGTGCAACGCGTGGGCCAGCGCAACGGCCGCCTCGTCGGGCATGGGCAGCAGGAATGGAGGATAGGGGGGATGCGGCGCCGAGCGCATCCCGGCACCGACAACGGTGCCGGAGTCGTCGCTGACCACCAGCCACCAGTTGCGGTCGGGCTGCGGGATCCCCTCGGCCCGCTGTGACAACAGCCGGTGCGCGATGGTGGTCACGACCGTGCTGACGACCGGATCGGCGCCCAGGTAGCCGCCCGCAGTGGCCAGGAACTCACCCGGATCGCTGAGGAACCGCAGCCGCAGTCCGGTCCTCGGGACAATGCTCATCCGCGTACGCTAGCCACCGCCCACCACATCGACACGGGAATTTCGTACGGCCCGAGGACCTGCGAACGCTGAGCCAACCGTGATGGCGGGCCCACGGTTGGTCCCGGTCGGGCGGGGTACACCGCCGCGAGTGGCGCGGGGACTGGGTTCACCCGGCTGGGCCACCGAAGGCGCTTCGGAGGGGCCGATGTCGGGTGCGTCAGCGCGGTCAAGCGGGCCCGGGATGTCCGATGACGTGGTGGAGCTGCGGGTACACGGGGCCGCCAGCGCGAGCGCCGCCCAGGTGTTGAACGTGGCGCAGGTCGAGCAGGTCGCGGGCGACCGCAGTGGGGGCTTCTACCGACCCCACCGCCCATGTTCGTGCGGCAACGGCGAACGGGTGACGGAGGCGTACCGCTGGGGTGACCTGCCCGCCGGAAGCGTGGTCCGAACACTGACGTTGGTGTTCCTCCTGCCGTTCATGCTGGCCAACCTGGCGATCTGGATGCGACCGGCGAGCCCTGGCTCCGACGCGATGGTCAGGTCCCTGTGCCGGTTGCTGGCGCTCACCCTCACCGCGCTGTATGTGCTTGCCTTCGTCGGCGTCACGCTGGACGTGATCGCGTGGAAGTGCATGGGCTCGCCACGATGCCTGGCCGGGCGCACCTGGATGTCCTGGTTGGGTGGGCAACCCGTGGGCCTGCGCCTCGCGGTCCTCGCTGTGGTTCCGGCCGCCGCTATCGGCGTGCTCTGGCGGGCCGGCACCCGGCCGGGAAGGATGTTCGACGCGTTCCGTGCTCCCGCGGACGAGGTCTCCGAGCATCGACTCGGCGGGATCGGTCAATGGGACGCGGGGCCGCTGGTGGGTCGGCTGCGCTCGGTTCACGTCGCGGCGGCGTTCGCGACACTGGACGTCGCTCTGCTCGCCGCCCGAGCCGCGAACGGCGCCTCGGCCAGCACGATCGGGTTGGCCGTGGCCACCGGGACGGTGCTGGCCAGTTGCCTGGTCCTGCTCTGCATGCCTGCGCTGCTCGACCGGGCCGCCTCGGATCGGCGACTGGACCGAATCACGCGCACGGTGCGGACGGTAGCCGTGGCCCTGACCATCGTGGTGACGGCCCACGTCCTCGTCAGCCCAGCGCCGTGGCACGAGGGGGGCGGGCTACCCGGCTACGGCGCAATTCTCACCTCGCTGTTCGTTGCCCAGACGGCCCTGCTGGCCGCCCTCGGCGCTGTGCTGCTCTGGCGCCGGGTTCGGCGGCGCGACGCCATCCCGCTGCTCGGGCTTGGGGCCCTGGTGATGGCGGCCAGCGCGGTGAGTCTGGCGGTGGCGGTGTCCGCAGAGTTGGTCTACCGGGTGGCGGATTTCCTGGACCGTGATGCGCCGACCGGAGAGGGCCTGGCCTCCGGTCTGCCGCCGGCGTTCACCTGGGCGATCTTCGGCTTTCTCCGGACAGTGCTGTTCACGCTGGTGGTTGCGGTTCCGGTCGTCCTCATCTCGCGACGCCGTCGACTTCGTGCCGCTGCGGCGATTGTCGCCTGCGACTACCCGGACCGCCCGCCCGCAGCCGCGACCCGACTGCGGCAGGTGCAGAAGGCGATAGCCAGGGCCCGCTTCACCGAGAGACTGGTTCCGTTGGCGGTGGTCTACGCCTGCCTGGCCGGGATCGGCACGGCCACCACCACCCTCGGTCTGCTGGACTTGCTGCCGAGCGAGTCCGTGCAGCGGTACGCACGGGTGCCCGGCGACCTGATCACCTTCTCCATCGCGTTCGGCAGTTGGGGGATCGCCGCGATCATCCTCGGCCTGACCATCGGTGGAATCTTCGCCTACCGGACAGTCGAATTCAGGCGCCACGTTGGTGTCCTGTGGGACCTGGGCACGTTCTGGCCCCGGGCCGCCCACCCGTTCGCGCCACCCTGCTACGCCGAACGAGCCGTGCCGGAGTTGACCCGACGAATCACGTACCTGGTCGGACGCGGCAACCTCGTGCTGCTCACCGCACACAGCCACGGCTCGGTCCTGGCCGCCGCGACAGTGCTCCAGTTACCGCCCCAGGTCAGTAGTCGAGTCGCTCTGCTCACCCATGGGTCACCACTGAGCCGACTCTACGCGCGACTGTTCCCCGCCTTCGTCGACGACGAGGTGCTGCACGAGATCGGCGCTCGCGTGGACTGGCGGTGGGTGAATCTGTGGCGCGACACCGACTCGATCGGCGGCTGGATATTCACCGCCCACCGGGCGACCACGTCGGTAACCGTCGGTAGGACGGCGGCAACGGTGGACCGCCGGTTACGGGATCCCGCCGACGTGGTGCCGCTACCTGGCGACAGCGTCCCGCCGCCGATCCAGGGACACCGGCCCCGCGGATCGGAGCAGCGGTACGCCGAGGCGGCCCAAGAGTTGATCGAGCGCCTCCGCCAGCCGGTGGACCCACTACCGCTTCCGGGCGACCCGGCGACCGGGCACTGACGGATCCGCGGCGGTGACGCGGGCGCGCCCGAAGTACATGAGCTCCCAGATCGCGTCCTCGGTGAACTCCTCAACCAGGTGTCCGCCCTTGTGGTGCTCGATCGTGAGCAGGCCGGCGAAGCGGAGGTAGGCGCCGTCGAACCGGATCAACCGGGCCGCTGCCCGCTTCAACCAGGGCAGGTCCCTGGTGAGGGGGTTGCGGACCAGGTCGCGCTTGCGGTCGAAGGTCACCACGTACGTGTCGTCGTCGTCCACGTACGTGTAGCGGACGATCCCCGCGACCGGCTTGCCGGTCTTCGCGTCGGTGTAGACCCCGTCCCGCTCGAACGTCATTTTCGCTGGATCGTCGCCGATGATCCGGCCGGCGCGGGCCAGCATGAAGATGGGGATCTCGGCGAAGCCGTACTTCTCGGCAGCGGTGATGAACGACGCGATGACCGTGTACGGCCCGGCCTGCCCCCGCCCCCAGTACCAGTCATTGAGGATTTTCGGCAGCCCGACGTTGCCCCAGTTGTGGTCGTGGTAGCCGACGCCGGTCGTCTCATGCCGCGCCCCGTCGATCGTGTACGAACCCCGCACTGTTCCTTGGGGCACCGAGGGCAGCCAGTTGAACTGGAGGTCGCGCTCCGGGCCGAACAGCATGTGCCCGGTGGCCGGACGCCAGGCCGGGACGTCGGTCGTCAGCGTGAAGTCGACCCGCAGCCCTCCGGCGGTCGCCTGGATCCGGTACTCGCGCAGGTTCTCGCCCTGGAAGCGGTTGCCCGGCCCCATCCGGACGTCAGTACGCCCGCTCGCCGCCGACCACTCGGCCGCGGGGATCGCGATCGTGTTGTTGGACATCGTCCCGTCCGGCAGTTCCAGGTTGACCCGGAGTTGCGGCGACAGCGGGCTTCCCGCCGCGCCGAGGTCCTTGTTCATGAACACCACTACCACCTTCGCGCCGTCGTCGAGGTGGGCGTCGAAGTACCACCACTCGTACGACCCGGCGCGATTGTCGGTGCGGGCGCCGTCCTCCCATTCGCGTACGACATCGCGCTCCAGCCCGAAGCGGGCATGGTCGTCGCTCAGCGCGGCCAGTTTGGAGTGATCCGACATAACTCTTCGTCTCCGTTGCCTCTACAGGATCAAGATGTGCGGACGGCTCACACCGTGGCGAATCCCTGCCGCCAGGACGGATAGGCCGGGGTCCAGCCAAGGTGCGTGCGGGCGTGGTTGTTGTTCGCTCCCCGCGCCCAGCCGTGCCGCTCGCCCCCGGTCACCGCTGGCGCTGGCACGTCGGCGGCCGCGCAGAACGCGGGCACCCACTGCGCGGCGGCGGCTGGCTCGTCGTCGCAGACGTTGACGACGCCGACGGGCCACTCCAGAGCCGCGACCGCGGCGGCGACGGCGTCGTCGACGTGCAGCAGGCTACTCACGTCCGCGTCGGCGGGGACCTTGCCGGCGGCGGCGAACTGGGCCATCAGACCGTCGCGGGCGTACCAGGTGCTCGGACCGTAGAGGGTGCCGTATCTCAGCACGACCCACTCGGGCGCCTCCTGGACGGCGGATTCGAGCGCCGCGGCACCTGCCACACTGGTCTGGCGTGGCTCTGGGGCGCTGAGGTCGAGCGGGGTCTCCTCGGTCGCCGGCTCGGCGCCCGGCTCGTACGCCCAGGAGATGCTCTGTGCCACGATCCGGCGTACCCCGACGGCGAGCGCCGCGTCGACCAGGTTGCGGGTCCCGGTCCGACGCAGCCGCGAATTGGCGGCGAAGTCGCCGGTGCTCAGGCTGGTCAGCTGGTGCATGACCACATCGGGCCGGGCCTCGCGGACGGCGGCCGCCACCGTGTCCCGGTCGAGCACGTCGACGGCGACCGGGCCGTTGCGAGCCAGCCCGATGACCTCGTGCCCCTGGGCGGTCAGGATCGGTTCGAGACGGCGGCCGATGACGCCCGTCGAACCGGCGAGAACGATACGCATGACGTGCCTCTCCGTCAGTTCGGCCGGGTTGAGCGGCGGTCCTTACGCTGTTCGAGCTCCTCGGGGCTCACCAGCACCAGCATTTCCTGACCGGGCGCGCACACCATCACGACCAGGAATTTGGTCACCCGATCGGACAGGTTGTTGGCGGACCGGTAGTGGATGACGTCGCCGCCGGGCTCCCAGAACGCCTCACCGGCCTTGATCACCCGTTCGGGCTCACCCTCCAGCTCAAAGATCATCTCGCCCTCGAGCAGGTAGCCGAAGACCGGGCCGGAGTGCCGGTGTGGCGGCGTGCCCGGGTCGCCCGGTGGCAGTTCGATGGTCGCTGTCATCACATGGGAGCCCTCCGGCAACTCCGGCGGCATGGCCGTGCCCAGCAGCACGATCTCGTTGTTTCCGATCTTCATGGTCTGCATGAATCGAACGTATCCCCGACCGGACCAACAGGATGGACCAGTTGGCGGCGGGTCTGATGGACCAGTTGGCAGAGTCCGGACAGCGCCTCCTGCCAGGCATGAGCCGGCGGCGCCGCGTATCCGAGGACCAGGGCGGCCGCCTGCCGCTCATCCGCGGGATCGTGCCAGTAGCCGTTGCTGTGCAGGCCGATCAGGTGCAGCCCTTCGCGGCGTCCGGCCTGGATCAGCCAGCGCTCCTCCGCCACCGAGGCCAGCGGTAGCAGCGCGTGCACGCCGGCAGCGACGCCCTCCAGCGCAGTGGTGGTCACCTCGGCCAGGCGGCCGGCCAGCTCGGTCCGGCGACGCCGGTAGGTCAGGCGCATGCGGCGGATGTGCCTGTCGTAGTCGCCGTGCGTGAGCAGGTCGGCCATGGTGAGCTGGTCGATCGCGGAGACTGCGGCACCGGCCTCCACGATCGTCGTCGTCAGTTCACGACGCAGTGGCTCGGGGACGACGAACCAGCCCAGGCGGACGCCCGGCGCCAGCGACTTGCTCGTGCTGCCGGCGTACACGATCCGCTCGGGCGCCAGCGCCTGCATGGCGCCCACCGGCCGCTGGTCGTAGCGGAACTCGCCGTCGTAGTCGTCCTCGATCAGGAACGCGTCGTGCTTCCGGGCCCATGCGATGAGCCGGTAACGGTGGCGTGGGGCGAGCACGACTCCGGTCGGATGCTGGTGCGCCGGGGTGAGCAGCGCGGCCTGGCCCGCCGCGTCGTCCGGGTCGGCCCCGCCGGGGCCGACGGTGAGCGGGGTGACTGTCAGGCCCGCGGCGCGCAGCACCATGCGGTGATGGGCCAGACCGGGGTTCTCGGTGGCGATGGCGCGTACGCCGCGCCGGTGCAGCGTTCGCGCCAGGAGGGAGAGGCCCTGGGTGAAGCCCGCCGTGATCACCACCGCGTCCGGGTCGCAGAGCACTCCGCGAGTGCGCGCGAGATATCCGGCCACCGCCGCCCGCAATGCGGGTAGCCCGGTCGGCTCGGAGTAGTCCAGCGTGCCGCGCGAAGCCGTTGTCAGCGCCCGGCGGACACTGTCCGCCCAGGCCGTCCGGGGGAACGACGCGAGGTCGGGAATCCCCGGCCGCAACTCGATCAATGGCCCGGCCGGGGGCGACGGCCGCGGTTGCCTGCGCGAGTCGGGCGGATCATGGAGTACGTCCGCGACCCTGGTTCCCGAGCCCGGTGCCGTCAGCAGCCATCCTTCCGCCACCAGTTGCGCGTACGCCTGCACCACAGTGCCCCGGGCCAGGCCCAGGTCGGCGGCCAGGCTCCGGCTCCCAGGTAGGCGCGACCCGGCCCGCAGCCGGCCTGTCCGAATGCTCTCCCGTAACGCGCTCTCCAGCGAGCGACCCGGGAAACCCGCACTCCGATCGAACTCCAGATGCAGGTCAAGCGACTTCGTCACTCGGTAACGATCCCATCCGTGCGAGCAGCGCCGGCAGGTTCGGCGACGACTCACGTGCCGGCCGCCGCCGGTCACCGCAGCGACAGTTGCGGGCTCCACCCGCTCGGGCGGTCTGAGCGGTTTTCGCCGAGCTGAGGAGTCTCGGAGAGGTAGAACCAACAGTGACATCACAGCGGTTGACCTCTCTTTCACCCCGGCGCCCGGTCCGGGCGCCGCACCCCCGCGGCGTCACGGGGAAGGCGGACCGGGAGGTGACTCAGTGCGTATCGGGGTAGCTGGCGGGACCGGCGGCGTCGGACGCCTCGTCGTCCACGCCGTAGGGGCTGCCGGCCACGAGCCGGTCATCCTCGCCCGCTCCGCAGGCGTGGACCTGATCCGCGGTTCCGGGCTGGACGAGGCGCTGACCGGCGTGAATTGGGGTTACTACCTGCCCGTCCGACTTCCGGGAGCGACCGGTCGAGCCATGGCCGGACACGGCCTGCTGCCCAGCGGCCCGGGCCCGCGCGGCAGACAGACCCTGGACCAGTGGCTGACCAGCCCGGCAGCGCAGCACGACGCCCGGCGGGCCCGATGAACGACGGCCGGTCACCCAGCCCCGCCGCGCCGCAGGCAGCGTCAGCAGACGGGCGGGACACCGCGCTGACCGCGTTGATCCGGACCTCCCTGGCCGTCCTCTTCCTCGACGAACTCGTTGTCGGGTTCTGGAACCAGGCCTTCCCCGAAAGCTTCTACAACAACTTCCCGACCGTCTCCCTCACCCCGCCGTTCAGCGAGCACTACGCGCGAGACTTCGGCGGAGCTACCCTCGGCCTGGCCGTCGTCCTCGGCATAGCGTTTGTCGCACCTCGAGCCGCTTTCACCATCCCCGCCGCGGCGGCCTTCTCCACCTTCGCCATACCCCACTTCTTCTTCCACCTGACCCACCTCCACCACGCCACCCTTGGCGAGAAGGTGTTCCTGACAACCGCCAATGCCGTCGTCGCCCTGCTCGGCCTTCTCGTCATCGCCCTGACGCTCGTCCGAGACACCAGGCGTCGCCGCTCCCCGGCCACGTGATGCGGGCGGGCCCGGCGCGATGCCGGGCCCGCCCGTTTCAGGTGTGCTGGATCCCGCCCTGCCGCTGGTCGATCCGCACAGCATCGAGGAGGTGCCGAGCGGAGGCGGCCGTGATCAACCTGCGAGGGCGGCGAGCCGGAACTGCTGGTTGGTTTGTCCGTGGCAGTCGTAGAGCTGGATCTGGGCGCCGTTGGCGGTGCTCCAGGCGTCCAGGCATCGTCCGGATTGGACGTTGCTGATGGTGCCGTTGGAGTTGACGTTCCACTGTTGGTTGGTCTGGCTGTGGCAGCTGTAGATCTGCACTGCCGCGCCGTTGCCGGTGCCGGCCGCGTCGAGGCACATGCTGCCGTACACCTGTAGTTGTTTGCCTGAGGTGTAGGTCCAGGCCTGGTTGGTCTGCTTGTTGCAGTTGTAGAGCTGGACCCGGGTGCCGTTGTTACGCGAGGCGTTGGGTACGTCGATGCACCGGCCGGACTGCGTGCCGACGATCTCGCTGGCGGAGCCAGGTGGGACGGTCGGTGGATCGGTGGGGGTCGGCGGATCCGTGGGGGTCGGTGGATCGGTGGGGGTCGGCGTGGAGGGCAGCAACGGGCAGGTGCTGCGGTAGGTGACCACGCCGCTGGAGTCCAGCAGTGGGCAGAGGAACTGGCTGTACCGGGCGTCATTGTCGATGAACATCTTGACGAACGGCAGCATGGTCCGGACCATCACCGGGTTCGACCGTCCGACCATGAAGCCATGATCCGCGCCGGCGACCTCCAGGTAGACGCTCTCCGTCGTGGCCGGGAGGCTGTTGTACAGGCCGGTGGCGTAGGACGGGGTGACCACCGTGTCCGCCTGCCCAGCGAAAATCATGGTGGGCACCCGGTCGTTGGCCAGGTTCGACGACGGCGAGTAGGGCGCGATGCCGACCACTGCCTTCAACGACGGGCGTCGGGTGGCCGCGCTCAGCGCGCCACCGCCGCCCATCGAGTGACCGGCGACAGCCAACCGGTTGGGGTCGACCCGGTCGCGGACGGGGCTCTGCTGTGTGAGGTAGTCCAGTGCGGCGAGCAACTGGGTGCCGCGGGCCGTGTCGAAGTCGTTGCGGCTGTTGGTCTCGATGCCGATCACGACGAAGCCATGGGACGCCAGCCACGGGCCCATCCAGGCCAGTTCGGCGGAGAACAACGCGGTGTAACCCGGCGAGATCGCGATGGCACCGAAGGTGCCCTGGCTGGTGTCGGTCGGGTAGTAGATCCGGCCGCCGTTGAAGCCGTACCCGGTCGGGACGCTGACCGAGGTGTTGGCGAAGGGGCCGTTCACCGCGGTGACGCTGGTCCGGGTGGGGTCCGGGCCGCGCTGGTAGGGGTTGTCGGCGGCCGACGCCGACCCGGTGGCCAGGGTGACGGTCAGTAGGCCGACCGCTGCGGCGATCCCGGCCGCAGCGAGTTTGACCAGCCGGCCACGGATGCGGGGCGCCACGTGGTCGGCGGGGGTGTTCCCCGAGGGCGGGGGGTGGTGCGCGGGTCCTTGCACTGTCGGTACCTCCTGGTGGTGGAGCGGGGGGCGGGTGGGCTCGTCGTGTGCCGAGCCCACCCGCCCCCGGTGTCGTCCGATGGTCAGCGTTGCAGGGTCAGCAGACCCGGCCGGTACGGCAGGAGGCCGTAGTCGCCGCCGGAACTGGGGGAACGACCCTGGTAGAGCAGTTGCAGGTTGCAGGCGTTGACGGTCATCGTCTGGTCCGCGTTGGTCCGCAGCAGCTCACCGTGGCTGATGTCGTTGGTCCAGGTCGCGCCGCTGTTGGCCTTGCCCGCGAACGGGTTGCTCTCGGACGTGGCCTGCGGCGTCCACGAACCACCCAGACTGGTGGCCGTGAACGAGCGGAAGTAACGCCCGTTCGCGCCGATCGCTTCGACGATCATGAGGTACTTGTTCAGGCCCTGGAGCTTGTAGACCTGAACGGCCTCGAACAGGTTGTTCGTCGTGTCGGTCATGATCGTGGTGTAGTTGGAGCCGAAGCTGCCCGGGAAGTTCCCGATCGGCATGCTCGCCCGGTAGATCCGACCGTTGTCGCCGGCGAAGAACAGGTACATGTTCTGGTCGTCGCCGATGATCGCCTGGTCGATCGGACCGGTCGAGGAGTTGGAGATGCTGCCGGTGAACAGCGTCTGGGCCGACGACCACCCGTTCGGGTTGGTCGGGTCACTCGAGGTCCGGTACGAGAAGGCCGTGCCGCCCCACTGATAGGCCAGGACCCAGATGTTGCGCGGGGCGAAGTAGAACAGCGACGGCGCGACGGTCGCCGAGTTCATCGCGTTCTGGCTGGCCGAGCCCATCTGCGAGTAGTTGCTGAAGAGACCGAAGTTCATCGAGCCCCATGTGGTGCCGGTGTCGTGCGTGGTGGCGTAGACAAGCTGCTGGCCGTTGTACGGGGCGACGGTGAAGTCCTTCAGCGACACCCACCCCGACCTCGGCTGCGCCAGCGCGCCGGTCGACGACCAGCGGTACGACGAGGGAAGGTCACACGTGTCGCCGGTCGGCGGGGGCGTGGTGGGCGTCGGCGTGGGCGTCTGGGTGCCGCCGCCGACGGCGGCGAGCCGGAACTGCTGGTTGGTTTGTCCGTGGCAGTCGTAGAGCTGGATCTGGGCGCCGTTGGCGGTGCTCCAGGCGTCCAGGCATCGTCCGGATTGGACGTTGCTGATGGTGCCGTTGGAGTTGACGTTCCACTGTTGGTTGGTCTGGCTGTGGCAGCTGTAGATCTGCACTGCCGCGCCGTTGCCGGTGCCGGCCGCGTCGAGGCACATGCTGCCGTACACCTGTAGTTGTTTGCCTGAGGTGTAGGTCCAGGCCTGGTTGGTCTGCTTGTTGCAGTCGTAGAGCTGGACCCGGGTGCCGTTGGTGGTCGAGGCGTTGGGTACGTCGATACACCTGCCAGATTGGGCGCCGACGATCTCGCTGGCGGAGCCCGGCGGGACGGTGGGAGTCGGACCCGGCGTGGTGGGCGTGGGGGTGGTCCCGGGGCCCGCGCTGTTCAGCGCCTCAAGGGCGGCCGTGTAGGCGGCCTTCTTGTTGCCGTTGCAGTCGAAGAGCAGCGGAGTGCCGCTGGAGCGCCACGAGTCGCAGTCGCGCACACCCCACACGGTGAGCCCGTTGCAGCGAGCCACGGCAAGGCAGTCGTTGACCACGCTGCGGTAGGTGTTGGCCTGCGTCGTGCCGGAGCCCTCGATGTCCAGTTCGGTGATCTGCACGTCCACGCCGAGGGCGGCGAAGCTGGACAGCGTCGTGCGGTAGTTGCTGTTGTAGGGCGAGTTGGCGTTGAAGTGCGACTGGAACCCGACGCAGTCGATCGGCACGCCACGGGACTTGAAGTCGCGCACCATGTTGTACACGGCCTGGGTCTTGGCCCAGGTCCAGTTGTCGGTGTTGTAGTCGTTGTAGCAGAGCTTCGCGTCCGGGTCCGCCGTGTCGGCGGCGCGGAACGCCGCCTCGATCCAGTCGTTGCCGGTGCGCTGCAGGTTCGAGTTACGACGGGCGCCGCTGTTGCCGTCCTCGAACGCCTCGTTCACCACGTCCCACGAGTAGATCTTGCCCTTGTAGTAGCCCGCCACCCGGTTGATGTGGTTGAGCATCGCGTTGCGCAGCGCGGTGCCCTCCATGCTCTGCATCCAGCCCGGCTGCTGTGAGTACCAGGCCAGGGTGTGCCCCCGGACCTTCCAACCCCGGGAGATGGCGTGGTTCACGATCCGGTCCGCGTTGCCGAAGGTGAAGTTGTTCTGCTGCGGCTCGGTCGCGTCGATCTTCATTTCGTTTTCGGGAGTGACGGCGTTGAACTCGCGGTTCAGGATCGTCGTGTATGCGCTGTCGCCGAGCTTGTTCGCGGCGACGGCGGCACCGAAGTACCTGCCGGACTGGGCCGCGGCGGCACCGAGGGTCGTTTCGGCGGCCTGGGCCAGGTTGGGCAGCAGCGACACGATCAGGGCCAGAATTATCGCGGCCATTCCGGAAAGAGTGAGTGTTCGTAGTCGGGTGCGCCCGAGGGGACGGGTCCGGGAAACCATGCTGATCCTCCAGTGGTGGGGTAGGGGATTCCTGTCGCTGTTCCATTGGGAGGCCCCGCTCGGATGGCGGCGGCCGCGATGGTGAGTGCGCCCGAGCGGGGGCGGGACTCATGTCAGGCGTCCGCCCGGATGCGAGTCGGCTCGGGCTACCTGGCCAGCGGATATAGGGGTGGTGACAGGCATGCCCGGTCGCCCGTGGGGGAGTGGTTGCGGGCGCTGGGCTCGTTCGGTGGTGGACGTGGTCACCTGGTAGGTGGGTGGGCCCGACGGTCGCGTGGAGCGCCTCCAGTGCTAACGGATCTTGTTAACGTTCACACTTGTCGATGGCTCTCAGGCTGGCAGAAAATTCCAGAGTTTTCAACCGGTAGTTTCGGGCCTGTTGCGGATCAGGGCGGAAGGATTGGAGCCTTGCCGCACCGTGGCTGGTCGACGCGCGTTACGCGGTGGTGCCTGGCATCGCGCCGTTGCCTGCGCGGACGGCGCTGTGGGACTGGCGGAAGGCGCTGCTCCAGGCGGTCGCCGGCCTGGTGGTGTTCCGTGGTGCGTAACGCCCGGAACATTTCGCGTGCGCCCAGCGCCTCGTGGTAGGACGCGGCGTGGCCGCGGCGCTGAGCGCGAGTCGACGAAACGTCGGGTCTACGGCTGCTCGTCGGCCTCGGGGGTGAGCTGCCGCATCAGCACCGCGAACCCTTGCCCCGACTCCACAAAACCCAGTTTCCGGTAGAGCGCCAGAGCGGGGTGGTTGCTGTCGGTGACCTTGAGTCGTAGGTGTGTGATGCCGGCTGAGTGCGCACGGTGCAGGACCCGCGAGATCATCGCCGTGGCCACGCCACTGCGGCGCCAGGCTGCTCGGGTGCCCAGACAGTGCAGAAGCGCTGTCGGCGTGTCAGTGCTGCCGTCGGCGAGCGCGAAGAGGAAGCCGGCCACCGGGTTGTCGCTTCGGTCGGCCTCGGCGAGCACCAGACAGGAGAGGTCGGGCAGGAACCGCGGATGTCCGGTCGCGTGCTGGGGCCAGGTGCGCTGGTCTGGTCGAACCGCTGCCGGGCTGTCGGCGTAGGCCTCATTGTGGGCCAGCCGGGCCAGTTCGTCGTAGCGCTCCTCGACAGGCGTCAGCACCAGACCGGGCGGCAGCGCGGGAGCCGGCGGCTCATCAGGCACCGCCAGGACGAGGTCCCGTTCGTGCCGGACCAGCGCGAAGCCGCCACCGATCAGCAGCTCGCGGCCAGCCCGATCGTTCTCGGCACACCGGATGCCGAGGACGGCCTGTGCTGATCCTCGGTTGTCGCGTAACTGCTTCGCCTGGTCGATGAGCCAGCGGTGCAGCTCTGCGCGGACGTCGTCCGCGATGTCGGGATGGAACACGTTGGTCAGGCGAATGCGGAGCACGTCGTCCGCTGTTCCCATGTCGGCGACCTCGCCGTATGCGGCGACGCTGCCGGTCTCATCGCGGCCAACTCGGGTGCGTCCGGCACTGTCCGGCCCGAGAGTGGCCAGTCGATTCCGGACGTCCTCAGCGCGCTGCTCCATGCCGACGGGGGCGACCGCCTCGGCGCGCTGAAAGAGCGCCGCCAGCGCTGCTGCCTCGGCTGATGTGGCGCGACTCCAACCTGCGATCCTCATCGATGGTCATCCTAATGGAACTGGTTCGATGAAGGGGAACCCCAGCACCCTAACCTCCTAGGACGCTCTACGGGTTGTGTCTCAACCGTGCGCCAGCCAGCAGCTTCAGCTGCTCGAACCGTCCGCAGCAACGCCTTTGGCCTGCGGATCGTGACGCTACGGAGGGGGCAGCACACGTACTGAAAACACCATGTTCCGCGGACGCGGGTGATTGAAAGTTCGCGCCAAAACTCGGTAACCAAATCGGCTGGCCAACCCGTCAGGTCAATGACGGATCGCCACTGCGGGCGGTCGGCCGAGGAGGAACAAGGGACATGGGCGATGTGCGTGGGCGTTTCACTGACGAACTGGCCCAACATCCCGCCCCGCCACTGGGTGACCTGGTCCAACAGTCGGTGGTGCAGGGCCGCCGACTTCGTCACCGACGCCGCCTGGCGCAGTTCGGCGCCGGCGGATCGGCGTTGGCGATGCTGCTCGTGATCGGCCTGGCCGCCGGGCCGCTCGGCGTCGGCGCGGATGATGCCGGTCAGCCCGCGGGGCCGAACCTGGGTCTGCCGGGCGGGTCGGTCGACACCACCTCGCCGTCCCCGGCCGCGCCCTCGGCTGGCGCCCCGGTCCGGTTCGAGGAGGGCGCCGACGAGGAACAGGGAGGGCTGGTCCCGCCGACTCCCTCGACCACCGTGATCGACACCGTGAGGATGGGGCCGGGGCCGGACGGCGAGCTGCTGACCACCACGCCGCAGGGCGCCTTGGAACTGCTGACCCGGCTGCTGCCCCAGGGGAAGACCGGCGGCTATGCAAGTCTGCCGAGCCGCGGGGCAGGCTCCGGCATGCCGTACGTCCAGCTCTACCTGGACCGAGGCGATGGAGCGGGAATGGTGGGGCTCTCCATCTACCGGGACCGCCTCGGCGGCGATCCTGTCCCGGGGACGGTGGAGCTGACCGAAGTACCCGGCAACTGCTTGGAGAGCCAGAGGGTCACCGTGCACCACAGCGCTGGCCTCCAGGTCGATCTCATGATCGCTACCTGTCTGGCCTGGGACCCCAAGGGAACCTCGCCGGCATCGCCCGTCCTCTCCGTGAAGGAGGCGACCGCGATCGCCGCCAACCCGATGTGGGGGACGAAACTGCCGGCCGAGTACGTCCGCAACGGTGCCAAGAGGTTCCCGAAGCTGGCCCGGTCGAATGGCTGACGAGGAGTTCGTGGAGTTCGCGCAGGCGGCCGCCGGCCGGTTGCGCGACGCGGCGTTCCTGATGTGCCGCGACTGGCATCTCGCCCAGGACCTCACGCAGACGACGCTGGCCAAGGTGTACGCCAACTGGAGGCGGGTCCGTCGGGCCGACGACCCCCACGCGTACGCCCGCAAGATACTGCTGCGCTGCATGATCGACCAGCAGCGGCGTCGCTCCAGCCGCGAGTTGGCGATGTCGGCGCCGCCGGAGCGGAGCGAGGAACATCCGGCCGAGCTGCGCATGACGTTGCTGGACGCGGTCGCCACCCTGCCGTTGCGGGACCGGGCGATCATCGTCCTGCGCTACTGGGACGACCTGAGCGTGGAGACAACCGCCGAGGTTGTGGGCGTCTCCACAGCCGTCGTCAAGAGCCAGAGCATGCGCTCCCTCAACCGCCTGCGTGAGTTGCTCGGCGCGACCCGTTCCGAGCTGTTCGCCGAGGAACGCCATTGACCGGTTCCGTCCGCCGCCGGGGTGTGGCGGGTCCCGATGGTGTCGGACCGGCGGCCGGCAACCGCAGCGTCGGTGCTGCGGCAGCGACGAACGTGCCGCCAGGCGTCGTCGCCTGAAGCGCCACCTGCGGTGGCAAGTACCTGTGTTTGGGGAGGTTTTTCGGTGTCCGTATCGAGCAGCAGGACGAGCCGAGGCCGGGTTCGCGGCAGAGGCCGACGTTCGGTCGCGGTCGTGCCGGTCGTCGTGTCGGCGTTGATGGTGATGGCCGCGGGGTGCCAACGGGGGGAGTCCGCTGTCGGCCCCGACGAGCCGCACACCGTGAACGCGGAACGGGGCGATCCGAGCCCGCTGCTGGGGGCGGGCGAGCTGGGAGCGGAGTGGCATGAGGACGACGCGCGAACCGGTCTGGCGTCCTGGCCGTGGGAGCAGGACAGCTGCCCCAACTATCGCAGCAAAGACTACCTGGCCAAGTCGCATCGGCGCGCCGCCGTGGAGCGCTACTACCGGCTGTCTGACGGCTCGTCGCCGGCCCACCACGTCGTGGAGACGTACGAACCTGGTTGGGCCGAGCGGAACGTCGATGACGTCCGTCGGGTCCTTCTGCGGTGCGCGAGCTACCCGGTCCTCGGATCGCATGTCTCGTTCGACGTCGTCGACCCGCATTATCTGGAGGGCACCGGGATGCTCGTTCGAGGTCGTATCGCGCATGCGGACACCCCGAACACCATCACGTACTTCGTGATGGTGAAACGAGGCGAGACGGTCTCGACGGTCCGCCTGCCCGATCCGGGCAGCCGGGCCGTGGTGGACTCGATCGCGGCGAGGGCGGTGGCCCGCCTTGGCTGAGCGGAAAGGGCGGCAGCTGCCGCGACGCTGGGTCATCTCCGCGGTCACGATGTCGCTGGCCGGCGCTGCGACGGCCGCCTTCGGTGCCACCCGCGACGGCGACGGAGGGGGAGGCGGGCCATCGCTCGGTTCCTCCCCTGCCAGTCCGATCCCCACGACGCCGGCCATCGACTGGATCGGCCAGGCGAGAACGCGCATCACTGCCTACGTGGAGCGATACGACGGCCACCTGGCGGTCGCGGCTGTGGACCGACTGGGAACGGCTGAGGTGACTGTCGGCGCCAAACGGTTCGAGACCGCCAGCATCGTCAAGGTCAACATCCTCGCGGCTCTGCTGCTGCGCCAGAACCCGCCGGGCAAGGCCCTGGGAACTGACACCCGGCGGTTGGCCGAGGCCATGATCGTGTCCAGTGACAACGATGCGGCCGTCGCCCTGTGGCAGCGGATCGGGGGCTCGCGCGGCCTCAACGCCGCGAACCGCGCGCTCGGTCTGCGCGAGACCAAGCCCAACTCGCACTGGGGACTCACCACCACCACTGTCGCCGACCAGCTTCGCCTGCTGACGGCGGTGACGTCACCGACGGGACCGCTGACCCCGCAGGACCGTACCTTCATCATGGGCCTGATGAAGAAGGTGATCCCCGAGCAGCGATGGGGGGTCCCCGCCGCACGGGAGCCGGGCAGTCGTTCCGACTACGTCAAGAACGGCTGGGACACCGCCGATGTCGACGGCGGCCGCTGGCTGGTCAACAGCATCGGACGGATCGCCGAGGCGCGTCATGACTGGCTGATCGCCGTGCTCTCCGACCATCACGTGAGCCGGAAAGAGGGCATCCGCGTCGTCGAGAGGGCCGCCACGTACGTGCTCACCGAGCTGCGCGCCGCCACTGCGCACGACGGGCTGTCGCAGGGGTAGGCCCCGCGTCCGCTGAGGCCGACAGTGGGTCGGTCGACCTGCCCGGCCGGGCGCTCGTCATCGTCGGCGACAAACAATTCCCGATCTTGTACCCATCCGTCTGCGGGTCGGCCTCGAATGCCTCATGACAGCAGCAATCGAGTACAAGCATCTGAGGAGTTCGTATGAAGCGGCGCCTGTCTGCCACGGTCGGCGTGATCGCCGTGCTGGCCCTTTCCGCCTGCGGCGGTGCTGACGGCGAGGACACCGCCAGTGGCACGCCGAGTACGTCCGCCAGCGCGCCGATGGCCTCTGCCTCGCCGTCGATGGTGATGTCGGGTCAGTTCGGCTCGGGCTGTGCGGCCGTGCCGACCGATCCGTCCAACCCGGGAGTACACCTGCGACCAGGCCGGCGGTGTGCGGCTGCACGCCCGCCGGCTGCTGGTCAACGAGCGCAGGACCCGCGCTTACAGCCTGTCCCGGATCACTCAGGACAGCCAGTGGCACCAGACCGAACCTCTCCAACGACTGGCCCTCGCGAGCATCCGCCTCGACTGACGCGGCGGTGGCCGGTCACACCGGTCGACATCGCGGCGGAAACCGGAGGGTGGACGAGTGCGCGGGGGTGCGGATGAGGCCAGGACCGGCACAGCGATCC
Source organism: Micromonospora alfalfae (assembly GCF_022230925.1). Classification (GTDB taxonomy): domain Bacteria; phylum Actinomycetota; class Actinomycetes; order Mycobacteriales; family Micromonosporaceae; genus Micromonospora; species Micromonospora alfalfae. The sequence continues at coordinate 429,415 of NZ_JAKKFH010000008.1, read as the reverse complement.
GGCTCAGGGCGCCAACGCCCTGAGCCGGATCGATTCTCTAGCTGTCGGTCGTGCCGATCAGGTGACGTTGATGTCGCTGCACCACATGTAGGTCTGGTCCAGGTGCGACGCCCTCCAGAGCACGAACAGGATGTGGTTCCCGCTGCGCGACGGAAGCGAGACGTTGAACGAGATGTTCTGCGCCGGCGCGTAGCGCCCCGTCGTCGTGATCAGGTCGAGGTTGCCCCACCCGAGTTTCTGGGTGGATGGGTTGAACCCCTGCTTGGTGACGTAGACCTGGAAGTAGTCAGCGCCGTGGCTGGCCTGGTCGTACAGCTGGACCGTGAGGTTGCGGCTGACGGTGGTCGTCTTCCACGCCCCGGGCTGGTTCACGCTGTCGTTCCTGGACAGGGCGTTGCTGCACAGCTGCCCGTCCGGGGTACGAGCCTGGTACTGACCGCCGAGGCCGTCGCGCAGCTGGCTCATCCAGTTCCACATGGTGTCGGGGTTGGCCTGGAACGCCTGCCAACACATGGGGTCCTGCGTCTGCATGGCGGGATTCATGTGCTGGTTGCCCCAGGTCTTCCAGCACTGATAGGCGCGACTCATCGGGTTGATGATGGTGCCGTGGGCCTGGGCTGCCCCGGTGAAGGGCAGCATGCCGGCCACGATGGCGAACACCATGACGAATGCTCGCAGCGACCGACGGACTGGTGACCGGGATCGTCCGCCGGATCGATCGGACTTGAGTGAACGCACTGTTCATCCTCCGCTCATCGGGACTACAGATCAGAATGGGAACGCTCCCAAACCAACTGTTGCATCTATCGGTGTAAATATCAATCGTTATCTATCTATGGTCGGATGTGGATCGAGCTGACCGGGCTGTCCGCAGCCGCCCCGGTTCGGATCAGGGTGGGGCGATGACCACGCCACCGGCTGCCCGGCATGGTCACAGGCCGGCTGCGGCGTCGTATCGGCGGCGCTGGTCGGCCATCTCCGACTCGGACAGCGCCTCCTTGAGCGCCAGATCCGCGTACTTGGGCGGGAGCATCTGCCGCACCCGGTCGGTGAACATGACCTCGGCGGTCGCCTCGACCACCTGGATGCCCGGAGGCTCGGTGGACATGTCCATGATCACGGGACCGGCCAGTTTGACCGCCACGTCCCAGGGGCGCTTCTGTTCGGCCACCCCGCAGAGGTGGAAGCCGTAGACCGTCTGCACGTCGGCGAGCGCCGTGGCCTCGGTCGGCTCGTAGCCGTAGACGCGGACCCCGCAGATCACCGCCGGCTTCGCCGTGCTGGCCGCCTGCTGGGCACCGTGTCCGGCGTGGTTGTGCTGCCCCGGGTCCGCCTGTTCGAGCGTGGTACGCATCCGGGCGATGATCTGCGACTGCAGATCCGCCGGCTTCGCCTCCGGGCCGGCCCGGTTGACCAGTACGACGGTGCCGGCCGACACCACCAGCAAAATCACCGCTACCCACACGAAGCGGTTCCGGTACCAACCCGCGAAAGTCTCTCGGGAAATCATTGTTGCTTCTCACCTCGTCGCCGGTTCTGGTGCTGGCAGGCCGAATCGGACGCCCCCGGCGGGTCAGGCGTCGAGCGCGTCAGCCGTCGGGGACACGTGCCGGGGGTTACCTACGGCGGGCGAGAATGATTGCCCGGCAAGGTGCCCGCCGTCGTAGAGATGGCCCGGCGATTCGCCAGGCGCGCGTCCGCCAGGGCGGCGCGCTGCCGGCGCTGCGATGCTCCCGTGCTGGCCGTTCCCAGCGCGGTTGCCCCCGCGCTGCGGCGATATGAGCCATTCCAGCACGTCTGGATCGGCTTTGGCAACATCGACGGGCATCAGCGTGAATTCGGCCCGGTCACCCGCTCCAGTGGTTGAGGATCACCGCCCCCGCAATGCCGCCTCTGTGGCCGCGACGAAGCCATCGGGGTTGTCCAGCATGATGTTGTGGCCAGCCTCTGGTACGGCGACCACCCGGACGCCGGCATCGGTCAGGGCGCGCGCGCCCCTCGGCTCGTTGTCGGCCGGATGGAGGTATGTGCGCGGTACGGGCAGGTCGACCAGCAGCTCACGCATGGTGGGGGTGGTGGCGCGGCCGAGGTGGACCGCAGTGCGGTAAAGCGCCTCCGGGCCGGTGAGCCGCATCGTCGCCGCCCAGGCCGGGCCGACCCGGGTGAGGGTCTCGGACCGGCCGCCGCCGTGGACGAACTGCTCCTCCGTGTAGCGGGCGCCGATGCCCTCGCCCGGCGGCTGCGGGTCGAGGGTGGCGTCGACGAGGACCAGTGCGGAGACAAGGTGCGGATGGCGCGACGCCAGGACGATGGCGACGGCGCCGCCCATGCTGTGTGCGATCACCTGCGCGGCGCTGACCTTGGCTGCTGTCAACGCGGTAGCGAGGAGGTCGGCGTGCTCCTCAAGGGTGTACGAGGCGTCGACCGGCCGGTCGCTGATGCCGTGCCCGAGCAGATCCATCAGCAGGCTGCGTCGTCCGGCGAGGGCGGGGTTGGTGGCCACCGCCGCGTAGTACGCCAGCGAGGAGGCGCCGAGCCCGTGCAGGTAGACCCGAGTGGGTTCGGTGCCGGGGAGCTCCACCCAGCGGATCGTCGTGCCATCTGGTCGAACCTGGGCGCCGCGCATCACATACCTCCTGACCCATACCTCGTGTTCGAGGTATCTCTTGGCCGAGGTAAGCTAACACGGTGTTGGAGTTCGCGATAATGGGCTTCCTGGCCGACGCCCCGCTGCACGGCTACGAGCTGCGCAGGCGCGTGGCCGCACTCACCGGCCACGTCCGGCCGATCGCGGACGGGACGCTGTATCCGACGATCAAGCGCATGGAACGTGCGGGCCTGCTGCGCCGTGACGTGCAGGCTGGACAGATGGCGGCACCACGGCACGTGCTGACCCTGAGCCCGGCCGGGCAGGCGGAGTTGCTGCGTCAGCTCCGCGCACCCGACGAGCTGTTCATCACCGACGAGAACCGCTGGTTCACGCTGCTGGCCTTCCTGCGCCACCTCGACGACCCGGCGGCCCAGGGGGCCGTGCTGCGCCGGCGGCTGACTTTCCTCACCCAGCCGGCAAGCTTCTTCTGGGACGGCGACCGGCCACTACGCGCCAACGACTTCCCCGACGACCCCTTTCGCCGAGGATTGTTCCGCATCGCCACCGCCACCAGCCGCACGGAGATTGCCTGGCTGCGGGAAATGCTGACATCGCTCGCCCGATGACCACCGCCATCGCTCAAGGACCTGGCCCTCGGCCCACTGCTCCGCGAAATCGCGATCCTGCGAGTTGCCCAGTTGAGCGACGTGGCATACGAGTGGGCTCAGCACGCGCCCATCGCCCGCTCCGTCGGCGACGTCCGCCCGCCCGACGAGTCGACAAGCCGATGGGCGCCGCCGTTTACGGTGCGCGGCCCTGACTAATGTCATGAGTACCTGTGCGCCTCGCATCGAAGGTGATGACTAAGCGCACTGGAGCCCACCACGTCCCGTCGATGAGACTCGATTCAACGCCGGAACAACAGCCGGCCGAGTTCGAGGGGCGGCGAGACGGTGGACGAACGCTACGACAGCTACTGCGCCGCGGATCGGCTGTTCTACGACTCGCTCGGCAGCGCCGTCGCCCAGCCCGTCTTCCCGGCCGCCGAACGGCCGACGCCGACCGGCTGGCGCCGCGAGCCCCTCGACGACTGGCTGATCTACGGCCCCGACGGCGGTTCGCTGCCGCAGCAGGGCTGGAAGATCCACGTTTCGGCCGGTCTGGCGAACGCCGAGCGGGTGCTGGACGCGGTCTGGAACTACTGCGTCCCCCGCGGGCTGTCCTTCAAGTTCCTGCGCGGGCCACGCACGCTGCTGCTGCGCAATTCCAAGTACGCCGCCCGGGCCGCCAGCGGCAAGTTCATCACTGTCTATCCGCGCGACGACGCGGAGCTGGAGCTGGCCTGCAAGGAACTCGACGAACTGCTCACCGGCGAGACCGGGCCGTACATCCTCAGTGATCTCCGCTACGGCACCGGCCCGGTCTACGTGCGCTACGGCGGCTTCGCCGCCCGCTACTGCCACTCAGCCGACGGCCAGGTGGTTCCGGCGATCGAGGACGACTCCGGCACGCTGGTGCCGGACCGCCGGGAGCCCGTCTTCCACGTGCCGTCCTGGGTCACCCTGCCCGACTTCCTCGGCCCGCACCTGGCCGCCCGCAACGACACCAGCACCAACGAGGTGCCGTACCGGATCGAGCGGGTGATCCACTTCTCGAACGGCGGCGGCCTGTACGTGGGCAGGGACCTGCGTACCGACACCGAGGTGGTGCTGAAGGAGGCCCGACCGCACGCCGGCCTGGACGCCGACGGCACCGACGCCGTCGCCCGGCTGGCCCGCGAGGCGCAGGCCCTACGGCAACTCGCCGACCTTCCGCAGGTACCCCGGGTGCACGACGAGTTCGCCCTCGGCGAGCACCGGTTCCTCGCGCTCGAGTTCATCGAGGGCCGACCGCTGAACAAGGTGCTGGTCGACAGGTACCCGCTGATCGACGCCGACGCGACAGACGACGACCGGGCGGCGTACGCCCAGTGGGCCCGCCAGACCTACGAGCAGGTCGAATCCGTCGTGACGGCGATCCACGACCGCGGCCTGGTCTACGGGGACCTGCACCTGTTCAACATCATGATCCGGCCGGACGACCGGGTCGCCCTGGTGGACTTCGAGGTGGCCGCCCCGATCGCCGGGCACCGCCGACCCGGGCTGCGCAACCAGGGCTTCGCGGCACCGAGGGACCGCAGCGGGCCGGCGGTCGACCGGTACGCCCTGGCGTGCCTGCGGCTGGCGCTGTTCCTGCCACTGACCCAGCTGGTCCGGCTCGCCCCGGCGAAGGTCACTCACCTGGCCGACATCATCGCCGCGAACTTCCCGGTGCCGAGGTCCTTCCTCGATCCGGCGGTCGAGGAGATCACCGGTGAGCCGCGCGTCGCCGCGGACCCGCAAAGGGCTCTCGACGCGGATGACTGGCGCACCACGCGGGACCGACTGACGACGGCGATCGTGGCCAGCGCCACCCCCGAGCGCGACGACCGGCTCTTTCCCGGTGACATCGAGCAGTTCCGCAGCGGCGGCCTCAACCTCGCCCACGGGGCGGCGGGAGTGCTGTACGCGCTCGACAAGAGCGGCGCCGGACGGTGGCCCGACCACGAGGACTGGCTGGTGCGGCGGACGACAGCGCCCCCGTCCGGCACCCGCTGCGGCTTCTACGACGGGCTGCACGGTGTCGCGTACGCACTCGAGCACCTCGGACGCCGGCAGGACGCGCTGGACGTTCTCGACATCTGCCTGCGGGAACCCCTGGACGGGCTCGACCACAGCCTGGCCAGCGGACTGTCCGGGATCGCGCTCAACCTGGCCGAGCTGGCCGCACGCACCGGGGAGGTGTCGCTGCGCGAGGCCGCGTGGCGGGCCGCCGAACGGGTGATCGGGCAGCTCGCTCACGACCCGGGCCCGGACGTCAGCGGCGGACGTAACCCGTACGCCGGGCTGTTGCGCGGCCGGACCGGACCGGCGCTGATGCTGTTGCGGCTCTACGAGCTCAGCGGCGACGCCGAACTGTTGGGGCACGCCGCCACGGCGCTGCGTCAGGATCTGCGCCGGTGTGTGCTGCGTCCGGACGGTGCCCTGGAGGTCAATGAGGGCTGGCGCACCATGCCCTATCTGGCCCACGGCAGTGTCGGTATCGGGCTGGTCCTCGACCAGTACCTGCGCCACCGGGCCGACGAACGGTTCGCCGAGGCGAGCGCGGGGGTCCGCCGCGCGGCGCGCTCACCGTTCTACGCACAGTCCGGGCTCTTCACCGGCCGGGCCGGCATCATCGCCTACCTCGCCGCCTCGACCGACGACGCCGACCGCAGCGAACTCCGCGCGCAGGTGGACCGGCTGGCCTGGCACGCGCTGCCGTACCGGGAGGGGACCGCATTCCCCGGTGAGCAGTTGCTGCAGCTCTCCATGGACTTCGGCACCGGCACCGCCGGCGTGCTGTACGCGCTGGCCAGCGCGCAGCACGACCAGCCGCCGGCGCTGCCCTTCCTCGCGCCCCTGCCGGGCGCGAACAGACTCCCTCGCGACAGCGGGGGCGACCAGTTCGGCGAACGGATGGAAGGGAGGTGAACGACATGGCACTTCTGGACCTCCAGGGCCTGGAGATGGCTCCGGCCGACCGCACCGGTGGCGGTAGCCGGGCGAGCCTGCTGCTCTGCGGCGACAGCTCGCTCTCCGTCACGACCTGCAACTGATCCACGCACACGTGGGGCCCTGGGTGGGTAGACGTGCCCACCCAGGGCAACCGCGTACCAACGGGAGGACCGATGCCGACGTTCGCCGTGGGGGACAGGCTGCTGCGGCAGACGGTCCTGGCGGGCGGCGGCTGGACCGCCGGACTCGCAGCGGTCGCGTTGCTCGGCGCGGCCGCCGAACTGTTGCTACCCGCGGCCCTCGGCCGTGCCGTCGACGCCGCCCTCGCCGGCGGCTCCGGCTGGTGGGCGGTGTCCGCCTGCGCCCTTGTCGTCGTCCTCATCTGCGTCGACACCCTGACGGACCTGGCCAGCGGGTTCGGTGCGGCGCGTGCCACCGCCGGACTGCGCCGGCGCCTACTGCGTCACCTGTTCGCCATGGACGTCCGCGCCACCCGCCGGCACCCGGTGGGTGATCTCGTCGGCCGGTTGGTCGGCCAGGCTGCCGACGCGGGACAGGCCGGCAACGCCATGGTCCTGACCATCGTGGCGGTGCTTCCGCCGCTCGGCAGCGTCGTCGCGCTCACCATCATGGAACCGGTCCTCGGGGTCACAGTGCTCGCCGGTCTCGGCCTGCTCGCCGTCCTCATGCGCGCCTTCGTGGCCGACGCCTCGGCCGCGACCGCCGGCTACCAACGGGTGCTCGGCAGCATCGCCGGCCGACTGTTGGAGTCGTTGACCGGTGCCCGGACCATCGCCGCCGCCGGCACCACCCGTCGCGAGGAGGACCGGGTGCTGGCGGCCCTACCGGAGCTGGACCGGCACGGCCGGCGTACCTGGGCACTGCTGGCCCGGGCGAGTGCGCGCACCTCGGCCGTGGCGCCACTGCTGAACCTGAGCGTCATCGCGGTCGGCGGGTACGCCTTGACCGCAGGCTGGCTCACACCGGGTGAACTGGTTGCGGCAGTCCGGTACGCGGCAATGGGCGCCGGGCTCGGTGCAGTGCTCGCCACCCTGAACCACCTGGTCCGCAGCCGCGCGGGAGCACACCGGGTCGCCGAGGTGCTGACGCAGCCCGCCACGCCGGCAGGTGATCGGCCCCTTCCACCCGGCGGCGGCGCCCTGCGACTGCGCGGGGTGTGCGTGTACGCCGACGACGGCCGGCCCATCCTGGACGGCGTCGACCTGGACGTGCCGGCCGGCGCCACAGTGGCCGTGGTCGGAGCGTCCGGTGCCGGCAAGTCGACGGTGGCGGCCGTGGCGGGACGGTTGTACGACCCCGACAGCGGTGACGTGCGACTGGACGGGGTGCCGCTGCGGGACCTCGACGCGGTGGCGCTGCGCCGGGCCGTCGGCTACGCCTTCGACCGGCCGGTGCTGATCGGCGCTACCGTCCACGACGCGATCGGCCTGGCACTGCCTGACGACTCGGCGGCGCCGCCGGCCGATCGGAGCCCGGCCACACCGGCCGTTCTGCGGGCGGCCCGGATGGCGGCGGTCGCCGACGTGATCGACCGGCTGCCCGGCGGTTACCGCACCCCGCTGGTGGACACACCGCTCTCCGGGGGCGAGACCCAACGCCTCGGCCTGGCCCGCGCGTTCGCCGCCGAACGGCTGCTCATCCTGGACGACGCGACGTCCAGCCTCGACACCGCCACCGAACATCGGATCACCGAGGCTGTTCTCGGGCACGCCGGGGGGCGTACCCGACTGGTGGTCACCCACCGGAGCGCGGCGGCCGCGGCGGCCGATCTCGTCGCCTGGCTGGACGGCGGCCGGGTGCGCGGCCTGGCGCCGCACCGGCACCTGTGGGCCGACCCGGACTACCGTGCCGTCTTCCAGCCGGCCGGCGGTGGGTCGTGAGCCGTGCCGGCGTACGCCGGGTGACCTGGCGGGCGCTGCGGGCCAGGCGGCGTGAGCTCGCCGGGCTCGGCGGCTGGTCGCTTGTCGAGTCGCTGCCCGCGCTGCTCGCCGGCTACCTGGTGGCCCGTGCCGTCGACGAGGGTTTTCTGGCCGGACGTCTCCTCAACGGCCTGGCCTGGTTGGGGGTCCTCGCGGTGGCCGTACTGGTCGGCGCGGCGGCCACCGGTCGGACGTACCGGAGCCTCGGCGCCGTGGTCGAGCCGTTCCGCGACGAGGTGGCCGCTCAGGTGATCCGGGGCGCGCTACGCGACGCCACCACTGCGGGTGGCCGTCCCGACAGCGCCGCCGTGACCCGGCTGACCCACCAGATGGAGATCATCCGCGACACCTTCGCCGGTCTGCTGATGGTGACCCGCGGGTTCCTCTTCTCCGCTGGCGCGGCAGTGCTCGGCCTGCTCGCCCTGGCGCCGGTGGTGGCGGCGCTGGCGGTCGCGCCGCTGGTCGCCGGTCTGGTCGTGTTTCTCGCCGCGCTGCCGGCGATGGTCACGCACCAGCGCGCCTACGTCCGGGCCGGTGAACAGCTCGGCCAGTCGGCGGCGACCGCGCTGGCCGGTCACCGCGACGTGCTGGCGTGCGGCGCACAGACACGTGTGACGGCGGAGGTGGCACGGTGGGTGTCGGAGCAGGCCGCCGCCGAACGCATGCTCGCCCGGATGGCGGCGATCCGCAGCCTCAGCCTCGGCATCGGCGGCTGGCTGCCACTGCTGGTGCTGATGGTGACCGCCCCGTGGCTGGTCGAGCGTGGTCTCACCGCCGGCGCGGTGCTGGGGGCGCTGATCTACGTCTCCACCGGGCTGCAGCCCGCGCTGCACACATTGGTGCAGGGCCTCGGCGGCGGCGGGCTCCGTTACGCGGTAACCCTGGAGAACATCCTGCGCACCTGTCCGGTCTCCGACGACCAGCGCCCGCCAGCCCTCGCCGCCGGGACGCCCCACCGTCGACCACCCGCCGGTCCGGCCGATCGTCCACCAGCCATCGAGGTACGGGGACTGACCTTCGGCTACGGCCCGGGCGCCCGGCCCGTCCTGCTGAACTTCTCGCTGACGCTGGCCGACCGGGGCCATCTCGCCGTGGTGGGCCCGAGCGGTGCGGGCAAGTCCACACTGGCCGCCCTGATGGCCGGTCTGGTGCCGCCGCAGGCAGGCACGGTCCACCTGGCCGGCATGCCGGTCGCCGAGGCTGAGCCGGCCGTTCTCGCCCGGATGCGAGTGCTGGTGCCCCAGGAGGCGTACGTCTTCACCGGCAGTCTCGCCGACAACCTCCGCTACCTCCGGCCGGACGCCGACGATGACACGCTGGAGGTCGCCCTGGACGCGCTCGGTGCGCGTCCCCTGGCGTCCCGCCTGGGCGGCCTGGGCGCGCAGGTCGCGCCGGCCCTGCTCTCCGCCGGCGAGCGGCAGCTCATCGCGGCGGCTCGGGCCTGGCTGGCACCCGCCCCGTTGGTGGTCCTCGACGAGGCGACCTGTCACCTGGACCCGGTGCTGGAAGCGACGGTCGAGGCCGCCTTCGCCCGGCGGCCCGGCAGCCTGGTGGTGATCGCGCACCGGATCAGTTCCGCGCTGCGGGCCGGTCGGGTGCTGGTCCTCGACGGCGACGAGCCCGTGGTGGGGACGCACGAACAGTTGTTGGCCCGCTCGGCCACCTACCGGGCGCTCGTCGGCTGCTGGGACGACTCGATGGTGCCGTCCCCGGCGGCGTCGACGCGGCGGGGCTGACAGCGCAGCCGCGCCGACGGCGCGGCTCAGATCCAGCCCGCCTCGCCGGCCATCCGCACGGCCTCCACCCGGGTACGCGCGCCCACCTTGCGGGCGATCCGTCCGAGGTGATTGCGGACGGTGCCACGGGTGAGCCCGAGCGACACCGCCACCTCCGCGACCGGCGCCCCTGCGGCCGTCAGCCTCAACACCTCCGTCTCGCGGCTGGTCAGTGGGCCGTCCGAGTGCAGCGCCGCGACGACGAGATCCGCGTCGAGCACTGGCTCCCGGCGGGCGAGCCGGCGGATCCCGTCGATGACCCGCTGGGGGGCGGCGTCACTGCGCAGGATGCCGACCGCCCTGGTCGGGCACAGCATGCCTCGCAGCCGCCGGGCCCGATGGGGGTGGGCCAGCACCAGGACGGGGCACTTGCCGAGGCGGTCGGGATCGACCTGCTCGACGAGATCGAGGTCGGCCACCACGACGTCGGGGCATTGAGCGTGGACGGCCGCGGAGACCGCGTCGCCGCTATCCACCTCCGCCACGACGCGGATGTCCTCCTCGGCGGCGAGGACGAACGACAGCGCGCCCAGAACCAGGGCACCGTCCAAGGCGAGCAAGGTACGGATCACGATGAACCTTCCCGCACTCCGATGGTGATCACACAACGTCAACATTCAAACACGCATCCGGTGGGGCCGCACGGCGACGAGGGCGGGTCGGTCATCTTCACCGGACCCGCCCTCGACGGTCACAGCCAGCCGTTACGCCGCGCGCGTGACACCGCCTCCAACCGGTTGCGGGCCCCGGTCTTGCGCAGAATCACCGACAGGTGATTGCGCACCGTTCCGTGTGCCAGGTAGAGGCGGACGGCGATCTCCTTCAGTGGCAGCCCTTCGGCCGCCATTCGCAGCACGTCCATCTCCCGAGGCGTCAACGGCATCTCCGGGGGACTCAGCACCGCGATCGCCGCGGCCGGGTCGATCGCCCGTTCCCCGGCCGCGAGCGCGCGGATCGCGCGCACCAGCTCGGCCAGCGAACAGTCCTTCCCGACCAGGCCGCGCGCGCCGGCTGCCAACGCCGCCTCCACCAACGCCGGACTCCACCGAGGGCTCATCGCCAACACGGCGGCGTGCGGCGCCTCGACGTCGATCCGGGCGACCACCTCCACCGGGTCGGGCAGCTCCGGTGTCAGTGCCAGCACCACCACCTGTGGTCGGCACCGCCGGACCACAGTCAACAGTTCACCGACACCATCGACGTCGGCGACCACCTCCATGTCCTCCTCGCGTGACAGCGCGGCGCAGAGCGCCCCGCGGAGCAAACCCATGTCCTCGGCGACAACAACGTGGATCACCACGTTTTCTCCGATCTCCGGTATGCGCCACGACGGCCACCGATCCCGGAACGTCCACGGGTTGGTCCGGGCGTCGTGCGCTACAGACGTGTGGGCATCGGCCCGCGGCATCGTCGCGGCGGACGGGCGCGGGCACTGATCGACCGATCAGCGGGTGGAGCAGGCCGCTCGGGCCAGCAACCGCTGTCGGTCGACAGGCCTCAGCCTGGGCGGGCGATCGCAGACGGAGTTCGGCTCTCGACCAGAAGCGGCACGAGATCGCAGGATTGCCCGGCATCGCGGGGCGAATACCGGTCGAGCGGTCGGACCAGCCCTGGTGCAGGCGTCGATCCGTTGTCAATGCCGGCGGCGTCCTGGTCGGCGGGTGCGACGGGCTCACCGGGAAGCACTGCCGGCGCGGCCACCGGTGCCGGGCGGGCGGCGAGGTGCCCCGTCGGGGCCGTGGCCCACGCGGGGCCGACGACGGACATCGGCGGTGGCGCGGCCGGGGCCGGCGGCGCTGCGACGCGTACGGGGGTCAGCGCCGGACCTGCCGGTGGCGTCGGAACTGTCAGCACGGGAGCTGGCTCGGTCACCGGCACGGCGGTCGGCCCGAGCGCTGGAGGAGCGGGCAGCGCAGGTATCACCGCCGGAACGATCACCGGGCAGAGAGGGGGTGGTAGAACGGCATCGGCGACCCGGAGGAGCCCCAAGACGACGGGCCTGATCGGCACCGCGCTCACGATGTCGACGACGTGCGGCAGGGGAGCGGTGATCAGGCCCAACACTGGTAGATCGCCTGGTCCGCGCGGCGCGGGTGGCCTGGGTGCGACGGTGGCTGGCTTAACTGGTGGATCGGCGGGCGGCTGCGTCAGCCCGACACGATGAGCCGCACGGGCTACGGAGGTCGGCCGGAGCTTTTCGCGCTCCGTCGCCGAGCCGGGTGAAACGGGTGCGCCGAGCCTCGACGCAGCCGTCGACAGTCGAGGCTCCGTCGAGGGTGGCTTGTCGCGGGGGCCGGTGGCGACACCGGTCGGCCCTGCCAGCGGGGTACGGGGCCCGGGGCGGCGACTGTCGTCGGCAGTCGCGGCTCGTTGGCGGTCCTGGTTGGGGCGCTCGGCGATCGTGAGCCGCGCGACCGACTCGACCAGAGCGCCGATCCTCCGATGAGGCTCGTCACCGGACCCGCTGCGCATCCCGTCGGCGGCGGCCGGCCCCTGAAACAGGGTAGCCACGACGAAACCGGCCCCGACGGCGGCCGCGATCAGCACCAGCCGCCGGGCGAGCCTACGCAGCCGGCCGGCCGCAAGCGGCGCGGATCGGCCCGGCGCAGACGCCGACGCGGTCTCGGTGACGGGACTTCGCACGCGAGCACGACCCCTTCCCTCTGGATTGCTGACCCATCGTAGCGATGTGCTCACGTAATCGCATCCGGTGATGGGAGCGCTCCTAGGCGGGATGTCACCGCACCACGTCTGCTGTGGAGGCTGGCTGGCCGCCACCCGGCTGCTCAGTGATCGGCGAACCGGTCATGTCGCTGTGCGGGCCGGGTGGGCGCATCCGCCGGTCCGTCCGGCACCGGCCCGTCCGCGGCCACGACTGCAGGGTCACGGCCGACCCGCCTGGGTCAGGTGAACGGCCCGGATCACCCCGGCCTGCCCGGCCCGAACGTTTCGGGCCGGGGGAGACCGCCTACGCGGGTGGCGGCGCGGTCGACCCTCGGACCCGCAGCGATGGGCTGATGACGATCCGGTGGGTGGGACGCTCGGGGTCGGTGAGCCGGTCGGCGACGAGACGCACGGCGGCTCGTCCGATCGAGCGTCGCGGCGGTCGGACCGCCGTCAGCGGCGGGCTGAAGAGCCCGGCGACCTCGTCGTCGTACGCCACGATGGAGAGGTCGCCGGGAACGGACAGGTGTCGCTCCTCGCAGTGCTGCACCAGCGCTATCGCCTCGGCGTCAGCGTGCACCAGCAGCGCCGTCGTCCCGGTCGCCTGGCACTGGTCGAGGATGCCGTTGAGTACCGTGTCTCGCTCGGACGACCGTGCGCCGGGTACAACAGCCATCACCGCGGCGTCCGGGTCGAGGCCGCACTCGGTAGCGGCGTCGAGCCAGCCGCGCCGCACGTGCTGGCTGGTGGGGCTGTTGGCGTCGAGCACCAGGCCGACCTTGCGGTGTCCGAGCGAGGTGAGGTGACGCACCGCCATTGCCGCACCGAGCGCGTGGTCGGTGACCACCGACTCCAGGACCGCGTGGTGGCTGCCTACCGTGGCGGTGCGTTCCAGCAGGACAACCGGGACGCCGACCTGGTCGAGCCACTCGATGGTGCGCTCGGCGGTCGGTGCGGCCATGCTCGGCGCGATGATCAGCGCGTCGACGCCCATCCGCCCCACCATGCGGGCCAGTTGCGGCTGGTCGTCCTCACTGTCGTAGGAGGAGCCGCGCAGAACCACCCGCATGTCGAGCTCGCGGGCGGCCCCCTCGACGCCGCGAGCCACGTCCGGCCAGTAGTAGTCCAAGGAGGGCACGAGCATGCCGAGGGCGCGCCCGACCAGCGGGTCCGGGCCTGCGGCGGATGGCTCGTCGGCTGCCGGGACGTCGTCCGGCAGGATCAGGGCGACCCCACCGTGGACCCGGCGAACCAACCCTTCGGCGGCGAGATCGGCAATGTCGCGCCGGATGGTGACCGGCGCGGCACCGAGCACCTGGGACAGGTCAGAGATGCGCATCGAGCCGTCGCGTTGCAGGGCTGCCAACAGTTGCTGGCGGCGGGCGACCTGAAGCGGCCCTCGGGAGGCCTCCGCCGTGACGACGACGGGGCTGTCCTTGGTCATGGGGACCTCCGAGGAACGCTTCGTGCGGCGAAAGCTCTTGCATGGTGCGGGCCACCTCGCCGGCCGGGCCGAACGCGGTGATGTCGATCGTGAGCCGGATCACGAGCCCGCCCCGGCCGCGTCGCGGCCAGAGGGCCTGCGAAGCGGTCTGCGCCGGTCATGGCTCCTCGGACTGATAGAGCGGCTGTGAACGATTCTGATCGTATCAGAGCGATTGTGGCTGTCGAGGTGCAGGCGGGAGCGCAGCAAGTGCCGTCGGCCGGACAGCAGGCGGGGCCGGGCCGACTTCGAGGCGCATCGTGCGTTCTTTTGATCGAGTGTGTTCACATCGGTTTGGGAAGGGCATTGACTTGCTCCTTTGTGAGCGTTTTACTTCGGAAACCCTGCGGATGCCTGCACGTCACATTCATGGGCAACCCCCCGCTCGCCACAGTCGACGGAGACCGATCGATGCGACAGGACCACGGATGACGTTCGGGACGACCGGCCAGGTGGCACCGGCGACGGACTCGGATGTCGCCACCGCCGCGACCTGGAGCCGGGATGACTGGTTGGCCCTCGCCGACCGGATGCTCGCCGCCGCCCGACCGTTCGCCTCACCCGGACACTCCCTCGTCACCTTCCCCGGGCCGGAGGGCGGTTACGGGCGGGCCGTCGACGGACTGGAGGGCTTCGCCCGCACCTTCCTGCTGGCTGGGTTCCGCATCGCAGGTGCCCGGGGAGTGGGCTTGGACGAGCTCGTGGCCCGGTACACGGCAGGCATCACCGCCGGCACCGACCCGAGCTCTCCAGACCGTTGGGTGCGCTTGGACGAGCACCCCCAGGCGAAGGTGGAGGCCGCCTCCATCGCGCTGGTCCTGGACATGACCCGCCCGTGGATCTGGGATCGACTGCCGTCCGTGGTGCGCGAGCGGGTAGTGGACTATCTGCGCCCGGCAGTCGGCGACGACACGTACCCACGGATCAACTGGGTCTGGTTCCGGCTGGTCGTACAGACGTTTCTGCGTTCGGTGGGCGGGCCGCACTCGCTCGACGAGATGAACGAGGACCTGACCACCCATGACGGGTTCGTCCGCGGGGACGGCTGGATGTCCGACGGGCCGGACCGCGCCTACGACCACTACGTGGGCTGGGCCCTGCACCTCTACCCGACGCTGTGGGCCCGGATGGCCGGCGCGGCGGACCTGGCCGAGCAGCGCCGCGAACGGGACCTGGCCGGCCTCGACCGCTTCCTGAGCGACGCGGTCGCGCTCGTGGGCGCCGACGGATCACCGTTGATCCAGGGGCGCAGCCTGACCTACCGCTTCGCCGCGGCGGCGCCGTTCTGGGTCGGTGCCATCGCCGGTGTGCCCTCGGTCAGCATCGGCCGGTTGCGTGGCGCGGCCACCCGCATCGTGCGTCACTTCGTCGCCAACGGCGCCCTGGACGAACGAGGCCTGCTCACCCTCGGCTGGCACAGGCCGTGGCCGCGACTGGCGCAGTCGTACTCCGGGCCGGGCTCGCCGTACTGGGCCAGCAAGGGCCTGCTCGGCATCGCGCTACCCGCCGACCATCCGGTCTGGACGACTCCCCAGGAGCCGCTACCGGTGGAGGAGCGGGACACGGTGCGGGCGATACGCGCGCCAGGCTGGCTGATCTCTGGCACCCGCGCCGACGGCATCGTCCGCGTCGTCAACCACGGCACCGACCACGCCGTCGAGGGCGCCACCGTCTCAGATTCCCCGCTCTACGCCCGACTGGGCTACTCCACGGCCACCACCCCGGTTCTCGACGACAGCGGCTGGGCCACTCCGCTCGACCAGTCCGTCACTCTCGTCGACGACGCGGGCCGGGTCACCCACCGCGCCGGCATGCGCCTGCTCACCGTCCACGTCGACACCGACGGCGTGGGCGTGGCCGGGTCACGTGCCCTCGCCCACTGGGTCGACCCGGATACAGGTCAGCGCGACCACGGCGGCGGCCGCGTGGGCCGGTCCCGGCCGGCCGGACACCTCACTGTGTATTCGCTGGTCCGCGGCCCCTGGGAACTACGTCTGACCCGCGTCGACGACCTCGCCGACGGCGTCGAGGCAGCTGCGCTGAGGCTACGGATCGGCGGCTGGGCCATTGCCGGGGATGCGACGGTCACCGTCGACGGCGGCGTGGCGGTCGTGACCCGGGCCGACCTGACCAGCCGGCTCGACAGCATTCACGGCGGCGGCACGGCCGGCGTCACCGCCGTTGCGCACGGCGGGCCCCTGGCCGACGGGCTGGTCGTGCCATGGCTGGACCACCCCGTTCGGCCGGGCGCATGGGCCGCCGCCTTCACCGAGCTGTCCAGGGTGCCGGTGGCCACGGCCGGGCAGGCATGCCGGGCCGTGCTCGACGAGGACGGCCGCGGCCTCCACCTGGCGGTCGACTGGCCCGACGGGATCAGCACGTCGACCCGTCTGGACACGGAGCATGCCAGGCCCACCAGGCGTCCTGGTAGCAGTGCGGGCCCGTCCGGGCCCCTTGACCCAAGGAGAGAGTGATGAAGCGTGCCATACCAGCCGTCATCAGCGCTGCGACGGCCCTGACGCTTGTTCTCGCCGGTTGCGGCGGCGGAGACGAGCCAGTCGACCCCAACGCCCCGGTGACGATCACCCTGGCTGGCTGGAGTCTGTCGTCCACGCCCGAGTTCAAGACGCTCGCCGACGGCTTCAAGGCGACCCACCCGAACATGACGGTGGAGCTCAAGGAGTACGCCCCAGGCAACGACTACGACACCCAGATGATCACGGACCTGGCCGCCGGCACCGCCCCGGACGTCTACGTCATGAAGAACCTCAAGAACTTCTACACGTACCAGAGCGGTGGTCAGCTGCTCGACGTCTCCGACATCACCTCCGGTCTCGGCTCGAGCCCGGCGCTCGCGTCGTACCAGGTGGATGGCAAGGCGTACGCGGTGCCGTACCGGCAGGACTCGTGGGTGTTGTTCTACAACAAGGACCTGTTCGCGAAGGCGAAGGTGGCACCGCCGGACGGCAGTTGGACCTGGGACGACTACACCGCCGCGGCGAAGCGACTGCACACCGGGCTGAAGGGGGCCGGCTCGAACGCGACCGGCGCGTACCAGCACACCTTCCAGTCGACAGTGCAGGGATTCGCGCTCGCCCAGACCCCCAACGCGGACCTGCTCTCCGGGGACTACGGCTACCTGAAGCCGTACTACGAGCGGTCACTTGACCTGCAGGCGGCCGGCGCGCAGCCGACCTTCGGCACCGCGAAAACCAACAAACTCACCTACCAGGCGCAGTTCGGCAAGCAGCAGTCGGCGATGCTGCTGATGGGCACCTGGTACGTGGCCACGCTGCTCAACCAGCGACAGAGCGGTGACGCCGACAAGTTCCAGTGGGGGATCGCCCCGGCGCCGCAGTTCGACAAGTCCACCACCGGCACCTCCGCCACGCCTGTCACCTTCGGTGATCCGACCGGCCTGGGGATCAACCCGAAGATCAGCAAGTCCAAGACCGCCGCGGCCAAGGCATTCCTCCAGTACGCGGCCGGCCCGGAAGCCGGCAAGGCGCTGGCCGGGATCGGCATCACCCCGGCCCAGGTCACCGACGCGGTCACCGCGACGCTGTTCGGGCTGGACGGCGTACCGCAGGACGACCTGTCGAAGTTCGCCTACGCCAAGCACACCATCAAGCCGGAGAACCCGGTGTCGAAGCACACCGCCGGCCTGCAGAACCTCCTCAACGAGACACACTCGGCGATCCTCTCCGACAGCAAGGGCGTCGACGCGGAGCTGAGCAAGGCGCAGACCCGCGCCAAGAACGAGGTCCTCAACCAGTGAGCTGATGGCGGGTCCGGCGCGCCTTCGTCGCACGCCGGTCCCGCCACCATGCCGAACGCTTCCGGAGACTCCCTATGGCAACATTGCCGCGCACGAGACCCAGGAACCGGCGGCTGGTGTCGCGTAACACGGTCGCCGGCTGGTCGTTCATCCTGCCCAACTTCGTCGGCTTCGCCGTGCTCACCCTGCTACCCGTCGTCGTGCTGTTCTACGTGGCATTCACCAACTGGAACGTCTTCGGGGTGGCCGAGTGGACCGGCACCGCCAACTTCCGGCGCATGTGGAGCGACGCGAGCTTCTGGACCGCTCTGCGCAACACCGTCTACTACACCGTCTTCCACATCCCGCTGACCCTCGGGGCGTCACTCGGGCTGGCGCTGCTGCTCAACCGCAAACTGCGCGGCGTACGGTTTTTCCGCACCGTCGCCTTCTTCCCCTACATCACCTCGATCGTGGCGATCGCGATCGTCTGGAACCAGCTGTTCAGCCCGGAGTACGGCCCGATCAACGCTCTCCTCGGTGCCGTCGGGGTGGACAACGCCCCGGGCTGGACCACGTCGTCGACCTGGTCGATGCCGGCGGTCATCATCGTCGGCACCTGGCGGTACATGGGTTACTACATGCTGCTGTTCCTGGCCGGCCTGCAGACCATCCCGGCCCAGCTCTACGAGGCGGCCGAGACCGACGGCGCCTCACCGTGGCAGCGGTTCGTGCACGTGACCCTCCCCGGGTTACGCCACACCACCTTCTTCGTCACAGTGCTGCTCACCATCGAAAGCTTCAAGGTCTTCGACCTCATCCTCGTGATGACCGGCGGCGGACCGGGCCAGTCGACACTCGTGCTCTCGCAGTACATCTACCAGAAGGGCTTCGAGGAGAACCAGTTCGGCTACGCCTCGGCGGTCTCCATCGTCCTGTTCGCCATCTGCTTCAGCATCACGGTCATTCAGTTCATGGTCAACAAGCGGAGGAACAGCTGATGACCGCTACCGACCTCTCCCTGCCCACCCCGGCCGTCGCCGCGCCCGGCAACCGCAACGCGCCCCGCCGATCGGTCCAGTCCCGGGGCTGGCGGCTCGTCGGGTACGCCGCCCTCGTGCTCGCGGCGGCCGGGCTGCTACTGCCGTTCTACTGGATGGTGGTGGCGTCGTTGAAGACCAACAGCGACGTCTTCACCATCCCGATCACCTGGCTCCCCGATCGCGTGGTGTGGCGAAACTACCTCGACATCTGGCAGCGCTCGGACATGACGACCTGGTTGGGAAACACGCTGCTGCTGTCGGTGGTAGTCAGCCTCCTACAGGTGGTGACCGGCAGTTTCGCCGCCTACGGCTTCGCCCGGGTGCGCTTTCCCGGCCGCAACGCGCTCTTCCTGGCGTACGTCGGGACGATCGCGGTGCCCTGGCAGTCGTACATGATTCCGCAGTTCATCCTCATGTCGAAGTTGCAGTTGTCGAACACGCTGTGGTCGATCGTCGCGCTACAGGCGTTCGGCGCGTTCGGCGTGTTCCTGATGAAGCAGTTCTACGAGACGATCCCCGAGGAGCTGAGCGAGTCGGCGCGGGTGGACGGGCTCAGCGAGTTCGGCATCTACCGACGGATCATGCTGCCGCTGTCCCGACCGGCGCTGGCCAGCCTGGCCCTGCTGACGTTCGTGACCACCTGGAACGACTACCTCGGCCCGCTGATCTACCTGCGCAGTCCGGAGCTGCGCACCATCCAACTGGGGCTCAACACCTTCATCTCCCAGTACAACGCCGAGTACGCGCTGATCATGACGGGCTCCGTGCTGTCCGTGCTGCCCGTCGCTGTCATCTTCCTGCTCGGCCAGCGCTACTTCATCGAGGGCATCGCCACGACCGGACTGAAGGGTTGAGGCCCATGCGTTCGCGCCACAACACCATTGCCGCCGTCTTCGACGGGTTCTATGTCGCGCTCGTCAGCAACCTGCTGCTGGTGCTCGGTTGCCTGCCACTGGTGACGCTCGCGTTCACCACCGAGGCGGCGCGCTCCTGGCCGCTGTACGCGCTGACCGCCCCGCTCTGCGCGCCGGGGCTCTGTGCGGTCTTCGCGGTCATGTCCGCCTATTCGGCCGGCGACACCGGCGGCGTGCTGCGCACCTTCGGCCGCGCCTGGCGAGCCACCGCCCGGCCGGCGATGCTCTGGACGGCGGCAGCCATGGCTGCCCTGGTGGTGCTCGCCGTCGACGCGCGCGCCGCGTGGGGCCACCGGGTCGGGGCACTCGCCCTTCCGGTGCTGGCGACCCTCATCGTCCTCACCGTCGCTACCACGTTGCTGGGGCTGGTGACCGTCGCCGAGCGACCCACCGCGCGGTTGCGTGAGGTGGCCCGCGCCTGCCTGTATCTGGCGGTGCGCCGGTGGTACCTCAGCGCCGTGTCTCTCCTCGTCCTCGTGCTGCTCGCACAGATCCTGGCGGCCCGCCCCGCGATCGCGCTCGGCCTCGCCGCCGCGCCACTGCTCTACGTCGTGTGGGCCAACAGCCGCTTCACCCTGCGCGCCGCCCTCGACCCACCGACGCCCGCACCGCAGAGCGCCTGAGCACCACGTTCCGGCCAACGAGCCTGGACGCCGATGAGACACCTGCCCGGCACCGGACCGGACCCACGAGGGAGAACAGCATCCATGACGGCGACCGACGTCCGTCCCAGCTCCGACGCAGAGGCCACGGCGGCCGCGGTGGCCGCCGCGATACTTACCGTCGACGCGAACATCGCCACCTTCGGCGACCGGTACCCCGCGGACACCACCGACGCCAACCGCTACCCGCTGCGGCCACCGAGCGGAGGCCAGCCCGAGGGCGCCAACGTCGGCTGGACCACCAGCTTCTGGCCCGGCATGCTCTGGCTGGCACACGACCTGACCGGCGACGAACGCCACCTGCGGGCCGCGCTCTCCCACGTGGACAGCTTCGCGGCCCGGATGACCCACGGCATCGACCTGGACACCCACGACCTCGGGTTCCTCTACACGCTCGCCTGCGTCACCCCGGCCCGCCGTACCGGTGACGCGCAGGCCCGAGACGCGGCCCTCGCCGCCGCCGACCACCTGATGACGCGCGTCCTCGAACCCGCCGGAATCATTCAGGCCTGGGGCGATCTGAACGACCCACGCCAACGCGGGCGCACGATCATCGACAGCCTCATGAACACGCCGCTGCTCTTCTGGGCCAGCCAGACCACCGGTGACGACCGCTACGCCGCCGCGGCCCGCCGGCACACCGCTCAGTTGCGCCAGCACATCCTTCGTCCGGACGGCACCACCTTCCACACCTTCTACTGGGACGCGGACAGCGGTGCGCCGCTACGCGGCGAAACCGAACAGGGCCACTCCGACCACTCCTGCTGGGCGCGCGGGCAGGCATGGGGCATCTACGGGTTCAGCCTCAACCACCGGCACATCGGCGACCCGGCGCTGCTCGCCGCCGCGAGGACCTGCGCCGACCGCTTCCTCGCCCACCTGCCCGACGACCACGTCGCGTACTGGGATCTGGAGTTCGGTGACGGCAGCGGTCAGGAGCGGGACAGCTCGGCCGCGGCCATCGCCGCCTGCGGCCTGGTCGAACTGGCAGACGGCCTTACCGACACGGCCAGCGCCGACCGGTACCGGAAGGCCGCCGCCGAGATCCTGGGCTCGCTCATCGGCCACTACTCCACCGAAGGTCAGCAGGTCTCGAACGCGCTGATCCTGCACGGCGTCTACGACAAGCCCAAGGGCATCGGCGTCGACGAGGGAACCCTCTGGGGCGACTACTTCTACCTGGAAGCCCTCACCCGGGCCACCGTCGCGGGCTGGACCAGCCCCTGGTGACGACCCTGCACCGACCCGCTCCACCCCGCATCCCGAAAGGTGACCATGGACTACCGCTACCACTGCGCCATTCCCGCCCTCGACGGCCGGAACACGCTGCCCTTCAATCCCTGCCGGCTGCTGGACTTCACACTGCTGCGGCTGTCGGCCGGCGAGTCGTGGACCGGCGAGTCCGGTGACCGGGAGATCCTGGCCGTCGTCCTCGGTGGCACGGCCAGCTTCACCGTCGCCGGCCACCATTTCCCGCAGGTCGGCCAACGACCGGACGTCTTCTCCGGCAAGCCGCACTCGGTCTACATCCCGGCCGGCTCCCCGGTGACCGTCGAGGCGGTCACCGCCGTGGAGATAGCCCTACCCAGCGCGCCCAGCGAACTGGCCACAGACCCCTACGTCATCGCACCGGAGCAGGTAGCGACCGGCCGCTGGGGGGCGGCCAACTTCGGCCGTACCTACCACCAGATCCTCACCGAGATCTCCCAGCCGGAGCTGCCCGCCCGCCGGCTCATCGTCGGCGAGACCTACACGCCCTCGGGCAACTGGAGCACCTACCCGCCACACCGGCACAAGGTCGACGACCTGCCCGCCGAGGCCGCACACGAGGAGATGTACTACTACCGCGTCAACCCGGCGAACGGGTTCGGCATCAGCCGGGTCTACACCGACGACGGGTACGAGGAGAACGTCACCATCCGTGACCATGTGATGCAGATGATGCCCGAGGGATACCACACAGTGGTCAGCGCACCCGGCTACACCACCTATTTCCTGTGGTTCCTGGCCGGCACGCAACGTACCCAGGGCGCTCGCGAGGACGTCGACCTCGCCTGGGTGGGCCAGACCGTACCGACCCTGCGGGGCCTGGGCCTGTAGCGAGGTCGGTGAGACCCATCGCCAAGTCGTCGTCCGGGGCCTTGACGTGGCTCGACGAGAGCAGCAGGGCGCTCGCCACCCACCCGCCTGGTCGGGCGGCGGCGCGACGCCGAGCTGACGCCAGGGAGAGTGTCAGAAGCTGCTGACCAGCTTCACGAACGCCTCGTCGATCTTGGCGGGATCGGTGGCGTCGAAGGCCTTGCCCGACGACGCCTTGGCGATCCGGTCCAGGGTGGCGAAGTCCGACTCCCTGTCGAAGGCGATGCAGAACACCTTCACCGGACGCTGCGGGTCCAGGGCAACCTCGGCGAGCAACCGGGCCAGGTCGTTGTCCCGGCTGTACTCGTTCTTGCCGTCGGTCAGCACCACTATCGCGTTGATCCGCTCCGGGTCGTACCGGTCGAGTAGTTCTCGATGTGCGGCCCGGACCGTCGCGTAGAGCGCGGTACCGCCCTCGACCGGCAATCCGGCGATCTTGCTGTTGATCCGCTTCTGGTCGAACCCGCCGAGCGGGACCTCCTCCCGATAGGGGCTCTTCGGCCGCTGCTGCGTCTCCGAGGAGAACGACCAGAGCCCCACCCGGTCTTCGGTGTTGAGCAGCGCGAGGCCCTTGCCCGCCGCCGCCGAGGCCACCTGGAAACGGGTACGGGTGCCGACCTTCGCCAGCATGGACCCGGAGGTGTCCAGGGCGATCAGGATGTTGGCCTTCTTGCGGAGCGTGCGCCAGCCGTCCAGCATCGCGCCGACCACCTCCGGGTCCGGCGGTTCGAAGTAGCTCAGCCCACCGCTGGGTTCGGCGCCGACGCTGGCGAGCAACTCCGCCGAGGCGCGGCGCTCATGGTCCCGGAAGCCGAGGCGGGCAAACCTCTCCTGCTGGGTGTCCTCGGTCAGGAACTTCTGGAAGTCGGTTGCCGCCGCGCGTTGCCGCTCGTCGGCGGACGGCAGCACGACGAACGGGTGGTCCAGGTTGAACGTGCCCTCCTTCGGATGTACGGCGACCAGCGGGACGTTCGGCCGGCGGCCCCGCTCCTGCCCTTCCTGCCGAGGGCTCAGCGCACCCGTGTTGTAGAGGTCCACGAGCTCCTCCTGCAGGACGATGGCACTCATGTCGTCGGTGCTGCCCGCCCCGCCGGCCAGGTCCGCCTCGGCGAGGCTGCGCAGCAGGTCCACCGAGTCGTCGCTGTAGTGCGACACGTTGGCCTCGATCCGGCGGACGAACTGGGTGACCGCCGGGTCGGCCAGGTCGGACCGGGTCAGGTCGCTGGCCCGTTGCACCGCCGCGTAGTAGGTGGCGATGGTCGCCGCCAACCCGGAAGTGGACAGGTTCGGGTTGTCCTTGCCGAACGTGAAGCGGCCCCACTCCGGCTTGCCGAAGTCCGCCCACCCGTCCCGCCCGGACAGGCCCAGGATCTCTCCCCAGCCCAGCGACCCGCGCTTGCGGAGCAGCTCGGCCTTGGGCTGCGGCATCGCGATCACCAGCGGGCTGTTGGCGATCGACGGGTAGCGGTCCGGAGTCTGCAACTCCCGGCCGGCGGCCTCGTCGAGCAGCCGGAGCTGGCCGGTCCACAGGCTCGACGTCGGCAGCCAGACCTGTGGTTGCGGCAGACCGGTGTGCGTCCAGCCGCTGGCCAGCGCCTCGGTTGCCTTGCCCGAGTTCAACGCGCTGACGTGCACCCGGGCGCAGCCGCCGCCCTCGATCGACCGGTCGCCGCGGTTGTACGCCTCGGCCAGGTCGACCAGCAGCGCCGCCTTCTCCGTCGAGGAGTTGACCTGGAGGATGACGGCGCAGTCGTTGCCCGCTTCGCGCTGTCGGACGAACACGAACGCCCCGGCGATGACCAGCAGCCCGGCGGTGACGGCGGCGGTGTACGGCAACCACTGCCGGGCACGCGTAGCGGGTGGGGCCATCGGGACGTCCTCCTCGGCGGGCGGCTGGTGGCAGTCAACCTATCGATGCGGCGCCAGTCGGCGAGCCCGACCCCGGCGCACCGGTCACCCGTGCTCGGACCGGCTCCCGAGGGCCGTCGCGACCAGCAACCGAACCAGGTAGACCACGACGAAGGCGGCCCCACCGACAGCGGCGGACGGACCGAGCGCGCTCGACGCGACGTAGCCGGCGGCGGCGCCGACCGAACCGAGGAAGAGCGCTGTCGAGATGCCCCAGGCGTCGACGGCCTCACGACGCAGCCGCCGCAACGCGCCGCCGCCTCCCGTACCGACGCCGGGCTCGGACACCGGCAGGTGCGCCGGCTGGGTCGGCCGGGCCTGGGTCGGCACCTGCGGCTGCGTCCCGCCCGGTTGGGGCGCCGTCGGCGTGACCTGGGGGAGCGGATGGTCCGGTGTGGGCGCGCCAGCGGTCTCGTTGCCGACCTCCAGCAGGCTCTCCCGACGTAGCGGCTCGGTGACCCTGCCGTCCTGCCGAAGCAGCCGCACCAACACGCGCTCGGCCGCCGGCCGGTCCGCCGGATCCTTGGCCAGGCACTCCCGGATCAGCTCGTCCAGGACGGGGGGCATCGCCGGCAGGTCAGGCGGATCGTGCAGCACCCGGTGCATCACGGCGAAGAGTGAATCGGTGCCGAAGGGCGGCCGACCACCGGCGGCGAAGGCGATCGTGGCCGCCCAGGCGAAGACGTCACAGGGTGGACCGATCGCGTCGTCGCGGAACCGCTCCGGCGCCATGTACGCGGTGGTCCCCATGACCCGGCTGGACGCCGTCTCGGTGTTGCCCAACGCCCGGGCGATACCGAAGTCGATCACCCGAGGACCGTCCTCGCCCAACACCACGTTGTCCGGCTTCAGATCGCAGTGCACCACCCCGGCACTGTGGATCGCCGCGAGCGCCGTGACAGTCCCGACCGCGAGCCGGTGCAGGGCGTTACCGGTCACCGGACCACGCTCGCGGACGTGCCGGTGCAGGGTCAGGCCCTCGATGAACTCACTGACCACGTAGGGCCGCTCGCCGTCCACCTCCGCGAAGAGCACCTGCGCGGTGCAGAACGGAGCGACCCGCCGGGCGGCGGCGATCTCCTTCACGAACTGCGACCGCGCCCGTGGATCACTCAGATCGACGTTGACCATCTTGACAGCGACCCGGTCACCGGAGTCGTCCTCACCGAGATAGACGACCCCCTGCCCACCCGCGCCCAACCGCCCGACCAGGCGATACGGGCCGGCGGTGACCGGGTCGTGCGTCCACAGTTTCGCCAACCCTGGCACCGGCGGGCCGGCCAGCTCCGACATCCCGACTCCATCAGTGTCGTTCCCGGCCACTGGCGGCGCAGGACACAGCCATCGTGCCATGTCGGCCGTCGGCGACCGAGGACGTTCCACCATGGTTTGAGGCCGACGAAACCCTTTCGCAGGGGACGTGAGACCCGCGTCGTCGCCGGTGCGGCTCGGCGGCCCAGCCCCGCTGGGCGTGTACCCGCCTGCGCTGTCACCACACAGGAGTCGATGCCCCACCCGACCTCGACCCGGCTCTGCCCGAAGCAGCCGACCTAGTCCTGCGTGCTGCGGCCGGCGACCCGGCGGAGGGCCAGGTAGGCGACCCCCGCGGCCAGCACCCAGGGTGCGGCGACGAGGACCGGGTCGAGCGGGTGGTGTAAGCGGTCGACCCGCTTGCCGCCCAGCCGTGACGGGAGCCCGTGGTGGGTGAATTCGCTCAGGACGCCGGTCTCGGTGATCGGGTTGTCAGGATGGCGGGTCAGGAACGAAGCGAAGGTGCTCTCGACCGCGTCCACCCGGTCGGCGGCGAGCAGGAGCAGCCAGTGGGCGGCACGTCCCTCGCTGTACCTGCGGTAGGAGTACCGGCGGATCATCCCGGACAGGCCCTTGGGTGGGCACGAGGTACCGAAGACCGGGGTGAGGAACTTGTGCTCGATTGACCTCTCCCTCGGCCACTTCTCCGGCTGCCGCTCGGGGAACTCCCAGTGTGCACCGTTGAGGGTCGGGTCGAACCGCTCCTGCGGCACCGAAGGCCGGTCCTTCGGGTCGAGGTCGACACCCCAGCCGGGGATTCGGGCACGCAGCTCGTCGCTGGACTCAGCCAGTTTCGGCTTGTCTGCTGTGTAGGCCATGTCGGGCTCCCGATCGGGTCAGGCGGGGTTCGGAACGATCAGCGGCTTGATGCAGCCGTCGAGCTTCGCGGAGAAGATGTGGTAGGCCTCGGCGATGTGCTCCAGCGGAATCCGGTGGGTCACGATGTCGCTGGGCTTGAGGTAGCCGTTGCGGATGTGCTCGAACAGGCGCGGCCACTGCCGCTTCACCGGGCACTGGTTCATCCGCAGGGTCAGGCCCTTGTTCAGCGCGTCACCGAACTTGACCGCGCTGAACATCGGCCCGTACGCGCCCATCACCGATACGTTGCCGCCCTTGCGTACCGAGTCGATCGCCCAGTTGAGGGCGACCGGGGAGCCACCCTGCAACTTCAGCTTCGCGGCAGTGACGTGCTGGAGGAGGTTGCCGTCCGCCTCCGCGCCGACGGCGTCGATGGCCACGTCGGCGCCCAGGTGGTCGGTGATCTTTTTCAGGTGTACGACGATGTCGTCGTACACCCCGAAGTTGTAGGTCTCGGCGTGGGCGAACGCCGCCGCCTTCTCCAGCCGGTAGTCGAGGTGGTCGATGACGATGACCCGACCGGCGCCCATCAGCCAGGCCGACTTCGCGGCGTACAGGCCGACGGGTCCGGCACCGAAGACCACGACCACGTCACCCTCGACGATGTCACCGAGCTGGGCGCCGAAATAACCGGTGGCGAGCGCGTCGGTGAGCAGGACGGCGTCGTCGTCGTCCATCCACTCGGGGATCTGACGTGGGCCGATGTCGGCGAACGGCACCCGGACGTACTCGGCCTGACCGCCGTCGTAGCCGCCGCAGGTGTGTGAGTAACCGTAGATGCCGCCGACGGCTGTGGCGTTGGGGTTGACGTTGTGGCAGTTGCTGAACAGCCCCCGGGCGCAGAAGAAGCACGACCCGCAGTAGACGTTGAAGGGAACCATGACCCGGTCACCCGGCTGGACGTTTCGCACCGACGGACCGACCTCGTCGACCACACCGACGAACTCGTGACCGAAGGTCATCCCGACCCGGGTGTCGGGCATCATTCCGTGATAAAGGTGCAGGTCGGACCCACAGATCGCCGCACGGGTCACTTTGATGATCGCGTCGTTGGGATGCTCGATGGCGGGACGGTCCTTCTCCTCCACCCGCAGACGGTACGGACCGCGGTAGACCATTGCTCGCATTGACTGCCTCCCGGAGCAGAGGGCTAGCGGATGGGCCGCTCCGGATCCCGTCCGAAGCGCCGCGAAACTGGTACCCCTGTCTTTTGTCGACAAACCGGGAGCTGGGTTGAGCGGTGACTCAGTCTGCCGCTGCCGGAGCGACACCCACCGCAGCCTGCGTGCCGGTGCCGCTGCCTCTCGTCCGCTCCTTGCGGCCGGCTCGGGCCGGTGCGGCTGCTGACGAGTGGCAGAACCTCGCCGACCGTTCTAGGCTCATCTCTGGGTCAAGCCACGTGCCCGACACGATCCCGAGTCTCGGGAGGTCCGCACGTGACCGACGAGCCAGCAACCGCAACGGCCGTGAAGGCCACCTGATGTCCATCGATACAGGTTTGCGAACGGCTGGCGACCCGCCCGGTCTGAGCACGACGCGGCCTCCCCACGCGGGGGTCGCGACGACGCCCACACCGGACAGCGGAGGAACCGATGACCATCACTTCGACAGGTCGGCCCGCACCGACGAACAACCTGGCTGATCGCAGCACCACGCCTGAGTCGCCGGCCAGCCACCTCCTCGCCGTGATGGTCGCGCTGCCGGCTGGCCATCCGTCCAGGCCCGCTGCCCGGGCCCGGGCCATCGAGGCCTGGCTGCCGCTGGCCCATCACCTTGCCCGGCGGTACAACGGCCGCGGCGAGCCGAACGAGGACCTGACCCAGACGGCGGCACTGGGGCTGATCAACGCGATCGACAGGTTCGACCCGTCGCGTGGGATCGAATTCGTCAGCTACGCGGTCCCCACGATCGTGGGGGAGATCAAGCGCCACTTCCGTGACCGCACCTGGGACGTCCGTGTTCCCCGGCGGCTGCAGGAGCGGCGGATGGCCATCGGTGAGGCCAACAACAGCCTCACCCAGCTGCTCGGTCGCTCGCCGACCGTCGCCGACATCGCCCGACATCTGGACCTCACGGAGGAGGAGATCCTCGAAGGGCTGGAAGGTGCCCGCGCCTACAACGCGGTCTCACTGTCCACCCCGTTCGGCGATGGCACCACTTCCAGGGAGTTGGGCGACACGCTCGGCGGCGAAGACAACGAACTCGCCCTCGCCGAGCTGAGGGTGGCTCTCGTGTCGGCGCTCGCGTGTCTTGACGACCGGGAGCGGAGGGTCATCGCACTGCGCTTTCACGCCAACTTGACGCAGCAGGGCATCGCCGAGCAGGTCGGGGTGTCACAGATGCACGTCTCCCGGCTGCTTGCCCGCGCGCTGGCCAAGCTGAGGGTGCAGCTCACTGCCATCGCTTGAGGGGCAGGCCGGTGCCCCTGCGGCGGTCGGTGGATCCGGCCGCCGCAGGGTCGACGGTCCCGTGGCCGTACCGGCATCGGCAGGGCGGCGCCGATCTGTGTGCGATCTCGGCAGCTGGTCCAGCGCCCTAGGTTGCGGGTTTTTCGTGATGTCCGGTGAAGGTCGCGGCCTCGATGAGCGATCTGCCGGTCTCGGCCGCCTTCACCCGCAGGATCAGGTAGGCCTCCTCGGCCGTGCTGCGCCGCCGGTGCATGATTATGCCGAGGGCCTGCTGGATAACGGCACGCACGGCGAAGGCCTCGACGAGCCCGCTGACGAGTTCCTCGGTGCCCGGGTCCGACGACGGTGGGTCCGAGGCTCGGGCGTGGGTGCGCTCCGGGTCGTACACCGTCGAGACTCGGGCGATCAGCGGTGCCATCGCGTCGGGATCATGACCGTAGAGGTTGAGCGCGGCGACGGACACGCCGGCACCGGCGAACAGCGGGATCGACAGCGATGCTCGCAGACCCAGGTTCAGCGCCGCCTCGCGGAACCCGGCCCAGGCCATGGTCGCCGCGATGTCCGGCACGGCGATGGGCACACCGGCGTCGAGCGTGTCCAGGCACGGCCCGGTCTGGTCGGCGTACTGGGCAAGGTCGACAGCGAGTGCGATCTCGCTGCTCATGGCGACCGTTGTTGGCGCGTCGTCGCACGTCCGGGTGACCGACGCATAGCTAGCCGGGGCGACGAGGTCAGCGGTCAGCTGCACGATCCGTTGCAACAGTTCATCGGTCAACGACGCGTCGCTCGGGGTCTCGGCGAGACTGACCAGAGCCTCCGCGAGCGAGCCGCGTACTTCCCGTCGGGATCCAGGCGGTGAATACGGTGGCGTCGCCATCAAGAAATCTCCTTCGGTGGTCGTTGGTCCAGTGCCCCGAGGAGGTCAATTTACGCATCATCGGAGCAGCCAGCTGAGCCCAGTGATCCGCAGGAGTCGCCGGACGGTGCCGTTCGCGCCCAGCACAGCCAGCTGGCACCCGTGGGCGTCGACCCGGTAGGCGTCGACCTCTCCGACAACGGTTGCCAGCGGTTCTCGTAGTAGATCCGGATCAGCGGCCCGATTGGCCTAATCCGATGGTGGTTGGCGGCCGATGACCAGTAGGGCGATGTCGTCGTTGGGGTGCTCCTCCGCGGTGGTGGCCATGATGTGGTCGCACAACGCCTCGGCTGGCCCCGACCGCACGGCGTCGGCGAGGCGCTCGATGCCGGTGTCGATCAGCTCGCTGCGGCGTTCAACCAGTCCGTCGGTGTAGAAGACGAGCGCCGCGCCCGGCGGTAGGTCCAGAACGGTGGTGCGGCGATTGGTTGATGGTCGGCCCACACCGAGTGGCCGGTCCACCGTCAGGTTGACGGGCTGGGTGGGATGGCCGGGGACAGCCAGCAGCGGTGGTAGATGGCCTGCGGAGGAGAGGTGCACCCTCGTGCGGTCGGGGGTGATCAGGGCGTAGACGGCGGTGGTGAGGGTGCCCGCTTCGAAGTGGTGGATCTTGCGGTCGAGGGAGGTCAGCGCCACAGCGGGATCGACGGAATCGAGAGCGTAGGCGCGTAGCGCGCTGCGGATGCGTCCCATGACGACGGCGGATGGCAGCCCGTGGCCCGAGACATCACCGATGACGGCACCGAGCCAGCCCGAGGGCAACGTGAACACGTCGTACCAGTCGCCGCCGATGCCCAGGTCGTGGCCGGGCACGTACCGGGCGGCCATGTCCAGGCCGGAGATGTCGGGTAGCCGGCCGGGTAGCAGGCTGTGTTGCAGGGCCAGCGCTGCCTGCCGGTCGAGGGCCTGTGCTCGGGCCTGACCTGCGAGGCTGGCGCGATCGGCTACGAGCTGCAACAGCTTCACGTCTTCGGGGCCGAATCGCCGCAGGGCCAGGGAGCCGACGTGCAGCACGCCGACGAGGTTGCCGTTGGCGAGCATGGGCACGCCCAGTAGGGCACGTATGCCCGTGACGAGAAGGACGGGGTTGACCACGTCGTCGGGCGTCACGTTATCGATCGTGACCGGCGCGCGTGTCGCTGCCACTCGTCCGGCGAACCCACGTCCGACCCGGATGCGGAACCCGCGGCGTACCTCCTCCTCCAGGCCCTTGGCCGCTGTCGCGACAAGCTCGCCGGTGTGGTCGTCCAGCAGCAGGATGGTGGCGGTATCGACCTTGAGTAGGTCCCGGACCCGTTCAAGCAGCTCGTCGAGCAACTCGGCGATGTTCAGCCCCGACAGGGCGGCATCGGTGATCGCCTCGATACGTCGCAGCCGTTCCTCGTTCGTCACCACCTCGGCATCGGCCACCCAGGCAGCCTAGACGCCGGCACGCCGCCGACGTCACATCAGGCGCGAGATCAACGGTGTCGTGCCTCCGACGTGATGTACCTTCCCCTGTCACATTGCTGCAATGGTCGCCTGGTGAACCCGTTCCGGGAAGCTACCCATCCCCATGCCACCGGCAAGGTCACCGGCTCCACGTCCGACAGGGAGGGGAACCGATGGTGAACCCACCGCTCGACCACCATGCCCCCACCGCCAGGAGGCCCCTGCTCTCGACGTCGTTCACCCTCGCCGACCTCAATCGCGTCCGACACGAGGTCGAGGCACTCAGTCGCGGGTGCGGCCTCGACCCCGACGAGGTGCAGAACTGGATCATCGCCGTCAACGAACTGATGATCAACGTGATTCGGCACGGGGGCGGCGGAGGTGGCCTGCGCCTGCTCCTGGACGGTCAGCTCACCTGTGAGGTCACCGACCAGGGTCGGGGCTTCAACACCGCTCGCTACTTCCCGTGCGCCGAGCGACCGCCCCTGTCCGACACCGGCGGAATGGGCCTGTGGGTGGTCGGGCAGATGGCCGACTACCTCCTCGTCGACAGCGGATCCGCGGGTACCGCCATCCGCATCGCGGCACGCACCGGCGGTACTTCCGGATAGCAGCCGCCGGCACGGCCCCGGATTGACCGGGATGGGGCGGCACGCCGTGGATGACAGGGCGCCAAATGGCACCGATCGGTGCTCCATCGTGGAACATGAGCGGGTGTACCGTCGCCGCATGACGGTGCTGCAGGAGTTTGTCGCCGCTCTTTCCAACGGCCGGATCCAGGTTGTCGACCTCACCGCTCCGCTCTCCGACCAGACCCCGATCCTGGGTCTGCCCGAGCAGTTCGGCCAGACCTGGCCGTTTCAGCTCAGCGAGATCAGCCGGTACGACGACAGAGGTCCGGCCTGGTACTGGAACAACTTCTCCACAGGCGAGCACACCGGCACCCACTTCGACGCCCCGGTGCACTGGGTCACCGGTCAACAGGGCGTGGACGTGTCACAGGTCCCGGTGAGCCAGTTGATCGCCCCGGCGGTGGTGATCGACCACGCCGCCGACGCCGCCGACAATCCTGACTTCCTGCTCGAGGTCGAGCACGTCAAGGCATGGGAGGCGGAACATGGCGCCCTGCCCAGCGGTGGCTGGCTGCTCTACCGCACCGGCTGGGACGCGTACGGCGACGACCCGCAGCGGTACGCCAACGCCGGCCGTACCCCGGGCATCTCCGTGGAGTGCGCCCGCTGGCTGGCCGAGGAGTCGCCGATCCAGGGCGTCGGGGTGGAGACGGTCGGGACCGACGCGGGTGCAGCGCACTCGTTCGACCCGCCGTTCCCGTGCCACTCGTTCCTGCTCGGCCAGGACAAGTACGGCCTGACCCAGCTCCGTAACCTCGCGCAGTTGCCGGCGACCGGCGCGGTGGTGATCGCCGGGCCGCTGCCGATCGTCTCCGGGTCGGGCAGCCCGTGCCGGGTCCTCGCGCTTGTCGAACGGTAGGCCGACAACCGATGCGGGTAGCCGAGGTGGTCGGGCGGGTCCTGTACGGACACGGCGCACGGCACGTCTTCGGGGTGGTCGGCAGTGGCAATTTCCACGTCACGAACGCGCTCGTCGCGGCCGGCGCCCGGTTCGTGGCAGCGGCCCACGAGGGCGGCGCGGCGAGCATGGCCGACGGGTACGCCCGCACCGCCGGAACTGTGGGACTGCTCTCGGTGCACCAGGGCCCAGGCGTCACCAACGCGCTGACCGGCCTCACCGAGGCCGCGAAGAGCCGTACCCCGATCGTGGTCCTGGCCCCGGAGGCGACCGCGCCGCTGTCGAACTTCTTCATCGATCTGCCGGCGCTCGCCGCCGCGGTCGGGGCCGACTTCCACCGGGTACGCGCGACGCACGCGGCCGAGGACGCGGGCGCGGCGTACCGGGCCGCCGCCCGGGGCGCGACGGTGGTGCTGGGCCTCCCGTTGGAGGTGCAGGATGCCGTGACCGAAGCGTGGTCCGGCCCGGTCCCGACGGTCGCGTCGACCCCGGTCACCGCCCCACACATCGAGCCGTTGCTGGCCGCGATCCAGGCCGCCCGTCGACCGGTCTTCATCGCCGGTCGGGGCGCCCGGGCGGCCCGGGAACCGCTGACCCGGCTTGCCGACGCGTGCGGCGCGCTGCTCGCGGTCTCGGCCGCGGCGAAGGGGCTGTTCGCCGGGAACCCCTGGAACCTCGACGTGGCCGGCGGCTTCGCCACCCCGCTCGCCGCCGAGCTGATCGGCGCGGCGGACCTGGTCGTCGCGTGGGGCAGCACGCTGAACATGTGGACCACCCGGCACGGCGAACTGATCCCGCCCGCCGCCGTCGTCGTGCAGGTCGACCACGACTCGGCCGTGTTCGGGGTGAACCGCCCGGTCGATCTGACGGTGGCCGGCGAGGTATCGGCGGTCGCCGAGGCGGTGCTCACTCGGCTGGGCGTCGGCTCCACCGGACCCGGGAACGCCACCACCGGCCTGTGGCGTACGCCGGAGCTGGCACAACGGATCCGCGACCACGGCCGGTGGCGGACTGTCCCCTACCGGGACGAGAGCACGTCGGCGCGGGCCGGCGTCCCGGCGACGATCGACCCGAGAACGTTCTCGACCGCACTGGACGACCTGCTGCCGTCCAACCGGACGGTGGTGGTCGACTCCGGCAACTTCATGGGCTACCCGTCGATGTGGCTCGACGTGCCGGACGTGGCCGGATTCTGTTTCACCCAGGCGTTCCAGTCCGTCGGGCTCGGTCTGGCCAGCGCGCTCGGCGCGGCGGTCGCCCGACCGGACCGGCTCACCGTCGCCGCGGTCGGCGATGGTGGCTTTGTCATGTCCGCGACCGAACTGGTCACCGCCGTCCGGCTGGCGCTACCCCTGCTCGTGGTGATCTACGACGACGCGGCGTACGGCGCGGAGGTGCACCACTTCGGCCCGGACGGGTACCCGTTGGAGACGGTCACCTTTCCCGAGACCGACCTGGCGGCGATCGCCAGTGGTTACGGCTGCGACGGGTTGACGGTCCGGACCGCCGACGACTTCGGGCCGGTACGCCACTGGCTCGCTGGTCCCCGTACCCGGCCGCTCGTGGTCGACGCCAAGGTCTGCGCCGCGCGGGGCTCTTGGTGGTTGGAGGAGGCGTTCCGTGGCCACTAGGCCACCGCCTTACCTAGGGGCGGGCCAGCCCCCGCGCTTCCGGGCGGCAGCCGGGCAACGCCCGGTCAGGTCGGTGACAGGGTTTCATAGCTGACGTACGTTGGCGCGGTGGCCACTCCTTGGACCCTGGGATGCGATGCCGACGACCCCCAGCGGATCGCCGCTTTCTGGGCGTTGGCCCTCGGCTACGTCAAGGAACCCGGTTTCGACGAGCCCGACAACGCGTCCATCGTCGATCCGGACGGTCGGGGTCCTGCCATCAGCTTCCTGAAGGTCCCCGAGGGAAAGTCCGCCAAGAACCGTGTGCACATCGATATCCGGGTGGCCAGTCCGGGCTCCGGGGATCTGGCCGAGCGCGCCCGATTGATCCGGCAGAAGGTGCCCGATCTGGTTGCCGCCGGCGCGACGGTTGTCCGCGAGGAGTGGTACGGCGATGTCCTCGGGCACGTCGTCATGCTTGACCCCGAGGGCAACGAGTTCTGCGTCGCGTGATGCATGATCACTGTCGCGGCAGCGCTGCGGCCGGCCGATCGGGCAGCACCGGCGGGACCGTTTGCTGGTGGAGCCGGAGGGTAGGTGAGGATTCATGACTACGCCTGAGCAGAGTCAGCAGGAGAGAGCCCTCGAGACCGGCGCGGTGTATCAGGACGCCGAGGGGCGCCGAACGACGGATCCCGGCTCCGGGGCCGCGAACGCCGACAGCGAGGCCGACCGCAACGCGGAGCACCTGAGGCGGGGCGAGGTCGGGCCGCGCGTCCCGGAGGAGTAGCGGGCCGGGGTGTGTGGGAAGTACCTCGGGGTAGCGGTAGGGGGCGAGCAAAAACCCCGAGGAGGACGAGATGACCGATCCCAGGTACGTACCGATCGGACTGGCAGCCGCCGGACGGCTGATCGACGATGACGGCGCGGACGCCGGCCCTGCCGGGGAGATCATCGGCGCGGACGACGCGAAGGCGGACGCCGCCCGGACCGGTGCCGACGTGGACCTGTCCCACGTGGCCCGCGACGGCGACGGCGTGCCGACCGGCGCGGCGGACGCGCAGGCCGACCGTGACCGCGCCGCCGACGGCGGGTGACCCGACGAGGTGCCAGATCGGCCCGCCCCGCCACCCCTCCGGGCGGCGGGGCGGCTTCCCTCTCCAGGCGGACCGACTGGCACCTCTCGCCGTGGGCACCAGCTGGCGGTACGCACCGGCCCCCTGGCAGGTCAGCGGCGGTTGAGTTCCGGGGCGGCGGTGTCCAGGGGCACTGCGGCGTCGGGGACGAGGCCGAGTTGCACGCTCGGTCGGGATCCGATCGCGGCGAAGAGCCAGTCGGCGGCGGTGCGGGCGCGGTTGGCGGGCAGGGACAGCAGGTGGTAGCCGCGGGCCACGGCGCGGGCCGGTAGCCCGGACAGGGGTATGTGCAGGGGGTTCGCGGTGGCCTGCCACCCGCCAAGGTCCACCACGAAGCCCAGGTCACGGTGCCGGTACGGGCGGCGTCGGCCGACCCCGTAGGAGGCGGCGATGTTGTCGGCGGCCAACCGGCCCTGTCGCACGGCGTGCTGGGCGGTCATCGGGGTGATCTCACCGGGTCGGGCCGGGTCGGGTACGGCGGCGGCGTCGCCGCAGGCCAGGATCTCCGGGTGGCCGGGCACGGTCAGGTACTCGTCGACGGTGACCCGCCCGCGGGTCGTCTGCAGTCCGGTGGCCTCGACGAGCGGGTCGGGTCGTACCCCGACGCACCACACCAGGGTCCGGGACGGCAGGAAGCGGCCGTCGGAGAGCTGAACCCCGTCGGCGGTGGCCTCGGTGACCGACGTGCCCAGGCAGACCTCGATCCCGCGCTCGCGCAGCACCCGCTCGGCTGCCCGCGACATCCGGGCGGCGAGGCCGGGCAGGACCCGGTCGGCGGTGTCCAGCAGTAACCAGCGTGGACGGATCCCGTCCAGCCGCGGGTGGTGGCGGACGATCTCGTCGGTGAACAGCTGCCCCTGGGCGGCGACCTCGGTGCCGGTATAGCCGGCGCCGACCACGACGAACGTGCAGCGTGCCTCCCGTTCGGTCGGGTCGTCGGTGGCGTCGGCCAGTTCGATCTGCTGGATCAGCCGCTCCCGCAGGTATACCGCCTCCGGGATGCCGCGGAAGCCGTGCGCGTGGTCGGCGACTCCGGGAATCGGCAGCAGTTTGTTGACGCTGCCGGCGGCCAGGACGAGGCGGTGGTACGACAACCGGCTGGTGCGGCCTTCCGGGTCCACGTAGGAGATGGTCCGGCCGTCGACGTCGATGCCGTCGACCTCACCGAGGACCACTTGCACCCCGGGCAGGGTGTCGGCCAGTGACACGGTGACCCGGCGTGGGTCGAGCACGCCGCCGGAAACCTCCGGCAGCAGCGGCAGATACAGGAAGTAGTCGGTCGGGTTGACCAGCACCACGTCGGCGGCCCCGCGCGAGACGCCGGCCAGCCGGCGGGCGGCGTGGAAGCCGGCGAATCCAGCGCCGACGATGACGATCCTGGGTCGGGCCATGACGGTTCCCCTCAACGGTCGACTGTCGTTCCTCGTCTCGTTCAGGTGGTAACCCCACGCTGGAGGCGGAAACGTCCGAATCCTGGAACCGGGTGCCGGCGGGCGTCGTTTGCGCCTCCCGTCGTCGGGAAGGCGGTCGGTGCCGGCGGCTCTCGGGTGCCGGCACGGCCCCCGCCTGTTGCTCAGCTCATGGTGGCCAACAGGTCCCGGCAGGCCCGCTCGCACGCCCGGCACGCGTCGGCGCAGACCCGGCAGTGCTCGTGCTTGTCGGCGTGAGCGGCGCACTCGTCCCCACACGCCTTGCACGCCACGGCGCACGCCTCCAGCAGACTGCGGCTGATGTTCGCGTCGTAGCCGGTGTGTCGGGACAGCACCCGAGCGGTGGTGGTGCAGATGTCGGCGCAGTCCAGGTTCGTGCGGATGCACTTGGTCAGCTCGGCGACCATGTCCTCGCTCAGGCAGGCGTCCGCGCACGCTGTGCAGGCCTGGGCGCAGTCGTTGAGTGCGTCGATCGCCGCCGCCAGCTTCGCCCGGTCCAGGTTGATCGATTTGGGGTACGTCTCCAGCATTGCCATGGTGGTGCTCATCGGGAACCCCTCTCTCGGTTCCTGATGCCCTACCCGAAGAGCACCCGGACACACCGGGTAGACGCAAGGCCAGCGGACCGAAGCGGCCGCGCGCCCTGGTCAGCGCCCAGCTTTTCCAGCCGCCCGGTCCACCAGGGTCTGCGCCACGTCGCGGAGCTTGCGGTTGGAGTCCTGCGACACCTTGGCCAGGATGTTGAACGCTTCGGTGGCGGTGCACCGGCGCTCCGCCATGATGATGCCCTTCGCCTGCTCGATGACCGCGCGGCTGGCCATCGCGTCCTGCATCTGGCGGGCGAGGTTCGCGGTGCTCTCGTAGAGCTGGGCGTTGGCCAGGGCGACTGCGGCGTACGCGGCGAAGGTCTCCAGCACGGCGACCGTGTCGTCGTCGAAGGCGTGCGGGGTGCGGGCGTAGACGTTGAGCGCGCCGACGACCGCCTCCTGGATCGGCATGCCGATCGACACGGAACTGCCGACTCCCGCCTTGCGGCCGCGTTCGGCCCAGTCGGGCCAGCGGTCCTCTGCGCTGAGGTCGGGCACGGAGAGGATGTCGCCGACGGTGGCGGCGGCCAGACACGGACCGCTTCCCTGGGCGTACTGCCGTTCGTCCATGTCGAGAGCCAGTTCGTCGGTGAACGCCGCGGTGTGCCCGGTCCCGCCGCGAACCAGCGTGACCGACACCTCGACCGGCACGGGCAGCACCCGTTTGGCCAGCTCCGCGACGCGCTGCAGAACGATGTCGAGGCTGGTCTCACCGAGCTTGATGCGGCCGAGTTCGGCGAAGGCGTCGGCGGGGTCCGTAGGCGATTCGGTCACGGCACCAGGTCCTCACGGCTGGCGCGCCCGTGTGGCGATCAAAGATCTAGGTGGCGTGGGCGCGCGATGGCAGCCCGCGTGTCGCGGACCGCTGCACGGGCCCCAATCGGGCGGAACCGGGACCAACGCCGGTTGCTCGACGCCGATTCGTCACATCCGGTATGCGGATGTGAGCTACAGGCCGCCAGAATACCTCGGTCGTCACTCGGCGACGACGAGCGCCTGGGGTGCGGCGGCCTTCATTCGGGTCCGCAACCATTTGAGCTGGATCGCGGTCTCTCCTTCGCAGCGTCGTACGACCGCGAGCAGGTCCTGGTCGCGGACGCCGTAGGCGGCCTGGCCGACGACGGTCCAGGTGATGTCGCACTCGGCTGCCATCAGGTAGAGGTCCTGGAGGTCCCGGAGGAGGCCGATGCCGCCGGTGCGGGTGCCGGTGAACAGTTGCGAGTACAGCCGGTCGGGTTCGTCGGGGGCGTCCTCGGAGTAGCGAACCACGAACGGGTGTAGCTGTTCGGCGTGTGCGTCGCAGCGCTTCGCCTGCTGCTGGCAGAGGTGCTCGATGTCGGGTTCCTCGGCGTGCGCGTCGGCGACCTGCCGGAACGCGTCGGCGAGGTTGACCTGCGCGCGGTGCAGGAGGCCGAGGTAGTGGGCGAGGTGCACGGCTCACTCCTTCCCGCTGGTGGCTTCGGCTGTCGGCCCGCCAACGGTGGGCGGCACGTTCGCGCCCGGCGGTGGGGCGCTGCCGCCGACGGTCGGCGCCGGCGAGGGTACGCCCCGCCCGTCGGCGAGTTTCGCCACGGCGACGGCGGCTACCTTGAAGAGGGGCTGCTTGGATACCGGGTCCCAGCCGGTGATGGTCAGCTCGTTCGCCGCTCGTGGGGTGCGGTCGGCGGGGTCCTGGTCGAAGTAGCCGTAGTGGAACGGCAGGAAGACGACGCCGGGGCGGATGCCGCAGAGCCGGGCGCGGGCCTGGATGGCGCCACGAGCTGAGGAGACGCCGACCAGGTCACCTTCGACGATGCCGAGCTGGGCCGCGTCGGTGGGGTTGAGCTCCACCCACACGTCCGGTGCCGCCTGGTTGAGTTGTGGGGCGCGGCCGGTCTTGGTGCGGGTGTGGAACTGGTAGACGGTGCGGCCGGTGGTGAGGAGCAGTGGATGCTCGTCGTCGGGCACCTCGGGTGAGGGTTGGTAGTCGACGGTGTGCAGGAACGCCCGCCCGCTCGGTTCCTTGGCTCGGTATTCCGCCTCGGTGAACTCCGCGCCGGTGACGAGGTCGTGTCCGTAGGTCTCGCAGTAGTCGGGGTCGGTGTGGAACTGTCCATCGGTGTAGAGGCGCTCCGTGCCGTCGGGGTGCTCGTCGGTGCAAGGCCACTGGATGCCGGAGCCGCCGCGCAGCTTCTCGTAGGTGATGCCGGTGTAGTCGCACGGCCGACCCCGCGAACACTCCTTCCACGCCTCGAACACCTCCTCCGGCCCGCTCCAGTCGATCAGCGGCTGGCCGTCGCGGTCGCGGAAGTCCATCCGGTGGGCGAAGTCGAGAAAGATGTCCAGGTCCGGACGGGCCTCCCCAGGCGGGTCGACTGCCTTGTCGGAGATGTGCACGGTCCGGTCGACGCTGGTGAACGTGCCGGTCTTCTCGCCCCAGGTGGCGGCGGGCAGCACGACATCGGCCAACTCGGCGGTCTCGGTGAGGAAGAGGTCCTGGACCACCACGAACAGCTCCGGCCTGGTCAGGATCTGCCGGATCCGGTGCAGCTCCGGCAGCGAGACGGCCGGGTTCGTGGCGGAGATCCAGAGCAGTTTGATCGAGCCCTGCTCGGCGTACCGGAAGATCTGCATGGCATGCGTCGGCGGCGCCCAGTGCGGAATGGTGTCGACGTCCACGTTCCACAGCCGGGCCAACTCCTCGACGTGCCGCTCGTTGTCCCAGTTACGCAGGCCGGGCAGGTCGCCGTCGGCGCCGGTCTCCCGGTTGTTCTGGGCGGTGGGCTGGCCGTTCATCTGGTAGATCCCGGCGCCGGGCCGACCGATCATGCCGCGAACCAGGTGCAGGTTGTTGACGGCGCAGGCGGCGGCGGTGGCTTGGTTCGACTGGTAGAAGCCTTGCAACACGGTCGACAGCAACCGCTGCGAGGTGCCGAGCAGTTCGGCGGCGCGCTCCACATCGGCGGCCGGCACGTCGCAGATGTCAGCGACCCGCGACGGCGGGTAGCCGTCGACGATCCGACGCAGCTCCTCGAAACCCACCGTGTGGGCGTCGACGTAGTCGTGGTCGTACCAGCCGCGTCGGATGATCTCCCGGAGCAGGCCGTTCATCAGGGCCACGTTGGTGCCGTTACGCACCGCCAGGTGCAGATCGGCCTCCCTGGCGACCGGGGTGGCGCGCGGGTCCACCGCCAGCATCGCCGGGGGGTTGGGGCCACGGCGTCGGTCCAGCATCCGCATCCACAGCACCGTCTGCGTCTCGGCGACGTTGTGACCCCACAGCGCGATCGCGTCGCAGTGGTCCACATCGGTGTACGAGCCGGGCTGCCCGTCGGTGCCGAAGCTCGCCTTCATCGACGCCGCCGCGGTGGCGGTGCACAGCCGGGTGTTGCCGTCCATGTGCGGCGTGCCCAGACCGGCCTTACCGATCACACCAAGCGTGTAGTACTCCTCCAGGAACAGTTGCCCACTGGTGTAGAAGCCGAAGTGCCCCCACCCACCCGGCCCGTCGAGGAGTTCCTTCGACCGGGCCACGATCCGGCCCATCGCCGTGTCCCAGTCCGTCTCGACCAGGCGGCCGCCGTCGCGGACCAGCGGTCGGGTCAACCGGTCCGGGCTATGGTTGGCCTGCCAGCCGTACAGGTCCTTCGGGTCGACCCGACCCCGGTTGATCCGGTCCACGGCCCGTCCGCGTACCCCGACGATCCGCCCGTCGGCGACGCCGATGTCCAGCGCGTCGCCGTTGGAGTGCAGCACCGAGGCCGACTGCACCCACCGGTCCACGTCGGCATCGGCCCGGCCGTCGGCCAGGTACCGGTCCACCCGCACCGGCCACTGCTGCCCCGGCCCGTACGGGGTCCGCTCACCCCACGGGTCGGCGATCCGGTCCACCACGATGTTCTCCTTCCGGGCTCACGATCAGTGTCGTCGCACCCGCCGGGGCGTGCGACGCCTTCAGCAACACCAGCACCGACGCGGTCACCGCCAGCGACCCGGCCACCGCCACGATCCTCAACCCGGTCACCCCCTCCTGGAGCGCGGGGGAAGGCGTGCGCGGAGCGCCCGCTCGGCCTCTCACGTTCCCCCTGTCGGTCACCGAGCCACCACCAGGTCCGTCACCGTCGACTCCTTGCCTCGACCGCCCTTCAGCATGTGCCTACCCCCGGCCGGCGGACCGAACCGGACAGGCAGCACCTCTTCGAGGATCCGCACCCTGTCACTGCCGTGATCGAGACCCCGCCGCCGCTCCCGAATGGTGTCGGCGGCGAACGTAGTGGGTAGGGTGTTTCGCGGGTCAAGACATGCGCCCAGGTCCGCCGCCCGCGTCTCGTTGCCGCGGGAGGGTCCGACTCACCGATGCACCAGATCGGGAGGCGTCATGTCGATCCTCGAACAACCCACCCGGCAGCACGCTCAACCCACTCGGCGTCAGGCTCAGCCCGCCAAGCCGATCATGAGGCTCGACCTGCACAACGACCGGAATGCGCCAATGATCACCGTTTCCGGCGAGGTCGACATGAGCACCGCGCATCTCATCAGCGAGCTGGCCGAACACGTGATCACAGGGCGACCCGCACGTCTGGTGCTCGATCTCTCCGGGGTGACCTTCTTCAGCGCCCACGGCATCAGCGCTCTGCTGCGGACACAGCGCGCCGCCGAGTCTGCCGAGGTCACGTTGGCCCTGCGCGCCGCCGCTCCGTGCGTCACCTACCTGCTGGCAGTGACCGGCACTTGTCCACTGCGGCCTCATACCGATGGGCTGGCGTGAGCCTCATACGAAAGGGGCCGGTCGACGTGAGAGCCTCAACGTCGCGCTGAGCGTCATCCGTGTTGGCGACAATTTTCGTGTCGCCGCCCCAAGCGCGAAGCATTCGATCATCGAGATTTGGGTTGGCGCAACCCTTGCCGTGCTACTGAGTTGAAGTCGCAGCCTAATGTGGACTGTGCTCCATCGATAGGGCTTGCTCTTTGCCGCGTCCGACGCCATGCTGAGTCGGTGCGACGTGTGGTGGTATTCGGTGACAGCGGCATCAGTGCCAACCACTCTTCACTGCGGGGCGGGGTGGCCTCGGCGACGACCAGCAGATGCTGCAAGAACGGCTGCTAGACGTCTTCTGTTGTGCGCGCGGCGCAAGGAGTTTGCAAACTGGAAAAAGAGGAGGAAGTCTTGCATCCTGCTCGCTCGTTAACACTCAGACGGTGGTTCTTCGCCTCCCTGATTCTTGCTGCGGTGATCATTGTACTTGTGCGCTTCCTGCTCATCCCGGATTCAAAGGATGCCGCCGACTGGCAGGGCACCCTCGCCGCCATTCTGGACAACTTGCTTGCTGCGACAGCTACGTCGCTTGCGATAGGTGTGGCATACGTAGTTCTGCTTCCAAAGCTTGAGGTAGAGCAGGTGGAGATAATCCAACCTCGGCTAATTTCTGGAGCGCTCGAAGCCGCTGCGAGGGATTGCACGCGCTGGTCGATTCGAGCTAGG
The DNA here is from genome assembly GCF_022230925.1 of Micromonospora alfalfae. Classification (GTDB taxonomy): domain Bacteria; phylum Actinomycetota; class Actinomycetes; order Mycobacteriales; family Micromonosporaceae; genus Micromonospora; species Micromonospora alfalfae. The sequence goes on along the minus strand of NZ_JAKKFH010000008.1, from coordinate 386,287 downwards.
ACGGCCAGCTATTTCGCCAGGGTGGTTGCGCCGCTGCTCAGGGACAACGCCCTTCGTGCTGGTGGGAGTATCGAAATCAAGGTTCAACTGCTTGACCCTGGGAACGATAAGGCCCTGGAGGCCTATGCGCGCTATCGAAGCAACAGGCCCGGCGCCTCGGCTGTGTGGAGTGCGGCGCGGGTTCGTACGGAAATTTGTTCCACGATACTGGCAATGGCGGTCTACCGGAATGAAGCGCCGAGGCTGGAGATAGAAGTCGGACTTAGTTCGGACTTCTGGGTCCTCAGCCTCGACTTGTGTGATGAAATCGCGTTCATAACCGGACAGAACAAGGGTCAACCCTGTCTCTGTGTTCGGCGCACCTCGCAACTGTTCAGCGGATGGCGCGAAGATTTCGAAGCCGGATTCCTGATGTGTCGAATTATTCGGCCATCCGCACCAGGTCTACGCCTGCAGGATCTCCATCGTCCCACGGCTGCAACATTGGGTGTCATTCGGACCCTTTTTGAATCGGTTGGCATTCTTGGAATGCAAGACTCTAACCTTAAAGAGATTGCTGCTTATATGCGGCGGGAGCACAACTATGCATGACGCTGAGGTAGCTGAATGGCTAGCCAATTGCACTCAACGTGACATGAGAGGGCTGCTGGAGAAGGTTGATCGTTGTTATCAACACCCATATGGATTCACGGTCTGCAGAGTTGGGGCGCGGCATTTGGCGCCATGGAATCTCCGGGTGCACTTCTGGCCGACACCGCTGGCGTCCTACGAATATTTGCAGAGGAGTCGAACTGAATCTCAGTTGATCCATGCACATGGATGGGATTTGCTGTCAGTTGTGATGGATGGAGAATTGGAGGAGCGGACTTACGACATGCAATCCGCGCACGATGGCGACTTTGTGCTCTACGAAACGACAGCTGCTCCTGGTCGAGGTGTCAGCGTGCTTCGGGCAACCGAAGAGAGAATGGTAATTCAGGGTGCCGAGAAAGTGAGTCGGCGGCCAGATGCGGGCGTATACTCAATTGCCTCCGGAACCTACCACTCAACTCTCCCCGCGACACGAAGCACCTCTGTCGTGGCGGCGAAGCAGTTGCCTGGGCAGACCTCGCAGGTTGCGGTATATCGAGGTGCTCAGAAAGAACTAGAAAACGCCGCGCCGGAACAAAACTCTTCTCACGCTCATCCGCACCCTGAGTCAACTCAGTCCGATGTGTGGGCTTCCTTTGTCTTCTTCGCTCGTGCTGACCAGATTCTCTTGGTTCGTACTGTGGCGCGTCCAGAGCAGTGGCACCCAGTGGGCGGTCGTCGAAACCACCGCGACTCTAGCCCCATTGATACCCTCATCCGAGAGGCGCGCGAGGAGACTGGGGCGAAGATAGATCCCGCCATGCTTGAATGGTTGGGCTGGCGTAAATCCGACATCGATACTGGCTTCGTAAGCTTCTGGAGGGTCAGGGATTACGCCCTCCAGAACCCATTGCCGTTGCCGCGTCGCGAGATTATCGAAGCCCGCTGGTGGAACATTGCTGAGGCGAGAGAGTTGCCCATGTACCAGGCCAGCGCCGAGGTGCTAAATTCTCTCGTCGCCTTCTCTGCGAATACCTGAGATAAGACGGCCACGCGCCGCCCGGGACAGGACCCGAGCGGCGCGTCTCCGACAAGGCGGGCGTTGCCTGGTGTGGTGCTAGGCGCGCCTGGCCCACTGCTGGTTGGCGCCGCCGTGGCAGGCCCAGAGGTGAAGCTGCGTCCCGTTGGCCGTTCCGGATGCGACGGCGTCGAGGCACAGCCCTGACTGGGCGCTGGTGATGGTGCCGTTGGAGTTCAGGTTCCACTGTTGGTTGGCCTGGCCGTTGCAGTCCCAGATGAGGACCGCGGTGCCGTTGCTGCTGCCCGCTCCGCTGGCGTCCAGGCACTTGTTGCCGTAGACGGTCAGGGTGCGGTTGGCGGTGTGGGTCCAGCGCTGGTTGGTGCCACCGTGACAGTCCCACAGTTGTGGGCGGGCGCCGTTCGTGGTGCTGGAGTTGGGGATGTCGATGCACCGGCCGGACTGACTACCCACGATCAGCACGTTCTGCTGGCTGGGCGGCGGGGTCGTCGGCGGGGGAGTGGTGGGCGGCACGTCCGACCCGAACTGGGTGAAGAACCGCCACACCTCCTGCTTGACCCAGCTCCGCGCGCCGCTCTCACAGCCGGCGCACCCGTCCACCGGGCCCTGCTGGTGGCCGCCGTCGAACGCGGCCCAGAGCACCGGGTATCCGGGCTGGCAGGAGTACGCGGTGGTGATGTGGGTCAGGCTGCCGGCCCTCGGCTCGGGCGGGCTCTGTGCGGCGCATCCGTTGTTGCGGACGAACCTGTCGCGCAGCGATCGTCCGCTGGGGATGTTGTCGTTGATGCCGTGGATGCCCAGGTAGGCCACGGGCTGGGTGCCGCCGCTGCATCCGCTGATAGCGCCGGGTGCCGCGATTGCCGCGACCGCCCGGAACACCGTCGGGCGGGAACACGCCAACGAGTAGCTCATCGCGCCGCCGTAGCTGAACCCGACCGAGAAGCGTTGTGTGGTGTCGACGCAGAGAGCGTTGTCGATCACGCGGATCATGTCGTCGGTGAAGGTGACGTCTTCACCGTTGGAGTTGCCCCAGCCGTTGTTGAGGCCCTGCGGGGCGACGAAGATGGTGCTGTTGTTCGCCTGAGACTGCATGCCGTAGTAGGCCCACGCGGCTCCGTCGGTTCCGCCCGACGCGACCTGACTGGCGGTGCCGCCCAACCAGTGGAACCCGAAGGCCAGCCGGTGGGCGTAGGTGTTGTTGTAGTTGTCCGGCAGCCGAAGGATGAAGCTGCGGCTCTTCCCGCTGCTCTGGATGGTGTGGGTGCCGCTGTTCAGTCCGGGCGCCTTGCCGCAGCCGGCAGTGGTGGCCGCGGACGCCGGTGTGACGGTCGTGAGGACGTACATTCCGACGGCGATCAGGACCATCGCCGCCATGGCTGCCCCCAGCCAGGGGGCGGAGAGTTTGCGAAGTGGCACGGCCGAGCCTCCTTGTGGGTGGTTGAACATCCGTTGGACCGGTCCCCACTCCGGGAACCTCGCCGGGCTCAACTCCGGCTCCAGCGTTGGTTGGCCGCGCCGGTGCAGTCCCAGATCTGGACGCGCGTGCCGTTGGCGGTGCCGTTGCCGACCATGTCCAGGCACCGGCCCGAACCAACTCCGGTGATCGAGCCGTCGGTGTTGAGCCGCCACTTCTGGTTGGACTGGCCATTGCAGTCCCAGATGATCACCGAGCTGCCGTTCGCGGTGCCGGCGCCGTTGACGTCGAGGCACTTGCCGCCGAAGACGCGCAGTTCCTGAGCGGCGGTCGAGGTCCAGCTCTGGTTGCTCTGACCGTGGCAGTCCCAGATGATCGCCGCAGCGCCGTTGGTCTGTGAGGCGCCGTTGACGTCGAGGCACCGTCCGGAGGACGTGCTGCGCAGGGCCGACGTGCCGCTCGGTGGCGGGGTCGTCGGCGGCGGGGTGGTCGGCGGCGTCGTGGGATCGGTGCTACCGAACTGGGTGAAGAACTTCCACACCTCGCCCTTGGTCCAGGTCCTGGCGCCGCTGTCTCCGCCGCCGTCCACCGGGCCCGGGGTGTGTCCGCCGTCGAAGGCGGCCCAGACCACTGGATAGCCGGAACGGCAGCCGGAGTAGGTGGTGGTGATGTGGGTCAGGCTGCCCGCCCTCGGCTCGGGTGGGTTCTGTGCGGTGCACCCGTTGTTCCGCACGAACGTGTCACGCAGGGACCGCCCGGCGGAGACGTTGAGCACCGGGTCCCCGATGCCGTGGATCCCCATGTACGCGACCGGCTGGTTGCCGCCGCTGCACCCGCTGAGCTGCCCGCCGGAGTAGACAGCGACAGCGCGGAAGACAGTTGGCCGGGAACAGGCCAGCGAGTAGCTCATGCCGCCGCCGTAGCTGAAGCCGAGCGCGAAGCGCTGTGTGGTGTCGACGCAGAGGTCCGCTTCGATCAGGCTGATCATGTTGTCGACGAAGGTGACGTCCTGGCCGCCGGGGTTGGCCCAGCCGTTGCCGTTGCCCTGGGGGGCGACGAAGATCGTGCTGTTGTTCGCCTGCTGCCGCAGCCCGTAGTAGGACCAGGCCGCACCGTCGGAACCGCCGCCGTCGACGTCGTTGGCGGTGCCACCGTTCCAGTGGAATCCGAAGATCAACCGGTAGGCGTGGTTCCTGTCGTAGTTGTCAGGAATCCTCAGGATGAAACTACGGTTCTGGCCGTTGCTCTGGATGGACCGTTGGCCGCTGGTCAGCGTGGGTGCCTTGCCGCACCCGGCGGTCGCTGCGGCCGCTCCGATGTTCGCGGCCGACGCGGTGGTGTTCAGACCACCGGCCAGCGCCCCCGCGCTCACTGTCACGACGACGGCCGCCGCCGTCGCAAGCAGTCCAAGGATGGGTCTACGTCTTGTCATGAAGGGGCTCCCGCCACTCGGCACGAACTTCTTGAAAGGGTCCATGGCAACCCGCACGCCGCCACGACGCGCCGCTGCTGGTCACACCCATCGACCACGTTGGCCGCGGACGAACCCCAGAAGACGCGATGTGCCGACGGCGCCCCGGCCGGCTGTCGACACAGGTCTGGCACAGGTTTGCGCCACTGGTCTCGCCGCCCACGCAGGACCAGCCGCTCCTCGAATCGATGGTGGCCACACCGTGCGCCCGAACACCACGTGACCGTTCGCCCGACGGTGCCGGAGCACCTGGCTCGGCGTCGAATCGATTCGCTCCGACGCTAGGTCTCGCAGTGAAATATGTCAATGCCGTGTCCGGCGGGTTGCGACCCGGTCGAGCCGGTCAGGCCCTCGTGAGATCTGCTGCACCGAAGGAGACCGCGAACCGCTTGCACCAGATGGAGACGCTTCGAAAATCGCCCGGCTTCACCGACGCCGGTAGCTCGTACACCTGGTTGCCCCTGTTGCCCTTGAGCTTCGCCAGCTCGACCCACACGCCGTCGTCGAACACCCGCCAGCCGGCCGTGCCCCGGACGACCGGTTGGTCGGTCAACCACACTCGCAGGTCCGGGCCGTTCGACGTGTTCAGGTCTCGGATGACGAGCTGGTGGCGCCCGTCGGCGAGCCGGTGAATCTCGGCACTTCCGGTCGTCCGGTGCTCATGGGTGACGAACTCGCCGGCCGTCAGGATCTCGTTCGCCGCCGGGGTGGCCGCCGAGGTCGCGGGGGCCGGCGTCGAGGACTCCGCTGTAGCGGACGCCGGGGTCGGGGCGGCCGATGCCGTTCCTGCGCCGGGAATCGCTTCGTCCACGTAGGTGTCGGTGAACAGCTTCCACGGCTGGAACCAGTAGAGGGCCAGCATCGCCACGACGACAGCGGCGGCGAGACCCGTTCGGACCACCGGCGACCGGAACATCCGTTTTCTCACCCCCGCAGCGTACGGCCGCAGCCGCTGTCGAACTGTTCGCGAACCATTTCCGAACTCTTACGACGTTCACCGCTCGGTATCTGCCAGCGCCTGTCCGCACGGGCAGGTTCCCTGGTCCTCCGGCAACGTCTTCACCGCGTCGGCGAGCAGGAGACGCAGGCGATCGATGTTCCGGGCGAAGACCGTGAACACCTCCTGCTGGGTCACGCCCTGACCGACCTCGACCCCCGAGTCGAGGTCGGTCACCAGGGACAACGCGGTGTAACACAGTGCCAGTTCGCGGGCCAACACCGCCTCCGGGTGGCCGGTCATGCCGACGACCGACCAGCCCTGCCGGCCGTACCACAGCGATTCGGCACGGGTGGAGAATCGGGGCCCTTCGATGACGACCATGGTGCCGCCGTCGATCGGCTGCCAACCGGCCGACTGGGCGGCGTCGAGGACCGTGGCCCGTCCGACCGGACAGTAGGGGTCGGCGAAGGGCACATGAACGACCTGGGGGAGTTTCCCGTCCGCGCGTGGCTGCCCGTCGTAGTAGGTCTGCTTCCGGCCGCTGGTCCGGTCGACCAGTTGGTCCGGTACGACGAGGGTCCCCGGGCCCAGATCCGGGCGCAGGCCGCCCACGGCGCCCGGTGCGAGCACCTGGCGGACGCCGAGTGCGCGCAGTGCCCACAGGTTGGCCCGGTAGTTGATGCGGTGTGGGGGGAGGGTGTGTCGACGTCCGTGGCGGGGCAGGAACACCACCGGCCGCCCGGCGACACTCCCGACGGACAGCGCGTCGCTCGGCGGCCCGTACGGTGTGTCGACGGTGACCTCGGTGACGTCGTCGAGGAACTCGTAGAACCCCGATCCGCCGATCACGGCGACCGGCGCGCCATCGGGTGGGCTGATCTCTCCTGCTGACATGGATGCCCCTCCTGAGCGACGAGTAGGGAACGCGTGGAGCGAATTCACTGACGGTCGGTGCGCCGGTCGAGCGTGGTGGCGACGACCAGGACGACCACGATCGCGGCCCAGAGGACAGCCAGCCCGACAGCGAGCCCCAGCGGGTAGTCGCGGTCCGGTAGGCCCGGGTTCGGAGGCGCCGAGGGTGGTCGCCACAGCAGGGGCACCGCGATCAGCAGCAACGTGGCGCTGGCCGCCAGACCTGCGGCTATCCAGGCCAGACGTAACCGGTTCGTCACCAGTCGACCCAGCGCCAACCCGACGAGTCCGACCAGCGGTGCCACCAGGACGTCGTGCAGCACCGGGCCGCCGATCAGCCACGGCAGGGCGGTGCCGAGTTGAGGCAGGAGCAACCAACAGCCGTACGCGGTGGCCGCGGCGCCGACCACGAGCAGGAGCAGTCGGGTGACTCTCACCGCAGCACCTCCAGCCGGGCCACCCACTTGGTCTGCAGGACCCCCGGCCGGCTCGGCGCGATGAGCCGGCAGGGGTAACCGTGGTCGGGCGACAGTTCCTCGCCGTTGATCCGCAGCGCGAGCAGGGTCAGCGGGTCCCGGGAATGGGCCGCGGGGAGTGTGCTCGCCGCGTACAGGCCGTCGGTTTCCAGTGAGGTGACTCGAACCGGTCGGCCGGTCGGTGCGCCGGCCCAGCGGAGCAACTGCACGACGGGCACGCCGGTCCAGTGGGCCGAGGCGCTCCAGCCCTCGACACAGGCGATCGGCAGTTCCGCTGTGCGTTGCGGCAGGGCCGCGAGGTCGGCCAGGGACAGGCTGTTCCGCCCGCCCGCCCAGACGATCTCCAGCCGCCAGTCCGGGGGAACGGAGATGTGCGCGGCAGCCGCCGTACGGTTGATCGGTACGCCCTGCGGCCCGGACGCGGAACGCCACGCCAGCGGCGACACCCGACGTAGCCACGGCACTGTGACCCCGGCGGTGGCCAGCACGGCGATGCCGGCGACGCCCGCCGAGGTACGGAGGAACGCCCGCCGCTCGGACGAGTCCCGATCGTCAGGCCCCGGCGTCGCAGCCGGCGCCGCTCCGCTGCGTCGCAGTGGCGTGCTCAGCGCCGCGCGGGCGACGGGGAGCTTCACCGCGACGTGCAGCAGCAGCGCGCCCACCACCAGCCAGGCGACCGCGTAGTGCGCCGTCGGGAAGAAGAACCCCCACGGGTACGACTGGGCGACGTTGAACAGGCCCGTGACCAGTTCGAAGAACGCCGCGCAGACCAGCACCAGGACGGAGATCCGTTCGAGGGCGTGGGCGGACAACCGGATCGGCTGACGCACTGGCGGACGGACAAACAGCCGGGGGTAGACGCTCCACAGCTTGGCCAGCAGCAACGGGACCGCCGCGACACCGGAGAGCACGTGGACACCCTGGGTGATCCGGTACAGGTTCACCGGTCGGGTCGGCCAGGTGAACCAGCCCGGCGGGTGCTGGATGTAGTGACTGAGCAGCCCGGTGCCGAAACACAGCCCGAACGCCACAGCGAGCCAGAGACCGAGCCGGGCGGTGACCAGTGGTGAGTGCGAGGGCGCGGTGAAGTCCTCGGGTACGGGGACGCGTGGCCGGCGGATCATGGACGCGCCAACTCGGCGAACCAGCGTGGACCGAACCGGAAACGGTCGACGACCCGCAGGCCGGCAGCGGCGGCGGCACTGGACACCGCCTCCGCTCCGACCCGCGCCCAGCGGAACACCGGCCCGCGCAGTTCCCGATCGCCGGACGACCCGGACACCACGTACGCCTGCCCCTGCCAGAGCCCGGTCCCCGGGGGTTCCACCTCGACCAGCAGCGTTCCGTCGGCCGCGATCAGGGTGCCGCACCGGCGCAGCAGGCGGACCGGGTCGCCACCGATGCCGATGTTGCCGTCGATGAGCAGGGCGTGCGCCCACCTCCCCTCGCCGGGAAGGGGTTCGAAGACGTCGCGTCGCAGGGCGATGACCCCCCGGTCCTGGGTCAGACGTACCGCCTCGGCGGAGATGTCCACCCCCAGTGCGACGAGGCCGCGCTGGGCGAGTGCCCTGGTCAGCCGGCCGGGGCCGCAACCGAGGTCGATTGTGGGCCCGGTGCAGCGTGCGGCGACGGACTCGATCGCCGGTTCGGGCGGGCCGTGCCAGCGCCGTACCGGCAACAGGTCACGTCGCCCGTCGGTGTGCACCAGCCAATGGTCGGGTTGGGTCGCGGGCCTCGGGCGGCCGACCGGCGTGGCGTAGGCGTCAGGGTCTGCGGACCACCCGCCGAGCCTGCCCAGCACCACGGCGAAACCGTCGAGACTGATGGTCGAAGTCACCGGGCGTGCCCGATCAGCAGATGGCGGTCCACCGCCGTGACGGCGTCCGCGAACCGGGTGCCGGGCAGGTCGGCCGCGACCGCCAGCGCCGTCGACCAGTCGTCGACATCCCGCTGTACGGGCAGGATCGCCGGTTGCAGGCCGCGCCCGTGCAGCGCGGCGAGGGTGCGTCGCCCGGTGTCGTCGGTCGACATGGGTACGTCGCGTAACGCGCTCGCGTACCTGGGATCGCGTAACCCGAGTGCCCACCAGCCGCCATCCAGCGCCGGTCCGAACACCGCCTGGTGTTCGGCGAGCCGGTCCAGGGCCGTGGTGAGCACTGCCGGCCCGATCTGCGGGGTGTCCATGCCGATCTGCAGCACCGGTCGGCCGGGAAAAGCCGCAGCGGTGTCGGCGTGGGCGTTCGCGAGGCGGTCGGCGAACGTGTCGCCACGCTGCGCAAGCAGGTGCCAGCCCGCCAACGCGGCGGTGAGTTCCGCGCTGTACTCGGCATCGGCGAACCGACCGGTGTGGGCCAGCACGGGAATGGTCGAGGCGGTGGCGCGCGCGGCCGCGAGGGTGTCCAACAGCGACGCCGCCGCGATCCGGGCCGCCTGGATGGGATCGGCGGGCGGGCAGAGGCGCGTCTTGGCCTGCCCGGCGACCGGTGCCTTCGCAACCAGGAGCAGGACGTTCACCGGCCACCACCGGCGGCGTCGGCGCGCAGCACTCCGGCGAAGTCCCGGGTCGCCCGCAGCGTGCCCCGGACCGACCCGGAGACCTTCGAACTGGTGCCGGCGGCCCGCGGCGCGTACGCGACGTCCAGTTCGAGGATTCGCCAGCCCGCTCCGGCCGCGCGCAGCAGCAGTTCCAGGGGATAGCCGAACGCGCGGTCGTCGACACCGAGTCCGAGCAGCGCCGCCCGGCGGGCGACCCGGATCGGGCTGATGTCGTACACCGGCACGCCGCGACGCCGCAGCAGGGCCGCGACCAGCGCGTTCCCGGCGCGGGCATGCCACGGCCAAGCGTCCGCCGAGACCGGTCGACGTCGCCCGACGGCGAGATCGGCCTGCCCGTCGAGCACCGCCGAGACGAGCCTGGGCAACTCGGCCGGGTCGAACGAGCCGTCCGCGTCGAGCACGCAGACCAGATCCGTCTCCGCCGCCAGCAGGCCGGCGTGTACTGCCGCTCCGTACCCCCGTCGCGGCTCGTGGACGACCCGCGCCCCGTACTCGGCCGCGACGACCGGCGAACCGTCGGTGGAGCCGTTGTCGACCACGATGGCGCGGTAGCCGGGCGGTAGCCCGCTCAGTACGGCAGGCAGTGCGGCCGCCTCGTCAAGACACGGCAGCACCACGTCGATCGTTGTGTGCATACCGGCGACGCTAGGCCCGCCACCGGCCGTCCGGACCGCGGTTGCTCCTTACGAATCGCTTACACGGCACCGGATCTTACGACTCTCTGACGTCTCACCGTGCGGCCGTCGAATGCCTGGTGGGAGGTCGTATCGTCGGCCGTCACCATGACCATGATGACCCGGCCGGGACGAACCCGGTCCGCCGACCTGATCGTCCTCGGCGTCGAGGTGGCACTGCTCGCCGTCGCCGTCGCCGTCGGCGCCCTGCTCAACCATCAGGGCGTACGACTGCACGCCGACGCGGCGCCGCTCTACGCGAGTTGGCAACCCCATCTGGGGCCCGGCACCCCCGTCGCGCTTCTCGTCGCGGCGCTGTTCGTCTGGCGGGGCACACGCTGGGGAACCGACACGCGCTGGCCGCGGCTGCTGGTGGTCGGCTATGTCGCCTCGCTGCTCTGGACGCTGTCGCTGGCTCTGGTGGACGGCTGGTCCGCGGGGTTGACCGAGCGGCTCACCGTGCAGGCCGAGTACCTGCACGAGGTGCCCCGGGTGACGGACGTCAGCATCATGTTGTCCGGCTTCGCCGACCGGATTCTCGACTTCCAGCCCGATTCGTGGTCCACCCACGCTGCCGCTCACCCACCGGGAGCGTTGCTGTTCTTCGTCTGGCTGGAGCGGATCGGCCTCGGCGGTGGGACCGCCGCCGGGCTCGCCTGCGTGCTGCTCGGCGCCACGGTGTCGGTGTCGGTTCCGGTGACGCTGCGGGCACTCGGCGCCGAGGACGCTGCCCGGGCGGTGTGGCCGTTCCTGGTGCTGCTCCCGGGGGCGGTCTGGGTGGGCGCGTCCGCGGACGGGATCTTCGCCGCGGTGGTAGCGGCCGGGTTGGCGCTGCTGGCGGTGGGTGGCCGACCGGGGGCCGTACTGGGCGGGTTGTTACTCGGTTTCGCGCTCTACCTGTCGTACGGGTTCGTCCTGGTCGGGTTGCTCGCGTTGACAGTGGTGCTGCTCCGGGCGCGGGACCGCCTCGGCGTGTTCCTGGTCGCGGCGACGGCGGTCGCGGCCGTCGTCGCCGCGTTCACAGTCGCCGGCTTCTGGTGGCTGGACGGCTACCACCTGGTGGCACGTCGTTACTACCAGGGCTGGGCGGCGGAACGCCCGTACGGTTACTGGGTCTGGGCGAATCTTGCCGCCCTGCTGCTCTCGGCCGGCCCGGTGGTCGGGCCGGCGCTGCGGCGGGCGGTGGCCGCCGTGTCGATCCGAGCGCCGCACCCACCGCTCGCGACGGCCTTTCGGCAGCGGATCGCCAGCGCCGGACCCACTGTGTGCTTGCCCATCGCGGCGGCGGTGGCGGTGCTCGCGGCGGACCTGTCCGGGCTCAGCAAGGCAGAGGTCGAGCGGATCTGGCTACCGTTCGCCGTCTGGCTGTTGGTCGCCACCGCGCACCTGCCCCGCTGTCACCGGCGGTGGTGGTTGGCCGCCCAGGCCGCCACGGCTCTCGCCGTCAACCACCTACTGTGGACGGTGTCGTGACCGAGGCCGGGTCTCGCATGACCGCTGTGGTGAAGTCGGCGATGCCAGCGGCGAAGCCGACCCGGGCGGTGAAACCAAGCAGCCGGGTGGCGCGCGCCGGGTCGGCCACGACATGCCGTACGTCGGCCGCCCGTCCGCCCCCGACCGTGACCGGCGCTGGCCCGCCCATCGCCGACGCCAGCTCGTGGGCCAGCTCGCCGACGGTGTGCGGCTCGCCCGAGCAGACGTTGATCGGGGTCAGGGGGTCCGGTGCCGGTGTCGTGAGGGCCAGCAGGTTGGCCGCCGCCACGTCGGTCACGTGCACGAAGTCGCGCCGTTGCCGGCCGTCCTCCAGCACCCGGGGCGCTCGTCCGGCGGCCAGTGCCGACCGGAAGATCGACGCGACCCCCGAATACGGGGTGTCGCGGGGCATTCGCGGACCGTAGACGTTGTGGTAGCGCAGGGCCCAGACGGATCCGCCGGTCTGCCGGGCCCAGGCGCCGGCGAGGTGTTCCTGGGCCAGCTTGGTGGCGGCGTACGTGCTGTGCGGCTCCAGCGGCGCGTCCTCGGGCACCAGACCGGGGGAGAGCGCCTGGTCGCAGCGAGGGCAGGTCGGCTCGTAGCGGCCCTCGGCCAGGTCGGCGACCCGGCGGCCGGCAGGCCTGACGATTCCATGGGTGGGGCAGTGGTAGCGGCCCTCGCCGTAGACCACCATCGAGCTGGCCAGCACCAGTCGGCGTACCCCGGCGGCGTGCATCGCCGCGAGGAGGGTGGCAGTGCCGAGGTCGTTGTGCGCGGCGTACCGGGGGGCGTCGGCCGGGTCGATGCCGTGGCCGACCATGGCTGCCTGATGGCAGACCGCGTCGATCCCGGTCAGTAGCCGGGTCAGCAACTCGGTGTTCCGCACGTCGCCGACCACCAGGTCGTGCCGCTCGGTCCAGGGCGGCGCCGTCGCACCGTGCGCCTCGGGCAGGAGCGCGTCAACGGCCACCACCTCGTGCCCGTCGTCGGTGAGCAGGTCCGCGACGTGTGAGCCGATGAAGCCGGCCGCACCGGTGACAAGTATCCGCATTCCGGTCACCGTATGACCCCGCGTACGCCTGGGCGGGTTTCCGCACGCAGCCGTAAGAACCTCGCAAGGTTTGCTGGTGCGGGCGGCGGCTGGTGCCTGGCTACGCTGGGCCGATGGACATCTGGGGGAGACGTTGACGGGGCGGAACGGGGAAGGTCCGTGACGCAGCGTGTGCTGGTGGTCGACGACGATCAGACAGTGAGCGACGTCATTCGGCGTTACCTCGAGAACGACGGCTTCCAGGTGAGCCTCGCGGCGGACGGTGCGGCGGCACTGGCGGCCGTGGAGCGGCAGGCGCCACACCTGGTAGTGCTCGACCTGATGCTGCCCCGGATCAACGGCCTGGAGGTGTGCCGGGCACTGCGGGTACGGCCCGACGGCGTGCCGATCGTCATGCTGACCGCCCGCGGTGACGAGTCCGACCGGATCCTCGGGCTGCAACTCGGCGCGGACGACTACCTGACCAAGCCCTTCTCACCCCGGGAACTGGTGCTGCGGGTCCGTTCGGTGCTTCGTCGCGCCGGAGGTGGGACGCCACCCGAGCGGCCGGAGGCGCTCACCGATGGCGACCTGGTGGTGCACACGGCCTCCCGAACCGCCCGCCTCGCGGGTGCGGATCTGGCCCTGACGTTGCGCGAATTCGACCTGCTCGTCCATCTCATGCGGCATCCGTCCCGGGTCTTCGGCCGGGCCGAACTTCTTGAGCAGGTGTGGGGGTGGAACTTCGGGGACCATTCGACAGTGACAGTGCACGTACGCCGACTGCGGGAGAAGATCGAGGCCAACCCGGCCGATCCGCAGCGGATCGTGACCGTCTGGGGTGTCGGCTACCGCTACGAGCCGGCCCATGCGTGACGTACTCCTGATCTTCGCGATCGCCCTCGGCGCGGCCCTCGGCATCGGTCTCGCCGGCGCGGTGCTGCTCCGCGCGCTCCGGCGCAGCTCGATCACCGTGCACCTCAGCGTGCTGCTCACCACCACTGTGGTCGCTGTCGCCGTCGGGGTGATGGCGGTCGCGGAAGCGATGTTCCTCTCCGCGCACGACAGTGAGGTGGTCCTGATCACCGTCGCGGCGGCGGCTGTGGTCAGCCTCGCCGTCGGCGGGCACTTCGGCCGGCGACTGGCCCGCGCCGCGGTGTGGCGTGACCAGGCTCGGGAGCGGGAACGGCAACTGGAGAAGGGACGACGCGACCTGGTCGCCTGGGTCTCCCACGACCTGCGGACCCCGCTGGCCGGGCTGCGGGCGATGGCGGAGGCGCTGGAGGACCGGGTGGTCCGCGATCCGGAAACGGTAGACGAGTACCACCGCCGCATCCGCGTGGAGACCGACCGGATGACCCGCCTCGTCGACGACCTGTTCGAGCTGTCCCGGATCAACGCGGGAGCGTTGCGGTTGTCGTTGACGGCGGTGCCGCTCGGCGAGGTGGTCTCGGACGCGCTGGCCAGCACCATCCCACTGGCCGACGCTCGCCGCATCAAGCTGATCGCCAGCGAGTCGGGGTGGCCCACTGTCGCCGCGAGCGAACCGGAACTGGCGCGGGTGGTGGCCAATCTGCTGCTCAACGCCGTCCGCTACACCCCGGCCGACGGCACCGTACGCATCGAAGCCGGCCGGGAGGAGGACCACGCCTGGCTGTCGGTTGCCGACACCTGTGGCGGCATCCCCCCGGCGGACCTTCCCCGGCTGTTCGACATCGCGTTCCGTGGTGAACCGGCCCGGACCCCTGGCGCCGGTGACGGTGGGGCGTCCGGAGGGCTCGGCCTGGCCATCGTTCGTGGCCTGGTGGAGGCGCACGGCGGTCGGGTCGAGGTGCGCAACACCTCCGACGGCTGCCAGTTCATGGTCCGCCTGGCGACCGCCTGAGGCGCACCCGGGCACTGCCCAGATCAACGAGGGCGTTCCGGCCGATCAGATTTCCGCCGAGCTGCCGCAGCCGGTCCGGAGCTGCTGGAGACCGCCAACGGCATCCTGGCCGGCGCGTTCGACCTGGCCGCAGTCGCGGCCCTCGACGACATCCAGTACTACATCGAGCAGATGCCCGGGTTCACCGGCGTCGCCGACGAACCCGCTGAATGGCTGGTCATCGGCACACTGAACGACGAGCCGCTGCTGATCCGACGCGACAGCGGCGCGGTCTGGTACTTCCCGGCGGAGACCACCGACGAGTGGTTCATGCGTGAGATGTTCCTCGACGTCGCGCCGGACCTCGACTCGTTCCTCGCCTACTACGTCTTCGGCGCCGGATACGGCGAGGTCGGCTTCGACGACGACGAGTGGCGGGGCTTCCTCGACGAGCAGGGTCTGACCTCGCCCGGTGACGATGACGAGGAGGCGGATGATTGACTGCGACGCATGAGGAGCTCACGGCGCTCTGGGGCGCCGATGGGAAGGTCTAGTTTCCGCTGGACCGGTCCTACGGTGCTGGCTCTCGATGCCATGCCTCGGCGAGGACGGCGTAGGTGTAGCCGTCGACCCAGCCCAGTTCGGCGTGCCAGGAATCGCCGACGCCGTGCTGCTCACGACGCATGCCGACCTTCTCGAGGATGCGCACCGAGGCGAGGTTGTCCGCGAAGCAGCCGGCGGTGATTCTGCGAATGCCCAGGCTGTCGAATGCGTGCGCCACCACAGCGGTCACCGCCTCGGTCGCGTACCCGTTTCCGCGGTAGGCCGGATCGAAGATGTAGCCGAGGTGGGCCTCGGTCCGTGGTGGCATGCCGGGTTGACCCATGCCGTCGACGACGTCGAGCGAGACGGTTCCGATCACCACGCCGTCGAGCGTGGCCGCCATGCTGTGGTCGTCGGGGTCTGCGGCCGCCCGTCGCCATGCCGCGCGGAAGGATGCGGGGTCGACCTGCGTGCGTAGTAGCCAGTGCGTGACCTGCGGCAGGTTGCGGTACTCCAGGATCCGGTCGACGTCCTCGTCCCGCACTGGGCGAAGCTCGAGGCGTTCAGTGCGTACGGTGGTGTTCTCCATGAGGCGGGACGCTAGTGGACGCAACCCGGCGAGACGTCCGATTATTGGTCCGCCCGACCCGACACATGCCGCTCGGGGCGGACTGGTATTCATCGCCGGTGACGGTGCACGACGACGTGTGACTACCTCTCCTCCTGCTTGCGGGTGAACTTCAGGGCATGACGTCCACCAGCACCTTGCCGACCGCGCCAGCCTCCACCGCTCGATGAGCGTCGGCGGTCCGGTGCAGTGGGAAGCGGAGCAGTGGCAGGCCGTGTTCCTCGCCAACCGGCAGGGCGCCGTCCCGAATCGCGGCGGCGACGTCCTCGACGGCTGCGGCGCGAGCGTGCGGGCCAGCGGTGTAGAGCACCAGGAACTGCAGGCGGGTGTTCAGCACCATGTTCTGCCCCACGTTCAGCGCGACAGGATGGCCACCCACGTTGGCGTACGTCGCGATGGTGCCGCGGGTGCGCAGCACGGCCAGGTCCAGAGCCAGGTTCGCGCCCAACGCCACCTCGGCGACGATGTCGACGCCGTCCGGGGCGATGGCACGGATGGCGGCGGCCGGGTCGCCCTCGCGATAGGTGATGGTGTGGTGGGCTCCGGCCAGGGCGGCCAGCTTCGCCTTCTCCGGCCCGCTGACCGTGGTGATCACGGTGGCGCCGGCCCAGCGGGCGAGTTGGATCACCGCGTGCCCGACCGCGCCGGCCCCGCCGGCGGCGAGCACCACCTTGCCGTCGAGCGCTCCGGGGTGCAGGCGGCGTGGCCCGTCCTCGGCGACGGTGAGGGCGCGGTGTGCGGTGAGTGCGGGGACACCGAGCGAGGCGCCGACGTCGAAATTGGTCTCGTCCGGCAGCGGCACGGCCTGGTCGGTGGGTACGACGGTGTACTCGGCGGCGGTGCCGGTGGGCCTCCCGGCGGCGGCCATGAACAGCCAAACCCGCTGACCGACCCGACTGGGGTCAACCCCGGCACCGACGGCGTCGATCACGCCGGCGCCGTCGAGGTGCGGGGTGATCTCGGGGAACAGCTTGCGGTGGGCGGTGCCGGATCGGGCCTGCCAGTCGGTCGGGTTGACCCCGGACACGGCGACCCGGACGCGAACCTCACCGGGTGCGGGCGTGGGCCGGTCACGCTCGACGAACTGGAGAACGTCGGGGCCGCCGTTGTCGCGGTAGATGATCGCCTTCATGATGCATCCTCTGTTCGATTCATGTCGTACCGTTCGAGCTGGATCGAACAGTACGATCAGAGTCGAACTTTCCGCAAGTTCTGGCTAGGCTTGAACTCGTGACCGAGGTGATCGAACCCGCCATCGAGACCGTGACGATCGACGTCGTGCTCAGCGCGCTCGCCGACCCGGTACGGCTCACGCTCGTGCGTGCCCTCGTCGCCGCCGGGGACTGGACGTGCGGCAGTGACGTCCTCAAGGAGGCCGGCGTCACCATCGGCAAGTCGACGGTGTCGCACCACATCAAGGTGCTGCGCGATGCCGGCCTGATCCGCACGCGGGTCGACGGCATCCGCCGGCTGGTCACCCTCCGCTACGACGACGTGGAGCAACGCTTTCCCGGGCTGCTGAGCATGCTCCGCGAACACGCCTCTGCCCGTACCGCCGCAGCGGCGCCCACTTCATCCGCGTGAAAGGGCGCCGCTCAACCGACCCGTTGGGCCAGCACCTGCCCGGGCCAGGTTCCGGCCAGGAAGCTCTCGGTGGACTTGAATCCGTGCCGCTCGTAGTACGCCACCAACTCGCCTCCGCCGCCCGCCCAGCAGTCGACCCGTAGCAACCGCACGCCCGCTCGCCGGGTTTCCTGCACGGCGTGTGCCAACAGGGCCGACCCCAGTTTCCGGCCGGCGAATCGTCGGTTGGAGACCAGGAGGCGGACGTACCGCTCGGGTTCTTCCGCGGGCGCGATCGGTACGCGCGGGTCGGGCCCGGAGCCCAGCACCAGGGCCGCGGCCGGCGTCCCGTCCACTTCCGCGAGGAACGGGAGGTTCTCGGTCAGGTACCGATCGACCTGTTCGGCCCGTGCGGGTATTTCGGAGAACGGCGTCGTGCCCCACTGCTCGGTGTTGCCGCGGTCGTTCATCCAGGCCACAGCGGAGTCCAGCATGGTCAGAACGGCAGGCGCGTCGACCGGGCCACCGCGTCTGATACGTATCCCGCGGGTGGTGTCGTCCATGGCGGAATGGTAATCCAATGCTGGCCGATCACGACCGAGGCGCTCACCCGACCTGACTCTCGCCCTCAGGGCCGAGACCTCGGGAGGTCAGGGTCCGGTTCAGCGCCGCCAGCAGCCGTTCAAGGGCTCTGCGATCGCTGTCGGTGAGACCACGAAGGATGGCAGCCTCGTTGGCCAGATGCTCCTCGATGAGCCGGTCGGTCAGACCCACACCCGCCGGAGTCAGCCCGACCACTCTGCCGCGCGCGTCGGCTGTGGAGACCGAGCGGGACACGAGGCCTCGGGCGATCAGCCGGTCCACCCGCTTGGTGACCGCCCCGGTGGTGACGAGCATCCGTTGGCTCAGCTGGCCCGCCGTGAGCGTGTATGGCTCGCCCTCGCGGCGCAGCGCCGCGAGCACGTCGAAGTCGCCGTTGCTGAGGTCCGCAGCGGCGAACGGCGGCCGCAGGGCCACATCGAGGACAGCGGCCAGTTGTTGGATGCGACCGATGATCAGCAGCGGGGTGGGGTCAAGGTCGGGTCGCTCGCGACCCCACTGACCAACGATGTCGGCGATCCGGTCGTCATCCACTGTTGCATCTTAGCTTCCACGGAAGATAAGTTGTCTTCCGTGGAAGACAACTCCCCTCGAATGTCAGCTCCGCTGGTCACGGCGTACGTGGATCCGTCCTGCCCGTTCGCCTGGATCACCTCCCGCTGGCTCATGGAAGTCGCGAAGATGCGGCCGCTCACTCTGCGGTTCGAGGTGATGAGCCTCGCGGTGATCAACGAGCATCGTGACCTGGAGCCCTGGTACCGCGAATTCAACGACCGGGCGTGGGGCCCGGCCAGGGTGTGCGTGGCGGCAGCGGCGCAACACGGCTCCGCCGCCCTCGCACGGCTGTACCCGGCGCTCGGCCGCCGGATCCACGACGGCGGCGACAAGGACTTCGACACCGTCGTCCCGCTGGCCCTGGCCGAGGCCGGCCTCCCCGCCGACCTGGCCGCCGCCGCCTCGCGCAGCGACCTCGATCCACAGATGCGGGCCAGCACCGCCCGCGCGCAGCAACTGGTGGGCGAGGACCTCGGCACCCCGACGGTCGTCGTCGACGACGTGGCCTTCTTCGGGCCCGTGCTGAGCTCCATCCCTCGTGGCGAGGAGGCCGTCCGCGTCTTCGACGGCGCTCGCCTGCTCGCCGGCTGCCGGGCTTTCTCCGAGCTCAAACGCGCCCGGTCCGACGGCCTCACTTTCGCGTAGCTCCAGCACCGGGAAGTCACCTGTCCCCGACTCGGGCCTGTCGATATCTGATAACCGGCCGTTCGGCATCGCGTCCACTGGAATCGATAGGGTCCGTTGGCTGCCACCGACGGCGGTTCGTGCGACGCGGTGGCCGGCATCGAAACCGCGGGCCGGCCGGAGGGCCTGCCGCGCACCAGGTGCGCCGAGGCGCAGTTCCAGGGTCTCAAGGAACTGGCTGTCGACAAGCAGGACGAGGGCCAGGTCATAGTGAGCGGAGACCTCAACGTCGACTTCAGCGCCGACCGGAGCTACGGATACGCGAAGTTCCCGTGGCAGGTGTTCGAGGCCAACGAGCTGCCGAATCTGCGCTCCAACTACAACCTCTACGGCGAAAAGGGCACCGGAAGCACGGCAACCGGCACATCGACTACGTCTACTTCTGGAAGCGGCTGCCCGCACACCAGCTGATGTGGATGACCGACTACGACATCGTCGGCGCCACCAGATCCGACCACAACGGTGTCGTCGCGACTTCTCCATGCAGAGCTGACGTCCGCGACCCTCGCCGGCTGCCAGAGCCTCGGCGCTCGGGCTGCCCCCACTGCTGGCGACCTCGCCTGTCGCCGAGGGCTCGACCTTGCTCGGACTCGGGCTCATGTAGGTGCGTCAGGTGCTGAGGGATCAAGGCAAACCCGATGTGGGCCGAGCGTGACAACCGGCTTCGCCGGACGCCGGGGGAGCGGCCACTGTTGATCCCTTGACACTGGTCTATGCGATCGCTAACACTTGTCCGCAACGCGAAGTTAACGAACCGAACACATTGCGCCCGTCCCCGTGAAGCGCCAGGGGTGTCCCCGTGCGGGCGCGTCGCTCATTGCTGGAACCGCTGTTGCCCGAGCCAGGATACGGCCCGTTCTTGTTAACGCTAACATAGATGATCTTGCGAGAGGGGCCGGGATGGTGGTTCCACGGCGTAGGACTGTGGCATCAACAATGCGTCTACGTGCCCTGCTCGTGCTGTCCGCCGTCGCCGCCACGGCTGTCGTGGTGGTGGCCGACAAACCGGCCCACGCCGCCACGCTGCCGACCGGTGCCGTCTCGCTGGAGGCGGTCAACCAGGCCGGACGGTACGTGCGGCACATCGACTACCTCGGTCAACTCGACCCGGTCACCTCCAGCAGTGCCAACCAGACCAAGCTGGATGCCACCTTCACAGTGGTGAACGGTCTGGCGTCGCCGACCTGCTACTCGTTGCAGACCAGGACAGGCATGTTCCTGCGGCACCGCGACTACCGGCTCCGGGTCGATCCGAACACCGGCGACGCGGCATTCCGGGCCGACGCCACCTTCTGTGCCGTGGAGGGCTCGGTCGGCGGATCGGTGGCACTCGTCTCGTACAACTATCCGAACCGGCGGATCCGGCACCGCGACTTCGCGCTCTGGCTCGACGCCTACCAGGACACGGCCGCGTTCCGGGCGGACAGCTCCTTTCGCCTCGTTGCGCCCTGGGCACCCAGGACCAGCAAGGGGCCGGTGATCCCGGGTCTCTTCGCCGACCCGCACCTTGCCGTGTTCAACGGCCGCTACTACCTGTACCCGACCACCGACGGCTACGCGAGCTGGGCCGGCACCTACTACAAGGCGTTCTCCTCGACCGACCTGGTCAACTGGACCGACCACGGCGTGATCCTCGACCACGGTCCGGACGTCTCCTGGGCGGACAACTCGGCCTGGGCACCCGCGGTGGCCAGCGCCAACGGCCGCTACTACCTGTACTTCAGCGGCGGCGCGGCCAGCGGCAACACGGCCAAACAGCTGGGCGTGGCGGTGGCCGACAGCCCCACCGGGCCGTTCCGTGACGCGCTGGGCCGGCCGCTGATCCGCAGTGACCAGTTCTCCGGCGGGCAGACGATCGACCCCATGGTGTTCACCGACGACGACGGGCAGTCCTACCTGTACTGGGGGCAGGGCGTCGCGCGGGCGGTGCGGCTGAACACCGACATGGTCTCCTTCGACGCGACGCAGACGCGGGTCGTCACCCCCTCGGGCTACAACGAGGCACCGTTCGTGTTCAAGCGCAACGGTCTCTACTACTTCATGTGGTCGGAGAACGACACGCGCAGTGAGGACTACCGGGTCGCCTACGCCACCGGCTCTTCACCCCTCGGGCCGTGGACAAGGCGCGGCGTGGTGCTGCAGAAGCGCCTCGACATCGGCGTCAAGGGCACCGGTCACCACTCTGTGGTCCGCGCACCCGGCAGCGACACCTGGTACATCGCCTACCACCGCTTCGCCGTACCAACCGGCAACGGCACCAACCGCGAGACCACCATCGACCGGATGGAGTTCAGCACCGACGGCACCATCCGGCCCGTTGTACCGACGCTCTAGCTGACTGCCAAGCCCCTGCGCGAAGGAGAGAGACACATGTCGAGAGTCCTCGCCCGGCTCTGCGCGGTTGCGGTGGCCGCGAGCCTGCTGTTCACCACCTGGTCAGCGGCCACACCGAAGGAGGCGGCCGCGCTCGACCCGACCGTCGGCTACCTGATGGCGCACTTCACCGGCGAGTCGTCGACCGACCAGCAGATCTACCTCGCCCACAGCACCGACGGCCTACGCTGGACCGACCTCAACAACGGCGGCCTCGTGCTGCGGTCCACCGTCGGCACCCGCGGCGTCCGCGACCCCGCCCTGGTCCGCTCGCCCGCCGGCGACCGGTACTGGATCATCGCCACCGACCTGTGCATCGGCTGCGGTCAGGACTGGTCGGCCGCGATCAACAACGGCAGCCGCAACCTCGTCGTATGGGAGTCCACCGACCTGGTCAACTGGTCGGCGCCGTGGCTGCTGAACGTCGCGGGCGCGATCCCGGACGGACGCAACGCCTGGGCTCCGGAGGCGATCTGGAACCCGGACACCGGCGACTACGTCCTCTACTGGGCGACGAACGTCCCGCTCAACGGTGCGACCAAGCACCGCATCTACTCCGCGCGGACGGCGAACTTCCGCAGCATCACCACACCGCAGGTCTACATCAACCGACCCGGTAATCAGGAGATCATCGACACCCAGATCGTCGAGGTCCCGACCGGAGTCGGCGCGTACCGCTACGTCCGGGCCTCCCGGGACGGCCAGATCGCCATCGAAGGCAGCAACTCCATCCTCGGCACCTGGACCAGCCTCGGAAACCTCTCCGGCATCGGGCTGACCGGCGCGCAGGTCGAAGGCCCGATGTGGATGAAGATGAACGCCCGCAACGAGTGGGTGCTCTACCTGGACCAGTACGCCAGCGGGCGTGGTTACCTGCCGGTGCTGACCGCCAACCCGTCCAGCGCAAGCAGTTACCGGCTGCCGGCGTCCGGCTCGTACGCCATGGGTGGCACCAGGAAACGACACGGAACGATCCTCAACCTGACCGCAGCCGAACAGAACCGGGTGCTCGCCCGCTGGCCCGCCACAGCTGTCAACCGGATCCAGTCGTACAACTTCCAGGACCGGTACGTGCGGCACTACGACTACGACGCCCGCATCGACCCGAACGTCAGCCCTGCCCAGGACGGCCAGTGGCGGCTCGTGCCCGGCCTGGTCGGCTCCGGCACCGTCTCCCTCCAGTCGGTCAACTACCCGGGCCATTACCTGCGCCACTACGGATACGACTTCCGGCTGGAGGCCAACGACGGCACCGCCACCTTCGCCGCCGACGCCACCTTCCGGCAGGTCGCCGGGCTCGCCAACTCGTCGTGGACGTCGTTCCAGTCATACAGCCACCCGGACCGCTACCTCCGGCACTACAGCTACCTGCTCCGGCTCGACCCGGTGTCCGACGCCCAGAGCCGTGCCGACGCCACCTTCCGCGTGACCAGCTGAACCTGGTCCTTCTTCAAGGAGTTCCGACTGTGGCACTACATCGACGGGTGCTCTCCGCCCTGGTGGCCGCGTTGACGGCAATGGTTGGCGTCGTCGCCATCGCGTCGTCGCCGGCCACCGCCGCCACCAACCAGTTCCGAGGCATGAACTGGGCCATGTTGGGTGACAACTTCAAGACCAGTCCGCTCGTCGTGCAGGGCCTGAGCATGTCCGACAGCAACGCGACAGTGCGGGCCAAGGCCAACGCCCTCTACGACGACATGGCGTCCACCATGGGGGTCAACACGATCCGTCTGCCCATCAACACCCACACGGTGGGGACAGCCTGGTGGGAGGCGTACCGAGGCGCCATCGACGCGGCCACCGCCCGCGGCTTCAAGGTCATCCTCGCGTACTGGGAGGACGGCGCCGCCTCCGGCGGCAGGATCACGAACCTCGCCGCGTGGAACGCGATGTGGTCCACGGTGACCAACACGTACGGCACGAACACCAACGTCTACTTCGAGCCGATGAACGAGCCGCACGGCTACAGCTCGGCCGAGTGGCGCAACGTCGCGGCGAACTGGCTCAGCTACCACTACTCGGCGGTGCCCGGCCGGGTGCTGATCGGCGGCACCGGCTTCAGCCAGGACCTGCGCGACATCTGCAACGACAGCCGCTTCAACTCGACGCTGCTGTCCTTCCACTACTACGCCTTCTTCTACGGCGCGATGACCTACGACGCCTTCCGCAGCCACATCCAGGCCCGCCTCGGCAACTGCGCCTCCCGCGCGGTCGCGACCGAGTTCGGCGCTCCCATGAACGACGGCCGCAACTACGGCGACGCGGGCAGCACCGACAACTTCGTGCGTTACATCCGCGCCATGGCCCAGGTCATGCGTGACAACCAGATGGGTGGCACCTACTGGCCCGCCCTCGGTGGAAAGACCGGCACCATCGGCTACGACTGGTACTCGATGTTCGCGCTGAGCGGCAGCGGCACCGACCTCAACCTGACCGTCCGCAACACCTCCGGCGCGGACCGGATCCGGTACGCGTGGGGCGACACCGTCGGCGACGGCCCGACGACGCCCCCACCGTCGACGGGCTCGTTCTACCGGATCGATGTGCGGCACAGCGGCAAGGCCATGGACGTCCAGCAGCCGAACACCGACAACGGCGCACGCGTCGGCCAGTACACGTACGGCGGTGGTGCGTGGCAGCAGTGGCAGTTCCAGGACGCCGGCAGCGGCTACTGGCGCATCGTCAGCCGGCACAGCGGAAAGTGCCTCGACGTGGTGAGCGCATCGACCGCCGACGGCGCCGAGCTCGTCCAGTACACCTGCGGCACCGGCACCAACCAGCAGTTCCAGATGGTCGCCAACGGCAGCTACTTCCAGCTCCGGGCACGGCACAGCAACAAGTGCGTGGACGTACCGGCATCCGCGACCGCGGACGGGGTCGTCCTCAAGCAGTATTCGTGCAACACCGGCGCCAACCAGCAGTGGTCCCGCACCGCCGTCTGACGGTCGTCCGGACGTAACGACCGATCAGCGGTGGCCTTCCCAGGCCGGACAACGACGGGTTGCTTGTGAGCAATCCGTCGTTGTCCGGGCGGCGGACCGCTCCGTAGCGTCGCGACTACTCCAGTCCGGTCGTCCGGGCGTACGCCGCCGCCCGGGGCGTGCCGGCCACCCCGGGAAGGACCACCATGAGGTACGCGGGCGTCGACTGATCTCGACCACCGAGGCGGACGGCGTATCCGTGATCAGGACGACGGCGGCGATGCGGTTGAGGCCCGGGGCTCGGTTCGCGCCGGCAGGCGGCAGGTAACGGATGTCCCGTCGGAGCGGGGGAACACTCGCCCGGCCTGGCGTTGCGCTACCGTCAAGGCGCGCACCCCGGCGTCGATGAGTCCGCGTTCCGGCGGCCGTCGACGGCCGGTAGACCCACCAGATCCAAGGAGAGCCCGATGCCGGAGCCTGAGCCCGCCCAAGACGCCCACTCGGTGGCTGCCGACACCTCAACAGCGGCCGAGGCCGAGATTGAGACCGACCCGCCTGCCGTTCCCGCGAATCGGGCTGCCCGACGCGCGAAGGGCAAGGTCGCCTCGCCTCAACCGCAGGGGAAGGGTCAGCACCTCGGCGGCCGAGGTTCGGTCCAGAGCCCTCGCCAGTATGGCAACCGCCGTAGCGGTTGATCAGCAGATACCGCAGCGACGCTCGCGATCTCGACCCGGCCGGCCCGGAACCTCTGCGCCGTTTCAGCACCTGTGCATTCTTGCTGCGGCGTGAGTCGACCGTGCACAGTGGAATCCGCAAGCCGGCGTAGGTCGGCCTTGTCGGCGACCAAGGGTACGGTTTCGATGCTCGACACGTACCGGAATCGACGGCACGTCGTCGGGGCGGGATCGGCCAGCCCGGTGGCGACGGACCGTGGGAGGGAGCGACGGTGGCGCAGCGGAGAGCACTGGTGGTTCGGGGCGGTTGGGAAGGGCACCAGCCGGTCAAGGCGACCGAGTTGTTCCTCCCCTTCCTCGAAGGTAGCGGCTATGCCGTACGGGTCGAGGAGTCGACGGAGATCTACGGTGACGCCGCCGAGATGGCCGAGATTGACCTCGTCGTGCAGTGCATGACGATGTCGCAGATCACCGCGGACCAGGTGGCGGGCCTCAGCGCGGCTGTCATCGCCGGCACGGGCTTCACCGGCTGGCACGGCGGCATCGTCGACTCGTTCCGCGCGTCATCCGAATACCTGCACCTGGTGGGCGGCCAGTTCGCGACCCATCCGGGCCGGGAGCCGTGTGAACGTCACGGTGGCCCGGAGGACAACTTCCTGCCGCACACGGTGCGTGTCACCGACCTCGGCCGGGAGCACCCGATCACTGCGGGCATCGAGGACTTCGACCTTGTCACCGAGCAGTACTGGGTACTGCACGACGACCTGATCGACGTGCTGGCCGTGACCACCCACCCGACGCAGGCGTGGCATCCGTGGCACCGGCCGGTCACCTCACCGGCGATCTGGACCCGGCAGTGGGGTGCCGGGCGCATCGTCGTGACGACCCCGGGGCACAGCCTCGACGTGTTGGAGCACCCGGATGTCCGTACCGTGATCGAGAGGGGGATGGTGTGGGCGACCCGCACCGCGTCGGCGTCGTAGGTCTCGGGGTCATCTCCCGCGCGTACCTGGACACACTCGCGGGCCACAGTGAGGTCGACATCGTCGCGGTGGCCGATCTCGACGCCTCCCGGTCAGCCGAGGTCGCGGCCACGATTCCTGGAGCCGAGGCGATGAGCGTCGAGCGTCTGCTCGCCCACCCGGACGTGCAGACAGTGCTCAACCTGACCATCCCCGCGGCCCACGCCGACATCTCGCTCGGCACTATCGACGCCGGCAAGAACGTGTATGTGGAGAAGCCGCTCGCCGTGACGTTTTCGGACGGCCGTTCGATCATCGAACGGGCCGCGTCGGCCGGCGTCCGCGTCGGGTGCGCGCCGGACACCGTCCTGGGCACTGGTACGCAGACGGCGCGGGCGGTGATCGACGGCGGGCTCATCGGCCGCCCGATGTCCGCGTCGGCCGTCATGGTCACTCCGGGGCACGAACGCTGGCATCCCAACCCCGACTTCTACTACGCCCCGGGCGGCGGCCCGATGCTGGACATGGGGCCGTACTACATCTCGGCGCTCATCCACCTGCTCGGGCCGGTCCGGTCGGTGACCGGAGCCGCCAGCCGCCTGCGCGCGGAGCGCGTCATCGGCTCGGGTCCCCGCACCGGCCAGCGGATCCCGGTGGGGGTGGACACCCACCTCACCGGCGTACTCGAGCACACCAATGGTGCGCTCTCCACAATTACCACGAGCTTCGACGGTGTCCGGACGACGGCCGCACCCATCGAGGTGCACGGCGAGGCCGGCACGCTCGCCGTGCCCGATCCGAACTACTTCGACGGTGAGGTCCGCCTCTTCTCGCTCGGCGACACCGAATGGCGCGCTCTCGAACCGCGTGCCGGTTACGCCGGGGCCTCCCGGGGCATCGGTCTGATCGACCTGGCCAGGGCCGACGATCAGCGTCCCCCACGCGCTGACGGCGACGTCGCACTGCACGTACTCGACACCATGACCAGCCTGCTTCGGTCGGCGACCGAAGGCCAGCGGATCGAGCTGACGACGACGGCACAGCGACCGGCACCGGTTGCGCTCACTCCGATCGAGGACTGGAAGGCGTACGACGCCAAGACACGCTGACGAGGGCCAGACTGGAACTGTCTCGCGGTCATCGCGCAGGGCCGAAGTGGTGGGTGAGCGAGGCGCGCAGCGTGGTGGCGTCCCCGGCGGACCAGGCGACGAAGCAGTCGGGGCGTACGAGCAACGCGGCCGCTGTGGTGCCCTCCAGTGGGCCGGTGACCACGTCGACCCGGTCCCGCCATGGCGCGGCGATCCCGGCGTAGGCGCCAGTGGAGTCCAGCAGCAGCGGCCGGGCGGTGCGGGTCAGTTCGGCGAGACGTGTCGCGCCGTGGTCGGTGTGCACGATGACGTCGGGCGCGCAGCGGCCGGCCAACGGGTCGGCGGGATCGGCGGGGTAGCTGATGTCCGCACCGGACATCAGCGCCGCGATGTGCCCGGTCACCTCCGGCTTGCGCAGCAGTTCGGCGAAGAGTTCCCGCAGGCCGGTGATCTCGTCGCCAGGGCCGATGAGCGCCGACTGCGCCTGGGTGGACATGACGACCCGTTCGGCGACGGGACGACGCTCGCTTTCGTACGTGTCGAGCAGCCCCTGCGGTGCCCAGCCGCGCACCGTTGCGGCGAGCTTCCAACCCAGGTTGACAGCGTCCTGCAGGCCCAGGTTGAGGCCGGGGCCGCCCATCGCGGGGTGCACGTGCGCGGCGTCGCCGACCAGGAGCACCCGGCCGGCGCGGTAGCGGGCGGCGATGCGGGTGTTTCGGCCGGTCAGCCGCCTCAGCAGGCTGGGGCCGTCGGGCGCGCCGAGGGGGATGTCGGTGCCGAGCACCCGGGCGACGCTGGCGCGGAACTCCGCCAGGCTCATCGGGGTCTCGTCGTTGGTTGGCGTGTCGGGCCACTCCGTCGTGCTCAGGATCGCCGGACGGCCGGGGAACGGGGCCCAGGCGATCAGGCCACGCGCGGTGCGGGTGTGCTGGAACGGCGTGACGACGCCAAGGCCGGGGACGCGCAGGCCGCCCGTCTCGGGGTCGAGGGATGACGCGGGCACCGTCACCGTGGCGGTACGAGAGATCGACCGGTCGTTTGTGACCCCGGGGAAGCCGATGCCGGCGAGGCGGCGCACCGCGCTACGCCCGCCGTCGGCGCCGACGACGAAACGACTGGTGAGCTGCGTACCGTCGGCGAGGTGAACCTCGACCCCGTCGGGGCGTTGGCGGAGGTCGACGACCTCGTGGCCGCGGCGCAGGTCGACTCCGAGCTCGGTAGCTCGGACGGCGAGACCGGCTTCGAGCTGGGCTTGCGGCACGCCGAGCACGTAGTGCGGGTTCTCCGCGAGCATCGTGAGATCCAGCGGGAACGCGCCGAAGGTGAAGGCCGGTTGAGGGGTCGGCGGTGTGCTTTCACCGCTGAGCCGCGCATAGAGGCCGCGCCGGTCGAGCAGGCGAACGACCTGGCCCACGAGGCCGTTGGCGCGCGGCTCGCCGGTGGGCGTGGCGTGGCGTTCGAGGACGACGGGGTGTACGCCGGAGAGCGCCAGTTCGCAGGCGAGCATGAGGCCGTTGGGGCCGGCGCCGACGATGATGACATCGATCATGGTCGTGATTCCTTCGGGGTGTGTGTCATCGCCACGGCAGGCGCGGCGCGTGGCCGGCCCGCCGCGGGAGTGTGACGCGGCTGGAGACGTGGGTGAGGTGGTGCCCTGTGTGAGGGCGGAGCTTCAGCGGGGTGGGGCCGGGAGGCCGGCGGCGATCTGGGTGAAGGCGTCGGTGATGAGGCGTTCGATCGGGGCGGGTGGGTCGGCGCTGTCGAGATAGTGCTGCATGGCGACGCTGACGGCGGCGCTGGCGGCGGCCGCGACGAGCCTCGGGTACATGTCGGTGGCGAGGTCGGTGCCGGTGCGCTCGGCGACCGCGGCGGCGAGCTCGGCCTCGGCGAGGGCGGTGGCGCGCAGCCGTTCGCCCTGCAGCGCGGGCTCGGCGAGCATGGTGCGGACGCCGGCAACCCACTGCGCGTGGTCGGGGGAGGGCATCGCCTCGACCTCGGGGCCGCGGGTGAACTGCTCCAATGCGGCCTGGGTGAGCGCTGCCCAGAGCGGCTCGTCGGCGGGACGTTCGCGCAGCGCGGCGGCGGTGCGCAGGCTGCGGTCGAGGTGGCGGGAGGCGATCGCCTCGGCCTTGCTGGAGAAGTAGTTGTTGAAGGTGCGCGGGGAGACACCGACCGCATCGGCGATGTCCTCGACGCGGACGTTGTCGTAGCCGCGCTCAGCGGTGAGATGGATCGCGGCCCAACCGAGCGCCGCCCGCGTCTCGGCCTTCTTGCGCTCCCGGAGCCCCGTCATGCCACCACGCTAGCACCATTTGCGTGACACGCAAATATGCGTGCTACGCAAAAACCCCCCACACGACGGGTACCGGCTATCCGAGGTGATCGCGTCGACAGGCGGAAGGGCGGGCCGGCGCCGACAATGGGGGAGTGGCACCTGCCTTCGTCCTGCACGACCACCGCAAACCACGACCGCACTTCGACCTGCGGCTGGAGGAGGACGGCGTGCTGCGCTCCTGGGCGGTGCCTCGCGGCCTTCCGGACAGCCCCAGCGACAACCGCCTCGCGATCGCCGTGCCCGACCACGACCTCGATCACCTCACCTACGAGGACGTCGACAAGTCGATCGCCGACATCGGCACCTGGGAGGAGCACGATCGCACCGACCGCCGGATGCTGTTCACCCTGCACGGCCGCACCGGCCCCCGGCGATACGCGCTCATCCGCACCGGCGAGGGGTGGCTGCTCCACCTGACGAAGGAGCAGCCTCCGGACGAGCGCGGACGGTAGCCGACGAAGACGGCGACGGTGGGCCGCGGCTGAAGGATCTCGGCGCGACAGCCGCCGACGTGGGTCAGGGTGACGGGCCGTGGACGGTCCTGGCCGACCCGGAAAGCAACGAGTTCTGCCTCCTCACCCCGAGCTGACCAACCGGCGACACCGGGCCGATGGAGAACCGGACGGAGTCGGTCGATTCGGACAACGGCCCTAGTGCGGCGGAAAGTGGCAGTTTGTGGCCGGAACGACGTCCCACCGCGAACGTTGGCATTAGGGCAACGCCACTCTATGGTGGGGGTATGCCGCCGGTGACCTTCCGCTCGCCCGCCGCCACCGAGGTGGCGGTGGGCGGTGCTGTGCGCGTGCCGACGGCGACCCGTCCCAAGGCCGACATGCGGGTGCCGGTTGTCCGCGCGCCGCACACCGCGCCCATGCGCACAACGTCGAGCCCGACGCGAACCGGCCGAGGCCCACCTGCGGAGTCGTTGCATACCCAGAACGACCGCCAGGGCGAAGCTACCAAGCTTCGGCCCTTTTTGTTTTTCCCATTTTTCCCACCCATTCCCCTTGAAAGGCAGATCATGAGCGTCGATCATCGTCCTACTCTCGACCAGAGTTGGCTGGCTGACCTACGAGCGTCCCTGGCGGACGACTTCGCCACCCAGACGGCTCGGCTGCGGGAACTGACCGAGCTCAACGCGGACACCGGCGACCCCGGCGAGGCCCACAACCAGGCCGCGCTGCTGCTGGCCACCCGCCAGAACATCGAGCAGATCACCGGTGCGCTGAACCGGATCAGCGACGGCACCTACGGTGCCTGCCAGAGGTGCGGCCAGAGTGTCCCGGCCGAGCGGCTCGAAATTCTCCCGCACGCTCGCTTCTGCGTGCCCTGCCAGGAGAAGCAGAACAGGTGACGCCCCGGTGTGGCTGCCGTGCCGCCGGTACGGCAGCCACACCGTCACGTACGAGAGCCCGGCCTTTCATTCAGTGAAAGCTCCGGTTCCCCAGCGGGGACACCGCACGGGACGATCCGGCTCCATCGACATCCGTCGGCATGGAGGTCCGGTCGCATGGCATTCGCGCGTAACCAGTGGTATGTGGCCGCCTACGGCGGTGAGGTGGGGCGAAACCTGCTCGCCCGGACGGTCCTCGGTGAGCCGCTGGTGCTGTACCGCACCGGTGCCGGGCAGGCGGTGGCGCTCGCCGACCGGTGCGTACACCGGCGCTTCCCGCTGTCGGAGAGCCGGCTCGACGGCGACACGATCGTCTGCGGCTACCACGGCTTCACCTACGATCCGACCGGCGCCTGCGTCTTCGTACCCGGTCAACAGCGCATCCCGCGCACCGCGCGGGTGGTCTCGTTCCCGGTTGTCGAACAGGACTCCTTCATCTGGGTCTGGATCGGCGACCTGGACCGGGCCGACCCGGCTGCGATTCCGCGCGCACCGTGGCTGGCCGACCCGCGTTACGCGGTGGTGCGGGGCATGGCGCCACTGAACGCACGGTACGGGCTGCTGGTCGACAACCTCCTGGACCTGTCCCACGAGACCTATCTGCACGGCGGTTACATCGGCACGCCGGAGGTGGCGAACACCCCGATCACCACCGAAGTGGACGAGGACCGGGGGATCGTCTACGTCAGTCGGCACATGGACGATGCCGACTGCCCCCCGTTCTACGCGCGCTCCACCGGCATCCAGGGCCGGATCACCAGGTGGCAGGACATCGAGTACCACCCGCCCTGCCTCTACCTGCTGCACAGCCGGATCGCGCCGCAGGGTGTCTACCCGCCCGCGGAGGGCGAGGACCGCGAAGCGTTCCACGCCGAGATCGTGTACGCCATCACCCCGTCGACGGAGCACACCACCTATGACTTCTGGGCGGTGGCGCGCGACTTCGCGATCGACGACGAGTCGGTCAGCGAGTACCTCCACCACAGCAACCACACGGTTGTCATGCAGGACGTGACCGCGCTCAACATTCTGGAGCAGGTGATCGCGACGGAGCCGGACAGGTATCAGGAGCTGAGCATCAACATCGACACCGGTGGCCTGGCCGCCCGGCGGCTGCTGGCCCGGATGGTCGGGTCGGGGACGGTGGGAGCGGCGCGGTGAGTTCCCGGGCAGGCACCCGCAGCGGGGACCGGGTCTACCGGATCCACTGGGTGCCGGGCACCGACACGCTGCGCGGGATCTGCCACTGTGGGGCCGAGCGCCTCGCCGAGGAGCCGGTTGAGTTGTGGGAGTGGCTGCTCGCCCACCCGCAGGGCCACCAGGGTGCGGCCGTGCCGGTGCCCGGACCGCCGAGACGGCTGGCGATGCGCGAGTGACGGTGGATGCTCTGACCGGTGCGGAGCTGGTGGTCGCCGGCCGCGATCAGGTGGCGGCCGAGGTGGTGGCGATCCGCCTGTGTCGCGCGGACGGCGGTGACCTGCCCGAGTGGACGCCGGGCGCGCACATCGACCTGGAGTTGGGCGCCGGGCTGACCCGCCAGTACTCCCTCTGCGGTGACCCGGCGGAGCGGTCGGTCCTGCGGATCGCGGTGCAGCGCGAGCCAGACGGGCGCGGCGGTTCTCGGCTGGCGCACGAGCGGCTCACCGTCGGCGCGACCGTCCGGGTGAGCGGCCCGCGCAACACCTTCCCGCTGGTCGCGGCACGCCGCTACCTCTTCATTGCCGGCGGCATCGGTATCACCCCCATCGCACCGATGGTCGCCGCGGCCGACACCGCGGGCGCCGACTGGCGGCTGGTGTACGGCGGACGCAGCCGCGCCACCATGGCCTTCGCCACCACCCTGCGGGTGAGGTACGGCGACCGGGTGAGCCTGCACCCGCAGGACGAGACCGGGCTGCTCGACCTGGCCGGGTTGCTGGGCCGGCCCGGCAGCGGGCTCGTCTACTGCTGCGGCCCGGAACCACTGATCACCGCGGTCGAGGAGCACTGCCGCGGCTGGCCACCGGGCTGCCTGCACGTCGAGCGTTTCACCGCCCGGGGCGACACCGGCGCGCCGGAGACGACGATCGAGGTCGAGCTCGCGCTCTCCGGGCGGACGGTGACGGTGCCGCCGGGCACGCCGATCCTGCTGGCGGTGGAGGAGGCCGGGGTGCAGGTCCTCTCGTCCTGCCGGGAGGGCACCTGCGGCACCTGCGAGACGCCGGTGCTCGCCGGTGTGCCGGAGCATCGCGACAGCCTGCTCACCGCCGAGGAACGGGCCGCCGGGGACACCATGATGATCTGCGTCTCCCGGGCCCGTACGCCCCGACTCGTGCTGGAGCTGTGAGCTGCCGGCGTGGGCGGGGATGATGACGGGGTGCGCGCAGAGCCGGGACGGTCGGTGACGAGCAAGGTGCTGGCGTTGCTCGACGCGTTCAGCCCGGCCACCCCGGCGTTGACCCTGAGCGAGTTGGCGCGTCGCACCGGGATGCCACTGCCCACCGTGTACCGGCGGGCCGCGGAGCTGGTCGCGTGGGGGGCACTGGAGCGCGGTGACGACGGGCGGTACCGGATCGGTCTGCGGCTGTGGGAGGTGGGTTCGCTCGCCCCCAGGGGCCTGGGGCTGCGGGAGCTGGCCCTGCCGGTGATGGAGGACCTGTACGAGGTGACCCACGAGAACGTCCAGCTCGCCGTCCGGCAGGATCTCGAACTCGTCTTCATCGAACGGATCGCCGGGCGACACGCGGTGCCCGTTCTCACCCGGGTGGGGGGTCGCTTCGCGCTGCACGCCACCGGCGTCGGGCTGGTCCTGCTCGCCCACGCGCCCGCCGAGGTCCAGGAGCAGGTGCTGGCCGCGCCGCTGGAGCGGTACACCGAACTGACCATCACCGACCCGAAGCGGCTGCGTCGCTGTCTCGCCGAGGTACGCCGGGTCGGGTACGCGGTCAGCGACCGTCAGGTCACTATGGACGCCCTCTCGGTGGCCGCGCCGATCCGCGTACCGGAGGGTGTGGTGGCGGCGATCTCGCTGGTGGTCGCCCACGACCGGGCGGACCCGGTGGCGTTGGCGCCGCTGGTCCAGGCCGCCGGCCGGGTGGTCTCCCGGGCGCTGAACAACCCCACCCGCCCTGCCGTCTGATGTAGACAGACTGCGAATCGTTGACGCCCGGTCAAATTCTGCATTACGTTGCCGGTGCGCGTGTTACTCCCCACCTTCGTGCGCAGATCGGCATCGACGAAAGGGAGCACTCATGTCACTGGACGGCAAAGTCGCCATCGTCACCGGCGCCGGGCGGGGTCTCGGCCTCGCCTACGCCCAGGAGTTGGCGCGGCGGGGCGCCTCGGTCGTGGTCAACGACGTCGACGCCGAGACCACCGCCGACGCCGTGGCGACGATCGAGACGTCCGGCGGTCGGGCCGTCGCGGTGGTCGCACCGGTCGGCCCGACCGAGACCGCGAAGGAGCTCGTCAGCACGGCGGTCGAACACTTCGGCCGGCTGGACATCCTCGTCACCAACGCAGGCGTGCTGCGCGACACGGTGCTGTGGAAGATGAGCGACGACGACTTCGACACCGTCATCAACGTGCACCTGCGTGGCACGTTCACCACTGTGCGCGAGGCGGTGCAGCACATGCGGCAGGCCGGCGAGGGCGGGCGGATCATCTGCGTCGGGTCACCCACCGGGCAGCGGGGCAACTTCGGCCAGACCAACTACGCGGCCGCCAAGGCGGGCATCGTCGGCATGGTCCGGACCTGGGCGCTGGAGCTGAAGCGGGCCGGCATCACCGCCAACACCGTCGTCCCGGTCGCCGCGACCGCGATGACCGCCACCGTTCCCTACTTCGCGGCGGCGGTGCGGGCCGAGGCGAACGGCGAGCCGATGCCCGCGTTCTTCCGACACGAACTGGGCTTCGGCACGGCGGACGACGTGGCCGGGCTTGTCGCGTTCCTCGGCTCCGACGCGGCGGCCTCGGTGACCGGGCAGGTGATCGGTGTCGGCGGGGACCGCCTGCAGATCTGGACCCACCCGGAGGCGGCGCTGACCGCGCACCGCGAGGGCGGCTGGACGTACGACGCGCTGGTGGAGGCCTGGCCGACGACATTCGCCGGTGCGGCGCAGAGTGTCGGCGAACGCTTCCCGGAACTCCCCGAGGAGTTCGAGCCCGCGCCGTCCTGACCGGCCCGAGCGGACCTGCCCGCACCGACCCGCCCGACGAAGGTTGGCCCCATGTACCAGCCCGCGATCGACCTCGACCACGTCACGGCGATCGACATGCACGTGCACATCGAGGTCGACGACCACGGTCACACCTCACTGCCCGAACCGCTCCTGGCAGCGGCGTCGGCGTACTTCAGGACGGACGGCCCACGGCCCGCGGTCGAGGCGGTGGCGCGGTACTACCGCGAGCGGCACATGGCAGCTGTCGTCTTCACTGTCGACGCGCGTACCCAACTGGAGCACCAGCCACTGTCGAGCGTCGAGATCGCCCGCGCGGCGGCCGAGCACGCCGACGTGCTCATCCCGTTCGGGTCGGTCGATCCGCGCACCGGGGGAGCGGCAGTCGAACTCGCCGACCGGTTGATCCGGGAGGAGGGCGTTCGCGGCTTCAAGTTCCACCCCACCGTGCAGGGCTTCGACCCCAGCCACGACGAGTACGCGCCGCTGTGGGGCCTGCTCGAGCGGGCCGGCGTCCCGGCGCTCTTCCACACCGGGCAGACCGGCATCGGCGCGGGCACGCCGGGCGGTTACGGCCTGCGGCTCGGCCGTTCGAACCCGATCCTGCTCGACCCGATCGCGGCCGACTTCCCCGACCTCCAGATCATCATGGCCCACCCGTCGGTGCCCTGGCAGGACGAGGCGTTGTCGGTGGCCACGCACAAGCACAACACCTGGATCGACCTGTCCGGCTGGAGCCCGAAGTACTTCCCGGCCGAGTTGGTGCGCTACGCGAACTCGCTGCTGAAGCAACGGGTGCTCTTCGGCACCGACTACCCGATGCTCACCCCGGACCGGTGGCTGCGCGACGTGCAGGCGACCGACCTCAAACCGGACGTGCTCCCGGGCATCCTGAAGGACAACGCGGCCCGACTGCTGGGCCTGGCCCGGTGACGACGAGAGGGAACGCCATGACGACGACCATCACCTACGACCGGCTCGGCGACCTCGCCGGCACCGATCTCGGCCACACCGGGTACCGCACTGTCACCCAGGACCAGGTCGACCTGTTCGCGGACGCCACGGACGACCACCAGTGGATCCACGTCGACCCGGAACGGGCGAAGACCGGCCCGTTCGGCGCACCGATCGCGCACGGCTTCCTCACTCTCTCCCTGGCGGTTCCCTTCTGGACCGAGCTGCTCGAGGTCAAGGGCGTGACCACGAAGGTGAACTACGGCCTCGACAAGGTGCGCTTCCCCGCGCCGGTGGTGGTCGGGGCGCGGGTGCGGATGCGGGCCACCGTCGTCGAGGTCGTCGAGGTGCGCGGCGGCTACCAGCTCGCTGTCGACCAGACGATCGAGATCGAGGGCGGGACCAAGCCGGCGGTCGTCGCGCGCGGGCTGTACCGCTTCTACGCCTGAGCCCGGGGGCATCCGTCGAGCCGGGCGAGCACACCACCTCCACCCCCCGGGAGAATGATGATGCACCAGCACGGAATTGGCGCCTGGCTGGCCAAGCGCCGGCTCAAGTCCCCGGACCAGATCGCGATCATCCACGGCGACCGGCCACCCATGACTTACCGCCAGTTCGCCGATGCCGCGGACCGGATCTCGGCGGTGCTGCGGGAGCGGGGCGTCGGCGAGGGCGACTCCGTCGCCTACCTGGGAGAGAACAGCCCCGAACTGCTCCAGGTGATGTTCGCTGCCGCGCAGGTCGGTGCGGTCTTCGTGCCGATCAACACCCGGCTCGCCGCACCCGAGATCGGCTACGTCCTCGCCGACTGTGCCGCGCGGGTGCTGGTCCACGACCCGGACTTCGCGGTGCCGGTGGCGTCCGCCGCGCCGGCCGCCCGGATCCCGTACGTCATCGTCAACGGTGTGGGCAGCGCGGACCGGCCCGGGCTGGCCCACCTGACCCGGGCCGCCGCCACCCCGTTCACCGACCACGTCGACACCGCCCACGAGGATCCGGCGGCGATCGTCTACACCTCGGGCACGACCGGCCGGGCCAAGGGCGCGGTGCTGACCCACGGCAACCTCACCTGGGTGGCGCTCAACTGTGTGGTCGACTATGACGTTGTCTCCACAGACGTCGCCCTCATGATCTCGCCGCTGTTCCACGTCGCCTCGCTCGGGATGGGCGCCCTGCCCATCATCCTCAAGGGCGCCACGATGGTCATCGAGAGGGGCTTCGAGCCGGGACGCGCGCTCGCGCAGATCGAGCGGCACGGGGTCACCATGCTCAGCGGTGTGCCGACCACCTACCAGCTGCTGGCCGACCACCCAGCCTGGGCGTCGACCGACCTGTCGTCGTTGACGAAGCTCACCTGCGGAGGTTCGGCGGTGCCGGCCCGCATCCTCAACGCGTACGAGGCGCGGGGCCTGTCGTTCTCCCAGGGTTACGGCATGACCGAGGCCGCGCCGGGCGCCACCGCGCTGCCGCCGGCGATGACCCGGGTCAAGCAGGGCAGTGTCGGCCTGCCGCACTTCTTCACCGACGTGCGGATCACCGATGCGGCCGGTGCGGTGCTGCCCGTCGGCGCCGTCGGTGAGATCGAGGTGACCGGTCCCAACGTCTTCCCCGGCTACCACGGGTTGCCGGAGGCGACCGCCGAGGCGTTCACCGCCGACGGGTGGTTCCGCTCCGGCGACCTCGGCCACCTGGACGCCGACGGCTACCTCTACATCTCCGGCCGCCTCAAGGACATGATCATTTCGGGGGGCGAGAACATCTACCCGCTCGAACTCGAGCAGCTGCTCACCGAGGTCGACGGGGTGACCTCGGCGGCGGTCATCGGCGTGCCGGACGAGCGTTGGGGGGAGGTGCCGTGGGCGATCGTGACCGTACGGGAGGGGGCGTCCGTGGACACCGCCACCGTCCGGGCCGGCCTGGACGGCAGGATCGCGCGCTACAAGCTCCCGAAGAACGTCGTCATCGTGGACGAGTTGCCGCGGACGGCGTCGGGGAAGGTGCGGAAGGCCGATCTGCGGACCCGGTTCGGCGCCTAGGCGCGGGCCGGGCCGCGACGAGTTCGGCGAATTCCGCAGCGGACGCCTCGGTCAGCTTGCCGTGCATCCGGCGGTAGGTCCGCACCGATCTCGCAGCGGGCCATTCCGCGTCCATGAACTCCCCGGGCAGCCTCGGGTCGGCGCGCAGCAGCGCGAGCCAGTCGGCCACGAGCATGGTTCGTACGGTGAGGGCGCTCGGTGCCATCGCCAGCGCGGACGGGTCGTCCCACACCTCGATGAAGGCGAGGTGCGCGCGTCGGATCGCCTCGATGTCCCAGGCCGTGCGCACGCTCTCACCGATCGGGAAGCCGGCGAGTTCGCGGGCGTGGAAGGCGACCACGGTGTTGGGTGCGAGGTCCTGCCGCAGCCGCTCCAACGACCCGGCGAGGTCGACCTCGCCGGGCGCCAGCCACAGCCCGTCCCGGAGCGGCGCGAAGCCCTCCCAGGTGAGGGTCGAACGCAGGCGGTGCCGCAGCATCCGCTGGCCCTCCGGGATCGAGAAGGTGACAAGGGTCCATCCGCTGCCCTGTGGGTCGAACGGCCGCGGCCCGCGAACGCGGTACGTCGCCTCGCGCAGCACAGCGGCCCCGTGCTCGGTCAGTGAGAACAGCGTCTCCCGGCCGCTCCTGCTGCGGCCGAGGATGCCGCTGTGCACGAGACGGTCGAGGGTCGCGCGGGTGGCCGGCGCGGCGACGTCAGCGCCTTCCAACACGTTGATCAGAGCGCTTGCCCGGATGGGTCCCGTGGCGGCGTCGACGACGTGTTCGCCGAAGAAGGCGAGCAACAACTGCTTCGGCTGACGACTACCCACAGCGCTTCCCTTCGGCGAACTCGTTGGCCTGGCCGCCGATCACCGCGCGGATCGCGGGGCCACAGCCTGCCCGCGCTTGGCCCGCTGGATCTGGTCGTAGACGTGCGTCCGCAATTCCGTGAAACGGGGCAGAGCGCGGGTCGTGATCTGATCGCGCTCCGGCGGCAGGTCGATCGCGAGGTCCTCCTGGACCCAGGTCGGCGACGTGGACAATACTAGAACCCGCTGACCGAGATACACCGACTCGTCGATGTCGTGGGTGACGAAGACAACCGAGATGGTGCGGCTGGCGTGCAGCTCGCGGACCAGGTCCTCCAGGTCGGCCCGGGTCTGCGCGTCGACGGCGGCGAACGGTTCGTCCATGATCAGGACGTCGGGCTGGTAGGCGATCGCCCGCGCGATCGCCACCCGCTGTTGCATCCCCCCGGAGAGCTGCCACGGGTGGCTTCGCGCGGCGTGCGCGAGGCCCACCGCCTCAAGAGCGTCGACGACCAGCTTGTCCCGGGCCGCGC
The DNA here is from genome assembly GCF_022230925.1 of Micromonospora alfalfae. Lineage (GTDB taxonomy): Bacteria > Actinomycetota > Actinomycetes > Mycobacteriales > Micromonosporaceae > Micromonospora > Micromonospora alfalfae. Next base: position 347,079 of record NZ_JAKKFH010000008.1, on the reverse strand, counting down.
GGGTGAGCTTCTTGTGCCGCAGTGGCAGCTCGACGTTCCCGCGCACCGTCAGCCAGGGGTAGAGGCTGCGACCGTACTCCTGGAACACGACGGCCATGGCCGGGCTGGGCCCGGTCACCGGCGAGCCGTCCATCTCGACCACGCCGCTGGTGGGCCGCAGCAGGCCGGCGAGGCACTTCAGCAGGGTGGTCTTGCCACAACCGGACGGCCCGACGATGCAGACGAGCTCACCGGCGTCCATGGTGAAGCTGATGTCCCCGATCGCCTCGACGGTGCCCGTCGCCGACTCGTAGACCTTCCGCAGGTGCTCCACCCGCAGCATCGTGCTCCGATCACGCACGGTTGACCTCCCTGATTCCGTGGTACCAGCGCAGAACACGCCGTTCGACGAGACCGAAAGCTACGGCGAGGAAGATGCCGACGAGACCGAGGAGGAGGATGCCACTCCACATCTCGGCGATCAGGTAGTTGCGCTGGAAGTAGGCGATCCGGTAGCCGAGGCCGGAGGAGGAGGCGAACATCTCGGAGATGACCATCAGGATCAGCGCCACCGAGAGGGCCTGCCGGACCCCGGCCATGATCCGTGGGCTGGCGGCGGGGAGCACGAGGAACCAGAGCCGCTCCCACCAGGTGACCTGAAACGATTCCGCGGTCTCCGTCATGACGCTGTCCGTTCCCCGGACACCCTCGATCGTGTTCAGCAGGATCGGCCAGATCGCGCCGGAGACGATCACGACGACCTTCATGGTGTCGGTGATCCCGAGCAGGAGCATCACCACCGGAATCAGCACCGGTGGCGGGATGGCCCGGAGGAACTCCAGCACCGGTTCGAGGAGTTCGCGCAACCAGCGGGTCAGGCCGATGACGGTGCCGGCGGCGATGCCGAGCACTATCGATCCGGCGACACCGAGGCCGAGGCGGGCGAGGCTGGGCAGCACGTCCTCGACGAACGCCGGGCCGATCCAGGTGTCCCGGAAAGCCTCGGCGATCGTCAACGGGTCGGGGAAGAAGAGACTCGTCGTCCTCGTCGCCACCAGACCCCAGAGCACCAGCAGCAGCGTCGGCAACCCCAACGGGTAGAGCAGGCTCGCCGCGATCCGGGATCCGACCGTCCGGCCGCGTACCGTGGTGGCGATCCGCCCGGTGTACGCGGTCACAACGGCTCCTCTCCTCGTACCGACTGGTGCCACGACAGCACCCGACGCTCGATGAACCGGAAGACGATGTTCACCGCGAGCCCGAGCAGGCCGGTGACCACTACCAGCGCGTACAGGCCGGGGGCGTCTCCGGCGGACCGGGACAGCTCGATCATGCGCCCGAGGCCGGGGTTACCGATCACCATCTCCGCAGTGATGGCGAGGATGAGCGCCACCGCCGCCGCGAGGCGCAGGCCCGTCATGAGGTACGGCAGGGTGGTGGGCAGGACGAGGTGCGACAACTGTTCCCGCCGGGTCAGACCGAAACTGCGGGCGGTGTCGCGAGCCACCGCGTCGACGTCGGCGACGCCGTAGATCACCTGCACGAACACCTGCCAGAACGACGCGTAGATGATGATGACGAGGGCGGCCTGCCGCTGGATGCCGAACATCAGCACGGCGAGCGGGATGAGGGCGACCGACGGGATCGGCCGCAGGAACTCGACCATCGTGTGCGTCGCGCGCCGCAGGAACGGCACCAACCCGACGACAGTGCCGAGGACGACGGCGGCAACCGTCGCCACCGTCAGGCCGATCGCCCAGGACGTCATGGTGCTGCCCAGCCGCCGCCAGAACGCGAGGTCGACGATCTGCTCGAACAGCCGCGCCAGCACGTCCGTCACGTACGGCAGATACAGCGGGTTGATCAGGCCCAGCGTCGGGATCAGCTGCCAGACGACGAGGAACCCGGTCAGGCCGACGACGCCCAGCATCGCTTTGCGTAACGCGCGCAGGCGTCGGGTGGGGAACACACGCATGTCACTCCCGTCGTCAGGCGGGCGGCGAGGCCCTTCCCGGGGGTCGGGAGGGCCGGATCGCGCCAGCTACTGCTGCTGGATGAGACGGTCGAAGTTGGGTTGCTTGTCGAGAACCTTGTACTTCTGCGCGAGCTCGGCGAGCGTCTGCAGGCTCGACCGGTCGACCTGCCAACCGAAGGCCGGCAGCCGCACCGAGTCGGCCACCGGTGGCGGCAGTTCCAGGTTGTCCTTGATGGCCTGCCGCAGTGACGTCTCGTTGGCGGGGTCCTTGGCCCACTCCAGCGTCTTCTTCATCGCCGCGGTGAAGTCCTCGACCAACTTGGCGTCCTTCTCGGTGCGTTCCTTTGTGGTGATGGTGGTGAGCGTGGTCAGGCCGGGCACCACCGCCTGGTAGGGCGCGACGATGAAGGTGTCGCCGCGGGTCTTCAGTTGGGTGACGAAGGGCTCCGGCACCCAGGCGGCGTCGATGTTGCCGGATTCGAGTTGGGCCGGGGCGTCCGGGAAGGCGACCTCGACGAACTTGATTGTCGACGGGTCACCGCCGTCCTTCTCGACCGCCGCCATGATCGTCACGTCGCCGGCCGCGCCGAGGCTGTTGACCGAGACCCGTTTGCCGGCGAGATCGGCCGGTCGTTTGATGCCGGATTTCGCCGAGGCGACCACGGCGTTGATGTCGTCGCCGTCGGCGTACGAGGAGGCGTAGTTGCCGATGATGACGACGCCGAGATCCCGCAGGTCGGCCCGGAACGGGCCGAAGGGCTGGCCGATCGCGAAGTCGATGTCGCCGTTCAGGAGTGCTGGAATGGCCTGCGCGCCGCCCTGGGCGGGCAGCACCTCGACCTGGAGCCCGCGCTCGGCGAAGAGGCCAGCCTTGATGCCGGCCCAGAGCGCGGCGGTCTCGGTGATGGGCAGCGCCGCGACCCGGACCTTGCGCAGGTCGCCGGAGGGCTGGTCGGACGGTTTGGACGCGTCGGAGTCTGTACATCCGGTGAGGGCGATCGCGGTAGCGGCGATCAGCCCGAGAGCCATGACCTTCTTCATTGACGAGGCCCTTCCTGGGCGGGGTGGTGGGTGCGTCGGAAGTCGGCGGATGCCTCGGATCTGCAGGTGAACTACCGCTGCGTGGGGGCGCACGCCGCTGTGTTGGCCATGGTCAGTCACCCTGGCATCGAAAGTCAATAATTTCTGACGCCCGTCATGAATAAGTTGAACAACGCTCTGCTGTGGAGGCGTCGCACCGGTTCGCGCTCAGACCTCGGGCAGGCCCACATAGTTCTCGGACAGGCTCCTGGCGTACGCCTCCGAGGTGGCGACGTACCTCAGCGTGGCGGTCTGCAGCTTCGTCTCGTACGGGTCGTCGCGCTCCAGCCGGTGCAGCATCGAGGTCATCCACCAGGAGAAGTGCTGGGCCCGCCAGACCCGGCGCAACGCCGTGGCCGAGTAGGAGTCCAGCAGATCGGTGCGACCCCCGTCGTACCACGCGGCGAACGCGTCCCCGAGCAGCGCGACGTCGGCGAGGGCAAGGTTCATGCCCTTCGCGCCGGTGGGTGGGACGATGTGCACGGCGTCCCCGGCCAGGAACAACCGCTCCCACCGCATCGGCTCGACCACGAAGCTGCGCATCGGGGTTATGGATTTTTCCAGGATCGGCCCCTCGTTGAGCGACCATCCCGGCACCGTCTCCAACCGGGCCCGCAGCTCCGTCCAGATCCGCTCGTCGGGCCACGCAGCGATGTCCTCGTCCGGCGCGACCTGTAGGTACAGCCGGGAAATCTCGGGGGAGCGCATGCTGTAGAGGGCAAAGCCCCGTTCGTGGTTGGCGTAGATGAGTTCGTCCACCGCCGGCGCCGCGGCGGCGAGGACACCCAACCAGGCAAAGGGGTACGCCCGCTCGTAGGTGGTCAGCACCCCCTCGGGCACCGCGCCCCGGCTCACCCCGTGGAAGCCGTCGCAGCCGGCCACGAAGTCGCAGTGCAGCTCCTCGTCACGCCCGTCGCGTCGAAAATGGACGACCGGCGAGTCCGAGTCGAGGCCGTCCAGGCGTACCGCGTCGGCCTCGAAGAGGATCGAACCGCCGGCCGCGAGTCGGGCGGCGATCAGGTCCTTGACCACCTCCTGCTGCCCGTAGACGGTGATCGCCCGCCCGGTCAGATCCGCCATCGGCACCCGGTGCGACTCCCCGGCGAAACGCAGCTCGATGCCCTCGTGGCGCAGCCCCTCCCGTCGCAGCCGCTCACCCACACCGCTGCGGCAGAGCAGGTCGACCGAGCCCTGTTCGAGGACGCCCGCCCGCAGCCGGTGCTCGACGTGGTCGCGGCTGCGGCTCTCCAGCACCACCGACTCGATTCCGCGCAGGTGCAGCAGGTGCGACAACATGAGCCCGGCCGGCCCGGCACCGACGATGCCGACCTGGGTACGCATTCCCGGCATGCTCCTCTCCTCCCGGCGTCAGAACGGATACCGCGTGATGGCACCCTGCACGGTGAGCCACTGGGTCTCGGTGAACGCCTCGACGTTCGCGGCGGCCCCACCGAACCGGGAGCCGGTGCCGGACGCCCCCACCCCACCGAACGGCGCCACCGCCTCGTCGCTCACCGTCTGATCGTTGATGTGCACGATCCCGCTGGGGATCCGGTCGGCGAGGGCCATCGCCCTCATCACGTCGCGGCCCAGGATGCCCAGCGACAGGCCGTACTCGGTCTGCCGGGCCAACTGCACGGCCTCGTCCTGGTCGGCGAAGGTGATCACCGGCGCGACCGGTCCGAAGACCTCCTGGGCGTACGCCGGGGTCGCGGGGGTGACGTCGGTGAGCACCGTCGGCCGGTAGAACAGCCCCTCGTACGTGCCCCCGGCGGCCAGTCGGGCACCCGCGTCGACGCTCGCCGTGACCAGTGCGTGGACCTTGTCGCGCTGGCGCTCGTCGATGATCGGCCCGAGCGCCACCTGCTCCTTCGCCGGGTCGCCGACCGGCAGGTGGTTCGCCTTCTCCGCCAGCCGCTCGACGTACCGCTCGGACAGGCTCTCGTGTACCAGGTGTCGGCCGGTGGTCATGCAGATCTGGCCCTGGTGCAGGAACGACCCCCAGGCGCCGGCGGAGACCGCGAGGTCCAGATCGGCGTCGTCGAGCACGATCAGCGCCGAGTTGCCACCGAGTTCGAGGTGTGCGCGTTTGAGGTGGCGTGCTGCCGCCTCGCCGACCTTGCGGCCGGCAGCGGTCGACCCGGTGAAGCTGATCACCCGTATGTTCGGGTCGGCCACCAGCGCCTCCCCGACCTCGACCCCGCCGGGAAGGACGTGCAGCAGCCCGTCGGGCAGGCCGGCCTCCTCGAAGACCCGGGCGATCGAGACACCGCCGCAGACCGCGGTGCGCGGGTCGGGCTTGAGCACGACGGCGTTGCCCAGCGCCAGGGCCGGGGCGACGGAACGGGTGGCCAGGATGAGTGGGAAGTTGAACGGCGCGATGACTCCGACGACGCCGACGGGCAGCCGGCGAGCCAGGCTGAGCCGCGGTTGCGCGCTCGGGATGATCTCGCCGAGCGGGTGCGAGGCCAGCGCCGCCGCCTCGTAGCATTCCTGCGCCGCGGTGTCGGTCTCGACGCCGGCCTTGGGTGGGACTGACCCAGCCTCCCGCACGATCCAGTCACCGATCTCGGCGGCGTGCCGCTCGAACAGCTGCCCGGCCCGGCGCAGCACCGCTGCCCGCTCGGCGTAGCCGGTGGCGGCCCAGGCGCGCTGGGCGACGGCGGCGCGAGCGCAGGCGCGCGTCACGTCCTCGGCGTTCGCCACGCCGACCTGGCCGATCTCCTCGCCGGTGGCGGGGGACCGCACGGGTGCCGTGCCGCCGGCCGGTTCCACCCAGCCGTCGCTGTGCAGGGTGCCCTGCCAGGTCGTGACGTCCAGCAGTGTCATGGCGGTCCTCCTCGGAGCGTGGGGCCGGTGGGCTGGTCCCGGGGTGACCGGGCGGACTTCCGCTCACGAAGGGCCCAGAGGTGTTCGCTTGCCGAACGGCCGTTCTCTTCCTGAACGTTGGCACGTGGTCCGGCTCGCGTCAACGCATCGCCCGGCGTGGTTGTCGGGCACTGTGGACGGCGGTCCGGCCTGTCGTTGACGGATGTCGTTCCCCGTCGTACGTTCGAGATGAGTACGGCAGTCCGCATAGCGAACGGCCGGCGGCAGCACGGTTCGCCCAGGAGGCGGGGAGGCCCATGGCGAAGCTCGTCTCGTTGACCGACGGCGTGGCGCACCTGGTCCGCGACGGCGACGTGGTGGCCCTGGAAGGGTTCACGCACCTCATTCCGTTCGCCGCCGGTCACGAGATCATCCGCCAGGGGCGGCAGGATCTGACCCTCGTGCGGATGACCCCCGACGTCATCTACGACCAGCTGATCGGGGCGGGCTGCGCCCGTCGCCTGGTCTTCTCCTGGGGTGGCAACCCGGGCGTCGGGTCGCTGCACCGCTTCCGGGACGCCGTGCAGCACGCCTGGCCACGTCCACTCGAACTGGAGGAGCACAGTCACGCGGGCATGGCCAACCGGTACGTCGCCGGGGCGTCCGGGCTGCCGTTCGCCGTCCTGCGCGGCTACACCGGCACCGACCTGCCCGGGCACACCACCAACATCCGGCCCATCACCTGCCCGTTCACCGGCGAGACGCTGACCGCCGTCCCCGCCCTGCGTCCGGACGTGACGGTGGTGCACGCCCAGCGCGCCGACCGGAACGGCAACGTGCAGATGTGGGGCATCACCGGGGTGCAGAAGGAGGCGGTGCTCGCCGCCCACCGGTCACTGGTCACCGTCGAGGAGATCGTGGACGAGTTGGAACCCGTACCCGGACAGGTGGTCCTGCCCGGATGGGCGGTCACCGCGGTGGCCGAGGTGCCCGGAGGCGCGCACCCCTCCTACGCCCACGGCTACTCGGTGCGGGACAACGACTTCTACCGGGACTGGGACGCCGTCAGCCGGCACCGCGACACCTTCCGCGCCTGGCTCGACGAGCACGTGCACAAGGCTGGGGCTGCGGCGTGACCGACGAGACCGCGATGACCAGCTGGACCGCTGACGAGATGATGACAGTCGCCGCCGCGCGGCAACTGCGTGACGGCACCGCCTGCTTCGTCGGGATCGGGTTGCCCAGCACCGCGGCGAATCTCGCGCGGGCGACCCACGCCCCGAACCTGGTGCTGATCTACGAATCCGGGTGCCTCGGCGCGAAGCCGGACCGGCTTCCGCTCTCCATCGGAGACGGGATCCTCGCCGACACCGCTGACGCGGTCGTCTCGGTGCCCGAGGTGTTCAACTACTGGCTCCAACCCGGCCGGATCGACGTGGGCTTCCTCGGCGCCGCGCAGCTCGACCGCTACGGCAACATCAACACCACGGTCGTCGGCGGCGACTACGACGCCCCGACGGTACGGCTGCCCGGCGCCGGTGGCGCCCCGGAGATCGCCGCCTCCTGCGGCGAGGTCGTGGTGATCGTCCGGCAGGACCTGCGGACCTTTACCGAACGGGTCGACTTCGTCACCTCGGTCGGCTACGGGACGGGCCCGGGCGACCGGGAGCGACTCGGCCTGCGCGGCGGAGGCCCCCGAGTGGTGATCACTGATCTCGGCGTCCTCGAACCCGACCCGCTCACCTGCGAACTCACACTGACCCACCTGCACCCCGGCGTGACCAGGGAGCAGGCGCGGGCGGCCACCGGCTGGGACCTCGCCGTCGCCGAGGGACTGGCCACCGGTGCGCCGCCGACGGCACGCGAACTCGCGGTGCTGCGGGCGCTGGAGGCGACGAAGGCCGACGGGAGACGACAATGACCACTCAGGACAGCCAGCCCGGCAGCGGACTGGTGCTACCGCGCTACCGGCGCGACGACGTCGACGCCCACCCACCCCTGCTCAGCCCCGGTTACAAGTCCACAGTGGCGCGGGCGCCGAGACACCCACTGGTCCACCTGCCGCAGCGGCTGACCGAGGTCACCGGGCCGTTGCTGGGGGAGGGGCGGCTCGGTGCGCTCGACCACGACCTGACCCGCCAGCACGACGGTGAACCGCAGGGACAGCGGATCATCGTGCACGGGCGGGTTCGCGACGGTGACGGCCGACCGGTGCCCCACACGCTGGTCGAAATCTGGCAGGCCAACGCCGCCGGTCGGTACCGCGACGCACGGGACACCTGGCCGGCGCCGCTCGACCCCCACTTCGAGGGGGTGGGCCGGGCGCTCACCGACGACCAGGGGCGCTACCGGTTCATCACAGTGCAGCCCGGCGCCTACCCCTGGCGTAACCACGACAACGCCTGGCGGCCGGCGCACATCCACTTCTCCCTCTTCGGTCGCGCGTTCACCCAGCGGCTGGTGACGCAGATGTACTTCCCGGGCGACCCGCTCTTCTTCCAGGACCCGATCTTCAACTCGGTCCGCGACCCGAAGGCCCGGGAACGGATGATCGCCCGGTACGACCACGCCAGCACCGCACCGGAGTGGGCGCTGGCGTACGAGTTCGACATCGTGCTGCGCGGCCGGGAGAGCACCCCTTTCGAGGACGGGGACGACGATGAGTGAGCAGTTGGGCGTCATGCCCGCGCAGACCGTCGGGCCGTACCTGCACATCGGCCTGCGCTGGCCCGACGGCCCGTACGTGGTGCCCGAGGGCACGCCGGGCGCGTTCTGGATCAGCGGTCGGATCGTCGACGGCACCGGGACACCGGTGGTCGACGCGATGGTGGAGAGCTGGCAGGCCGACCCGGACGGCCGGTTCGACCATCCGGACGACCCTCGGGGCGCTCGGCCGCCCGCGCTCGTGGGCTTTCGCGGATTCGGGCGGAGCGAGACCGACGGTCAGGGGTGGTACCGGCTGTTGACCGTCAAGCCCGGTGCGCTGCCCGAGCCGGACGGCGGCACCGAAGCCCCCCACCTGACCCTGTCGGTCTTCGGGCGCGGGCTGCTGCACCGCCTCGTCACCCGGCTCTACTTCCCCGACGAGTCGACGGCGAACGCCGCCGACCCCGTGCTGAGCAACGTCGACACCGACCGCCGTGGCACCCTGCTGGCGAGTCCCGCCGCAGACGGGTTCCGGTTCGACATCCACCTTCAGGGCGACCATGAGACCGTCTTCTTCGCCCTCTGAGGGACTGCTCGGCGGCCTCTCCGGCACCCCGGACGTCGACGCGGAACTCAGCGACCCGGCACTGCTCCAGGCGATGCTCGACGTGGAGGCCGCGCTCGCCCGGGCCGCGGCGGACGCCGGCATCGTGCCCGTACCGGCGGCCGAGGCGATCGCCGAGCAGTGCCGCGCCGAGCGGTACGACCCGGCCGCACTGGGCCGGGCCGCCGACGCCACCGGCAACCCGGTCGTCCCGCTCGTGAGAGAGTTGACCGCCGCCGTGCCGGAGCACGCCCGAGCCTGGGTGCATTCCGGAGCGACCAGCCAGGATGTGCTGGACACCGCGCTGGTCCTGGTGGCCGTGCGGGCGCTCGGGCCGCTGCTGGCTCACCTCGACGTCGCCGTGGGCGCCGCCGCCCGGCTGGCCGACGCCCACCGGGACACCGTGATGGTCGCCCGGACACTCGGGCAGCAGGCGGCACCCAGCACCTTCGGGCTCAGGGCCGCCGGCTGGTTGACCGGTCTCGTCCAGGCCCGGGACCGACTGCGTCAGGTCCGCGCCGCACAGCCCGCGCAACTGGGTGGCGCGGTCGGCACCCTGGCGGCGTTCGGCCCGACCGGCGTCGAGATCACCGAGCGGTTCGCGGAGCACCTGGGCCTCCCGCCCAGCCCGTTGCCCTGGCACACCCGCCGTCAACCCTGGCTCGATCTGGCCGCCGCCCTCGGTGGGCTCCTGGTGGCCGCCGGCAAGATCGCGCTCGACGTCGGGTTGCTCGCCCAGAACGAGGTGGGTGAGGTCGCCGAGGGCGGCGCCGGACGAGGCGGCTCGTCCGCCATGCCGCACAAGCGCAACCCGGTGGACTCGATCCTCGTCACCGCCGCGGCGCGACGCGGTCCGGGTCTCGTCGCCACACTGTTCGCCACGGCGGTGCAGGAGCACGAGCGGGCCGCAGGCGGCTGGCACGCCGAGTGGGAGCCGCTCCTCGATCTGCTGCACGTGACCGGTGGCGCCACCGCCCGGTGCGCCCGCATGCTGACCGGGCTCCAGGTCCGCCCGGAGCGGATGCGGGAGAACCTCGACGCGACCGGCGGCCTCCTGCTCGCCGAGGCGGTCGCCGCACGCCTGGCGCCCGCCGTCGGCCGCCGCGTCGCACACGATCTCGTGACCCGCGCCGCCGCCGAACCCTCGTTCCGCGCCGCGCTGCTCGCCGACCCCGAGGTCCGTGCCCACCTGTCCGACACGGAGCTGGCTGAGGCGCTCGACCCGTACCGCTGGCTCGGCTCGGCCGGCCGGTTCGTCGACAGTGCCCTCGCCGCCGTCCGGGGAGCGGGCGGATGACCACCCGGTTGCATCTCACCGTGGACGGCCCGGCCGCCGCGCCGGTGCTGCTGCTGGGCAGCTCCCTCGGCACCGCCGCCGCGATGTGGGAACCCCAGGTGTCGGCGCTCGCCCAACGGTTTCGGGTCATCCGATACGACCACCTGGGCCACGGCCGCTCGGCGGTGCCGCCCGGGCCGTACACGCTGGACCTGCTGGGCCGGGAGCTGCTGCGGACGCTGGACGACCTCGACGTGCCGTGGGTGCACTACGCGGGGTTGTCCCTCGGCGGCATGGTGGGCATGTGGCTCGCCGCGTACGCGCCCGACCGGGTGCGGCGGCTGGCGCTGCTCTGCACGTCGGCGTCGCTCGGCCCACCAGAGCAGTGGCGGGCACGAGCCGCGACGGTACGGGCCGACGGTCTGTCGGCGATCGCCGACGCGGTGGTGGCCCGCTGGTTCACCACGGGCTTCGCCGCCGCCCGGCCGGAGGTGGTCGGCACCCACCGCGCCATGCTGACCGAGACGCCGTCGGCCGGCTACGCCGCCTGCTGCGAGGCGATAGCCGCGATGGACCTCCGACCCGACCTCGGCCGGGTGGCCGCGCCGACGCTCGTCATCGCCGGCGCGGACGACCCGGCCACCCCGGTGGAGCACGCCCGCGAGATCGTGGGGCGTATCCCACGGGCCCGGCTGGCGGTGGTCGACGCGGCGGCGCACCTGGCCAACGTCGAGCAACCCGAGCAGGTGTGCCGACTCCTGTTGGAGCACTTCCACGAGGGACGAGGTGACGCGTGAACGACAGCGAGCGGCACGAGGCGGGCATGACGGTACGTCGACAGGTGCTGGGTGACGCGCACGTGGACCGGGCGGTCGCCGGCACTGACGAGTTCACCGCCGACTTCCAGGACTTCATCACCCGCTACGCCTGGGGGGAGGTGTGGAGCCGGCCGGGCCTCGACCGACGGACCCGTAGCTGCGTCACCCTCGCCGTGCTCGCCACCCTGCGCCACGACGAGGAGTTGGCAATGCATGTCCGGGCCGCGCTGCGCAACGGGCTCAGCCCGGAGGAGGTGGCGGAGGTCCTGCTCCAGGTCGGCGTCTACGCTGGTGTACCGGCGGCGAACCGGGCGTTCACTGTGGCCCGGGAGACCCTGCGGCAGGAGGGCGGGTGAGCGTGAGCGAGGAGGCGACGAGGTCGCCGGAGTTCGTTCAGTCGCTGGAGCGCGGCCTCGCGGTGATCCGGGCGTTCGACGGCGAACATCCGCAGCTCACGCTCAGCGAGGTGGCCAGGCGGACCGGGTTGACCCGGGCCGCGGCGCGCCGGTTCCTGCTCACCCTGGTCGAGTTGGGCTACGTGCACACCGACGGCCGGCTCTTCTCGCTGCGGGCCCGGATCCTCGAACTCGGGTACGCCTACCTGTCCAGTCTGAGCCTGCCCGAGGTCGCGCAGCGGCACATGGAGGCGCTGGTCGCGCAGGTGCACGAGTCCTGCTCGGTGTCGGTGCTAGACGGCGACGAGGTGGTCTACGTCGCCCGCGTGCCCACCAAGCGGATCATGACCGTGGGGATCAGCGTCGGCACCCGGTTCCCCGCGTACGCCACCTCCATGGGCCGGGTGCTGCTCGCCGCGCAACCGGTGGAGTGGCTGGACGACTACCTCGCCACCGCGCAACTGCGGCCGCTGACCCGGCGTACCGTCACCGACCCGGCCAAGCTGCGCGCCGTCCTGACGAAGATCGCCGCTCAGGGGTACGCCATCGTGGACCAGGAGTTGGAGGAGGGGCTGCGTTCGGTGGCCGCGCCGATCCACGGCGAGAACGGGTCGGTGATCGCCGCGGTGAACGTCTCCGCGCACGCCAGCCGGGGGTCCTTCGAGATGATCCGTCGAGAGCTGCTCCCGCCGCTGCTGGCCGCCGCAAAGCGGATCGAGGAGGACATCCGGGGCGGCCTGAGCCGGTCACCGACTGCCGGCGGGCTCGGGCTCAGCTCGGCTTGAGGGCCGGCGCGGTGACGACCCGCGCCGGACGGCGCAGGTACCACTCAGCCACCGCAAGGTTGATCAACCAGCCGGCGACCACCAGCCCGGCCCGGAGGTTCCCGTCGGGCTGCTCGCCGGTCGCGATGAGGTACGGCGCGTGGGTGAACGCCTGGGTGCCGGCGCCGAGGCCGATCGCGTAGCCGCGCACCATCCACCTGCGGTGCCGGGCGATGTCCCGGCGGAGCACGGCGGCGAGACCGACCAGGATCGAGCCGGCCATGGCCGAACCGAAGACGAGCCGCATACCGGCGAGCACGTCGTTGTCATGGGCCGGCAGGTCGTACGCGAAGGCCATCCACAGCCCGGTGAACGCGACAGTCAGCCCACAGGGGACGAGCACCCGGCCGGCCCGGCGGTGCCAGCCGTGCCGGCGCAGACGGGGTACGAACTGGAACGCGCCGAGGATCGTGTACACCACCGCGCCGACGATGTGCAGCACCACAGGCAGCGGATCGGCGACGAAGCGTGCGTTCGCCGCGGTGACCTCCGCTCCGCTGCCCAACTCGGTGAGCCGCCCCGCGCCGGCGAGCATCGGTATCAGGCCCAGCAGGATCAACGCGGCCGGTAGCCGCCACTCGCGCATCGTCATGCCATCGATGGTGGACGCCGCACCCGTCCCCGCTCATCGGCACATGGGCCGCGATCGGGTCGGCCCATGGTCGCACGCCGTCGTCGTACTTCCGGCGCTCACCAGTGCCGTCGGCGGCGGTTGGTCTCGTACGCCCACATCGCCACCTCGACCCGGTTACGCACCCCCAGCTTGGTCATCAGGCTGGTGACGTGCGACTTGACAGTGCTCAACGTGATGTAGAGCTCGTCGGCGATCTCCTGGTTGGTGCGTCCCCGCGCGACGGCGACCAGGACCTGTTCCTCCCGGTCGGTGAGCGCTTCGACGGGCTGCTGGCGCGGCGCGGCCGGATCGGCGTCGGCGAACGCCTTCAGCAGCCGGGTGGTGACGCTCGGCGCGATCAGCGCGTCCCCGTTGGCGGCGGCGTGCACGGCCTGGCTGAGCAGGTCGGGACCGGCCTCCTTGAGCAGGAAGCCGCGGGCGCCGGCTCGCAGCGCCGCGTACACGTACTCGTCGAGGTCGAAGGTCGTGATGACGACCACCGCGAGCGGCTCCGGGACCGCCGGCCCGGCGAGCGCCCTGGTGGCTTCGATGCCGTCCATGCCCGGCATCCGGATGTCGAACAGGCACACGTCGGGTCGGAGCCGCCGGGCGAGCTCGACCGCCTGCCGGCCGTCGCCGGCCCCACCGACGACCTCGATGCCGGGCTGCGTGTTCAGGATGATGGTGAGGCCGGTGCGGACGATCTCCTGGTCGTCCGCCACCAGCACGCGAACCGTCACGCGCCGACCCCCTCCCGCGGAAGCACGGCCGTGACGGTCCACCCGCGGTCGGGGTTGGGGCCGGCCTGGCAGGTGCCGCCGAGCAGGTCGGCGCGCTCCATCATGCCCACCAGGCCGAAACCGGGGAAGCCGGTCGGGCGGGCGGCGCCGGTTTCGCCGTCGTCGCTGACCCGCAGCCGCACGGACGTGTCGTCGGCCGCGACGCTGACCTCGATGCGGGTGGCGTGGCGAGCGTGACGACGGGCGTTGGTGACCGACTCCTGCGCCAGCCGGTAGAGCGCGGAGCCGACAGTGGGCGGCAGGTCGCCGAGGTCGCCGCGCAGATCCACGTCGACGGCCGGCCCGGTGCGGAACTGGCCGGCGAGCCGCTCGATGTCGGCGACCTGCGGGTTGGGCCCCAGGTCGGCGGGCTGGTCGCGGCGCATTACACGCACCATCGCGCGCATCTCGGCAAGCGCCCGGGACGCCTCGGCCTCGATGGTGTGCAGCGCCTCGACGGCGGCACCCGGCTGGCTGGCCGACGCGGCGATGCCGGCCTGGGCGCGGATCGCCATCGCCGACACGTGGTGGGCCACCGTGTCGTGCAGGTCGCGGGCGAGCCGTTCCCGCTCCAACAGCTTCACCCGATCGAGCTCGCGCAGCCGGGCGGCGGCGCGGAAGCGGATGGCGACACCCAGCGTGGCGGCGGCGAACATCACCGCGAAGCCGGCGACCAGTTCGCCACCGTCGATCGAGCCGACCAGGCCGGCGGCGGTCACCTTGGCCACCACGAAGAACGAACCGAGCACGGCGTCCCGGCCGGAGCCCCAGCGGAACAGCGCGTAGACCAGGAGGACCAGGAAGCTCGCCGTGAACAGCTGGCAGGGATCACCGGGCAGCACGTACGGGGCGACAGTCGTGCAGCCGAACGCGATCGCCACCATCGCGAGCGGTTTGGTCCGCCGCCACAGGATCGTGGGCAGCAGCGCGAGCGCGACGACGACGCAGCCCACCCGCCAGGGCAGATCGGGTCGGAAGATTCCTTCCACCACGATCGCCGGCGCGAGGACCGCGATCACCGCCCAGTCGCGCCACACCCGGGTCGGGGTGGGGGAGACCCGCGGCTCGGCAAACACCGCGCGCAGGCGAGGGTGCATGGGATCCATCGTACGAACGGTGGTGCGACTCCAGATCCTCCCAAAGTACGACCGGTGACCACCGGGTGGCCGTGCCGGCAGCGGTTGCCAGCGGATCTCCGCGACGTTACGTTGAGATGCCATCGATGAGCTTCTACATCGCAAGGTATCGGGGGCCCGCATGTCCACGTCCGTCACTCGTCGCACCGTCCTGGCCGGTGGAGCCGGTGCCGCCATCGGCCTGGCCCTGCCCGGCGTCGCCGCCCACGCCGGTGGAAACCATCCCACCAGCGTGAGCTTCACCCTCGACGCGACAACGCTCGACGGCGGTGAGCAGGTCACCTCGGTCACCCTCGACACCCGCCGGCTCGGGTCGATCGACCCGGCCGGGCTGACCCCCGGCACGTTCACGGTGCACGCCAAGGCCACCAGCCCGATCCCGATCGCTTCCGGCGACCAGATCTTCAGCGAGTACGACCTGGACCGCACGGTGACCGCGGCCCGGCTCGACCGGCACGGCAACATCGTGCTGGAGTTGAGCCACGCCGAGGGCCAACCCGGCGGTGGGACCCTCGGCTACATCCTGAGCAGGGGCCGCAACGTCCGGCTGGACCTCGTCTACACCATCACCCAGAACACCCCGATCGTTCGACGTCACGGCTCGCCGATGACCATCAGCCGCTTCGTGCAGGCAGGGCTGTCGAACCCGGAGGTGGACGCCTTCAGCTACCACGTCTCGGGCTCGGGTATGAAGTACCGGCTGTTCTCGCCCGACCACTCGCCCCGACACGGCCGGCGGCCGCTGATCGTCTGGCTGCACGGTGGCGGCGAGGGCGCCTCGCTGCCGGACGACTACTACGACAACGAGACCACGCTGCGCGCCAACCGGGGAGCGCTCGGCTTCGCCACCCCACAGGCCCAGCGGATCTTCTCCGGCGCGTACGTCGTCGCTCCGCAGAGCACCTCCTACTGGATGGAGGACGGCCCCCGGTTCGCCCCGCTGATCCGCGAGATCATCCGGGACCTCGTACGCCGCGAGCGTGTCGACCCGGACCGGATCTACGTGGTCGGTTGCAGCAACGGCGGCTACATGTCCCTGGAGATGACCTCGACCTACCCCGACCTGTTCGCCGCCTCGGTGCCGATCTGCGGTGTCGTCGAGCCGCTCAGCGGGGAGGGCCCGCCGCTGATCACCGACGCGGAGTTGGCGCAGATTCGGACCCCGACCTGGTTGGTCACCTCGCGCGACGACGACACGGTGCCACCCGAGACCAACACGATCCACGCCCACGACCTCATCCCGGGATCACTGGTCAGCCTGTACGACCACGTCGTCTGGGACGGCTACCAGTTCCCCGGTCACTGGTCCTGGATCTACGTGGCCCGCAACGACCCGAGTCTCAACGGCACCCACATCTGGCAGTGGATGGCCCGCTGCCGTCGGTGATCTGCTGGTCGGCGAGGCGGAAGCACGGCTCCGGGCCGGCCGTGGAGGTCGACCCGGAGCCGGTGACTGTCAGCCGACCGGGGTCAGGCGCCAGTTGTTCCTGGTGCTGCCGTTGTCGGCGTACTGGACGGCCTGGGCTCCCCAGGTGCTGGACCCGTTGAGGATGGCGAGCACCTTGCCGCTGTTGACGTTACGGATCCGGTAGGAACCGTCGCTGTTGGCCACCAGGGTCCAGCGATGGTCGGCGGTGCCGTTGTCGCTCCACTGCAGGACGCGGGCGTTGTCGGCGGTCGACATGTTCTCGACGCCGAGGACCTTGCCGCTGTTGACGTTGCGGAACCGGAACGCGCTGCCGTCGGTGATCCGGACCCAGTTGTGGTCGGCGGTGCCGCTGTCACCCCACACCACCGCCAGGCCGCCATCGGCGGTGGACATGTTCTGCACGCCAAGCACCAGGCCGGTGTCGACGTTCACCAGCTTGTAGGTGTCGCCGGGGGTGGTGGCGCTCACGCTGGTCACGAAGGTCATCACGCTTCGGGCGGGCAGCGTGACGGTGAGCGAGCCGTTCGACATGCTGAGCGCGCCCTGGGGTGCGACGGTCCTGCTCCCGTCGGTCAGCCAGTTCGAGACACTGCCGGAGGCTGTGGCGTTGGACAGTGTGAACTGCTGGCTCACCGACGAGGTGTTCTTGTTGATGGCGACGATGACGACTGTGTCGCCACCTCGGTACGCCGAGACGTAGACGTTCGACGCGGGGTTCGCCGTCGCGTCGATGCGTACGTACCCTGGGCGGACGAACCTGGCGAAGTGCGCCATCATGGCACCGCGCTTGCTGATCTGGCCGTCCTCCCGCATGGGGCCGTAACTGCGCCGGAGATACCACCAGACGTACGCCTGGAACTCCGCGTCCACCATGGCGCGGTGGACGTGTTCCCCCACGTCGAGCGCCTCGGGCCAGGCGTCACCCGAGTTGGTGTTGCTGTTGGGGTAGTAGACCTCCGTCATCCAGAGTTCCTTGCCCGCGCCCTTCTGCTTGAAGAGTGGGTAGGGGAAGTTGGCGTACGACGTGCCGTAGAGGTGGGCGCCGATGATGTCCACGTTGGCGAGTGCCGCGGAGTCGTTGAGGATCGGGTCCGACACTGACTTCACGTACTGGAAGGACTCCGGTGCGATGACCCTGGTGCTGATCGAGCCGGCGTTCTCCCGCAGGAACCGGAGCATTTCCGTGGACGTCCACCACGTCCACTCGGCCGCGTAGTCCGGCTCGTTCTGCACCGATATGCCGTACAGGTTCACCCCGTTGTTGCGCATGTGGGCGGTGAAGTCGTTCAGGTGCGTGGCGTAGGCGCCGTACGAGCTGTATCGGAGCCGCCTCGCGTTGGTCTGGTTGCCGCGGGTGAAGGTCTCGATCATGCTGGCCGGCGGGTTCCACGGCGATGCGAAGACGGTGGCTCCGAGGGCGACAGCGCGCTGCGCGGTCGCCAGATCGCGGCTCCAGTCCGCCTGGTTCTCGTTGACGGGGATCCGCAGCAGGGAGAACCCGAGTCGGCCCTCGCCGGTGCCGAACGCCGTGTCCCGTTGGGCAGCGGTCAGGTCGCCGATCCAGGCCGCGTGGGCCATGGCGCCGAAGCCTCGGATCGTCTGCCGCGTTGCCGACGGGTTGATGCTCGCCGGTGCGGCAAGGGCTTCGGTGGCCCCCACGACCGTCGCTACCGCTGCGACCGGTACGGCCCCCATGGTCGTCAAAACGGTTCGCCGGGTCAGCGTTTTCCGTTCGCCGGTCACCTGCTCATTCTGATCTTGCGTCATTGTCGTGTCCTCCTGGGTGGTGGTGGTGCGCGCCTTCTCGGCGCCGTTGGCCCGGTCGGCACCGGTCTGCTGCGCTGTCACGGGGTTGACCGTGATCCCGACGACCACTCCGGCCCCGATTGATCGTCATAACTGTTAACGCTAACAGAATTGTTACGCCTCTGGCATCGGCGGGTGTGGATCACTGCTTGCGGCGTAGTTCCCGCAACACGCCGTGCCGGCGCACCGCCCACGCGAGACGCCGGACGCGCGGGTGCCACACGAACAGCACCGCCGCCCGGCGGATCAGGCCGAGCCGGTTGTCGCTCAGCTGGTTCTCGATCGCCTGCCAGATCAGCTCACGCACCTTGGCGCGGGCCAGCACCGCCCGCACCTCACGCCGCACCACAGGATCCTCCGCCGCGGACGCGATGGCGGCAGCCTGACCCGGCCGGTCCGCCAGCGGCTCCACCGCCGCCGCGACGAGCGGCCTGCGCACCTCGTCCTGCTCCAGCAGCAGCAAGACCGCTTCCCGAATTTCGACAGTGTCCAGGGCGGACCGCAGCAGGCTCAGCAGGCTGCGCTCCACCTCGTGGTCATGGTCCGGGACGGACAGTGTGGCCAGCAGCCCCGCAATCTCCTCGAGATCGACGACGTGTCGCACCCCGGAGCGGAACTCCGGCAACTCCCACGCGACCTGGAGAGCCTTGACGAGATTGCGGTTCATGGACCATCCGCTACCCGCGAGCGACAGCCGACGAAACCCACGACCGGCCAGGACCGAAGCGCCAACCACGATCCGACCGAGAGCGGCCGCCCCAACCCGGACGGCCGCTCCTCACCGGGTCAACACCACGTCAGGGTCGAGTTGACCCTCGTGACGTTGCTGATCGTGTTGTTCGCCCCACCGCAGGGGCTCTGGGTGATGTTGGTGCCGCTGACCGTCAGATTCTGGAACCGGATGCCAGAGGAGATCGGGAACTCGCTCCGGGCCGCGATCCGCACCTCGCCGCCGCCCGTCACCGTCCCGGAGACCCCGGCGATGACGACGTTGTAGCAGTTCTCCACCAGGATCGAGTTGTTGCCCGTGTTCGAGATCGTCACCCGGTCGATCACCGCGCCACCGGACTCGGACACGCAGAAGATCCCCCGGCCACCGCCGGACGCGAGCACGGTGCCGACCCGGATGTTGGTCGGGTACGAGTTGCCCACCCGGCCGTTGCGGTTGGCCATCCGGAACGCCGCGTACCCGGTGCCGGCCCCGGCGCCCTGCGCGTCGACGGTGCCGATCGTGGCGTTGATCGTGTCGTTGAGCAGCAGGCCGGAGTCCCGGGTGTTCCGGGCCGTGACAGTGCCGATCGTCAGACCGTCCACTCCGTACGTCTCCACCCCGTGGGTACCGGTCCCCGACACGTAGACGTTGTCGATACGGATGTTGCGCACCTTGACCGCTCGATCTCCACCGTGGTTGTCGATGCGCACACCCAGGCCCGCGGAGAGCCGCATGTCGATCTGCCCGAGGGTCAGGTTGTTCACGTTGCGCATGAAGATCCCGTACAGCGGCGATCCGGTCAGCGTGAGGTTCTGCACCTCGACGTCGGTGGTTCCCCGCGAGTACACCGGCGCCTGGTCACCCGAGCCCGACCCGGTCACGTTGATCGTGCCGCACACGGCAAGGGTCGTGTACGACGGCAGCGACAACCGCGAGCCCGCGCTCATCGAGCCGGAGCCTCGAACGACCACCCGCTGCTTCGACGTACGACCCGCCGAGAGCGAGTTGACCGCCGCCTGCATCGCCGACAGCATGTCCGCGCCCGAGTAGACAGTCGACGAGCCGTTGCGGGCCGTCCAGGTGCCTCCGCTCAGTACGGCCTCGGCGTTGCTCGACCCACTGCCGCAGCCGGTGGCCGGTGGCGTGCCGCCGCCAACCGCCACCAGCTGCCACTGCTGGTTCGGGCCGTTGAGGTCGGCGTACTGACTGATCCGGCCCCCGTCCGCGGTGGACCGTTCCCAGACCTCAAGCGCCTTGGCCGAGTGGCGGTTGATCAGCCGGACGTAACCGCTGTCGGAGTCGAGGACCTGGAACTGCTGGTTGGCGCCGTTGGCATCGGAGAACTGGCGGTACTCGGCGCCGTCGGCGGTGTTCCACTCCCAGAGGTCGACGACCTTGCCGCTGTGCCGGGCCTTGAGGCGGTAGTAGCCGCTGCCGGAGGAGACGAACTGGAACTGTTGCCACGCGCCGTCGTTACGGGACCACTGCTGGATCACCGCGCCGTCTGCCGTCGAGGTGTCCCGGACGTCGAGGACCTTGCCGCTGTTCCGGTTGACCAGGACGTAGGAGGCGTTGGTGTCGATGGTCGCCGCCGCTGCCGGCGGCGCGCCGACCAGGGCGGCACCGGCCGCGCCGACCAGCGTGGTGATCATGGCGAGCACCAGGCCCGTACGCCGGCCGCGACGCGTCGACCCACTGCCGGACGGTCTTCTCGTGCTGGTGAAGGGCATCGCTCCTCCTGGCTGGAATGGGCTGCGGGCGTACCTGGACGGGTGTCGACGACAGCGGGCGCCTACTCCAGGTGGAAGGTGGCCGAGGCGCGTTCGGCGCTCGAACTGACCGCCTCGATGTAGAGCAGTCCGTCGCGGTGGCGCACGTGGCGACCCGGGAAGTTCTGCGACTCCAGGGAGATCCCGGCGCTGTCGGCGAGGCCGGCTTGACGACGGAAGCTCGCGTCGCCGCCGAAAAGTGCCGAACCGTCGTTCTTCTCCACGTACAGGGCGTAGCCCCGGTGGCGTAGGTAGTAACCGGGGAAGTTGGTCGACTCCAGCGACACCGATCCACCGCCGGCGAGGCCGGTGACGATGCGGAACTGGGAGTCGGCCAGGTTGGCCACGTTCGGCTCGATCCGGGCCCGGTAGTCGTAGTGCCGGATGTAGCTGTTGGCCTGGTCATGTGACCGCAGCCGCACCGGTGTGGCCCCGTCGGGCACCGGGATGCCGAAGTTCGGGGTGCCGTCGGCGTTCCAGTACACCTTCTGTAGTCGGGTGCGTCGGTTCGGGTCGTTGAGCGGATCGCCGGAGATGTCGCGGTAGTTCCGGTCGTGGTAGACGAGGATGTCGCTCTGCCCGTCCTCGGAGACGGTGAACGAGTTGTGGCCGGGGCCGTACTGGCTGGTGGCCGCGTTGCTGGCGAACACCGGGCTGGGGCTCTTGCTCCAGGAGGCGGCGTCGAGCAGGTTCGCGCTGGCCGAGGCGCTCAGCATCCCGAGGCAGTAGTTGGCGTCCGTGGCGCTGGCCGAGTAGGTCAGGAAGATCCGGCCGTTTCGTTGGATCACCGCCGGTCCCTCGGCAACCCGGTAGCCGCGGGTCTCCCAGTCGTACGTCGGCACGACGAGCCGGGTCACGGTGCCGGTGATCTGCCACGGGTTGGCACCCATCCGGGCGAGGTAGACGTTGGAGTTGTTGCCGATCGCCGGCTCCTGCTGTGCCCAGGTCAGATAGCGCACCCCGTTGGCGACGAAGGTCGAGGCGTCCAGGCTGAAGGTGTCCCAGGGTGTCGTGATCCGGCCGCGTTCCGTCCACGAGCCGGTCAGCGGATTCGCGTTGGCGTTCTCCAACACGTACATCCGGATCCGCCACACGTCGTCGGTGCGGCCCGCGGCGAAGTAGACGTACCACCGGTTGTTGATGAAGTGGATCTCCGGGGCCCAGATGTGGGCGCCCATCTCACCGCTGGTGTGGCGGCTCCAGATTGTCGTCTCCGCTGCCGTCGCCAGCCCCTGCAGGGTGGTCGCCCGGCGTAGCACGATCCGGTCGTACTGCGGCACCGTCGCGGTCATGTAGTAGTAGCCGTCGGTGTGCCGGAAGATGTGCGGATCGGCCCGCTGGTTCACCAACGGGTTGGTGTAGTTGGCGGCCGGCGCGGCGTGCGCCGGTGCGGCCATGGGCAGGCCGGCCGACACGGCCAGCAGCACCAACACCGCGGCCAGCATCGACCGCAGGCGCCGAGGGACACCGTGGCCGGCAGGCCCCCGGTGGACGGCCCGACGGGTGTTCGGGTCGGTTCGAGGGGATGGCAGCGGCATCTGTCCTCCGCGAGCTTGGGAACGGCCATTGACCAGCACCCGTAGCACCGCGGCGATGCCGTAGCCGATCCGGTCGACGCCGAGCGGCGACGTCGGGCCGGACCGGGGGGAGAGGCGCGAAGGGCTGGGAATGTGACTGTGGCGTTGCCACCAGGTGGCGGAGTTCATGTTGGCGTTAACATCGATACCTGTCAAGGTGCGATGGTTCCTCACCTGGCCGGAACAGCGGCCGTCGCGTACGTGGAGGTAGTGTCCTCGACGTGCTGCGACGGTGGATGCTGGCGATCCTGATGGTGGTGTGCGGCGTGCTGGTGGCGGTGACCCAACTGACCGCCGGTCTGTCCGTCGTCGGCGGCGTCGAGTTGCTGGTCTTCCTGGTGTTGGCGCTGCTGCTGTCACCGTGGGCCTTCCCCCGCCCGGTGAACGCCGACGAAGCGCAGCGGGCCAGCGCGGTGGACGGCCGGCCGATCGTCTACTGGCGTCCCGGCTGTCACTACTGCCTGCGGCTGCGATTCTCCCTCGGCCGGCTCGCCCGGCGGGCGCACTGGGTGGACATCTGGCGCGACCCGGCCGCTGCCGCAGCCGTTCGGGCGGTGGCCGGCGGCAACGAGACGGTGCCCACCGTCGTGCTCGGCGATCGGGCCGTCGTGAACCCCGACCGGGCCTGGTTCCGCGAGCAGCTCCGCTCGTCCTGACCGGTCGACACCCTCACCTCACGAGGTCACCGGCGAGGTACACGGCCAGCGGACGGCGCAGCACCGTGATGTCGCTCGTCGGATCGCCGTCCACGATCAGCAGGTCGGCGTCGAAGCCGGGGCGGACCCGGCCCTTGCGTCGCCCCAGACCACACACCTCGGCGCCGACCGAGGTGGCCGAGGCGAGGGCGACGGTGGCGGGAATGTCGCAGCCCACGTACTCGACGAGCGTCTCCGGCAGGATCCCGTGCGGCTTCGCGGGGCCGAGGCCCGCATCCGAACCGGCCACCAGGCGGACCCCGGCCCGATGCAGTGTGGCAACGCCGTCGCGCAGCGCGGCCTCACTGAGCCCGGCCCGCGCCGCCATCGCCACCACCTCGGGCGGCGTGACCACGGCCGGGTCGGTGCCGAGCGTGGCGCAGACCGCCACCCCGGACGCAGCCAGTCGGTCCGCGAGCTCAGCGGGGACACGGGCGCCGGCCGCCGTAACGCACGTGCAGTGTTCGATGCCGTCCACGCCGACGCGCAGCGCCTGCTCGACAGCGCTGAGCGCGTGCGCGTGCGCGGTCACCGGCAGGCCCAGATCATGGGCCTGCGTCAGTGCGGCGGTCAGTTCCTCGTCGGTGAACTGCGGTCTCGTGGTGTCGGTGCCCGGGGTGAACACCCCGCCGCTGGCCATCACCTTCACCAGATCGGCACCGGCCGCCG
Organism: Micromonospora alfalfae; assembly: GCF_022230925.1. GTDB lineage: Bacteria > Actinomycetota > Actinomycetes > Mycobacteriales > Micromonosporaceae > Micromonospora > Micromonospora alfalfae. Next base: position 323,489 of record NZ_JAKKFH010000008.1, on the reverse strand, counting down.
CCCGCAGACGCACGGCCTCACGAAGCCCGTCGACACCGCTCGCCTCACCCCCCAACGACCAGCAGTGCCCGCCGACGCTGGTGAGCGGTGCGCCCGACCCCACCACCGTCGGAAGGTCGTCCCGCACCCGCCGGTCCCGCCAACGCAGCACCGCGTCACGCCGGTCGCCCAGGTCCCGGACCGTCGTGACGCCGGCCGCCAGGTGCGTACGTAGCGACGCCTCGACGACCGCGTCGAGGTCCGACTCGCGACGATCGGCGAGCCGGCCGAGCGCGTCGGGTCCGGCGTCGGCGCACAGGTGCACGTGCGCGTCGACCAGACCGGGCAGCAGAGTGCCGCTCGGCTCCTCACGTACCGACCAGCCCTCCGGCGCCTCGGCGCCACCCCGGTGCACCCCGGCGATGCGCCCCTCGTCGAGCAGGACCAGCACTCCGCCGTCGACGAGCCGTTCGCCGTCGAACATCCGGGCCACCCGGACAGCATGCTTCGTCATCGTCACCTCACCCCGCCTGGCCACAGCCGCCACCACCGACGCCCTCGTCCCTCGGCGGCCACCGCTCATGGCCTGACCATCGCATCGCCGTAGGCGGCCCGGCCTCCCTCGCCAGAGCGATACGCCATCCCCCAGCCGGGTCGGCACCTGGTGGGTCGGTCGGCACATCACCCGCCGCAGTGGCGTTTTCACCACCATCTGCGGGGGATACGACGCCGCCCGACTTCTCGTGCTGAACGGGCGACGACAGGAGGACGGTCATGGCACTGGCCAACCCGGCACCCGACTACTTCGAGCCCGAGGACGGCATGTTCCTCGCCACCCTGCTGATCGTTCGCGATCTGGCACGGTCCCGGGAGTACTACGAGCGGGTGTTCGGGGCGACCTGCGTCCACGAGAGCAGCCCGCTGATCATGAAATTCTTCAACAGTTACATCATCATCAACGTCGAGGGCGGTCCGACGGACGACAAGCCGACGGTGCAGGCCAAGGCGCCGTCCGACTCCAACACCCTGAGCTGCGCGATGAACCTCCGGGTCCGGGACATTCGGAAACTCTACGAGGAGTGGAAGTCCCGGGGCGCGGACTTTCTCACCGAGCCGAAGGACCACGGAACGGAGATCCGCTGCTACCTGCGCGACCCGGACGGCTACCTGGTCGAGGTGGGGCAGGGCCTCTGACCGTCGGGCGGCGGCGGAGTGCCGACAGGGCGAGCCACAGGCTCACCTGGCGTCCTCTCGTCGTACCCGCCTGGCATCATGCTGATCATGGATCATCAAGGGCAGCTCCGCCGTGCCGCGGCCGAGGTGGGCATTCCGGACGACGAGATCGGGAAGTTCACCGAACACCTGCGTCTGGCGATCCGGTTGAGCGGGGGTTCCGGCGATGCCCCGGTCGGGCAGTTCGGTGGGTTGCCCCGACTGCCGGTGGGCACCGACTGGCCGACCGCCGGAGCCAATCCGTTGCCCTTCATCTTCTCCGTCGACTGTGCGGCGCTGCCGAGAGTCGACGGCTTCGGCCTGCCGTCAGCTGGCTCGCTGCTCTTCTTCCTGGCCCACCAGGAGGACCACCTGGCCGGCGCCACCGGAGACCGGAGGTACGCGCGGGTCGTGTATATACCGGCCGACACCGATACCGAGGTAGCGGAAGAACCCAACATCCCCACCTTCGTCGGCGAGCGGTACGACGTCTTCGCCACGCTGGTCGCGAGACTGCCCCCTTGGATGGCGACGCAGGACGACGACGACGAGGACGAGGACGACCTGTCGCCGTTTCAGCAGCAGTTGACCCGCGACCTGGAGCGCGATCTGCCGCATCTGGAGGAGCTTCGTGCGCTGGCCGACGACCTGTGGCCGCCCGATGAAGGGCTTGCCAGCGCCGATATCGGCGGGTATCTCGACGACGAGGTGATCAGGAGTATCGCGGAGCAGACCCTGGCCGGTCGGGAGAAGGCCGGCGAGATCGTCGTCCCGGTGGCGCAGTGGTACACCCAACTGGAGAAGGAGCAGCATCGGCTGACGAGCGAGTGGGTGTCGCTCGCCCGTTTTTCCCTCGCCGAGGAGTTCTACTACGGCAGCTTCGTCATCCGCCACGACGACCTCGCCGCCGGTCGGCTGGGCGAGGCGCTCTCCGTGACCGAGTTCAGTGAGTAGAACGGCCGCGGCGGCGCACCCGCGTTGCCTGAGGTCATCGTCCGTCGATCAAGCGGCGGGCTACCCTGACCTGCGGCGTCTCGATACCGCGTGACCAGAGGAGTCGATGCTGACATGACGGCAGGACGACCGTTGCCGACCCAGGACGAGGTGCTCGGGTACTTCGACACGCTGTCGAACTGGGGACGGTGGGGCGACGACGACGAACTCGGCACGCTGAACCACATCACCGACGACGTCCGGCTGGCGGCGGCGCGGGCCGTACGGCACGGCAGGAGCGTGTCCTGCGCGTGGGAGGTCTCCGCACCGGGAGACATGGAGCGGTCGACGACGACGTGCCCGTGCACCGCCGACATGCCGGGTGCCGAGAACATGCCGCCCGCCTTCCACGCCGACCGGCGCTGGGGCTTCTCGTCCGAGCGGCTCGGTATCTCGTTCCACGGCAACACCCTCACCCACCTCGACTCGCCGTGCCACATCTTCTGGGACGGCGCCATGTACAACGGACGGTCGCACTCGTTTGTCGACGCCGAGACGGGCTCGGCGTGGGCGGCCGTCACAGCGGCCGCGAACGGGATCGTCACGCGTGGTGTCCTGCTGGACGTCGCGGCGGCCCGCGGTGTGCAGTGGCTGGAGCCGGGGGAGGGCGTCCATCCTGACGATCTCGTGGAGGCCGAGCGTCGCCAGGGGGTGCAGGTGCGACCCGGCGACGCGGTACTCCTGCGGACCGGTTACGGGCGCTTCCGGCACGAGAACGGCGCGGCCAGCGGGTTCACGCAGGCCGGCTGGCACGCGTCCTGCCTGCCGTGGCTGCATGAGCGGGGGGTGGCGCTGATCGGCGCCGACACCCCGCAGGACGTTCAGCCGTCGGGGTACGACGACGTGTTGATGCCGGTCCACGCCGTGAGCCTCGTCGCGATGGGCCTGTGGATGCTCGACAACTGCGACCTGGAGGCGTGCGCGACGACGGCTACCGAGCTCGGCCAGTGGGATTTTCAGCTGGCGGTCGCACCGGTCCGCTTCGCCGGCACGTCCGGCAGCCCGGTCAACCCGATCGCCACGTTCTGACCACGCGCGCGGCGTCTGCCGCCGCATCTGTGGCCGGCCACAGAACAGCAATGGCGGCCATCGCGCCCGCGTAGGGCCCTCGGTCCGGAGCCCGTACTGCATAATGCTGTTACACATAGAAGTATGTGGATACTTGGCAGGGCTGTGGCCGCGCTGTGACGCGGTCGGAGCGACCGGGCCGGGCCGGTAGCCGCGGGGCGGTGCCGGATCAGGTTTTGAGAGGGCTACCACCATGACCATGCCACGTCGGGAACACGTACCCGTCCGGGTTCGGCCGGTCCTCGCCGCCGCCGTTTCCGTCCTCGTCGTGGGGGTGCTCGCCGCAGCCGGTCCAGCCAACGCCGCCGATCCGCCGCACCGTGCGGCCAACCCCTATGTCGGAGCCCAGGTCTACGTCAATCCCGAGTGGGTCGACCACGCCACCGCGGAGCCCGGCGGCGACGCTGTCGCCGGACAGCCGACAGCGGTCTGGCTGGACCGCATCGCCAGGATCGAGGGAGACGACGGGAGGATGGGCCTGCGCGAGCACCTGGACGCCGCCGTGGCACAGCACGCCGACCTCGTCCAGCTGACCCTGTACAACCTGCCGGGCCGCGACTGCGGCCGGCAGGCCCCGCAGGGTGAGCTGTCAATCGGCGACCTCGCCCGGTACCGGGCGGAGTTCGTCGACCCGATCGTCGAGATCCTCGCTACGCCCGAGTACGCCGATCTGCGGATCGTCGTCTTCGTCGAGCCGAACTCGCTGCCGGACCTCGTCGTCAACACCGGCAACCGGTACGCGGCCACAGCCGCCTGTGAGGAGGCGCTGGCGCGCGGCACCTACCAGCACGGGATCGGTTACGCAGTGGCCCGGCTCGGCACCGTACCCAATGTCTACTCGTATCTCGACATCAGTCACCACGCCGAAGTCGGCTGGCCGGAGGACTCCGGTCCGCTGACGGCGCTGCTGTCGCAGGCCGCGACCACCGCCGGCAGCACGCTGGCAGACGTTCATGGTTTCGTCGCCAACACCGCCAACTACTCTGTCCTGCACGAGGAGTACTTCCGCTCCGACGATGTCATCAACGGCCAACCGGTTTACCTGTCCAAGTGGGTCGACTGGAATCCGTTCATCGACGAGGTGCCCTACGTGCGACACCTGCGGGGTCTGTTGACGGAGGCGGGCTTCTCCCCGAACGCGGGCGTGGTCGTCGACACCTCACGCAACGGTTGGGGCGGCCCGAGCCGACCCACCGGCCCGGCGCCCTCGGGCGACGTGAACCGTTACGTCGACGGCAGCCGGATCGACCGGCGGGCAGCGATCGGGAACTGGTGCAACCAGAGGGGCGCCGGCCTCGGCCAGCGCCCAGTCGCAGAGCCGGAACCAGGCATCGACGCCTACGTCTGGGTCAAGCCGCCCGGCGAGTCCGATGGCGCCAGCGGCAGCCCGACCGTCGGCCAACCGTACGAGCCGTTGTGCGACCCGAACTACCTGCCGCCTCGCGGATCCGCGTACGACACCGGGGCGATGCCCGGCGCCCCGCCGCTCGGAGAGTGGTTCCCGGCGCACTTCCGTCAACTGCTGGCCAACGCCTGGCCGGCCCTGTGATCGTCGTTTCACACCGACACGGCGACGCCGACCCGGCTACGCGCTGCTCAGCTCAGCTCCAGGACGGGCCGGGTCAGGATCTCTTCGGCGTACCCGTCGTTGGGGCAGTCATCACCCCAGCGGAACAGAGTCGCCGCCCCCGCTCCACACGCCCACTCCCACGCGCCGGCCGTAGTCGGTGGCCACGGCGATGACGAGCGGGCCCCACCCGAGCATTGGCGCGTAGTAGCGGAGCACCTCCCAGTCGGGAGCCGCGAGCACCGGTTCGTCGTCGCCGATGCCCACCCAGCCGCTCTGCACAAAGTGGAACCTCTGGTTCAGGAGGAAGTAGACGCAGATGGCGACGAGCGACCAGCCGCCGATCAGCGCGACGCGCACGACCGGACGCGCGGGTATGCGGCGGCCCCCGATGCGGGGCACCCAGTGCGGAAATCGCTGTCCCCACCCGTGCACCAGCCCGAGTGTCAACAGGGCCAGGCCCATCGACAGCGCGGACAGGAAGATCATGTACCACTGGGTGACGGCATCGTCGGTGAACACCAACGACAGTCGCCAGGCCGCGGACGGCAGGACGCAGAGCGGGACGGCGTAGGCGGCCCAGACCGCCCAGGGCGGCGGGGCGGCGGTCGAGACGCGGGCAGAGTCAGTGTGGTTCATGGACGCTCCGATCCTGGGAGGCGGTGTCGGTCGAGGTGGCGAGGGCGTAGCCGGTGGTGGTGACGGCCAACGACACTCCCCAGCCGAGGAAGACCAGCAGCGTGGCGGTGACGGCCCATCCGTCCCACACGTCGGACCAGCGCGCGTCACCGGTGAACAGTTGGCCGACGAGCACCGCGATGCTCAGCACGCCGTAGGCGACCAGCGTGAGCGCCACCACGACGGCTGGGATCACCGCCAGCCGTCGGGGGACCTGTCGACCGTGTAGCCCCGGCACCCATCGCGGAAACTGCTGCCCCCACCGCTGTACCAGCCCGAGAACGAGCAGGCCGGCGAGCGGCGGGACGAGCGTTATCGCCACCCCGGTCGACGTGGAGAGATTTCGTTCGATGTCGTCCAGTTCCCGCTCGGAGATGCCGATCGGAACGCCGAGCACCCACAGCCCGTGCGGCACGGCCCAACCGACCACGGGCAGCGCGACGGCGACGTACGCCCAGCGGCGCGTCCATCGCGGCACCGGTCGGTAGCCGACGGCGGCCGGTCCGCGGCGGGGCCCGGATGCGCTCGCGAGCCCGGCGAACAGGACGCCACCGACCACCAGCACGAGCCGGGCCCCGAGGTCACGCCAGTCCGAGGGCCGCCCCGCCAGCGCTGCCGGGATCTCGAAGACCAGGTGCAGCGGGAACGCGACCACAAGGAGCAGTGCGGCCGCCGCCCAGCTACCGGCGGTCGCCCGGGTGCCGGGAAACCGGACAGTGCACCCGAGCACCACCGCGAGGGCGACACCGACTCCCACAGCGCCCCACCCCGACCAGAACGGCAACGCCACGACCTGGTCCGCACCGCACCCGCCCGCCGGATCAACCAGATCGGTGCGGTCGCAGGCGGTGTACCCCCACCGGCCACCCGCGATCCAGTAGAGCCGCTGAGCCACCGCAGTGACGACGAAGATGGCACAGGCCAGCGCCAACTGTCCTGCGCGGGTCGGTATCTCCATGACAGCCATGGACCTACGATCGCCGGCTGCGGATCGGTTCTCCTCCCCGACAAAAGGGGAGGCGCTCCCTCCGCCGGGGGACAGGCTGACCGGGGTACGGACGCGGGCGGTGCGGGGCTGGCGACTGTCGCCTCAAGGAATGCTCAAATTCGATCGACGTGAACCACTGAGGCTGCGAACGCACATACGCTCACCGGACCGGTCCGCCGGCAATCACCCGTCGTAGGCAGAAGGAGGGGGAATGCGGCGATCACAACGGCGCATCGCGCTACTCGCGCTGTCCACCCTGGTGGGTAGCATCCTCGTGACGACCGGCCCTGCGGGCGCGGATCCCACGGGGCCGTCAGCCGCCACCAGCCGATCCCAGCCTGAGGATCGTGAGTCGGTACGCCTCGTACACATCAGGCTGACCGGTGCCGACATGCTGGACAAGGTGGCCGCTGCCGGCTTCGACCTCGAACACGGCCTCCGGCGCGTGCCGAACGGCATCGAGGGCGAAGCGGTGGTGACCGCCGAGCAGGTCACCGAACTCACGGCGATGGGCGTCGAGCTGCTCGGCGACGACGCGGGCTTCGCCTGGAGCAACGAGGCCGACGGTGGCCTTGGCATCGACGCCGCCAGCGCGCGGGTGGCCCAGCCGGCGAACCACGACGCGACGGTACGCGTCGTCCGCGCCGACTGGTTCACCACAAAGGGTCAGGGTTTCCTCTACGTCGAGGCGCGGACCACCGAGGGGCAGCAGGCGGACCCGATCGTGTGGATGCAGCTGGAGAACGACTCGGGGAAGGGCACGCCGTTCGGCTTTGCCCGGACGATGAGCCGGTTCGTCGACTCGGGGCAGTACATGTTCCACCGGAACCTCTTCAAACTCGACGTACGCCCCAACAAGATCAAGCTGACGAGTTCCACCGGTGGCGTCGCGACCGGTGTCGTCTCCAACTGGTTGGAGGACGCCTCGCCGCCGCTGACGGCGAACCCGTCCTACAAGTCGGACTTCGTGGACGGCTACCGGCACCCGCAGCAGCTCTACAGCCGTGCCAAGGAGATCGCCCGTCAGTACCCGGACATCGCCGAGATCGTCTACCTGCCGAACCAGACGAACGGGTACCAACGCAAGGCGCAGGCCCAGATCGGCGGTACGGGGCAGGCGGCTGTCGTCGTCACCTCGGCGGCGTGGGGTCACCAGGGCGGCAACGACATCACTGTGGACTTCGTGGATCGGCCTGACGCGAACCTTCCGCTGTCGGTGGAGGTCACCGGCAAGGCGGTCCGTGTCCTGCTCGCCACGGACGCCTCGGGTGCGCCGACGAGCACGGCCGCCGAGGTGGCCGAGGCGCTGCGGACCCGCTCTGCGGGGCTCATCGACCGGGCGCACCCGTACCGCACCAACGAGGGCACCGGCATCGTCACTCCGACGGCCGGCCCGGTCGCGCTGACCGACTTCCTCGACCAGAAGCGCGTCGGAGCACCGGAGGGCGAGGTGCCGCGCGGCCCCGCGACGATCCCGGTCCTGCGGATCGGCAAGCACCGTGACGGTAAGAAGCCCGGCGTCCTCATCCAGGCGCAGGACCACGCCCGCGAGTGGGTGCCGGCGACGACCAGCCTGGAGTCGGCCGAACGTCTGGTGCACAACTACCGGTCCGACCGGGAGACGAAGAAGATCGTCGAGAACACCGATGTCTTCTTCATCCTGTCCAACAACCCCGACGGGGCGAACTACAGCTTCTACAACTTCGCCTCGCAGCGTAAGAACATGACGAACCACTGCCCGGACGTGAGCGCCGATCCGGCGCAGCGGAACTCCTGGGGCGTCGACCTGAACCGGAACTACCGGGTCGGGTCGGGTCACGACGGCTACGCGGGAGGGTCGACAAACTGCGTCAGTGGCACCTACCAGGGGCCGGAAGAGCTGTCCGAGCCCGAGTCGAAGAACATCATCTGGCTGGTCGAGAAGTACAAGAACATCAAGTTCATGATGTCGGTGCACTCCAACGGCGGCCAGCTCTTCTGGCAGCCCGGCGCCTACATCGCGGACGGCCGGATCACCACGCCGCGCCCGCCGCTGGGTGACGAGGCGTTCTACTGGCAGTCCGCCGCCAGGATCCTGTCGCAGGTCAAAGCGCACCGGGAAACCGTCGTCACGCCGGAGAACGTCGGCGGCTCGTCCGACGTCCTCTACTCCTCGGCGGGCAACGTACGCGAGGACCTGTACCACACCTACGGGATCTACGCGTTCGGCTGGGAGGTCGGCGGCTCCGTCTACAACCCGGCCACCGGCGACTGGCAGGGCGGTTCGTTCCAACCGGAGTGGGACGGCAACCCCGAGCTCGTCAGCGGCCACGCCGAGACGATGGAGTACGCCAACGGGATCATGGAGATGTTCCGGGTCGCTGCGGACTGGGGCAGGGACAAGAAGAACCCGACGTCCCAGTTGGTTCCGGGCGCGGGGCGCTACTCCGGGCCTGTCGACGTGCACTTCGAGACCAGCGAGCCGGCCACCATCTACTACACGACCGACGGCAGCCGGCCGACGCTCGAGTCGCCCCGCTACGCGGCCACCGAGTTCCGTGAGCCGGGGCAGGTGTTCCACGTGACCGAGACGACGACGTTCCGCTGGTTCTCTGTCGACAGCGCCGGCAACATCGAGAAGAACTACGACCCGACGAAGAACGACAAGCGCAACAACTACCGCAGCGCGACGATCAGGATCGCCAAGCGGTAACGCCCCGCGACAGTTGCCCCGTCGGTGCGGACCACCCGCGCCGACGGGGCAACTTCTGCATGAACAGGTCGCGGCGGTCAGCCGCGTCGACCTGCCCACAACGGGCTGTCAACGTAGTGGTTGTCGTAGCGGTCCTGGGTTTCGCCGACGTCCTGCCAGGTGGCTTCGCCCTGGTGCACCCTGTCGAGCAGCCGGTAGTAGTCGAACCGGGGCTTGCCGGGGGTGATCACGACGAGGAAGTCGGCGTCCCGGCCATCGGCGGGGGCGAAGGCGTGCGGGGTGTTCGGCGGGACGAAGAGCGTGTCTCCCTGGTGCAGGGTGTGCAGTTGGTCGTCGACGAGCATCTCGAGGGCACCGTCGAGAATGAAGAACAGCTCACCGGAGTGGGTGTGCAGGTGTGGCGGCGCACCGTCGGTGCCGTGCTTGAGCAGGGTGCGGTTGCTGGTCAGGGCGCCGCCGGTGTGCTCGGGGTCGAGGAGCAGCGTGATCACGCTGGCCGGGTCACTGTCGAGAACCTCGGCCTGGGCTGCGCGTACCAAAGTCATTGTCGGCTCCTTCGTCGTCCGTCGATTCCTAGACACTAGATGTCCAGGATCGCTCGACACCAGTGATCATGGCCTGCGTCACAAATTCTGGACAGGTAGAGTCCAGGATTATGCGGATGAGTCAGGGCGTCGAATGGGCCCTCCACACGTGCCTCAACCTGAGCTGGCTGGACGCCCCGGTGCCGACCAGCACCCTTGCCGCCTTCTACGAGCTGCCGCCGGCATACCTGAACAAGCAGCTCCAAGCCCTGGCCCGGGCCGGGATCCTCACCTCGACCTCGGGGCCGCGCGGCGGCTTCCAACTGGCCCGGACCCCGGCGGCGATTTCTCTGCTGGACATCGTGGCCGCCATCGAGGGCCCGGAGGAGCTGTTCCAGTGCGACCAGATCCTCCGCAAGGGCCCGGGCGAGCACGCAGGCGTCGACTATCGACAGTCCTGCGCGTTCGCCCAGGCCATGCGCGGCGCCGACCTGGCCTGGCGGCGGGAGTTGGCGGGTAGGACCGTGGCTGACGTTCGGGCCGACGTCGAGCGAGGGCATCCCGAGGCACCAGCCAACACCCGCGCCAGGATCGTGGAACTGCGCTAGGGGGCGGTCAGCGGCCGTGCACCTCCAGCTCCCACAGCGAGTAGCCGTACGCGGGCAGGGCCCGCTGGGTGCCTTGGACGCGTAGGTAGCGGCCGGTGGCCGAGAGGGCGATGTCGTCCACGCCGCCGTCGCCAGTGGTCGTGGTGTGCACCGGCGTCCAGGTGACGTTGTCCGGGGAGACCTGGATCTGGTACGCCCGGGCGTACGCCGCCTCCCAGGTCAGCCGGACCCGGTCGAGGGTGCGGGACGCGCCGAGGTCCACCGCGATCCACTGCGGGTCGGCGTACGCGCTGCCCCAGCGGGTGGTGGCGTTGCCGTCCACGGCGTTGGCCGCCGCGTGCGCGCTGCCCGGCTCCACGCTGGACGCGGTGACCGGCTTGCCCCGGGAGAGCACTGTGCCACCGACGGCGGTGCCGTGGACGTTGAGGTCCCACAGCGAGTAGCCCCACTGGGTGGCGCGCTGGGTGCCGTACACCCGTAGGTAACGGCCGGTGCCGGTGACAGTGAGGTCGTCGACGCCGCCGTCGCCTGTGGTACTGGTGTGCACGGTCGACCAGGTGACGTTGTCCGGGGAGACCTGGACCTGGTACGCCCGCGCGTACGCCGCCTCCCAGGCCAGCCGAACCCGGTTGATCGCGTAGGAGGCACCCAGGTCGACGATGATCCACTGCGGGTCGGCGTACGCACTGCCCCAGCGGGTGGTCGTGTTGCCGTCCACGGCGTTGCCCGCCGCGTGCGCGCTGCCCGGCTCGACGCTGGACGCCGTCAACGGCCGGCCCCGGGCCAGGTCGGTGGCAGGCGGCTCACTCGGGCCGTCGGCCTTGATCCGCACGTTGCGGTAGTTGATGTCCATTCCGGCGCCGTCGTTCTGCAAGCCGATGTAGCCGTTGGCGATGGCCCGGCTGCTGACGTAGTCGTTGATTTTGACGCCGTTGAGCCAGATCTCGACCCGCTGTCCGTGCACCCCGATCTCGTAGGTGTTCCAGGAGCCGGGTGGGTTGAGCGCCGCCGCGCGGGCGGCCTGGTTGGGTGCCTGGAAGCTGTAGACGCTGCCGGTGGTGCGCGTCGGGTCGCCGTCGGTGGCGTCGATCTGGATCTCGTGACCGGCGGCGACCGGGCCCCACGGGTCGCCCTGCGGATCGGGGAACCCGATGAAGACCCCACCGTTGTCGTCGCCCGGCATCATCCAGTCGACCTTGAGCGAGTAGTTGGCGAAGGTACGCACCGGGTACCAGAGCAACCCCATGCCACCGTTCGACGTGAGGGTGCCGTCGGCCAGGGTGAAGCCACCCGGCCCCGCCTGTCGCCACTGCCCGAGGCTGGCCTCGGTGCCGTCGAACAGCGGGCTGTAGCCGGGCTCCGGCCGGCAGTCGGCCGCCACCGCCCCGGCCGCCACCTGGATGCCGCCCAGCAGCATGCGGGTGAAGTTCGGGTCGGCGTAGCTCTGCTCGGTGTGGCCGAGGCCGGTGTACCAGGAACGTCCACCGCCATAGCTGTGGCACCAGGTGATCGGGTGGTCACCACCCATCGAGCCGCCGGTGTACGACGACTCCTCGAGGCTGGCCAGCACTTTGACCGCCGAGCGGGGGTTGGTCCGGTAGTTGTACCACTCGTCGGTGCGGGTCCAGGTCGACGCCAGGTGCGCGGTCGAGGCGTTGGCCCGGTCCTCGACCCGCACCGTCGCCTGCTGGATGGCCGGGTGCGAGGCGAAGTACCCGCCGACCAGCCCGCCGTACCACTGCCAGTCGTACTCCGTGTCGGCGGCGGCGTGCACTCCGACGAAACCGCCGCCGGCGGCCAGGTACGCCTCGAACGCGCCCTGCTGGCCGGCGTCGAGCACGTCGCCGGTGGTGCTGAGGAAGACCACCGCCTGGTACTGGGCGAGGTTGGCAGCGGTGAAGGTCGCCGCGTCCTCGGTGGCGGTGACGGTGAAGCCGTTCGTCGCGCCGAGCTGCTGGATGGCGGCGATGCCGTTGGGGATGGAGGAGTGCCGGAAGCCGGCGGTCTTGGAGAAGACCAGGACCTTGCTCAGCTCGGCGGCCTCAGGGGCCGCGGTCGCCGGCCCGGCTGGTCCGACGGCGGCGACACCAACGGCGAGCAGGACAGCGAGCGCGATTCGTAGCGGCGGCGTCATCTTCATCGACACGATCTCCTCTGGATCGTCGTGCGGATGCGGGTCTCGCACCCCGGGAACTGCCCCGGTGTGCCCACGTCCGCCGAAACGAGGGCGATGTCGAGACGGCGCGGAGCGGTGCCACAGTGCCGGGTTGACGGCATCCGAATAACATCGATCCACATCGCTGATGTGCAGTTAACCTCGGGCGTCTGTGCGGGTCAATCCCTCGCACATGGGCCGCGTCACCTCAGGCGCGGTGCGCCGCCACGTTGATGATGTTGCCGTCCGGAGCGCGGACGAAGAACCTGCGCACGCCCCACGGCTCGTCCCGGTCGTGGGCTACGCCGCATGGGGATGTCCAGCGCAATCTTGTCGCTGACCAGAGCACAGTCGGAGCAGATCCCCGGGGTCGACGGGAGACAACCTGTCCGCCCCCGGCCGAACCTGGGCTCGTACCGGGCGGCGTCTTAGCCCAGCATCCTCGTGAACGACGACCAACCAGCGTCGTGCGCGGACGTCGCGAGCCGGCTCCTGCCGAAACCGATCACGCACAGGTCCTCGACGTACACGATCTCGTGCACCTGCTCGTGAACCTTCCCGCCCAAGGTTGCCCTGGCGAAGCTGGTCAACTCCACTGAGGGCGTGTCGAGTCGGCGGATGCGCCAGAAGTCCCCCGACTCAGTGCGTCACTACTACCGGGCCAACAAGCTCAGATCAGCTTCCTAATTCGCTGGCTGTCGCCTCTAGGCAACGTTGGCAGGCCTCAGGCACGAGAAGTCTTCTCGTATGGAAGCCGCTTGCCGGGCCGTCGCCCCGCGTCAGGCGGGATTGCGAGCAGCGGCCAACCAAGCAGGTGCGTGTGGACGTCGTCGTGCAAGCGTGCGGAGCGGGTGTTCGGATGCGGGTGTGGGAGTTTGCTGACCAACCAGGGCGGAAGGCTAGGGGCGCGGTCATGACGTGTGCGCGCTGCCGCGCCTGGAGCAGCCTTCGTCGACCGGGTCCACACCCTGGTTGTGTTTCGCGGCTGACTAGGGGGCGGTGTCGGCCGCCCTCACCGAGTGCGCGTCGATGATCCCCGCTGGGGGTGCGTGTTCGGGCGGGGCGGACCCGCAGGCCCAGTTCGGTGAGGATCCGTTCGGGCACGCGCCTCATTCGTTCAGGCGGGTGAAGTGCGCGTACACGGTTTGCCGTAGCGGGAAGCGGGCCAGCAGGACTCCCTCCATACTGATCTACCCAGCCATGCGCCATGCACCGATCACGCTCGTTGTGCGGCTCGCCGGTCCCACACACATCCAAAGGTGCCCTGAGCGAGTTGTCGACGTCCGGCAGGGTGGCGGTTCCCCCATCCGGCTGCCCAGTCCAAGCAATGACCCAAACGGCGGGCCATTGGTACCTGTGAGTCGAGAACTTTGTCGTCTTGTCTCTCGTGCGTCTGGGACACATCGACTATCGTCCAGACATGACGACGCCTCATGGACTGGAACTCGCGCCTGAAACCTTATGGCGTCTCGGCTATCGCAATTTCACGCGGCAGCAGGTAAAAGATGCTTTGCATGAAATCTACGAGGCGCTGGAGTTGGCGGTGGGGAGTCGCCTCGCGAACCAAATGAATAAGAAGCAACTCGATGAGTTCGAACGCCTGTCCACCTCCGACCAGCGCGCGCTTGCCTGGTTGGAAAAAACTGTTCCGAATTACAAACAAGTAGTGCACGACGAATACGATCTCTTGTTGAGAAGACTCGAAGGTGCGATTACGCTAGCTCGACGTCAACATCGGGACAGAGGTATGTCGGGAGAAGGTCAATCGTGAGCAGTCGAGCCGATATGGTCTGGGAGGGCGTTCTCACTACGCCAGCCTCGCTCCAGCCGCAAGTTGCACAGATAGAGCAACTAATCGGACCGTCAGAAACCTTCAAGCCAAACGGGACTACTACGCATTTCAGCGACGGTGCTGGGTCATTGATCGCGATAACAGGCGGACGCGGATCGGGTAAGACTACGCTGCTTGCAGCCACATGCGCTCACCTAAGGAAGACCAATCGAGCGGTGGTGCTGCCGCCGCTGCAGCCGCAGATCTTCGAGGCGACTGATTCACTCTTGCTTGCTTTGCTTATACAGGTTGAAGATTGGATCTCGAGCAGACTCAGCCGAGCGACCAATGAGAACGGACACGGTCACGATGTCATGGCAGCCATTGCTGAGGCGACTCGAGGCATCAGCGTGTCGACCGGCGGTGCCCTCGAAGCGCTCCACGCGAGCCGCGAAAGTACCGGACAGTACGGTGTGGACGCGGCATCCATCGTCCGTCATCGTGTGCGAGCCGCCAGCCAACTGGAGCGCGTGTTCGTCGAGATCGCTCGCGGCCTCGGGCTGCCTCCGACCACGCCGGTAATCGTACCGATAGACGATGCCGACCTGAGTCCGGTCCATGTCCGCGGAATACTGGATGCGATTCGAGCCCTAGCGCAGGTCTCGCAGGCAGTACCCATCATATGCATCGACCGTCGACAGTTGCAACTTGGTGTGGCAGCGGACATAGTGGGCAGCTACAAGGGGCATCTAAATTACACGGATGCAACGCAACTAAGCACACAGGTCATCGCGAAGATGCTGCGTCCAGAACGAACCATCTCACCTCCATGGCTATCAATCCCAGAGAGGATCGCATTCACCCCGATCGGGGAGACGGTTAGCCTGGGGGCGCTATTGGGTGAGCGCTCCGATCCGACATCGCTGTCGTCGCTCATTTGGAGCCTGGCCGAACGATACGGTGATAGTGAACTACGGGGTGCCAATGCTTGGCTCCCCGAAACTCCACGTGAGCTTGAGTATGTATGGGAAACCGTCTCTGCAATTCAGCGCGTGCCATCAAGCGAGGTCCTTCCGGTCCACCACGTGCGGAGACTAATCCAACATCTTTTCGATTACGGGCGCGAATACGATGTTGCGGTGGAGAGCGCAGTCAGTGGAGTAGGCAAATCGAGTAAGAAAGGCCTGGTTCTGAAGTGGCCCGCTGCAAGTCTTGGCGTGGCTGCGGCAGGTCGATTCGCGACCGCGGTGAGCACGGGCCGCCTTCGCCTGCGAGTACGGAAGCTGGCTCGAATTACGGCCATCGTAGCGGCTGAAGCTTCGGACGCAGCTTCAGGGGCGAACGAAGCTCGCTCGCTATCACCAGGCACCGTTGCGGGTATTCAGGCCCTTGAGGAACTGGCAATTTGCGGGAGATTAGGGACCGCTGGTAAAGTAATGCCGTTTTACATTGGTCTACGTGAGTTTGAGTTCCTGCAGTCGGTCCCAATCAACGGCGAGACCACGGATGATCAATTCTTTTTCATGCCTGACTCATCAGGAGTGCAGGCAATAAATCGGGCGGGCACGGCGTGGAACGACTTGGTCTCGTACGCTAGGCGCAGTAGTCGTGAGCGACAACGAAGTGGCGCAACCGAGATGGTGCGGAAGCTTATCCACTTGGTTACGACGTACTGGTTGAAAGGAACAGAGTCCGCGCTCGCTGCTAAGCGAATCCCAGCGCTCCAAAGATCCATGCAATCGGCGAGTCTCGAGTACCTTAAACGCGTCCAGAACGATGATGTATCGCATCACGAGATGTACTCGTTGAGTCGAGCCTACTGCCATTGGTTCGAGCAGCGTCTGCCATATCTCTTCCACCAGAACCTACTTGAGCGTGAAACGGTTTCCGTCATCGAACAGTGGTTGGATGCGATTTCGGCGGGCCCGCGTGCAGTTGAGGCGACTACCGAGCTGCGCGCCGCACTGGAGGGCCGGTTTAGCAAGAAGTTCGACGAAGAGCGCCGTCGGAAGTTGGGGGAGAATAGCTGGATATACGGTTACGAGGCCCTGGCCGGCAACATTGGTACGGAATTGCATGCAGACATCCTCGTGTTCCGTGATCCGTACAACGAACGGCGCAGGTCCAGGCCAGCCGGCTCCAAAGTTCTCGTAGGTGCGGTCGGTTTGTCGGAGGCTAAGGGAACATACGAGTACTCCACCCACAACACGGTCGAGGGCGATGACGACATGAAGGTGCTTTTGGAGGTCCTAGAGCAATACCGGTCGCGGTAGCACGGTGTTACTCATACCCTTGGCTTCGGCCTTGCTCACAGACGTATCGCTCTTGGGCATGAGCTCAGCCGAACTGAACCGGCAGGCGTTCGAACTTGATCATCCTCATCGGATGGCTTCACTGGTCCGTGATCGAATACACTTGACCCAATTGGGCCATGAGATCTCCGGACTGTACGACGAAGATCTAATTAGTGTGTGTGCCGCATGCGGATATGATGTTGGTATTCTCGTGTCGCAATTGGCTGCCGTACCGGCCGCAAGTTGGGACAATTCTCGGAGCTGGATACCGTGGGATCTGATTATTGGCCCCGGTGGCATAGCTCTCGACCGTGAGGATCGATCGGCTGGCGACGGTCTAATTGCGGACCCCCATCTCCACTCTGGTGCCGCGCTCAGCCTCCGGCTGTTCTGTTCGTTGCTTGTTAGCGGATCTGGCAGTCTTCAGCCAAGTGTTGAGGGAGTCTACTCCACCGACGCGCGCGGGAATCGGTTTGATGTTTGCACGCTCATTCACGCCATTCGCCATCAACTACAATTTGTGGGTACATCTCCCAATGCTCGCTATCAGCGAACATTTTTCAAAGAATTGGATGATGGCTCATTCTGGCGGCTAACTCGCGCCGCAGTACTGAGCGATGAGCCTGATGAGTTCGTCCGACGGCTGCTCATCAACGATGGGCCAGCCGATCCAGAGGCTGCACTCGCGTGGATTGCGCGCGAAATCTCCTCTTGCAATCCTGCTGCGGTTCCGATTTTTTCCGCCCTGTGCCTGTTGAATCACGAGCTTCGCAGCATGCCGAACGATAATCTATCGAGATTTGTCGACAGATTTGACCAAATGGGATTGCTCCGCGACAGCACACTAGCGAACGGCCGTGCTGAGATAGTGGCCCAGGCCTGTGAGGTCGTGATGCCGAGCGATGCCGTGGTTGCTGCGGAGTTTCGAAAGACAGTGGCGGTTGGTCGAAATGGCGGATCGCCCGAGAATAAGCTGCGCCTCTCCCTCTTGGACCACCTCGATGGATTCGTTCGGTACTCGAGCACGAGCGGCCGATCGCCGCGGCTTTCAATGCCGGTGACTTTTCTTCGTCAGCGGGCGAATGACGGCGTGCCCAACAGTGATGAACTCTTGTCGCACTATAGGCTCCGGGCGATATGGGCTGTATATGCCGGCATCGTAAACTTTTCTGATGCTTACCCGTCGATGGCATCGTACATTACTGCACTAGATGTAGTGGGCAACGAGATCTCGACGAGTAATTGGCCTTTTGTCGCGATATATTCAGATGCGCTCGCGCGTCCATCATTGCAGCACATGTCGCTGACCGCTCACGCGGGGGAGTTTTTTCGTTGGCGAATGGAGGGCCTTCGTTCAATCGGACAACTTCTCCTCCCGAATACGGTCGTCTCTCGGATCGGTCACGCGTTGGCCTTGGACGACGAGTTGCCAATACCTGCTTTTCGAGGTTCCTTGACAGTGCGGGACCTAGTCGAAGATCTCTGTTGGCTGTTTCATGCGGACGTGCGTGTGAGCGAAGTCGAGGCACACCTCGAGCGTGTGCTCACGCTTACGAACCTCGGGTCCTATGGTGTGGCCATGTCACACATATTGGACGCGTGGCTGGTCCGACGTTCCCTGACTGGACTCGAAGCGCAGGCGTTGATCGGTAGTGATGTGCGGTCATCGAATGATTGGCCGGCGGAGGTGCTGCCTTTGTCGGCGTTCGTAACGAGACCGGATCGGCGCGCCCTCATTTCGTTGATCTATAAGGGTCCTGGGCCATTGGGGCGACTAGATGCGCCGATAGACAGTGTTTCCAACAAAGTGGTTCGCGACTATCTTGACTGGTCAGATGGAATTGGCGATGAGGTATCACATCTTCTCGGAGAACACCTTCGGCAGCGCTCGATCGTCGTAGAGAGTTGCCCGACGTCGAACGTCGCTCTATCGGGAATTGCTAGTTTCGATCGGCATCCCATCAGTCGGTTCGTCGCTCGAGATCTCGTGGTCTCTATTAGCTCGGACGATCCCATGATTTTTGGTACCGATGTGGTGGAGGAGGCGAGAATGGTTGGAATCTATTTTGGAGATGCTGTACGACAGTCTGTTTCGGCGACGTCCCTGCGTTCGTGCTGCCCGCAGTCTCGTCCGCTGGATCGCGAGCACCGTGGACAGATCCGCAAGTGGCTACGTGGGATGGATCCTGTGCGCTTCTCAGGGTGAATTCGTAGCGATCAACTCGGCTCTGGGCCGGCCATGCTGGGCTGTCAGCTCAGCGCCGCCGCCTTGCCGAGCAGCACCGAGCGTTCGCGCTGATTGGCGCAGAGCCGGGCGGCCAGCTCCAGCTCGGTGCGCGCCTCCGGTAGCCGGCCGAGGCGGGTCAGCAGCTCACCGCGTACGGTCGGGACGAGGTGTGACCCGGGGGAGCCGGTTCGAGGCGATCAGCTCGTCCACGATGGTCAGGGCGTGTGCCGGGCCCGAGGCCATGGCGACGGCGACGGCCCGGTTGAGGTCGACCACCGGCGAGGGCGCGACCCGGCTCAGCGTCTCGTAGAGCCGGACGATCCGGGCCCAGTCGGTCTCCTCGACCGAGGGCGCCGACGCGTGCGTGGCCGCGATCGCGGCCTGTAGACCGTAGGGGCCGAGGCCGCGCTGCGATGCCCTGGCCAGCGCGGCCAGCCCACGGCGGATCGCCGGGAAGTCCCACAACCGGCGGTCCTGGTCTTCAAGGAGGATCGGGGTGCCGTCCGGCTCGGTCCGGGCCGGAAAGCGCGCCGCCGTCAGCTCGCACAGGGCGAGCAGGCCGTGCACCTCCGGCTCGTCCGGCTGGAGCGCGGCAAGTGTGCGTGTCAGCCGGATCGCCTCGTACGCCACGTCGGTGCGCAGCAGCCGGTCGCCTGACGTGGCCGTCGACCCCTCTGTGAAGATCACGTAGAGGACGCTGAGCACCCCGCCCAGCCGCTCGCGGCGCTCACCGACCGGCGGCAGCTCGAACGGTACCCCGGCCGCCGCGATCGCCTTCTTGCCCCGGGTGATGCGGGCCTGCACGGTTGGCACCGGCACCAGGAACGCACGGGCGATCTCTTCGGTGGACAGGCCGCCGACCACCCGCAGGGTGAGCGCCACCCGTGCCTCGCGGGAGAGCACCGGGTGGCAGCTGACGAACATCAGCGCCAGCACATCGTCGTCGATCGCGTCGGTGTCGATTTCCTGATCGAGGGCGGGACCGGCCGCCAACAGGGCGTATCGCTCCTGGAGGGCGACCCGGCGGCGGATCGCGTCGATCGCCCGCCGCCGGGCCGTGGCCATCAGCCATCCGGCCGGATTGGCTGGAGCGGCACGTGGCCAGCACACCAGCGCCTCGGCCACCGCCTCCTGGGCGGCGTCCTCGGCCAGCCCGAAATCACCTGTGAACCGGGTCAGCGCGGCGACGATCCGCGCCGACTCGATCCGCCAGACGGCCTCGACGTCGGCCGTACCCATCAGACCTGGCCGTTGCTCTCGCCACCCTGCGGGACCTCGTCGGCCTCGGCCACCCGCCGGACCTCGATCTTGGACCCGCGGACCGCCGGGACCCGCTTCGCCCACTCGACCGCCTCCTGTTTCGTGGCGACATCGAGCAGGAAGTAGCCCCCGAACAACTCCCTGGTCTCGCCGTACGGACCGTCGGTGACCACCGGTGCCTCGCCGCTGAAGTCGACGACGACGCCCTGACGCGGATCGTCCAGCCCTTCGGCCGCGACGAGGACGTCGGCCTTCATCATGTCCTCGATGAATTGGCGGGTGGTGGCCATCATCTCGTCGAGATTGGCCATCATGGCCGCGTTCGTCTCATCGGTGCCCCGCATGATCAACAGGTACTTCGGCATCGCGTTCTCCTCATCCGACGGGGCCGTCTCCCGGCCCCAGCATTCCCACGTCGAACGGGCGGCCCACGGATCGACACGGACCCGGACCATTCTTTCCCTGTCACTGCTCCGCGATCTTGCACTTGCTGTCCCGGCATACGGGGCACCTCACCCATGTCGACAACTGAAACTGCATGATCGACGCGGCGGGGAGCGCCGCCGCCGCTTGATTCGATCGGTAATCGTCAATAGATTGAGGGTGGGCGCCGCCGGGGTCCGGGCGACCGGGCCGTCGGCGGCTGACAGGTCCACCCCCGAGCCGGGCATTTCGGTCGTACGCGCGACCGGTCGCTGTGGCGCGCCGCCGCGCCGCATCCAGGGCACGTTGTCGCGCCGCGTCCGTCCAGGGCGCGCCGCCGTGCCGCCTCCGCTCAGCTCGATGGCAGAAGGACCCTTCATGACGATTTTCCGTGCCCGCCCCGCCGCGACCCTGGTGGTCGTCGCCGCGCTGGCCGCCGCTGCGACCACAACCGGAGCGGCAGTGCTCAGTGGCCCCGCCACAGCCGCTCAGGGTTGCCGGGTCGACTACACGCCCAACCAGTGGCCCGGCGGATTCACCGCCACCGTCAAGGTCTCCCCGGGGGACGCCGCCGTCTCCAGTTGGACAGTCACCTGGACGTACGCCGGCGACGAGCGGGTCACAAGCGGCTGGAACGCCACGGTCAGCCAGTCCGGATCGACGGTGACCGCCCGCAACGCGTCGTACAACGGCAGCATCCCGGCCGGTGGCTCCACCGAGTTCGGGTTGCAGGGCACGTACGGCTCCAGTGGTGGCGCGCCGACCGGGTTCAGCCTGAACGGCGTAGCGTGCAACGGCGCCACGCCGCCGCCAACCACACCTCCGCCAACCACGCCTCCGCCAACCACGCCTCCGCCGACCACCCCTCCGCCGACCACCCCTCCGCCGACCACGCCGCCGCCGACCACCCCGCCGCCCACCACCGAGCCGCCGACCGGATGTGCCGGCGCGGTGCTCTGCGACGGCTTCGAGGGCCAGACCGGGTCGACGCCGTCCGGTGACTGGGCCGTGGTGAGCCCGGACTGTTCCGGCGCGGGTACCGCCACCATCGACACGGCGACCACGCACAGCGGCAGCCGGTCGGTTCGGATCAACGGCGCCGCCGGGTACTGCAACCACGTCTTCATCAGATCCACGAAGAACCTCGGCAGCATGGGCAGCGTCCGGTACGGCCGGGTCTGGGTCCGGCACACCACCGCCCAACCCACCGAACACACCACGATGATGGCAATGGCCGACGCCGCCGACGGCAACAAGGATCTGCGGTTGGGTGGCCAGAACGGCGCCCTGCAGTGGAACCGTGCCTCCGACGACGCGACACTGCCCGAGCAGAGCCCGGCCGGGGTGGCGCAGAGCGTGCCGCTGCCCACCAACCGGTGGACCTGCGTGGAGTTCATGGTGGACGGTGCGTCCGGTCAACTGCGCACCTGGCTGGACGGCACCGCCATCCCCGGGCTGACCGCGGACGGCGCACCGACGCACGACATCGACGGCCAGTGGTACAACCGCACCTGGCGGCCGCAGCTCACCGACCTGAAGCTGGGCTGGGAGAGCTACGGCGGCGGAGCCGACACCCTCTGGTACGACGACGTCGCGCTGGGGTCCAGCCGGATCGGCTGCTGACCCGTCGGGGTCGTGGGCGGGGGTCGTCAGCGGCGCTCGCCCTGGTGCTGAATACGTCGAGGGTGTGACCCGGGTTCCGGGTCACACCCTCGTCTGCGTCTGCGTCGACTGGAGCGGGCGGTGCCCGGAACGCCGGACTGCTTCCGCTGCGGCCTGGCACACCACACCCCCGCCTGCCAGGCCGCGGAGGCGCTGTTGCTATGTTCACGCCCATGAAAACCGTTTTCATTAAGGCGGCCATGTGCCTGGTGCTGGCCGCGGCCGGCTGCTCCGACGGTGGAGCCGCCGCACCGGTCGCGCAGGGCCACGCGGCCACCCCGGTCCACCTGACCAACTGCGGACTGCCGGTCACCGTCGCCGCGCCACCCCAGCGAGCGATCGCACTGGAACAGAACGCCACCGAGATCATGCTCAGCCTCGGTCTCGCCGACCGGATGGTCGGCACCAGCTACCAGACCGACCCGGTGCTGCCCGACCTGCGCCCCGCCTACGACAAGGTGCCGGTGCTGGCCAAGCTCTACCCCTCACGAGAGGCGGTCCGGGCGGCGAACCCGGACTTCGTCTACTCGACCTACACCTCGGCGTACGCGCCGGACGCCGCGGGTTCGCGCGCTGACCTGGCCACGCTCGGCGTACCGGCGTACCTCTCCGGGTTCGCCTGCGAGAAGCCGGCGGACGCGACCCAGACGGTCACCTTCGACGGGATCTTCGATGAGATCCGCGACATCGCCGGCGTCTTCGGCGTGCCGGAGCGGGCCGACAAGCTGATCCACGAGCAGCAGAGTCGGTTGGACGCCGCCCGACGTGCGATGCCAACGGCCGCGCCGAACGCCGGACCGTCACTCCTCTGGTACTACTCCGGAACGAGCACCCCGTACGTTGCCGGACACGGCGGGGTTCCGGACGCGATCAGCTCGCTGCTGGGCGCCCGCAACACGTTCACCGATGCCAGCCAGAAGTGGCCGGCCGGCAACTGGGAGGAGATCGCCAAACGCAACCCGGCGGTGATCGTGCTGGCCGATCTGACCAGGGGTGGAGACGGCGACAGTGCCCAATCGAAGATTGACTTCCTGCGCCGCAACCCGGTGACGTCGAAGCTGGACGCGGTGGTCGCCGGACGGTTCGTCACAGTGCCCGGCTCGTCGATGGACCCGTCGATCCGCAGCGTTCAGGCGGCGGAACTGGTCGGTGCCCACCTGCACGGGACCGTCCGATGACCCCGCCTGCCGGCACCGATGTCGCCGCGCTCGACCAGTCGGCCGCCCGCCGCCTGCTCGAACTCTGGAACGACCAGCAGTCCGCCTACGTGGCCCACCGCGACCTGCGGTTCGACGCGATGGCCGACGTGCTGCGGCTGCACTGCCCGGACGATCTCGCGATCCTCGATCTGGCCTGCGGTCCCGGTGCGATCAGCGACCGGATCCTGGCCCAGTTCCCCCACGCCATCGCCGTCGCGGTCGACTACGACCCGATCCTGCTGAAGGTCGCGCGGCGTGCCCTGGACCGGTACACGCCGCGGGTCGAGGTCCACGACGTCGACCTGGTGGCCGACGGCTGGGAGCAGGCGCTGACCAGACGGCGAATCGACGCCGTGCTCACCTCGACGGCACTGCACTGGCTCGCGCCGGAGCAACTGCTGCGGGTCTACACCACCGCGGCGCGGTTGCTGCCCGCCGGTGGTGTGCTGCTCAACGCCGACCACCTCCGCTACGACGAGTCGGCGCCCACCCTGCGCGACATCGCCGGTCGGCACGACGCGCAGGTGCAGCAGGAGGCATTCGCTGCCGGAGCGCTCACCTACTCCGCCTGGTACGCCGAGGCGGCCCGACACCCGGAACTGGCCGGGCTGGCAGCCCAGCGGGAACGGCGGTTCGCCGACCGACCGCCGCAGGCCCCGGCCGCACTGGGGTTCCACCTGGCTGCCCTTCGCACGGCCGGGTTCGCCGAGGTCGGCACCGTCTGGCAGTACCTTGACGACTACGTGGTGTTCGCGCGCCGATGAACCCGCGAGTCGTACGATCCCTCGTCTCGGCGAGCGGCCCGCACGGGTCGACGCGACGAGACCCGCCACCCCGCACCGGCATCTCGAGAAACGGCCGGTACGTCCTTCCGTCGGCAGTGCTCCTGCTGCTGGTCACCATCGCCGCGGCGGTCAGCGTGGGCTCGGCCGATCTGCCGATCGACAGCGTTCTGCGCGCGGTGGCCAGCCATGTGGGCCTCCCGGTCCAGCCCCTACCGCCGTTGCCGGACAGCATCGTGTGGGATCTCCGGTTACCCCGGGTGCTGTTGGCCGCGTTGGTCGGTGCCGGTCTGGCGGTGTGTGGGGCGGTGCTACAGGCGCTCACGCGCAACCCGCTGGCCGACCCGTTCCTGCTCGGTGTCTCGTCCGGCGCCTCCACCGGAGCGGTGGCGGTGCTGGTACTCGGCATTCGGATCGGCGCCGGCCCGGTCGACCTGACCACCGGCGCGTTCGTCGGCAGCATGACCGCGTTCGGCGCGGTGCTGCTGCTGGCCGGCCGGCGGGCCGGCGAGCCGACCCGGATCGTTCTCGCCGGGGTGGCCGTCTCGCAGCTCTTCAGCGCGGTGACAAGCCTGATCGTGATCTCCGACGCGCACACCCAGGACACCCGTAGCGTGACGTTCTGGCTGCTCGGCTCGCTGACGGCGGCCTCCTGGGCATCGGTGGCGCTGAGCGCCGTGGTTGTCGGCGTCGGCCTGCTGGTCTGCTGGGCCAGCGCGACGGCGCTGGACGCGTTCGCGTTCGGCACCGATACCGCCCGATCGCTCGGCTTCTCTCCCGGACGCACCCGGCTGCTGCTGTTCACAGTCACCGCCCTGATGGCGGCCGCGTTGGTCGCGGCGAGCGGTGCCATCGGTTTCGTCGGGCTGACAGTGCCGCACGCCGTACGGTTCCTGTTCGGCTCCGGGCATCGGACGTTGCTGCCCGCCTGCGCGGTGATCGGCGCGATCTTCCTGATCTGGGCGGACACCGTGGCGCGGACCGTCTTCTCACCACAGGAGCTGCCGGTGGGCGTGCTCACCGCGCTGCTCGGGGTGCCGGTGTTCGCGCTGGTCATGCGACGCCGGACGGGTACGCCGTGATCGCGCCGGGCGCTGCCGGTCGGGGAGTGGGCGACAGTGGTCGGGCGACCGGCGGTGACCAGTACCCGGCGGGAGCGTTGCCGGCGCGGCTGGACGCGGACGGGATCGGATGGGGCGTGGCCGGCGTGCGGATCCTTGCCGGGGTGGCGCTCACCGCCGAACCGGGCGCCACGGTCGGGCTGCTCGGGCCGAACGGCTCCGGCAAGTCGAGCCTGCTGCGACTACTTGCCGGTCTGACCCGGCCGGAGTCCGGGCGGGTGCTGCTCGATGACGTCGCGGTGGACGCGGTACCCCGGCGTGCGCTGGCTCGGCGAATCGCGGTGGTCACCCAACAGGTGGCCACCGACGTGGAGATGTCCGCACTGGAGGTGGTCCTGCTGGGCCGGACCCCGTACCGGCCACGCCTCGCCGGGGTCGGGGCCGGGGATGTGGACCTGGCGCGGCGCGCGCTCGCCGAGGCGGGCCTGGCCGGGTTCGAGCAGCGGCGCTGGTCCAGCCTCTCCGGTGGTGAGCGGCAGCGGGTGGACCTGGCCCGCGCTCTGGTGCAGGAACCGGATCTGCTGCTGCTCGACGAGCCGACAAACCACCTGGACATCCGGCATCAGCTGGAGTTGCTGCGATTCCTCGCGGAGTCGGCCAGCACCGTCGTGGTGACCCTGCATGATCTCAATCTGGCCGCGCAGTACTGCGACCGGCTGGTGCTGTTGCACGGTGGACGAGTGGTCGCGGCGGGTACGCCCGTCGAGGTCCTCACCACCGGCCGGATCGAGCAGGTGTATCAGGTGCGGACGGACGTTGCCATCGCCGCTGACGGCCGGCCCCGGATCTGGTACCGCAGCCAGGCGACGTAGGCGCCGACGGAGCGCGGGCCGAGCCGCCGCGGCACACAGATCCGTACTTCACACGCGAGGATGTCCGAACACTGTTTGGTCCGCACTGTGGCAAGGGCGGGGAGCGCGTTGCCGTGTCCGCCCTCGGCAGCCGTGCGGTCGGGGACCGAGGAGAGACGACAATGGACCGTACGTTGAGCGACATCCTGGACGCGGCGGCGCGCGGCCACTTCCCGCCACCTGACGGCGGGACGACAGTGGTGTCGCAGCCGAGCCGCCGCGACGCCGGAGTCATCGCCTTCACCGGACACTCGGTGGTGTTCACCGACGAGGATCCCCAGTGGGTACGTCGTACGCTGGCCACCCTCGACTGTGACTCCCTGGCGGCCACGATGAATCCGCGCTTTCTGGGTGCGCTGCTCGACCGCACCCGGCGGTCCATGGACACGATCGACCTGCTGACCGTCGCGAGTTGCCTTGCCGGGCCGCCCCCGCTGCGGCTGACCGAGCTTGCGGACGGCGATCATCCCCGCGAGGTAAGGGCCCGTCGGCGCCGTGACGACGTCCGCGTCTGGGCCGTCGAGGGCGGGGTGGTCGTGCTCGGCCGGGGGGTGGCCGGCCGGTGGGAGGCGGCGATAGAGGTCGACGACGAGCGTCGCCACCGGGGCCTGGGGCGGGCGCTGGCGACGGCCGCCCGACATCTGGTGCCCGACGGTCAGCCGGTCTGGGCCCAGCAGGCCGCCGGTAACGCGCGCAGCGTGCGTGCCTTCCAGGCGGCGGGGTTCCGGCCGGTGGGCGCTGAGGCGCTTCTTCTCCGGACGTAGGCGCTGTGCCGGACGAGCCGGTCGTACCACTGTGGGCCGAACCGTGATCGGCGGGACGTTTCCGCGATCACGCCCGGGGGCATCTCGGCGGGTGAAGGGCAGCCGCCCGCCCCCCTGATCGAGGAGAACAACATGTCGGCCCAGGCAGTTCTGTACGTCATCGCCGTCATCCTGATCGTGCTCGCCGCCCTGCCGCTGCCCACGAGGGGTGTCTCGCTCGCGCTTCTGGGTGCCGCCTGCGCCCTGCTCGCCTACGCCTGGCCGGTGATCACCGCGTGACCTTTCCGTGAGTCATCGTTGGTGCGGTCGGTGGCCGGCAGCCTGAGCACGATCGGGCTGCCGGCCACCGACCGTGAGTCTGTCGCCCGCACGGAGCCTGCTTGCTGAGTTTGTTTCACAAGCGTAGGAAGAACACCACCCGTCGATCTGCCGTCCAGCGTCGAAGGAGATGCGTGTGACCACCTCCAGAGGGCTCCGTCTCGCCGTGTCCGTGCTGGTGACAGCGGGCGCCGTCCTGCTCGGCACGGCAGCCCCCGCCGCACCGCCACCGGCCCCCGCTCCGGTCGGGCAGCCGTCCTGCGACCCGATCGACCCGACCGCCTGTCTGCTGCCGTTCCCGAACGACCACTTCACGGTGCCGGACCGGAGCAGCCCCACCGGCAAGCGGGTGCGGTTCGCCGCCGCCGCGATGCCCGCCAACGTGCAGGGAACCCCGATCGACCCGACGGAGTGGAACCGGCAGGACGGGTTCAGTCCCGGCTCGCCGATCCTGGTGCGGGTACCCGGCCTCGACGCCGCGGCAACCGGGATCGCGCCGGTCACCGACATCGGCCGATCGCTGGCGCCGGACGCGCCGATCGTGCTGCTCAACACCCGGACCGGTGAGCGCACACCGTACTGGGCCGAGCTGGACGCGCACGCCACCGGTCAGCCCGACCGGCAGCTGCTGATAATCCGGCCGGCGGTGGCGCTGACCGAGGGCACCCGCTACGTCGTGGGGCTGCGCGGCCTACGGGACGGCAACCGGGCGTTGATCCCGGCACCGAAGGCGTTCACCGCGTACCTGACCGGTGCCGGCCGCAAGCAGCGGGACGCTCGGGGGCCGCAGGTGAGGCGCGTCGTCACCGACCTGGTTCGGACCGGCGTCGAACGACACAGCCTCTACCTGGCCTGGGACTTCACGGTCGCCAGCCGGCACGGGCTGACCGGCCGGATGCTGGCGGTCCGGGACGACGCGTTCGCCGACCTCGGCCGGGCCGCGCCGTCGGTCACCGTCACCCAGGTGACCGACTATGCGCCGGCGCAGGATCCGCTGATCGCTCGGCAGGTGACCGGCACCATCGGCGTTCCGTCCTATCTGACCGGCGACGGCGGGCCCGGCTCCCGGCTGCACTACGGCCCGGCCGGCGGCGCCGGGACGCCGCCCACGCCGAACGCTCTGCCCACGCCGTCCGGGGCGACCGTGGCGGCGGACTTCGTCTGCAACATCCCGCGCAGTGCCTCGGCCGCGCGGCCGGCGCATCTCTCGCTATACGGCCACGGGCTGCTCGGCCGACCGACCGAGATCAACGCCGGCAACGTCAAGACGATGTCGAACACCCACAACTTCACCTTCTGCGCCACCAGTTGGATCGGCATGGCCGCCGCCGACGTCCCCTTCGTGGCCGGCGCCTTCACCGACCTCAGCGTCTTCCCCGCGGTGGCGGACAGGTTGCAGCAGAGCTTCCTGAACTTCCTCTTCCTGGGCCGCGCGATGATCCACCCGGACGGGTTCGCCGCCCACCCGGCGTTCCGGGACGCCACCGCACGGCCGCTGATCAACCGCGCCAGTGGACTGCACTACGACGGCAACAGCCAGGGCGGCATCAACGGAGGCGCGCTCACCGCCATCGCCCAGGACTGGACCCGGTCGGTGCTCGGCGTACCGGCGATGAACTACTCCACGCTGCTGCAACGCAGCGTCGACTTCGCACCGTTCCAGAGCGTGCTCGACGGCTACTACCCGGACACCGTCGACCAGCAACTGATCCTCGCGCTGCTGCAGATGTTGTGGGACAGATCCGAGGCCAACGGGTACGCCCAGCACATGACCGACCGGCCACTACCGCGTACCCCGGCGCACCAGGTGCTGATGCACGTGGCCTTCGGCGACCACCAGGTCTCGCCCGCCGCCGCCGAGGTGCAGGCACGCACCATCGGCGCGCGCCTGCACACCCCCGCGCTCGCCGACGGCTGGTCACTGGACGTGCGCCCGTACTGGGGCATCACACCGATCCGCCGCTACCCGTACGCCGGCTCGGCGATCGTGATCTGGAACAGCGGCGCGGCCCACGCGCCACCGCCGACCAACCTCGCGCCGGTCGGACCGGAGTTCGGCGACGATCCGCACGAGTTCCCCCGCGCCCAGGCCGGAGCCCAGAAGCAGAAGGCGGTCTTCCTGCTCACCGGCAAGGTCGTCGACGTCTGCGCGCGGACACCCTGCCCGTGACCTGAGACTCGTGACCCGGCGGAGCGCAGGCACGGCCAGCACCCGCCGGGATACGTCGAGCACGGCAGGTCAGCAGCGCACCTCGGTCTCCTTCTGCGCCACGTCCGAGATGCCGCCGAGCGCCCGGGTGCACACCGACAGCGTGTTGGCGCCCGAGGACCAGACCTCCGGGCCGCTGGAACACTGCAGGTCGCGCAGCGTGCTGCCGGTCACGATAGAGGTGCAGACCTGGTACGAGCCGTGACTGGCCCGGTACTGCTGCCACACGTACGTGTAGGCGTAGTTCTTGCCGCAGCCCTTGTACTGCTTGACCGAAGCCGCGGTCTGACCGCCGACGGTGACGTACGCGGTCGCGCCGATCTGCACCGAGTCGACGCAGCGCGGGTTGGTCTCGGCGTGCGCGGGTCCGGCGAACGCCAGCGTCGCGGGCACAGCCAGACCGGCGGCCGCGAGGACGCGTACGCCGCGGCGGGAAAGGTTCTTCATCGGTGACCTCCTTCAATGCACCGGGGACCGTCGCCCCCGGTGTCGTCGATGCACCACATTGATGGCCGCCGTGGCCCGTTCGGTACCCTCTGACACGCTCTGACAACGCCTGACAACGTCGTCTGACATGGGGGAGTGATGAAGGAACAGCGTTCCGCCGCCGAGCCGATTCAGGACAGACAGGCCGCCGAGAGGTTCGCCGAACAGCTACGGACCCTGCGGACCAGCGTGGGTGATCCGTCGTTCCGGAAGATGGCTGGGCGCTCGGGCCGGATCTCGCACACCACGCTGCACGAGGCCGCCGCCGGAACCAGGTTCCCCTCCTGGGAAACGGTCCGGGAGTTCGTCCGGGCCTGCGAGGCCGACGAGGCCCAGTGGCGATGTCGATGGGAGGACGCGCAGCGCCCCGGGTCGGTCCACGGCATCGAGGACGATGCTGTCGCGCCGGTCAGCGCCGAATCTCCGCCCGGCGCCGACACCCCGATCACCACTGGTGGAATGGAGCCCGACACCGGGACCGACGCCTCGCAGACCCACGGGCCCGTCGTGTCCGTCGTCCCGGCCCCGTCGCCGGAGGAGCAGAACACGCTGCGGAGCACTGACTATCCGCCGACCGACGAGGACGTCGCGGGTGCGCGGCGGCACCGACTGCCGTGGCTCGCCGCAGCCGCGGTGGTCCTGGTGGTGGCGATGGTCGCTGTCCTGGGCGTCATCGTCCGCGGCCGGTCGTCCCGGGACGACCCCGGCACCGCGGCGGCGTCGTCCACACCGTCGGTGTCGCCGTCAGCGTCGGCGTTCTCAGATTCGCTGATCCCCGGCGACTCCAGCAAGTTCATCTCCGACGTCACCATCCCCGACGGCACCCGGGTGCGGGTGAACACCCAGTTCGTCAAGGTGTGGGCCCTCAAGAACGTGGGGAAGGTCGCCTGGCACAACCGCTTCCTCGCCCGCACCAACCCCACCGCCGACGCCGACGGCTGCCAGGTGCCGGACCGGGTGGCGATCGGTGACACACCGCCCGACGAGCAGGTCATGATCAGTGTCGAGGTCACCGCGCCCAGCCGTCCCGGGAAGTGCTGGGTCAGCTGGAAGATGGTCGACGAGAACGGGCAGGAGTACTTTCCCACCCGCCGGCCGGTGTACTTCATGGTCACCGTGACCGCCTGAGCGCGCTTCCGGTCGCCCGGCGCGGTGTCAGAATGCGAACGCTCGATGTCAGCTCCCGGGTGTCACCAAAGCTGACAACACCACATCCATCGAGGTCGCTGCCGTCCTGACGGATCTGACAGCACAGCAGGGGTACCGAACAGCAGGCCGTTCTCGCAAGGTGATGTCCGTTCCGAACGACTCACCAACTGCGAGGAGGATCGACAGTGCGCCGTCCCTGGTTATCCGTCGGGATCGCCGCGCTCTGTGTGGCCGTCGGCGTCCCGGCCCACGCCTGGGCCGCGACATCCGACGCCACAGCGCAGCGAACCGTCACCACTGCCGCGCGGCCGGTAGTGGACATGGAGGCCACCGTCCTGGCCGCCCAGATCGACCCCCGCCGCGCCGACAACACACTGACCCCGGGTGCGAAGAGCTCGGTGCTCGCCGTCGAGCAGGCGTTGCAGGCGAAGGGCCTGCTGAACGCGCAGTGGGTCGACGGCTACTTCGGCACCGTCACCGTCTCGGCGTACGCGGCGTACCAACGCTCCCTCGGCTACACCGGGCTGGCCGCGAACGGGCTGCCCGGCACGACGTCGCTGACGAAGCTCGGGCTGAACCGCTACACAGTCGCCAACACGATCGGTCCGGGCGCGAAGGTCCCGCGGGACGGGTACGTCGTCAACGCCCGTACCCAGGCGATGTTGGCCGAGGCGCAGCGTCTGCTCGGCTACCCCCTGGTGCTCGACCAGGGTTCGTACAACCCCGGCGGCGACCCCACCTCGGCCGGTACGCACGACGGCGGGGGTGTGGTGGACATCTCGGTCACCGGCATGACAGCGACCAAGCGCACCGCCGTCGCCCGGGCCCTGCGTCAGGTCGGCTTCGCCGCCTGGGTCCGCAACCCGAACCAGGGCGACTGGCCGTGGCACATCCACGCCAACGCGATCAACGACACGGACCTGTCCAGCCAGGCGCAGCACCAGGTCGGCGACTACTACCTCGGCATGAACGGCCTGGCCAACCAGGGACCGGACGACGGTCCCCAGGTCCTGATCAAGACCTGGGAGCAGTACCAGCGCGGGCAGTGACCCGCACCCCCCCTCACCGTTTCTGAAAGGACACCATGAACATCCGTAAGAGTCTCGCCGCCGTCGGCGTCGCGCTGGCCGCGACCACCTCGATCCTCAGCGTCGGATCGCCCGCGTCGGCGGCGGCCCGGGACGGGGTCTGCGAAAGCGGCGAATTCTGCTACTACTACAACAGCGACAACGCGGGGTCGATCTCGGACTTCACCGGTTCGCTCGACGACTACGGCACCGAGCAGCCCTCGTGCTACGACTTCAAGGGCGCTGGCGCGGGCAAGGGCCTGTGCATCAAGAACGAGGCCGCCTCGGTCTGGAACCGCAGCACCAAGACCGTGCGCGTCTACTTCAACAGCGGCTACGCCGGTTCCTACCAGGACTTCGCGGCCGGCGCGAAGGGCAACCTCAACGCCACGCTGAAGAACAACAACGCCTCGCACCAGTTCTCGCCGTCGACGCGCACGAACCTGTCGTACGCCCTGTACCAGGCCAGCGGCGGCACTGTC
Organism: Micromonospora alfalfae; assembly: GCF_022230925.1. Taxonomy (GTDB): domain Bacteria; phylum Actinomycetota; class Actinomycetes; order Mycobacteriales; family Micromonosporaceae; genus Micromonospora; species Micromonospora alfalfae. The sequence continues at coordinate 290,960 of NZ_JAKKFH010000008.1, read as the reverse complement.
ACCTGCGGCTTCGACGGTTACACCACCACGCCCGGCCGGCACGAGGGCATCGACATCGCCCGCAGCGTCGGCTCGGACGTGCGCGCCCTGGTCTCCGGAACGGTCATCTACGTCGCGCGGGGCAACACCGGCAGCGGCGGCCTGTCCACGATCTCCGTCTACAACTCCTCGCTCAACAAGTCGGTGATCTACCTGCACACCGCTCCGAAGTCCGGAGTGAGCGTGGGTGACGCCATCAGCAAGGGCGAGATCATCGCCGATGAGTCGTGGCACGGGGTGTCCTCCAGCTCGGGCGCGCACACCCACGTCGAGGTCCGGGCCGGCCGGCAGACCCATGCGGCCGTCAGCGTCGGCGACCCCACCCTTGACAACGCCGACCCGACCGCGTTCTGGAACTCCCAGGGCTACAACGAGAAGTAGGACGCCGTGAATATCCGCAAGAGCCTCGCCGTCGTCGGCGCCGTCCTCGCCATGTCCACCTCCATCCTGAGTGTCGCCTCGCCGGCAGCGGCGGCCGCACGAGACGGCGCCTGCGACAGCGGTGAGTTCTGCTACTACTACAACAGCAACCAGGCCGGCTCGGTCTCCGACTTCACCGACTCACTTGACGACTACGGCACGACCCAACCGACCTGCTACGACTTCAAGGGCGCGGGCAGCGGCAAGGGCCTGTGCGTGAAGAACAACGCCGCGTCGGTGTGGAACCGCACCGGCAAGACGGTGCGGGTCTACTTCAACAGCAACTTCGCCGGTGCGACCCAGGACTTCGCTTCCGGGGCGAAGGGCAACCTCAACGCCACGCTGAAGAACAACAACGCCTCGCACGAGTTGGTGAGCGGGCAGACGGGCTGTAGCACCGACGGCACCAACAGCAAGTTGCCGAGCACCATCCTCGTCTACCGGGTCAGTCTCGGGCGAGTCGATCGGGTCGACTTCAAGACGTACGTCAAGAACGTCCTCCCGAACGAGTGGATCACGAGCTGGCCGGCCGCCTCGCTGGACGCCGGTGCGATGGCCGTGAAGAGCTACGCCTGGTACTGGGCGTTGCACTCGACCCGGAAGACGTCCGGCGGACAGTGCTACGACGTCCGGGACGACACCGGCGACCAGGTCTACCGGCCGTCGTCGGCACAGTCGTCGACGTCCGCCGCGGTGGACCGGACCTGGTCGGCGCGGATGACCCGCAGCGGCAACATCCTGCGGGCGCACTACTGCGCGACGACCACCGCGTGCGGTGGTTGGGTGGACGGGGACTGGCTGTCGCAGTACGGCTCGCGTGATCTCGCCAATCAGGGCAAGAACTACCAGGCGATTCTGCGCTACTACTACAGCGACATCGCGCTCTCCTGAGGTGACGCACCAACCGCGCCGCCCGTCGCAGCTCTGCGGCGGGCGGCGCGCCCATGGGTACGCCCCGGCTATGCCGGTGGCTCGACCGCCTCGACGAGCACTTCGAGTACATGCCGGTACGGCTTGCCGGTGGCCCGGCTCATGCCCATCTCGCAGGTGCGGTTGCAGGAGGCGTACGCGTCGTGGTCGCGTTCATTGATCTCGGCGGCCTGCGCCGCGGTGGCGCCGGCCGTGACCTCGGGGTGCAGCAGCCCCCTGTCACCGGCGAAGGCGCAGCACCCCCAACTGTCCGGCACTGTGACGGTGTCGGCGACCGCCCCGGCCACCGCGCGCAGGTCGTCGATGCCGCCCAGATGCACAGTGGAGCAGGTGGGGTGCAGCGCCAGCGAGCCCAGTCGCCGGGGCTGCGGCAGCGCCGGCAGGAGGTGCTCGGCGGTGAAGGTCACGCTGTCGACGAAGCGCAGCGCGCCGTACCGTGCCTGGTCCTCCTCGGCCAGCGCGGCGGTCAGCTGCGTCAGCCCGTGTGTGCACGATGACGCGTCGCACACGACGGGCAGGCGACCCTCGTCGCTGGCCACCCAGAGCGCGGCCAGCGTCCGCTCAGCCATCTCACGGTGACCGGCGGGGTAACCCTTCGACTGCCACGGGGTTCCGCAGCACAGGCCCGCCGTGGCGGTCGGTACGACGAGCGGCACCCCCGCCAGTTCGCAGAGGCGCAGGAACGCCGCCGCCGGTCCGCCGGACGAGCCGTCCTCGGGTGCGAAGAGACTGCCGACGCAGGCCGCGAAGAACACCGCCTGGGCGTCCGGCGCGCTGCGCGGGGTGGGGCGGGGCGCGCCGGCGCGCGGCATGTCGTCGCTCCACAACGGCACCAGTTCGGTGGCGCCGAGCCCACGGATCACCCCGGTGGCGGCGCGGGTCACCGGCGTCGGCACGGCGTGCGCGGCGGTCAGTCCCACCCGGACGCCCGTCACGGCGGCCTTCCAGTGCCGGGCGGCGGTGCGGGCGGTCCGCTGGGCGCGAGGGCTGTGCCGCTCGGCGCGCAGCCGCTTCATCGCCGCCCCGGTGTCGATGCCGACCGGGCAGGCGGTGACGCAGAGGCTGTCCGCGGCGCAGCTGTCCACCGCGGCGTACTCGTAGTCGGCGGTCAGCTCCCGGCGGCGCTCCTCGTCACCGGCGGCGGTGGCGAGGGCGATCTGCCGTTGCAGGACGATGCGCTGGCGCGGCGTGGTGGTGACGTCGGCGGTGGGGCAGACCGGCTCGCAGTAGCCGCACTCGACGCAGGCGTCCAGCTCGGGGTCGACAGTCGGGACGGCCTTGAGCTGCCGCAGGTGCACTGTCGGGTCGTCGTTGAGCAGCACACCGGGGTTGAGCAGGCCGCTCGGGTCGCACAACCGCTTGAGTTCGCGCATCACGTCGTACAGCTCGTCGCCGTACTGCCGGCGGACGAAGGGTGCCATGGCCCGACCGGTGCCGTGTTCCGCCTTGAGTGTCCCGCCCTCGGCGAGCACCAGGTCGACCATGTCGTCGGTGAACCGGGCGTAGCGGTCGATCTCGGCCGGGGTGTCGAAGGACTGGGTCAGCATGAAGTGCAGGTTGCCGTCCCGGGCGTGTCCGAAGATCACCGCGTCCGGGTAGCCGTGCCTGTCGAACAGGCGGATCAGCCCGTCGCAGGTGCCGGTCAGGCGTGGCATCGGCACCGCGACGTCCTCCAGCAGGGCCGTGGTGCCGGGCGGGCGGGCCCCGGCGACGGCTGTGTAGAGGCCCTTGCGCAGGTGCCAGAGGTTGGCCCGTTCGCGCGGGTCGCGGGTCAGCTCGGTGCCGGTGACGGCCGGCAGCCGGTCGAGCACGGGCCGGGCGTCGGCCAGCGTCGCTGCCAACCGCTCCGCGCTGTCCTCGGCGAACTCCACCAGCAGCGCGGCGTGCCCGGTGACCGTCAGCCCGCGCAGGGCCGGAGTCGCACCCGGGTCGCGCTGACTGACCCGCAGCGCGGCCGCGTCGAGCAGCTCGGCGGTACGGGCGCCGGCGGCGAGCAGAGCCGGCAGCGCGTCGGTGGCGTCGGTGAGACCGGGCAGGATCAGCAGGCCGGTGGCGGCGTGGTCGTGGATCTCGACGGTACGGAAGACGGCCTCGGCCACGAAACCGAGCGTGCCCTCGCTGCCGATCATCAGGTGGGCGAGCATCTCGACCGGGGTGCTGTGGTCGAGCAGCGAGTTCAGCCCGTACCCCATGGTGTTCTTCATCGCGAACAGCCGCTCGATGGTGGCGCGCGAGCCGGGCGTCGATCGCACCCGGTCGCGCAGGCGCAGCAGCCCGGCGTGCAGCTCGGGCTCGTCGGCCCGCAGCCGGTCGTCGGCGTCGCGGGCGCCGGAGTCGACGACGGTGCCGGACGGGAGCACGAAACGCAGCGACTCCATGGTGCGGTACGCGTTGTCGGTGGTGCCGCAGGTCATCCCGCTGGAATTGTTGGCCACCATGCCGCCCACGGTGCAGGCGGCCTCGCTGGCCGGGTCCGGGCCGAGGCGGCGTCGGTAGCGGGCCAGCCGGGCGTTGGCCTGCCGGATCGTCAGGCCCGGCTGGAGCCGGATGCGGCGGCCGTCGTCGAGGACCTCGGCGTGCCGCCAGTCGGTGCGGACGTCGACAAGCACGCCCGCGCCGCCGGCCTGCCCGGCGAGGCTGGTGCCGCCACCGCGCAGGGTCAGCGGCACGCCGGCCTCCCGGGCGCCGGCCATCAGCGCCCCCACCTCGGCGGCTGAGGCGGCGCGAACCACTGCCTGCGGCTCGAAGAGGTACGGCGAGGCATCGTGCGCCGCCGCCAGCCGCCGGGGCAGCTCGGCGCTGGCCCGGCTCGGGTCATCGAGGTGCGAGCGCAGCAGTTCGGCGACCGCGCGGGCGCGGGCGCCGGCCGCGCTGGGCGGCGGCACGGGTACGACGGGTCTCATCGGCGGATCCTCCCGGGAGCGTGGTCAGCCGGCCACCGGCGGCACGGCGGGACGGCCGGCGATCAGCAGTCGGCGGGGAGCGGTGCTGGCCGGAGCCGGCAGCCGCAGCGGCTGCCGGCCAGGGGTGATGCTGCCGAGCACCGAGGCGTGCCGCGCGCCGGTGCCCGAGCGCAGGGTGCCCGGCAGCCCGTGCACTGTCAGGTAGCCCAGCAGTGCGAAGGCCAGCGCCTCCTTGGCGTCCGACGCGACGCCCAGGTCGTCGCTGGAGGACAGCTGGACGCCGGACAGCTCGTCGGCGAGCATGCGCATCAGCGTCGGGTTGTGTGCGCCGCCGCCGGAGACGACGAGCCGGGTGACGCCGTGGTCGCGGCAGGCGCCGGCCACAGTGACAGCCGTCAGCCGGGTGAGCGTGGCCAACACGTCCTGCGGGTCCGGTGTGGGCGCGTCGGCGAGGGCGGCGAGCAGGTAGGGCAGATGGAACAGCTCTTTCCCGGTGCTCTTGGGGCCGGGCAGCCGGTAGTACGGCTCGTCGAGCAGCCGCCGCAGCAGGTCCGGATTCACCTGCCCGGCGGCTGCCCCGCGCCCGTCCCGGTCGTACTCCTCGGTGCCCCCGCTGAAGTGGCGGGCCGCGGCGTCGAGGAGCGCGTTCGCCGGACCGGTGTCGAAGGCGAGCGGGTCCGTGTCCGGCGCGACGACGGTGATGTTGGCGATGCCGCCCAGGTTCAGCGCGGCCGGCACGCCGGGCAGGCCACCCAGCAGCAGCGCGTCGAAGAGGGCGACCAGGGGAGCGCCCTGGCCGCCGGCTGCCACGTCGCGGCTGCGCAGGTCGGCCACGACCGGAAGGCCGCTGGCCTCCGCTATCCAGGCCGGCTGACCCAGCTGGAGAGTGCCCCGGACCGTGCCATCCTCGACCCAGTGGTGCATGGTCTGCCCGTGCGAGACGACCAGGTCGGCGGTGCCGTCGCACAGCTGGGCGAGGGCCCGCACGCCGGCCTCGGCGAAGGCCTGGCCGATGCCGGTGTCCAGCACGCAGATCGCCTCGGTGGTGGTCGCCGCGGGAGGCAGGGCCGCAGCGATCTGCGTGCGCAACTCGTCGGAGTACGGGTGGCTGAGCCGGCCCAGCGGTCGCATCCGCACAGCGTCGCCGCTCACCTCGAACTCGGCCGCCGCGGCTTCGATGCCGTCATAGGAGGTTCCGGACATCAGGCCGATCACGCGCATCACGTCCTCCTTCACGCCCGGCCGGCTGGCGCCGCCGCCGCGTCGTCGTCGACCTCGTCGGTACGTCCATGGTCGTACGGAGTCTCTGGGGCCGTGTGGAACCGGCTGGACACCGCGCCGACGACCAGGGTGATCAGGACGCCGATCGGGACCAGCCACTGCGCGGCGATGGCGGTGGCGGTGGTCGTCCCGGCCGTCGTCACATCGATCTTGACGTAGCGGACGATGTAGGTCATCACCGCCACCGTGACCAGGAAGGCGATCACCGCGTCGACCTGGTTGGCCCGCTTCACGAGGCGGCCGAGCAGGAAGGCGCCGAGCAACGCCCCGTAGGTGTAGCCGGCGATGGTCAAACCGGTCAGGTAGACGTTTCCGGTGCTGGAGCTGAACGCGCAGGCGAAGACCGCCATCAGCACCGCCCAGACCAGTGTCATCACCCGGGCGAGGCGGAGCATCGCGTCGTCGGACGGGACCTTGCGGAAGAAGCTGTGGATGAAGTCGGCGACTGTGGAGTTCGACATCGAGTTCAGCGCCGAGGACAGCGAACCCATCGCGGCGCCGAGGATGCCGGCCACCAGCAGACCCGAGATGCCCACCGGCAGGGCGTGCAGGATGAAGCTCGGGTAGAGGTTGTCGCTGCTCGCCAGGCCGAGTTCCTTGAAGGTCTGACCCTTGTTGTACGACCACAGCAGCGCGCCGACCAGGGAGAACGCCGCGAACTGGATCACCACGAAGATGCCCGAGGAGATCATCGCCTTCTGCCCCTCGCGCAGCGTGCGGGTGGACAGGATGCGCTGCACGATCAGCTGGTCCGACCCGTGGCTGGCCATCGCGAAGATCGCGCCACCGATGATCGCGGTCGGCAGGGCGAACGGGCTGGTGAGCACGTGCGAGAGGGCGAAGTTGGTGTCGAAGAGCTGGAACTTGCCGGCGTCCAGCGCCTGCGAGTAGCCGTCGAAGCCGACGGCGTGGCTGAGCACCGCGATGGCCAGGATCGCCCCGCCCAGGTACAGCCCCATCTGGATGGCATCGGTCCAGATGACCGCCTTGATGCCACCGAGGTAGGTGTAGACCACCGTGATGAGCGTGAGGACGATGATGATGGCCTGGTAGCCGACATTCAGCCCGAACTCGTCGAGAAGAAGCTTGATGGGGATGGCCGAGGCGAACAGCCGTACACCCTCGGCGAGCAGGCGGGTGAAGACGAACGTCACCGACGCCAGCCCCTGAAGTTTCAGGCCAAACCGCTCACCGAGGTACTGGTAGGCGCTGACGAACCCGCCCCGCTTGTAGAGCGGGATGAGCACCGCGGCCACGACGACCCGACCGATGACGTAGCCCAGGGCCAGCTCGACGTTGCCGAAGCCCTGACCGCTGTATGCGCCGCCGGGAACACTGATCACGGTCAGAACGCTTGTCTCGGTGGCAACCACTGAGAACGAGACGGTCCACCAGGGCAGTCGACCCTCGCCCACGAAGTAGTCCTTGGCGGACTTCTGTTTACCGGACAGGCGTAGTCCGACGAAGGCGATCACCACGAGGTACAGCACGATCACGACGAGGTCGAGTTGACGCACGGCTCGCTCCCAACCAGCGGTTGTCAATAAGTGACGTTGACCCACCCTAACGCGAAACTTTTTGCCACCGCCCGTCCGGGCTGGTTACGCTGTGGTTTCAGCCTGCTGATACGGGGACTGTTCGCAGCTGCGCCCTCGGCCCGGCCGCGGCGGCGGGTCGCGAGGACGCGCTCGGCGGCGAACCGCCGAGCGACCGGAGGACCTCTCCCCGCCGGCCGGCGACTGCACACCAGCGAGAGGAACGAGCACCCCGTGGACCTCAGCACCCTCGGCACCGAGACCCGCAACGACAAGACCGGCGACCTTGACCGGATGTCTCCCACCGAGCTGCTTCTCGCGATGAACGACGAGGACCAGACGGTCGCCGACGCAGTCCGCCGGGCCGTGCCGGACATCGCCGCGGCCGTCGACGTCATAGTGGCGTCGCTTCGTCAGGGCGGACGGCTGATCTACCTAGGCGCGGGCACCAGCGGCCGGATCGGCATGCTCGACGCCGTCGAGATCCCACCCACCTTCGGTACGACGCCCGAGCGGGTCGTCGGCCTGCTCGCTGGCGGGGCACGAGCCTTCGGCGTCGCCGTCGAGGGAGCGGAGGACGACCCGACCCGCGCCGTCGCCGACCTCGACGCCGTCGGCCTGACCGCCCGCGACACAGTGGTCGGGCTCGCCGCGAGTGGCCGTACCCCGTACGTGGTCGGTGGGTTGGATCACGCCCGCGCGCTTGGCGCGGCGACCGTCTCGGTGGCCTGCAACACCGACGCGGTGACCAGCCGGCACGCCGACGTCGCCATCGAGGTGCCCACCGGCCCCGAGGTGCTCACCGGCTCCACCCGGCTCAAGGCCGGCACCGCCGAGAAGCTGGTCTGCAACATGCTCTCGACCGCCACGATGGCCCGGCTCGGCAAGGTGTACGGCAATCTGATGGTGGACATGAACGCCACCAACGAGAAGCTCGTCGACCGGGCGCGTCGAATCGTCGCCGAGGCCGCCGACACCGACCTCGACACGGCGGCGCGGGCGCTCGCGGCGGCGCACGGGCACGCCAAGACGGCCATCGTGCTGCTGCTGGCGAATTGCACGGCCGAGGAGGCAGCGGCCCGGCTGCGCGCCGCTGACGACGACGTCCGGGCGGCCGTCGCGGCCTGACCGATGGGGTTCGTCGTGGCGTCGTGACCGGGTCGGGGTGAGTGGTGGCTCGTTGCCCGGCTCGGGTCAGTCCTCCAGGTCGAACGTGAAGGTGCCCGCCTCGATGCGGTCGATGAGCTGGCTGACATCGTCGGCTTGCCGGATGGCGGTGTCCCACCCGTCGCTGGCGATGTCGACAAGCAGCACCGGGGCGGGGTCACGACCCAGGTCGAGGACGAGCTGTTCCCTGGAGCCGTCACCGCCGATGATCGCGATACCGGGGTGTGTGACGGTGGCCTGGTCCCACGCCTCGTGCAGCTCGAGCATCTCGCGCGGCGAATTGAGCCACACGTAGGCCTCGGTGGTCATCCAGCCTCGCCGGAACCACGACTCGCCCTGCAGGTAGGTGCGCCACGCCTCGGGCAGCGCCCGACCCAGGGCCTCCTCCGCGTCGGTGAACTCCTCGTCGGCGACCGGGCCCCGGTACTCGGCCTCCGCGATGATCGCGCCGACGATCTGGGCGTTGAATTCGTCAAGCTCCTCGGCGGGGACCCAGTACTCCAGCACGTCGCGGCCACCGGCCTGCCGCACCTCGTAGCGGTCCAGGTAGGAACGTCGCACGTCGAACCGGGTCACGTAACCGACGCCTCCGGCGGGGACGTTCCACTCGCGGGCGATCTTCGTGGCGTACCAGCGGTTGAGCACGGGGTAGAAGATCGGCTGGTCGGGCAGGCGTGGTGGCCAAGCCCGCCAGCCGGCCGCCGCCACGAGGTCAAGTTCGGCCTGGCCGGTGGGCCGCCACAGCGTGATCGTGTCGGAGGTGCTGATGGTCTGCTCCCTGTCAGTCCCGGTGATGGCGGCATGATGCCACCGCCCGACATTCTGGTGGTACGGGTTCCCCGGGTGGGGCCGCGGCTCGTGCCGGTGGCGATCACCTCTGTCGATGTCCACGATGTCGGCGTCGATCAGCACTGCGTCTGGGTCGAGAAGCCAAATTGACGAAGCGCCCCATCCACAGTGGACGGGGCGCTCCGCGGTGTCAGTGGAGCTGTGTGTCCGGAACCGTTCGGTCCTCGTCCGCGTCGCCGTCGGAGGAGTTGGCCAGCTCGATCCGGGGGGACCGATCCGGCGGGAGGTGGGCGAAGTCGGCGATGACGACGACATCCACCTCTCCGTCGATCATCGTCTGCTCGACGGTCTCCCACGAGGCCCGCATGATTCCTGCGAATCGGTAGGAGTGTCGGTGAAGGTGGCTGAGACACCTCGCGACGGCGGGCTCCGACGGCTCGATGTGGGCGGGGATCCAGATAACGGCGATTTCCATGAACCTCTCCTGATCAACGTCGTGGACGCGAGTGGGTGATCAGGAGTTGCCGGGGCGGGGGAGGACCCCGCTCGACGGGACGGCTGGTAGCGCGCATGTCGACGGCGGTGACGGTGAGCCCTGGCCGCAGCGGCGAGTTGGGCGGCGACGCTTCGGCTGTTGACGTGGGTGAATCAGCGCCGCCGGCGCCGACGCCGGTCGGCGCGGACGCGAGCGCCAACACGAACGCCGGTGGCCCCGGCGCGGGACGGGCAGGCGGGTTGGGCCGCTGTCCGGTGACGGCGGTCATCGTCGCCCGCGCCTGCTTCGACGCCCGGCCATCGGACGTGCCGTGGCCGGCGTCCCGGCGCGTCGTCGCCAACACCCGTGCCGACGATGCCGGCGACGGACGTGCGGCAACGCGTGCCCCTGAGGACGCCGAGGTCGACGCGGGTGTGGCCTGCGGCGATCGGGTACGGGCCGGCCGGCTTGGCCGGGCGGTGGAGGGTGTGGCCGACGCCGTCGGCAGCGGAACGGCCGTCGGCAGCGGAACGGCCGTCGGCAGCGGCAGGGGGTCCGTCGTCGGCAGCGGCAGCGGCAGGGAGACGACCGCTGTCGGCAGGGGCGGGGGGACGGTCAGCTCCACCTCGACCACGTCGGCCACCGAAACCTTGATGGCCTCCGGCGAGGTGGCGATCTCCACCAGCGGGAGACGCGGCGGCGACGGGGTGTCTGCGTGAGCGGGGTTGGCACCCAGCGCCGCGCCGAGCGCCACCGCGCCGAGCGCCACCGGGGGGAGGCTGTGCCTCAGCCGCATCAGACGGAGGCCGGTGGGGTCGCCAGGTCTGCCCGGCCCGGCTCACCGGTGCGGTGCCACCGGCCGAGCTGTTGCCCCTCGCGCCCTGCCGTTACCTCCATGCGCGGGTTCTTGCCCCGGGGAACCGTGGGCTACACCCTCTGTCGATATCTTCGGTGACCGATGTGGACCGACCGGGAGCCGAGCTGGTCGGTTCACACCCGGGCCACGGTGGGTGTCGGGGTGGGGTCGAGCGGCAGGTCACGCATTCGGCGGATCGGCGTCGACAGGTAGATGATCGGGGACAGCACTGTGAGCGCACCGAAGATCAGCAGGGTGGTCCGGGCGCCGAGTGGCCCGGCCAGGATGCCGGCGAGCAGGGCGCCGACCGGGATGGCGCCCCAGGAGACGAACTTGACAGTGGCGATCACCCGGGACAGCAGCTCCGGTGGGCTGGCGAGCATTCGGTACGTGCGGGTGGTCACGCTGAGCACCACAGTGGAGCTGGCCAGGATGACGTTTCCGATGGCGAAGGCCAGGAATGCGGCGGCGCCGGTGCCCAGCGGGATGATGAGCGCGCCGCCCACGCTGACGACGGCCGCGATGATCAGGCCACGGGCGGTGCCGAAACGATCGGTGAAGCGGGTGGTCAGCGCGGCGCCGATGAGCGAGCCGAGGCCGTCGGCGGCGATCAACAGCCCGATCATGAGCGGCGGGGCGTGCAGCTCACGCGCCAGGTAGAACGGGAACAGGGCGAGCATGGCGCCGCTGACGAAGTTCGTCGCGGTGGCGTCCCACATGGCCGGTCCGATGATCGGGTGCCGGAGCACGAAGTGCCAGCCCTCGCGGATCATCGTGACCATCGGCGGCCGCTCGGCCGGTCGCTGCACCCGCCGGGCCGGCAGGGTGCGCAGCAACGTGGCGGAGAGCAGGTAGCTGACGGCGTCCACGAACAGCGTCGGCACCGCACCCAGCACCTGCACCGCGAGACCGCCCAGGGATGGCCCGCCCAGCGCGGTGGCGGCATGCGTGCCGGAGGTGAGGCTGTTGCGGGCCTGCAACTGTGCGGCCGGGACGATCTCCGGCAGGAAGGTCTGGTTCGCCACGTCGAACAGCACGTTGGCGAAGCTCACCACCAGGGCGACAGCGATCAGCTGGGCCACCGTCAGCATGTCGAACCACCAGGCCAGCGGGACCGACGCGATGGCGAGGGCCCGGACCAGATCCAGGGCGACCTGCATGCCGCGCAGTGGCAGGCGCTGCACGATCACGCCGGCCGGCAGGCTGATCAGCAGGTACGCCAGATAGCCCGCCGCCGTGATCAGACCCATCTCGAAGGCCGACGCGTGGAGCACTGTCAGCGCGGTCAGCGGTAGCGCCAGTGTGCCGACCGCCGAGCCGAGTTGGCTGGTCGTGCCGGCGACCCACCACCGCCAGAATGCAGTAAGTCCCATAATGGAACTCACTATAGGGGCGTACGGGAGGCGGCGTCGACCCCGTCGATGCGGGATCGACCGAGAACGGGCCGCCTATCCCGCTCGGCGCACCATTTCGCTGATCCAGGTGGGCGCGAACGGAGACGTACAGCCGGGGGAGGTGGGGTAGTCCCTGAGCACCTGGAGGCGTTCGCCGATGTCGATCGCCCGGGCGCGGTGCTCGGCGTGCGCGATGCCGATCTGTGCCAGGCAGTGGTTCATCGCCCACTGCAGGCGATCCGGCGCGTCCTTCATCTCGGCCTCGATCACAGTGAGCAGCCCCGGGAGGTCGAGACTCTCGGGCTTCTTCGTCACGCGTTCGGTGGTCAGCGCCCAGCCGGCACTCGCGACCACGGGATCCGGGTCGGCGAACCAGGCCAGCCGCAGTTCCTCGGAGTGCGGGCTCTTCTTCACCACGTAGTTCAGGAGCCAGTCGTGCACCTTCGGGGCGCGCGCCTCGCGCAACATGACGTCCAACTCGTCCCGCTCGAACGCCCGGGGACGGCAGATCAGGATCGCCAGCAGCCGCGCCGAGGCGTCACCCGTCGCCCAGAGCTGGCGTGCGAGATCGTGCTGCGTCTTCAGCCGCTTCGCCAGCGCCCGAAGCGCGCCGAGGTGCACACCATGATCGTCGCCGTGTCTGGCGTTCACCTCCCGTGCCTTCGGGTCCTCCAGCGCGACCAGTTCGGCCGTCACCTCGGCCAGCATCGTGGTAGCCATCGCAGCCTCCTGCCCATCGGAACGGGACGTTTCACACTCGCGTAACGGGTATCCAGGCGTACCAGTGCGACCGGCGGTGAACAGCTTCACGGAGTGAGGGGGCACCTATCATGCCTGATCCACAGCCCACCATCGTGCTCGTGCACGGCGCGTTCGCCGAGTCGGCGAGCTGGAACGGTGTGCTTGAGCGGCTGGGTTCGGCGTACAACTCGGTGGCCGTCGCGAACCCGCTGCGCAGCGTCGCGGGCGACGCCGCGTACGTGCGGGATGTCGTCCGGGGGATCGGCGGTCCTGTCGTCCTCGTCGGCCACTCGTACGGGGGCATGGTGATCACGCAGGCCGCGGCCGACGACACCTCGGTGCGGGCCCTCGTGTACGTCAACGCCTTAGCCCCGGACACCGGTGAGTCGGCATTGATGCTGTCGGCGAAGTTCCCCGGCAGCACCCTCGCCGACACGCTGGTGCAGTACCCGGTGTCCACCGGCGGCAACGAGGTGGCGATCGGCCAGGACCAGTACCACGCGCAGTTCTGCGCGGACGCGTCGGACGACATGGCCGCGCTGATGGCCCGGACCCAGCGGCCGATCACCGAAGAGGGCCTGGGCGGCAAGCTCACCGGCGACCCCGCCTGGCGATCGCTGCCGAGCTGGTTCGTGTTCGGGGACGCTGACAAGAACATCCCGGTCGACGCACACCGTTTCATGGCCGAGCGGGCCAACCCCCGGGGGCAACGCGAGATCGTCGGTGGATCGCACGCGATGGCGGTGGCCCGGCCGAGCGAGGTCGCCGAGACGATCATCGAGGCGGTTCGGGGCGTGAGCTGACGGTTCGGACGGCCGGTTGGCGGTGGGCCGACGACGAGAGGTCGCCGGCCCACCCCTGCCTGCTGGCCTACCGAACCCGTAGTTGCTGTTGGACCGCTGCGGTGGGGGCGTGGGCCGGGTCACCGGAGTAGGCGACGTGCACCGGGTACACCCCTGCGGGCAGCCCGTCGGTCGGCAGCTCGACGACGGCCGCGCCACCGCGGAGCGGAACCACCCGCGTGGTTCCGCCGAAGGTGACGGCGACTTCGCCGGTCACCTTCGGAGCCTTCCGGTGCGCAGACTGTGCCCGTACGTCGACGGTCAGCGTGAACGTGCCACCGTGCGCGACCGAGGCCGGCGTGGCCTTCGCCTTCACCGCGACCCGTGCCGGGCCCGCAGGCGTCAGGGTGACCTGGGCCGAGCGGAACTTGCTCGGATCGACGACCGACGTCGCCACGACGGTGAACGAGGACGCGGTCTCCGCGGCGGCGACCGTGAGCAGCCCTGTCGTGGAGATGGTGGTGCCGGTGGAGGTCGCACCCTGCACCGACCACGTCACCGCCGGGCTCACACCCTCGTTGGTGGTCACCTGGGCGGTGAACTGCCTTTCCCAGTTCCAGCCCTTCGTCAGGTTCACCGTCGCGGGCGTCACCAACACGGAGTCGACCCCCGACCACAGGTGGTCCCGGGCGAAGATGGTGAACAGTTGGCCGGCCGTCATCCCGTCGTGCGCGCCGGGGACCTGGGTCGTCGCGGCTGCGTAGCCCCGGGCCCGGAAGTTGTCAGCGATGGCGTTCTGGGCGTTGAGGTTGCCCTCGAAGACGCCGTTGCCGAGGAAGACGGAGAGGTCATCGTCCCCGACCGCGTTCGCGATGGTGTCGTAGTCCTGGGTGGTGAGCGACGGGTTGCCGGAGAAGTGTCCGTAGAACGCGAAGGTGGTCGGGTAGTTCCTGATGACGACGCCGCCCGTCATCCCGCCGTACGAGAACCCGGCGTAGGCCCGCCCGGAGCGCTCGGTCGAGACGTTGTAGCTGCTCTCGATGAGGGGCAGGATCGTCTGGACCAGGTTGTTGGCCGCGTTGGTCTGGTTGTAGGACGCGAAGCCGAGGCTGGTGCCGGTGAAGTGGTTGCCCATGGTGACGACCACCGTCGGCTCGATCTCGCCCCTGGCCGTCATGTTGTCCAGGATGTTCGGGACGTTCGCGGGGACCATGAAGTCGGTCTCGTCGCCGAAGATGCCGTGGGCGAGATACGCGACCTTGTACGGCTCAGCGCGGTTGGCGTCGTAGTTGGCCGGCAGGTAGACACCGAGGTAGTGGCCGCTGTCGCCCAGGATCGTGGTGTACGGGACGTACCGGACGGTTCCGCGCTTCGCGCGGTCGGCCACCGGCAACTCGTAGTCCGCACGCGCCTTCAGCACCGGGTCGTTCTGCTTCTTGGCGTACGGCACGTGCACGGCATCGAGCACGTCGTTGTTCCTGACCCGGAACGAGGACTCGCCCGGCGGGCGAGGGTTCGTCGAGGCGGGGTCCCAGATGCGCTTGTTCTCCCAGCCCTGGGTCGGGTCCCAGACCCGGTACCAGTAGCTGAGGCCTCCGGCGTGCAGCGGGACCGAGACCGACCAGTTTCCCTTCGGGTCCCTGGTCATGTCCCGGAGGAACTCGGTGCCGCCCGCGTGGTAGCGCCCCGGCTGCCACTCTTCCGGCTGGTAGCGCGTGGTGCCGGTGTTGACGTCGAGCAGTGTCAGATCCCCGGCGAGGCGGACCTGGGTGGCGTGGGGATTACGGTAGACGAACGTGACCGTGTATCCGGTCGGTGAGCTGCGGTCCGCGTTGACCGTCGCGCCCGGCACGGGCGCGGGCCTGCCGGCGGCGGCAGCCGGCGTGGGGAGGACGGCCCCCGCACCGAGTGCTGTGAGCGCGAGGATCGAGATCGCAAGCCGGAGCCTGCGTCTTCCGGTCGTTTCCCTCATGCGCGAAGACTCCTTTGTGGTGG
Organism: Micromonospora alfalfae; assembly: GCF_022230925.1. Classification (GTDB taxonomy): domain Bacteria; phylum Actinomycetota; class Actinomycetes; order Mycobacteriales; family Micromonosporaceae; genus Micromonospora; species Micromonospora alfalfae. Next base: position 275,653 of record NZ_JAKKFH010000008.1, on the reverse strand, counting down.
TCGCTCGTCGCGGTCTGGTCCGGTGCTGGGAGTTGAGGGCTCTGATGACAGCTAAATCGAATTAGCATCGGGAGTGTGACTGGGTGCTCCTTTCGATGTCAAGGGTGTCGAGGGCCGAGGCCGGCCAGCGCCTCGACGGGTGCGCCCCCCGTGGCCTGCGGGTTTTGCCAGCTGACCGCCGCTGGGATGGCAAGGTGAGGTCCATGGACAGGAAGCACGTCGAGGACTGGCTTGCCACCTACGAGCGGCTCTGGCGGACCCCGGGCACTGACGCACTGGTCACGCTCTTCACCGAGGACGCGAGCTATCAGCAGGGGCCGTACTGGACGCCCGTCGTCGGCCTGCCGGCCATCGCTCGGATGTGGGAGAAGCAGCGCGAGGGCCCCGACGAGGTGTTCCAGCTGACCACTGAGATCGTCGCGGTCGACAGTGACACCGCCGTGTCACGCCACGAGGTCCGCTACGGGGACCCGGTCGACAAGGAGTACCGCGACCTGTGGGTCATGCGGTTCGCTGACGACGGACGGTGCCGCTCATTCGAGGAGTGGCCGTTCTGGCCGGGACAGCAGCCCGCCGACCCGCCCGACGGTTCCTGACGGAAAGGTCGCGGCGGCGACGCCCCAGCCACCGAGGTAGGAGACCTGGCCGACACGCCGTCGGACCGGTCGCGCTACCTACAGTGAGCTGAGGCGTCACAGTGACGACGTCGACCCGTCAGACCGGCGCGGCCGGGCAGCTCGCGCCGATCGGCGGTGTGGTTCTGGTGATGAGGTATCGCTCCACCTGACGACGTGTGCACTCGGTCCGTGGGTAGCTGGCGTGGCCCGACCCCTCGTAGGTGACGAGGTGGCCCCGGCTGCCGAGTTGGCGTACCACCCGTTGAGCCCCGTCGTACGGGGTGGCCGGGTCGTACCGCCCGTTGAGCACCAGCAGCGGCGCGCTCGTCCGGACCCGCAGTTGACGTTGTGGGTTGGTCGCCGTCCAGCCCAGGCAGATCGCGCCGAAGCGGACCGCCAACGGGGAGGCACGCAGGTGCGGCGCGGCGGCGCGGGACAGTTCGAGGTACCGGTTCCAGTCGGCGAAGCCGTCGACCGGCAGCGACCAGTCCTGGCAGAACGCCGGTAGCGCGTACTCGGTCAGGTCCTCGTCGCCGTCGACCGGCACCATCGGGGACGCGAGCGCGGCGGGCTCACCGCGCTCCAGCGCGAGCAGCATGTTCGCGAGATCGGCCCAGGTCGCGTCGAAGAAGTTGACGAATGTCGCGAACCCAAGCTCGAACCAGGTCAGCGGGGTGCCGGTTGCCGCGTCGACAAGTGTGCCGGCATCGGCACGGCGCATCAGCCGGTCGTAGAGCGCCGGCACGTCGCGTCCGTGCAGGGCGCAACCGGTGCTCCGCTCGCACCAGGTCACGAACTCGTGGAAGAGCGCCTCGTTACTGGCCGCCCCGCTGCGGAAAATTTCCCTGACCCCCTGGCTGTGGTCCATCACGCTGTCCATCACCAGTGCGCGGACACGGTCGGGGAACAGCTCGGCGTAGGACTGCCCGATCAGGGTCCCGTAGGACCACTGATAGAAGCTCAGCTGCCGTTCACCGAGTGCGGCCCGGATGGCGTCCGTGTCGCGCGCGACGCTCACACTGTCCAGGTGGTCGAACAGTGGGCCACTGTTGGCGCGGCAGTCGTCGCGCAACTGGCGGTTGTAGGTGCGGAGCCGCTCGAACTCCGTCGCGTTGGCGGGTGCCAGTGCGGGATGCCGGGCCAGCAGCGCCGACGAGCAGCGCACCGGTGCGCTGCGGACAGTGCCCCGAGGGTCGAAGCCGATGATGTCGAAGCGGCGCAGCACGTCCGGGCCGAGCTGGCTGTCGGCCGTCAGCGCCACGTCCACACCGGACAGGCCCGGACCGCCGGGGTTGAAGACCAGGGCGCCGATGCGGGCGGCCGGGTCGGTGGCGGTGCGCCGGGCCAGCGCCAGCGGGAAGGTTTCCCCTCCCGGGCGGGCCCAGTCGACCGGCAGGCGCAGGGTGCCGCACCGTGTGCCCGGATCGTCGGGTCGTTCCGGGCACGCCTGCCACTCGATCCGCCCGCTCCAACCGCCGGTGGTGTCCGCGCTGGCCGGCCCGGCGCCGCCGGCCGACGGCATGGTGCCCGCGAGCGACGGTGGGGCGTTGAGTGACAGGGCGACGAGGACCGCGACGGCGGCCGAGAGGCTGCCGAGGAGCCTCCGTCGTCGACGGTCAACCCCGCGGGGAGGCCGGAAGGTGGTTCTCTTCGTGGTGAACATTCGTCCAGCCTGCCGACGCCCGGTCCACGTCGGATCCACGCCGGTCCGCGGACGCTCGGCGCAGGGCGTTCACCGGTACGCCTCAAGCCGCTCGGACAGCACCGCGGCCTGTGGATGGCCGACCCGGTCGAGGATCGCCAAGGCCTGCCGCCACAGGTCGACCGAGGTGTCGTTGTCGCCCACCGCCTGATGGGTGTCGCCGAGGCGGACGAGTGTGTCAGCCCTCCCGCACGGGTCCTGGACGTCGGAATAGAGCGCGAGCGCGCGCCGGTAGCAGTCCACAGCGTTCGGGTGTTTTCCGAGGCCGTGATAGGCGAATCCGAGGCTGTCCCAGGTGTGGGCCGCGCCGAGCCGGTCCTCGGCCTCCTCGTAGAGCGCGAGTGCCCGCTCGCAGTAGGTGACGGCGCGGGAGTGCTCGTCCAGCCGCGCGTGGCTCCAGCCGAGCGCGTTGAGCGCCGCCGCCTCGCCGCGCCGGTCGTCGGTGCTGCTGGCCAGCGCCAGCGCCTGCCTGGCGTGCGGCAGTGCCGCCGCGGCGTCGCCCTCGATGTCCGACAGCCAGGCGAGGTGCAGGTGGGTGCTGGCCTGCCCCGGTTGGTCGCCGGCCTGGTCGTACCGGGCCATGGCGCGCTGGAGGTGATGGTGGGCCGCACCGAACTGGCGGTGCTGGATGTGGGCCAGCGCGAGGTCCCGGTGGGCCAGCGCCTCGGCCCGTGGATCACTGCGGCGCTGCGCGACAGTGACCGCGATGGTCTGCACGGTGGCCAGGTCGTGCCACTGCGAGAGCCGGCTGAGCAGGGGAGTGAGGGCCTGGGCGAGCTGCCCGGCGTGGGCGTCGAAGCTGTGCGCGACCGCGTCGTCGACGGCGGCCAGCAGCACCCGCTGTTCGATGGTGAACCAGGCCAGCGCGGCCCGGTGGTCGGCGAACGCCGACGGTGACGCGTCGGCGGGCAGGGGCGGCGGATCGAGCGGCTGCCAGCCGGGGTCGACCAGCCTCGCCGCGTCCCGGGCGACAACCAGGTAATGGTCGAGCACACGCCGGCGGGCGGCGCTACGGTCGGCCGGGCGGTCGAGCGCGTGCGTCAGCTCCTCCCCGTAGGCGCGGAGCAGATCGTGACAGCGGAAGCGGTTGGGGGACGGCTCGGCGAGCAGGTTCGCCCGGGTCAATTCGTCGAGGGCCGGCCGGATCAGGTGCGGTGGCGCCCCGGCGAGGCTGGCTGCCGCCGCCGCGCTGACGTCCGGGGCGGGGTGCAGGCTGATCTGCCGGAACAGTCGGGCCGCGTCCGCGCTGAGCAGTCGGTACGACCAGGAGAGGACAGTGCGCACGTCGGTGGCGGCGTCGTCGGTGGTCAGGGCGGCGAGCCCGCCCCGGCTCGCCGCCAGATCGTCGGCGATGGCCTGGAGCGGAAACGTGGGCCGGGCGGCGGCTCGCGCGGCCACGATGGACAGTGCCAGGGGCAACCGCGCGGTACGTCTGACCAGCTCGTCCACCGCTGCCGGCTGGGCGGCGGCCCGCTGCGCACCCAGTCGACGGACGAGCAGTTGGCGCGCCTCGTCGTCGCTGGGCAGTTCCAGCGCGAGGGGATGGGCGCCATCGCTGGCGACCAGGCCGGGCAGGGTGTGGCGACTCGTCACGAGCACGCCGCAACGGGTCGACCCCGGAAGCAGCGGCCGCACCTGTTCCGCGTCGCGGGCGTTGTCGAGCAGCACGAGCAGCCGCCGGTCTGCGGTCAGGCTGCGGTACAGGGCGAACTGGGCCGCCGGCTCCGCGGGGATCTCCAGGGGTTTCACACCCAGGGCGGGCAGAAGCGAGCGTACGACGACGGCCGAGGGCGACGCCTCCTGGGGCGTGGTGCCGAATCCACCCAGGTCGACGTGGAGCTGCCCGTCGGGGAAGTGATGCAGGTTGTCGTGCGCCCAGCGCAGCGCCAGCCAGCTTTTCCCGACGCCGCCCGTACCGGTGATGACGGCGGTGCTGGCCGGGCTGGAGTCACCGAGCAGCAGCGTGGTGAGCCGGGCCAGCTCCCCGGCCCGACCGGTGAACAACGTCGGCGGGGCCGGCAGTTGCCGGGGGACGATTCGGGGCGGGGTTCTTTCCGGTGGCGGCGGATCGGAGGTCAACAGCTCCCGCTCCGCCCGCAGGATGCGGGTGTGCAGGTGTTGGAGATCGGGACCGGGCTCGACTCCCACCTCCTCGGCGAGGAGGTGGCGGAGCTGCCGGTACGTCGCCAGCGCGTCGGCCCGTCGGCCGGTCCGTGCCAGGGCCACCATCAGTTGCCCCCATGGGCGCTCGCGCAGCGGATCGTCGTCGACCTGGCTCCGCAGCGGTTCGATCAGCTCGTGATGGCGTCCGGCGCGCAGCTGGAGGTCCGCTACCTCTTCCACCAGGCTCGACCGCTGCTCCTGCAGCCGCGCTCGGACGGAGAGCAACACCCCCCAGCCAGGGAGGCCCGCGAACGGTTCCCCACGCCAGAGCGCCAACGCGGCCTCGAACGACTCCTGGGCGGCTGACCAGTGACCCTGCCGAAGCGCGGAATACCCGCGCTGGGCCAGATCGTCGAAGGCCACGCTGTCCACCGTCAGCCCGTCCAGGGCGAGGCGGTAGCCGGTCGGCCCGGCGAGGATGGCGGGGTCGGGGAAGCCGGGTGAGCGCAGCGCCCGGCGCAACGCCCAGACATAGGTCTTCACGTTGCCGGCTGCCGTCTTCGGTGGGCGCCCCTGCCACAGCTCGTCGACGAGCTGGTCGATGGACCACCCGGTGCCCGGCTGCGACATGAGCACGGCCAGGAGGCGCACCTGCATCGGCGTGCCGAGGGCCAGCCGTTCCCCGCAGGCCGACCGGACCTCGACCGGCCCGAGCAGTTGGTACCGCGCCGCCGGTGGCGCCCCCGCGGGGTCCATCGCCTCATCGTAGGGGCCCGAATGGTTCCGGCTCATCGGCTGGACGGCCGCTGCCCACGCCCGCCTCCTGGTGTGCTGCGTCACGCAGGTGGGCATGGTCAGGACGTTGGGTGCCGCGGGGGTGGCTGCTAGAGTCGAGATTGTTGCGGCCGCAAATTTATCAGCGGCAAATACTTTGGGAAGGATGCCTCCGATGACCAAGCTCTCCGTCATCTACTACTCGTCCACCGGAACCCTCCACGCCATGGCCAAGCGCCTCGCCGAGGCTGGCGAGAAGGCGGGCGCCGAGGTGCGGCTGCGTCAGGTTCCGGAGCTCGCACCGGCCGAGGCCATCGCCTCCAACGCCGCCTGGAGCCAGCACTTCGACGCCACCAAGAACGAGCCGAAGGCGACCGCCGATGACGTCGTCTGGGCGGACGCGGTGCTGTTCGGCACGCCCACCCGTTACGGCAACGTCGCCAGCCAGCTCAAGCAGTTCATCGACACCCTCGGCCCGCAGTGGGCGCAGGGGCTGCTCGCCGACAAGGTGTACGCCGGCTTCACCGCGTCCATGACCGCGCACGGCGGCCAGGAGTCGACCCTTCTGGCGCTCTACAACACCGTCCACCACTTCGGCGGTCTGGTCGTCGCCCCGGGTTACACCGACCCGCTGAAGTTCGCCGACGGCAACCCGTACGGCGTCTCGCACGTCACGGGCGGAAGCAACGACGCCCCGCTGGGTGATGCCCAGTTCGCTGCCCTCGACCACATGGCCGAGCGGGTCGTCAAGATCGCCGGGAAGCTCAGCGCCTGATCGCGCTGGCGCCGTAACCGAGCACCGCGTCGACGCGGTGCTCGGCTGGGCGAGGGCCGGTCTCCCGCGAGGGGAGGCCGGCCCTCGGCGTCCTCACACCGCGATCGCCGCGATGACGGCAAGCGGCCGATGCTCGTCGGTGCCGGGTCGCCGGAGGCGTTCGACCTCCCGGAAGCCGGCCCGGCCGAGTCGCTCGGAGATCTCGTCGACCGGCCAGCGGTAGGCGGTCAGGACCTTGTGGTCGAAGGCGCCGACCTCATCGGCGTCGAAGACGCCCAGGACCAACCGTCCGGCCGGGCCCAGCACCCGCCGGAACTCCTTGAGCATGCCGTCGAACTCCGGCGGCGGAAGATGAATCAACGAGTACCAGGCCAGGATGCCGTTGATGGAGCCCTCGGCCACGTCAAGGGATTCCATCGAACCGATGTGGAACTCGACGCCCGGGTGGGACGCCCGCGCATGCGCAATGAACTCGGGGACCAGGTCGATCCCCATCGCGTCGACGCCCAGCTCGCACAGGTAACTGGTGAGGTGGCCGGGCCCACACCCCAGATCGAGCACCCGGCCGGGCCGGCTGCCCAGGTGTCGTCTGATGAGGACGAGGTCGTCGGTGTCCACCTGCTGGCCCGTGCCGAACATCTCGATGTAGAGCTTCGCGACGGACGTGTAAGCCTGTCGCACCGTGTCCGTTTCCATCGCGGCACTATACGGAACGCCGCCTCCGACGCCTCTGTCCCAGCTCGGCCTGGGTGCAAGGACGGCGTTTGCGCTCTGTGGCTAATGCGGTTAGCCTTTAGCTAATCACGTTAGCTGCGTTGGAGGGCGTCATGACCGAACACCTGAGCATTGCCGGCAACACCATCGCCTACGAGGTGACCGGGCAGGGCCCACTGGTCGTCCTGGCACACGGCATGGGCGACAGCCGGCACTCCTACCGGTTCCTCGCGCCGGCCCTTGCCGCGGCCGGATACCGGGTCGCCAACGTCGACATCCGCGGCTGCGGCGACTCCAGCCTCGGCTGGGACGGCTACAGCCGCACCGACATCGCGGGTGATCTCCTCGCCGTCGTGCGCCACCTCGGCGGACCGGCCGTGATCATCGGGCAATCGATCAGCGGCGGTGCGGCGACCATCGCGGCCGCCACCGCGCCCGAGCTGATCGTCGGCGTCATCGAGCTGGCGCCGTTCACCCGCGCACAGTCCTTCGACCTTGGCGGGTTGCTGCGGGTGAAGCGTTTCCGGGCCGGCTTCACCCAACTGGCGCAGGTCCTCCTGCGTGGAAGCCTGGCGAACTGGCGCAGGTACCTCGACCTGGCGATCCCCACAAAGCCCGCCGACTGGCACAGCGAGCTGGCGCGCATCGAGGTCAAGATGAGTGAGCCAGGCCGGATGAAGGTCCTCCAGGCCATGGCCAAGACCAGCCCGGCCGACGCCGGTCGGCAACTGTCCAAGGTCACCTCTCCGGTCCTCGTGATCCAGGGCAGCGCCGACCCCGACTGGGCCGACCCGCGAGCCGAGGGCGAGCGCATCATCGCCGACCTGCCGCGAGGGCTCGGCGACCTGGCTGTCATCGAGGGCGTCGGCCACTACCCGCACGTCGAGACGCCCGACGAGGTCCTCTCCCTGGCCCTGCCCTTCCTCGCCCGGACGCTGACCAGTGCCTAAGGCCCGGCTCACCCCGGCATCGGTCACCGAGGCCGCAGCCGCGCTGGTCGACGAGGTCGGCTTCGACAACCTCAGCATGGGTCTGCTCGCCGAACGGCTCGGGGTCAAGACCCCCTCGCTCTACAAGCACGTCACCAGCCAGGCCGAGCTGGCGCACCGGATCGCCGTCCTGGCCATGACCGAGGCCGGCGACACCATCCGCGACGCCATCCAGGGCCGGTCCGGCAGCGATGCCCTCGCCGTCGGCGCGCAGGCGATGCGGACGTACGTGCGGGAACACCCCGGCCGGTACGCGGCCGCCAACGCCACCCGTCCGACCGGCCCCGACGACCCGTTCATCCCGGCCAGCGAGCGGGTGCTCGCCTCCTGGGCGGCCATGCTGAGCGGATACGGCCTGGATCCCGGCCAGGAGATCCACGCCATGCGGACGCTGCGCAGCGTCCTGCACGGCTTCGCCACGCTGGAGGTGGCCGGTGGATTCCAGATCGACGCGTCCGTCGACGAGAGCTTCACCTGGCTGATCAACTTCATCGACCAGGGCCTTCGCGCCGGCACCGCCAGCGGCGGCGACGCCGCCCGCTGACACCCTGTCGCCGCGCCCCGCACCGGCTGCCTCGCCGTGCGGTGCCTACCCCTGGCAGGGAGTGGTTGGGGCCGGCAGGGCTCGCGATACTTCGAGTCATGAACGCGAGAGGACAGCTCGGCGAATTCCTCCAGGCCCGGCGCTCCCAGCTGCGGCCGGAGGACACCGGCGTGGCGACGTACGGTGAGCGGCGTCGCGTTCGAGGGCTGCGCCGGGAGGAGTTGGCACTGCTGGCCGGGGTGAGCGTTTCGTACTACACCCGGTTGGAGCAGGGGCAGGCCGTGAACGCCTCACCGGAGGTTCTCGACGCGCTTGCCCGGGCACTGCGACTCGACGACGCGGAACGCCGCCATCTGGGCGAGCTGGCGGCCGGCACCCGCCGTCGGCCGACCGTACGTCGCCCGGCCCCGGAGCGAGTTAGCCCGGCGGTACGCCAGCTCATCGCGACGCTCGGTGACGTACCCGTTGTGGTGCTCGGTCGTCGCGCCGACGTGCTTGCCTGGAACACCGCCGGTCATGCCCTGTTCGCCGGCCACCTGAACCCGGAGATCCCGGAGCGGCCGAACCAGTACCCGAACATGGCACGGCTGGTGTTCCTGGACGCGCACACCCGCGACCTGTACGCGGACTGGCCTGCCAAGGCCCGCGCGGTGGTGGCGACGTTGCGGATGGCTTCCGGGCAGCACCCGGACGACCCGCTGATGGCCGCGTTGGTCGGTGAGCTGACGGTGCGGAGTCCGCAGTTCGCCGCCCTGTGGGCCGACCACCGGGTGAAGGCCGGTGGCGACACCGTCTACCAGATGTATCACCCACTGGTCGGTGCCATGGACGTGACACAGCAGACCCTGCGTACCGAGGACGGCCAGAGCGTTGTCGTCGCCACCACCGAGCCCGGCTCGGCATCCCACGCCGCGATGACGTTGCTCGTGCACGGCGCCGTCACCACCCGTGCCGGTGCTCAGCACCCGCTCGTCAGGCGCGAGTAGCACCGTCCCCATTGGTTCGACACGAGGTGCTCCGCAAGGAGCACCGGACCCGTCGCGCCCTTTTCCAGCCCACCGATGTGAAGTAAGGACAGAAATGCGCAAGAGAACGATGACAGTCGCAGTCGCTGTCGCAGTAGCGGGGTTCGGCGTCGTGACGGTCGTACCGTCAAGCGCCGCGCGGGCCACCACCGCGTCGGCTCTCACCGTCGGGCCGACCCGAGCGTCGACAGCGGCGCCCTCGCGGATCGCGGTCCACTTCGACCTGGCGAAGGGGCAGTTGCCGGAGAACGTCGCGCTCGGCCCGGACGGCACCGCCTACGTCACCTTCGCCGCCGCCCGACAGGTCGCAGCGGTCAGCCCGTCCGGCGAGACGCGGGTCCTGGCAACGCTGCCGGCCCCGGCCGATGGCGGCGTCAACACGCCGGTGCTCGCGTTCGCGCTGACCACGGGCATCGTCCGAATGAGCGATGGCACCCTCTACGTCCTCTACGCAAGCGGCGATGCCGCCACCACGGGGCTGTACCGGCTGCGTCCCGGCGGGTCCCCGCACCGCATCGCGGCCCTGCCGGCCGACGGGCTCCCCAACGGCCTGGCGTTCGAGGCGGAGACGAAGAGGTTCTACCTCACGGACTCGGTGCTCGGCACGATCTCGACAGTTCCCCTGAAAGGCGGCCGTGCCGAGGTGTGGTCCTCGGCGCCCGAGCTCGCCGCGGCGGGCTTCCTCGGTGCCAACGGCATCAAGGTACGCGCCGGCGCGGTCTGGGCGACCAACCTCGACCAGGGCACGCTGCTGCGCATTCCGTTGCGGCACGGCCGACCTGGGCCGGTCCGGGTGGCGGCGACCGGTCTGGTCGGCATCGACGACTTCGCCTTCGTCGGTGCCGGTGACCACCAGGTCATCGCCACACTGAACGGACCGAACGCGGTGGTGAGCATCGACGCGGCCGGCCGCTCCCGGCCGCTGATGACCGCCGCCGACGGGTTGCAGAACCCGACCTCGGTGGCCGTGCGCGGTCGCACCGTCTACGTGCTCAGCGCCGCGTACAGCACCGGAATCGACCCGAACCTGGCGGTGGCCACCCTGCCGCTCCGCTGAGCCGTCCCCCGCCCGGGGATCCCCATCAGTCATTGGGGCGGTTCGCTCGATGCTGAACGCTCGGGTCGCCTGCCACAGTCAACAACTGTGGCAGGCGACCCGAGGGCTCCCGGCCAGCGGGGGAGGAGCGTGGCGGTCACGGCGCGGCCCGGAGGTGCGGCCGCTCGCTTGCCGACCCTTCGGGCCTGCTCGGGCGTCGCTGGCCGAGGTGGAAGGCAACCGCCGCGGCCAGCGCGGTCACGACGATCAGCGCGGCGAAGGCCGGGTGCATGTCCCTGGACAGGCTCGGGGCGCGGTCGGGCCCGATGGCCCAGAGGATCAGCGGGGCAGCGTAGGCGGTGGCGAGAGCGATCGTCCAGCGGCGTGGTCCGTGGAGGCGGGCGTGCCGCAGGCTGACGGTCAGCGCAAGGACGACCGGGACGAGGGCCAGCATGGCGAACTGGCCGACGACCAGGATGGGGACCGCCCAGATCGAGATGATGACGGTCCGCTCGACGCGCCGGGAAGGCGAGGTGGGGGGCATTGTCGTCGCCGTCATCGGGTCGGGTTGGTGTTCGCGGGACGCCACGCCAACCAGCCGCGGCACAGCACGTAGGCAGCCGCGACGACGGCGACGAGCCCGAAGTCGATGATGGCCGACAGGCGTGCCTCGGGGACGTCTCCGATCGACGCGCCGAACACGACGAGCGCGGCCTTGCCGACGAGCACGATCTCCCAGACGCCGGCCGCCTGACGGGGCCTGGCCGCGAGCAGGGCGAAGAGCGCCGTGAAGATGCCGAAGCTGGAGACTCGCCAGCCTTCGATGAACAGGCGCTCGTCGCTGGCGTTGATGGTCAGGAGTACGCCGTTGACGAACGCGACGCCGGTGGCGACGGCTGCGAGGGCTGCCAGCCCACGGCCGGCGAGGTCGGCGTGGTGGGTGGGGGCGGCGTTGTCGATTCGGGTAGCAGTGGCGGTGGCCATGCTCAGCCTCCATCTCTAGAAACGGCTGTGAACTTACAGGCGTTAACTTACGCGCTCGCCTAACGCATGTAAAGTCATGTGGTGACCACACCGAGAACGCGGGTCCGCAACAAGCGCGGCGAAGGTGCCCAACTGCGCGACGAGATCGTCGATGCCGCGATGGCGCTCCTGGAGGATGGCTCCCCGCAGAACGTGACACTGCGGGGGATCGCCCGGCGGGCCGGCATCTCCGCACCGTCGATCTATCCGCACTTCCCGGACCTGGATTCGATACTGCTCGCTGTCGCACAACGCGCGTTCGGCGTCCTGGAGCAGGAGTTGGGCGCACCGAATGAGACGGATCCGGTCGAGCGCCTGCGCGCGATCTGCGTGGCCTACCTGACGTTCGCCGAACGCCGGCCCCATCAGTACCGGGTGATGTTCGGTGCCGTCTGGGATGCCGGGCAGGCCCTTGAGCGGGCCCCGGCCATGGCCGACGAACTCGCCGTGCTCGGCATGGGAGCCTTCGAGGTCTTCCGGCGTACGCTCGCCGACTGCGTTGCGGCGGGACGGTCGACCAGCACGGACCCCTTCGGCGACGCGACGGCGCTCTGGGTCGGGCTGCACGGATTCGCCCAGCTCCAGGTGGCGACGCCGTTGTTCCCCTGGCCGCCGGGGCTGCGCGACTCCATCATCGACCGGATGGCGCTGCTGCGCTGAGCGGCCGATCAGGCGTACGCCAGCAGGAAGTCGACGGTGCCCGTACCGCCGGGTTGACCGGCTGGGACGGGCAGGCCCGGCTCGCTGTTCAGGACGTAGAACCCGCCGCCGCCGATCAGGCGGGGCGTCACGGCCAGCATCTGCGCGGCCATGGCCGCTCCGGTCGGCCGCACGACGCTGTCCAGCAGGAGCCGGAAGAGGTTTCCGTTCAGGTTCGCGACGTGCAGAACCCGGTACGAGCGCGGGGCGGGCAGGCCGGTGCTCGTCAGGCCCCAGATCGGCACGATCTGGTTGCGCCACCGGGCCGGGTCGTTGCTGATCGCGCTGTCGTGGTTGTTCAGCTGCGTCTGGATCCCCGAGTGGATCCCGGCCAGGTGGATGTGGAGCTGGTCCTGCTGACGGATCGTGGGGTCGGCCGAGTTGACGCCCAGCCCGAGGTGGGGATAGACGACGTGCCCCGGCTGCCCCGGCTGGGCGTTGTTCCAGGCGTCCAGCCAGTAGTTCGGCGCGTTGGCGGTGGTGATGAACGGACACTCGATGCCGCTGATCCGGCAACTGGGCACGAGCAGGAAGTCGTGGTTCGAGCCCGACCCGCCATTGAGGATGACGTACGTGGAAGTGGTCCGCAGGCACTGGGGGAATGGCGGGCCCGTCTTTGTGCCCTCGCAGACCTGGACCCGGTCCCACAGGTCGTACCTGCCGCCGGTGTCGGTGGGGTAGCCGCACAGGGCCGAGGGTGTGGGGCAGACCGCTGCGCCGGGGTCGCCGGGTGTCGAGGGGGACGGCGCGGGGGTCGGGCCGCCGTCGGCCAACGCCCGGTCCGTACCGACCAGTCCCAGCAGTCCAGTGGCGCCGGCGGTCCCGGAGAGTCTGACGAACTGACGCCGTGGCATTCCGCCCATCGTCACCCTCCGTGGTTTGCCGTGCCGAGGCGAACATGAACGTGTCGAGATTAGGGCGATAGCCGGCATTCGACGCAACGGCCGGCGAACGGGTCGCCTGATCGTGTCGCTGTCGTGCGACGATTTCCGCGTGGCAGAGACTGCGGCGACGTTGACCGAGATCCGTACCCGGATCGACGAGCTGGATCGGGAACTGGTCGGCCTGCTCGCCCGACGGGAAGCGCTGGTTCGGCAGGCCGCCCCGCTCAAGAGCGACGGCCAGGCGGTCCGTGCGCCGGACCGGGTGGCGCAGGTGGTGGCCCGGGTCCGCACGTTGGCCAGCGAGGCCGGCGCGGACCCGGATCTGATCGAGCGGATCTACCGGGGCATGATCCAGGCCTTCATCGACATGGAGACCGACGAGCACCACCGCATCATCGGCGGGTCGGCGCCGACGGCGCGGTGATCGCCCGGGACGTGCGCGTTCAGATGGCGGGGCTGCTCCCACCGTCCGCGCTCGCCAAGGCGGGCGGCGCGTAGCCGAGCTCGTACGAGATCTTGTTGGCGGTCTCCAGGAGCAGCGGAAGATTGCTCTTGAGTTGGTCGAGGCTTGCGATGACCTCGATCGCCGTGATCGAGGCGGCGGCGATGACCTGCCCCCGTGAATCCCTGATCGGCGCGGCCACGCACATCACGTACGCGTCGTGCTCGCCGTTGTCCACGGCCCAGCCGCACCCGTTGATGCGGGCGAGTTCGGCTTCCAGGGAGTCGTGGTCGGTGAAGGTGGTGTCGGTGAATTTCTCGAAGACGACGTGCGAGAGAAGGCGGTCGCGTTCCTGGCGGGGAAGGTAGGCCAGGATCGTCTTGCCCACAGCGCTCGCGTAGATGGACACCGCGCGTCCCACCCGCGAGGGGAGCTTGACGGCGTCGAAGGCCGGGCTGTCCACCTTGTCGATATAGATGATCTCGTCGCCGGTCAGTTGTGCCAGGTGTACGGTGTGGCCGGTCGCGCGTTGCAGCGCACGCAGGTGTGCGGCCGCGGGCTGGCGGAGGTCCATCGAGCCGAGCGCGAGCTCGGACAACTCGATCAGGCCGCTGCCGAGCACGTAGGTGCCCGCGCCCGTCCGGCGGACGAAGCGCGCGGACTCCAGTGTCTGCAGGATGCGCAGGGCTGTGGACTTGTGGACGCCGAGCACGTCCGCAGCCTCCGTAAGGGACAGCGGGTGCTCCGCGGATCGACGGATGAGGTCGATCGCGCGGCGGATTGATTGCGCCAAGGCTGTGTCTCCCCTCGCGCGACGGGCCTGCCGTCGCTGTCATTGCACATGATGCAACATAGATGACGCGATGCGCAATCGCCACTTGACACCGTTGCACATGACGCTACGATCGTTGCAATTTCATCGGCTTGACGCCAACTCGTAACAGTGGAGTAACGATGGGTAATAAGCGCGCTCATTTCGGCATCGCCAGTGCGACCTGTGCCCTCGGTTTGGTCGCCACCCTCCTGACCGGTTGCGGCTCGGGCGGCGATTCCGGCGACGGCGTCACCAAACTGACCTTCGCCGCCTCGACCTTCGGCGACCCGGGCCGCGGGCCCCTGTTGACGAAGTGGCTCGACGAGTTCAACCAGAGCCAGAGCAAGGTCCAGGTGTCCGCCGCCGCGGTGCCGTACCCGACCTTCGGCCAGACCGTGCTCACGCAGATGGGCAGCGGCAAGGGCCCCGACCTGGTCCGCTTCGACATGCCCGAGTTCGAGGCGGCCTCCGACGCCGGCCTCATCGCGCCGCTGGACAAGGTGATCGACGCCAGCAAGTACGACCTGCTCAAGCAGCCGGACCAGTTCATGGTTCACGACGGTGTCCGGCACGGAGTCATCTTCGAAGCGTCGAACTACGCGATGTTCTACAACGCGGACCTGATCCCGACGCCGCCGAGCACCTACGAGCAGTTCACCTCCACCGCGAAGTCGCTGACCAAGGGCGATGTCTTCGGCCTGGCGTTCCGTCAGACGGAGGCCGAGGAGGCCGGCGTCTGGCAGGACATCTTCAACTACGTCTACGGCTTCGGCGGGGCGTGGTCCGACGGCAAGAACCTGACCATCAACTCCGCGGAGAACCTCAAGGGCCTGCAGGCGTTCAAGGACCTGTACGACGCGAACGTGATTCCGCGCGGAGCAGACGCGGCCACCTTCCGGCGGATGTTCGCCGAGGGCAAGGTCGGGATGGAGCTCAACAACGGCGGCTACGTGACCGCCACCCGCGGCCAGAACGCCAAGCTGAACTTCAACGTCGCGCCCATCCCGTTCCCGGTCCGCAAGCAGGGCGCGATCCTCGCACCGATCGTGATCAACGAGGCGAGCGAGGGCAAGGACGAGGCCGGCACCTTCATCAAGTGGGCGCTGGAGCCGCAGAACCAGGTCAAGCTGCAGGAGATCCTCGGCGCGAGCAGCGTGGCCACCACCACGCAGCGCAGCGCGGAGGCGCTCAAGGCGACCCCGTTCCTGCCCGTCTTCGACGGACTCACCGAGACCAGCCTGCCGCAGATCGTGCTGGGATTCGAGGCCAAGACGCCGGACATCCGCAAGGTGGTCGTGCAGAACGTGGTCGCGGCACTGCAGGGCAAGGCCGACCTCAAGTCGGCACTGGATCGCGCCCAGCAGCAGGCGAGCGAACTGGTCCGCTGACCGCTCGACACGGCGACGCTGCCGGCGCAACGATCCGTGCGCCGGCAGCGTCCTTCCCCCAGAAGGATCGAACCCGATGACTGTGGTCGAGCAGACCGGAGCACCGAAGACAACATCCCCAGGCCGGCCCCGGCGTCGGCCCAGCCCGTTGGGCAGCAAGTGGACGCCGTACCTCTTCCTGGCTCCCGCCGCCCTGTTCATCCTCGTCTTCCAGGCGGTACCCCTCGTTCAGGAGGTGTACCTCAGCTTCACCAGGACGAGGCTGCTCAACCCCACCCGCAGCGAGTGGGTCGGGCTCGACAACTTCAAACGGATCTTCGGTGACCCCGAGTTCCACAGCACCCTGCTGATCACCGTCGTCTACGTGATCACCTGTGTGGTCGTCGCGATCGGCGCCGGGCTTGCCGTCGCGCTCCTGCTCAACAAGAAGTTTCGCGGCCGTGGCGTGGCACGGGCACTGGTGACGGTCCCCTGGGCGGCTCCGGGCATCGCGGTCGCGCTCATCGCCACCTGGATGCTCAACGCGCAGTACGGCATCGTGAACCGCTTCCTCGACGCGGTAGGGCTCGGCGTCCCCGGGGGCGCCATCCTGGACAGCTCGCGCTACGCGCTCCCCGCGGTGCTCGCCACGACCATCTGGCAGTTGTTCCCGTTCACCTCCGTGGTGCTGCTCTCCGCCCTGCAGTCCGTTCCGCAGGACCTCAACGAGGCCGCGACAGTGGACGGCGCCGGACGGTGGGCCACCTTCCGGGCGGTCACCTGGCAGGTCATCAAGCCGACGGTGGGCCTGCTGGCCCTGCTGATGACGATCTGGTCGCTGCGGCGGTTCGAGCTGATCTGGCTGATGACCAAGGGCGGGCCGGTGGGCGCCACCGAGACGCTGGTCATCGACCTCTACTCGCAGGCGTTCGACTCGAAGGAACTCGGATCGGCGGCGGCCATCGGAATGGTCGGCGTCGTCATCTCGCTCATCGTCATCATCGGCAGCCGCCTGGTCGCCCGTGCCGTGGAGAAGGGGGACGTCCGATGAGACGCTTCCGATTCGGTGTCACCGCACGGATCGTCGCCGTGCTCGTCGTGCTGGGCGTCGCGGTGTTCCCGCTGTACTGGATGTTCGTCACCGCGCTGTCCAGCAACAGCGACCTCTTCGCCGATCAACCCCGGCTCACGCCCGACCTCGGCCAGTTTGGGGTCTTCGTGGACGCGCTCGCCGAGGGCAAGGCGGCCGGGTGGCTGCTGAACAGCCTGATCATCGCCGTCGGCACCATGGTGCTCTCCGTCGGCCTGGGCATCCCGCTGGGCTACGCGCTGTCCCGGTTCTCGTTCTGGGGCAAGGCCGTGCTGACCGTCGTGCTGCTGTTCACGCAGATGCTTCCCGAGGCACTCATGGTCGTCCCGCTGTTCGCGCTGTTCCGCCGCTTCGAACTGCTCGACTCGCTGACCGGCCTCGTCCTGGTGAACTCCGCCTTCGTCCTGCCGATCGTCGCGCTGATCCTCAAGGGCGCCATCGACGGAATCCCGAAGGAGTTGGAGGAGGCCGCCCGCGCCGACGGCGCCCGGCCCTTCACCACCCTGACCCGCATCAACGTGCCGCTCATCGCGCCGTCGATCGCGGCCACCGCGGTCATCGCCTTCTTCCACGCCTGGAACGAGTACGTGTTCGCGGTGACGTTCATCTTCAACCCCGACCTGCAGCCCGCCTCCGTCGGCATCGCGAACTTCATCGGCGAACTGGGTACACCGATCCAGACGGTGATGGCTGTCGCCTTCCTGTTCACGCTGCCGGCCGTCGCCTTCTACCTGTTGGTGCAGAAGTACGTGGTGTCCGGCATGACCGCCGGTGCGGTGAAGGGTTGAGCCGGAAGATGAAGATCGTCTCTGTCGACACACTGGTCGTCGACTTCTACCGTACGAACCTCGTCATCGTGCGGGTCCACACCGACGAGGGGATCATCGGGCTCGGTGAGGCCACCCTGGAGGGCAAGGAACGTGCCGTCCAGGGCGCCATCGCCGAACTGGCCGAGGCCGTTGTGGGCCTGGACCCCACCAGCATTTCGAAGATCCTCTACGAGACCGCGCGGGACTGGTACTGGCGCGGCGGGCCGGTGATCATGACGGCGTTGAGTTCGCTGGAGATGGCCCTCTGGGACATCTCCGCGCGCGAGCTCGGCGTACCGGTCTCCCGGCTCCTCGGCGGCGCGACCCGCGACCGGGTCCGCGCGTACGCAAATGGTTGGTTTTCCGGTGCCGTCACGCCCGAGGACTACGCGGCCGCCGCGCGCCGGACGGTGCAGGCGGGTTTCCGGGGCCTCAAGTGGGACCCGTTCGAGAACTACGACATGACCATCACCACCGCCCAGTTGGACCGGGTGCTGGCCCAGATCGACGCCGTGCGTCAGGCGGTGGGCCGCGAGGTGGAGCTGTTCGTCGAGGGGCACGGCCGCTTCGACGTCCGCCACGCCATCAAGGTGGCGAAGGAGATCGCCCAGTTCGACCCGGTGTGGTTCGAGGAGCCCTGCCCACCGGACAACCTCGATGCGCTCGTCGACATCCGCCGCGCGTCGCCGGTGCCGATCGCCGCGGGGGAGCGGTGGTACGGGCGGCAGGGCTTCGCGCCGGCGCTGGCCCGCCAGGCGGTCGACTTCGTCCAGCCCGATGTGACGCACGCCGGTGGGATCGCCGAGCTGGCCTTCATCTCCACGCTCGCCGCGACCAGCTACGTGGGCTTCGCACCGCACAACCCGAGTGGTCCACTCAGCACTGCCGCGACGCTGCAACTCGGGGCCACGTTGCCCAACTTCCGGTACCTGGAGATCATGGCGACCGACGTGCCCTGGCGTCCCGAGATCACCAACGAGCGGCTGGTGCTGACCGACGACGGCGACATCCTCATCCCGACCGGGATCGGCCTGGGCATCGAGGTGGACCTCGCGGCGATCGAGCAGCATCCGTTCACACCGCACCCGCTGCGGATGTTCCAGGACGCCGTCTTCGACATCCGTCCCCGCGACGAGCGGTCCTTCTTCAACCTGGAGAGCGACTCATGACGCTGCCACGGCCCCGGGGGTCGGCCGCGGCCGCGGACTGGGTCGGCACCGCCGCCGAAGCGTTGCCGGACGATGCCGACAGCGTCCTCATCGGCCGGATCTGGGACCCGTCCGGCGGCGGCCCCTCCCCGGTGACCGTCCGCGACGGCGAGGTCATCGACATCAGCCACCGGTTCCCGACCGTCCGCGACATCTGCGAGCTACCCGATCCCGCCGCGACGGTGGCCGGGCTCGACGGGCCGAGGGTGGGTGACTTCGGGGAGATACTGGCCAACACGGGGGCCGCGACCCGGGACCATGGCCGGCCCTGGTTGCTCGCTCCGGTCG
The DNA here is from genome assembly GCF_022230925.1 of Micromonospora alfalfae. GTDB lineage: Bacteria > Actinomycetota > Actinomycetes > Mycobacteriales > Micromonosporaceae > Micromonospora > Micromonospora alfalfae. Next base: position 256,750 of record NZ_JAKKFH010000008.1, on the reverse strand, counting down.
ACCTCCAGGCGCTCAAGGCCGCGGGCGTGACCTTCCCGGTCTCCATGATCGAGCGGGTGATCGAGGAACGGGCGCGGGGAGACCTGGCACTGGCGGCGGACATCCGGCACCGCATGCTCGCCGACGTCGGTGTCGACCTGCACAGTCTGGAGGCGGGCTCGCCGGAGGCGGATCGGCTCAAGAGTCTGCTGGTCGCCGAGGGCATGTGGAGCCAGTACCTGGAGGTGGGCATCGGCCCGGACGCCGAGATCTTCACCAAGGGGCAGATCCTCTCCGCCGTCGGCACCGCCGTTCCGGTCGGCGTGCTTGCCGCGTCGACCTGGAACAACCCGGAACCCGAGGTCACGCTCATCGTCCAGTCCAGTGGCCGGATCGTCGGCGCCACCCTCGGCAACGACGTGAACCTGCGCGACATCGAGGGCCGCTCGGCGCTCCTGCTGCCCCTGGCGAAGGACAACAACGCCTCCTGTGCCCTCGGCCCCCTGATCCGGCTCTTCGACGACCGGTTCGGCATGGATCGGGTACGCGAACTCGAGGTGCGCCTGGAGGTTCGCGGCGTCGACGGCTTCCATCTGGAGGCGGTCTCGGAGATGACCCAGATGTCGCGCGATCCCGAGGAACTGGTCCGGCAGCTGATCGGGCCGCACCACCACTATCCCGACGGCGCCGCGCTGATGCTCGGCACCATGTTCGCGCCCATCCAGGACCGGGACCGCCCCGGCGAGGGTTTCACCCACAAGGTCGACGACGTGGTACGGATCAGCTGCCCGGCGCTCGGCACCCTGGTCAACCGGGTGCGGCACGCGGAGGAGTGCGAGCCCTGGCACTTCGGCGTCCGCGATCTGATGGGCAATCTGGTGAGGAGAGGACTGCTGTGAACGTGGTCATGACTGTCGATCCGCGCGACGGTGAGCGTCGCGCGACGGAGCTCACCGAGACCGACGAGTCTCGGCTGGAGGTGATCGCCGGTCAGGCGTCCCCGGCGGCGCAGTGGCTGGCCGCGCGCGGGAGGCTCGGCCGCGCGGAGTTGCTGGACGCGATCGCCGCGTCGCTGGAGTCCCGTCGGGTGGATCTGGTCGCTGCCGCCGAGGCGGAGACCGGGCTGAGTCATGCGCGGCTCGACGGGGAACTCACCCGGGCGGCCCTGCAGTTCCGGATGTTCGGCGAGGTGCTGCGCGACGGAGCGTACGTCGAGGCCACCATCGACCACGTTGCCGACACACCGCTCGGCCGCGGCCCGGATCTGCGGCGGATGCTCGTACCCCTCGGGCCGGTCGCCGTCTTCGGGGCCAGCAACTTCCCGTTCGCCTTCTCGGTCGCCGGCGGTGACACGGCCGCCGCGCTCGCCGCCGGGTGTCCGACGATCCTGAAGGCCCACCCGTCCCATCCGCTGACCTCGCACGCCTCCGCCGCTGCGATCGAGTCGGCCGTCCGCGACCTCGGCGGACCCGAGGGTGTCGTCGCGACCGTGTACGGGGAGCAGGCCGGTCGCGCGCTGGTGCGTCACCCGGCGATCCGCGCGGCCGCCCTGACCGGCTCGGTCAACGCCGCCCGTGCCATCCAGGCGGCCATCGACGAACGACCGGACCCCATTCCGCTGTACGCCGAACTGAGCAGTGTGAACCCGATCGTCGTCCTGCCCGACGCGGCCGCCGCCCGAGCGGACCAGATCGCCGAGGGGCTGTTCGGCTCCTTCACGAACTCGGGCGGGCAGTTGTGCACCAAGCCCGGCCTGGCGTTCGTTCCGTCGGACCCGGGTGGTGACGGCCTGGTCGAGGCGCTGCGGGCGAGAGTCGACGCGTCGGGCGGCACGGTCCTGCTCAACGAGCGCATCCGGGACGCGTACCAGAACCGGTCCACCGAGTTCGAGCGGGCCGGCGCCCGGGTGTCGGCGCGGCCCACTGTCGAACCCGGGGCGGGCTTCACAGTGGCCCCGACCCTCCTGGAGGTCGGCCTCGCCGGCCTGACCGCCGAGATCGCCGACGAGTGCTTCGGCCCGCTCCTGGTCGTGGTCCGCTACGACGACGTCGCCGACCTCGACGCCGCGCTGGCCACCGTCCCGCCGTCGCTGACCGGCTCGCTTCACAGTGGACCGGGCGACGACGCCGACGTGGTACGCCGACTGGTCGACGTGCTCGCCGCCCGCGCGGGTCGCATCGTCTTCGACGGCTACCCCACCGGTGTCCGGGTGTCGTGGGCCCAGCACCACGGTGGACCGTGGCCGTCGACAAACGCCGTGCACACGTCGGTCGGCGCCACGTCGATCCGACGGTTCCTCCGCCCGCTGGCGTGGCAGGACGCCCCGGCCTGGGTTCTCCCCGAGGAGTTGCGCGACGAGTACACCGCCATCTCCCGGCGAGTCGACGGGAGGTTGCAGCCAGCGGTCGAATAACTGCGTCTGCCGGTCTCTTCCGGGCGCGTTTCCGGGCCACCGGGAGCTGGCGCGCGAATTCCTTGACGACATTGACCCGACAGAGAATTCGCGCGCCAGTTTTCCTGGTGCCGCTGGAGCGCGCCCGAATTGTTTGGACGCGATTATCCGTTCCGATTTCCGTCTTGACCGTCAATGCAATTCATGGTTCTGTTTTTGACAGGGAACGATGTTAGCGCTCGCATGGCTGCATCGCTCGTTACTGGTATCCCTTCACCTCACCATCGAATGGTCGGTCGGCCGCTCGGTGCGGTCTGACCACACGCCGAAGAGGGAGCAGGAACATGCCCGTCGCACCTCCCCGTCCCCCGCTGCCGGCACGGACACGCCGGCTGATGCTCGCGCTGCTCGCCGCCGTCACCGTGACGGCCGGAACGCTCGCCGCCCCGGCGGCCTCGGCGGCACCGCCCGCGCCGCTGGGCCCGACCGTCACCCGCACCGACAAACCCCCGACCGGGTACACAGTCACCTTCCGGTACCGGGCGCCCGCGGACGTCCAGCAGGTCCACGTCTACGGCGACTGGTTCTACTCCCGACCGGAGAACATCGCCTGCCAGGACTGCGGCGACGCGCGACCGCCCGCCGAGTGGCAACCCGGCGACGTCGCCGCCACCCCGTGGCACATCCAGGCCATGCGGAAGGGCCCGGACGGCGTCTGGACCTTCACCACTCCGCTGCCGGCCGGCACCTTCCGCTATGCGTTCACCCACGACTGCGCAAACGAGCTCGCCACCGGCTGTGCCCTGCACGACGACCCCGCCAACCGGTGGCAGATCCAGCCGCAGTACCCCGGGGCGCCCGGCGCGGTACGCAGCACGCTCTACGTCCCGGCCAGCCGGAAGTTCCCGACGTACGACACCGGTTACCAGGCGCCGGTGGCCACTGTCGGCCGGCCGGAGTCCCGGCGGTACACCTCACCGCTGTCGACCAACCCGGCGGGAGTCCACGACATCGTCGTCTACCTGCCGCACGGCTACGACCCCAACCGGGCCACGCCGTACCCGACCCTCTACCTGAGCCACGGCAGCGGTGACCACTCGACCGCCTGGACGATGCAGGGCGTGGCCCATCTCATCCTGGAGAACGCGATCAAGGACCGGGCGGCGCAGCCCATGGTGATCGTGTCCACCGACTTCAACGGCCTCCCCGGTGGCAACGAGGGCTACGTCGACGAGCTGCGGAACAACATCTTCCCGTTCGTCGAGCAGAACTACCGCGTCTCGACCCGGGCGCAGGACCGCGCGTTCGCCGGCTTCTCCGCAGGCGGCAGTCGGGCGTACACCATCATGTACAACCACACCGACCTGTTCGGCTACCACGCGGCCTGGAGCGCGGGCGGCCCAGCAGCCACCCAGGCCCAGGTCGACAGCATGAAGTCGGTGACCGGCGGCATCATGATCGGCACCGGGCTGCAGGACCGGCTCGGCAACATCGCCGAGAACTCGCAGCGCAACGCCGCCGCACTGCGGGCCGCCGGCGTCGAGCTGGACGAGTACAACGTGCCAGGCGTGCACACCTGGCACGTGTGGCGTCCGCTGCTGAACCACTACCTGCGCACCCTGACGTTCCGGGCCACCACCACCGACCTCGACGTCACCACGTCACCAACGGGCGGATCGCACCACACGTTGGTCGCCGCCACCGCCACGGTCGGCGCGGTCAGCACCAGCACGTCGGCACCCTCCGGCACCGTCGACTTCTACGCGGGTGACACGCACCTCGGGTCGGCCCCGGTGCACCACGGCGTCGCCCGGCTGAGGAAGACCGTCCATGGTGAGCTGAACGCGCCGGTGGTCGCCCGCTACCAGGGCGACAAGCTCTTCAACGACTCCCACAGCTCCCCGGTCGACGCCCGGTAACAACGGGCTCGACGCCGTACTCCCTGTGGTGGGGAAGCCCCGGCCGCGCACACCTGGTGATTGCCAGGGTGTGCGCGGCCGGGGCACGTCCCGGTCCGCAGGGCCGGCGGTTCGTCAGCCGGTCACTGCGTCGTGTCGGTGGCGCTCAGTCGCAGCATGGTCCAGGACGCCGGCGCAAGAGTGAGCTGGACACTGGCGTCGGTGCCGCGTGCCGTGCCGTTGGGGCGCGGCGCGGCGTGGTCCGGGCCGTCGGCCGTGTTCTTGGCGTGCAGGTCGGTGCCGCCGACGGTGACGCACTCGATGATGTGGCTGACCTGCGCGCCGGCGACGTCGATTGTCACCTCGGCCGGAGTGTCGAGGGCGCGGTTGACGAGGAAGACGGTCATCTCCCCGGTGGCGTCGTCCCAGGTGGAGACCGCGTCGACAGCGTCGACCTCACCGTAGCGGTCGGTGGTCGTCGTGCTGCCCTCGCGCAGCACGTCCAACACTGTGCCCTGAGCGTGCCGGGCGGTGCGGGCGAAGGGGTGGAAGATGGTCTGCCGCCAGGCCGAGCCGCCCGTCTCGGTCATGATCGGTGCGATGACGTTCACCAGTTGGGCCTGGCAGGCCGCGCTCACCCGGTCGCTGTGCCGGAGCAGGCTGATGAGCAGGCCGCCGACGACGACCGCGTCGGCCACGCTGTAGTGGTCCTCCAGCAGGGGCGGCGCGACAGGCCAGTCCTCGCCGCTCGGGGGCGTGGACGGGGCGGCGGACTGGTACCAGACGTTCCACTCGTCGAACGCGATCATGATCTTCTTGGTGGACCGGCGGATCGCTCCGACCGAGTCGGCGATGGCGGTGACGGCGTCGATGTACCTGTCCATGTCCTCGGCCGAGGCGAGGAAGCTGGCCAGGTCGTCGTCGACCGGCTGGTAGTACGCGTGCAGCGAGATCAGGTCGACGTCGTCGTACGCCTCGGTGAGTACGTCGCGCTCCCAGCTGCCGAAGGTCGGCATTCCGAGGTGTGAGGAGCCGCAGGCGACGAGTTCGAGATCGGGATCGAAGCGACGCATGGCCTTCGCGGTCTGCGCCGCGAGTCGCCCGTACTCGGTAGCGCTGCGCTGGCCCACCTGCCACGGGCCGTCCATCTCGTTGCCCAGACACCACAGCTTGATCCCGTACGGATCGACAGCGCCGTTGTCGCGGCGCTGGTCGGCGAGGTGGCTCCCACCGCGGTGATTGGCGTACTCGAGCAGGTCGACGGCCTCGGCGGTGCCACGGGTGCCGAGGTTGACCGCCATGATCGGATCCACGCCGGCCTTGCCGACCCATCGCATGAACTCGTCGAGCCCGAATGCGTTGGTCTCCAGGCTGTGCCAGGCGAGGTCGAGCCTCGCCGGTCGTTTGTCGACGGGGCCAACGCCGTCCTCCCAGCGGTAGGAGGAGACGAAGTTGCCGCCGGGATAGCGGACCGTGGTGACGCCCAACTCGCGCACCAGCTCAAGGACGTCGCCCCGGAAGCCGTCGGCGTCGGCCGTCGGGTGTCCCGGCTCGTAGATCCCGTTGTAGACGCAGCGACCCAGGTGCTCCACGAACGAGCCGAAGAGCCGACGCGGCACCGGTGCGACGCGTCGGCGGGGGTCCAGGGTCAGGCGCGCCGTGTTCACGACGTTCTCCGGCGCGCTGTCGTGGTGGGTGTTCAGGGCTGGCTCCCTTCGTGCGGGTCCGACGCGAAGGTCTGTGCCCGAGCGCCGGGACCGAGGGGTGGTGGAGGCGGTGTGAGCTCTGGACAACGTGATCGTCTTCGATTACGTTCTCGATCTATGTAAACGTTACCGATTACGTTTACGTAAGGGAACACGGCACCTGGATCAATGTCCGGCTGGCACGGCCCCACGGCCATGCCGCCCCAGCTGACCGGGTGTCCGCTTCCGCCCGCCTCGCCGCCACGCTTCCCTGGCGTCGTCCGCAGCGCGCGCCCAGACGCCGGCGGCGTGGTGACCGACGAGGCCGAAGGACCAGCTTGTCGCGGTGATTGGGGTGACCGGGTGACAACCGTTGAGCCGGAGACCGAGGCGACCTACGCGGATGCGACAGCGCCCGTCGACGAACGGGTGTCGGATCTGCTGACCCGGATGACCCGCGAGGAGAAGCTCGCGCAACTCGGCAGCACGTGGGCGTTCACAGTGCTGGAGGGCGGACGGTTCGCGGCGGAGCGGGCCCGGCCGATCCTTCGACACGGCTTGGGGCACGTGACCCGCGTCGCGGGCGCGACCAGCCTGAAGGCGGCGCAGGTGGCGCGGGCCGCCAACGCCATCCAGCGCTTCCTGGTGAGCGAGACCCGGCTGGGGATCCCGGCCATAGTGCACGAGGAGGTCTGCTCGGGGGTCATGGCCCGCGAGGCGACCATCTTCCCGCAGGCGATCGGCGTCGCGAGCACCTGGGCGCCGGAGCTCAACCGGCAGCTGGCCGACACCGTTCGCGCACAGATGCGCGCCATGGGAAGCCACCAGGGGCTCTCGCCGGTGCTGGACGTGGTGCGCGACCCACGGTGGGGCCGGACGGAGGAGACCTACGGCGAGGACCCGTACCTGGTGTCCCGGATGGGCGTGGCGTTCGTCCGGGGCCTGCAGGGCGCCGACCTGACAGACGGCGTCCTCGCCACTGCCAAGCACTTCGTCGGCTACGGGGCGTCCGAGGGTGGGCTGAACTGGGCGCCGGCCCACCTGCCGCCGCGTCTGCTGCGCGAGGTGTACCTGTACCCGTTCGAGGCGGCGGTCCGCGACGGCGGGCTCCAGTCGGTGATGGCCGGCTACCACGAACTCGACGGCGTCCCGTGCCATGCCAACCAGGAGCTCCTCGCCGACGTCCTGCGTGGGCAGTGGGGCTTCACGGGCAGCGTGGTCTCCGACTACTTCGCCGTCAACGACCTCCACTCGTACCACCACTTCGCGCAGGACAAGCAGCAGGCCGCGACGGTGGGCCTCGGCGCGGGCGTGGACGTCGAGCTTCCGGCGACGGACGCGTACGCGGATGCCCTCACCCGCGCCCTGGACGCCGGCGAGGTCAGCGAGGCCCAGCTCGACGAGGCTGTCGCACGGATCCTTCGGCACAAGGTCGAACTCGGGCTCTTCGAGAACCCGTACGTCGACGAGGATGCGGCCGCTGCGACGGCCAACGCCGAGCGGCACCGGGACGTGGCGCTGGAGATCGCCCGCCGCAGCCTCGTCCTGCTCAAGAACGACGGCGTCCTGCCGCTGCTCGGGGAAGCCGGAACTGTCGCGCTTATCGGCCCGAACGCCGACGACGCCCGACACCTGCTCGGTGACTACTCGTTTGCGGCCCACATCGAGGCGTTGGCCGCGGCGCGTAAGCGGCGTGGCCTGCTCGGCGAGATGATGACGATCCCGGATGATCTGGAGATCGACGAGAGCACCGACGGTGTGCCGACGGTGCGTGACGAACTCGCGGCGCGGCTGGGCGACCGGCTGCGCTTCGCCCCGGGCTGCGACGTGCTCGATCCGTCGACCGAGGGGTTCGCCGAGGCGGTAGCGGTCGCCGCGGCGGCAGACGTCGCGGTGCTGGTCATGGGGGACCGCTCGGGAGTGACGCGCGAGGCCACCACGGGGGAGTCGCGGGACCGGTCCAGTCTGGACCTGCCGGGCGTGCAGGAAGAGCTGCTGCGTGCCGTCGTCGCCACCGGCACGCCCGTCGTTGCGGTGCTCGTCGCCGGCCGACCCGTCGGCAGTGACTTCCTGCACGAGGAGTGCGCCGCCGTGCTGATGGCCTGGTTGCCGGGGGAGACCGGGGCGCAGGCGATCGCCGAGGTGCTCCTCGGTGTGGTGAACCCGAGCGGAAGGCTGCCGATCTCGTACCCCCGCGGCGTGGGCCAGATCCCCGTCTTCTACGGCCACAAGGTGTCCGGCGGGCGGTCGCACTGGCACGGCGACTATGTGGACTCGCCGGTCGCCCCGCGATACGCCTTCGGCCACGGCCTCGGGTACACCTCGTTCGTTATCGAGGACGCCACGGTGGAGAGCGCCGAGGTCCGCGCCGGGGACAGCGTCGGTGTCGAGGTCACTGTCACCAACACCGGACACCGGGCGGGGGAGCAGGTGGTGCAGCTCTACGTCCGCGACCCGCAGGCCACGATCACCCGGCCGGTGCTGGAGCTGAAGGCCTTCGCCCGCGTCGAGGCCGCCGCCGGCCAGCGGGTGGCGGTACGGTTCGCGCTCCCCACCGGCCAGCTCGGTTTCTACGACCGGAGCATGGCGTACGCGGTGGAGGCAGGGCAGATCGAGGTGTACGTCGGCTTCTCGGCTGTCGACCATACCCATGCCGGCACCTTTGTCATCAGTGCGGACCCGGACCGGCCGACGCCGAAGGTCTTTACCGGGATCGTCGAAGTTCGGCAACTGTGATCGTTCACCCGGGTCGGGGAATGGTTCTTGACGGAGTGTGCCGTCCTGTTGTCAACGGGTAGCACCAACGCGGAAATCGAGCCCCACTCTGAACTCCGACAGAGGATGCCGATTGCGTTATCCGCAACGGCGTCCGAGCGTCAATCCCGCCCTCGGGAGTGTCCAGTTGGGACGGTCTTCTCGATGGTCGGGTAAGGACGAAGAGGTCTTGTGTTCGTAATCGTTCTCAGTTACGTTGGCAACATCCTGGAAACGTAACCGATAACGATTGCAGTCCAGAGAGAGCGGCATGATTGAAGTCAATGCACCGGTGACAATGAGTGATGTCGCCCGAGCTGCCGGCGTTTCCACCGCCACGGTCTCGCGCGTCGTCAACGGGCATTACGGCGTCAGCGCTCGCACAGTCGCTCAGGTGCGCTCCGCCATCGAGCAGCTCGGCTACGAGTCGAGCCTGGTGGCCACCAGCCTTCGGCGCAGCCGCACCAACGTTCTGGGCCTGGTGGCGCACAGCTTCCAGTCGTACACGGCGGAAGTGCTCAAGGGCGTGATGAAGGCGCTGAGCCGCTCGGGCTTCGATCTGATCATCTACGCCAACAGCGACCTCTACGGGTCGTATTCGGAGGGTTGGGAGCAGCGGCACCTGACCCGGCTGTCGGGCACCCTCACCGACGGGTGCATCGTCGTCACGCCCTGGGGCGAGGTCCGGAGCCGGACGCCGGTCGTGGCCATCGACCCGGTGCGGGGCTCGACGGCACCCTCGGTGATTTCCGACAACCTCGCTGGCGCCACCACGGCGGTCGAGCACCTGCTCGGCCTGGGCCATCGGCGCATCGGGTTCATCGCCGGCCGCGACAGCCTGGCCTCTGCCTGGTCGCGGGAGGAGGGATACCGGGCCGCGCTGACCACCGCCGGGGTTCCGGTCGACCCGACACTGATCGGCCGAGGAGATTTCAACCCCGAGTCGGCGACTCCGCTGGCGCGCGTCCTGCTGCAACGACCGGACCCACCATCGGCGATCTTCGCGGCGAGCGACGGGATGGCCTTCAAGGTTCTGGAGGTCGCCAGGGAACTGGGGTTCTCGGTGCCGGGGGACCTGTCCGTCGTGGGGTTCGACAACATCCCCGAGTCGGCGTTGACCCGGCCGGGTCTGACCACCGTGGACCAGTCGATGTATCAGCTCGGGTACGAAGCCGCGCGGATGCTGAAGTCACTGGTGACCGGCGAGTGGGACGAGCCGGGCCAGATCGTGCTTCCGACCAGCCTTGTCGTGCGCGACTCCACCGCACCACCGAAGAGCGCGCCACGACCATGACGTCAGCCCATTGGTGCACGAGCCTGGTCGCTCCCGACAGAGCGATCAGGTCAGGCGTGCCAGTGGCAGCAGCCCGAAGGAGGTCCACGCAGCACACACGGCCAGATCCACAGGTGAGTTGAGCCGGTCAGTCGGGTCGCATCCGCTGCCGGCACACGAAAGGAGTGGAGTGTGACTACCGAACAGTATCACGGGCGCTCACGCCGTCTGGGCGTACGCCGGCGGCTCTCGGCGGCGTTCACCGCCGGGGTCATCGCCACCGCGGCGGTGCTCATCGCGCCGCAACCGGCCGCGGCGGACACGCCGTGGCTGGACGTGTCCGCGGACCGCTACGCCACGTTCGCCGTCCCGGCGGCGTACGTCCAGGAGAACCTGGGCACCGTCTCGCAGGTCGTCGTGGAGGGAAACTTCGGGCCGTCGGCCAGTTGGGCGGAGTTCGGTCTGACCCGCCGGGGTGACGTGTGGTCGGGTGTTCTCGGCGCCCTGGAGCCCGGGCTGTACAACTACCAGGTCACGGCCGACGACACCAAGACCATCAAGGACCCGACGAACAGCACTGGTGTCGCGTCCAACCCGCTCCTGAGCACCTTCTTCATCGCGGGTGACTCGGCCCGGTGGCTGCTCGACGCTCCGGCCGGCACCGGCGGGAAGATCGAGACGCTGACCTACCGGACCAGGAACGCGCAGCGCTCCGCAGTGGTCTGGACGCCGCCGGGTTACGCGGCCAAGGCCTCCAAGGGATACCCGGCGCTCTTCCTGCAGTCGGGTGACGGTGTGGCCGCCACCGACTGGCTCGATCTCGGCCGATCCAAGCAGATCCTCGACAACCTCTCGGCCGCGGGCGCCATGAGCCCGATGGTGGTGGTGCTCAACAACGCCGACGCCTCGGACGACAAGGAGTTGAAGGACCTCCGGAAGGCGGTCACCGACAACTATCGGGTGCTTCGCGATCCGGCGCACCAGGCGATCGCGGGTGTGTCCGACGGCGCTACGCAGGCGTTGCGGGCCGCGCTCACCAGGCCGGGCCAGTTCGGTTACGTCGGTTGGTTCTCCGGCACGTCGGCTCCGACGATCGACCGGAAGGACGCCAAGGCGATCAACCGCGGCGTCAAGCTGCTCCGCCTGTACACCGGCAACGTCACCGATCCCGCTCACAACCCCACCTACCGGCTGACGAAGGCGCTGGGCCGCGCCGACGTCCGGTTCGAGTTCGACGGGGTCAACCCCGATGGCGGCGCGACCTGGACCACCTGGCAGGAGAACCTCGTCGACTTCGCGCCGCGGTTGTTCCGGCACGTGGCCGACCACGGGCCCAGCCCCGGTCACACGCAGCTCAAGGGCGAGTTCAACCCGCCACCGGCCGGCACCACCCCGACGCCCTTCGTCACCGAGGACGGGTTCGTCACCTTCGAGACCACCACGGACTTCGCTGACGCTCAGCACGTCACGGTCTGGGCGAACGTTGCGCCGGGCGGCAGTTGGCTGCGACTGCCACTGACCCGCGACGGTGACCGGTGGCGGGCAACAGTGGGCCCGCTGAAGCCCTGGTTCTACTACTACCGGCTGATCGTGGACCGGGTCGCGGTCAAGGACGCCTCGAACCCGACGAGAGTCACCACCGAGCCGATGTGGAGCACCTTCTTCATTCCCGGGCCTGGTGCCCGACTGCTCGCGGACGTGCCCGCCGGTCGGGGCGGAACTGTCGAGAGCGTGACCTACACCAGCACGGTGGCCGGCCAGGACCGGACCGCGCTGGTCTGGACCCCACCGGGGTACGACCCGAACCGGGCGCAGCCGTACCCCGTCCTCTACCTCCAGCACGGCGGTGGCCAGAACTACACGGACTGGGTCGAGATGGGCCGTGCCAAGCAGATCCTCGACAACCAGTTCCTCGACGGCGACCTCACGCCGATGGTTGTCGTGATGGGCAACGGCAACTCGTCGAACTTCAACAGTGAGTTGCGGGAGAACATCGTTCCGACGGCCCGTGCCCGCTACAACATCTCCAGCGATCCGTCGCAGCAGGCCCTCGCCGGCCTGTCGATGGGCGGCGGGCAGGCGTTCGGGGTGCTGCGGGCCTACCCGGGCGAGTTCGCCTACGTCGCCGCGTTCTCGGCCGGTTTCGGCAGCGGCACCGGCGTCGACGTGGCGGCGATCAACAACGGCACCAAGATGGTGCGCCTCTACGTCGGTGACCAGACCGACTTCGTGTACCCGAGCTTCATGGCATCGCTGACCACGTTGGACAACCTCGGTATCCGCTACGAGTTCGACGGGGTCACCCCCGGGCCGCACGGCTGGGACGTGTGGCAGAAGAACCTCATCGACCTGGCGCCCCGTCTGTTCAAGCGCTAGGAGCCGTCGCCGGTGACGCCACCGGGAGCAGGGCTTCCTGCCCCCGGTGGCGCCCGCCAGCGCATGGATGCAGTGCACCGCCATCGCCGAAGGGAACCATCTCAATGAAGAGAAGACGAATACTCGCCACGGTAGCCATGCTCGCGGCGGGGACCGGCCTCGTCGCCTGTTCCTCCGACGAGGGCGGCAGCGACGCGAGCAATTGCACGAACACCATCACCAAGCAGAACGTGCCGGTCGTGACGATGTGGGGCTGGTACCCCAACACTCAGCTCGTCGTCGACAACTTCAACAAGCAGCACGACGATGTGCAGGTCTGCTGGACCAACGTCGGCCAGGGCAGCGACGAGTACGACAAGTTCCAGACCGCCATCTCGGCGGGCACCGGCGCACCCGACGTGATCATGGTCGAGGCGGACCGGATCCCGACGTTCCAGATCCAGGGCGCGCTCGTCGACATCAAGCAGTACGGCTTCGACGCGGTCAAGGCCAACTACAGCGAGGGTGCCTGGAAGGACGTGTCGGTCGGCGACAAGGTCTACGGCGTCCCTGTCGACGGCGGTCCGGTGGCGATGATCTACCGCAAGGACATCTTCGACAAGTACAAGATCACGCCGCCGAAGACCTGGGCCGAGTACGAGCAGGCCGCGCAGAAGGTCAAGGACGCCGGCGGTCCGCTTTTCGGGGACTTTGGCGCGAACGTCCCGGCGGTCCTGATGGCGCTGCAGATCCAGAAGGGTGCCACGCCCTTCACCTCCGATCCGGCGCAGCCGAACGCTATCGGTGTGAAGCTCAACGACCAGGCGTCCAAGGACGTGCTGGACTACTGGGGTGGCCTGGCGAAGAAGGGCCTGGTCGGCACGCAAAACCAGTTCACCCCGGAGTACATCTCCGGCGTGATCAACGGCAACTACGCGACGTACATCTCGGCGGCGTGGGCACCCGGCTACCTCACCGGCGCGGGCGTCGGCAAGGGCCAGGACACCGGCAAGTTCGCTGTGGCGCCGCTGCCGCAGTGGGACCTGGCCAACCCGGTGCAGGTGAACTGGGGCGGGTCGGCGTTCTCGGTGACCAAGCAGGCGAAGAAGCCGGAGCTGGCCGCGAAGGTCGCCTACGGGCTCTACGCCGACAAGGAGTCGCTCACCGACGGCTGGACCAACCAGATCATCTTCCCGCTGAACCTCACGGCGCTCAAGGATCCCGCCTTCGTCGACCTGAAGGTGGCGTTCTTCGGCGGCCAGCAGGCGAACAAGGAGGTCTACGTCCCCGCCGCCGACGCCTACCAGGGCGTCCAGTACGCCCCCTTCGGCCAGTACTACCTCGACGCCATGGAAAAGCAGGTCAGCGAGGTCATCAAGGGCTCCGTCACCGGTTCGCAGGCTGCCGACCGGCTCCAGGAGGACGTGGCGAAGTACGCCAAGGAACAAGGCTTCACCGTTCAGTGACCGGATGGGTGGGCCGCGTCGACACTGGCCGGCCGGCCCACCCGCCCCCCTCAGCGTCCACGTCCCGGAGACCAAAGATGACACTCCTGACCGAGAAGCGCGCACCGCGTCCTCAGCCTGAGACGCGCAAGATCCGTGGCAAGGTGCACCTCCGCGAACACCTGATGGGGTGGCTCTTCGTCGGGCCGTTCGGGATCGTGTTCCTGGCGTTCCTCATCGCACCCCTGGCGTACGCGCTGTACCTCAGTCTCTTTCAGAAGAAGCTGATCGGCGGCACCAGCTTCGTTCTCTTCGACAACTACGTGAAGGCGTTCACCGACCCGAGCTTCCTGTCCGGGGTGTGGTTCGTCATCCGCTTCTCGCTGGTCTCGATCCCACTGCAGATCCTCATCGCGCTCGCGCTGGCCCTCATCCTGGATGCGGTGACCACGGCGTTCGCTCGCTTCTCCCGCCTCATGATCTTTCTTCCGTACGCGATCCCCACCGTCATCGGGGCCGTGATGTGGGGGTTCCTCTACAGCAAGGGCTTCGGCCCGCTCACCGACATCTTCGGGCTGTTCGGCGCCACCGCGCCCGACTTCCTGAGCAGCGACCTGATCTTCTACGGGCTGCTCAACGTAGTCACCTGGCAGTGGGCCGGCTACTACATGATCATCCTGTACGCGGCGTTGCAGGGCGTCGACCCGACGCTCTACGAGGCGGCCCGGATGGACGGCGCCGGACGGTGGCAGATCGCGACGCGGATCAAGATCCCGCTGATCGCGCCCGCCCTGATCCTCATCCTGGTCTTCTCGCTCATCGGCACCCTGCAGTTCTTCAACGAACCGCAGATCCTGCGATACCTCGCCGCGGGCGCCATCGGCTCGGACTTCACCCCGAACATGTACGCGTACCAACAGGCGTTCTCGCTCGCCAACTTCAACTACGGGTCGGCGATCTCCTTCGCCCTCGGCGGCGTCGTGTTCATCTGCGTGTACGCCTTCCTGTTCTTCACCCGCAAGCGGAGGAGCTTCCTGTAGATGACCGACCACACCAGCGTCCGCGCCGGCGCCCGCCGACCGCAGCGCTATCTACCGATGCAGATCCTGCTCGGCTTCCTGGTGATCTACTTCCTCGTACCGTTCTGGTGGGTCATCGTCAACAGCTCCAAGGACGCACCGGGCCTGTTCGGCGGCGGCAACACCCTCTGGTTCACCGACCAGATCGACTACCTGGGCAACCTCAGGCAGCTCTTCACCTACGACGGTGGCATCTACCTGCGGTGGATGCTCAACTCCACGCTCTACGCCATCGCCGGCGGCGTCGGCGCCACCGTCCTGGCGGTGATGGCCGGCTACGGGTTCGCCAAGTACCGTTTCGCCGCCCGACGCTTCAGCTTCGCTGTCGTGCTCGGAGCGCTGATGGTGCCCGCCACCGCCCTGGTCATCCCGACCTTCATCCTGTTCTCCCGGCTCGGCCTGACGAACACGGTCTGGGCGGTGATCCTCCCGTCGCTGCTCAACCCGTTCGGGGTCTACCTGATGCACGTGTACGCGCGCGACGCGGTGCCCGACGAACTCCTGGACGCGGCGCGGGTCGACGGTGCGGGGGAGCTGCGGACGTTCTTCCAGATCGCCCTTCCGCTGATGCGTCCCGCGGTGGTCACAGTGCTGCTCCTGTCGGCGGTGGCGTCCTGGAACAACTACTTCCTGCCGCTGGCCATGCTCTCCGACAACAGGCTCTTCCCGGTCACCGTCGGTCTTGGCCTCTGGCAGGGAATCGCGTCCGCGAACAACGCGGGAACCACCTCGCTGTGGAGCCTCATCATCCTGGGCTCCCTGGTGTCCGTGATCCCGCTGATCATCGCGTTCTTCAGCCTGCAACGACACTGGCGCGGCGGCCTCTCCGTCGGAGGTCTCCGGTAGGCCGCGTCGACGCCACCAGCCAATCCACCACACGCGCATTGATCGCCGCGCAGGACGCGGCCGGACGGATGACAGAGAGGTGTGCTGATGTCGACGACGAATCGACCGCTGCGCAGCGGGGAATGGTTCGGTGCGGAAGGTCGCAACGGGTTCATCCATCGATCCTGGATGCGCAACCAGGGGTTCGCCGACGACGTCTTCGACGGTCGCCCGGTGATCGGCATCGCCACCACCTGGTCGGAGCTGACACCCTGCAACGCCCACCTGCGCGACCTCGCCGAGTCGGTGAAGCGGGGCGTGTGGGAGAGCGGGGGCCTGCCGCTGGAGTTCCCGGCGATGAGCCTGGGCGAGCCGCTGATGCGACCCACGACCATGCTCTACCGCAACCTGCTGGCGATGGAGCTGGAAGAGTCGGTCCGCGCCAACCCGCTCGACGGGGTGGTCCTGCTCTCCGGCTGTGACAAGACCACCCCCGGTCTGCTGATGGGAGCGGCGAGCGTCGACCTGCCGACCCTGATGCTGACCGGCGGCCCGATGCTCAACGGCAAGTTCCGCGGCCAGGACATCGGCTCCGGCACCGTCGTCTGGCGCTTCACCGAGGAGATGCGGGCCGGTCGGATGACCGCGGCCGACTGCTCCGAGGCGGAGGTCGGCATGTCCCGCAGCCGAGGCCACTGCATGACGATGGGCACCGCGTCCACGATGGCCTGTGTGACCGAGGCGCTGGGCGTGCAGCTGCCGGGGGCGGCCGCCGTGCCGGCGGTCGACTCCCGGCGGTACGCGCTCGCGCACGCCGCCGGACGCCGGATCGTCGCCATGGTCGAACAGGACCAACGGTTGTCCTCGGTGCTCACCAGGCAGGCGTTCGAGAACGCCGTTCGGGTCAACGCCGCCATCGGCGGTTCCACCAACGCCGTCGTACACCTGCTCGCGATCGCCGGACGCCTCGGCGTCCCCCTGTCGCTGGAGGATTTCGACATCCTCACCGCCGACGTGCCGATGCTCGTCAACCTCATGCCGTCCGGGACGTACCTGATGGAGGATTTCGCCTACGCGGGCGGCCTTCCGGTGGTCATGAAGGAACTCGCCCCGCTGCTGCACATGGACCACGTCACGGTCAGCGGCAGAAGCGTGGCGGAGAACGTCGACGGCGCCCAGTGCTGGAACCGCGACGTCATCGGCACCATGGAGGAGCCGTTCCAGCCCGCCGGCTCGGGCACCGTGGTGCTGCGGGGCTCGCTCGCGCCGTCCGGTGCGGTGCTGAAAGTCTCCGCCGCCTCCGCCCACCTCCTCACGCACACCGGCCCGGCGCTCGTCTTCGACCGGATCGAGGAGTACGTCGTCGCCGCCGACGACCCGGACCTCGACGTCACCCCCGACACGGTGATCGTCGTCCGCAACGCCGGACCACGGGGTTACCCCGGCTTCCCGGAGGTGGGCAACGTGCCCATGCCACGACGGTTGCTCGCCGACGGCATCACGGACATGGTGCGGATCTCCGATGCCCGGATGAGCGGCACCGGCTACGGCACCTGCATCCTGCACGTGGCACCGGAGGCGTCAGTGGGTGGCCCGCTCGCGCTGGTACGCACCGGCGACCTGGTCTCCGTCGACGTTTCGACGCGCCGCCTGGACCTCCTGGTCGACGACGCCGAACTGGCCCGACGCCGCACCGCCTGGCAACCTCCGCAGCCGGTGGCCGACCGGGGTTGGGTACGGCTCTACAGCGAGCACGTCCTGCAGGCGGACAGCGGCGCGGACCTCGACTTCCTTGTCGGTGGCAGCGGCAGCGCGGTGCCCCGTCACTCACACTGACGGCCACGATCGGACGAGGTCCACGAGAAACTGATTCCATGGAAGAACGGACGGCCCGCCAGTGCGAGTTCACGCAAAGGCCGCTGTGACAGCGGCTGACCGGCCCCCGGTCATGGCCGACGTCGCTCGCCTGGCGGGCGTGTCACACCAGACGGTGTCCCGGGTCATCAACGGGGCACCCAGCATCAGACGCGAGACGCGGGAGCGGGTCCTGGAGGCCATCCGACGACTCGACTACCGCCCCAACACCGCCGCCCGCGCGCTGGTGCGCGGACGGTCCGGAATGATCGGCATCATCGGCACGGCCAGGACGCTGTTCGGCCCGACGAGCATCCATCGCAGCGTCGAGGACGCCGCCCGCGCGGCTGGCTACTTCGCCACCTCGGTGAGTCTCTCCGAGGTGACGGTACGGGCGCTCAGCGACGCCACCGAACACCTCATGCGCGTCGGCGTGGAGGGCGTCGTGATGATCGCCGGCAACGATGAGGCCCTCGAGGTGGTGCGGATGACGCGCTCGGGTGTCCCCTTCGTCGTCGTGGAGGGCGATCTGTCCAGGGCCAGCGTGACGGTCGGCGTCGACCAGGTGCTCGGCGCCCGGATGGCCACCGAGCACCTCCTCGACCTCGGGCATCGAGAGATCGTGCATGTGAGCGGTCCGCCCAACTGGGCGGAGGCGCGCGCCCGCCTCGAAGGGTGGCGTCAGGCGATGAGTTCCGCGGGCCTACGCCCGCCGGAGCCGGTCGAGGGGGACTGGAGAGCGCACAGCGGCTACGCCGCCGGGCTGCGGATCGGTGCGATGCGCGCGACCACTGCGGTGTTCGCCGCCAATGACCAGATGGCCATCGGGGTACTGCGCGGGTTGCACGAGCGTGGGCGGCGGGTGCCACACGACGTCTCCGTCGTCGGATTCGACGACGTGCCCGAGGCGCCCTACCTCATCCCGCCGTTGACGACGATCCAGCAGGACTTCGACGCGGTCGGTCGGCGGGCCATCACCGCCGTCACCCAGGCCATCGACGACACGGTGCCGCAGCGTCTGCCGCTGGTCGTCCCCAAGCTCGTGGTGCGGCAGAGCACGGCGCCGCCGACCGCCACCTGAACAGCCAGAACCTCCACCGGATGCCCGCCGACGGGGCGGGAGCCCCGGCGTGTGGCCGGGGCTCCCGCGACATCGATAGTGCGTGGGTCGAACGAGGTGTTCAGAGCGTGAAGACGAGGGTGGAGATGCTGCGGGCGCCGACGTTGATGGTGGCCTGACCGCCGTTCACGCTGGTCGGCTGGCTGGCCGCGTTGGCGTTCTGCGAGGTGAGATAGTGCTCGGCCCGGCTGACGTTCTGCGGGGCCTGGATCACGGCGTTGTTGACCGCGCTGTTCGAGCGGTTGAGGATCACCAGGGTGATCTTCCCGTCGCCCTGGTAGGCGGTCACCTCCAGCGGCGAGGCCTTCGAGCTCTTCGACAGAGCGACCCGCTGGTAGCCGGGGCGGACGTACTTCGCGTACTGCGAGAAGGCGTACCCGCGCTTGAGCGGAGCACCAGCGACGGTGCCGAACGCCGACTCACCATCACCGATGAACGAGTAGTAGCGCTTGCCGTACCACCAGATGTAGGCGTTCCAGTTGGCCTCCATCGACTTGTGCACTGTGCGCATGATGTCGTCGAGGGTTTCGTTCCAGACCGCCGTGTTGGCGGGGTTGCCCCAGATGTTGGAGCCGCCGCCGTCGGCGGCGTGCAGGTTCCACTCGGTCATCCACACCGGCTTGTTGTGCTGCTCCGCCAGCGAGTACGGCCGCAGTCGACCGGACTCCTCGGTGCCGTACAGGTGCCCACCGATGTAGCCGATGTTGTTGCGGGCGGTCGCGTCGTTGAGGGTCGGATCGGTGAAGTTGTAGTTCATGTTCACCGCCTCGGCCACCATCAGCTTGGTGTTCTGCACCTTGGTGCCCTGGTCGCGCACGAAGGTGCGCAGCTCGGTGCCGCTCCAGTCCATCGAGTCGTAGTCCGGGTGCCAGTCCGGCTCGTTCTGCACCGACGTGACGTCGATGGATACGCCCTGGCCGCGCATGTACTGCACGTAGCTGTTCAGATGGTTGGCGTAGTCGTCGTAGTAGTCGGTCTTCAGCTTGCCGCCGTTGACCCGGCTGTTGTTGGTCTTCCACGCCGCCGGCGCGGTCCACGGCGAGGCGAGGATCTTCACGTTGGATCCGTACGACTTCGCCGTCTTCAACGAGTTCACGTGCGTCGCCCACTCGCTGGATTCCGGCGACAGGCCGGTCCGCACGATGGAGAGCCCCAGCTGGTTGGCACCCATCCCGACCAGTGTCTGCGTGTCCGTCGTCGACCAGGCGCTACCCCAGATGGACTGCGCGGCCCCGAAGCCGTCGACCGTCTGGTACCTGGTCGCGCTGTTGACCGTGATGTCCGCCGGCCCGGTCGGCGGCGGGGTGGTGGGCGGCGGGGTGGTGGGCGGCGGGTCGGTCGGCGGCGGGGTCGTCTCGGTGCCACCGGTGCAGCCCACCCCGTTCAACGCGAAGATCGTCGGATCGGGGTTGCTGCCGGTCCACGAGCCGTTGAAACCGAACGAGACGGTCCCGTTGGTCGCGATGGACCCGTTGTAGCTGACATTCTTGGCGGTGACAGCGGTGCCGCTCTGCGTCAACGTCGTGTTCCACGCCTGCGTGACGGTCTGGCCGGCGTTGTAGTTCCAGGTCAGCGTCCAACTCGTCACCGCGTCGCCGAGATTGGTGATGGTGACGTTGGCGCCGAAGCCGCCCTGCCACTGCGACGACACGTTGTACTTGACCGAACAGCCGGCGGCGGCGGCCCCCGCTGGCATCGCCACGGCGACCGCTGCCGATGCCAGCAGGACGGCGCCGGCCGACACCAGGGCGGCGTTCTTCACTCTTCTTCTCACGAAACTCCTCCTGAGATGGTGGTGGCATCCACGCCTCGGGAGGGCTCGTCTGCGGCGAGATCAGCGGTGGTTGTGCGGTGGGGGATTGGGAGCGCTCCCAGGTGCTTGATTCAGAAAGTTAATTCGTATAACGAATCCTGTCAATGCAATCAGCCTGAGCGCGATGGTGCCGTCACCGGCCGCAGGCGCCGCACTGCCGGCGAGTGCGCAGGTGGTAGTCGGTGGACGCGATCACCAGGCCCACCCCCATGACGAGGTACGCCGACATCGCCACCCACAGGAACGCGTCGGAGAACTCGCTGTGCGAGTCCGAGATCACCTGCGCCATCCCCATCCCGAAGTAGGCCACGATGCCGGTGCCGAGCCCGAAGCCGGGCGCCAGCAGCAGCAGACGAGGAATGGTGCGCCCGGCGAGCAGCGGAACCCACTCCGGCCAGACCTCACCCCAGTGGTGTGCCAGCGCCAGTGGCAACAGCACTCCGGCCAGCACCAGGCCGATCTCCAACCCGAGCAGGGAGGCGCTCTGGTCGACGCGGTCGAACCCCACCACGAACTGGGCCGCGAAGCGGGTCACCAGACCGCCCACAGCGGCCCACGCGGCCCAGCGCGCCCACCGCGCGGGCGCCGAGCGCCGCGTACCCGGTCGAACTGTCCGGCAGCAGGCTGGACAGTCGCCCCGGGTGCGCCGCTGGTAACGCGCGGTAGCCAGAGCGAGCAGCACCGCTCCGGTGACACAACCGAGCCGGCTGACGAACGCCAGCGGGTCGAAGAACGGGCCGACGGTGAACAGCAGGAAGCCCACCAGCTCCGGCAGCAGGATCGCGGCTGCCGCGACCAGCGCTCCGGCGACAGCCCAGGCGAGCCCCGCAAGCGCTGGCCGCCAGGTCGCCACCCGGTCCAGGGCAACCGCCAGCCCGCCCGCGGCCGCGCACAACGCCACCGACCACCAGCCGGTGAAGCCGAGCAGGTCGAACCCGAGCCGCCCGAACTCCGGAGCCTCGCCGACCGTCCAGGCCAGACGCACGCCCCCGTATGCCACGGCCCAGCCGAGCACTGCGTACGTCAGGCCATGGAGGCTCCGTCCGACGATCTGTGTCGATGTCGTCATGCACCGATCCTGCTGGCGTCCCGCGGTGGGCGGGCCCCGCTGACGGGGGAAGGCGTTCCCTCGCGGGAGGGACCGGCCGGACCGTGGGTGCGCCGAACAGAGCCGGACAGGGGCTCGCGGTTCCAGCATGGCGGGTGCGTCAGACAGCCGTGTCACTTGTGGAGTGACAGGGTGTGGTGTGAATCCTCGGCCTTCTATACCGTGGCACGGTCACGGGTGGCCACTTCCTCGACTGGGCCGTCCCGCGACGACGTCGCGTACGCGTTCGACACGGGGGAGTTCGTCATGACCATGGAATCACCGACGACCGGCCGGGTCGAGGCCGGTGAGGCTGGCGTGCAGCAGAAGATCGACACGTCGGTGCCGCATTCGGCGCGGATCTGGAACTACTGGCTCGGTGGCAAGGACAACTTCGCTGTCGACCGCGAGGCCGGGGACCAGTATCGCCAGGTCTTCCCCGGCGTCGTCGACGTGGCCCGGGCCTCCCGGCAGTTCCTGGTCCGCTCGATCATGTTCCTCGCTGCCGACGCGGGCATCCGCCAGTTCCTCGACGTCGGCACCGGGCTGCCGACCGCCAACAACACGCACGAGGTGGCCCAACGGATCGCCCCGGACGCGCGGATCGTCTACGTCGACAGCGACCCGCTGGTGCTGGTGCACGCGCGCGCGTTGCTGGTGGGCACGCCCGAGGGCAGGACCGCCTACATCGACGGCGACCTGCGCGACCCGGCCGCTGTCATCTCCGAGGCCGGCAAGACGCTCGACTTCGCGCAGCCGATTGGTCTCATCCTCAGTGGCGTCATGGGTCACGTGCCCGACTACGAGGCGGCCCGTTCGGTCACCAGGCAGCTGGTGGCGGCGCTGCCGAGTGGCAGCTACCTCTCGCTGAACGACGGCACGAGCCTGATCAGCGCCGAGATGCAGCAGGCGCAGGACGACTACAACGACAGCGGCGCGACTCCGTACACTCTGCGCTCGCCCGACGAGATCGCCGGCTTCTTCGACGGCTTGGAGCTGGTCGAGCCCGGCGTCGTGCCGTGCCCGCAGTGGCGACCGGACGACGCTGTCGACACGCCTGCCGACATCGATGCCTTCGGCGGGGTGGGCCGCAAGCGCTGACGCCGCCGCGCGGCACTGACGGTCAGCTGGTCTGGTCGGCTGGCGGGAGGACGCTCTGCACCGCCACGCAGGGGTCCGTGGCGGGTGCGGCGGCGTGGATCGCTTCGGCGGCCCGGGCGGCGAGGTCACGAAAGACCTCGCGCTGCTGCTCGGGTAACCCACCCAGGACGTGGTCCTCGACGTGGGTGACCCGCCGCTCGGCCTCGGCGAGCGTCTGGCGTCCGCGTTCGGTGGCCACCACCCGTCGGGCCCGTCGGTCCTGGGGGTCGGGCCTGCGCTCGATGAGACCGGCGTTCGCCAGGTCGTCGATGACGTAGGTCAGCACGCTGCGGTCGATGGCCAGGCGAGCGGCCAGGGCGCCCTGCGTGGGCACCTCCTCGTGCACGACGACGGCCAGGATGTGGTACCCCCGACTGCCGTGCGGCAGGTCCTTCAGTAGCTCCTCGACGCGCTCCTGCCAGCGGCGCAGCACCATGCCCAGCGACCAACCGAAGTTCGAGCCGCGCTTGCGGTCGGCCGGCAGCTCGCACGGATCGGTCACGGACATGTCCCGATGCTAGTGGCCGGCGCGTTGATCATCATCCGACATCGCGACAGCCCAGGAATGATTGGCGACCAAGATAGGTTGTCTGACAAACGATAGGCACAGAACATCATGAGTTGATCAAACGATCGCGTGGATGGTGAGACAATGTCGGACTACGGGCACGAACTCCGGTTTGGGTCGTTCCTGACACCCAGCGTGCACGACCCGGATCAGGTGGTGGCGCTGGCCGAGCTGACCGAGGCGGCAGGGCTGGACCTGGTCACCTTCCAGGACCACCCGTACAACGCGGAGTTCCTCGACACCTGGACCCTGCTGAGCTGGGTCGCCGCCCGCACGGAGCGGCTCCGGATCTCCGGGAACGTACTCAGCCTGCCGCTGCGCCCGCCGGCCGTGCTGGCCCGGGCCGCGGCGAGCCTGGACCGGTTGTCGCACGGCCGTTTCGAACTGGGCCTCGGCGCCGGCGCGTTCTGGGACGGAATCGAGGGCATGGGCGCACGTCGGCTGACCGCGGGGCAGGGAGTCGCGGCCCTGCGGGAGGCTATCGACGTTCTGCGCGGCGTCTGGGACGACACCGCCACCGGACCGCTGCGGCTGGACGGGGAGTACTACCCGGTACCCGGAATGCAGCGCGGCCCGAAGCCGGCACACGACATCGACATCTGGCTCGGCGCGTACCAGCCGAAGATGCTGGCCCTGACCGGCCAGAAGGCCAACGGCTGGCTGCCGACGCTGGAATACCTGCGATCTCCGGACCGGGTGACCGCCAACCGGCTCATCGACGAGGCGGCCGTCGCCGCGGGCCGCGAGCCCCGGGAGATCAGGCGGCTGCTCAACCTGTTCACTGTCGACGTCTCGTCGCGCAGCAGCGGCTTCCTCCAGGGGCCCGTCGAGCAGTGGGTCGACCAACTGCTTCCGCTGGTCCTGGAGGAGGGGTTCAGCACCTTCCTGATCGGGCGCGACGACCCACGCCTCATCCAGACCCTCGGGCAGGAGATCGCCCCCGCGTTGCGGGAGGCGGTCGCCAGGGAGCGCACCGGGGGTGAGGGCGGCGTCGGGCCGGTCCGCACGAGCGTCGCGCTGGCCGAGCGGCACCCCGGCCTCGACTACGACGCGCTGCCCCCGTCGCTGGCCGACAGGTCCGTCGAGCCCGGTGACCAGGAGTACGAGCGGGTACGCCACACCTACAGCTGGCACGGCTCGCCGGCCCTGGTGATCCGTCCGCGGAACGCCGCCGAGGTGGTCGACGCCGTGTCGTACGCCCGGACGCAGGATGTGCCGCTGTCGGTGCGCAGCGGCGGGCACGGCATCAGCGGCCGGTCGACGAACGACGGGGGAGTCGTCATCGACATGTCGAGGATGAAGAAGGTCGAGGTGCTCGACCGGGCGACACGCCGGGTGCGGCTGGAGCCGGGTGCCCGCTGGGGCGACGTGGCCCAGGCGCTTGCCCCGTACGGCCTGGCCATGAGCTCGGGCGACTACGGAGACGTGGGCGTCGGTGGTCTTGCCACCACCGCCGGCGTCGGATACCTGGCGCGCAAGCACGGCCTGACCATCGATCACGTCGTCGCCGCCGAGATCGTCACAGCGGACGGCCGGCTGCTCCGCGTCGACGACGAGCATCACCCCGACCTGTTCTGGGCCGTCCGCGGCGCCGGTGGGAACTTCGGGGTGGTCACCGCGCTTGAGCTGGAGGCGTACGAGGTCGACAAGGTCGTCTACGCCCAGCTCGTCGCGGACGCGACAGACACCGCCCGACTGCTGCGCCGGTGGGGCCAACTGGTCGAGGACGCGCCACGGGAGTTGACGAGCTTCCTCTCCCTCTTTCCCGGCCGCCGTGGCAACCCCCCGGCTGCCCAGGTCACCCTCGTCTACGCCGGTGCGGACGTCGAGGCGGCACAGTCCGCCCTGAGCCCGTTCCTGGAGATCGGACCGATTCTCGACCAGCAGGCGCAGCTCGTGCCGTACCCGGCGATCGTCGCGCCGCCCGGCAACCAGCATCGGGGGCAGGGGCTGAAGGACACCCGAAGCGGTCTGCTGCACCACGTCACACCGCAGGCCGCCGACCTCATGGAAAACATGATCCACTCCGGCGACGTGATGATCATGCAGTTCCGATCCGTCGGCGGGGCGGTCAACGACGTAACCCGCGACGCGACCGCCTACCCGCACCGGGAGCAGAACTTCTCGGTACTCGCCGCCACGGTCCCGGACCGCCGGCCCCACCTCGACAAACTGTGGGACGAGCTGTACCCGCACCTCGACGGCCTGTATCTCAGCTTCGAAAGCGACACCGATCCGGCTCGACTGCTGGACGCCTGGCCCGAGCCCACCCTCGGCCGGCTGCGCGCCATCAAGGCCAGCTACGACCCGGACAACGTCTTCAACCGGAACTTCCCCATCCCACCAGCTGAGCCGGTCGACTAGAGGGCACCGGACAGGTAGTCGCGGCGACGCTGCGGTTCGAACTTCTCGATCGCGTACCGCAGCATGACCCGGGGCATGACCCGGTAGCGGCGGGAGAGGAACTCCTCCTCCGCCGCTCTGTCCCGGTTGCCCACCTCGCGCAGCATCCAGCCCACCGCCTTGCGGACGAGGTCGTGTGGGTCGTGCAGGAGCCGGTCGCCGAGTCGGAAGGTCCACTCGAAGTCTCCGGCCTTGACGAAGGCGAAGGTCGCCATGATGGCGATGCGCCGCTCCCACACGAGGCTCGACCCGGCCAACCGGTCCAGGACGCTCCGGTCCCTGTCGAGCAGCCAGGGGCCGACAATGTACGGCGCGGACGAGTCCACCAGGTCCCAGTTGTCGATCCGGCCGGTGTTGGCCAGGACGATATCGAAGATCTGACCCCGTTGCGGCTCGTCGCCAGCGGCGAACTTCCGCACCAGGATGAACAGCGCGGTCAACCGCTCCTCGTGCGCGCCTTCGATGAGCAGCTTCGTCGTCTCGGCCAGCGAGAGGTCGCGCCAGAACCGGGCGGCCACCGTGCGCTGGTCGGGCACGGAGACACCGAGGGCCCGGTCGCCCTCGCCGTACCCACCGGGGACCATCTGGAGGAACCGGCGCGACGCCTCGGCTCGACGTGGATCGGCGAGGCTGGCGAGTGCCCGACGCACGTCGACGCTGGTGGCCATGACCGTCGACGCTACCGGGGTCAGCCCGCGCGGCGTAGGCGTCCGAGCATTCCGTTGAGGTCCTGGACGAACAGGTCGTGGCGGAAGAAGTGCCCACCCGGCACCTCGCGCCACTCGTGCGGGATGCCGGCTCGGGCGAGTGCCGAGCGGAACTCGCGCTGACCGGCAAGGACCTGGGTCTCGTTGACGGTGTCGAACCAGTTGATCGGGTCGGGTGACGTGCCGGCCGCCAGGAAGATCCGCTTGTTCTGGAAGCTCGGGATGCGCTGGACCGGGTTGTCGGCGCTGACCCGGGCCTCGTCCCACAGCGGGATCCCGTAGACGGTGCCGCCGCCGAGGTCCAGCGCGGCGGAGGTGGCGTTGGCCCAGTGCACGACGAGCCCGAAGTCCCGGCGCAGGCTGGCTGGCCCGGAGTGCGAGCTGACCGAGCAAAAGTGGCCGTAGTACTTGGCCGCGTACTTCAACGCGCCGAAGCCGCCCATCGAGAAGCCCGCGACCGCGCGTCCGTTGTACTCGGCGAACGTCCGGAAGTTCGCGTCGATCCACGGGAGCAACTGGGCGATGTGGAAGGTCTCCCAGTTTCGCGGGCCCACGAAGCTGTTCACCGGATTGGAGTACCAGCCGGTCGACGCGTCCGGCATGACGACGATGACCTCCCGGCCGGCGGTCAGACCGATGACGTTGTCCTGAAGGTGGAAGGTGCGGAAGTCGGCGTTGCCGCCGTGCAGCAGGTACAGCACGGGGTACCGCTTGCCGCTGGTGTGGTAGCCGTCAGGCAGCAGCACGTTGACAGCGGGGTCCCACTCGATGGCATCCGTGGCGAAGCGGTAGTACTGGAGGCGGCCGCCGTTCTCGTTGCGGTCGACGATGCGCAGGCCGTACCCGTCACCGGCGGCCTGGGCGGCGGACGAACCGGCGAGGGCGCCGCCGAACAGGCCGGCGGCGGCCGCCGCTGCCGAGCCACCGATCAACCGGCGCCGGCTGATCGACGCGGACGGGGGAACGTCGAACATGTGCGGTCTCCCTGGGGTCAGAAGGTGGTCTCGTTGGGCAGGCCGAAGAAGTCGTGCCATTTGGTGGCGCCGAGGAAGCTGGTGCCGGTGGAGAGGCCGACGTGGACGTCGTTGAAGCTGCCCTTGGTGAAGGCGACGATGTCGTCCTTGCCGTCGCCGTTGTAGTCACCCAGGTAGGGGAATTCCCCGGGCAGGCAGAAGAGGTCGTTCCACTTGACTGTGGTGCCGACGAACGAGGTGCCGGTGGAGATGGCGGCGTAGACGTCGGCGTCGGCGTTGCAGGTGAAGGTGACGATGTCGTCGCGGCCGTCGCCGTTGATGTCCCCGACGCGGGGTTGTTCCGTCCCGACGGCGAACAGGTCGTGCCACGTCTGTGCTGCCCCGAACGAGGCTCCCGTGGACAGGGCGACGATGACGTCCGATGCCGCGACCGGCCCCTGGGTGAAGGTGATGATGTCGTCGCGGCCGTCGCCGTTGACGTCGCCGAGGGCCGGATACTCGCCGGCGATCGAGAAGTACTCGTGCCACTTGAGGCCGGGGCCGAAACCCGTGCCGGTGGACAACGCCACGTACACGTCGGCGTTGGTGTCGTGGGTGAAGGCGATGATGTCGTCGCGTCCGTCGCCGTTGACGTCCCCCACCGCGGCGACCTCGGCGTTCGGCGCGAACCAGTCATGCCACTTGGTGGCGTCGGCGAACGACGACCCGTTCGACAGCGCCACGTACACGTCGGCGAGCGAGCCGTGGGTGAAGGCCACGATGTCGTCGCGCCCGTCACCGTTGAAGTCCCCGGACAGCAGGGTCTCGCCGTTGAGGCCGAAGAAGTCGTTCCACTTCACCGACGTCCCTGCGAACGAGGAGCCGGTGGAGGTGGCCACGTAGACGTCGTTGAGGTTGCCCTGGGTGAACGCGACGATGTCGTCGCGGCCGTCGCCGGTGAAGTCCGTCGGTGAACCCGCCAGGTACCGGCCACCCGAGCCGCCGGCGTTGACAAGGGAGATGTAGTAGTTCCAGTTCCAGTTCGGCCCGGGGTCGGTGTGGTCGTTGCCGGGCAGCTCGTTGTGACCCCTGATCGACGCACGGGTCTTCGGTAGCCCGTACTTGTCGCAGAGGTAGCGGGTCAGCGCGGCTGACGACCGGTACATGGCGTCGGTGAACCACGCGGGGTTGTCCACGAACCCCTCGTGCTCGATGCCCACCGCGTACGGGTTGGCCGAGCGTGCGTGGTAGGCGGTGTCGCCCTCGCGCACCATCTGGGTGATCTCGCCGTTGCTCGATTTCACCACGTAGTGCGCGCTCACCCCCGCCGACGGGTTCTGGAACCAGCTCACCGTGCCGGCGTAGGACCCCTGGGTCACGTGCACCACCACAGTGGTTATCCGCGCCGATCGGCCGGCCTGGTAGTTGCCGCCGTAGGCGGACACCCACCGGGCCGGCGCGTACTCCGGCACCGCCGCCGCGGCGTTCGCACCGGCGTCGCCCGCGGCGGCGACCCCCGCGTAGCGGCCGAGTTCGGGTCGCAGTGGTCGGGGCGCGACCCGAACCGGTCCGGCGGCGATTCCGGTACGCAGCAGGTCGTAGACGTGGTCGGCGTAGAGCCGGGCGGTCGACGCGTCCACGGCGGCGCTGTAGCGCGCCACCACCGGATACCAGGCGGAGAGCCGGTCGCGTGCCCCGCCGGTCAGCCCCTCGTCGTCGGCCAGGTCGCGGAGCACAGCAGCACCGCCGCGGATGTTGGCGGCGGTGACCGAGCGCAGGCGGTCGACCGGTTCGTCGGTGAGCGTGGCCGCCCGCTCCAGGCTGTGCTGGGTGGGGTTGCTGACCAGGTGCATGACCCCGTACCCGTTGGCCTGGCTGGGCAGGCCGCCGTGCCCGTCCAGCCGGGACTCACCGTAGGCGACGGCGACCAGCAGGTCCCGGGGCACGTCGAACTCGGTGGCGGCCCGGGTGAAGTCAGCGGTGAGCGAGCCGGGCGTCACGGGTCCGGCCGCGTCGGCCGGCGCGACAGCGACCTGACCGGCCAGCGCCGCCGCCAGGAAGAGGGTGCACGTACGCCTGGTCAGTCGCATGAGGTCTCCGATCCGCTGATCACAGCGTCGTCTCTCCGGTGAGGCCGAAGAAGTCGTGCCATCTGGTGGCGCCGAGGAAGCCGGTGCCGGTGGAGAGCGCGACGTGGACATCGTTGGTGGCGCCCTTGGTGAAGACGATGAGGTCGTCCATGCCGTCCCCGTTGGCGTCGCCGAGGTAAGGGAACTCGCCGGCCAGGCAGAAGAAGTCGTGCCACTTCACTGTGGTCCCGGCGAAGCCGGTGCCGGTGGAGGTGGCGGCGTACACGTCGGCGTTGGCATCGCAGGTGAAGGTGACGATGTCGTCTCTGCCGTCGCCGTTGACGTCACCGACCCTGGGCAGTTCGGCGCCGACGGCGAACAGGTCGTGCCACTTCTGCGCCGCGCCGAAGGAACTGCCGTTCGACAGGGCGACGATGACGTCGCTGGCGGAGGCCGGGCCCTGGGTGAAGGTGATGAGGTCGTCCCGGCCGTCGCCGTTGACGTCACCGAGCGCGGGGAACTCGCCGAACGGGCTGAAGAACTCGTGCCACTTGAGGCCGGCGCCGAAGCCGCTGCCGGTGGAGAGTGCGACGTACACGTCACCGGCGGGGTTGTGCGTGAACGCCACGATGTCGTCGCGCCCGTCACCGTTGACGTCGCCGACCGCGCCGATCTCCGCGCCCGGGGCGAACCAGTCGTGCCACTTGAGGCCAGCACCGAACGAGGCGCCGGTGGAGAGCGCGACGTAGACGTCGCCGGTGTTGCTGTGGGCGAAGGTGACGACGTCGTCGCGGCCGTCGCCGTTGACGTCGCCGGTGGAGGCGGTCTCGCCACCAAGGGAGAAGAAGTCGTTCCACTTCGCCGAGGTGCCGGCGTAGGAGCTGCCGGTGGACGTGCCCACGTAGACGTCGGCGAGGGCATTCTGGGTGAAGGTGACGATGTCGTCGCGGCCGTCGCCGGTCACGTCGGTGTGGGATCCACCGGCGATGGCGTGGGTGCGGGCCGCCTCGTTGAGCTGGGCCCCGGCGGTCGCGGCTGCCTGGTCGTACCGGTCGGGGAAGCCGGACCGTTGGACGCACTGGGCGACCTGGCCGGCACTGTGACCGGGGTTGTTGCGGTCGCAGACGATGGCCCGGGTGACGTACTGGGTGCTGGCGTAGACCGGGTCCATGATCTGCTCCGGAGTGCCCCACCCGTAGTCCCAGCGCTGCTGGAACACCCCGAGCGACGACTTGTCGCCACACGGCAGGTTGTTCATGTGGGACTCGACCCAGCCCGCCTCGAACGCGGACAGCATGACCTTGTCGTTGGCGTTGTACGCCCGGGCGACCCGGTAGACGACAAGGGTCACCGCCGGGTCGCGGTTCGCGGGGATGGAGGGGCAGGCCAGGGTTCCGACCGGGTCCGCGTGCGCCGGCGCGGCCGGGACCGTCGTGCCAGCCATGCCGAGGGCGACCAGCAGGGCCAGGAGAGTACGTCTCACGCTGCTCCTCGTCGGGTCGGGGATGCTCGACTGGTGGCGTC
The DNA here is from genome assembly GCF_022230925.1 of Micromonospora alfalfae. Classification (GTDB taxonomy): domain Bacteria; phylum Actinomycetota; class Actinomycetes; order Mycobacteriales; family Micromonosporaceae; genus Micromonospora; species Micromonospora alfalfae. The sequence continues at coordinate 225,827 of NZ_JAKKFH010000008.1, read as the reverse complement.
ACGAGACTGCCAACGGCCGGGAACCGATTGCTGAGAGTTTCTTCAGGACGCTGATGGGTGTCAATGTTCTATGAAGAATTCCTTCAATACATCGTTCAAGGCGGGCAGGTATTGACAGCCGTTGTCGTCGGCGGGTTTACTCGCCCGCAACCGCTGTCCAATCACGCGGCAGGGCCAGGACGAGTGCGACAGGAGAGGGCAGCCATGGGCGTACGTCGTCGCTCGTTGCTCGGGCGCGCCGCCGCGATCGGGGCCGCCGGCGCGGTCGGTTCCGTCGGCGCGATCCTGACCACTGCCGCTCCGGCCCAGGCGGCGGTCTGGAAGAAGCGGCTGACCGGTGCGGACCTGGACACCAGTAGCCGCTGGCGGGTGGCCGGCACCGATCTGGGCATCCCCTACGTGCTGGAGAACGGATCGGTCGGCTACCTCTTCGGCGACACCTTCGACACACCGTGGCCCGAGGGCCCGCCCCTGCCGAACGACTGGCGGTCGCCGGTCATGTTGCGCTCCGCCGTCCACCCCGGCGCGCCGGGCGGAATCGTGTTCGACAGCGCCGCACGCGTCGCCGGCAACGGACGGGCCCCGGAGCTGATGCACAACGGCCACCACGGCATCGGCATCGACGGTCTTCCCGAGGTGACAGTCATCCCCAACGACGGCATCAGCTTTCCGGAGACCGGTCGGCAGCTCATCTCGTACATGAGCATCGAGAACTGGAACTCCGCCGGCCCGGCCGGCCCGCAGTGGAAGTCCCGCTACGCGGGGCTGGCCTTCTCCGACAACGGCAACGACTTCGTCCGTACGTCGCTGAAGTGGTGGAACAGCTCGGACAACAGGGACCCGTTCCAAATGTGGACCATGCAGCGCGACGGCGAGTACGTCTACGTCTTCTCGGTCCGGTCGGGGCGGCAGGACGGTCCGATGATTCTGCGACGCGTCCGGTGGGATCGGCTGTTCTACCCCGAGTCGTATGAGGGCTGGGGCTGGAACGGCACCAACTGGGGCTGGGGGAGACCCTGCACACCCATCCTCACCGGCCGCTTCGGCGAACCATCGGTGCGCCGGCTGGCCGACGGGACCTGGGTGATGTCCTACCTCAACTGCCAGAACGGATGCCTGGTCACCCGGACCGCGTCCGGACCCGACCGAAGCTGGACGGGGGAGAAGATTCAGCTGACGGGCTGGCAGGAGCCCGGGCTCTACGGTGGGTTCATCCATCCCTGGTCCAGCCGGAACGCCAACGACCTGCACCTGATGGTCTCGAAGTGGACCCGCACCCCGGACGGCCGCAGCACCGCCTACCACGTCAGCCAGTTCACCGGCTCGGTGTGACGGGGCCACCGAACGACAGCCGTCGTGGCCGGACATTCGCGACCTCGACCCGCTGGAGCTGATCTGCGCATACGCGGGCCGCCCTGTCCTCAGCAGGGTGTGAGTGGGTGATTCACGGGGTAGGACCACGGTTGCTGACGACCGCCCCGGGGCGGGGCTGCCGAGCATCCGACGTGGTGCCGGCCGTGCCGGAATCTTCCATTCCGGCGGACGCAGATCGAGGAGGGCGTACTGCGATGACGCAGCCGACGATGGATCCCACCGACGCGTTGGCCGAGCTGGGCCGGGTCAGACTCGACGAGGTCAGCCTGGACGACATGCTGCGCCGGATCGCCGACCTCGCCAAGGGCAGCATTCCTGGGACGAGAGAGGTGACTGTCACTCTGGTGCGGGGTCGGGTCGGTTGGACCGGGGCATTCACCGGCGAGCTGGCCCGTGAACTGGACGAGTGGCAGTACGAGCAGCACCGGGGTCCCTGCCTGGATGCCTCCGCCAGCGGTGACACCATCTCGGTGCCGGACATGGCCACCGAAGAGCGCTGGCCGGCCTGGGCGGAGAGGGCTCGCGGCGCCGGGGTGAAGAGTTCCCTCTCCATCGGGCTTCCCATCCAGGGGTCGGTGGTCGGCGCGCTCAACGTCTACAGCGATTCGCCGAACGCGTTCGACCCGTCCTCGATCGTCAATGCGGAGGGCTTCGCCGCGTACGCGGCGGTGGCACTGGCCAACGCGCACCTGTACGAGAACGCGGCCACACTGGCGGCGCAGATGCAGGAAGCGATGCGGAACCGGGCCGTGATCGAGCAGGCCAAGGGGATCATCATGGGGAGCCGGCGGTGCTCGTCGGAGGAGGCGTTCGCGCTGTTGTCGAAGATCTCCCAGGACTCCAACCGGAAGGTGCGCGAGGTCGCCGAGGCCCTGGTCGCCCAGGCGGTGGGCTGAGAGTCGGGCCTCCAGGTCCGGTGACCACTCGGGGGTGTGGGTGGCTGGTCGGTGGGTAGGGCTGCATCATGCTGAAGCGAGCGGTGTGGCAGGGAGTGGTGGCGGGCCTGGCCGGGGCGGCGGTGATGACGGCCGCCGAGAAGATCGAACAGCGGGTGACCGATCGGCCCGACTCCTACGTGCCGGCCCGGGTTCTGGCCAGGCTGGCCGGCCTGCCGGAAACCTCCGGGCAGCAGCCCCGGTGGCAGAACCTGGCGATGCACTACGGCCAGGGCGCGCTGCTCGGCGTGCTGCGCAGCGTCATGGCGCAGGCCGGGCTGCGCGGTGTCTGGGCCTCAACGATGTTCACGGCGGTGCGCCTGAGCAACGACCAGATCCTGGAGAACGCCACCGGCGTGGGGGCGCCTCCGCTGACCTGGCCCCGCCCCGAGCTCGCCATCGACGTGTTGCACAAGTCCATCTACGCGTTCGCCACCGGAGCGGTGGCCGACGTGCTCGCCGCCCGCGACGGAGCGGGTCCCGGGCAGCGGCACGCGGCGCTCCGTCCCGGTCGCCACGCGGACGTCGGTCCGCTGCCCCGGGCAGCAGCAGGTCGGGCATAGCCGCCGAAGAGCGCCCACGCTCAGGTAGCTGCGTGCGGGGCCGGAGAGTGTTTAGCTGCACGGATGATCACACCCGTTCCCCTCGGTACCTGGCCGACGCCGTTGGAGGCCGCGCCCCGGCTCGCCGCCCGGCTGGGGCTGGCCGAGCTCTGGCTCAAGCGTGACGATCTCAACGGCCTCGGCGGGGGTGGCAACAAGATCCGCAAGCTCCAGTACACCTGCGCCCAGGCGATCGCCGTCGGCGCCACCACTGTCATCACCTCCGGGGCGCCGCAGAGCAACCACGCCCGGCTCACCGCGGCTGCGGCCGCGCGGCTCGGCCTCTCCTGTGTGCTGGTGCTCGCCGGCTCGCCCCCGGAGCGTCGACGAGGCAACCTGCTGCTCGACGGGCTCGCCGGCGCGGAGACCGTCTGGAGCGGCGACCGTCCGCTCGCCGAGGTGGTGGCGACCGAGGCGGAACGACGATCGGCGTACGTCATTCCGTTCGGCGGCACCTCACCTCTGTCGATCCAGGGTTATGTGGACTGCGCTCGGGAGCTGCGGGCCCAGTTGCCGGACGCCGACGGGGTCGAGGTGGTGGCGGCGCTCGGTTCCGGCGGGACGATGGCCGGCCTGGTGCGGGAGTTGGGCGTGCAGCGGGTGATCGGCGTGGATGTCGGTGCCGTGCCGGACCCACGGGCGACAGTCGCCGGGCTGCTCGCCGGCGAGGTGGAGTCGGACGCGCTGCGGATCGACGGCACCCAGGTGGGTGCGGGATACCGCACGCTCACCGACGCCGTCCGGGCGGCGCTGGAGGTGACCGCCCGTACGGAGGGAGTCTTCCTGGACCCGACGTACACCGGTCGGGCGATGGCGGCGCTGCTGACTGGCAGCTTCCCGCACGGCGACCGGGTCGTCTTTCTGCACAGCGGCGGTCTGCCGGGACTCTTCGGTCACCCCGAGCTGTAGGGGGTTCATTCGGGCCAGGCGGAGCCCTCGATGACCCGGACGAAGTCGATGTGGCGGTAGCCGGGCACCCGGTGCTCCAGCACGTCGCCGTTGACGGTCCCGAAGGTGGTGTCCGGCCGGTGCCGGAAACCAGCGGCGAAGGCGTCGACGATGGCCCGCTTGAAGTTCGGCCGCGGGTGTGCCGTGGTGACCGCGGCGATGTCGGCCGGCGACAACTCGTGGTAGCCGATCCCGAGCACGTCCGTCTCGACACCTGCGGTGACCAGGGCGACCTCGGGTTCCAGCCGGTACGGAACCTCGGGCGTGGTGTGCAGGGCGATCCCTTCCCAGACGAGTCGGGCCTCGTGTTCGCCGATGCCGTTGGATCGGAGGAAGCGGCGTGCCTCGTCGGCGCCGTCGAGTTCGAAGCGCTGATCGTCGCGGCGGTAGCGTTCGGTCAGTCCCAGATCGTGGAACATCGCTCCCACGTAGAGCAGCTCGGGGTCGGCCTTCAGGCCGAGCCGCCGACCCTGGAGCGTGCCGAAGAGGAAGACCCGCCGCGAGTGATGGAACAGCAGGTCGTCGGTGGCCTGGCGGACCAGTTCGGTGGCGTCGGTGGCGAGCTGCGAGTCGGGGATCTTGATGCCGGCGATCGTTGTCTGGCTCATCACGGTCCTGTCGGTTGGGGAGCTCGGCTGGGCTCCGATGCGTCCAGCGTCACCCGCCTGACCCGCCGCCTGCCCCGTCCTATCTGCCATGCTTCCCTCAGATCAGGACAACATCGGAGGGGGTTGACGCGGTGGGCAGCGGGGCGGCAGGGGTACACCGGGTCACGGCCCTCGTCTTCGACGGCATGACGTTGCTGGACCTTGCCGGACCGTTCGAGGTCTTCGCCGAGGCCGCCAAGTTCGGCGCCCGGTACGAGCTGGAGGTGCGCTCCAGCGATGGTGCCGCCGTCCGTGCCTCGACGGGCCTGCGCGTGCACGTGGATGGCGCGGCCGATGCGGCGACCGACGTCGGGACCGCCCTCGTGGTCGGCGGCGACGTGCTGGCGGTGCGCCCGATCAGTGCCGAACTCACCGCCGCCGCCGCAGCGCTGTCGGACCGCGCCGATCGCACCGCCGCGGTCTGCACCGGCGCGTTCGTCCTGGCCGCCGCCGGCCTGCTGGACGGTCGGCGGGCGACGACGCACTGGCAGCACGCGCGGTTGCTTGGCGCCGCATTTCCGCAGGTCAGCGTCGAGAGCGACGCGATCTTCGTGCGGGATGGGGCGATCTTCACCTCCGCCGGCGTGTCCGCGGGCATCGACCTCGCGCTGGCCCTCGTGGAGCGCGACCACGGTCCGGAGGTCGCCCGGTCGGTGGCCCAGTCGCTCGTGGTCTTCCTGCAACGGCCCGGTGGCCAGTCGCAGTTCTCGCCGTCGCTTGCTCTGCCCCGACCGCGCACTCCGGTGCTGCGGCGGGTGATCGACGCGGTGGCTGCCGACCCGGCCGACGACCACTCGGTGACGGCCCTCGCCGCCCGGGCGCACGTCAGCCCCCGTCACCTCTCCCGGATGTTCCGGCAAGAGGTCGGCAGCAGCCCCAGCAAGTACGTGGAGGGCGTGCGGGTCGACGCGGCCATCCGGTTGCTGCACGCGGGGAAATCCGTCACCGCCTGCGCCCAACAGGTCGGCATTGGCAGCCCGGAGACGTTGCGCCGGATGTTTCTCGCCCGGGTGGGGGTACCGCCCCGCGCCTATCAGCAGCGATTTCGAACGACGGAGCGTGACTCGACGATGATGCCGGACGACGAGGGCCCGCCGGACCGGTGACCGCGCGGCGGCGCCCTCCGGCGGGGTCGCGCCGGAGGGCACCGCGCCGAACCGTCGACGGATCAGACGCTGGCGAACTGCTCGCGGTGATCACGGGCGAACTCGGCGAAGGTCCGTGGCTGCCGGCCGACGATCCGCTCGACATGGTCGTTGGTGAAGTCGCCCCACCCGGAGCCGTAGGCGACCCGGTACTCGGCGAGGACCTCTGCCGACCACTGGTCGAGGCCGGCCTGGAGCAGGCCGTCGCGTACCTGTTCCGGGCTCTGCGGCACGTAGCGCACCGGCTGGCCGAGCGCACTGGCGACCTCGTCGGCGGCCTCGTCCAGGGTGATGCTCTCCGGGCCGGTGGGCGTGTAGATCTTGCCCTCGTGCCGCTGCGGCGCGGTGAGGATCGCTGCTCCCGCGGCGGCGATGTCCCGGGCGTCGATCAGGCCGACCCGCGAGTCACCGAAGAGCCCGTAGAGGTCTTCACCAGCCTTGGCGGCGAGCAGGTTCTGCATGAAGAAGCTCGGTCGCAGGATCGTCCAGGGGATACCCGACTGCTGTAGCTCCGCGTCGGAGAGCGCGTGGAGTCGGCCGTTGCGGGTGGGCGCGTCGTGCGCGGCCCCGATCGCGGAGAGCCGGACGATGTGCCGCACGCCGGCCTGTCGGGCCGCCCACACCGCGTTCATGCTCTGGCTCGGTGCCAGCGGGCCCATCGGCATCAGCAGCCACAGCGTCGTCACCCCCTCGAACGCCGGGGTCAGCGTGGTGGGGCGGTCCAGGTCGCCGACGACGTACTCGACCCCGTCCAGCCCCGGTGTGCGCGACGAGTCCCGGACAAGAGCGCGGACCGACTGTTTGCCGGCCAGCTCCCGCAGCACCTCCCGCGACACCGTGCCGTTTGCCCCGGTTATCAGAATGGTCATGGTCATCCTCTCGGTCAGGCGGACCGAGGTCGGCCCACCGGTCGCCGACGACGATATAGTCCATAACTTGTACCGTCCAATGATTGGACCAAATTATGAAGCGCAGCACACAGAAGGAGCAGGACCCCGATCTTGGGATCCTGGCCGTGCAGCTCTCCGCACGCGTCCAGCGGGAGATTTTCCGCCGCTCGGCGGAGCAGGGGTTCGACGACGTCCGTCCGCGCCACGGCGCGGTCCTCGCGTACCTGGACGCCGAGGGCACCCGTCCCGGCGAGTTGGCCCGGCTGGCCGGTCGCAACAAGCAGACGATGGGCGCGATCCTCGACGAGTTGGAACGGCTGGGCTACGTCCGGCGTACGCCCGACCCGGCCGACCGCCGGGCAAAGTTGATCGTGCCGACGGATCGGGGTCTCAGCTTCATCGCGGCCTCCGACGGCTTCGTGCACCTGATCGAGCAGAAGCTCGCCGACACGCTCGGCCCCGACCGGTACCGCGACTTCAGGGACGCGCTGGCCCGTGGCGTGGCGAGTCTCCCGGCGACGGGCCAGGACACCGAGGGCTGAGCGGGCATGTGCCGGCGCCAAGCGGGTACGCCGCCGTGGCCCTCAGGGCCGGCGGAACGCCCAGGCTGACCGTCTTTCACGCAGCCGAGGAGCACCGACATGCCTATCGCGGGGCGGGCCCGACTCACACCAACGGTCTCCCTGGTGCTGCTGGCGTCGATCCTGGTGTCCTTCCTGGCCGCGTCGGCGGCCCCGACCCCGCTCTACGGTGTCTACCAGGAACGCTGGCACTTCTCGCCGGTCACGACCACAGTGGTGTTCGCCGTCTACGCCCTCGCGGTGCTGGCGTCGCTGCTCACGTTCGGCAGGTTGTCCGACCACGTCGGCCGACGGCCGGTGCTGGCCGTCGCGATCGCGGTGCAGATGCTCGCGTTGGTCGTCTTCATCGTCGCCAACGGCGTTGCTGCCCTGTTGGTCGCCCGCCTCGTGCAGGGGCTGGCGGCCGGCGCCGCCACCGGCGCGGTGGGCGCCGCCATGCTCGACATCGACAGGGCCCGGGGCACGCTCGCGAACTCGATAGCCCCCGGCATCGGCACCGGAAGTGGCGCACTGCTCTCGGCGCTGCTCATCCAGTACCTGCCCGCGCCGACGCGACTGGTGTACCTCGTGCTGCTCGTGATCCTGCTGATCCAGGCCGTCGGAGTCGCGCTGATGCCGGAGACCGTCACCCCGATGGCCGGGGCCCGAGGCAGCCTGCGGCCGGACATCACGCTGCCCCGCTCGGTGCGCCAACCCGTCCTGGTCGTCATCCCGGTGCTCTTCGCAGTGTGGGCGCTGGCCGGGTTCTTCGGCGCGCTCGGCCCGGCGTTGATCCGCAGCCTCATGAACACGTCGATCGTGGTCGGTGGTCTGGTCCTCTTCGTCTTCGCCGTCTTCGGGTCGGTCGCCGTGCTGGTACAGCGCAACACCGCCGCGCGGACCGTGATCCTGACCGGAATCGTCGCGCTCATCCTGGGCATGGTCGTCACGTTGGTGGCGGTCATGGCGCAGTCCGTCCCGATCTTCTTCGTCGGCCTCGCGCTCGGGGGCGTCGGCTTCGGCAGCGGCTTCCAGGGCAGCCTCAAGACGGTCATGCCGCTGGTCGAGGCGCACCAACGCGCCAGCGTGCTGTCCGTGCTCTACGTCGTCTGCTACGTCGGCTTCGGTCTGCCCACGGTGATCGCCGGCTTCCTCGTGGTCTACGCCGGCGGCTTGCCGAGGACCGCCGACGAGTACTCCGTCGCCGTCATTCTCCTCGCCCTGGTCGCCCTGTTGGGGGTGCGCAGGGCCACCCGGATGGCGCCGGGCTGATGCCGGGAAGCCGGCGCCGAGCACTGATGCAGGCAGTAGCGTGGTGATCAGGAAGGGGGGCGGCGATGAGCCCGAAGGTGGCCCAGGGCGACGCGAGTGCGACGTCGCGCATCGAAAGCCTGGACGTCAAGCTTGAGGTGATCGTCATCCCGGTCTCCGATGTCGACCGGGCGAAGGCGTTCTACGAACGGCTCGGGTGGCGGCTCGACCAGACCCCGCCCGGCATCGTCCAGTTGACGCCGCACGGCTCCGCGTGTTCCGTACAGTTCGGCCCCGGGCTCACGTCGGCGGCACCCGGCTCGGCCACGGCGTACCTGATCGTGTCCGACATCGAGGCGGCCCACGACACCCTCGCCGCGGCCGGTGTCGAGGTCGGCGACGTCTTCCACGTCAGCCCGGACGGCCCGGTCGACGGGCCGGACCCGCAGCGTCGCAGCTACGTCTCGCGCGCCACGCTGCGCGACCCGGACGGCAACACCTGGCTGATGCAGGAGATCACGACCAGGCTTCCCGGACGCATCGAGGGCGGCCTCACGTCGTTCGGCTCCACGAGCGACCTGGCGAGCGCGCTTCGACGCGCGGCCGCCGCCCACGGCGAGCACGAGGAACGTACGGGCGAGCATGACGACAACTGGCCCGACTGGTACGCGGCGTACATGGTCAGCGAGCAGTCGGGGGCCAAGCCGCCCGAGTGAGCGCCACGCCGACGCCTAGGACCTACTGATCGACGTGCTGCCGGTGAGTCACCTGACGACTCACCGGCAGCGCCATTTCCGTTTCAAAATGCGCGCGGCTACCCGCTGCGCGCTGTTCGTACGGGCGATGTACGCGAGTTGTACGCCGACCGTCCTACCATCCCCTGGACACGATGATCTTCGATCCAAGCGGCGCCGCCGGACTCAGAGCTGACCCGGGTGCGTGCCGTGCCTCGTCGCCTGTGCGCGGTCCCCCGGCCGCCGGTAGGGAGGAGACCTCGATGACGAGTCCTGGTGCGGGCGGTGCGATGCCGTGACGCGGGTACGGTTTCTCGCCCTCGGTCCGCTGCACGCCGAGGTCGGTACAGAGTGGCTCGACCTCGGGCCCGTCCGGCAACAGGCGGTCTTCGCGATCCTGCTGTTCAACGCGAACCGTGTGGTCACACCGGCGTCGATCCTGCAGGGAGTCTGGGGCGGCCAGGCCCCGGCGACCGGCACGAAGCTGATCCCGCCGTACATCTATCGGCTGCGACGCACGCTCCAGGCGGCGTGCGTCGGCCACGACGGTCCCGCGATAGACAGCTCCCGGATCGGCTACCGACTGCGCCTCGGTTCGGCCCGCACCGACGTCGCGGACTTCGACGAGGCGGTTGAGCGGGCGGCTGCCGCCGAGACGGCCGGCGACCTCGCCGGGGCCGCGGCGCTACTGGCCGAGGCCGAGCGGAGCTGGGCGGGCGAGCCGTTGGCGGGCCTGACCGGTCCGTACGCGGAGAACCGTCGGCAACACCTGCTCGAACGCCGCATCGTCTGCCTGGAACACCGGCTGGAACTGCATCTGCGGCTGGGCGACTGCCACCGGGCGATCCCCGCGCTCATCGCCCTGCAGGCGGAGTATCCCCTGCGGGAACGGCTGGCGATCATGCTGATGACCGCCCTGTACCAGAGCGGCAGGCAGAGCGAGGCGATCGACGTGTTCGGCGCCTTCCGTACCCGCCTGGCGACCGAATTGGGCGTCGAGCCGACCCCGGCGCTGCTCGCGGCGTACGCCTCGATGTTGCGCGGCGACCTGGGCCCGACCTGGGTGCCGGGCCGTTTTCCCGAAGGACACGCCCGGGCACGGGCGGCCACCAACACGTGATGCGCGGCGTCGCCGCGCGGTGAGGCGGAGCAGATGGACGACGGCCTTGCCCCGGTGCAGCCGGGGGACGCCGGATGGTTTCTGGGTCACTCCCTGCGGGAGCGGCTGACCGGCGCGGTGCCGACCGGCCCCGTCGACGAGGATCTCGGCCGGATCCGGCTGAAGATGTGGTTGGACGAGCCGGTCCACGCGAGGCGGCCCGACCTGATTCCGCAGCGCCTGGCCCAGCACGGGCTCGACGAGGCCGACCTCATCCGGGTCCTGGGCGAGCAGCCCGAGACCGTTCGGTCCCGGTTCGACACGGCACCGGATCACGCCCGTCGGCTGGTCGAGGCCGCGCGGCGACATCCGGCCACCTCGGTGGCGCCCGGCCACAGCGCGGCCGGACACGACGACAGCGCGGGATTCGCGGTGCTCGTCGCACCGCTGATCGCCGACGCGCTCGAACGGTTGGGTGCACGGGTGGCGGCGTTGGTCGACGGCCACCCGCACCTGTCCGCCGAGGCGCTGACCACGCGGTTGGGCCCCGGGCCGATAGACACCGTCAACATGCTGGTGGCCCGGACCATGGCGCTGGAGCTCAACGTGCTGCGGATCCGGGGCGAGCTGTCCGGGAGCAGCCCGCACGAGCGCTTCCACGACTTCCTCCACCGGTTGGAGCAGCCGCAGCACGCGCTGCGCCTGCTGCGCGAATACCCGGTGCTGGCCCGGGATCTGGTGCGGGTCGTCGACAACTGGGAGGCCAGCCGGCTGGAGTTCGCCGAGCGTGTCGTCGCCGACCACGCGGAGCTGTCCGACCGGTGCGGTGGGCCGGACTCGCTCGGCGATCTGGCCGAGGTGAGCTTCGGGGCGGGCGACAACCATCGGGGTGGTCGCTCGGTGGCGGTCGTCCGCTTCGCGACCGGCGCGCGGGTGATGTACAAGCCCCGGCGTCTACAGGTGGACGGCCACTTCCAGCACCTGCTGGTCTGGCTCAACGAGCGCGGAGCGCACCCCGCGCTGCGGACGTTCTGGGTCGTCGACCGTGAGGTGTACGGGTGGACCGAGTTCGTCGAGAGTGGACCCTGCGCCGACCGGGACGCGCTCGGCCGGTTCCATCGGCGGCAGGGCGCCCTGCTGGCACTGTTGCAGGCCCTCGGCGCGACGGATTTCCATCAGGAGAATGTGATCGCCTCCGGTGAACACCCGATGCTCATCGATCTGGAGGCGATGCTGCACAACTGGCAGTGGGAGCGGCCGATCGGCGACCAGGCGGGCTACCTGCAGAGCGCCGGGGTCGCGTTGATGAGCCGGTCCGTCGTCACTGTGGGGCTGCTGCCGGCACCGGTGGTCTGGACCGAGGGCAACCAGGTCAACCAGTTCGACATGAGTGGGATGTCCGGGGCCGGTGGGCAGTTGACCGCCCGGCCGGTCACGGTCTGGGACGGGTTCGGCACCGACGAGATGCGCCTGGATCGGCGGCGGGTCCTGCTGCCCGGCTCGGGGAACCTGCCCACCCTGGGTGAGCAGCGTCTGGACGTGACGGAGTTCGCGCCCGAGATCGGCGACGGATACCGCACGCTCTACCGGATCCTGCTGCGACACCGGGACGAGTTGCTGGGGTCGTCCGGCCCGTTGGCCGCGTTCGCGCACGACGAGGTGCGGGTGGTCCTGCGCGCCACCGAGTCCTACGTCCGGCTGCTCGCCGAGGCGCAGCACCCGGACCTGCTGCGTGACGCGTTGGACCGGGACCGGTACTTCGAGAACCTGTGGGCCGGGCACGAGCACCGCGAGGACCGCGACGCCCTCATCGCCGCGGAACTGGCCCAGATGTACGCCGGCGACGTTCCGATCTTCGTGACCACACCGTCGTCGACGGACCTCACCGGTGGCGACGGCACCGTGGTGTCGGGGGCACTGCGCCAGACCGGCCTGGACGCGGTCCGCGACCGACTGGTGGGCATGTCCGAAGACCACCTGGCCCAGCAGAGCTGGATCATCGAAGCCTCGCTCACCGCGCTGATCATGGGGGACCCGTCGCGGTGGCGTCCACCGAGCCGCCCGGGCGCGGTGGTCCTGCCGCCGCCGGTCGTACCCGCGAAGGTCGTGCACTCGCCTGTCGCCCCCGCGACCGTCGCACCTGAGCGCTTCGTCGACGCGGCGCGCATCATCGGTGATCGGTTGCTGGCGACCGCGCTCGCCGAGGACGACCGGATCTGCTGGCTGGGCCTGAGCCTGATCGCCGACAAGGTGTGGATGCTCGGCCCCAGCGCCATGGACCTCTACAACGGCATCAGCGGCATCGCCCTGTTCCTCGCCCGGCTGGCCGACGTCACCGGCGACACGGTCTACCGGCAGCCCGCCGACCGGGCCGCCACGATGATGCTCCGCGAGGCGCGGAGCTGGCTCACCGGCCCGACCGCGACCGCGGGCGTCGGTGGCTTCGACCACCTGGGCGGTTCGGTCTACGCCCTGAGCCACCTCAGCGCCGTCCTGGACCGCGCCGACCTGGTCGACACCGCCGTGGACCTGGCCGCCTCGATGGTCACGCACGCCACCGAAAGCCGCGAGTACGACATCATCAACGGCAGCGCCGGCGGGCTGCTGGCCCTGCTGTCGCTGCACCGGGTCACCGCGGACCCCAGCCTGCTCGACGGCGCCCGGACGCTGGCCCGGCACACGCTCAGCGGCGCACGGCCGGTCGGCGACGGGGTCGGCTGGTCCGGCACCCTCTACGCGGACACGCCGCTCGCCGGCTTCTCCCACGGCGCGTCCGGTATCGCCACCGCCCTGGCCCGATGGGACCGGTACACCGGGACGCACGAGCATCGCGACACGGTGGACGCGGCGCTGCGCTACGAACGCACGGTGTACGACGAGGCGACCGGCAACTGGCGCGACCTACGTCCGGACACGCCGGAGGGCGACTCCATGGTCGCGTGGTGCCACGGCGCGGCCGGGGTCGCGATGGCCCGCGCCGAACTCCTCGGCTACGCCACCGACGACGCGCTGCTGCGCGACGACCTGCGGCGTGCGCTGACGGCGACGCTGGAGCCGAGAAACCTGCTGCACAACCACTCGATCTGCCACGGGGACCTCGGCAACGCCGAGGCCGCACTGGTCGCCGCCCGAGCCCTCGGGGACGACGAGGCGGTCCAGCGCGCCACCGCGATCGGGGAGACCGCTGTCGCGGACATCGAGAACCGCAACTGGCGGTGCGGTGTGCCACGGGGTGTCGAGACACCGGGGCTGATGAGCGGCCTGGCCGGCATCGGTTACGCGCTCCTGCGCTGGGCCGATCCGGCGGGTGTGCCGTCGGTGCTGCTGCTGGAGCCGCCGACCGACCATCGCGGTGCCATCGATCTGCCATAGCGCGGTCCTACGGTTCCGCCCGTGGAGGCCCATCCACGTATCGCGCTTCACCACCTATAGATCGGAGTTTCAGATGGACTACATCAGGGCGTGGAAGGACCCGGTCTACCGGGCGTCCCTCAGCGCCGAGGACCGGGCCAGCCTGCCGGCGAACCCGGCCGGCTTCGTCGAGCTGAACGACCAGGAGCTCGACGGCGCCGACGGCGGCACGTGGACCCCGACTCCCACGATCACCGTGGTCACCGGGGCCGCCGGCTGCTTCTCCTTCAACGGCACCTTCTGCAACGGCACCTGCGCGGCGTTCACCGCCGGCTGTTGCGGCTGACCGAGCCACCTCGGCGGGGAACACGGCCCGTCCTTCACGACTGCGTTCTCTCGCCGGCACATCCCCGAATCCCTTGAGGAGAGCCCTTAATGAACATCGTGCAAGCCTGGAAGGACCCCGAGTACCGGGCGAGCCTTTCCGCCGAGCAGTTGGCGGCGCTGCCGGAGCACCCCTGCGGCGTGGTCGAGCTCGGTGACGACGTCCTCGCGCACATCGCCGGCGCGCGCACCGAGGGCCTGTGGACCCTCGGCTGCTGTGGCGGCTTCACCGCCCGGGAGACCCCGTGCGGTTCCTGTGGCGCGACGTGCGGCGGAACCACCTGTGGCACCTGCCAGACGCAGTCGACCTGCGGTCTGTGCACCGCCTGATCCACCCGCTCCACCGGCGGTGCCCGGACACCTGAGATGTCCGGGCACCGTCCCCCGCGAGACCCGACCGCTGCGCGAGAGAGAGCACCCCCGATGACGCAGTCGCACCTGCCCGGCCACGACCCGGTGGACGTTTCGAACCCCTGCTGGTACCTGGCGTACTCCCTGCCGGAGAGGCTCGGCGGCGCGGCGCCGACCGGCTCGGCGGACGAGGACCGGGGGCGGCTCCGGCTCGATCGGTGGAAGAACGAACCGGTCTTCGCCGGTGACACGGACCTGTTCGAGAGCTGGCTCGACGCCCTCGACCTCGACGAGCCCACCCTGACCACTGTGCTCGGCGAGACGCCGGAGACGGTCCGCAGCAGGTTCGCCGACATCCCGGACTACGTGCGCACCATCGAACGCGCCTGGCGCAACCACCGGCCGGGCGAGACCGGTGCCGCCGACCAGCACGGGCACGACCATGACCATGACCACGACCACCACCACGAGCCGCACCCGCACGCCGCGTTCGTCGAGCTGGTGCGCCCGCTGGTGGACGACGGTGTCCGCCGGGTACGCGAGGCGGTGTACGCGGCCTGCGCGGGTGCGCCGGGACCACACCTCGACGCCGACCTGCTCGCCGACCAACTCTGCGAGCCGCCCTACGGGGCGATCAACCTGCTCGTCGGCCGGGTGCTCGTGCTGGAACTCAACGTCCTGCGTGTGCAGGGGCAGTTGGAGGGGGAGACCTCGCAGCAGCGCTTCGAGGACTTCGCCCGGCGGCTGCGCGACCCGAAGTACACGCTCGACGTGCTGATGGAGTACCCGGTGCTGGCCCGGGACGCGACGATCCTCATCGACAACTGGGTGGACGCCCGGGTCGAGTTCGCCCAGCGCCTCGTCGCGGACGCCACAGCGCTGACCGCCCGGCTGGGCGACCCGGCGGAGCTGGGCAGCGTGACCGAGGTGTCGTTCGGTGCCGGTGACTCACACCGCGGCGGTCGCTCGGTCGGGTTCGTCCGCTTCGCCAACGGCGCCCGCGCCGTCTACAAGCCCCGAGGCCTGCAGGTCGAGCTGCACTTCCAGCAACTGCTGGACTGGCTCAACACGCGCGGCGCACAGCCGTCGCTACGCACCATGTGGGTGCTCGACCGCGGTGACTACGGGTGGTCGGAGTTCGTCGCCGCCGGGCCCTGCGCCGATCACGACGCGCTGCGCCGCTTCTACACCCGGCAGGGCAGCTACCTGGCGTTGCTGCACAGCCTCGCGGCCGTCGACTTCCACCTGGAGAACATCATCGCCGCCGGCGAGCACCCGATGCTTGTCGACCTGGAAGCCCTCTTCCACCCGCAGGGCGAGCAGACGGACCAGCAGATCGGCGTCTCGGCGGAGTCGTTCCGGACGATGCGGGAGTCGGTCCTGGAGGTCGGGCTCCTGCCCCGGCCCATCATCTACCAGGACGACGACGGCGTCGGCGGCGTCGACTTCAGCGGCCTGGCCGGCACCGCCGGGCAGCTCACGCCCACCCCGGTCGCCACCTGGGAGGAGTCCGGCACCGACGAGATGCGCCTGGTCCGCAAGCGCATCGAGATGGGGGGCGGGCAGAACCTCCCCAGCCTGAGTGACACGGCACACCACACCCTCGACTTCAGCGCCGACATCATGGCCGGGTTCGAGCAGACCTACCGGCTGCTGCACCGCCACCGCGATGAACTGCTGGCACCGGACGGGCCGGTGGCCGCGTTCGCCGGTGACGAGGTACGCGTGATCCTGCGCGCCACCCGCACCTACGGCAAGTTGCTGCAGGAGAGCCGCCACCCCGACCTGCTGCGCAACGCGCTGGACCGGGAGCGGTTCTTCAGCTTCCTCTGGTTGCAGGAGGAGTGGCCCGGGGCCGAGGCCCGGATCGCCACCGCCGAGCAGGCACAGCTGAGCCGCGGCGACATCCCGTTCTTCAGCACGACGCCCGCCTCGCACGACTTCGTCGCCGGAGACGGCTCGGTGGTCGCCGGGGTGCTGCCCACCAGCGGCCTGGAGCGGTCGCGGCAGCGCATCGGCGCCCTCTCCGAAACCCACCTGGCCCAGCAGACCTGGATCCTGCGTAGCTCGCTCGCGGCGCTGACGATGGGCGTGGAGAGTCAGGGGCAGTGGTCGGAGTACCAGGTCACCGCCGCCACCGTTCCCGCCGATGTGGACCGGTTCATCGCCGCCGCGTGCGCTGCCGGCGACCGGCTGCTGCTGTCGGCCGACACCGGCGAGGACTCGATCGCCTGGCTCGGGCACACCCTGGTGGCCGACAAGATCTGGCAGCTGGGCCCGGTCGGGATCGACCTTTACAGCGGGCTGTCCGGGATCGCGATGTTCCTCGGCTACCTCGGCGAGGTCAGCGGCGAGCAGCGCTTCCGCAGCGCCGCCGAGGTCGCCGCCGGCATGCTGGTACGTCAGATCGACCTGCTCGACGAGACGCCGACGGAGAGTTTGGAGAACTTCACAGTCGGCGCCTTCAACGAGCTGGGCGGACCGCTGTACGCGTTGAGTCACCTGGGTGCCCTGTGGCAGCGCGAGGACCTGTTGGACGCCGCCGGACGCATCGTGCCCGTCCTGCTGCACCTCGCGCCGCAGGACGAGGCGTACGACGTGATCAGCGGCGCGGCCGGAGCGATCCTCGCGCTGCTGGCGTTGCACGCGGCACGGCCGTCGGAGCCGGTCCTCGACGCGGCCCGCACGTTCGCCCGGATCCTGCGGGACAAGGCCGAGCCGGCCGGCGACGGGATCGGCTGGGCGGGCGCGGTGAACCCGAGTCGGCCGCTGGCGGGTTTCTCACATGGGGGGTCCGGCATCGCGGTCGCCCTGGCCCGGCTGGACCGGGCCCTCGGCAACCGCGACCATCTGCCGCTGGTCGAGGGAGCGATGCGCTACGAACGCTCGGCCTTCGACCCGGAGCACATGTGCTGGCTCGACCTGCGCGACACCACGCCGGAGCGGTACTCGATGGTCGCCTGGTGCCACGGCGGGCCCGGCATCGCGCTCGCCCGCGCCGACCTCGCCGGCTACGTCGACGACCACGAACTGCTCGACCGCGACCTCGCCGACGCCAGCACGGGCATGCTGCGGTTCGGCCTGACCGGCGAGGTCATCACGGGCACCGGCAACCACAGCATCTGCCACGGCGACCTCGGTAACGTCGAGGCCCTGCTGGCCGCGGCACGGGTCCGTGGCGACGAGGACGCCGCCCGGCAGGCCGAGCTGGTGGCCGCCAGCATCCTGGACTACATCGACCGGGACGGCTGGCTGTGTGGGGTTCCGCTCGGTGCGGAGACTCCGGGCCTGATGAGCGGCATCGCCGGCATCGGCTACAACCTGCTGCGTCTGGCCTTGCCGGAGCGGGTTCCGTCGATCCTGCTGGTCGAGCCTCCGGTTCAGTCGGTGGGCGGTGACCCGCGTGGCTGAGCAGCAGCTCTGGCCGTACCGGCCGCAGGCGTTGGCGACCTACCGCGGTGGCGTGCACGACGGCCCGGCGCGGAGCCCGATCCGGTCCTCACGACGGCCGCTGGTCGCGCTCGCCGTGCTGCTGCTGATCGGCGTGGGCTTCGCGGCGGTCATGCGGGTGCCACGGACTGTCGACGGCGTCGTGATCGGTGCCGACGGGCCGAATCGGGTCTCCATGTTCGCCGGACGCCTCAGTCCGGAGCCGGCGCCGGGCACGGAGGTCACCCTCGTGCAGGAGGGTGGCCGGTCGACACTGCGGGTGGTCCGGGCCGAGGTCGTCGACGACACCGCCGATCGGCGCTGGAACATCCCGGCGGAGGTGCCCCGGCCGGTCACCATCGTCTGGCTCGCCGGAGACGCGAAGGAGAGCTTCGGCCGGCTCAGTCTCGTGGTCGCCAACCCCAGACTGCTGGAGTTGGTGCCGGGCGTTGAGGGGGTCCTCCGATGACGATGAGCTGGCTGCGACCACGTCGCCGGGTGCCGATCATGCTCCAGATGAGCGCCACCGAATGCGGTGCCGCGTGCCTGGCCATGGTCTTCAGCTCCTACCGGCGGTGGACCTCTGTCGCCGAGTGCCGCGAGCAGTTGGGCATCGGCCGTGACGGGGCCACGGCGTTGCAGATGACCCAACTCGCCCGCCGGACGGGGATGCGGGCCCGAGGTGTCAGCGTCGACATCGACGGACTGCCACAGCTGCGGTTGCCGGCGATCGTGCACTGGAACTTCCGGCACTATCTGGTGCTGGAGCGGTGGGACCGACGCGGCGCCGTCGTCGTCGACCCGGGGATGGGCCGGCGGCGGATGAGCCGCGAAGAGTTCGGCGAGGGGTTCACCGGAATCGCCATCGAACTCACCCCGGGCGAGGAGTTCGAGCGACGCTCCAGCCCGGGACGGCTGGCCTCGCTGCGGTTCGCCCGCAGCATGCTGACGTTCTCCCGTCCGTTGCTCGGCCTGGTCCTGGTCGTCTCGCTGCTGCTCCAACTGGCGGTGCTGCTGCCCGCACTGATCACCAAGTTCGCGGTCGACACGGTGATCGGGAAGGGGCAGGTCGAGGCCCTGACCGTCCTCGGCCTCGGCATGCTCCTGCTGTTGGCCACCCAGGGGGTGGGCACCTACGCCCGAGGTGCCGCTCTCAACGTGTTGCACGCCCGCATGGACGACACCATGATGCGGCGCTTCTTCGACCACCTGCTCGCCCTGCCGTACTCCTACTTCCAACTGCGCAGCAGCGGCGACCTGCTGATGCGGATGTCCAGCAACACAGTCATCCGCGACCTGGTCACCAGCCAGACGATGTCCCTCGTCCTCGACGGACTGTTCGTCGTCGTCTACATCGGCATGCTCCTGGCGTTCACGCCGCTCTACGCCTGGTTGGTGCTGGGCCTGGGCCTGCTGCAACTCGGCGCGATAGTGGCGACGTACCGGGCCATGCGGGAACGCACGCACCGGGACATCGCCGCGCAGGCCGAGGAGCAGAACTACGCGGTCGAGGTGCTGGCCGGCGCCGAGACGGTGAAGGCGATGGGCGCCGAGCAGCAGGTCCTCGGCCGCTGGTCCGGGCTGTTCCAGACCCGGCAGTTCGCCTCGCTGCACCGCCGTCAGTTGGAGACCGGGTTGGAGGCGACGCTCGGGGTGTTCCGGATGGGATCGCCGCTGCTCCTGCTGTGGGTCGGCGCGCACCAGGTCGTCGCCGGCGCGATGTCGCTGGGCACCATGCTGGCGCTCAACGCCCTCGCCGCGGCCGTGCTCACCCCGCTGATGGGCCTGGTCAACACGGCTCGTCAACTACAGACGGTCGGCACCCACCTGGAACGGATCCGGGACGTGATGGACGAGGCCGCCGAGCAGGACCGGTCCACGTCCCAGCCACCGGGCCGCATCTCCGGGCAGGTGACACTGAGCGGAGTCGGAATGCGCTACAGCGCCAACGCCGCCTGGGCCGTACGCGGAGTCGACCTGACCATCCCGCCCGGCGCGAAGGTGGCGCTGGTCGGGCGGACCGGTTCGGGCAAGACGACGCTCGCCAAGACGATCATCGGACTGTACGTGCCCACTGAGGGCGAGGTCCGCTTCGACGGGCGTCTGCTGCAGGACCTCGACTTCCGCGAGTTGCGACGCTGGTGTGGCATGGTCACCCAGGAGCCTGCCCTGTTCGCCGGGTCCGTCCGCGACAACATCTCCCTCGGGCACCCGGCCGCGACCTACGACGAGGTCATTCTCGCCGCCGAGCGCGCGCAGATCCACGACGAGATCATGGCGATGCCGATGGCGTACGAGACCCGACTCACCGAGGGCGGCGGAGGGCTCTCCGGCGGCCAACGGCAACGGCTGGCCCTCGCCCGCGCCCTCGTGCACAACCCGCCGCTGCTGCTGCTCGACGAGGCGACCAGCCACCTGGACGTGGTCACCGAGCGTCGGGTGGACGAGGTCCTCTCGGCGCTGTCGTGCACCAGGATCGTCATCGCGCACCGGTTGAGCACCGTGCTCAACGCCGACCTGATCGGTGTGATGGAGGAGGGTTCCCTGGTGGAGCAGGGCACGCACGACGAGTTGATCGCGCACGGGCGCTACTACGAGGCGCTGATCCGCGACCAGCTCCAGACGGCCCGACCGCTGTAGTCGGGCGTCTTACTCGGGCGGGGTCATCGGGCCGGGGTGGCCGGGCGCGACGCGTGCCAGCAGCTGCCGCACCACGTCGGCGGCGGGGTCGCCCAGGTCGTCGTAGATCCGGATCGCCCGCTGCCATGCCTCGGCAGCGGCCGGAGGATCCGCCATCGCCTCGCGCGCCTCGCCCAACCGGACGAGGGTCAGCCCTTCGTGATACCGGTTGGCCGATTCCTGGAAGCGTTGGACCGACTGCTCGTAACAGACCGCCGCCCTGGCCGGGTCACCGAGCCGGTGGTACGCGAAGCCCAGACTGTCCAACGTCGCGGCCTGCCCGACGCGATCGTCGATCGCCTCTTGTTCGGCCAGCGCCTCGGCGCAGTCGACGACGGCCTGGTGGTAGTCGCCGGTCAGGGCGTGCAGGTAACCCTTGACGTTCAGCGCGCGCGCCTCGGCGTACCGGTTGCCGATGAGCTGCGAGACCCGCAGCGCCTCGGCACTGTGTTTGAGCGCCTCGTCCAGCCGGCCGTACTGGGTGCAGTGCTCGGTGTACTGCCGCAGGATCAGCGCCAGGCTGTCCAGGTCCTCAAGCTGTTCGTACAGTTCGAGCGCCCGCTGCACGTGGTGCTCGGCCGCGTGCTGGTCGCCGAGCCGCATCAGCGCGCGGGCGAGCATCCGACTGGCCTGCGCCTGCGCCCGGATGTCACCGACCCGCTGGGCCGCCGCGAGCGCCGCCTGCTGGGCCGCGAGCTGCTCCTGGAACATGCCCCGAGGCGCGAGGTACGCCGCCAGGGCCCAGGCGAGCTGGCAGGCGTACCGCTCGAAGCCGGTCTCCGCGGCCTGACGCAGCACCCGCAGCAGAACGGGGTGCTCGGCGTGGAACCAGGCCGCCGCGACCACCCGGTCGGGCATCGGCACGTGCACGTTCGTCGGCATCGGTGATTCCAGCTCGGTGGGTGCCCAGGTCGGCTGGAGCAACACCGCGCCGGGGTGGGCGCTGTGCAGGTAGTGGTCGTACATCCGGCGCGCGGCGGCCTGTCGCTCCTCGGCCACGTCGGATGCCTGGGCCAGTTCGGCCGCGTACGACCGGAGCAGGTCGTGCAGGGCGTACCGCTCGGGTAGGTGCTCGGTCAGCAGGTGCAGCCGGGTCAGCTCCTTCAGCAGCGGGGTGACGGCCGCCCGGGGTCGGCCGAGCAGCGCGGCGGCGGCGTCTCCGGTCAGGTCGGGGCCCGGGTGCAGGCCCAGCAGGCGCAGCAGGCGGGCCGCCCCGCTGCTCAGCGCCCGGTACGACCAGGAGAAGATTCGGCGGACGTCCCCGTCGGCCAGTTGCTCCAACCGGGACTCTGACGGGCGTAGTTGGGCCGCGACGGCGTCGATCGGGAAGGTGGACCGGGCGGTCAGCCGGGCCGCCACGATGGACAGGGCGAGCGGGAGGCGACCGGTCGACTCGATCACCTCGCTGGCCGCCGCCGGTTCCGCCGCCACCCGGTCGTCGCCCAGCCGGCTGCGGAGCAGCCTCGTCGACTCGGCGGCCGTCAGCACCGCCAGCGTCAACGGTCGTGCGCCTTCGGCCACGGCGAGACTGCTGAGCTGGTCACGGCTGGTCACCAGGACCGCGCACCGACCCACGCCGGGCAGCAGCGGCCGTACCTGGTCGGCGTCGCGCGAGTTGTCGAGGACGACGAGCATCCGACGTGAGGCCAGCAGGCTGCGGTACAGCCCGGCCCGAGCGTCGACGCTGCTGGGGATGCGGCCGACCGGTACGCCGAGCGCCTCGAGGAAGTCGACCAGGGCGTCGGCGGGGGACACCGCGTCCGCGTCGTCGTAGCCTCGCAGGTTGACGTACAACTGGCCGTCGGGAAAGCGGTCGGCGGCCCGATGGGCCCAGTGCAGCGCGAGCGTCGTCTTGCCCACGCCGGCCATACCGCTGATGGTGACGATGTCCACGGTGGTGGGCTGTGCGGGCCGGGCGCCGAGGGTCGCGTCGAGGAGGTCGAGTTCGGCGGTGCGCCCGACGAAACCGGGTAGGGCCAGTGGTAGTTGCTGAGGGCGGTCCGGTGCCGCCCCGGCCGACGCGTCGGCCGCCGGCCCGGTCGCCGCGGCCTGCTTGCCGAGGCGGTGGTGCAGGATGTCGTCGTGCAACCTGGTCAGCTCGGGGCCGGGGTCCATCCCGGTCTCCTCGGCCAGCGCCCGCCTGGCTTGCTGAAACGCCGCCAGAGCCCCAGCGATGTCGCCGATCTGGTAGAGACCGGTCATGAGTTGGGACCAGGCCCGTTGCCGCAGTGGGTGACGGTCGAGCAGCGCCCGCAACCGGGGGATCACCTGGGCCGCCTCGCCGAGCGCGAGCCGCGCCGCAGCGTGGTCCTCCTCGGTCAGCAGCCGCCGCTCCGTGATCCGCGCGACCCGGCCGGTGAGGAGCCGGGGCAGCGGCAGCCCGGCGAAGGCGGGCCCCCGCCACATGCCGAGCGCGTGGGCCAGTTCCGGCTGCGCCGCCGCCGGGTCGCCGGCAGCCAGCGCTGCCCGTCCGCGCGCCGCCGCCGCGTCGAACCGGTCCACGTCCCGCTCGTCCGGCTCGACGCGAAGCAGGTAGCCGCACGGTGTGGTGAGGATCCGGCGGCGCTCACCCGCCGCACAGTCGAGTGCCTGGCGCAGCCCTCGTAGGTAGGTGCGCAGGTTCGCGGCGGCCGAGGCGGGCGGCTGGTCGCCCCACACCATCGTCATCAGCTCGTTGGCGGAGATCGCCTCACCCGGGCGTAGCAGCAGAGCGGCCAGCACCAGCTGCTGTTTCGTCGATCCGAGGGCGACCGGTCGGCCGTCCCGTGACACTGTCAGCGGCCCGAGCAGGTCGAAGTGGAGGGGCATCGATCAGTGACGTTAGCATCGATTGAACATGATCTTCATGTTTGGTCGGGCGGTCGCCCGCGGGGCCCGGTCGACCAGTGGCGTGGCACGGCGGCCTGACCGCTGGTCGGTCAGCGCAGTCCGCGGATGAGGTTGTCGACCAGGGTGCGGGCGAACTCCTCGGTGAGCGGCAGGTCGGCGATGAGAAGTCGGTGGTAGCAGGCGCCCCAGAGTTGGTCGACGACGGATTCGGGGTCGATGTCGGCGCGTAGCTGCCCCCGGGCCATCGCCCTGGTGAGGGTTTCGACGGCGAGGGCTCGTCGGGGTCCGGAGTAGCGCTCGCGGTAGGCGGCGGCCAGTTCCGGATCGGTCTGCGCCTGCCCGATGAGTTGGCGGACGACCCGCCCGGCGGTGGTGTCCCGCACCAGGTGGACGAAGGCGACGAGCTGGTTGGTCAGGTCGGCGACGATGTCGGCGGTGTCGGTGAAGGCCAGGGTGGGTGCGACGACAGTGAAGTAGCCGTCCAGGGCGAGTGCACCCTTGGAGGGCCACCACTTGTAGATGGTCATCCGGCTGGCTCCGGCGTGGGCCGCGACCTTCTCGATGGTGAAGCCGGCCATGCCCTCGGCCAGCAGGAGTTCACCGGCGGCCGTGAGGATCTCCGCGCGTACCTGATCGGTGGGGCGGCGGCCGCGACCACGGCGCGCTGGCGTCTGGGCATTCGGCGTGAGCTCGGCCACTGGTCCTCCCGATTATATGGACACGCTGTCTACTCGCTGGTTATATGGACACAGCGTACACAGCGGTGCCTGGTTGTCACGACGCACCGCGACGACCGAAGGGGACGAGGGACATGACGGGTCTACGACGGCGACGGTTGGGCACCTCCGGGCCGGAGGTGTCGATCATCGGGCTCGGCGCGATGGGCATGTCCGACCTGTACGGGCCGGCCGACGAGGCGGAGAGCGTCGCGACGCTGCACGCGGCGATCGACGCCGGTGTGAACCTCATCGACAGCGCGGACTTCTACGGGTCGGGTCACAACGAGATGCTGATCGGCCGCGTGCTGCGGGAGCGTCGCCGGGACGAGGTGGTGCTCAGCGTGAAGTTCGGCGCACGCCGGACACCCGACGGCGGCTTCCAGGCGGCACCGTACGACGTGTCGGCGGCGGCGGTGAAGGACCGGCTGGCGTACTCGCTGCGACGCCTGGGCACCGATTACATCGACATCTACCGGCCGTCGCGGCTGAACCCGCAGGTGCCGATCGAGGAGACAGTGGGCGCGCTGCTGGAGATGCAGCAGGCCGGCCACATCCGGCACATCGGGCTCTCCGAGGTGGGCGCGGACAGCATCCGCAGGGCCGCGGCTGTGGCGCCGATCAGCGACGTCCAGATCGAGTACTCGCTGCTCTCCCGGGGCCCGGAGGCCACCATTCTGCCGGCGCTGCGGGAGCTGGGCATCGGGTTGACCGCCTACGGGGTGCTGTCCCGAGGGCTGCTCAGCGGCCACTGGTCGGCGGACCGTGCGCTGACCGGCACGGACTTCCGGGCCAACAGCCCTCGGTTCCAGGGCGAACACCTGACCGCCAACCTGCGCCTGGTGGACGCGCTCGGCCGGGTCGCGCAGCGGCTGGGGGCGACCACCAGCCAGGTGGCGATCGCCTGGGTGGCAGCACAGGGCGAACAGATCGTGCCGTTGGTCGGGGCGCGGCGGCGCGACCGGCTGACCGAGTCGCTGGCTGCGGTCGGCCTGGTGCTCGACCAGGACGCACTGGACGAGATCGAGCGTGCCGTGCCGGCCGGCGCCGCCTCCGGCCAGCGGTACGCGACCACCATGATGGCGATGCTCGACAGCGAGAAGTGACTCCGGCGGGCGGGTTCAGGAAGCTGCTCGCCAGACCCAGTTGCGGCGTTCGTAGAGCGGCACCAGTCCGGCCCGCCGCATGTTGTTCAGCGACGGGTTCTGCTGATCGGGCGCGGGCTTGCCGGTCTCGGCGAACAGCCACCGGCATCCCGCCTCGGCCGCGGCTCGGGCGCGGGCGGCGATCAGCGCCGACTGCGCCCCGAGGCCGCGGTGCCCGGTGGCCGTCGCGGCGGCGTTCAGCGACGCGGCCTCGCCGTGCAGGAACAGGTTGCCGCCCGCGACCAGCTCGCCGCCGTCCCAGGCCGCGTACGGTCGCCACGCCGGCTGGCCGACAGTCGCGGCCAGCATGTCGGTGAGCCCACCGGTCGGCATGCCGAACCCGGTGAGCAGCACGTCGGCCCAGCGCCGCGCCTCGGCGGCCGGCACCGGGGCGACGCGCAGACGGGTCTGCGTCGCGGCGACGTCGCCCGGGCGGGCGGCGAGCTTGACCCAGGTGCTTCCTGGCTCAAGCCCGCGCGCGGCAGCGACCTCGTCGAAGCCCGCCGGCAGCACCGACGGCACGAGCTGAAGGACTGCCTGGTCGACGCCCTGCTCCCGGTAGAAGTCGAGGACGCGATCCAGGGTCTGCACCGTGAACGGCTCGGTGGTGCCGAAGCCGAGGGCCTTGTTCCAGTACCCGCCGGAGGGATCGTTGCGCATGGCGAGGGCGACACCGCCGCCGATGCGGGTGGTCGCGATCCCGAGATCGGTGTACGTGGGCCCGGGCGCCTGCGACTCGTAGGAGTGCATGAATTCGCACTCCACGGCTTCGGCGAGCGGGGTCAGGTCGGTTGGCGCGGTCATCGGCTGATTATCGTCTGGTCCGTTCCCAGGCCCGTACCAACTGCATCCGATTGTGAATGCCCAGCTTGTGGTATATGGAGCGGAGTTGGGTGTCCACGGTGTGGAAGGAGACGAAGAGACTCCTGGCCGCCTCCTTCTTCGTGGCACCCGCGGCGAGCATCTCGGCCACCCGCTCCTCGGCGGGGGTGAGCGCGCCGATGCCCCGGCTTAACGGCTCGTCGATCGACTGCCGGTGGCGCGGTGTGGCGGCGAGGTCGGCGCAGCGCCGGTCCGCGATCGCCTGGTCGCCAGGAGCGCCGATCCGGGCGTAGAGGGCAGCCGCCTCGTGCGCGGCATCGCGTGCCTCCCCGGACCGCGTTCGGGGACTGTTCGCGAGGTCGAGCAACGCGTCGGCCAGCGCCGGCCGCGCGGCGGTGGTGCGCAGCCGGTCCACCGCCGACCGGAGGGCGTCCGGGTCGTCGTCGCGCAACCCTCGGCTCTGATCGGCCAGCGCGTGCCACAGCGGCACCGGAGTACGGGTGGAGACCAGCTCGACCAGTTCGGTGACCCGGCGGGCGGCCCGGGTGTCGTCGGCCGCCACCGCCGCGCGTACCAGTCGGGGGCCGAAGTGCGGCACTGGCACCAGTGACCGGACCGACCGGTGCAGGTCGGCGACGACAGTGCTGAGCAGGTCGGCCGGGGCGCTGAGGGCGGTGTCGCGCACCGCCACACAGAACGCCAAGGTCCACATCGAACGGTCCGGCCATCGGTCCTCGGCGAGGCAGGCGCGGAGGATGGCCCGGGCATCGTCGTGTTCGCCTCGGCGGTAGCGGACCTCGCCGATCACCGCCACCAACAGAGCACGCACCTCCCTGCTGAGGTCCACAGAGCCGGAGCTGAGCGTCGTGACGGCCAGCGCGGCCGCCTCGGGCAGCTCTCCCACAGTCACCATGCGCAGGCAGTCCAGCGCGGTCAGCCGGGTGAGTGAAACATCCGTCGCCTCGGGCGGATGGCGGGTCGCGGCCTGCGCGTCCTGGTACCGGCCCAGACCCAGCTGCACGAGGATCCGCTCCGCCCGGATGGACTCGGCGTCGGCGCGTGCCGCCCAGGAGTCCGGGTCCAGGGCCGCCAGCACAGCCTGGGCACCCGGCAGATCACCGTGCCCGAGCGAGCGTGCGGCCCGGGCGAGGGCGAGATGGCGAGCGGACGCCTGATCACCCGAAGCGGCGTGCGCGGTGCCCGCGTCGCGCAGCAGGGCATCGGTGTCCGGATGTCCCGTGCGGGCCGCGACCGTGGCGACAAGGGCGAGCACTGTGCCGCGGCTCGGAGCGTCCAGTCGGAGGTTCAGCGCCTCCCGCAGACCGGCGAGGGCGATGGTCGGCTGCTCCAGTGCCACGATCTGCGCCAGGCGACCGAGCAGGAAGACGCGATGGCGCTCGCCGCTGCGACTCGTGGCGATCTCCGCGGCCAGGACGTGCAGCGCCTCCATCCCGCGTCCGGCGAGCCGGAGCTGGTCCGCCGTGGCAAACAGCCGGTGCCGTCGTTGTTCGGCGTCGGCGGCGATGTCGTCGGCCGGAAGCGTTCCACAGTTGAAGGGTGATTCGGACAATGGCGTTCTCCCCGGTTGTTACCAGGCGCGTCGAAAGGCCGTCCTGCGACCGAGCCTAGCCACGGCGGCAGGTACGGGCGACCAGATCGCCGAACCGACGCCGATTGCGCCGAATGGCCACCACCGTCCGGGATTCCGCAGGTGGTAATGGCGCGATCACGTGATGCGACGGGCTGCGTTCGCCGCCGATCATCGAATCATGGCCCAACTCACCGAACTTCCCGGCCTGCGTCGGCTTCGGGTCGTACTGCTGATCTTCGTCCTCTACGCCAGCACCGGGGCGGGTGGTCACGCTCCGGCGTGGACCCGCCTGGTGCTGATGGCGACCGCCGCGGCGATCCCGGTCGCGATCGTGGTCCAGTGCGGCTGGCCCGGGCTGCGTGCCCTGCTGGGGATCTCGTCGCGGCTACGGCTGCGGGGCGGGTCCGTTCCCGCTCCCCATCCGATCCAACCCGAGTGAGGAGACAGCGATCATGGCGAACAGCGATCCCGAGCCGCGGCGCGGCGACCAGGGCGCCCCGCCCCTCGCAGGGCGCAACGTCGAGCTCGAGCGGCAGAACCCGGACCTCCTGGTTCCACCGACGACCGACAGCCGACTGGTGCCCAACCTCAAGTTCTCGTTCTCACAGGCGCACACCCGGGTGGAGAAGGGCGGCTGGACCCGGGAGGTCACCAACCGCGACCTGCCGATCGCCAGTCAGTTGTCCGGCGTCCAGTTCGGTCTCGAGCCGGGCGCGTACCGGGAGATCCACTGGCACCAGCAGTCGGAGTGGGCGTACATGCTCAGCGGCAGCTGCCGGATCAGCGCCGTCGACCACGAGGGCCGCAACTTCATCGAGGACGTGAAGGCGGGCGATCTGTGGTTCTTTCCGCAGGGCGTGCCGCACAACATCCAGGCGTTGGAAGACGGCGCGCAGTTTCTGCTGGTCTTCGACGACGGGGCGTTCTCGGAGAACAACACCTTCCTGCTCAGCGACTTCTTCGCCCACACCCCGCGACACGTGCTGGCCAAGAACTTCGGCTGGACGCTGGAACAGATGGAGAACCTGCCCGAGCGGGAGAAGTACATCTTCCAGGGCGACGTCCCACCACCTTTGCAACAGGACCGGGTGGTCAGCCCGACCGGCGACATCCCACGAAGCTTCAAGCACCGGATGCTCGCGCAGACCCCGCAGCGATTCCGCGGCGGAACGGTCCGGATCACCGACTCGACCAACTTCGCCGCCTCCGTGACCACCGCCGCGGCCCTGGTGGAGGTCGAGCCGGGAGGGATGCGCGAGTTGCACTGGCATCCCACCACCGACGAGTGGCAGTACTACATCTCCGGAACCGGGCGGATGGGTGTCTTCGCCTCGCAGGCCGCGGCCCGGACGTTCGACTTCCAGGCCGGCGACGTGGGCTACGTCCCGTTCGCGTACGGCCACTACATCGAGAACACCGGCGACGAGCCACTGGTGTTCCTGGAAATGTTCCGCCATCCCCGGTTCGAGGACATCTCGGTGATGCAGTGGATGGCAAACACGCCGCACGAGGTCATCGCCGACACGATCAACGTGCAGAAGTCGATCGTCGACAGCCTGCCGAACACCAAACAGGTGGTGATCTGAGCGAAGCGTCCGTCCGTCCGGACGGCCGTCGGCGGACGGACGGCCGGTCCGGTGGATCAGCTCCCCGCGGGTGCCGGGGAGGTGGGAGCCGCGGCGGGCCGTCGGCGTCGAGACACCGCACCCACCACCACGTCGATGGCGAGGAAAGCGAGCACCGTGAGCCCGAACAGGGGCAGCGTCCAGCCGATCGCCACGGTCACCGGCACCCCGATCAGCAGCGCCCAGAGCGGCAGCCCGCGTACGTTGCCGCGAGCTGGCGGCGTGCCGGCGAACGCACGGCGGTCGGCGCGGGTGGGCCGGCGTTGCCACCACATGCGGTAGCCCCAGAAGATGACGCAGAGCAGGCCGAGGGCGAGCGCGGCGAGCAGGATCTGGTTGACCAGGCCGAAGAGGATCCCCATGTGGGCCTGGATGCCGAGGCCGCTCAGTTTGGCCAGCACTGGCCAGTCGGCGAAGTCGCTGCGCGCAGTCACCGTGTCCGAGGCCGGGTCGACGGCGATGCGGTCCTTCCTGACCGGCCAGGTGTTATCGACCTGCGTGACGGTCCAGGCGGAGCCCGGCTCCTGCGCGGGGCTGATCTCGACCGGCCCGGAGAGGCCCGCGCCGCGAGCGACCGCCAGGACCCGGTCGAAGGCCGCCGACTCGACAACCCCGCCCGCCCCGGCGGCACCGTGCTCGTGGCCCCCACCGGTCTCGGCAGGGGCGGGCGGACCGGCGGTGAGGCTGGTGGAGATCTCCGGGGTGCGGGCGCTGAGCGCGTCGAGGCCGGCGGCGAAATTCGCGCCGGCGTAGCGGGACCAGGTCAGGCCGGTGACCGAGAGGAAGAGAAGTCCGACGGTGAGCCAGATGCCGGTGGTGGCGTGCCATCCCCGGGTGCGGCGGACACCCTTACCGGTGGACAGGTCCGGCACGAGCAGATGCCGGGCGGCAGCTCGGGCGGCGCCGCGTCGACGCCACCAGAGGATGACCCCGCCGAGCGCCATCACCCACAGCCAGCTCGCGGCCAGTTCGGAGTAGTGCTCGCCCACCGTGCCCAGGTGCAGGTGGCGGTGCAGATCGTCCAGCCAGGTGGTCACCGGCGTGGACCCGAACCAGGTGGTGAGCTGCCCCTGGGACTCGCCGGTGTACTGGTTGATGTAGACGGTGTGCTGGTTCTCGCCCAGCTCGGGCAGGGAGAACACCACAGTGGTGGTCCGGTCGCCGTCGCCGGGTTGCACTGTGGTGATGCTGCCGTCGGGGTGCGCGTTGCGCGCGGCCCCGATCTGCTCGGCCAGCGGGAGCTGACGGTCACCCACCTGGGCGACGGTCAGCTGGTCGCCGTAGAGGATCGCGTCGAGTTGCGGGGTTGTGGTGTAGGCCAGGCCGGTCAGTGCGGCGACCACCAGGAACGGGCCGACGAGGATGCCGGCGTAGAAGTGCAGCCGCAGCAGCAGCGCGCCGAACGGTGACGTGCGCCGGGCGGGCCGGGCCGGTTTCTCGGTGGTGGTGGCGGGCTCCGGCGTCGGCGTGCCGGACAGTTCGGTGAGAGACATGGTGATCCGATCGAAGAGTCGGGAAGCGTCCGAGGCTGTTTCCCGTACTGGTCTGGTCGCCCGGTGAGGTGTCGCGTCGGCCCTGACTGGTAGTCGGGGGAGAGACGCCGGCGGTTCCCGAGGGTCGGTTCCCGATGACCCGGGCGGCGGGCGGACCGCACGAGGGCGGGTCGGATCAGCGCCGGGCCGCCCGCCGCCACAGCAGCCCGGCCGTCAGCAGGACGAGGAGGGCCAGCGCGGCGGCCGCGACGAGTACACCGACGCTCGGACCACCGCCGGACTGTGCGGCGACGGACGGGGTGGGCGCTGACGCGCTGACGTTGGCAACCGGCGCGGCGCTGGACGTCGGATCGGCCACAGTGAACGGGTAGGAGCCCTGCACCGGGTGCCCGTCCACGGAGACGACCCGGTAGGCGACCGTGTATGTCCCGTTCGGCAGGGTGTCGGTCACCTGGATCGTGGTCTTCGCTCCGGTGACCACCGGTTGGCCGGAGGGAAGCTTCCGCTTGGCGGCGTCCGTGAGCACGATGGTGGTGAACGCCGCGTCGATTCGCTGCATGAATTCGAGCGTGACCTCGGTCGGTGCGCTCGGCACCGTCGCGTCCCGAGCGGGCGTGGCCGTCTTCAGCGAGTTGTGCGCCCAGGCCGGGCCGGCCGGGATGAGTACCGCCACGAGGACGGCGAGCACCGCCGCGCCGAGCCGGACGGAGGTACGGCGGGACGGCGGCACGGTCATGACGGAACTCCGGTTGGCGTCGTCATCCGAGCACCTGCTCGCCGATCCAACCGCCCGGTTGACATCCGGGCGGGATGGCGAAGACAGCGGAACCGATCGGCGTGGTCCACTCGTTGAGCAGGTCCCGGTCGGCCAGCCGGCGCTGGATGGGCAGGAACTGTCGGGCGATGTCGGCCTGGTACGAGGTGAAGATCAATCCGCTGTCCGCGTGGCCCTCCGCCGTCGGCGCCCCGTCGTAGTTGTAGGGCCGGCGCAGGATCTTCAGCCGGTCGTCGGTGACGTGGGCGCGGGTCAGGTGGGAGAAGTCGGGGATGACGGTGAGACCGTCGGCGTCGGTGGCGGCGAAGTCGGGTTCGTCGTGTTCGGCGGTGCCGGTGAGCGGTGCACCGGTGTCGAGCCGTCGCCCGACGGCGAGCTCGCGGTCGCTGCGGCCGAGCAGGTCCCAGGTTTCCATGTTCATGCTGATCCGCCGGAGCACCACTGTGGTGCTGTCGCGCAGCCACGCCGGGCCGTCCGCGACCCAGAGGGCGGTGTCCATGGGTGCGCCGGGTCGGGGGTTGGCGGTGCCGTCGAGCTGACCGAACAGGTTGCGTTGGGTGTGGCCGCCCGGCTCGACACCGGGGCTGCGCCGGAAGCCCTGCTGGACCCACCGCACTGTGGCGAACGGTCGGCTGTCCTTGATCAGGACTCGCTGGGCGTGGGCGACGGAGATCGCGTCGTCCGCGCAGATCTGGAGCAGCAGGTCACCACCGGACCAGGCCGGCTGAAGCCGGTCGATGCGGAACGACGGCAGTTCGGTGACCGATGCCGGCCGGCGGTCGTCGACGCCGGCCGCCTGGTAGAGGCCCGGCCCGAAGCCGAAGGTCACCGTCAACCGTGCCGGCAGCAGCCCGAGTTCGGCCTCGGTGTCGGCCAGCGCAGGTCGGCCCTGGGTGAGCCGGGCGGCGTCGTCGGTGAGCAGCCGCAGCATCCGACCCAGCGCGGCCCGGTCGACGCCGGCCCGCACTGTGAGCGCCACGAACGACGCGTGCGCCTGCGGTTCGGTGGCCACCCCGGCCTGCCGAGCGCCGTGGAACGGCTCGACCAGGCCGCCGACTGACGCCACTGGCGTCGTGTCGGCAACCGTCGCGGGCGGTGGCCCGGCCCTCCCCACACTGGTAGCGGCGATGGCGGCACCGCCGGCCAGGGCTCCGCCGGTTGCCAGTGCTCCGCCGGTGAGCAGACCACGCCTGCTCAGCGGTCGGACAGGTGGTCTCCGCGTCACGATGCCGGGCTCATGCTCATCTCCGGCGTGGCGCTCATGCCGGGCGTCGGCTCGCCGTGCCCGGGGGCGTAGCTCTCCTGCGCGCCGGTGAACGGCTTGGCCATGGCGCGGAACTGCTGGGTCCTGCCGTCGGCGAAGGTCAGGGTGAAGGTCAGCTCGTCGCCCGCCTGAACGGGCTTGGTGAGGTTCATCAGCATCAGGTGGTCGCCGCCGGGCTCCAGGGCGTGCGTGCTCCCGGCCTTGATCACGACGCCGCCCTGTTTCTGCCGCATGACCATCTTGCCGTCCTTCATGGCCATCTCGTGCAGCTCCATCGGCGACAGGGACGTCGTGGCACTCGTCAGAGTGACATCGGTGTCGCCGTCGTTGACGAGGGTCCCGAAGGCGGCCGTCATGCCCTTGTCGGCCGCCTTCACCCACGGGTCACGAATGCCGAGCACACCAGCGTCCGGGTTGGCCGAGGTCGGCGCGGGCGGTCCCGCCTGCGCTGTCGACGGAGAGTCGGACGAGCCGCAACCGGCGACGCCCACCGTCAGGATCGCGGCGGCGAGGATGGCTGCCGAGCGGCGGCGTGAAGCGTTCGGGCTGGTGGTGCGCATGTGTTCTTCCTCCGAAGGTTGCGGCTGGGAGGGTGGTCGGCCGCGACTGGGAGAAAGTTCCGGGCTCACTGAACGTTGATCGTGAACTCCCCGGTGTGCACCTTGCCGGCGATCTGGAAGTCGAAGAAGGCCCGGTACCGGCCTGAACTCGGCGCGGTCAGCCAGAACTTGACGGTCCCGTCGACCAGCTCCGGCTCGGGGTGGACGTGCACGTAGCCGAGGTCACCCTCACGAACCACGACCAGGTGCCCGTACGCGCCCAGGTACGGCTCCACCTGCGCCGGTACGGTCGGGTCAGCGCTGACCTGGAAGTGCATCGGCGCCGTCACCCCCACCGTCGGGGTGCCGGTCATCGACACCGTGTACGGACCAGCCTTCGTCTGCGCCTGTGCCGGCGGCAGTGCGGTCGGGCTGTGCGCACCGGGCACTGTGTGGTCGACGCCCAGCACCAGAGGCTGCTGCGTGCCGTCGGCCGCGGTGACGGAGAAGTCGGCGTAGACGCGGTAGCCGCCGGGTCGGGCCAGCGTCAGGGGCACGCTCCAGGTGCCGTCGGGCGCCATTGTCGGATGCAGGTGCTGGTAGCCGGTCAGGTCGCGGCCCACCACGATCAGGTGCAACGGCTTGTCGTGGACGACCGCGAAGGTCGTTGCCGGCTGCCGGTCGGTCCCGACGATACGGAACCGGTAGTCGGCGCGTACACCAGAGGGTTGGGACCGCTCCAGCGGTTGCAGGGTGTACCCGCCGGCGCTGACCGTCGTGCCGGTCGCCAGCGTTGCGCCAGTCGCGTCGTCACCCCGATGCGTGTGCGGCCCCGTACCGGCAGGGTGTTGGTGCCCGTCGGTCGCGGAGCCCACCTGGCCCGAGGCGGGCGGTCCACCGGCTGACTGTCGTGCGTTGCCGGTCGCGGGACTCTTGTCGGAGGTGCCGATACGGGCCAGCCCGAACCCGGCCAGCAGGGCCAGCACCAGACCGCCGACGAACAGCGCCAGGTGGGTGTTGCTCAACCGGGACCCAGGCGTCGCGGCGGCGAGGTCCGTGTCGGGCCGTGGTCCGGGGTCGACCGTCGGCTCGCCGTCCGTACTGGCGAAGGCCCTGGTCGCCTGATCGGTGGGCGTCGGATCGACAGCAACGCCCGTGCGGGCCGTGACGACCGTGTTGCCCTTGCGCGCCGCCGGCACGGTGGCAGCCCGCCGCTTGTCGCTCGCGGTACGCGCGACGACGCCGGTCGCCGCGCCGACCTTGCCCCCGACGGGCTTGTCCCCGGCAGCCTTGCCGGGGACGGTCTTGCCGCCGACGGTCTTGCCAGTGCCCGTCCTGTTCGTGGTACGGGCGCCACCGCCGTCTCGGCCGGAGGTCGCCGCCGAGGCACGGCCCTGGCCGGCGGGTGTTCCGGCGGATCGGCGACGCCAGACGATGAACCCGGCCAGCGCCCCGACCGCCGCGACCGCCGCCGCCCAGCCGGCCCAGGCCAGCGCCCCGGAACCGCTCTCCTCGGTTGACCCGGTCGACGGGGCCGCCGCAGCCGGCGGGGTCGTCGGATCGGCCGCGGTGGTCGGCACCGCCGAGGCCTGCCCGGACGTGTTGTGCTGCTCGGTGGCGGCCACCAGCGCCGGGTCCGGTTGAGTCGACGGCGGGCTCCACCCCTTCGGCGCTGCCGTCACCCGCCCGTCGTAGCGGAAGGTCAGGGTGCCCCGCACGGTATCGCCGTCCGAGGCGACCGACAGGTAGCTCACCGAATACTGACCCTTGGCGGGCAGGTGGGCGACGGACACCACCGCGGGGAACCCCGTCGTGTACTCCCGTGGCTCGAACTGCCCGTTGACCAGGAAGTACTCGCGTACCGGCTTGTCGAGTGGCTTCGGCTCCCCCTGCGACCACCCGTTGTCGACACGGGTGCCGCCCGGGGCGGTGATCGTGAAGAACGCGT
Source organism: Micromonospora alfalfae (assembly GCF_022230925.1). Classification (GTDB taxonomy): domain Bacteria; phylum Actinomycetota; class Actinomycetes; order Mycobacteriales; family Micromonosporaceae; genus Micromonospora; species Micromonospora alfalfae. Next base: position 190,701 of record NZ_JAKKFH010000008.1, on the reverse strand, counting down.
TGGCGGCGGCCTTCTCGGTGAAGAACAGCCGCACCGACGTCACCGGCTCGCGCACCGTGGCGCCTCCCGCCGGTGTGGACTCGGCGAGGGTCCCGTGAGCTGCGGCGGGCTGAGCCGGTGCGAGCAGAGCGACAGCCGAGGCGAGGAGGAACGCGAGGAGGCCCGAGACCACCCGCCCAGGAATCTGAGGGTGACGACGCATCTGAATATCCTCACTGTGTCGAGACTTTTTACAAGAGGTGACGAACTTTTTCCTCAGATGGCAAAAGCCGATCAGCCGTGACCTGTGGCATCCGGGTGGTCGGCCGGGCCGGCCAGAAGTTCCGGCGGACGCCGGCGCGGGTCACCGAGGAAGCCGCCCCGTCCGGCAATCCGGTCGGATACCGTCCACGTGACGTCTCGACCACGGAGAGTGTGGATTGCCATGCGTGCTGCGGTGCTGCGGGAGTTCGACGTTCCGCTGACGGTCGAGGAGATCGATCAACCCACCCCCGAGCGCGGTCACGTGCTGGTGCAGATCGTCGCCAGCGGGGTCAACCCGCTCGACACGAAGATCCAGGCTGGAAAGGCCGCGCACGCGCGTGTTCAGGTGCCAGCGGTGCTCGGCCTGGACCTCGCCGGTGTCGTCGCGGCGGTGGGCGCGGACGTGACCGGCTTCGAGCCGGGGGACGAGGTGTACGGGCTGTGCGGGGGCGTCGGCGACCTCCAGGGTTCGCTTGCCGAGTACGCCGCAGTGGACGCCCGGTTGCTGGCCCACAAGCCGAGGAGCCTCTCGATGCGGGAGGCCGCCGCGTTGCCACTGGCGGCGGTCACCTCCTGGGAGGGGCTTGTCGACCGGGCTGGGGTCCGGGCCGGGCAGAAGGTGCTGGTGCACGGCGGTGCCGGCGGCGTCGGGTACGTGGGCGTGCAACTTGCCCAGGCCCGCGGCGCCGAGGCGTACGCCACCGGCGGGCCGGCGAGCATGCGGGTGATCGAGAGCCTGGGCGCCGTGCCGATCGACTACACCACGAGCACTGTCGAGGAGTACGTCGAGAGGTACACCGGCGGGGAGGGATTCGACATCGTCGTGGACAACGTCGGTGGCGCGACGCTCGACGCGTCGTTCGCGGCGGTCCGCACCTACCTCGGGCACGTCGTCAGCGCGCTGGGCTGGGGCTCACACTCGCTCGCTCCGCTGTCGTTCCGTGGCGCGACCTACTCCGGCGTGTTCACTCTGCTGCCGATGCTCACCGGGCGGGGCCGCGAACACCACGGCGCCATTCTGCGCGAGATCGCGACGCTGGCCGACGCCGGCGCACTGCGCCCCCGACTGGACGGGCGTCGGTTCACGCTCGACACGGTCATGGACGCCCACCACCTGGTCGCCGGCGGCACCGCCGAGGGCAAGGTCGTCGTGGACATTGCCGGTTGAGCCGAGCCGTTCGTTCACACCGAAGAGGTCACTGGGTCGGTACCAGCATCGCCCACTCTCAGTTTTTGCAGGTCAGAAGCCCGTTACCGGAGTCACGGGTAATGGGCTTTGCGGGATGTGCGGCTTACGTTGTTCGGCGGCGTACTGGAGTCCGGCGTCGGGTGGGCCCACCACGGGTGGGCCCATCAGTTCGTTGGTCAGCGGCCATCGGAACGCGTGCACGATTCGCAGCGGGCGGTGCCGGGCGACGGCCTCCCGGGCGGCCCAGTCCAGGGCGTGCACGCTGGGCGGGGAGCCGTCAATGCCTACGACGATCGCAGCGGCCGGGTTACTGGTCATGATCTGTTGCTCCTTCCGGCGGCGAACGGCTGTGCGTCGAGGGGTGTGACGTCGTCGAGGGCGATGCCGGGGTCGGCGAGCCGGGCGAGGTCGACCGGCTTCTTGCCGCGGATCAGATTCTGGATCTGAGGGGTGACGTCCCAGATATTGACGTTCATGCCGGCCATCACCCGGCCCCCGGCGGTCCAGAACGCGATGAACTCCCGCTTGGCGAGGTCGCCGCGCACCACGACGGTGTCGTACCCGCCGGGCGGGACGTAGCCGGTGTACTCCATGCCCAGGTCGTACTGGTCGGTATAGAAGTAGGGCAGCCGGTCGTAGACGACCTCGACGCCCAGCATGGACCGGGCGGCGGCCGGACCGGAGTGCAGCGCCGTGGCCCAGTGCTCGAGGCGCAGATGCGTGTCGTACAGCGGGTGGTAGGCGTTGGCGATGTCCCCGGCGGCATAGATACGCGGGTCGCTGCTGCGCAGCGCCTGGTCGACGACGACGCCGTTGTCGACTGCCAAACCGGCCCGTTCGGCGAAAGCCACGTTGGGACCGACGCCGACTCCGACGACGACCGCGTCGGCCGGCAGCTCGGTGCCGTCGCCCAGCAGTACCGCGGACACCCGGCCTTCGCCACGGAACTCCTGCACGGCGACACCGAAGCGGAACGTGACCCCGTGGTCGCGGTGCAGATCGGCGAAGACCCGGGCGATGCCAGGCCCCAGTAAGCGCAGCAGCGGCAATTCGGAGCGTTCCACGACGGTCACGGTGGCACCGCGCTGGCGGGCGGCGGCAGCGACTTCCAGCCCGATCCAGCCGGCACCCACCACCACCAGGTGGCCGCCGTCGACGAGCGCGACCGCGATCCGGTCGCTGTCGGGCAGGGTACGCAACGGCAGCACCCCGTCGAGGTCGGCGCCGGGCACTTCTAAGCGGCGGGGGGTCGCACCGGTAGCCAGCAGCAGCGCGTCGTAGCCGATACGCTGACCCCCGGCCAGCTCAACCTGCCGGCCGGCCCGGTCGATCCCGGTCAGTCGGGTACCGGTGCGCAGGTCCACGGCGTGCTCGGCGTACCAGCCGGCCTCGTGCACGAACACCGACTCCCGGTCGGCCGTGCCCAGCAGCAGACCCTTGGACAGCGACGGCCGCTCATAGGGCTGTTCGGGTTCCTCCCCGAGCAACACGATCTCGCCGCCGAATCCGGTCTCGCGCAGCGTCTGCGCGGCCTTCGCCCCGGCCAACCCGGCCCCGACGATCACGAACACGCGTTGCTTCATCGAATTGTCTCCCTGCGATACGTCGTCGTGGCTAGCCATGGCTCGGGCAGAGATGCGTTCACGGGCCAGCGTCGGCGCCCGTGCTGGCGCTCGTACGAAGCGACCAGATGCGTGTCCACAGCGTCAGCCGGGATCGGTGTCGGACCTTCCGCGACGGTGAGCAGCACGACCGCGTCCTCCAGTGCGGTCACCGTGTGCCGGACGCCGGGCATGATCAGCAACTCTCCGGGGCGGCCGTCGGTCGTGTCATCGCCGACAGTGACCCGCACCCGGCCGCGCAGCACCTGCACGGTGGCAGCACCCAGGTTGTCGTGCTCGTCCAACCTCTGGCCACGAGCCATCGCAATCATCGTCTGGTCGAGCAGGTACGGACGTCCACCATCAACCGTGCGCATGCCACGGCCGTTCGGCGCAGTCAGCGCGTAGCTCAGCAGTCCATCGGCGAGTGCCGTCAACGACCACTTTTCCATCACCAACTCCTAGTCGTTCGCGAGGCAACACCGGCGGGCGACCGTGCCGCCGCTCCTCGCCGGTCGTCGCGGCGGCGCCCGGATCGTCGTGACCGCGTTGCTCGCGCAGGCACCGGTGCCGGCTGCGCGCGTCCGGTCAGGACGCCGAGGACACCGGTCAGCTCCAGGACCCGAAGCACCTGCCGCTGCGGGTTGACCACCGTGAAGCCGCATCGGCGACTGAGGGCGGTGTTGCGGCCGGCCACCAGCGCTCCGATGCCAGCGCAGTCCAGAAACGTCACCCGGGCCAGGTCGACGACCACGTCTACGCGGTCCGGTGCAGACAGCGCGTCCTGAAGGGCGGACCCCAGCGTGCCGACGGCGCCCATATCAACCTCACCGGCAGGGACCAGCGTGACCACCCCGTCGTCGCGCTGATGTCGGACCAAGGAGAAACGCATGGACGCCTCCGTTCGTATGCTGATGTCCTGTCGGGTCCGGTGCCGTGCAACGCGCGCCTACCGTCGGCGTCAGCCGGTCTGCGCGCGCTGGCACGGCATGCAAAACCGGGCATGCGGCAGGATCTCCAGTCGTTGCAGCGGAATGTCGGCGGTGCAGCGTTCGCAGGTGCCGTAGCTGCCCTCGGCCATACGCCGCAGCGCCTGGGCGGTGTCGGACACCGTCTGGCGGGCCGACGCGATCAGCGCGGCGAGCGCGTCGCGGTCATAGCCGCTGCGGCCCGGCTGCCGGCTGCGTAGGGTGAGTTCGGCGAGTTGGTCGGTGTTCCGCTGGAACTGCTCCTCCAGGTTGTCGCGAAGCAGTTCGATCGGATTCTGTACGGTGCTGGTCATCTCAATGGTCCTTTCCGCGGTCCGGATAACGGTGCGGATGGCCGACTACCCCGCACGGAATAGCGTCTGGGCGCGGCGCCACCACGGTGTGGGTCATGCCTTTTGCGGGGATTACAGGCCTGTGATTGCGGGCGGTCGGCTCAGCGCTTCCAGGTCGCCGGCCGCGGCGTGACCGCCGTGCTCGACGCTCCACAGCCGGGCCTGGCCGCTGCGGTGATCGCCGTTCGGTGTCCGTATCGGATGCGATCGGCGACGCATCCCGGGGCACCCGGGCGGCGGAGCACCGTTCCCGGCGCGGCGCAAGCGTCGATACAGGGTCAGCATGTGACTCCTCACCGTTCGCCTCCTGGCTCGTTTTCCGGAACAACCCGTCGGGTCCAGCCTGGGCCTCCCCGAGCGGGATGGCACGGGGCCGCACCGGTCAACACTGGTGTGCCTGGTTGCCGACCGTCGGCAAGCACAGAGCCCTATTGCGCCGACCGCCGGAAGCGGCGCCCGCATTGATGTCGTTCACTATTTGCGGACCCTGTGCACACGTGAGGGCACGGTCGAGAGCCGCCGCCCAACAGTCGCAGCGGTACCTCGCAATGCCGGCGACTACGACCGTCGAGGCGAGGTCAGCTGGTGGTGCACCGAGGCGGCCGGATCGTCGACCACCACTGCGGGCCGATGACACCTCGACGGCTGCAACCGCCGCACGGCGGACCGGACCCGAGCCCGATCATGGCGCGCTTCGTCGTGCGCCGGACGGACCCGATCCACACGGCGATGCGATCGGCGTCTGACCCCTGTCGCGGGGACGCCACGTAGTCCCACCGATGCCGGGGTCGGTACCCGGTCCCATCAATCCCGAGTTGCCGGGAACCGGCAATCTGGGACGGTCGTAGGTGCTGGCCAGATACCTGTCCAGCGACGCGCACGGCGCGAACATTGACGATGACAGCACGCACCATGGCCGCGAACGGCCCCGCGCGACCCACCTCGAGGAGGACCCATGGAAAGGCAGGTAAGGCTCCGCCGGGTCTACGACGATCCGTCACCCGATGACGACGCTCGGGTGCTGGTGGACCGGGTATGGCCGCGCGCTCTGACCAAGGCAGCGGTCCACCTCGACGAATGGGCGGACATCGCTCCGTCCACGCAGCTGCGCCGCTGGTACGGCCACCAACCCGAGCGGTACAACGAATTTCGTGGCCGCTATCTAATCGAACTCCGCGAAGCGCAACCCGCAGCCATCGTCGACCGGCTCCGGAAACTGGCCCGCACCGGGCCCGTCACGATGCCGACTCCCACCAACGAGGTCGAACACAGCCAGGCGGCCGTCCTCATCGACCTTCTGCGCGAGACCCGAACAGCACACGACCCGGCACCCGATGCCGCCGGCACCGCGCGACCCGACCACCGCGTGACTGCCGGGCGTGCGCGGCATACAGACGCCCCGGAGGTCCGAGCATGAGACACCAGACGGCTGCCATCGATCGGCTCCCCGCCGTCGCGTTCGCCGACGCCGCTACCGCGGCCGGAGACGCCCCGTCGATCCTCAACACTCAACCGTGGCTGTGGCGGGTACACCCCCATCGACTGGACCTGTTCGCCAACCGCAGCCGCCAGCTGGCGGCCGGAGATCCCCAAGGCCGGCAGCTGATGCTCAGCTGCGGGGCCGCCCTGCACCACGCCCGGATCGCACTCGCCGCTGACGGCTGGGTGGCGCACGCGACCCGACTACCGGAAGCAAGCGATCCTGACCTCCTGGCCACGCTCGTGGTCAACGGCCGCGCTCCGGTGACGATGGAGGCGTTGCGCCTCGCGCACGTGATGCGCATCCGGCACACCGATCGGCGGCCCGTCAGCGAGCGGCCAATACCCGACGTCGCGCTGCATGCCATCGTGGCCGCGGCCCGCGCGGAAGGCAACCTGCATGTCCTCACCTCCGAGAACGTGGCGGACCTGGGTTCCGCGGCAGGCCGGGCCGCCGCGGTGGAAGCCGGCGACGCGCAGATCGCAGCGGAGCTGATGTACTGGACCGGCCGTGCCAGGCCGTCGGGCACCGGACTCCCCGCGAGCGTGCTGCCCGACCACGCCACGCAGACCACCGTGCCCAGCCGCGACTTCGGCCGGGCAGGGACGCTGCCGGTCGGCGCCGGCCACGACTGGGCCGCGGTCTATGCGCTGCTGTTCGGCGACGGTGACACACCGCAGGACTGGCTCCGCGCCGGAGAGGCGCTGTCCGCGGCCTGGTTGACCGCCACCACCATCGGCGTGTCAGTGGTACCGCTCAGCGGCGTCGTCGAGGTCGCCGGCACCTGGCACACACTGTGGCGCCTGCTCGCCGGACTCGGCCATCCCTACCTCGCCCTACGGCTGGGGATCGCAGACCCGGAACAGCACGGACCACCGGCGCGAACACCACGGCTTCCTCTCGCAGAGGTGGTCGACACCTCAGCGGTGCCGTCAGAGCATCTCTGACGCCAAACGCACAGAAACAACGGGCGATGCCGCGACGCCGCTGCGCGGCCACCTGGTGGCCTGGCCGTGTCGGTTCCGCGTGAAAACCGACCCCATGGTTCCGCCCCGGAACCTGCCCGGAACGGAGGGGTCAAGGTTGAGCCGGCGTTGACAACCCAGGGAATACAACCAGAGGGCCGCCCAAGCCGGGTGTCCTTCGTCGCTGCCGTGACGGCGTTGCTCGTGACCGGCAGATTTGGCCGTCAACGTGTCCGTCGCTGACCCTGTCAGCACACCGTCAACGAACCGATTGTTGCGGGAAGCGGCTGCGCGGTGGGCCGACATCAGGGGAACACGCCGCGCCGTCCCTGACCGCGGGTTGGCGGCGCCGGTCGTTGATCTGGCCACCGTAGGGTTGCCGTTCCGGGTCTTCGCCGAAGGGCCGGTTACAGCAACGACGTCAGCGGTGCGCTCTGCGCATCGTGCATGCCTTTGGCTGGACGGTGATCGGGCCGCCCTTCCACGCTCCGTACGATCAGCGCGATCAAGGACCCCGGGCGGCGATGCTGGACCTTGTTGGCCCAGACCGCACATGAAGTCCGCACCGATCACCCCACCTTGTCGGTGACCACTCGCCTGATCGACGGATCGCCTGGTGGGGTGCTGGTCGGCGTCTCACGCGATGCTCAGCTTCGTTCGCCGCACTTCGGCCAAGCAGCTGGTCGTCGGCTCGCCAGGCCTCAGGGGATTCCGATTCCGTGGGCTGGTGGTGGGCTCGACGTCGCGGAACGTGATCGAGTGGGCACCGTGCCTGGTGATGGTGGTCCTCGCGGCCCGCGACGTGGTTTGACGTCTTGCCGTAGTGCCGATGCGTCAGCCCAGCCCGGGTCGGCTGGCTACCGGCAGGGCGTGACCGGCTGTTGCCGGAGTTCGGCAGGTCCGACTTTCTCAGTTTGCTGTTGTCGACCCTGTCGATGGAGCCGGTCAAGCCGGATGCTGTCAATTGACAAACGACCAATCGACGGCGGCGGGTCTTGTCCGCCGCCTGCACCGGGCGCAAAGGAGAACGCCACAAGGCCGGCTCCGCAGTAGGTCGTCGCGGACGGTCGCCAGTCGGAAAGGAGCAGGCATGCTCAGCGACGCAGAACAGCACAGGTTGACGGAGATCGAACGCGGACTGCGGTTGGAGGACCCCGAGTTCGCCGATCGATTCGGTCAGGTCATGCAGAGCCGCCCACACAAGTGGCGTGGCACGTCCGCACCCGGTTGGCTGATCACAGCCGCGCTGATCATGGCCTTGGCGGTGCTGATGACCAGCCTGGGAGTCGCGCTCATCGCGTTGGGTGTGGCCAGCGTGAGCGCGGCTATCTGGCTTACCGGCTACATCCGCTCGACAGATGATCGGCGGTCACCACCATAGCCCCCGGCCCGCTCACAGACCCTGCCAGTGCCCACGCCCTCGGACGATCCGAGCAGATTCGGGCGTCAGCGCCCGGCCCGCAACGGTGAATGCTGCGCCGCTTGACGCTTCTGCGCGACCCCGCGCCGCGAGGAGTTCGTCGCCACGGCCGGCGTCGGCTCCCCACCGATCGCCCGGACTGCTGGACGCCGGCGCGTCGCAGGAGTTGGCGCGGACTCGGCTCGGCGCGGCGCGCCATGCCGTCGACGACATCCAAGCCGCGCCGAGTCGTATGGCCCACGGTGGGCCTCGCCCATCACGGTCGACCGGCTCGACCCCTTTACCGACCCGAGCCAGGCTCGTGCGTGGCTCACCTCAGCTCTATAGGAGCATCATGATGAATGTCTTGTCGTTGACCGCTTTGGCCGACGAGCACGTTGCCGCGGCTCGTGTCTCGTCGGCGGGCCGTAGCGCCCAAACGATCCACGGCCGACAGACACACGCGCTGCGCCAGACGGTGCTCGCCCTGGTGGCAGGCCAGGCGCTCGGCGAGCACGAAAGCCCTAACGAGGCAACGCTGCAGGTGCTGGCCGGGCGGGTACGTCTGAGCGTCGGCGACGACTCCTGGGAAGCCGCCACGGGTGATTATGTGGTCATCCCGCCGGCCCGCCATGACCTGGCCGCGATCGACGACTCCGCGGTGTTGCTGAGCGTTGTCACGGACGCCCGGGGATGACTGCGTCATCCGAACCGGCAGGGCCTACACCTAACAACGCGCTGGCGGACAATGGAGCGACAGGTCGCTGTCCGAGCCGCGGCGCGGTCCACCCACGAACCCGGCAACCGTCCTGAGCGCGATCGGCATCTGTTCTGTCGTGCTCGGTGGTCTGGTCGCTGCGGTCACCGGACCACTCGGCCTGCCTCACGGCAGCTGGCTCGCGGCCTATCTTGTGCTGGTCGGTGGAGTGACGCAATGCGCCATGAGGCCCGGCTCCGGCGACACGATGTGATAGAGCCGTGCCGCAGCTGGTCACAGGTCGGCTGCTGGAACCTGGGCAATGCCGTGGTGATCGGTGGAACCCTGGCCGGTGAACTCCTGGTCCTCGCGTTGGCGATCGCGTTCCGCGCCCCTTCGGGTGCTCTTGGAAGGCTTCGCAGGCCCAGCCGTCCGGCGTGCTGCCGGTCTGCATGAACTCCAATTCGACGGCGGCCTGCGCGGTGAGGTCGGGTTCGGCGCGGGGGCAAGACGGTCGGCGACAACAGCTGGTTCGGTCTCGTCTCTACTCGGCGGAGTGTTCGGTGTTGTCGGGGGTGGCCGCGTGGATCTCGTTCAGCCGGTAAAGCGCGATCGCCTTGTTCGGCGCGGACTCGTCGATTTCTGCACGGTCGGCGAGTTGGGTGAGTACGCGCAGGACGATGCCGGGTGCGTCGACGTGGAAGTGGCGGCGCAGCGCCTGGCGGGTGTCGGAGTGTCCGAAGCCGTCGGTGCCCAGTGAGGACCAGGTGCCGGGCACGAAGGGTGCTATTTGGTCGGGGACGGCCCGCATCCAGTCGGACACGGCGGTGACCGGGCCCGGCGCCGCGGCGAGGCGGCTGGTGATGTAAGGGGTTTTGCGTGGTTGGCCGGGGTGGGTCAAATTCCAGGCGTCGGCGGCGAGCGCTTCGCGGCGTAGTTCCGTCCAGGAGGTCACCGACCAGACGTCGGCGGCGACGCCCCAGTCGTCGTGCAGCAGCTGTTGTGCCTGCAGCGCCCACTGCATGGCAATGCCGGAGGCGAGGATTTGTGCCCGTGGCCCGTCCATCTCGGCGGTGGGCTTGTACAGGTGCATACCGGCCAGGATGCCGTCGACGTCGACGTCGGTCGGCTGGGCGGGCTGGGTGATGGGCTCGTTGTACAGGGTGAGGTAGTAGAAGACGTTGGGGTCCTCGCCGTCGCGGGTTTCGCCGTACATGCGGCGCAGGCCGTCGCGGGTGATGTAGCCGAGTTCGAACGCGAACGCGGCGTCGTAGGCGACGCAGGCGGGGTTGGTGGCGGCCAGCAGCAGCGAGTGCCCGTCTTGGTGTTGGAGGCCCTCGCCGTTGAGGGTGGTCCTGCCGGCGGTGGCGCCGAGTAGGAAGCCACGGGTCATCTGGTCGGCGGCCGCCCACAAGCCGTCGCCGGTGCGTTGGAACCCGAACATGGAGTAGAAGATGTAGATCGGGATCATCGGTTCGGCGTGGGTGGCGTAGGCGGTGCCGGCCGCGGTCCAGGATGCCGTGGCTCCGGCTTCGGTGATGCCCTCGTGCAGCAGGACGCCCTTGGTGTCTTCCTGGTAGCTGAGCATGAGTTCCCGGTCCACGGACAGGTAGCGCTGTCCGTGTGGGGAGTAAATCTTCTTGGACGGGAACAGGGCATCCAGCCCGAATGTGCGGGCCTCGTCCGGGATGATCGGCACGAACCGGTGCCCGATGTGCGGGTCTTTCATCAGGTCTTTGAGCAGCCGCACGAACGCCATCGTCGTGGCTACCTGCTGCCGGCCGGAGCCGCGGGCGGCGATCGCGTACGCCGTGGTGGCTGGTAGAGCCAGTGGCCGGTTTGGCACGGTCCGGGCCGGCAGGTATCCGCCCAAGGCACTGCGTCGTTCGTGCAGGTAGTCCAGCTCCGGCGACCCGTCCGACGGTCGGTAATAGGGCGGCAGGGTCTCGTCGAGGGCCGCGTCGGGGATGTCGAGGTGCAGCCGATCCCGGAAGCCCTTGAGGTCCTCAAGGGTGAGCTTTTTCATCTGGTGGGTGGCGTTGCGACCCTCGAAGTGCGACCCGAGCGTCCACCCTTTGATCGTCTTGGCGAGGATGACGGTTGGCTGACCGGTGTGGGCAACGGCGGCCTGGTAGGCCGCGTACAGCTTGCGGTAGTCGTGGCCGCCGCGGGTGAGTCCCCAGATCTGATCGTCGGATAGCTCCGCGACCATCGCTGCGGTACGCGGGTCGCGGCCGAAGAAGTGCTCCCGCACGAACGCCCCGGATTCGGTCTTGTAGGTCTGGTAGTCGCCGTCCGAGGTGACGTTCACGAGGTTGACCAGCGCGCCGTCGGTGTCGGCGGCCAGCAGCGGGTCCCACTGCCGGCCCCAGACCACCTTGATGACGTACCAGCCGGCGCCGCGGAAGAACGCCTCCAACTCTTGAATGATCTTTCCGTTGCCGCGGACCGGGCCGTCGAGGCGCTGCAGGTTGCAGTTGATGATGAAGGTGAGGTTGTCCAGTTCCTCGCGGGCGGCCACGCCGATCGCGCCGAGCGCTTCGATCTCGTCCATCTCGCCGTCGCCGAGGAACGCCCACACTCGCTGCTGGCTGGTGTCGGTGATACCGCGGTGGTGCAGGTAGCGGTTGAACCGGGCCTGGTAGATGGCGTTGATCGCGCCGAGGCCCATCGAGACGGTCGGGAACTGCCAGAAGTGCGGCATCAGCCGCGGGTGCGGGTAGGACGTCAGGCCACCGCCGGGATGCGACAGCTCCTGACGGAACCCGTCGAGCTGGTGTTCGGTCAGCCGGCCCTCGAGGAAGGCTCGCGCGTAGATGCCCGGGGAGGCGTGACCCTGGAAGTAGATCTGGTCGCCGCCGCCCTCCGCGGCCCGGCCGCGGAAGAAGTGGTTGAACCCGACCTCGTACAGCGACGCGGCCGAGGCGTAGGTGGAGATGTGTCCGCCCACCCCGATCCCGGGTCGCTGCGCCCGGTGCACCATGATCGCGGCGTTCCATCTGATGTAGGCGCGGATGCGCCGTTCGATGTCTTCGTCGCCGGGAAACGGTGGCTCCAGAGCGGGCGGGATGGTGTTGAGGTAGTCGGTGCTGTGCAGGCCGGGCACGCCGACGTGCTGTTCGCGAGCCCGTTGCAGCATGCTGAGCATCAGGTACCGCGCCCGATTGGTGCCCGCGTGCTCCACGACCGCGTCGAGCGACTCCCGCCACTCCTGGGTTTCGGTCGGGTCCAGGTCAAGCAGCTGGCTGGGCAGCCCGTCGCTGATCAGCGGCTGCCGGTGGATTTCTGCGGTCATGGTGTAGGCCCTTTCTCACAGCGCTGGCGTAGTACCGGATAGCGCGCCGCTCACACCGGACGCGAAAGCTGGCGTTGGTTGCTCCGACGAGACAGGGGGTCGTCGTTCGGTTCGAGCAGGACCGAGCCGACGGGTCGCCGGATCGTGCGGGCCGCGTTCGGTTCGCTGGCCGACGGATTCGGCGTCGGCTAACGGACTCATGGCATCAGCCGCAGGGCGAGCAGGATCCCGAATGTGGGCAGGAGCAGGACTTTCGCGCGCTCGGCGGCAATGTAGGCGAGGTGCAGGTGCGATCGCGGTGGGTCGTAGCCTTGGATGAGCTGCTGGGCGCGACGGTCCAAGCGGGGGCGCACCACCGCTACCTGAACAACCAACAGCGTCCAAAGAGCAATCAACACCGTCGTCGGGACGCCCTCGACGGTGGACCTGCCGGCCGTGCTCGTGAGCACCACCAGCGTGAGCGTGGCGGCGAGAGCGCGTTCCGCGGCGTTGAGCACCCGGAAGACCAGCCAGCCGATGCCGAGCCCGGCTGAGCGCCAGGACGTAGAAATGGCCGCCCGTGCTCAACAGCGACAGCAGTGGCCGAACCACGAACCGATCGCCGACGGTCACCAGTTCGGGCAACCGCAACGGAACCCCCAGGTGACGGGGACCGTCGGGCCTGAGGAATACGGCCAGGCCGTCGCTGGGCTGGTCCCACAGCCCGACCAGGTTGGGGATCCGATGTCCTGGCTCGAGCAGCGTCTCGATCTGCGCGGTGGGCATGCCGTCGGCGCGCAGCGCGTGGTGCGCGTGTTTGAGCTGGTTCTTCAGCCGGATACGGTTGCGCTCGGTTTGCGGCCCGCTGCGGTGGGTCGGCAGGAAGATGGAGATCCGTGTGCCAGGCTGGCCGGCCACCTGGAGCAGGTCGTGCTCGTTGAGGATGTCCATGCTCACCTCGCATCCGAATTCGTGTGGGACGCCGCTGGGCCGATCACATCCCCGAGGCGATGCCGGCGTCCGGTGTCGCCGGACGACCGCTGCCGCGAGGCGTTCCGGGTGGGGGCCTGCGTGCGCCGTCCCCGCGGGCTGCGGGATCCGCACTGTCACTTCCCCTCGGCGTCGGCGTCGCTGTCACCAGTTGGCTGGCGGGTCGCTGGCCGGGAAGGATTGCCGGCCCCACTCATCGACGATGTCGCCGGTGAAGCCGTCGGCGTCGGCGTCCGGCGGACGCCCGGGCGTATCCGGTGCCCGGTCGCGTAGGTCGACGATCGTGCCGTTGCGTCCCCCTGTGGAGACGATGGCATCGGCGCCGGGAGCGGAGCCCGCCAGCGGCATGATCATTGCGGGGCCGCCGATCGGGTCGCGGTCTGTTCGTCGTAGTTGCCGGTGCGGGCTGCGGGTGCCCGGCTGGCTGACCAGGTGGGAGTGCGCCCGATCCACCAGCCGAGTAGGGGGTCACGTTCGGCCGCCTGGCGCGCTGGAGGGGCCGCGACGGTGTCGTCGACGTCAAAGGTGAGTTCGTCGACGACGTTGGTGACGCCGGGGACCGCCTCGGTCAGCTGTGCGGCGGCGACGGCGGTCGACTTGCGTGCGGTGTTCCCCGTGAGGGTGACGACACCGTCGTCGACGGTGGCCTGGACAGCTCCCGGCGGGATCATCAGTGGACGGCGCAGGACCCGGTCGATCACCTCGTCATGGATGACAGCGTCGAGCCGGGCGTGGACCTTCAGCAGGTCCGACCGGGTGATGATGCCGCGTAGCCGGTTGTCGCCGTCGACGACCAGCAGTCGGCCGACCTCGCTGCGGTACATCATCCGGGCGGCCGCCGGCAGCGACGCGTCGGCTGCGATGGTCAGCGTCGGGCCGCTCATCACCTCCACGGCGGTGCCGTCCGGCCATTGCACCAGCGGCGGCGCCCACCGGCACCACCAACTGACATGCGGCTTACCGTCCGCCGCGGCGATGTCGATCTTGTCGCGCAGGTCAGTCCAGGAGACCACGCCCAGCACGGCGTCAAACCTGTCGACGATCGGCACGGCGGTGATCTGCTGTTCGGTGAGCATGGCAACGATCTCTGCGACCGACGCGTCGTCGGGGACGGTGATCACCTCCGTGGTCATCACATCGCGTACTCGCCACTGCGGCATGGTGCTCCTTTCCTGTCGCCGCCGATCTCGGGGGAGGCCCGGCGGCGCACCCGGATCGGTGGTGACGATTGGTGTCGGCACGGGGATGGTGTCGTCGGCGTGGTGCGTTCGGCGAGTCTTGAGCGTGGACCGAACCGGCCCGTGCGCGGCTGGTGTCACTGGCACGACCCCCAACGCGCGAGGCTGCGCTCATGTCCGGTCCGGGAGGAAAGTTTCACGCGGGCCGCCAGGGTGGACGGTGTCGGCGCTGTCGACCCCGGCCGTAGGCGGGCTACTGACCGGTTCGCTGTCCGGGTGTCGCCGGCGCGGCGTGGAGCGGCGGTAGAGCAGCACGTCGCGGGCGTAGCGGCGCAGCAGGTACATACCGGCCAACACGGCGGCGACGACGATCATCAGCAGCGCATCGATGACACCGCGGGTCGCTAGCAGTGTCACGGCAAGCGCAAGGACAGCCGCGATGGTGGCGACCGCTAACGCCCGTTGGGACTTGCGCAGCAGCATGACGTCCTTCTCCTTCCGGTCGAATCCGCACCGGTGCCACGGCCTGCTGTGGCCTGCTCTCTGACGTGCCGGGGGCCTCATCGATGCCGTACGCGCCGGCTCGCGGACGCGGACGATCCGCGGTCCGGCTCCCATCGTCGCCTCGCTCGGCCTGGTCTCGGCAGGGCTACCGTGCACAGACACGGCGGATCTAGACTGCCGACCGTCGGCAACAATGCTGATGGAGGTCATGGGCGTCGCCGGGCAGCGTCGACGTGCCGGCGAGCAGATTCAGCGCCGGTGGGATTGCTGTTGTCTCGGCTCGGCACCGCTGCGGGGTGCCGTGGCAGTGGCGGTTCGGAAGGCGAGGCGGAGATGACCGACAGCAAACGGCGGGGCGGTGGGCGCCGGACTGCGAGGGCAGGACCGGAGGATGCGTGGCTGGTCGATGTCGCCGAAGGGGCCAGCCGTGATGCCGGCGGGGTTCCGGTGGACTTGCTCGGCGACTACCTGCCGCTGCTCGCCGACGCGGCCATGCACGGACGCCGAGCCAAGCGTGGCGAGCTGGACGCAATCGCCCTGCTGGGCCGGCGCGCCGCCGAGCAGGGCATCTCCGCAGGACGAGTGGTTCAGCTGTATCTGTCCGCCGCGCGGCGGCTGTGGCAGGACCTGCCGATGGTGGTGCGCTCCCGCGACCGGGAGGCGGTCCGCGCTGCCGCGACCGCCGTCCTGCAAGTCGTCGACGACGCGGTCGCGACGCTCGCCGAAGGCTACGCGGTGGCACGCCGTGACCTGGTGCGCCGGGAGGAGACCCTGCGCCGTGAGCTGATCGACGACCTGCTGCGCGGCGACTCCGACCTCGGCACCCTGGTCGAGCGCGCCGAACCGTTCGGTCTCGACCTCGCCCGGGTCCACCAGGTGGCGTTGGCCGCACCGAGCCGGCGGCTACCGGACACTGACGCGGCGATCAGCGCCCTGGAGGCGGTCATCTTCGACCGACTCGGCGACCGTGACGTCCTGGTCGCGACCAAGGATGGCCTGCTCGTCGTGCTGGCACCGGCCGATGCCGGAGCAGCCGGCCGGGTGCCGCCCGCGCTGCACGCGAGCAATGAACTCGGCCGGCTCATGCACGGCGAGCTGAGCCGGCTACCCCGCGGACGGCCCTGGCGTGTCGCCGTCGGCCGCGCCCACCCCGGCCTGTACGGCATCGCCCGCTCCTACGAGGAGGCTCGCGAGGCGCTCACCATGGCGGGTCGGCTGCACGCGGGCGCCCCGGTTATCAACGCCCACGACCTGCTCATCTACCGAGTGCTGCTACGCGACCAACCCGCCATCGTCGACTTGGTACAAGCTATACTCACCCCACTCATGCAGGCTCGCGGCGGCGCCGGACCGCTGCTCGACACCCTGGACGCCTACTTCGCCACCGGTGCGGTCGCCACCGAGTCGGCGAAACGGCTGCACGTGTCGGTCCGCACCGTCACTTACCGCCTGGAGCGGGTCAAGACACTGACCGGCTACGACCCGGCCGACGCCGCCCACCGTTTCACCCTGCAGGCGGCGGTACTCGGCGCCAAGGTCCTCAACTGGCCGCAGGAACCCCTGCCCATTCCCGCCTGACTCCCGGATCGCCAAGGCCTCGTCGGGCAAGGTGCGCGCCACGAACAGCTCCTACTGGTCCGCGTCGATGGCGATTTGCTCGCCCGGGCGCCTGGAGCTGCGGAGGACGCGCCTGCTGCCCCTGTCGATCACGACTTCCACTCACTTTGGGCCGGAGCCGATGCCGCTTCCGGCACCGCCAACCTCCACAACATCATCCTCGCCGGCTGACCATCGGCCCGGTCCAGGGCAACGCCTTCACCCAGTTACGAGACGTCCCTTAGGAGCTCTGGGGCGCATGATGGTGGATGTCCCGTGTCAAGCATTGGGGAACACACCATCACCCCAAGTCAACCCATGAATATCAGGGAGTGTCGTTGACGTCTTGGCCAGGAGCCGATCGTGAGATGTCGCCACCGTCCGCCTATCGGCGAACTCGACAAACTCCTTTCGGCTGGACAGGTGGAAATAGACATTCAGTCGCCGAAGCTCTGCGAAGGTCAGCCCGGGTCCGCGTCGGTACCGATGTCCAGAATAGAGCCGGGCGTCCTCGGAGATTTCGTGATCCAACCGCCGCACGCTGTCGTAGAGGTCTGAGGCAGAGCCTCCCTCGAAGTGCGTGAAGCCTATGCCTTCAGGAAACAGCGTGTCGCCAGCAAAGAGGGCATCGCCGACAAGGAAGCAACACGACCCCACCGTGTGGCCGGGTGTCTCCATCACACCTACCTCGATGGAGCCAGCCTTCAACGTCTCGCCGTCCCGGCAGTGCACCATTCCCGGTTCGTCGAAGCCGTAGTAGGCGGCTTCGACACCCGAGAGGTACACAGGAGCTGGCAGGAGGCTTACCAGTTCGGCAACTCCGTTGACGTGATCCGAATGCGCGTGCGTCAGCACTACCGCCTGCAGGCTCCAGCCTTCAAGGTGAATTCTTCGGGCGATGCCCTCGCTGTCCCATGCAGGATCCACGACCACGGCATGGCGTGTCTCAGGGTCCCCGATCACATACTGGAAGTTCGGAAAATGTGCTGGTCCGGCGGTACCGACCAGAATTCTATGCATCACCGACGCTTCTCTCAGCTGGAGCGCCCGCACGCGAGTTCGTCGTCCGTTCCAGTGCCTGCCATGGCAGATGCCGGAACGTCGCCGGCCGCGGTTCGGCTGCGGCGACGGGCGCGTACTCGGAAGCGTCCAGGGCGAGGAGCCCCCCCAGGTAGGCCTGCGCCTCCAGCATCGCCAGGCGGTCCCCAGGGCAGCGATGCGCTCCCGCCCCGAAGACGTAGCTCTGAACCTTGCGGCGATCGTCAGTCTCACCAATGCCCAACTGCAGGCTCGCACTGGCCAAATCCACTTCGATCAAGGCGCCTCGCGGTATCTGGCCGACCGTGTCGATGAACACATCTCGGGAGGCATAGCGTGTCGTCAGGCCCAACGGGGCGTCCTGCGTCAACAGGCGCATGACGACACTCGCGGAACCCGCACTGCGCACGGCGTCCGTTACGGCATCCGCGTCGTTCCACCACGCGGAGGTCAGGACCTCCAGGGCGACCACGGTAGTCTCCGCGCCGGCCACCAGGAAGAGGGCCAGCTCTGCCGACCGGGCCTCGTTCGACAGGTCCGAGAACCACGGCACCGTCACGTCTCGGACGAGGCGTTGGATGTAGTCCTTCGCCTGCGCCACAGAGTCGTCGGTCTCAGGAAGCCCGCCGAGGATCCGCAGCACCGGCTTGAGGCTCTCGTAGTGCTCGATGGGGTCGACCTCAGGGAGGTCCAAGAGGTCCAGGACGATGCGGTTGGGGATGTAGACGCAGCCCTGCAATAAATCGTTGCTGACGCGCGCACGAGCGAATCCGTCAGCGACGGCGGAGTCAACCATTTCCTGGACCGTGACGCTGCCGGCCCACTGCTTCCCGAAGCCGGCCCACCACCCGCGCTTCCTCTTGAGGTGCTCGCTTCCCTCCAGATCCAGTGTGGACGCTCCGAAGACCCGGCGTGACACCCGGAACGGGTGATCGACCCGGAACTTCTCCTCGCGAAGCAACCGGCCGACGTCTGCCGGGTCGCCCAGCCTGAGACGTTCCTCCATGGGCTTATCCGCTCGTTTTCCGGCCGTCACCGGCTGGGGACTGGACATCCGCCCGTGCCGCCGTGCTCTTCGCGACGAGCCGGTCGTACCCGAGGCCGAAGCAGGCGCTGTACAGGGGCTGCCCGTCGTTCGAGCGCAGGTTGCAGCTTCGAGCGAACGCCCCGAGGTGCAGGTTGACCGACGCCACGGCGAGGCCGTCGACGACGAACTCGGACTTCAGGTTCTCGGACTCCTGGAACTTCAGGTGCAGGTCCTTGGGGTCGAAGAACGGGTCGCTCGCCTTCTTCACGACCGCGTCCACCCAGAACTCCTCGGCGAGTGACGACGGCACGTCACGAACGATGTGCCCGATCCACTCGTGCACCAGGCCCAGGTCCGTCGAGAGGAAGATGAACTCTCGCATGAGGAACGAGGACTGGCGTTCGCCCGGACGGTAGGTCTCCTCGTTCCGGAAGCAGAGATTCTTGTGTGTGAACAAGGAAGGACTGGAAAGCTGGCGATCTCTCAGATGGTCGAACACCGCGTAGCAGGTAGTCGGTGCCAGGAGAAACTCGGAGTCCGAGCCCATCGCGCCCGAGACCACCAGTGCATGCTGGGGAAAGCTGCGCACGTAGTGTGTTGCCAGGACGGAGCTCCTGGGGAGCAGCGGGGAGAGTTTGAGCTCCTCGGCACCCGAGAAAGAGGGGATTCCGATGAGCATCCTGTCGATCTGGGCCTCGACGTCACTCAAGCCCAGTTGCGCGCCGACCGGACTCATCGGGCAACTGGGGTCGTATGCGAACCGTAGACGGCAGCGATTGTCCGGGCAGTGCGGATGCTGTCGAGCATCAGGTCCTCCAGCGGGACGTGCGCGCCGGTCTCCTTCTCCAGGAACACGATCAGCTCCATTATCGACAGGCTATCGACGATGCCCGCCTGGATCAGGTCCGTGTCCGCGCCGAGCTCAGTTCCCATCGTCGGGCGCTGAGTCTCTGTCGAAGTATTGAGGTCGCGCAGGAACTCCAGCACCGCTCCGAGAAAATCGTCATTGCTTCCAGTCATGCCGGGCTTTACCCTTCGTCCATTTGGAAGTTGCCAACCGTGCGGTCTGCCTCGCGCCACTCATCGGGTGCCGCCAGCTCCTCGCACGAGCTCGCCGACGGTGACCTCGCGATAGAGCATCGAGCGCTCCTGCTCTGTCAGCTCTTTCGACAGCTCCTGACGGATCTCGAGGTGGTCACCGAACACCGGTGCCAGCTGCCCCTCGCCATACATACTCCGGTGCAGGACGATTGCTCCGTCGGCTGACGAAGCCTTTCGAGCCTTGCCCGCGAGGGCCTCGTGCTGCGAGGGGCTGCCCCAGTCGAAGATGTTGGACAGGTAGAAGGCGTCCACGTCCGTCACGGTGTCGAGGCACTGGTCGACCGTGCTGTTGACCAGTCGCATCTTGTCGATGTTGCGGCGTGCGGTCGTATATCCGTCGTCGGAGAGATAGGCGGGTGTGCCGTCGACCCGGTCGTGGAGGTAGCGACCGGTGAGCAGCTGATGTAAGAAGTAATTGTTGGCGACTGGCTTGCCCACGATGGCGTCCTTGATTTGCGCCGCGTAGAACTCGCCGAACTTGGACTCAGGGCTACGTGCGGACCACAGCGGTGGGTAGAAGTGCGACTGGGTCCAACGGCTGAACAACACCCGCACGGCGGTGTCCCAGCGGTCGTTGTCGAGGTGCTCGGCGAAGAAGGCACGCTGCTCGTCCATGGTCGAGCACGCGAAGAGGAGGTCGACGTTTTCGGCGCCGAGGATGAGCTGCGTCAGGTTGTCGCCGACCAGCCTGTAGAGGCGATCCGTCACGCCACAGCCGTTGATCCCCGACGCGATGCGCGCCTGGTGGCTCCGCCAATACGCGCGGGCTCCGTCGGGCAGGGCTTCTTCCAACTCGCGGAAGGTGCCGAGGCGGTTCACGGCAGGCCGCTCGCCGACGAAGGCGAGGTAGTCCTCCCGTTCGAGAGCGATCAGGGCGGCCTTCTTGAGCTCGATGAGCGCGCACTGGGCCGGGTTCGCGTCCACGACGACGAGGCTCTCCAGCTCGTCGTCCAGCAGCGAGAATGCCGTGCAGCCGCCCGAGCCGATGGTGAGGACCCTCCGGGCCCCGTAGCTGGCCTGTAGTCGACGTTCGATGCGTGAGTCCTCACGGATCTGTGCGAAATAGATCTCGCTCATCGACGCCACCCGATCGGACGTCTCGGATCCTGAAATCGGAATCGCAACTTGATCAGACCCCCGAAGTGAGAACAAGAAAATGGATCATCGCATTGTGACTGCAGGCGGTCAACCCCTCTATTTTGGAGTCTGGCTCCTCGCACGTGAGCTTCGATCGTCCGCGGCGAGGGGGTCTGCGTGTGGCGGCCGGCTGACTCGATGGCCGACGCGGACAGCCCTGCGCGCAGGATTCTGAGGCGCTCCGGGGTGGACTCGAGGAACGGCAGGGCGGACGAGCGCCGACTCGATGACGCCCAGCTCCACGAGGGGGTCGATGCTGTGAGCCGCGGAGCTGGATCCGGCGCCGGCAGTGATCGCCACGCGGCCCGCCGCCGCCTCGACCGAGATGCGGATGACCGCGATGCTCCGTCGTGGTCCAGGGTCGCGGCCTCTTCTTCGGATCCTGCCCCTCGACCTGGGTGAGACGGCTGCCGATATCCCATGGCACGCGCCACCGGTTACTTTGTCCGCATGAAGCACTCCACGTCGAGCCGGTGCGGCGACCTCCAACATGATCACGCGCTGCGGGGTCGACTATGCACCGTGAATACCGCGGGGTCGACTTTGCGCCGCCGTGGGTTAATGCGCGCGTGAACAAGGAATCCAGCACGGGGGTGCAGGCATACAGGGCCCTGCTCGGCGAGCGGGACATGCGCCGGTTGGCCGTCGCGGCCCTGGTAGCGCGCCTGACCATGAGCATGTGGTCGGTCGTGCTGTTCCTGCTCGTGGCCGACCGACGCGACGAGTCGTCGGCCGCCCTGGCGTTGGCCGCCTATACGGTGGGCCAGGCACTCACGGCCCCCGCACGGGGCCGATGGATCGACCGCCGGGGCGTGCAACCCGTGCTCCTCGTCACCACCAGCCTGTACATCCTGATGGTGGCCGTCCTGGTCGCCGTCATCGAGGGCTCGTCGATGCTGGTGATCGCAGGAGTCGCCGTGCTGAGCGGCGCTTTCATGCCGCCGGTCGCTGCCACGATCCGTGGACTCTGGATCGCCCTCACCCTCCCGGGAAAGGGCCGGCACACAGCGATGGCCCTCGACGCTGTCCTGCTCGAGGTGGCCTTCGTCGTCGGCCCCGCGGCAGCGGGCCTGGTGGCGACGTGGACGGATCCGGCCGTCGCGGTCCTGCCCGTCATCGCCCTGCTGGTCCTGTCCGCGGTCTTGGTGATCCGGTCGGAACCGGCCGAGCAGGTGCTTGCCTCCCGGAGCAAGGGCGGATGGGGGCCGGTTGCCTCTTCGCCGTTCAGGACGACCCTGCTACTCGCGCTGGTCCCGTCCCTGGTCAGCGCCGCCGTCGAGGTGCTGCTGCTGACGATCAGCCACTCCGGCGGCTACGAGTGGGCGGGAGGACTGCTGCTGGCCGGAATGGCAGTGGGCAGCCTCGTCGGAGGACTTGTCTTCGGCGCGTACGGCAGTGGACGTACTCCGCAGAGCTGGTTGCCGATCATGCTGCTGCTGACGGCCGGCGGCATCGTGATGCTGCTCCTGGGTCAGGCCGCGCCATGGAGCTTCATCGTCGTCGCTCCCCTGGTCGGCGCCACCACGGCACCCTGCCTGGCCACGGTCTTCTCGCTCTCGGCGGCGACCACCCCCCCAGGGCAGCGGACCGAGGCGCAGTCCTGGGTCAACACGAGCCTCGCGCTGGGCTTCGCCATGGGTGCACTCGTCGTTGCCCCCTTCGCCGATCAGGTCGATGTCGCCGTGGTGCTTCTCGTCGTGATCGCTGCGGTCGGCGCGCTGGCCGCCCGGCTCGTGGGCCCCTCGCTTGCCAGGCACGCGGGGCCGGAGTAGCACGGAGATCACCGTTATACTGGTCGATGTCAGACGACGCGCCGTGACGACGTCGATGCATGTGTCTGCGACAGACGAAAGCCGGAGGGAATGATCAGCTCCACTGTCCCCTCAGCCTGGCCCCAACCAGAAAGCTTCTACTCCTCGCCGAACTGGCTGCGCTTCGTCGACTCCGACGGCATCGGTCGTCCCGCCTACCTGATGAAGGACGGTGCCGGGCTCGTCGCCCACCATGCGCCGGACGAAGGTCATCCGGACTATCGCTTCGAGACCCTGCTCGACAGCGAGGACGACAGTGCGCGGCTGCTGCTCGGTGGACGCCGGGGATTCTGCTCCCCGGTGATCGGGACTCGCCGGTCGCCCGCAGCGCTGGCGGAGCTCATGGGCGCGGCCCTCGAGGCGTTCCCCGAGGTACACGGCGCCTGGTGGTGGCCATACCTGCCGTCGAAGGACGTGCCACACGTCGTGGCGGCCGCGCGTTCGCTCACCGGCGAGACCCCCGGGGTGCACCTCGTCGACGCCGACTGCACCGTGCAGCAAATTCCTGCGGATGGGCCCTTCGAGTCGAAGCTGACGAAGTCGCAGCATCGACACTGGCGCCGCGAGTGGCAGCGCTTCGTCAAGAGCGGCCTCGAGCTCCGGCAGGTGTCGATCGACGAGATTGTCGCATGCGGGGCTCCGCTGCTGCAGCAGGTCGAGCTCAAGTACGGCAACGAGCACGAGGAGGAGAACCTGCGGGCAACCCTCGGCCGCCAGGCCCGCATCCTCCGCGAGGAGGCCGTGGCGCACGCCGTCTTCGACGGCTCGCGCATGACCGGGTACTCGCTCGGCTACCGGTCGGGCCAGCAACTCGCGCTTCGTTCGATCGGCCTGAACTACGGGGAGCTGCGCAACGCCGCGGAGTACGCGGTGCTCCTAGTGCACGGGCCCGTACGGTTCGCCCAGGAGAACGGCATCGAGTCCCTGCACCTCGGCACCCGCAGCTACGAGGCTAAATGTCGGCGAGGCGCGCGGGTCCGCGGCCTGTGGGCGGTGGCACCTGGAACCACGACGTCGAAGAAGAAGATCGAGGAGCTCGCCGGGTCGGTCCTGGCCCAGCTTCCCGCCACGGATGCTGCGGCGTTCCGCTCGGAGATCGACGCGGTCCTGGCCTCACTCCTCGTCGAGAGTGGTCAGGCGTGACACTCCCTGTGTCAACCTCGGGCAGCGAGGAATTGGTCTTCTCCAGCTTGGAGGAGGCGTACCGCGTTGCCGTGCCGGGCCGGGTTGTCGACGAGGCCTCGAAGGGCGACCGCCACAAGCCCATCTGCTGATCCTCGCCGAGTTCCGACAGGACGTTACTTCCAAGATCTGATCGAAAGGATGGTGCCGTAGTGACCGCCCACGCCGTGGTCCTGACCACCGTGCGCCGCGCCTTCCCGTTCCGTCTGCTCGACGCTGCATCCGTCGACCACGTGACCATCGTGGCGGAGGCGGGCCATCCCCACCACTTCCCCGACGGCGGCGGCGCGTCCCGTCTACCTACCATGCAGGTCATCGAGGTCGACGACATCCGCGACACGACCCAGGTGCTCGTCGCCGTCCGGCGGGTGGCCGCGTCACGTCCTGTGGATCGCATCATCTCGCCGGTCGAGTTCGGTGTACCGACCGCTGGCTTCCTGCGGTCCTCGCTCGGGATCCCCGGAGATTCGTACGACGTCGCACTCGCCTTCTCCGACAAGTTCCTCATGAAGCGACGCCTCATCGAGGCAGGCCTGAAGACAGCTCAGGTCCAGCGGGTTTTCGAACCGACCGACGTCCCGAAGGCGGGCGACAGCCTGGGATGGCCGGTCGTCGTCAAGCCGACGTTCGGCGCCCTCTGCATGGACGTGACCCGGATCGACGGGCCGGAGGCAGCGAGGGCCTGGGCGACCGGGCCGACCGGAGCGCGTCTGCGCGCCGAGGAGATGCCGGTGGCCGTGGAGCAGTACGTGGCGATGGACCGGGAGTTCCACGTCGACGCCGTTCTTCACGAGGGTAAGGTGCTGTTCGCCGCCGTGTCGATCTACTTCGACCCGCTGCTCGGCCGGATCGACGACTTCGACGGATCGTGGATCGTCCCCCCCGACCACCCTGACCATGACGAGGCGCTGGAGGTCGCCAGCCGGGCCACGATCGAGTTGGGGCTCCGCGACGGGGTCGCCCACGTGGAGCTCTACCGGTCCCGCGACGGCTTCCGGGTCGGCGAAGCGGCGTGCCGGCCCGCGGGCGGCGGCATCGTCGAAGCCATCAGTCACCAGCACGGAGTCGATCTGTGGGAGGCATTCTGGTCCCTGGGGCTCGGGTACACGCCGGCGCTGGACGTCACGTCGACCGACGGCATTGTCGTCAACGTGAATCTTCCGATCCGTCCGGGCCGGATCGTCGAGATGTCCTCTGAGGAGGAGATCCGCGCGGCGATCCCTGGACTGATCGACATGCGGATGACCATGAGCGTCGGCGACGTGGTCACGTCGGACCTCAACTCGTCGTCGACGCCAGGGGTCGTCTTTTTCCGCGCCCGCGACGAGGCAGAGATCGCTCCCACGATGGCGGCGCTTCGGCGTGCCTTCCGGCTAGAGGTCGAGCCTACGGATGGGTCAACGATCGTGTGAAGAGCAGCGGTAAGGCTGTCCAGAGGCCCTGCCGTGGGCAGGTGCCGCAGCGTCGCCGGTCCCTCCGGCTCCGGCATGCCGATCGCCTCCGTCAGGTGCGCCTGAGGGTCGAAGTCGAGGATGAATACCCGGTCCCCGGCCTCGTCATGGTCACCGCCTCGAAGGTGCGCGAGATGAGGTGTATCAGGACCGTGTCAGCTGGGCACGGCATCCCGGGCGACTGCGATGCCGTCGAGGCTTTCCCGGCACGGGCAGGTTCGATCGGCAGGCAGGTCGGCCAAGGCATTCAGAACAATCGACCGGAGGCGGTTGGTGTTCTTCGCGAAGACGTCGAACACCTCCCTCTGATTCACGGCGGAAGCGCTGTCCAGACCGGCGTCGAGGTCAGTGACCAGCGCCACCGCCGTGTAGCACATCGCGAGTTCGCGAGCCAGAACTGCTTCCGGGAGGCCGGTCATGTTGACCACGGACCAGCCCTGAGCCGCGTACCACTGTGACTCGGCCCGGGTCGAAAATCGGGGTCCCTCGACGACGACCATGGTGCCTTCATCCGTCACGGGCATCCCCTCGCGACGCGATGCCGCGATGACTACCTCACGCCCCTGCGAGCAGTACGGGTCGGCGAACGGTACATGTGCCGCGCCGGAGTCGTAGAAGGTCTGCTGGCGGCCGCTGGTGCGGTCGACGAGTTGGTCCGGGACCACGAGGCTTCCCGGCCCGAGCTCGGGTCGCAGTGAGCCGACGGCGCACGGGGCGATGATCTGGCGGACACCGATCGAGTGCAGTGCCCAGAGGTTGGCGCGATAGTTGATCCGGTGCGGCGGGTAACGGTGGTCGCGGCCGTGCCGGGGGAGGAACGCCACATCGCGGTCGCCGACGCGACCAACAAGGACGGCGTCCGACGGTTCGCCGTACGGGGTGCTGACATGCACTTCGCGGGCTTCGTCCAGCAGCGAATAGAAGCCGCTTCCGCCGATGACGGCCAACGACGCTTGTAGCGCTGACATGATCTCTCTCCTCATGCATGGAACTTCGTGAGTCGATGGATTGCCCCGTCGGTGTCCGGGAAGCCCTGCCGAAGGTTCACCGAACCGGAGGCCTGGGCGAGCTCGGTCATCCCGCGGAAGATCGTCGAACTCTGATGCCGCGACCGGCTCATGTCGGCCTGCCGACCGGCTGCGGGCGCACAGACGAGAAATCAGTGACCCAGGCGTGGGCGCCGAAGTCCGTTGGCGGGTTCCCGGGTCGGTGCACACCCAGGGTATGCCAGCCGGCGGCGCGGGCGGCGGCCAGTTCGACGGGCCGGTCCGAGGCGAACAGGATCCGGTCCGCGGCTACGCCGATCTCCCGGCTGATCCGTTGGTACGCCGCGGGATCGGTCTTGGCGCCCATGCCCTGCGCGTCGAAGAGCCGGTCGACCAGCGGTCGCAGATCACCCAGCTCGGTGTGGCGCAGCCAGTCGTGTTGCGCCTGGACGGAACCGGAGGAGAACAGGTGCACGCCGAGGCCGTCGGCACGCCACGTCCGCAGCGCGGTGGGGACGTCGTCGAAGACGTGTGCGGTGAGCGCTCCGCTCGCGTACCCGTCCGCCCAGATCATCCCCTGCAGCGCCTTGAGCGGTGGCGCTTTGACATCCTGGTCGATCCAGCCGTTGATGACGACGACCAATTCTGCGCGTGTTGCCGTCGGCTTGCCCGCCAGAGCCGCGGTGGCCCGGAGGACGTCCTGGACATCCGTCGTGTCGCGTTCGAGATACGTGGCGACTCGCTCACGAGAGTAGGGAAAAAGAACATCACGGACGAAGGCGAGGGAACCTAACGTGCCCTCGACGTCCAGGACGACTGCGTCGGCTCGGCTCACCAATTAGCGCCGATCAACTCGTCGAGGTAAGGGATCTGACGGGCGGTCGGCTCGCCGGTGAAGTCGGCGATCCACCCGTCCTCCTCCTGGAAGAACCGGATCGCCGTGAATTGGGGCTGCCGGCCCATGTCGAACCAGTGCCGCGTGCCGCGCGGCACCGATAGCAGGTCACCAGCCTCGCACACGACGGCGTGCACCATGCCGTCCAGATTCAGATAGAAGCACCCGCGTCCCTCGACGAAGAACCGGACCTCGTCCTCGTCGTGCACGTGTTCCTCGAGAAACTTCTCCCGTGCCGCTCGGGCAGTGGCGGGCCAGTCCGGGTCGGCGTCGTTGGGCCGCATGCGTACGACGTCCACCAGCCGGTAGCCGCCGGCCTCGCTGATCCTGCGTACGTCATCGCTGTAGGCTTCGAGCACCCGACTGGAGTCGGCGGCAGCATCGAGCGTCCGGGTCGTGGCCCATCGTTCGAACACGATGTTCCAGCGGGACAGTTCGACGCGGATGCGGTCCTCGTCGGTAGTGCGCAGTCGAATGTCGTTGCCGTCGGTAGCCGGCATCACCTGAAGCAGTGTCATAGCAGACCCTCCTGGAATAGATCCGTGTTCGGTGAGGCACTTGCGGCGAGCAGTGTCAACTGGCACATCGCCTCAAGGCATTCGAGGCGATTGCGGGCCACCTCGAGCGACGGACCCCAGGCAGTGACGCCGTGCCAGGCGAGCAGGAACACCGGCGGTGTCGCTGCGGACTGCGCCAGGTGGTTCGTTACGTCGGTACCGATGCGTGCGACGTCCGGCCAGTTGGGAAAGACCGGGACATGGACGCTGGCCGGGTCGACGACGCCGAGGCCCTTGATCAGTTCAAGATCGGCGAACCGTACCGACGTCCGGCTGGCTCGGGCCGCCAACACGGCGACAGCGGTGGCGTGCGGGGAATGCACGTGGATGACCGCGCCACAGCGCGGATCGGCGGCGTAGATGGCGGTGTGGATGCTGGTCTCGGCGGACGGCTTCGGCCCGATGGGCTGCACGGGCAACCCGGTCCGCACGCTGACGGGTACGGTATCGCTCTCTGTCAGCCGTCCCTTGCTGCGTCCGCTCGTGGTGATGAGTATCGTGTCGCTGGCGTCGTCGAGCCGCGTGGAGAGGTTGCCGGACGTTCCCTCGAGCCATCCCCGCAGGTACAGCTCCCGGGCTTCCCCCACCAGGTGAGCGGCGCCGCGGGTGTCGATGATGCCTGTCACGCGGTGGCTCCTTCGTCAGCAAGGGCAACGACCAGGCGACGTCCGTTGAGGCGCTCGACACCGCCGAGCCCGGCGACCTCGAGCAGCACACCGAAGCCCGCGGTACGGGCATGGCTGGCGGAAACCAATTCGGCTGCGGCGGCGAGGGTTCCTCCAGTGGCAAGGACGTCGTCGACGATCAGCACCCTGGCGCCGGGAGCAAGGGCGTCCATCTGCACCTGCAGCGTGTCAGCGCCGTACTCGAGGCCGTACTGGACGCTGTGCACCGCGCCGGGCAGCTTGCCGGCCTTACGGGCGAACGTCAGCGGGCAGCCGAGCAGTTGCGCGACAAGTGTTCCGACGGGAAAGCCCCGGGACTCGATGGCGAGGACATGGTCGCACCGTCCGCGGAAGGTATCCGCCAAACGGCGGGCGAGGGCCGCAAGAGCACGCGGGTCCGTGTATACGCCAGCGAGATCGCGGAAGGTCACGCCTGGCTGTGGGAAGTCGGCTACGTGGCGGACAAGCGAAGTGTCGCCGATGCGGGTGGGCCGGATGACCCGGTCCTCGGTGACAATGGCGGTGATCAAGTCGATCGGTGTGACGTCGAACGCGGGGTTGTACACCGCTGTCCCGGGCTGCGCGATCTGTGCACCCGCGATCTCCAGTACCTCGTCGGCGGGCCGGTCCTCGATGAGGATGTCATCGCCGTGCGGCGTGGTGACGTCGACCGAGGACTCCGGTGCGACGACGATGAACGGGATGCCGTGGCGCGCTGCGGCCAAAGCCAACGCATAGGTACCGATCTTGTTGGCGGTGTCGCCGTTTGCGGCGATGCGGTCCGCCCCGACGATGACGCAATCGACCGAACCACCGGCCATGGCCGCCGCGGCGGCCGAGTCGATACACAGGCGGTGCGGGATGTCCGCCTCGGCCAGCTCCCACACGGTGAGTCGGGCGCCCTGCAGCAGCGGCCGGGTCTCGGTCGCGAGCACCGAACCCAGATCACAGCTGGCCGCCAGCTCTCGGATCGCGCCCAGGGCGGTCCCCCAGCCGCCGGTCGCCAATCGGCCGGTGTTGCAGTGGGTGAGAACGTGCATCGGCCGCCGCGGGGACACCTCACGGATGAGGGTCGCGGCGCGTGTCGCGGCGGCACGGTTCGTCCGCTCGTCCTCGGTGATCATGTCGAGGGCCTCTTGCAGGACGGCGTCCGGGCCGTCCGCCAGCCGGCCGAGCGCCCGCTGGACACCCCACCGCAGGTTCACGGCGGTTGGTCGGGCGGCCGCGAGCAGTTCGGCGTCCGCCCGTACGGCAGCATGATCAACCTCGCCGGCGACTGAATGTAGGTGCGCCGACAGAGCGACGCCGAGCCCACCCGCCAGTCCGAGGGCCGGAGCGCCCCGGATGGCCAGGCGCTGAATCGCTGTGATGATCTGATCGATGCCGGTCATGTGCAGGACCGTCATCTCGTGAGGGAGTGTCGTCTGGTCGACAGCGACGACGCAGCCGGGTTCCCAATCGACCGAACGCTGCATGAATTGCTCCTCCATCGACAAAAGGCTGAAGTCGGCAGGTCGATACGGCGCTTTGAGGCGTCCCGGAACGTGGATGCGAGTGGCTGCACAGCGTCCACAATTGTCGAGTTATGTTGATCACCAAGGTGGCTCCGCCTTGAGTGGCCTCCACCCCTTTCGGTTGTCTCGATACCACTGCACCGTCGCAGCCAGCCCGTACTCCAGATCGATGCGTGGCGCGTACCCGACCTCAGTCATGATCTTGCTGGTATCGCGGGAATGGCGACGGTCGTGGGCCCTTGCGGTCGGCGACTGGCACGGTCCTGTCCGGGCCGGCCTGGCGTTTCGTGCCGGGGCGCGGCGTCGGGCAGTGTCTGCGTGCCGAGCGCGTTGGTGGTGACGAACGGGGTGGCACCCGCAATGGAGCGGTCGACATGAGAATCAGCGGCGAAGCGGACGATCACGACATGACCCGCAGCCACCGCGTCGATGAGAGCGGTGTCAACGCCACAGTGGACGAGATCTGGGCGTGTGTCCTCACCCACGGTCTCGAGGTTGCGCAGGCTTCCGGAGTCGGCCAACTTGGTCAGCACAGTCACCCGGGCGGGCTCGACCGACGGTTCCCCCGGCGCGCTGCTCTCCGGGGTGCCGCCGGCCTGAAGGATCTCGCGCACCTAAGGATCGTATCCGCAGTCGATCGAAGTACGTCACTCCCGTCTCACGCAACAAGATCACGTAAACTCGCGGAGCGTGAAGATCATCGTCGCCGATGTAGCCGGTTTCATCCGGTCCGGATACGTGCGCATGCTGCGGCGGCCGGATGCCGGCTGTGGTCGCTCACCCTTGCGGTGTCCACACAGCTCATGCCGGTCTTTCACAAACCGATGATCTGCTGTCTACTGTCGACGTTGGTCTTGGCAGCGTGTCCGAAATCCTTGGTGCGGCAGCCGCCAATGGCTAGCTGACCGGGGCGTGACAGACCCAATGGCGGCTGCCGTACTAACTGTCGGTGACGTTACTAGCTCCAGGACCAGGCCACCAGAAGGACTCATTCAGAGGATGCGGTTCAATTGTGAGAGCCGCCAATGCGGTGGCAATCTCCTGCAACGTCGCCCGCACATAAGTGGCCACTGACAAGTGCGGTGATCGTGGGCGTGCTCCCCGATCGACCGATGCGGCCGCAGGAGCCGGCGCTGGTGCCAACCAAGGCACTGGGCCGGCAGCTCACGATCGGTCGGCGGCCCGGCGGCCCGGCGGCCCGGCGCGAGCCCGGTTTAGGGGGAGCAGATTGGGTGCAGGTTGGCGAAGAGGTCACCGCGACCGAAGTGCTCACCGACGCCGGACAGAGACGAGGACTCTGACCTGCGGTGCTGCGGCCGAGCGGTGCGCCGTGACCTCCCGGTAGAGATCGAAGTGGTCAGGCATGTCGTTCCGGGATGGCTGGGGTCGGCCGGTATCTCGAGTCGCCTAACGCCGTGCCTGTAGGTCTGCTGTAGATCGATCTGCGGCATTGTGGGCGAGCCTGCTGGAGTTCGTCACGGTACCGTCATCTGAGACGCCGATCCCACGGGCAGCGACGTGACAAGGCCCTTCAGTCTGGAGACCCCTTCGGCGGACCCGAAGTGGTCGGCCAGTTTGCTCCCGGTCGTCAGTCGAGCGGCGTCCGCTCATGTCGATGAGCGTGCGCGGCGGATTGCGCCGCCACGCACGCCGGTCATCGGATTTCGATGATGACCTTTCCGAACGGGCTGGTCGATTCGTAGTAGCGGAACGCCGCGGCGGCTTCCTGAAAGGGGAACACTCGGTCGATGACGGGCCGAAGCTGATGCGCGGCGATGATCTCGTTCAGCTGAGTGAACTGCGCGTAGCTTCCGACGGCCAGCGCTCGGATCGTCGCGGCGACACCGAACACCAGGCGAGGGTCGAGTGGCGGCCAGTCACCGGAAAGGGACCCTACGAACGCGACGTGCCCGTTGATGGCAAGCGACCTCAGTGACTGCCCCAATGTTCCGGCAGTGTCGACGACCCGGTCGACCCCTCGCCCGCCGGTGACGTCGCGGACCGCAGTGTGCCAGTCGGGAACGGCCCGATAGTTGACGACCTCGTCAGCGCCCAGGTCACGAAGGCGCTGCTCCTTTTCCGCCTGGCCGGTCGTGGCGATCACTCTCGCACCGAGAAGCTTGGCCAGTTGTACCGCGAACAGTGATACGCCGCCCGAGCCGGTCGTCAGTACGGTGTGCCCCGGTTGGATCCCAGGACCATCCCCGGTCAGCGCGTTCCACGCCGTGACTGCGGCGCACGGCAACGTCGCGGCCTCGGCGTAGGAGAGGCGTTCAGGGATCGGGACGAGGGCTTGCTCCGGCAGGACGGCGAGTTCGGTGAGCATGCCGTCGAGGGAGCCTCCCAGTTGTGGCAGGTATGACTGTTGCAGGGGGCCGTCCAGCCATTGCGGGAACAGCGTCGCGGTAACCCGGTCGCCCGGTCGCACCCGCTGAACACCTGGGCCCACGGCGATGACCTGCCCGGCACCGTCCGAGACGGGAATGACGTCCGGCTTCACCGGCAACACGTACTGCCCCCGCAGCACCAGCAGTTCGCGGAAGCTGAGCGAGACGGCGTGGACCGCGACCGCGACCTCGCCGATACCTGGCGTGCGCGGTTCGTGGCAGCGCAGCGACAGACCATCAATGCCGTCACCGCTGTTGACATGGTAGCTGCGCACGGACGGGGGCAGCGTCGCAGTCATCGCGGTCATCCCTCGATGAACTGGTAGTCGCGGACGATCCGTCCGTCGGCGCCGAGCACGAGGATCTCCAGCCCGACACCGGCCACGTCGCCACCGTCGCGAGGCACCATCTCCCAGCGAAACTTGACCACGTCGTGGAGCCGCTCGGCATCCCCGCGGGAGCGGAACACAAAGGTGCCCGGGGCGATGAACTCCTCGTACGAGCGCGTCACCCGCACCTCCAGTTCGTCATGCCCGCGCGCCTCCAAGACGAGACGATCGAACCCCAGGCCTTCGGCGGCCTGTCGCATTTCCTGAGGCGGCTGCAGGACATGGACCCCGTCGGTGGACCAGAGCTCGCGAACGGCCGCGCGGCGACGTTCCGGGTCGGGTTCGCTCCACACCGCGACGTAGCGGCCGGTGAGGTTCTCCAGGTCAATGTCAGCCATAGTGATCCTTCGGTCGTGGATGATCGTTGCGACCACGACTGTTCTGCGCCGGAGGCGCAGCGACAATTCCCCGGAGGGAATCGCCAACCGGCGCGGCACCCGGTACACAGGAAGAATGATCACCGAATCCGCGAGCGGCGGACTCGCGGGTGCGTTGCGCACATGGCGCACCCGACGACGCGTCAGCCAACTCGAACTGGCGGTGCGCGCTGGCACCACGCAACGGCACGTCAGCTTCATCGAGAGCGGACGCTCGACCCCCGGCCGGGCGATGATCATACGGCTGGCCGAGTCGCTGGAGGTGCCGATCCGCGATCGCAACGAACTGCTCCTCGCCGCAGGATTCGCGCCCGCGTACCCACAGACCGACCTGGACCATCCCCAGTTGGCGCCGGTCCGGACCGCCCTTAATCGCGTCCTGCACGGCCACCTGCCGTACCCGGCTGTGATCGTCGACCGGCACGGCGACCTCATCTCCGCCAACGCCGGCTTCCACATGATCACCCGCGGAGTGGACCCACACCTGCTCACCCCACCCGTGAGCGTCCCCCGAGCCCTGCTGCACCCCCGCGGTCTCGCACCTCGCATCGTCAACCTTGAGGAATGGGCCTGGCACATCATCGACAGCGTCCAAGCCGAAAGCGTCCGCAACCCGAGCGACCGGCTCCAGCACCTCGTCGAGGAACTCGTCGACCTGGCACCCCCGCGGCCACGGCAACTCTCGCCACACCACCTCGGGTTCGCGGTGCCGCTGCACCTGCGCACGAGCAGCCCGGACAGCCGGGAACTGCGGCTCATCACCACTCTCACCCACTTTGGTACCGCCACCGACGTCACCATCGCCGAACTGCGACTGGAAGCATTCCTACCTGCCGACGAAGCGACCAGCGCTGCACTGACCGAGCTCGTTACGTGGTGAACACCATCCGCTCATGCCGCTGACAAGGCGCGGTGACCGTGGGCGTGGCTCCCCGGTCGACCGATGCGACTACGGGAGTCAGCGCTGGTGCCAATCAAGGCACCGGGCTGGCAGGTCACGATCGGTGGGCGGCCCGGTGCCAGCCCGGTTGGGGGAAGCAGGTTGGAGCAGCGGGTGTCGGCTCCGCCTGAAGACTGACCACGTGGTTCCGGCTGAATCGGGACCACCTTTTGAAGCATCGGGAGGTGCTGAGCGTGGAGGACTGGGCGGAGCGGAATGAGCAGCAAGGCTGCTCAGGGGCGGCATCCCTCGTCGGATACCGCCCAGACGTCTCCTTGTCTCTCCTGGCCGGTATCGAAGTACGCCGTCAGGTATGCCTGCGGGTTCAGCTCGCTATCCCTGATCAGTGAGAAGATCTCCGCTCCATGTCTCGGGGCGTCGAACATTCGGTACGCCTGAGTGAGTCCCGCGAAAATCGTGTCTGTCCGGTCAGCCGCGTACCCGAGCGCCTCGGCCTCTGCAAGCTCGATCGCCTGGTCGAAACTCTCCGCACGCCACAGCGTCAGCCATTCCTCGTACGACTGACCCCTCGGATCGGACCCGACGCGGAAGACACACCGCACGGAGAACCAACCCACCTCACTCAACTGCGCCTCACCGCTCGGCCTGTCCATCCGCACATCATCCAGCAGGAGCCGTCCATCAGCGAGCCTGATATGCCTGTATAGTCGCGCTTTTGCCGCCGCCGGGCCCAGTGGGAGGCAGCCAGCGGGGGCCGCCGAAGCCCTTTGAACAGATAGATCCACTCGGGACGCAATGCCGCGATCACCTGCACGCGATCATCGTTGATGACGACTGCGTGCGACAGCCGCAGCACCACAGTTGCGGGAACTTCTGGTTGCGGCGCCGCATCTGCCAGTCGACGCGGTCGTCCCCTTCGTTGATCACCCGATACGCGAACGCGTGATCGCGACGTCGATGACCTTCTGCGGTTGCCACCACCACGCCCGGACACGCAGCTCGCCGCGATGCACGAACTGACCCGCATCCTGTAACCCCGGTCCCTGCACGTGGCGGCGGTGATCTGCCCGCTGGTGCGGCGCTGGAATTCCTGCAGTGACCAGCAAAGCCCGGACTGGTGGCGACGATCAGAAGGCTTCCGGTGCCACCGGATCGGTAACTGGTGTAGTCAGCTGAGACACCAACTCCACCGGATGGTGTCCTAACCAGCGCATCCGCTGTGACGACCTCTTCGGCGGATCTGAAGGCGTTAGCGTTGGCATCCCGCAGATGCGGTATCGCGGCTTCCCTTCACAGCCGATGACAGGATGCCGGAGCCGGCGTGGCACTGAACCACACCGTCGACTCAGTCCTGCGTTCACCCACCGACTGGCCTCACCGACCTATGGCGCAATGCCACACAGCAGCTTCGAGAGCCCGGGCACCCTTATTGCCCGATTGCGCTGCCCGTGGCCAGAGGCCGGCCCTCTCAAGATGGCCGGCCTCTACGCGTCACGCTGCCGCCCGGCTCATCGCGGCGCTGGCTAGCCCGTTCAACGTGGTCAGGTCGGCCGCCCCCAGGTACGAGTCCGACATCATGACCACCACCACGTAGTGGCCGACCGCGGCGGCGACATAGCCGACGTAGCGGTCGCCCTCGTCGTAGGTGCCGAGGAACAGCACCGTGTCCGGCCCGAGGTGGTCCTCGGCGACCGGATCGAAGCCCTCCTCGTCGCCGCCCACCCCGCACCGGGCGAACTGCGCCTTCAGTTCGGTGATGTATGCGTGTGCCCCATCGCCGCGGTACCAGGCGACGTTTTCGTAGATCCGAAATCGGGTACCGAGATCGGTCGCCTCAGTGCGGCTCACGACCGGCTGCGGCACCGGCGTGTCCGCGCACGGCTGGGGTAGCAGCGACCACACCAGCCCGTCCTCCGCCGGCCCCGGCGCGGCCCCGCCGAGATCGTCCGGCTGCAACATGACCCGGTCGGGGATCCCCCGTGGCCGCTGCTGCCCCGCCGCCGGCCCGCTCGCCGACACCAGCCCCAGGATCACGGCCGTCATCACCATCAGTGTCCTTCGCATGCGAACCATCCTCTACATCGCTGGTAACCGATGGATGGGCAGGCCTACCTAGCTTTCCCTAAGTACACGTACTCCCCACCGGGCCGCTACCGATCAGCCCTGGCGGGCTGTCCGTTGTCCTGCCGGCGGCAGGACTGCCGTGCGTGCCTTGACAGGAAGGCGGAGCAGCAGGACAGTCGACACAGTCATAGACGTTCAACTATCTACGACGAGGTGTGCCATGCGGAAGTCGCTGACTGCTGTGGCCGCCATCGCTGCTGCCATGGTCGCGATGATGGCCGCGATCTCACACGCCAGTGCGGCGAACGCGGCGGCCGGGTGTCGGGTGAACTACGTCGTCACCAGCCAGTGGACCGGTGGCTTCCACGCCGACATCGCGGTCACCAACTTGGGTGACCTAGTCAACGGGTGGACGCTGCGGTTCGCGTTCCCTGCAGTCGACCAGCGGCTCACGCAAACCTGGAGCGCCACCTGGGCCCAGGCGGGCCAGCAGGTCAGCGCGACCAATCTGGGCTGGAACGCGACCCTGGGCACCAATGGCTCCGCGAACATCGGTTTCGTTGGCGCCTGGTCGGGCAGCAACCCCATACCGGCGTCGTTCACGCTTAACGGCGTAACGTGCACCGGCGGCGTCCTGCCCAGCGTGACGCCGACCCGGACGACCACACCGCCGGTCGCTGACTACCCAGCGATCGTCACCTGGCTCAGCCCGACCGCCGGCGCGGTGTACACCACGCCGGGAACCGTCCCGCTGGCGGCGACCGCGACCGTGGGAGGCGGACACAGCATCACCTCGGTGTCGTTCCGGGTGGACGGCGTCACGGTGGCCCGGGGGGTGAGGACGACCGGTGACCGGTACGAGGCGCTGTGGACACCACCGATCGGGGAGCCCGGCACCAGCACCACCTTCGTGCTGTACGTCTCGGCCGGCACCGACCAGTCGCTGCCTGGCGCTGCGCCGCCGCTGCTGGTCACGGTGGTGACGCCGGCGTCCACCGGCACCAACCACCCGCCGGCGGTGGCGTTGAGCACCCCCGGCGGGCAGACCTACTTCCTCGAGCCGACGACCGTCACGCTGGTCGCCGACGTCGCCGACACCGATCCTGGGGACCTCGTCACCCGGGTGGAGCTTTACCTCGGCGCAACCCGGCTGGCCGTGACGCCGACCAACAGCGGACAGCGCTACCAGTTCCAGACGGCCCTGTCGGCCGGCACGTCGTCCACCTTCACCGTGCGGGTCCACGATTCCCACGGCGGCCTCGGCATCTCGAACCCGCTGACCTTCACCATCCGTTAGCGCCTCGGCCCTCCGTTAAGGGCTGACCAAGTTCCTTCCACTGGCCGTCTACCCGACCTCGCCACGTCGTTGTGGTCGTACGGGCGCGGTAAGGAGTCGTTGATTGGCCTGGCCTTGCAGCTGGGAGCAGGTTGGGTGCAGTTTGGCGAAGTGGTATCCGCGCCCGAAGCCGTCAGCGTTGGCACTCCCGTGGAGGCAGTAGGGCGACGTCCGCACATAGTCGATGAGCGGATGTACCGACGCGCTTTGAGCCGGTGCGCGAAGCCGTCGAATCCGAGGGCCGTCCAGCTCGCCGGTTTCGTAGGTGCTGTCATCGACCTGCTCGACTGCTACCCGCCCATCGCCGGCCGCCCGGGGCCGGCCACGGCGCCGCTTCGACGTCCTGCTGGCCGACAAGGGTTACAGCAGCCAAGCCTTCCGTCAGGCCTGCCGCGAACGCGGCACCGAACCGATCATCCCCAAGTCCAAGACGCCGGGGATCAAGGGCCTGGGCAAGCTGCGCTACGTCGTCGAACAGACCTTCGCCCTGCTACACCAGTTCCGCCGCCTCGCCGTGCGCTGGGAAGGCCGTCTTGACATCCACGACAGCTTCGTCAGCCTCGCCTGCGTTCTGATCTGCTGGCGCAGATTGATCAACTGGACCAAACCGAGATCGTGTTAGGAGCAGTTAGGCCGAGTGTGAGCGACTCAGTCGTTCACGTATGTCGCCCTTGCCGGCGGTCGTCAGGAGGACGAGAGCGTCCAGGAAATCGTCGAAGGCGCGATCGGCTCGTGGCGTGTCGCCGGTGGCCTCGACGTCCATGATGAGGCCGCGGATGACGGCCAGCACTAGGGTGGCGAGTTCGGGGCGGCCGACGGTACGCATGCCGTCCTCAAGGGGCTGCAGCCAGTCGGTGGTGGCCTCGCGCCGGAAATTCGGCCACAACTGCTGTTCAGCGTCCTGGCGGAGCTGACCGAACATGGTGAGGTAGGGGCGGCCCTCGGGGCCGGTCATGGCCTGCCACGTGCGCCGCAGCGTGCTCAGGTAAGGCTCGCCCGGCTTGGGGGACAACAGGTCGCAGTAGAACTCGCGTTGAAGCTGCCGCGCCCGGCGCAGGGTCTCGCGCAGCAGCGCGTCGCGCGTCCCGAAGTGGTAGATCAGCATGCGGGTCGAGCAGCCCGACGCCCTCACCAACGGTTCGAGACGGTCGGGCAGGCCGTGGGCGAGCGCGTGATCGACGCAGGCGTCGAGGATGCGGTCGCGGATCTCGGGTTGTTTGTGACGTCCCACCACCACATTTTTTCACGTAACTGGCGGTACGTCTATCGTTGATCCCAGCCGAAGAAGGAGGCAGAGATGCGAGTGGTATTTGTGCACGGTGCGTGTGTCCGGGACGGCGCCTGGTGGTGGCACCCGACCGCCGAAGCACTGCGCGAGCGGGGAATCAGCAGCGTCGCGCCGGCGTTGCCGAGCTGCGGTGAGGGCGACCGGCCCGCCGGTTCGAACGGTCCCGGCCTGCCGGAGGACGTCGCGGCGGTGCGGGCGGTGCTGGCCGCTGGCGATGAGCCGACGGTGGTCGTGGGACACAGCTATGGCGGGATCGTCGCGGCCGAGGCCGCAGTGGGCGTCGCGTCGGTGCGGCACATGGTCTTTGTGTCGAGCTATCTGCCCGAGCCGGGCGAGTCGCTGTCGACCTTCGGCGCTCCGGAACCGCCGCCGTTTCTCGACTTCGACCCTGAGGGCGGCACGTTCGGCGCGGTACCGCAGTTGTTCGCCGAGACCTTCATGCAGGACTGCCCGCCGGACATTGTCCGCGAGGGTGCGGCTCGCCTGATCCGGCAGACGATTGCCGTCACCCAGCAGCCGGTGCGGCAGGTGGCGTGGCACGGCCTGCCGACGACGTATGTGGTGTGCGCCGACGATCGCGGCACTCCAGTATCGGCGCAGCGCGAGTTCTCCCGCCGCGCCGGCAAGGTCGTCGAACTGCCGACGGGCCACCATCCGTTCCTGTCCGACCCGCAGGCCGTCGCCGACATCCTGACCGGGCTCTCATGACCACGCCGCCGGAGTTGGTGCGCCGCATGTACGCCGCCTACAACCGGCGGGACGCCGACGGCCTGCTCGCCCTGCTGGCCAACGACGTCGACTGGCCGGACGGCGATGCCAGGCTGCACGGCAAGGATGCGCTCCGCCGCTACTGGCTTGAGCAGTGGACCCGGGTCCACACCCACGACGAGCCCATCGAGCCGGTCGAGCTGGGTGATAGGCGCATCGCGGTCCGTGTCGACCAGACGGTCCGCACGCCGGACGGGTCGCCGTTGTCGACGGCGCGCTTCGTCCACCTGTTCCAGATCCGCGATGGACTGACCGCCCGAATGGACATCAAAACAGCTTGAGCAGGGCTTCTTGAACGGTGATCTCGTCGGCGGCACTGAAGGCGTCAGCGTCGGCGCCCCGCAAAGGCGGTACGGCCGACGTCCGCACATGTCGAGATGCGGATGTCTACCGGAACGACCGGCCACGGCTACTCCTGCGGCCAGGTCATGTCGGTTCGGGTCGGATCATCGAATGTCAGGGTCAGCGAGCTGCTGTAAGCGTTGGAACTGCCCTGAACGCGGGGGTGGCCGGGCGGCTCGATGTCCTCTGTCCAGACCTTCACTGCTCGGAAGCCGAACCCCTCCTGGTTCGCTGCCTCGGCACGGAACGAGACGAGCTGTCCTTGCACCAACTGCCGGTATCCATCCGTGGCAATGGCGGAGAAGTGCACCCAGCATCCGCCAGGCACGTCCGGAGCGTCGATGACACCCCAACCTTCGTCCGGATCAAATGTGCGCACTGAACCGACGCTCGTCATCGCTCCAGTCTGCATGACGCTTGCTGACATTCGCCCGCGCCCGGCCTCGTCCTCATTTGCCGCGGCTCGCGCGTTGCTGGGAGTCGTGGCCAGCGGAGGCGCGGTCCGGGTCGGCGGATGCCGCTGGGGTCGGGCAGCGACGGTCAGGAGGGACCCGAACGGTTAGAGCAACTCGAGGATGATGCCGTCCTCGGATTCACTGCCGCCTGGGCCGTGTTCGTGGATGATCTCTACGAGAATGTCGAACAACGTCTGACCTTGGCGACGCTGTGCGTCGTTGAGCCTGGCCTTGATGCCCGCGCGGTGCGATGGGTGGCAGGTGAGGAGGGTCTGCTCCAGCCATCTGACCGTCGCGTCATGACCGAGCGCGATGCGGGAGGAGTCAGAGTTGACCCACTTGAGTACCCAGCCAGTCTCGGGGGTGCCGAAGCCCTCGCGCAGGATGTCGTTGAAGGCATCGAGATTTCCGTTCCAGGTTCCGTGACAAAGTAGCTGCGAGAACTCGCGTATGAAGCCGGCGAAGTCGGCGAATGTGACTCCGTCGATGACGAGCACGGGGAGGGCATCGCTCTGCTTGGTCACAGGGCAAGTATGGGCACGACCCCAGCATCCGGATCTGCCGCCAAGCGGGCGCGCGCTGTCTCAGCGCGCCGATCACGCTGAATACTGCTCGCCGCGTCTGCCACAGTGAGTAGTGCTTGCGTCGCGGCGTGGTTGTTTCGGACGGCCCATTCGAAGGGCGACAGCCCGTTGCCGTGGTCTTCGCGGAGGTTCGGATCTCCGCCCCGGGCAAGGAGTTCGCCGACGACCTCGGCATGCCCCCACGCTGCGGCTCCCGTCAAGGGTGTGCCCTCCTCGCCGCGCCCGCTCTCGATATTCGGGTCCGCACCGGCGTCGAGGAGGATCCGCACCGCCGCGCGCTTGTTCTGCAGCGCGGCCAGGTAGAGAGGCGTGGTGCCGTCACGATCCGCCGCGTTCGGGTCTGCCCCCGCGCGCAACAGCGCACGCACCGCCGGAAGATCGTCACGCAGCAGCGACGCCATCAGACGGGCGGTGAGCTTCTTGCGCTGCCGGACGTTCACCAGCACCAGAATAGGCCGTCCGGTTCACCACGAGCAGTCCACCGCGCGGCTCCAGGACATCCGCTCATGCCGCTGGTCGGGCGCCCGCCTCTGCGTCTCGGTCAGGAACGCGCGGCGCTGGCCTTGAGGCTGTGCAACTGTTCGACCTTGCGCTCGGCGTCCTGCCGCGAGTACGAGCCGATCCCCGATAGCGGCATGGCGTCGTCGCCGAGACGGAGGACGGGAGCGTAGAGCGGCAAGTCTCCCCGTACGTCGATCTGTACGCAGTCGACCGACTGGATCGCGCTCCACGGTGTGACCTGGTCACGGCTGTCGAAGCCGCGCACACGGACACCCTCTCCGCCGATTACCACGCCGAGTCGAAGAGCTCGCCAGATCCCGGCCATGCCGCTCGTGACGAGTAGGCATCCCAGCACGACGCCGAACCAGTCGCGCTCGGCCAGTACGTCCCCGGGGGTGAAGTACGTGACGCCTAGCAGGGTCCACACAGCGAAGATCGCGACAGGACTGGAATCTGGATGCGTGGCCTGAGGACGATGCCCTGCATGGCGGAACATGCTACGGAGGCATGTCCGGCCAATTGGCGTAGTCCAGTCCGGCTGCGGCGTTGGGGACCAACAGATCGTCGTCACGATCGATGCACGGATCTTCCGCTGACAAGGCGCGGCGATCGTGAGCGTGCTGCCCGATCGACCGATGCGGCTGCGGGAGCAGTGCTGGCGCCAATCAAACACTGGCCGGCAGCCCGCAGTTCCGCCCCGGGCGGACTCGATTGGCCGCGACCCGCGGGACCGGTGGTACGGGGGTCTGCTCATCGCGATCGCGACATCGATCGCGGCGAGCATCCTCCTGTGCGGACTACGACAGGCACTCGGCGACTGGTACGTGCCCCACGAACCCACCAACTGAGTGCCTCAGCCCAGCCCATGATCACCATCCGTTGGGCTACGAGTGCTGAACTTTTGGATCGTAGGGATCAGCCGCGGCCGGCGATCTCTACGAGAGTCTCCGGAGCGAGGGGTTTTCCGTTGACGTCGAGTGGCGTCACCGGAACTGCCCGATCGGTCGATCGGATCACCGACGTAGAGACGAGGAACACTCCGGAGTGAACCCGGGCGCGCACAGGTGTAGGCGACCCGACCGCGACGGCCGTCGCGCCAGCAAGGGACAACTGGCCCACCAGCCCATTGAGGACCTCGCTCACGCTGGACTGGTCGCCACCACTGCCTGCTCCGACGGCTGCCTGGTGCCGACCGGACAGCATGCTCTCGACATACCAGCCGGACGGCCCGGTCCAGAGCCGTAACGTGTGCTCGTCGTCGAGCGAGACCGTGTCGGCCAGGACATAGCCAGCTGGTGGTCGCCAGTCGCGTTCAGGTACAGCAGGGTTCGGGGCGACACTGATGATCGCCGCGACGGCCAGGCAGACGGCCGCCAGCCCGATCAGCCTACGCATGTTCGAGCGGAATCCGGCGATGGCCATGATGCGATGCTCGCAGCAATCGGGGTCAGTCGGAGTGTCGGATCTTTCGCATGAGCATCGCCCACACTCCGTATCCGGAACCGACGTTGCCGGTGATCGTGCCAGCGGCCGAGCCCATAGACAGGGCGTTCGCGCAGTCCGGGCAGACTTGCCGGCCGGTGATGGTCTTCTCGAACGGCTTGCTCACGCGCCGACCACAGTCAGGGCAAACCCTGCCAGACAATCCCATTCACGCCTCCTCCAACAGGTGCTCGAGAGGATATCTCTGCGTCTTCATCGTCGAGGTCGCCGATGAGCAGCAAACCGCTGTAACTGCGACGGTGTATTCAGGCAGGATCATCGGCCGTGACACTCGTCCTGCCGCCGCGCCTGACAGCCTCGGCTCAGAGCTTGCGCGACGCCGCTCATCGACGCGGACTACGCACCGTCCAGCTCGGCTCTTTCGAAGTACCCGCCGGGTTG
Source organism: Micromonospora alfalfae (assembly GCF_022230925.1). GTDB lineage: Bacteria > Actinomycetota > Actinomycetes > Mycobacteriales > Micromonosporaceae > Micromonospora > Micromonospora alfalfae. The sequence continues at coordinate 147,624 of NZ_JAKKFH010000008.1, read as the reverse complement.
CGTGCTGATCACCTTCACGCGGGACCGAGCTTCGCCGACGTCGTCGCACCGCTGCTCGGGATCGCGCCCCTGGAGGCTGAACCTGGCTGGCTGACTAGCCTTCCTCGTGAACTCACCGGCCGCGAGATCACCTTGGTCGCCATTGGCGAATCCTACGAGCTCCGTCGACCGGCGTTCATCAAGTCGCCCAACGACAAGGACATCCCGGCGATGATCTACACCGATGGTTCCCGCCTGCCCGGCCCGGATGCTGTCGATCGGCGGACTCCAGTGCTCGTCAGCGACATCGTCGACTTCACCGCCGAGTACCGGCTACACCTGCTCGACGGTGTGGTCTACGCAGGCAGCCAGTACGCCGCGCACGGCCGGTTGCACCTCGGCCCTGCGTCGACCGACGCGCTAGCCTTCGGCACCGATCTCATCGCCGGATATGGGCACACGTTGCCCTCCGCCATCGTCGTAGACGTAGGACTGGTCGACGGCCACTGGGCCGTGATCGAGGCGAATGCCGCATGGGCAAGCGGCGCCTACGTAGCGGATCCAGACCTGGTCCTCGATGTCGTCCTCCGAGCGGCCAGCCCAACGGCTTCGGTGACCGCCCGCGACAGACAGTTCATCCGACGGCCTCAGCCGACCGCTGCGCTTTAAGCCAGCAGGTCCATACCGGTGTACTGATCTGCCGAGTTGGGGATGTTTGCGCGGAGTGTGCGTTGCGTCGTGCTGGGTTGACGGTCGTGTGGGGCATGTGGCCCGGGCGGCCCGCCATGCCCCACGATGAGCGGTCTAGCGGAAGTCGGCCGCGTGGTCGGTGGCCCATTGCGCGAATGTCCGCGCGGGTCGGCCGGTCAGGCGCGGGACGATGTCGGCCCACTCCTGGTTCGTCGGGGCAGGATCACGCGCGGATCCCGCCCACATGGTGAAGATCCAGTCGACGAACGTCTCCGGATAGCCGTTGCTGATCCACTCGGCCCGGGCCTCGGCCGGATCGAGTTCGTCGAACCGCACCGTGGCACCGATCGCCGTGCCGATCGCGTCGACCTGCGCGACGGTGGTGAGCGCCTCGGGGCCGGCGAAAGTGTAGGTCCGTCCGGCGTGGCCGTCCTCGACGAGCACCGTCGCGGCGACCGCGGCGATGTCCGCCTCATGGGTGGGCTGGGTCACCGCAGCCCCGTATGGGCGGCGAACCACCCGACCTTTCTTGATGGCCGGGGCCCAGTCCAGCCAGTTCGCGGCGAACTCCCCGGGCCGGACGTGCGTCCACTCCAGACCGGAGTCCTCGACCGCACGCTCGACCGGCCGGTACCCGTCCTCGCTGTCGTCGGTGTCGGCCAGCGCCCCGGACAGCACGACGATGCGCCGCACGCCGGCCCACTTCGCAGCAGAAACGACGTCACGCGTCGTCCGTCCGACCGAGAACAGGTACATCCTCTCGACGCCGTTCAACGACGGCTCCAGGGACGGCGGGTCCGTCAGATCGCCGCCGACGACCTCCACCCCATCCGGAAGACTCGCCGCCGACGGCGTCCGCGTCAGTGCGCGGACCCGATGGCCGGTCTTCACCAGTTCGGCGACGACGTGTCGGCCCACCATGCCGGTGGCACCCGTAACCAGAATCGTCATCGCGTCACCTGTAGCCGGAAGTCGGCGGCGTGATCGTTGGCCCACTGGGCGAACGTGCGCGGTGGTCGCCCCGTCACCTGCAGATAGGTGTCCGTTGGCGGCAGCGCACCCGTCCCGTCGACCGCGTCGGCGAGCAGCGCGATCATCCAATTGGCGGTCTCCTCATCGAAGCCGTCGCGCAGCCACTGCCTGCGCGCCTCGGTTGGATCGAGCTCCTCGAACCGCACCTGCACGCCGATGGCGGCACCGATCGCGGTGACCTGCTCCGCCTGCGAGACCTTCACCGGGCCGGTGACGGTGTATGCAGCACCGACATGGTCGTCGGTCAGCAGCGCCGCGACCGCCATGTCAGCGACGTCGGCCTCGTGGACCACCGGGTAGCCAGCGGCCGCGTACGGCCCGCGCACCACCCGTCCGGTCCGGATTTGGTCGGCCCACTGCAGCGCATTGGCGGCCAACAGGCCCGGCCGCACATGGGTCCACTCAGCGCCGGAGGCCTCCACCAGCAGTTCCAGCCCGCGGTGCGCTTCCCGCTCTTCGGTCAGGTGCCGCCCGAGGGCGCCGTTGCCTCCGGTTCCGGGTGCGAACCCGGCCGCCGCCGCGGAGTGCACGACGAACCGGGTGACGCCGGCCTTGACCGCCTCATCGACGAACCCATGGTCGGTCGCGGCGTACGCGAAGGGGAACAGGTACACCGACTGCATTCCGTCCAGCGCCGCTCGCCAGGTCTCGGGACGTTCGAAGTCTCCCTGGACCACCTCGGCCCTATCCGGCAGCCGACCCGGGTGCGGCTGGCGGGTCATCGCCCGCACCGGTCGCCCGGCCCGGACCAGTTGGGCCACCACCTGGCGACCCACATTTCCGGTCGCTCCGGTTACTAGGATTGTCACGTTGCTCCTTCCCGAATACCTGGAGTGGGGCAATAGACCGCCGCCGCGAATCCACGGCCCATGGCGCGGCGGCGGTCACCACACGCAGGCTAGGCGGAGATCTCAAAAGTCGCACATCGTACATATGTACGACATGCACGGCCACCGCAGTCCGGTTGCGTCGGTGTTCCGGTTGGCGCGGGTACCCCTACGCACGGCGTTGCTCCGCCGGTGCGCTGCGCGCCGCCAGGGTCGACGCCGCCCGGCTGCTCCACCTCGAGGCTCGAGGATGAGACAGCCGCGGGCCAGGAACACCTGACCGCGCGACAAACGGCGCGGCTCAAGCCCAGTGAGTATCCGGATCTGCCGCGATCCGCGCGACTGCGGCTCAACCGTTGGGTCCCGGTTGAGCCGTTTCGGGAGCCCGCTCACAATGAGCGGGCTCCCCGGAGCCTGGCCCGGCTTGAACGGTGCTGCCATCCCTGGATCAGTGACGTGCGGTACCGGCGCCGCACGTTGGGCAGGCCGGCCTCCGAGGTTAGTGCGTCCAAGCCCTGGCGGGGAGTTCGTATACCTCGCCGCCTGTTCCTGCTCCCCATTCCGGTGGGGCCCGGCCATCAGCCATGGCGCAGCTGCGACGAGGTGGCTGCTCCGATGGCGGTACCTCGGGCCAGTGTCCGTGATCTGGCGAGGAACGACCTGCGGGACTATCCACCGCCGGTCGACCGCCGCAGCCCAGCTACGAGCCGGGGATCGGGGGAGCAGGTGGGGAGCAACAGGGTGCACTGAACGGCCTTCATCTGCACTGAACTGCACCCGACGGCCCGCAACTGCACCCACCCCTGCCTGCGGTTTCTCATCTCCGCAGGTCAGAGTCGGTGCAGCGTCCTGTTTCCCGCGGAGTGCTCTGCGGTTCTGCGCTTCGGTCGACAGCGCTCTATGTCGCCTGGCAGGGGAGTGTGCGCAGGTCAAGGCGGTAAGGAGCAGTTGGTTGCGCGGGCCTTGCATCTGGGAGCAGGTTGGGTGCAGGTTGGCGAAGTGGTCTACACGCCCGAAGTGCTCACCGACGCAGGGCAGAGACGAGGACTCTGACCTGCGGTGGGGCCGTCGAGCGGCACGGTGTGACCACCCAGTAGAGGTCGAAGTGGTCAGGCGTTGCTGCGTCCGGGATGGCTGGCGCCGGCCGGCGTCTCGATCAATGTGGAGCGTTGCGGGTGAGCTATTTGGGTCGGCCGCGGTTCCGTCATTCGAGACACCGATCCCACGGGCAATGTCCTGAGCAGGCCCTTCAGGCCGGAGACCTCTTCGGCGCACCCAAAGGCGTCAGCGTCCCCGCCCCGGGGAGGCGGTAGGGCGGTGTCCGCTCATGTCGACGAGCGCGTGTGAGACCCGAGGTAGTCGACCGTCTGCCTTCAGATGTTCAAAAGTGGCCCGTTTGCTGCGTGTCCGAGGCTCATGGATGGAAATAGCGCACTGAGCCGCGGGAGGCGCCGGCTCATCTCGGTCTCGTCGTCGAAGGCCCACCGGTCCCCGGTGGGCGCCGGGTCTTCCGGATAGTCGTGGTGGAGTGCCCGCAACGCGTCGATGATGCCCTCGCTCTCACCGGTCGCTGTGTCATACGCCTGACGGCTGACATAGTTGAGGGCCTCCCACTCCGGCCAGTCAACGTCGGTCCACTGGTCCACCCTCATAGTGGCCAGCCGGCGCACCTGCGGGACCTCGGCGAGCGCGTCGGGGTCGGCGGTGAGGCGGTCGAAGCTGTCCCGGCCGAGACCGACAAGCCACGGTAGGAAATACCAGAAGCCGTCGCCGGAGCACAGTCCGGACGTGATCCGATATGCGGCGGCCCACATCGTCCACGTCTCGGCCCGGCGGCGCGCCGCGGTGAAGGCGACGTCGAACTCCACGATCTCGGCCGGCGTCCGGGCCGCGAGCCGACACTCGATCCACCCTGCCCGGTCCGCGTGCCCCGCAGAATCCTCGATCAAGGACCAGAAGTCACTCACGCCGGGACGATAGCTGTGGCCAAGAGGCAGCACCCCGGCGGGCTCAGCGAGCCTTGAAACCATCCCCAACCGGCGCTACTGCACCGCGCCGATCCATATCTCGGATCAACCGACATGGACCTCGGGGCAGTACGTCAATGGCTCGACCACCGAGACGACGCCGATCGACCGGCCGCGCACGGATCTGCCGCCGACCGTGCACGCTGGTGGTGTAATCGCAACTGCGTCTACGCGATCGAGAGCGGCCGCCGTTCTCGTCAGAGAAGTAGCTCGTAGCGGCTGACAAGCGTTCGGGTGCCGCCGCCGGAACGCTGACCGGGAGCGCCGCCGACTTCGACGTCACCGCGGTGGTGAAAGCCGGCGGCCTCGTAGTAGGCGCGCAAGCCGGGATTGGTGGCCACGCAGTCGAGCCGTAGCACGGCGGCGTCGTGGGCGCGTGCCCGATCCGCGGCCCAGGTCAGGATGGCGCTGCCGGTACCGGCAGCCCACCTTTCCACCGCCATCCGGTGCAGGTAGCCGGCTCGACCCAAGCAGTCGCTCCATACGGGATCGGACCAGTCGAGCGTCACCGTGCCCGCGGTGCGACCGTTGGCACGTACCAACCAGGTTTCCCCGCGCTCAACGGCCGGTGTTATCCATTCGGTGACAAACCGGTCGGGCCATTGCTGGATGCCGGCGGCGGTGAGCCAGGCTGCGGCGTGGTCGAGAACCGCCAGGACGTCCACCACGTCCGCGGCCGTCGCACGAACGAACAGCAGATCCCCGTGGATTCGGCTCGTCATGCCACCAGTTTCTCAGCGCCATTCCGGTTCGCTTGTCCCGACCCCGGGCCACGCCAAGCGGAGGGCCGCTGCGACATAGGCTTCTGCCGCTGACAAGGCGCGGCGGTCGTGGACGTGCTTCCCCATCGACCGATGCGGCTGCGGGAGCCAGCGCTGGCGCCAAGCAGGTCCCGCTGGTCATCGGGGTGCTCTACATTGCCTTGGGCATGGAGCAGGTACTTGATCAACTGGCGCACGAGTCGGCCCAGCGCGGAGCCGAGATGCAGCTGAGCTGGATCGCTACGGCCACACTATTTGGCGGAACCGCGCTGTACTTCGGCGCCCGAGCAATCTTCATGAAGGTTGCCGCCGGCTATTCCATCCGGGGGGCGCTCATCGCGGTCGGCCTGGCCGTCCTCCTGATACCTGCCGCCCGGGCTCTGCCCGCGATCGCCGCGCTCGGCCTACTTACCGTCTTCGTGCTCGCCCTGGTCGTTCAGGAATGGGGCAGCCCGCCCGGCTACGACCCACCGCAGGTGGTCGGCGAGGCGCCTGAACGTACTGCAACGGGTGACGTGTTCCGGGGCCGCGGACAGCAGTTCCTATTGCCTCGTCATGCAGCCTTGAACAGGTAGTCGGGGTGGCGGATCTTGGATCTGGTGGCGAATCCGGATTTCGGGCGGGCTCGCTGGTTGCGCCAGCGGATGTAGTCGCCGAGGGCGGGGTCCTGCGAGGCACGCCAGCAGGCAGCCTGACCTCGCATCAAGCCCGATCCGATTACGCCGCCGAGAGTTACACCGAAGAGGTCACTGGTTCGATACCAGCATCGCCCACTCTCAGTTTGCGCAAGTCAGAGGCCGCTTCCCGGCCGTGTCACGTTCGTCGTACCTGAGGGCTCATCTCTGTGGGCCTTGGTGATGGGATGGTGTGACCGATGGACGAGAATGACTGGTTGGCCGCGCGCTTCGAGCAGCACCGACCCCGGCTGCGGGCGGTGGCTTATCGAATGCTCGGTTCGCTGGCTGACGCGGACGACGCTGTTCAGGATGCCTGGTTACGGCTGAGCCGGTCCGACGCGGATCAGATCGACAACCTCGGCGGATGGTTGACCACTGTCGTCGCACGGGAGTGCCTGCACACGTTGCGTTCTCGCCGACGCCGCCGGGAGGTTCCGTTCGCCACGCACCTGCCCGACCTGGTCGTCATCCCGGACGGGGACCTCGACCCCGAGCAGGAGGCGTTGCTGGCCGACTCGGTGAGCTTGGCCCTGCTCGTCGTGCTCGACCAGCTCACTCCTGCTGAGCGGTTGGCGTTCGTGCTGCACGACATGTTCGACCTGCCCTTCGAGGAGATCGCCGGCATCGTGGGCCGCACCCCGGCCGCCGCGCGACAACTCGCCAGCCGGGCACGGCGCCGGGTGCACGGTGCCGAGATCCCTTCAACCGGTCCGGATCTGGCGCGCCAGCGGCAGGTCGTCCGTGCCTTCTACGCGGCTGCGTGGACCGGTGACTTCGACGCCCTCGTGCAGGTCCTCGACCCCGACGTCGTCCTGCGCACCGACTTCGGCACCGCCAGGCCGGCGACCGTCGTTCGCGGCGCGGCGGCCGTGGCCAAGCAGGCGCGCGCACCACGCGGTGGCCAACTGCGCCCCGCCCTGGTCAACGGCGCGATCGGAACGTTGATCAGCCGCGACGGGCAGCCGTTTTCTGTCATGGCCTTCGCTGTCGCGGCCGACAAGATCGTCAGGATCGACGTTGTCCGCGACCCCGACCGCGTCCACCGCCTCGCGTCCGCCCTCCTGAACCAGGCGGAGCGAACAATGGGGTGAATGCCAAGCCTCACTTCCATGAGCTGTGGGTCTGATGCCGCCTGACCGGACGGCGCAGCATCAGGCCAGGGACTCGAGATATTTCTGGGTTTCCCGCTTCTTGAAGTACTGCGCCCAACCCGCCGGCTGCGCGTTGAACCCTGGTTCGCGGGTGGTGTGGTCGGCACCGTGCTCGACCAGCAGGCGCGCGATCGACAGTTCCCCCGCTGCCGCCGCATGGTGCAGGGCGGTGGCCCCGGCGGCGGTGACACCGTTGACGCCGAAGCCAAGATCGATGAGCAGCCGGACCGTTGACCAGTTGCGCGCCTCGGCCATCCGCGTAACCAGGTCTGCATGCCGATCGCACAGTCCAGGGTCGGCGTACAGCATCGACCGCATCGTCGCTTCGTCGGCGGCCTCGGCGGCTTCTTCAAACTGCATTGTGTACTCCTCGCGTGTCTGCACTCGTGCTCATGAGCCCAGACGAGGAGCCGATGTGACAGGGCGAGCCGCCGTGATCTCTCTCTGTCGGGGAGTGGACGTGGTTCGGTCGCGCCTGGTAGGCAGGCCGGTGTGCGAATCGTCTCCCTGTTGCCGGCGGCCACGGACATCGTGGCCATGCTCGGCCTGACCGGGCATCTGGTCGGGCGTACCCACGAGTGTGACTGGCCGCCGGGGGCTCTGGTCGACGTCCCGGCGGTGACCGCGACGTCCCTGCCGGAGACCCTGACGAGCCGGGAGATCTCGGCGGCGATCGCCGGTAACCCGCACCGGGGATCGTCGTTGTACCAGCTCGACGTCGCCGTGCTGGAGGGGTTGAAGCCGGATCTGATCCTGACCCAGGATCTGTGCGACGTGTGTGCGGTCTCCTACGAGCGGGTCAACGACGCGGTTGGTCTGATCGATCTCGACACCACTGTGATGTCCCTGGAGGCGAGGACCATCGCCGGGATCCTCGACACTGTCGATGCCGTGGCCGCGCTGACCGGCACCGAAGGCAGGGCGGCGGAGATCCGAGCCGACGCCGAGCGTCGCCTCGCCGCGTTGCCGGGGTCGGCGCCCGGCGGGCCGACGGTGTTGTTCGTCGAGTGGCTCGACCCGCTGATGCCTGGTGGGCACTGGGTGCCGGAGCAGATCGCCTACGCGGGCGGGCGCTCGCTGCTGCTCGGGCCGGGCGCGCACAGCACCCCGCACCTGTGGTCGGTGGTCGCCGACCTGGCTCCCGAGGTGGTGGTGTTCGGGCCGTGCGGGTTCACGCCTGAGCGAACCTTCGACGAATTGTCCGTGGCGGTCGGGCAACCCGGCTGGGCGGACCTGCCCGCGGTGCGTAACGGGCAGGTGTGGGTGGTCGACGGGCCTGCCTACTTCAACCGCCCCGGCCCGAGGGTCGTCGACGGCGCGGAGATCCTCGCCGGCATCCTCGCCGGCCGCCCCGACTCCCGCGCTCGGCGGGTGCCCCTCGACGTCGGCTGACGCTGCCGCGTCCGAGTGGTGGAGGCCGATCGCCCGTTGCCCCGGCATTCGCACCGCACCGCACCGCGGTTCAGGAGCGTGCCCCCGCTGTGCTGGCGAGGTCGACGATCCGGTCGCTCCAGCGGGCCAGCAGGGTCTGGTCGTGGGTGATGACCAGGACACCGGCCTGCTGGGTCCGCTGGTAGTCGCGGATGACGGCGGCGACGTGCGCCTGGGTTGAGGCGTCGAGCATCGCGGTGGCCTCGTCGCAGAGCAGGTAGTCGGGGCGGTGTACGAGGGCCCGGGCGAGGCAGGCGCGTTGCAGTTGCCCGTCGGACACCGCGTGGGGACGCCGGCTGCGCAGATCCGCTGTGAGGCCGACGAGGTCGGCGAGTTCGGCCACCCGTTCCCGGACCGCCGACTCGGGCGTCCGGGTGGCGCGCAGCGGTTCGGCGATGAGATCGGTGAGGCTCAGTCGAGGATCGGCTGCGGCGCGCGGGCTCTGGAAGAGGGCGGCGACGCGGGTCCGTAGGGCGACCGGCACGGCATACCGAACGGCGTCGACAGGGGTGCCGTCGATGCTGACCCGGCCCTGGTCGGGGCGGTGCAGCAGGGCCAGGACCCGGACCAGTGTCGACTTCCCGCAGCCGGACGGCCCGCGCAGTCCGACCGTCTCTCCCCGGCCGATCCGCACTGTGACGTCGTCGAGGACCACCTGGCGGCCGTAGGAGACGCTCACCTCGTCGGCGAGCAGGTGCTGCGCGCTGGTCACGTGGTGGCTCCGGTGGTGGGGATCGGGTGGTGGCAGGCCACTGTGCCGCCACCGGCGACCGGTGTCGGCTGTGGTCGGTCCGCGCAGGTGTCGGTGCGGCGTGGGCAGCGGGGCGCGAACGCGCAGCCCGGGGGCAGCGCGGTGAGCATCGGCGGGTCGCCCGGCACCGGCCGGAAGGCCCGGTCCGGCAGGGCGTCGAGCAGCGCCGAGGCGTACGGGTGGGTCGGCGCGGTGAACAGCTGGTCGGTGGGGCGGTGTTCCACGATGCGGCTGGCGTACATCACGGCGACGGTGTCGGCGACCCGGTGTGCGGCGGCCAGGTCGTGCGTGATGAGCACGACTGCCGCGCCGTTGTCGCAGCGACGGCGCAGCAGGTCGAGGGTGTGGTCCACCAGCGGCCGGTCCAGCCCGGTGGTGGGCTCGTCGGCGATGAGCAGCGACGGGTCGGGCGCCAGTGCGAGCGCGGTGACCAGACGCTGTGCCATGCCACCGGACAGCTCGTGCGGGTAGCGGTCCAGGTCCGCCGGGTCGAGTCCGACATCGACAGCGAGGCGGTCGGCATCGGCGCGGTCGCGGCCGTGCGCCCGCAGCGTCTCGGCGAGCAGTCGCCGTCCGGTGCGGACCGGGTTCAGGGCGGTGGCCGGGCTCTGCGGGACCAGTCCGACCCGGCGCCCGCGTACCCTGCGGGCAAGCTGGCGTTGGCCGCAGGTGACCAGGTCGACCGGGCCGGCGCCGGGGTGGTGCAGCACGGCGTGACCGGTGGTCGTGGCGTTGCCCGGCAGGAGGCCGAGCAGGGCGTGGGCCAGGACGGACTTGCCGCAGCCGGACTCGCCGACGACGGCCAGCAGTTCGCCGGGCCGCACGGTGAGGCTGAGATCGCTGACTGCGCGCACGCGCGCGTCGCGGAGCCGGAACTCGACGCCGAGGCCGTCGACGGCGAGCAGCGGCTGCCGCGCGGCGGCGTGGGGCGACGCCTCGGCGGTAGCGGATTCGGTGGTGGTCACAGGTGCAGCTCCGCTCGGATCCGGGGATCGAGGCGGTCGCGCCAGCGGGCGGCGAGGACCGCGATGGCGAGGGTGACGACCACGATGACAGCGCCCGGTGCCAGGCTGGCCCACCAGGCACCGGTCAGCAGCGACCCCTGGCCGTCGTTGATCATGTTGCCCAGCGAGGCGAGGTGTGGCGGCAGGCCGAGCCCGAGGAACGACAGCGCGGTCTCGTGCCACACCGCGTGCGGGATCATCAGGGTGGTCGCCAGGGCCAGCCGGGGCAGGACGTGCGGCAGCAGGTGCCGGGTGAGGACCCGGAGCCGGCCGGCTCCGCCGCTGATGGCGGCGTCGACGAACGGTCGGGTCCGCAGGCTCAACAACTCGGATCGGACGATGCGGGCGGTGGAGAGCCAGTGGGTGAGCCCGACGGAGGCGATCACGGCACCGAGGCTGGGACGCAGCATGGCGACGATGAAGATGCCCAGCAGCAGGTGCGGCATCGCGGCGATGGTGTCCACGATCCGCATCAGGATCCGGTCGACCCGGCCGCCGAGCGTGCCGGCGATCCCGCCCACCACGCCCCCGAGGACTGTGGCGACGAGCGCGGCGACCGCGCCGACGAGCAGCGAGACCCGCAGCCCGTAGACGGCGCGGTGCGCCACGTCGCGGCCCAGGTCGTCGGTGCCGGCGAGGTGGGCCCAGGAGGGCGCCAACCGGGTCTGGTCCAGTGCGACAGCGCTCTGGTCGAGCGGCCAGACGAGCGGAGCGAGCAGCGAGCCGGCGACGGCCACCAGCAGGACCAGGCCGGCCGCGACGGCGCCGGCCCGGCCGGAGCGCAGCCGCAGCCGCGACCGGGCCACCCGGAGCAGCGGCGGTCGGGCAGCGAGGTCAGCCATCGAGTCGTACCCTCGGGTCCGCGGCGGCGTAGGCGAGGTCGGTCGCGAGGTTCGCGGCCAGCACCACCGCTGTGGTGACCAGCGTGATCGCCGCCAGCAGCGGAAAGTCGCTGCCCAGCGCGGCGGCGACAGTGACGGCGCCGAGGCCCGGCAGCGAGAAGACCGTCTCGACCAGCACCGCCCCGCCGACCAGTTCGGGCAGGTGGGTGCCGACCAGGGTGAGGAACGGCAGCAGCGCGGTCCGCAGCGCGTGTCCGAACAGCACCGTCCGACCGGGCAACCCGCGGGCCCGCGCCGCGAGCACGTGGTCGTCGCGCATGCTCTCCGCGACAGCGTCCCGGACGAACAGCACGAACCACGGCGCCTGCGACACGGCCAACACCCCGACCGGCAGGATCAGGTGGTGGGCCACATCGGACCAGGACGTGCTGGTCGCTGTGACGTCGGTGAGCCCGCCCGCCGGCAACCAGCCCAGGGCCAGCGCGAACACGGCGATCGCGGCCAGGCCCAGCCAGAAGACCGGCATCGACTGCACCGCGTACGCGGCCGCCCGCAACGCGCGGTCGAACACACCACCGCGCCGGTACGCCGCCAGCGCGCCCAGCAGCAGGCTCGCGACCAGGACCAGGGCGAGGGACACACCGATCAGGAGCAGCGTCCAGCCGGCCCGGGCGGCGAGCACCGAGGCGACCGGTTCGTGGCGGCTGGTCGACCAACCCAGGTCGCCCTGCACCAGGTTGCTGATCCAACGCAGGTACTGCACCGGCAGGGGATCGTCGATGCCCCAGTTCGCGCGCAGTTGGGCCAGGTTCTCCTCGCTGGCGGTGAAGGCCGCAGCGCCCGCGTACTGCTTCGCCGGGTCGACCGGCGAGGCGGCGCCGAGGGCGAACATCCCGACGCTGGTCGCGGCGAGCACCGGCACGGCGATCAGGAGCCGACGCCGGACCACCGCGCCGGCCCCGGCCAGTCGGCCGGAGCGGGTCACGACCGCGTCCAGGTGTCGATGTTCCACCAGAGGCTGTTCGCCACCCCGTGCTCGTGCGCCTCGACCCGCGGCGCCACACCCTCAACCGAGGACTTCAGCACGTAGGTGTGCCGCAGGTAGGTGAGGAACAGCCACGGTACGTCGACGGCCAACTGCTTCTGGAACTGCGCGTACGCGGCCTTGCGAAGGGCGGGGTCGATCTGGTCGCGGCCCTCCTGCAGGGCGCGGTCGGCGACGTCGGAGCGGTATGAGCCGGGGTTGAAGTAGCCCTGCCCCGCGAACGTCGAGCCGAACAGCTTGTACGAGACGAAGTCCGGGTCGTACGGCGTGCCGTAGCCCATCAGCAGGGCGTCGGACTTCATCCGTGGGTCGATGGCGTCCCAGGTGAGGCCCGCCGGAGTGACCTCGATGCCGACCTTCTTCGCGTCGGCGGTGACGGCGAGGGCCAGGTCCTTGCGCAGCGTGTCGCTCGCCGGGTACATCAGCGTGAACCGGGCCGGCCGGCCGTCCTTGACGCGCACCCCGCCGGGGCCGGGGGTCCAGCCGGCCGCGTCGAGCAGCGCTCCGGCCGATGTCGGGTCGGCGGTGGGTCTGCCGATGATCGACGGGTCGGCGAACTCGGAGGTCGGCGGGATCGGCCCGAACGCCGGTTCGCCGGCGCCACCGAGGAGCCCGGCCACCATCGCGGCCCGGTCGACGGCCAGGTTGAGCGCTCGGCGGACCGCCGGGTCGGCGAGGATCGGGTTGCCCGTCGGCAGCATCACGCCGCGGTAGTCGGCGGTCGGCGCCCGCTGCACCCGGTACGTGGTGTCGGCGTCGAAACCGGAGGCCAGCTTCGGCGGCAGTTCCGCGGCGTCGAACTCGCCGGCGCGCATCCGCTGGGCGCGGACGTTGTCGTCGGCGACGAACGCGACCACCACCCGGTTGTTCTTCGGCCGGCCACCGAAGTAGCGCTCGTTGGCGGTGAGCACCAGGCGGTCGCCCGGGGTCCAGGAGTCGACCCGGTACGGCCCGGTCCCGATCGGCTTGCGGTTGAACGGTGCGGTGTTGATGTCCTGCCCGCTGAGCAGTTTCGCCGGCACGATGCCGAGGGTGAGCCGCTGCAGGAACGGCGCGTACGGGTAGCGCAGCCGGAACACGACAGTGGCCGCGTCGGGCGCGGTCACCGACTCCACCATGTCCAGGTCGGAGCGGAGCGTCGAGTCGACGGTCGGATCCAGCACGGCCTGGTACGTGAAGACGACGTCCTGGGCGGTCAGCGGGGTGCCGTCGTGGAACTGCACGCCGTCGCGGAGCTTCGCGGTCACTGTGCGGCCATCGGGTGACAGCTGCGGCAGCGCCGTGGACAGGCCGGCGACGAGGCGGTTGTCGTCGTCGCGGCTGACGAGGCCGTCGAAGATCAGTGAGGCGCCGTCGACGCCGTAGTTGAGCACCGGGTTCAACGCGTCCGGCTCGTCGGAGGTGGCGACGACCAGTGTTGCGCCGCCGGATGAGCCGTCGGGGTTGGCCGGGGCCGAACATCCGGCGAGGACGAGCATCCCCGCCGCCGCGGTCGCCGCCGTGAGGCGTCGGAAGGTCGGACGCATCCGGGTCACAGAGGGCTCCTGTGGTGTGGGGAGGAATCGTTTGTCGGGTGGGCGCGACGCCGACCCCGTTGATCATCACGGTGACACAGTTGCCACTCTTTGGCAATTACCAAACGTAGGCATCTTCTGGTTGATCAGGAGCCATTCGTCGGTGGTGACGGTCATCGGCGACCGGCTAGGGTTCCGGAATGTTCCGCGCCGTCGTGTTGATCGCTGCTGTGGTGCTCGCCGCGGATCAGCTCACCAAGTACTGGGCCGAGTCCGCGCTCTCCGGCGGGCAGACCATCACCGTTCTCGGTGACCTGCTGCAACTGCGACTCCTGTACAACCCGGGCGCCGCCTTCTCGATCGGGTCCGCGTACACCTGGATCTTCGCGGTGGTCGCGGCGGCGGCGGTGGTCGCGGTGACGGTCGTGGCGTGGCGGGTCACGTCGCGCGCCTGGGCGGTGGCGTTGGGCCTGGTGCTCGGCGGCGCGGCGACGCACCTGCTGGACCGCCTCCTCCGGGAGCCGGGGTTCGCTCGCGGGCACGTGGTGGACTTCATCGACTACGCCGGGTTCTTCGTCGGCAACGTCGCCGACATCGCCCTGGTGGTCGGCGTGGGCATCGTCATGCTGCTCAACGTGCGCGGCACTCCGCTGCGCGCGACCGCCACCCCCGGCGAGAGCCGCAGCGACGAGCAGCGGTCCTCGTCAGACGCCTGAGCCGCCCGCTGGAACGACTTCGTCGTCCGGGCTGATCAGGACGACCTCCAGCCGGCGCGGGCCGTGCACTCCCTCCACACGGTTGAGTTCGATGTCGCTGGTGGCGGACGGGCCGGAGATCCAGGTCAGCGGGGCGTGCGGGTCCAGTCGGGTGAGCGCCTCCGGCAGCAGACCGACGACCTGGTCGGTGCGGACGACGCAGATGTGCCGGTCGGGCACCAGGGTGAGCGCGCGCCGCCCCTGCGTCGGGCCGGCGTCCAGGATGATGGTGCCCGTGTCGGCGACCACGACGGCGCAGCCGGTCAGGACCGCGTCCAGGTCGTCGAGCGCTGCCGGTGACAGCGGGGGCGCGTCGCGGTGCACCTCTCCGGCGTAACCGGCCAGCCAGTTCGCGGGGACGTCAGTGGGAACGGCGAGCCGGTCGACAGCGCCGAGCAGTCGGGGCAGGGCGTCGATGCCCCTGTGGACGACGGCCCGGTAGTCCTCCAGGCGGTCGACCAGGGTTTCGATCACGTCGGAGCGGTGGTCGACCCGGCGGTACCCGCGGGGCACCTGCACCGGCGGCGGGCTGTCGGCCAGCGCGGTCCGGAGCCGCGCCAGGATCTCGTCACGGGCGCTCACTGCTTTCCCCACCATTCCCTGAAGGTCTGCGGCGCGGGCAACGGCAGGTCGCGCGACCGGGTCCACGCCGAGGCGGGCCAGGGCAGTCGCCGCAGCGTTCGAGCGCCGGTGCGCCGTTCACGGTACGCCCCGAGCGGCCCCGCGCCGGCCCGAGCCAGGCGCAGGGCGGCGGCCCACCGTCGGGGGCTGCGCATCACCCAGGACAGGACGCGCATGGCGGCCCGTTCGACGGGCGGGTGCGGTGCCTGCTGGCGGAGATGAACCAGGATCTCCGGGATGTTGATCTTCACGGGACAGACGTCGTAGCAGGCGCCGCAGAGGGTCGACGCGTACGGCAACGAGGCATTGTCGGCCACACCGGTCAACTGCGGCGACAGGATCGCCCCGATCGGCCCCGGATACACCGAGCCGTACGCGTGCCCGCCGGCCCGCTCGTACACCGGGCAGACGTTGAGGCACGCGGAGCAGCGGATGCACGACAACGCCGGCCGCCCGACCGGGTCGGCGAGCACCGCGGACCGGCCATTGTCGACGAGCACGATGTGCACGTCCTGCGGGCCGTCGCCGGGGGTGACGCCGGTCCACATCGAGGTGTACGGGTTCATCCGCTCGCCGGTCGAGGATCGCGGCAGCAGTTGCAGGAAGACCTCCAGGTCGGTGAAGGTCGGCAGCAGCTTCTCGACGCCGACGACGCTGATCAGCGTCTCGGGGAGGGTGAGGCACATGCGGCCGTTGCCCTCGGACTCCACCACCACGAGTGTGCCGGTGTCGGCGACGGCGAAGTTGGCGCCGGAGACGGCGACCCGGGCCGAGAGAAAACGCCGTCGCAGGTGGGCGCGGGCCGCCTCGGCCAGCGCGGCCGGTTCGTCGCTCAGGTCGGCCGGCGCGTCGGCCATGCGACGTTGGAAGATCTCCCGGATCTGGGCCCGGTTGTAGTGGATCGCCGGCACCAGGATGTGCGAGGGGGTGTCGTCGCCAAGCTGCACGATCAGTTCCGCCAGGTCGGTCTCGTACGCGGCGATCCCGGCGGCCTCCAGCGCCTCGTTGAGCTCGATCTCCTGGGTCGCCATCGACTTGACCTTCACGACCTCGTCGGCCCCGGTGGCCCGGGTCAACGCGACAACGATCCGGCACGCCTCGGCCGCGTCGCGGGCCCAGTGCACCGTGGCGCCGGCAGCGGTGGCGGACGCCTCGAACTGCTCCAGCAGCTCCGGCAGGCGACGTTGGACGTCCGCCTTGATCGCCGAGCCGGCGTCCCGCAGGGCCTCCCAGTCGGGTACCTCGTCGACGACCCGTGCTCGCTTGGCGCGGATGGTGCGGGTGGCCCTGTGCAGGTTGGCCCGGAGTTGCGTGTCGGCGACGGCCGGCTTGGCGGCGGTGGGGAACGGCAGCGGGGTGCGGATCCGCCCGCCCCCGGTGGCGGGTGCGACCGGATGGCTCATGAGAGGGCTCCCGTCTCGGCGAGAATCTCGGCGTAGTGCACGGCCCGTACGCCCGAGCGGTGGCGGTCGAGACCGCCACCGATGTGCGCCAGGCAGGAGTTGTCGGCCGCGGCGAGCACCCGCGCGCCGGTGTCGCGGACCCGGGCGCACTTGTCGGTGAGCATCGCTGTGGAGACGTCCGGGTTCTTCAGTGCGAACGTGCCGCCGAAACCGCAGCACTCCTCGGCGTCGCCCAGCTCGACCAGCTTGATCCCGCGCACCTGGCGCAGCAGGGTCAGCGGCCGGTCGCCGAGGCGCAACATGCGCAGGCCGTGGCAGGTCGGGTGGTAGGTGACCGTCTCCGGGAACTCCGCGCCGACGTCGGTGACGCCGAGAACGTCGACGAGCAACTCGGACAGCTCGTACGTGCGGGCGGCCACCGAGGTGGCGGCCGGGTGCAGGCGCGGGTACTGGTCGCGGATCATCGCGGTGCACGACCCGGACGGCGCGACGATGGCGTCGTAGGAGTCGAAGACGTCGACGTAGTTGCGCACCATCGGCATGGCCTCGGCCCGGTAACCAGTATTGGCGTGCATCTGCCCGCAGCAGGTCTGCTCGGCGGGGAAGTCGACTGTGTGGCCGAGTCGCCGCAGGATGCGGGTGACCGCGATGCCGGTGGCCGGGAACGCGAGGTCGTTGACGCAGGTGATGAAGAGGGCGATCCGCACGGCGGCTCCTCGGATGGGTGGGGGTGGGTCACGCCGAGTCGCGCGGTGTCGCGGGGACGGGGAGCTGGTCGAAGGCGGGCAGGTGACGCTCCCGGGCGGCGCTGAGGTGGGAGCGCATCGCCCCGGTGGCGGCTGCCGCGTCACCGGCGACGATGGCGGCGGCGATGCGCTGGTGCTCGGTGTTGGTGTCCGCCGCGCCGGCGACCGGGAAGTACAGCCGGTGCAGGTGCAGGTGTGAGTGCAGCCGCGTGATGCTGTCGCGCAGCAGCGGGCTGCCGGAGACCTCGGCGATCAGGTCGTGGAACCTCGCGTCCAGCGCGGTGAACGCGGCGTGCCGGCGATAGCCGTCGCCGGCCTCCACGTCGATGCTCGCCGCCGCCTCGGCACTGATCCGTTGGCGGGCCTCGGCGGAGGCATGGGTGGCGGCCCGTCCGGCGGTGGCGCCCTCCAGCAGTTGGCGCACGTCGAACAGGTCGTCGAACTCGGTGCGGCTCAGCAGCGGCGTGGTGGTGTAGCCGGAGAGCGGGCGTTTCCGGACCAGGCCGTCGGCCTCCAGCCGGGCGAGGGCCTCGCGGACCGGGGTGGGGGAGACGTCCAGCTCCCGGGCCAGCGCGTCGATGTTGACCCGCTCGCCGGGGGGAAGGATGTGGTCCATGACCAGCGTCTTTATCGACTCGTAGACGTCCTCGGTGAGGGTGAGTCGCCGGGCGGGACGAAGTCGACCCTCGCGAGGTTCCTGCTGGGCCATCTCGTCTCCTCAGCAAGCCCTTGACTGTGCCGGTGTGAGCGAGTACACACGAGCCAAACAACATCCTATAGGAAATTGGGTCCTTTGCGACCCATGCGCTGGAGGTCGGTTCGTGAGATTCATGCGCGTCGGGCCCGTGGGGCGGGAACGCCCCGTGCTGTACGTCGACGGGCGGCACTTCGACCTCTCGTCGCTCACCGTCGACATCGACGGCGAGTTCCTTGCCGGCGACGGCGTCCGGCGGGCCCGCGAGGCCACCGACCTGCCCGAGATCGACGTCACCGGTCAGCGGGTCGGCGCGCCGATCGCCCGGCCGGGGGTGGTGCTCTGCGTGGGGCAGAACTACGCCGCGCACGCCGCCGAGTCCGGTGCCGCCCCACCGACCGACCCGATCATCTTCTACAAGGCGCCCAACACCGTCGTCGGCCCGTACGACGAGGTTCTGATCCCGCGCGGCTCGACGAAGACCGACTGGGAGGTGGAGCTGGCGGTGGTGATCGGCCGATCGGCCCGCTACCTCGCCTCACCGGCCGACGCCCTCGGGCACATCGCCGGGTACGTGCTGTCCAACGACGTCTCCGAGCGGGACTTCCAGCTCGCGGTCTCCGGCGGCCAGTGGTCGAAGGGCAAGTCCTGTGAGACGTTCCAGCCGCTCGGCCCGTGGCTGGTCACCGCCGACGAGATCGGCGACCCGCAGGCGCTGCGGCTGCGCTCCTGGGTCAACGGCGAGCCCCGCCAGGACTCCAGCACCAAGGACATGATCTTCGACGTGGCGCACCTGGTCTGGCACCTGTCCCAGTACACGGTCCTGGATCCGGGCGACGTCATCAACACGGGCACCCCGCAGGGAGTGGCACTCTCCGGACGCTTTCCGTATCTGGCCGCCGGCGATGTGATGGAGGTCGAGATCGACGGCCTCGGTCGGCAGCGCAACACGCTCCGGGACGCCTGATGCGGTGCGACGGTCTCGTGGCGGTGGTGACCGGAGGTGGATCGGGGATCGGCCTTGCCTGCGTGCGGGCGTTCGTCGCCGCCGGTGCCCGGGTGGGTGTCCTGGACCTGGAGCTGTCCGGTCTGCTGGAGGATCCCGGCGTCATCGGCGTCCGGGCGGACGTGGCTGACCGGTCCTCCCTCAGCGCGGCCGTCGCCTCGGTCGCGGAGGCGTTCGGCGGCATCGACATCCTGGTGAACAACGCCGGCATCTCGGCCGTGGGCACTGTGGAGGAGGACGACGACGAGCAGTGGAGCCGGGTGCTCGACGTCAACGTCTCCGGCGTGGCCCGAACCAGCGCCGTCGCCCTGCCGTACCTGCGTCGGTCGTCGTCCGCGGCGATCGTCAACATCTCCTCGATCGCGGCGACCGTCGGCCTGCCCCGACGCGCCCTGTACTCGGCGTCGAAGGGCGCTGTGCACGCCCTCACCCTCGCCATGGCCGCTGACCTGGTGACGGAGGGCGTCCGGGTCAACTGTGTGGCCCCCGGCACCGTGGACACTCCCTGGGTGGCCCGCCTGCTCGCAGGCGCGCCCGACCCGACGGCCGAGAAGCGGCAACTGGCGTCCCGGCAACCGACCGGCCGCCTGGTGACAGCCGACGAGGTTGCTGCCGCCGTCGTCTACCTCGCCTCGCCCGCGACCGGGTCGGTGACCGGTTCGTCGCTGCCGGTGGACGGCGGCATGTCCGGCCTGCGCCTGCCCGCCCGGGTCCCGCCCGTGGCCGGCACTGCCGAACCGGGCGCGTGACATGATTGCGGGATGGGGAAACAGCAGGACGTCGGCGCAGCCGACAGTCACAGCGGGTCCGGCACCACCGCCCACCGTCCGATCGGTGGCAGCGCTGACGCTCGGCTCGCCCTCGCGCAGGACCCCACAACGCCACAAATGACCCTTATCGACCTGGCGTCCGATCCGTCGGTCCTGGTCCGCAAGGCGGTCGCCTCTCGGGCCGACGCACCCGCGCAGGCCCTCCGACCGCTTACCCGCGACCATGATCGTCAGGTCCGGGAGGCCGTGGCGAGGAACCCCTCCACCTCGATCGCCAACCTCATGCGCCTGGTCAAGGACGCCGACCGGTGGGTCCGCTGGGCGGTCGCCGGCAACCCGGCCTGCGACGAGTCGATCCGCCAGGTCATGTCGCAGACTTCGGACAAGGAGCTTCGCGGTCTCCTCGCGGAGAGTCGTGACCTGGAGCCGGAGCTGGCCGCCAAGCTGATCGGCGACGTGTCACCCGAGGTACGGGAACGACTCGCCACGCACACCCACGACCCCGACGTGATCAACGCCCTGCTGGCCGATCGCACCGCACGCGTACGCAAGGGGGTTGCCCGCAACCCGCGCACCACCGCCGAGCAGCGCAGCGCGCTCGCCGCGGACCCGGTGGTCGACGTCCGCGCCGCGCTGGTGCGGGCCGTCGAGCTGAGCGAGGCGGACCTCGCCCGCCTGGTCGACGACCGTGCCGTGCAGGTCCGACTGGCGATGGCGACCTCCGAGGTCGTTCCGCCGCACATCCGGCAGGCGCTCGCTCGCGACGCCGACGAGATGGTGGCCAGCGCGGCACGGGACTACCGCCCGGGGTCGGGCAACGCCTCCGCCGTGCGGGCACCCCGCATCGCGCACCGGCCCTCCGCCGGTGCGGGCCGATCGGGTGGCGGCACCGCCCGGTAGGACCGCCGCGCCGCCGCGCCGCCGCGCCGCCGCGAGCGGCGGATGCGCCAGCGAGCGTCATGACTCGCAGATACTCACCATCCCGATCAGACCCGGGTGATGAGTTGTCGCGTCCGCGCCCGTCATACCTACGACAGGACATGACGAGGCGGAAGGATGACGTGATGAGTGCGGACACGCGGCTGGAGGAGCTGGGCGTGAGCGGTCTGGGCGAGGTCGACGAGCCGGCGTTCGTGGGGCTGGCGCAGCGGCACCGGCGGGAACTGCACGTGCACTGCTACCGGATGCTCGGGTCGTTCGAGGACGCCGAGGACACAGTGCAGGAGACGTTCCTGCGCGCCTGGCGGCGACGGGAGACGTTCGAGGGACGGTCGACGTTCCGGGCCTGGCTGTACCGGATCGCCACCAACGTCTGCCTGGACCTGCTCGCCAAGCGCCGCCCGGAACCGGCGACCGGCGGTGAGGTGCTGTGGTTGCAGCCCTACCCGGACCGGCTGCTCGACGAGCTGCCCGCAGCCGACGCGGACGAGCCGGAGACCGTCGCCGTCGCGCGGGAGACGATCGAGCTGGCGTACCTGGTAGCGGTGCAGCACCTCGCGCCGCGTCCGCGGGCCGTGCTGATCCTGCGCGACGTGCTCGGCTGGCCGGCGAAGGACGTCGCGGAGCTGCTCGGAGACTCGGTCAACTCGGTCAACAGCGCCCTGCAGCGGGCTCGCGCCGGGATGCGGGAGCACCTGCCCGCCGAGCGGCAGGACTGGACCGGTGGCGAGGAGGACGCCGGCACACGCGAGCTGGTGCGCCGCTTCACCGACGCCAGCGTGACCACGAACATCGACGCGCTCGCCACCATGCTGCGCGACGACGTCCGCTGCTCGATGCCGCCCACGCCGGGCCTGTACGTCGGCCGCGACGCGGTGGTGAACAACTGGGTCGAGGATGGCTTCGATGGCATGACGGGCCTGCGCGCGGTCCCCACCTCGGTGAACCGCCAGCCCGCCGTCGCCTTCTACCACTGGCGCAAGCAGGACGGCGCGTACCTGCCGTTGACGATCGACGTCCTGCGCATCACCGGCGGCGCGATCACCGAGATCGTCACGTTCCACGACGACCAGTTCCCACGGCTCGGGTTGCCGGACCGCCTGCTGGCGGACGGCACGGAGTAGTCCCGTGTGGACGCTCACGCTGCGCCGTGGCGCGCGTGCCGCGGTGGTCACGGCGGAGTGGTACGACGCGTTCGGCGTCGTCACCAGTGGGCGGGTGCAGCTGGAGTTGCGCGACGGCGAACCCGGGCCGGTCCTCGGCCGCGATGCCGGGTTCTGGCTGCGTGGCACCGGCGTCCGCGCGCTGCGCAACCCCGGCCGCCGCACGGCGAGGGTGCGTGTCTTCACGCCCGGGGCCGTCACACGCCAGTCAACACATCCTGTACGCCAGCCTCATCATGAGGGAGACGACGTGAACAGCACGAAGGACACCGAGACCGTCGCCGGCCCGACAACGGGCCGCCCCAGCTTCCCCCACCGATTCCGCGGGCTCATCGGCACCGGCGTGTTTGCCACGCTCGCGGCGATGGTGACCACCACCGTCGCCGCCGCGCTGGCCCGGGCCGCCGGCGTCGACTTCGAGATCCCCGATGGCGGCGAGACGATTCCGTTGTCCGGGTTCACCGTGGTGACCGGCTTCTTCTCGGTAGTGGGCGTCGTCATCGCCGTGGCTCTGCTCCGGTGGAGCGCTCGGCCCGCCGACCGGTTCGTCTGGACGGCCGTGGCGCTGAGCGCGCTCTCGCTGGTCCCGGCCCTCATCTCGGGGGCGAACGCGGCCACCATCACCGCTCTGCTCGGGCTGCACCTCGTCGCCGCGGCGGTGATGATCCCCGTCCTGACCCGGAGCCTCCGCACCCGGACCAATTGACGCTGACAGTCTCCGTTGCGCGGGTGGGGGCTGGCCGACCGTCCGGGTGACTGTCGACGGCGTCAACGTCGGCCAGACCACAATCGTCAGCGCGACCAGCTACGGCACCTATCCGGTCGGCACGGCGGTCGGCGGCGGTCAGCACACAGTGCGGATCCAGTTCGTCAACGACTTCAGGGCCGACTCCTGCGACCGCAACGTTCATGTCGCGTACGCGCTGATGGAGACCGCGGGCACCACCGACCCGAAGTTCAGCTTCGCCGTCCTGCCGGACACCCAGCAGGAGGTGCTCAACAGCTCGGACACCCGGTTCCTCAACCGCACGAACTGGTTGGTGCAGAACCGGTCCGCGCTGGACCTGCGCTTCGTGACCTCCTCCGGCGACGTGGTCAACTGGGACACCCCGGACCACGCGCAGTACGTCATCGCCCGTAACGCGATGCGACCGATCGAGAACGCGGCCATCCCGTACGCGCTGGCGCTCGGCAACCACGACACCCAGGCGACCGGCGTCGGCGGGTCGGCCCGCGACCCCGCCCGCACCCGCGAACTCATCCGCGACACCGGCGTGTTCAACCAGTACTTCACAGTCGGCCAGTACCGCGCGGTCCGGGGGCAGTTCGAGGCCGGCAAGGTCGACAACTCGTATTCGACCTTCACGGCCGGTGGCGTGCAGTGGATGGTGCTGACCCTGGAACTCTGGCCCCGGGTCGCGGCCGTGAACTGGGCCAGGAGCGTCGTCGCCGCCAACCCCCGGCACAACGTCATCGTGGTCACCCACGACTACATCGACGGCAACGGCGCCATCGAGCAAAGCGCCGGGTACGGCGCGACGAGCCCGCAGTACCTCTTCGACAACCTGGTCAAGCAGTACGCCAACATCCGGTTCGTCTTCTCCGGTCACACCGGCATCGCCGCCAACCGGGTCGACACCGGAGTCAACGGGAACAAGGTCTATTCGTTCCTCCAGACGTTCCACTCCAACAGCACCAACCCGGTACGTCTGGTCGAGGTCGACACCGCCGCCAACTCGCTGCGCACCTGGATCTACGCGCCGTACACCAACCGGTCGTTCACCGAGTACGACAGGTCGTTCACGGGCATCGGCGTGGTCCGCTGAGGCGTATCCAGTGGGCTCGGGCTGCGTGATCGACTCGGCTTCACTGATGTCGGGGTGTCCGGGTGCTCCGATACCGCGACTTCCGGATAGCCGAGTCGATCATAGGGGCGCCTGGTCAGCGAGTGGTCGCCTCGCGGTCGGGTGCGCCGGTCTGTTCCCACAGCGACTTCATCTCGTCGAAGGCCTGCTCCATCAGCCGCACCATCGCCTGCCGGGCACGCTCCCCGTCGCGTCGCTGGATCGCCTGGGCGACGTCGGCGTGCATCTGGAGGGCCTGCTCATGCGGGTGGTGCGGCATGAGGTGGTGCTTGTGCCGGCCGGTGAGCACCTCCGCCACCAGCTCCTGGAGCCGGACGAACATCTCGTTGCCGGAGGCGAGCAGGACGAGCCGGTGAAACTCGATGTCGAGGTGCAGGAAGCGCTCCTCGTCGCCGGCCTCGCCGGCGGCCCACATCTTCGCCGCCAGCCCGACGAGATCGCTGGCCTCGTCCCGGCCGATCCGGCTGGCCGCCAGGTAGGCCGCGTGCGGCTCGACGGCGGTGCGCAGCTCGGTGATCGAGCGGAGCTGGGCCATCCGGCCGGCCGAGGCGAGACGCCAACGGATCACCTGCGGGTCGAAGACGTTCCACGCGCTCGCCGGTCGGATCATTACACCTACCCGTCGGCGCGCCTCGATGAATCCGATCGAGGCCAGCACCCGTAGCACCTCGCGCACGACCGAGCGGGACACGGCGTACCGGTCGACCAGCTCGTCGATGTTGAGGACCGATCCGGGTGCCAGCTCGCCGCCGCAGATGGCGGTGCCGAGGTGGTCGAGGACGCGCGCGTGCAGCCCGGACTCGGCGGGGAGGGTCGGAGCGGCTGCAACCTCTGGTGAGGACGGTTCCACTCAAAGATCATATCATTTGTATCTACCTCTTGAGGTAATCAGCTTTTTCGGCCTAGCATCCGGTTGTTAAGCGGATGTAACGCCGAGGTAGCGGCTCTTACAAGGGCGGCGGCCACGACAGAAGGAGAGACAAGCGTGCGACGTCGATCGATAATCGGCACTTCTCTGGCTGTGGTCGCCGCCATGAGCCTGACCGCCTGTGGCGGCGACGGCGGCGGCGAGGGCTCGAAGACCCTCCGCGTGACACTGGTCAACCACGTGTGGACAGAGAACATCAGGAAGGCCCTGCCGGAGTTCGAGAAGCAGTCCGGGCTCACTGTCGAAGTCACCCAGCTCGGTGAGGACCAGCTCTCCGACCAGTACAACGTCAAGCTGAACGCCGGGTCCGACGACCTGGACGTGATGATGTACCGGCCCCTTCAGGAGGGGAAGCTGTTCGGCAAGAACAAGTACCTCGCCGACCTGAGCGAGAAGGTCAAGTCCGACAGCGCCTTCGAGTTCGGTGACTTCCAGGCCGGGCCGCTACAGGCGACGACCTATGAGGACAAGGTCGTCGGACTGCCGATCATCACCGAGCAGGAGGTCCTCTACTACCGCAAGGACCTGCTGACGAAGTCCGGCTTCGCAGCGCCGCCCAAGACCCTCGACGAGCTCAAGGCGCAGGCCGCCAAGATCGAGGCGGACAACCCTGGCGTCGCCGGCTTCGTCGCTCGTACCGGTAAGGCCGCAGCGGTCACGCAGTTCTCCAGCTTCCTCTTCAGCTTCGGCGGCGACTTCGTGGACGCCAGCGGCAAGGCCACTGTCAACACCGAGCAGGCCAAGCAGGCGTACGCCTACTACGGCGGACTTCTCAGGGACCACGGCCCGGAGAACATCAGCACCGACATGAGCTGGTCGGAGGCGATGGCGATCTTCACGCAGGGCAAGGCCGCCTTCTACACCGAGGCCAACTCGCTCTACAAGAACGCCACCGACCCGACCAAGTCCAAGGTCGTCGACTCCGTCGGCTTCGCCGCGTTCCCGGCCGGTCCGGCCGGATCGAAGCCGTACAACATCCCGTCCTGGGCGCTCGGCGTGAACGACAGCTCGGAGAACAAGGACAACGCCTGGAAGTTCATCCAGTGGGCGGCCGGCAAGGAGCAGGCGCTGGCGCAGCAGACGGCCGGCGTACCCGGTGCCCGCACCTCGGTCTGGGCGAACCCGGCGGGTACCGCCTCCTACCCGAAGGACCTCGCCGAGGCCAACACGGTCAGCACCGCCAACGGGGTCGGTCACGACCGTCCGCTGGTGGTCAAGGTGGCCCAGGCGCGGGAGATCGTCGGCCAGCCGATCGTCGACGCGATCACCGGCAAGGACGCCGCCAGCTCGGCGGACACGGCGAACGCGGCGTTCCAGAAGTTCCTCGACGACGAGGCGAAGTAACCAACGCGCAGGGCGGCGGAGCCGACGTGCTCCGCCGCCCCGCCGGGACCTGGCCCCCGAACCCGGAGACCCCTCATGTCCGTCATCACCCCCCGCACCGACACGCCCGAGGCCCCTCCGGCGGCCCCGGAAGACTCCGCCTTGTCACGGTGGGCGAACGAACACCGCAAGTGGCTCTTCGCGGCACCCGCCATGGCGTTCGTCGCCGTGCTGATCATCTTTCCGGTGGCGTGGACCGGCTACCTGAGCCTGACCGACGCCGAGGGCTCGGTACGCGCCGAGTCCGAGTTCATCGGTTTCCAGAACTACCTCGACGTGCTCACCGACACCGACCGGTTCTGGCCGGCGGTCTGGCGTACGGTCCTCTTCACCGGCGTCGTGTTGTTCTTCGAGGTCGTTCTCGGCATGGCGATCGCCCTGCTGCTGTGGCGGCCCTTCCGCGGTGAGAAGTGGGTCCGCGTCGCGATCCTGCTGCCGCTGGTGGCCACCCCGGTGGCGGTCGGCATGATGTGGCGCCTGATCTTCGACCCCAACATCGGGATGGCGAACCAACTGCTCAGCTGGATCGGCATCGGCCCCCAACCCTGGCTGGCCGGGCAGCAGTCGGCCCTGCCGACGACGATGTTCATCGACATCTGGCAGTGGACCCCGATGGTGGTGCTGATCCTGCTCGCCGGGCTCACCTCGCTCTCCGACGAACCCCAGGAGGCGGCCCGGATCGACGGCGCCAGCAGCTGGCAGCGGTTCCGGCACGTCACCCTCCCGCTGCTGATGCCCACGGTGATCGTCGCCATCCTGCTGCGCGGCATCGACGCGCTGAAGACGTTCGACATCCTCTACGCCACAAAGGGACGCGGCGGAGGCTCCTTCCACGAGGTCGAGACCCTCAACGTCTACGCGTACGGCCTCAGCTTCGACTACAACGACTACGGCGTCTCGTCGACAGTCCTCATCATCTTCTTCCTGATCATCATCGGGGTGATGTGGGCCCTCACCTATCGCAAGAAGGGGCTGGGCCGATGAAGCCGAGCAAGCCGTACCGGGCGTTCCGCAACTCGGCTCTCGTCGTCGTGGTGTTCGCGCTGATGGCGCCCCTGCTGTGGATGATCGCCGCGTCGTTCAAGACCAACGTGGACATCTACGACACGGCCAAGGCGTTCGTCTTCTCGCCCAGCCTGAAGAACTACGAGACGGTTCTCCAGCAGGCGAACTACCTCGAGTTCATCGGCAACAGCCTCTGGGTGGCGTTCGCGGCCACCACGCTCTCGCTGGTGCTGGGGGTGCCCGCCGCATACTCGATGAGCCGGTTCAGCATGAAGAAGTCCGCGCTCGTCGTGCTCATGGCCCGGGTCATCCCCGGCGTCTCGCTCCTGGTGCCCTGGTACTACGTCTTCTCGAACCTGAAGATGGTCGGCGGATTCACGGTGCTGATCCTGAGCCACATGTTCGTGTCGCTGCCGCTGATCGTCTACATCATGATGGGGTACTTCGACGGCCTGCCGGCCGAGTTGGAGGAGGCCGCGCTGGTCGACGGGCTGACCCACATCGGCGCGTTCCGACGGATCACACTGCCGCTGTCGGTGCCCGGCGTCGCGACCGCCGGCATCCTCTCCTTCATCTTCTCCTGGAACAACTTCATGTTCGCCCTGGTGCTCTCGGGCTCGGACACCAAGACACTTCCCGTCGCGATCTTCGACTTCGTCGGCTACGCCAGCATCGACTGGGGCGGCCTGATGGCTGCCGCGACAGTGGTCACCCTGCCGATCATGCTGATCGCCCTGTTCGTGCAGAAGTACGTCGTCTCCGGCCTCACCGCCGGTGCCACGAAGGGCTGACCGGGACATGACGACGATCGCGAAGGTGGAGACGTTCCTGGTCGCGCCCCGCTGGCTGTTCGTCCGGATCGAGACGCAGTCCGGCATCGTCGGCTGGGGCGAGGCGACCTGCGAGGGCAGCTCCGAGACCGTGCGCACGGCCGTCCACCAGCTCAGCGAGCTGCTCACCGGACGGGACGCGCTGCGCATCGAGGACCACTGGCAGGTGCTGACCAAGGGGTCCTTCTACCGGGGCGGCCCGATCCTGGCCAGCGCGGTGTCCGGTCTGGACCAGGCGCTCTGGGACATCGCCGGTAAGCACTACGGCGCCCCCGTGCACCAACTCCTCGGCGGGCCGGTCCGGGACCGGATCCGGGTCTACGGCTGGATCGGTGGCGACGAGCCCGCCGAGATCCGCGACCAGATCAGCGCCCGGATCGAGGCGGGCCTGACCGCTGTGAAGATGAACGCGTCCGGGCGGATGGGCGCGCTCGCCTCGGTTGCCGACCTCGACGCGGTGGTGCAGCGGGTGGCCGTCGCCCGCGAGGTCCTCGGCGACGACCGCGACGTCGCTGTCGACTTCCACGGTCGGTTCACACTCGCCAACGTCCGCCGGGTCGCCCCGCTCCTGGAGCCGTACCGGCCGTTCTTCCTGGAAGAACCGGTGGTGCCGGAGAACTCGCACCTGATCGGTGAGGTCGTCCGCTGCACCACCACCCCCATCTCGACGGGGGAGCGGCTCTACAGCCGGCAGGAGTTCCTGCCCGTGCTACAGGCCGGCATCGCCGTGGCTCAGCCGGACCTCGCGCACGCCGGCGGCATCACCGAGGTTCGCAAGATCGCCACGTTGGCCGAGCTGTACGACGTGCAGCTCGCCCCGCACTGCCCGCTCGGGCCGATCGCCCTCGCCGCCTGCCTCCAGGTCGGCTTCGCCACACCCAACTTCCTGATCCAGGAGCAGAGCATCGGCATCCACTACAACCAGGGCGCCGAGGTGCTCGACTACTGCCTCGACCAGACTCCGCTGACCTTCGTCGACGGGTACGTGCAGCGGTTGACCGCGCCCGGTCTCGGTATCGAGATCGACGAACACGCCGTGCGGACCGCTGACAAGCGCGGCCACGCCTGGCGCAGCCCGACCTGGCGGCACCCCGACGGCTCCTACGCGGAGTGGTGAGACCCCGACCGGCGAGAACGAAAGGCACCCCGTGAAGATCGTCGCAGCAGACATCATCGTGACCAGCCCCGACCGGAACTTCGTCACCCTCAAGATCACCACTGATGAGGGCATCACCGGCCTGGGCGACGCCACGCTCAACGGCCGCGAGCTCTCCGTCGCCTCGTACCTGCGTGACCACGTCGCCCCCCTGCTGATGGGGCGGGACCCGCACCGGATCGAGGACACCTGGCAGTTCCTGTACCGGTCGGCGTACTGGCGGCGGGGCCCGGTCACCATGGCGGCCATCGCGGCGGTGGACGTCGCGCTCTGGGACATCAAGGCGAAGGCCGCCGGCATGCCGCTGTACCAACTGCTGGGCGGCGCGTCGCGCACTGGCATCATGGCGTACGGGCACGCGTCGGGGCGCGACATCCCCGAGCTGTTCGACTCGATCCGCCGCCACCTCGACGAGGGCTTCCGGTCGATCCGGGTGCAGACCTCGGTGCCGGGGATCAACGCGGTCTACGGCGTGGCCGCGCAACCCAGTTCCACCGGCCAGCGCTACGACTACGAGCCCGCGCAGCGCACCCCGCTGCCCGCCGAGGAGGACTGGGACACCCGCGCGTACCTGCGCCACCTGCCGTCGGTCTTCGAGGCGGTGCGTGGCGAGTTCGGCCCGGAGCTGCCGCTGCTGCACGACGGTCACCACCGGATGACCCCGATCCAGGCCGCCAAGCTCGGCAAGGCCCTCGAACCGTACGACCTGTTCTGGCTGGAGGACTGCACCCCGGCCGAGAACCAGGAGGCGCTGCGGCTGGTCCGCCAGCACACCACCACCCCGCTGGCGATCGGTGAGGTCTTCAACACGGTCTGGGACTACCAGACCCTGATCCGGGAGCAGCTGATCGACTACGTCCGGTCCGCTGTCACCCACACCGGCGGCATCACCGCCATGCGCAAACTGCTCGACTTCGCCGCCCAGTACCAGATCAAGTCCGGCATCCACGGCCCCACCGACATCTCCCCGGTGGGCATGGCCGCGGCCCTGCACCTGGACCTGGCCATCCACAACTTCGGGATCCAGGAGTACATGAAGCACACCCCGCTGGCCAACGAGGTGTTCCGGCAGTCGTTCACCTTCGCCGACGGCTACCTGCACCCGGGCGACCAGCCGGGGCTCGGGGTGGAGCTCGACGAGGCGGCGGCGGCCCGGTTCCCGTACGAGCCGGCGTACCTGCCGTTCAACCGGCTCAAGGACGGCACGGTCCATGACTGGTGAGCGGCGCGGTGCCCGGCCCACCCGGCACGTCGTGGTGATGGGCGTCTCCGGGGCCGGCAAGACCACTGTGGCGCGTGGGATCGGCGCGGCGACCGGGCTGACGTTCGCCGAGGCGGACGAGTTCCACTCCCCGCAGAACGTGGCGCGGATGCGCTCCGGCGTACCGCTGGACGACGCCACCCGGTGGCCCTGGCTGCGGGACATCGCCGGGTGGATCGCCGATCGCGGCGCGGAGGGCCGCTCGACGGTGCTGGCCTGCTCGGCGTTGAAGCGGTCGTACCGGGACGTGCTCCGTCAGGGCCCGCTCCGGGTGGACTTCGTGCACCTGGACGGGCCGGCGGAGGTCATCCGAGCCCGACTGGCCCGGCGCGAGGGGCACTACATGCCGGCCAGTCTGCTGGAGTCGCAGCTCGCCACGTTGGAGCCGGCCGAGCCGGACGAGTCGGTACTCGTACTCGATGTCTCGTTGACCCCGGAAGCCCTGGTCGCGGCGGCCGTCAAGGGTCTTGGTCTGCCCGCTCCGGTGCCGGTGGGGGAGCAGCGGGACCGTGCGTCCGATCCCACTTCGGGGGCATGTTAGGTTAGCCTGCCCTAAGCATAAGTGGAGTCTGTCGCCGTGCCCTCATCGATCCGAGCATGACAGTCGCCGAGACCACCGGTGGGGTGGTGCTCCGTCGCGCGCTGCGTCGGCAGCGCGCCCGGGTGGCCGCCGGCATCGCGCTGCTCTGCACCCACCAGGCCACCGAAGCCCTCGTCCCGGTGGCCATCGGCGTGGTCATCGACAGTGCGGTGGCCACCGGGGACGTCAGCGCCCTGCTGCTCTCGCTGGCCGGCCTGGCCGCCCTGTTCACAGTGCTCGCCTTCGCCTACCGGGCCGGCGCGCGACTGGCGTTCGCCGCCGTCGAACACGAGGCGCACGCCACCCGGGTCGAGATCGTCCGCAGCGCCCTCGACCCGCGCGGACGCCGGTCAGGCATGCGTGACGGCGAACTGCTGTCAGTGACGGCCTCCGACGCCGAGCTGTCCGCGCTCGTCGTACGGGTCGCGGGACTCACCGCCGCGGCGCTCACCGCCATCGTGGTCGCGGCCGTCGCGCTGCTCGTCGTCGACATCCCGCTCGGCCTCGGGGTGCTCATCGGCGTACCCCTGCTGGTCGTCGCCCTCCAGCGGATGGCGCCGCTGCTCACCCGGCGCAGCACGTCGCAGCAGGAGGCGCTCGCCGCCACGACCGCCCTCGCCGTCGACCTCGTCAGCGGCCTGCGCGTGCTGCGCGGCATCGGCGCACAGGACCACGCCGCCCGCCGGTACGCGGGAGCCAGCCGTCACGCGCTCGACGTCACCCTGCGTGCCGCCACCACCAAGGGTCTGCACCTCGGACTCACCACCACTGTCAACGGCCTGTTCCTCGCGACGGTCGCCGGATTCGCCGGTTGGCTCGCGCTACAGGGCCGGCTCACCATCGGCGAGCTCGTCGCCGTGGTCGGGCTGGCCCAGTTCATCGCCGAGCCGGTGCAGACGCTCGGGTACTGCGTCCAGTTGTTCGCCATGGCCCGAGCCTCCGCGGGGCGGGTCGCCCGGGTCCTCGGCGCCGCGCCGGTCGTCCAACCGGGCGACGCCGGGCCGCCCACCCCGACTCCGTTCCGGCTCGCCCTCGACGGCGTCTCGTACGCGGGCCTCGACGACGTCAGCCTGCGCGTCCGCGCCGGTGAGATCCTTGGCGTGCTCGCCTACGACCCGGGCGAGGCCGAGGCGCTGGTCGCGCTGCTGGCCGGTCGGGTGCCCCGCGCGGATCACCGGGGTACGGTCCGCGTCGACGGCGTGCCCGCCGACGAGCTGCACATCGACGCCGCGCGCGCCGTGGTCCTGGTCGAGCAGCATGACGTGGCGCTGTTCGAGGGGACGCTGCGCGCCAACCTCAGCGCCGGGGCCTCCGTCGACGACGAGGTGCTGCGTGCCGCAGTGCGGGCTGCCGCAGCCGAGGACGTGCTCGCCGCGCACCCGCACGGATTCGACCGTCTGCTCACCGAACGCGGGGCGAACCTCTCCGGTGGGCAGCGGCAGCGGATCGGGCTGGCGAGGGCGCTGGTCGCCGACCCGCCGGTGCTGGTGCTGCACAACCCCACCACGGCGATCGACGCGGTGACCGAGGGGTTGCTCGCCACCAGGCTGGCCGAGGCTCGCGGGGCGGGCACCAGTGGCACGGTGCTGATCACTACGAGCCCGGCGCTGCTGCGGATCACCGACCGGGTCACGGTGATCGACCGGGGACGGGTCGTCGTCGAGGGTCCGCACGAGCGGTTGCTCGCCAGCGACGCCCGCTACCGGGAGGAAACCCTGCGATGACGTCCGAGCCGACCACCCGACAGCTGCTGCCGACGGCCACCGGCCGGCAGACCTGGGCCGCCCTCCGTGGCGAGCTGGCGCTCCTGCCGAGGCTCAGCGCCGTCGCCGGCACGTTGCTCATCGCCGCCGCCGCCACCGGGCTGGTCGCCCCCTGGGTCCTCGGGCGCCTCGTCGACGACGTCATCGCCGGGACCGACACGCCCCGGGTGATCGCCTGGGCCGCCGTGATCGCGGGCGCGGCAGTGCTCGCCGGGCTCCTCACCGCAGTCGGAGCGGCGGTCGCCGCGCGTCTCGGCGAGACAGTGCTGGCCCGACTCCGGGAGCGGGTCCTCGACCGGGCCCTGCACCTGCCCTCTGCCACCCTGGAGCGGGCCGGGACCGGGGACCTGGTGGCCCGCGCCGGCGACGACGTGGCAGTGGTGACGAACGTGATCGCCACCAGCGGCCCCGCCTTCCTCGGCGCGCTGCTGTCCGTCGTGCTGACCGCTGCGGGGCTCTTCGCCCTCGACTGGCGGCTCGGCATCGCCGGGTTGGTCGCAGCCCCGGCGTACGCGGTGGCGCTGCGCTGGTATCTCAAGCGTTCGGTGCCGTACTACGCCCGCGAGCGGGTGGCGACGGGCGAGCGCGCGCAGGCGACGGCCGAGGCGCTGCGGGGCGCGGCCACGGTGCGCGCCTACCGGATGGAGGACGCCCACGTCGCACGGATCGCCGAGCGCTCCGGCGTCGCCCGCGACCTGTCGCTGGAGATCTTCGGTCTCTACACCCGCTTCGGGCTGCGCATCAACCGCTCCGAGTTCGTGGGGCTCGCCGCCGTGCTGCTCGCCGGCTTCCTGCTGGTCCGCGGTGACCTGGCCACCGTCGGCGCCGCCACCACTGCCGCCCTCTACTTCCACCGCCTCTTCAACCCCATCGGCCTGCTGCTGTTCGAGTCGGACTCGGTGTTGCAGGCCGGGGCCAGCCTGGCCCGACTCGTCGGGGTCACCACCCTGCCGGACACCGCGGCCCCCGCCGGCAGCGAGCCCAACCGCCACGACCGGGGCGCACCGGCGGCACTGGAGGTGACCGTCCGGCAGCACCGCTACGACGACGGGCCAGTGGTACTGCGGGACATCGCCCTGCGTCTCGCCCCCGGGGAGCGCGTCGCCCTGGTCGGCGCGAGCGGCGCGGGCAAGAGCACCCTCGCCGGCATCATCGCCGGCATCATCGCGCCCACCGACGGCGCGGCGACCCTGCGCGGCGTGCCGCTGACACAGCTCGACGAGCACCGCCTCCGCCGCGAGATCGCCCTGATCAGCCAGGAGGTGCACGTCTTCGCCGGGCCGCTCGGCGACGACCTGCGCCTCGCCGACCCGGACGCCACCGACGCCGAGATCGCCGCCGCCCTCGACCTCGTCGGCGCCACCGAGTGGGTGCGGACCCTGCCGGACGGCCTCGCCACAGCGGTGGGGGAGGGTGGGCGGCAGCTCACCTCGGCCCAGGCCCAGCAACTCGCGCTGGCCCGCCTCATCCTCGCCGACCCGGCAGTGGCGATCCTCGACGAGGCCACCGCCGAGGCGGGCAGCGCTGGCGCACGCGACCTCGACCGCGCCGCCGTGGCGGCCACCGAGGGCCGTACCACGCTGATCGTCGCCCACCGACTCAGTCAGGCCGCCACCGCGGACCGCATCGTCGTCCTCGACCAGGGGCGCGTCGCCGAGCACGGCACGCACGCCGAACTGCTCAGGGCCGGGGGCGGGTACAGCAAGCTGTGGCGCTCGTGGAGCATGCCCGACCCGGTGGTCCCGCGAGAACGTGAGAGCACGGACCAGCCCGTCCCGCGCTGAGCGGCCCCGGTTCCGGCCACCTCGGACATCCGCGAGATCAGCCGAACCTGGGAACCTCGGGAACTTTTCCGGACCGGCCGGCGACCACCAGAGTGCGCGGCCGACCGGCGGCGTTCCGACGACGGCATCTCGGCATGAAGGAGCGCCCGTGGCACACAGGACGGTGGTCTGTGCGGAACGGCGTCGCTGACGACGAGCAGGTGACCCGGTGGGCGCGGGAGGCGGGCCAGGGTGACCGGCAGGCCGCCACGGCGTTCATCCGGGCGCTACAGGACCAGGTCTGGCGGTTCCTGTCGCACCTGGCCGGGCCGGGAGAGGCCGACGACCTGACCCAGGAGACGTTCCTACGGGCAATTCGCAACCTGCCCGGCTTCGCCGGCCGCTCGTCGGCCCGCACCTGGGTGTTCACCATCGCCCGGCGCGTTGCCGTGGATCACGTCCGGACGGCGGTGGCGCGGCCGAGGCTGGCGTCCGTGCCGGACTGGCAGGCGGCGGCCGAGACCGCCGGTGCGATCATCCCCGGTGCCGACGAGGGCGTGACCCTGCACCAGTTGATCGCCGGGCTGACCCCGGAGCGCCGTGAGGCGTTCGTCGCCACCCAGGTGCTCGGCCTGTCCTACGCCGAGGCGGCGGACGTCTGCCAGTGCCCGGTCGGCACGATCCGTTCCCGGGTCGCCCGGGCGCGCGAGGATCTCGTCGCCGCCTGGCAGGCCGACACCGACCCGAGCCACGGGCGACGAACCGGCTGAGGCGACCCGAGGGCTGCGGGGGCAACCCCCGCTCGGTCGACAGGATGGACGGGGCGCACCTGGCTTCCTAGGATCACGCCGGTGAACACCGAACCTCTCAACATCGCCGGCGTAGCTGGCCCGATCGTCATCGCCACAAAGGCGTTCTTTGGCCACCCCGCCGTCACCGTCGGCGGAGTGCCGGCCCCCAGGACGGGCAGACATTACGCGTTGCCGACAGTGGACGGTGGTGTCGTCCAGGCCACGGTTCGCACAGTTCTCGCCGACCCTCACCCGACTGTGGAGGTCAACGGTGTGCAGCACCGCACCGGGCCACCCATGCCGATCCTCCTGCGCATCCTGGTTCTGCTGCCGATCCTGCTGTTCACCGTCGGCGGCATCCTGGGCGCGCTGGTCGGGGCATTGGGCGTCTGGGGGAACCTGACGATCGCCCACACCCGGATGGCACCCGCCGTCAAGGCGCTCGCCATGGTCGGCGTCGGTATCGGCACTGTCATCGTCTGGCTCGCCGTCGCCGTCGCGCTGAACGCAGCGCTCAGCTAGACCCCATCCGGACAGCACCACCGGTCGACGACCGGTGGTGCTGTCCTGGTGCGGGCATTGCGGCCGCTCTACCCCAGGCGGGCCTCGATGGTCTCGATGATGCGCGGACGCAGCTCCGCGGCGCGGATGACGGCGTCCACCGAGCCGACCTCGACGGCGCGGTGGATGTTGTGCACCCGGTCGAACTCCGCTGCCACCTCGCTGAGTTTCTCCGCGCGCACCGACGAGCGCAGCTCGTCGAGCTCCGCGGTCAGCGCGGCGCGTTCGGTGCCAGCCGAGGCCGCGGTGCGGGCCTCCAGGTCCCGCACCCGCGGGTCGGCAGCCGTACGAGCGTTGACATCGGCGGAGAACACCACAGCGGCGGCGGGTGCGCCACCGAGCACCGAGGCGAACGAGCCCTCCAGCGCCAGCACCGTCATGTTCGGGTTCAGCGCCTTCGAGAACACCACGAACGCGCCGCCGTGGTAGCGCGAGATCACGCAGAAGACGATGGGCCCCTGGAAGTTCACGATCGCCCGGCCGATCTCGGCGCCGTACTCCAGTTGCAGCTTGCGCATCGACTCCGGTGAGCCGTCGAAGCCGGACAGGTTCGCCAGCACGACGAGCGGCCGGTTTCCGCTGGCCGCGTTGATCGCCCGCGCGGCCTTCTTCGACGAGCGGGGGAACAGCGTGCCCGCCGTGTAGGTGTCCGGGCCGTCGGTGGGTGGGAAGCCGTGCCGGGGCACCGACCGGGACTCGATACCGAGCAGGCAGACCGGGATGCCACCGAGGTGGACGTCCTGCACGACGGCGGTGTCCGCGTCCGCCATGCCGGCCCAGCGCTCCAGCACCGGGTGGTCCTGGTCGGAGAGGGCCCGCATCACCGTACGGATGTCGAACGGCTTCTTGCGGTCCGGGTTTGACTCGACGGAGAAGATCTCCCCGACGGTGGCGAAGGCGCTGCCCGCCACGTCGTGCGGGAAGCTGGAGATGTCGCGGTCGGCCGGGTCGGTGGTGACCGCCCGCCGGGGCGCGTCCTCGCCGGGAGCGACGTACGTGTGGTCGTAGTGCGCCATCACGACGTCCCGCGCGGCCGTCAGGTTCGGCGCCCAGTACTGCGCCTGCCCGTTCGGCCCCATCACCCGGTCGTAGCCGCCGATGCCGAAGTTGTCCTCAGCCGACACGCCACCGGAGAAGTCGAGCGACTGCTTGCCGGTGAGCACCATCGCCGAGTCGGGCGTCATCACCAGGATGCCCTTGGTGTGCATGAGCATCGTCGCCTCGGCGTTCCAGTACGGCTGCGCGCCGACGTTGATGCCCGCGACCACGATGTTGATCTCACCGCCGGCCTGGGTGAACTCGACGATCCGCTTGAGCGCCGCCGCCACCCAGTCCATGTTCTCCGTACCGGAGGTCATCGAGATCCGGGCCCCGGCGGACAGCGCCCACCACTCCAGCGGCACCTGCATCCGCTCGGCCAGGTCCAGTGCGGCGATCACGCGCCGGCACTCCGGCTCCGACAGGGCGCCCAGCGACTTCGTCGGGTCGCCGAGCAGCACCACCCGGGTGACACCCTGGGGGTAGCGCTCGGTCGGCGTCGTGACCACCCCGGCGACGATGGCGGCGCTGTTGCGCCCCTTCGGCCGGTCCACCGGCACCAACACGTGGTCGTCGTCGAGGTCGTGCTCGACGAAGTCGCCGAGCCGACCGGTCAGCTCGTACGGGTACACGGTGTTGCGGCTGCTGGCCCGCAGCACCTTGAGCCGGTACTCGTCGAGCGGCTCGATCGGCTCGACCGGCGGCTCCCCGACGGCCAGTTCGGCGCCGCCCGCGGCGTCGAACGAGATCCGTACGGCAATCTTGGTCAGCTCGCCGGTCCGGCGGTCGCGCTGGCGCGCGATGAACAGGATCTCCTCCAGGCCGGCGCCCGCGGTCGTCGGGCGGACCCGCCCGGCGATCATCTCCATCTCCTCGCGGGTCAGCTCGCTCGGCGGCCACACGTAGACCACGATGCGGTTGGTGTTGAAGCGCGTCTTCGACGGCCGCCGCGACTGGGCGCGGCGGATCGAGTCGAGGCAGGCGGCGATGGCGTCCTCTGTCGTCGGCAGGGCGACCAGGCGGCCGTCCTGCTCGCGAAGCTCGGTCAGGTCACGCACCTGCGCGAACGCGACGAGGCGCTCGTCGGCCCGGTTCTCCCGGGCCACGCACTGGAAGAGGTAGACCTCCTCGTCCGACGACGGCAGCCGGGTCAGGTCGAACTTGTGCAGCCGTTCCAACTGCATCCGCTGCGCGATGTACGGGTGCAGCCCACGGATCAGCCGGTCCTCGGTCAACTGGGCGCCCGACGGGCGGAAGGTGAAGTGGTGGTGCATGACCGCCCCGCCGCGACCCGCGACGGTGGTGGTGACCCGACGGACCTGGGGCGGCAGCGGGTGCGCGGCGATGACCTCGGCCAGCGCGGCCGCCATCGCGTCGAAGTCCTCCGGCTGGTTCTCCCAGCCGAGGTAGATGTCGGCGTCCACGGCGTCCTCGCCGGTGGCCAGCTCGGCCAGCCCGCGCAGGGCGCTGCCCAGCGCGTCGAAGCTGACCGCGGCGGAGACCACGCTCGAGTCGGCGCGCTCGGCGACCACGAACGTGCAGCCCGCGACCTCGCGGGTGCGCACGCTGGTGAGCGACCGGTTGCCGTAGTACCGCCGGGTCAGCACCTCCAACATGACCGCGTTGTCGAGGTGGTCGCGGACGAGTCGCTGGCCGAGCAGCCGGACCAGCGGCTCGGTGCTGCGCACCATCTCGGCGATGCGCTCGGCGCGGTCCGGGGCGTCCGGGTGCGCGTCGAGGTGCCGCAGGTGCCCACGGACCTCGGCGTAGACGCGGGCGCGGTTGCGGCGCAGCAGCGGCTGGGCGAACCAGGCGAACACCACGCCGCGGGCGAGGTCCGCTACCACCGGGAAGCGGACCTGCGTCGCGGCGATCAGCCGCTCCAACGCGAGGCCGGCCGGCTCGCGCAGCGTCTCGTCCGGCGGGGTCTCCCGCAGCCACGCGCGCAGCAGCGCCGCAATGACCTGCGCGTCCGCGGAGGCGCGCTGCTGGGCGAGGAAGATCCGGAAGACGGCGGCTTCGAGGGCGGGGGTGCGGTCCAGGTCGGTGACGCCGTACCGGCCGAGCGCCTTGCCGAGCCTGGTCTGGAAGGCGTCCGGCAGCCCGGCCCGCTCGACGTCGAGGCTCTGCAGGTAGGTGTGGAAGTACTCCCGGGCGCTGTGCACGTGCGCGGCGCCGCCGTCCTCGCCCGTTGGCCGGTTGCGGCTCAGTTCGGCGAGATCGGCGAACACCTCGATGAGGTCGAGTTCGGCGGCCAGGGGCCGCTGACCGGCGTCGGTGGCCGCCCGCCGCGCGCTGAGGTAGTCGTCGAGCACCCGACGGTCGTCGTGCGGGTCGACGTCGAAGCCGAGCAGCAGACCCCGCAGGTCCTCCTGGCCGCGCCTGCTGCGCTGGTACGCCGGGATGTCCGCGTCGGCGGTGGGCAGGTCCAGTTCGACGGTCTCGGTGCTCGGGTCGTCGGCGGCCTCCTCGGCATCGTCCGCGAGCGGCTCCAGGCGCAGCAGCGGCGCACCCGCCTCCACCTGGCTGCCCACCGACACGGCGCACTCCTTGAGTCGCGCCTTGAACGGCGCCCGCAGCACCGTTTCCATCTTCATCGCTTCCAGCACCAGCACCGGCGCGCCCGCCTCGACCTCCGCGCCGACCTCCAGCGGCGTGGCGACGACCAGCGCGGGCATAGGGGAGCGCAGGACGCCACCCTCGTCCCGGCTGACGCGGTGGGTCACACCGTCCACCTCGACCAGGTGGGTCGGCCCGTACGTGCCGGTGAGCAGGCGGTAGCGGATGCCGTTGACGACGATCTGACCGGTGTGCCGGTCGAAGCGGTCGAGCTCGACGTCGGCGGTGCGCACCACCGGTCCGGCTTCGATGCCGACCCGGAACCGGTGCGCGCCGACCCGCGCCACCCGGGTGCGGTAGCCGACGCCGCGCAGCTTGAGGTCCAACGGTCGGCCGCTGGCGTGCTGCACCTGTGGGCGTCCGCCGGCCGCCGTCGACAGCAGCCGCTGCCGTTCGACGCGCTCCTCCTCCTCGTACGCCTCGATGGCGGCGGCGGCCAGGGCGACAGCGGAGTGGCGGTGGGTGACGAGGCGGCCCTCGCCGCGGACGCGGTCGATCCAGCCGGTGTCCGCGCTGGCGTCGATCACCTCGGGCTGGTCGAGCAGGTCGAGCACGAAGCTCTTGTTCGTCGCCCCACCTTCGATGATCACGGTGGTGTTCGCCATGGCCCGGCGCAGCTTGCCGAGCGCCTCGTCGCGGTCCCGGCCGTACGCGATGATCTTCGCGATCATCGAGTCGAAGTCGGCCGGGATGGTGTCACCCTCGCTGACGCCGGTGTCCACCCGGATGCCGGGGCCGCTGGGCAGGTCCAGCCGGGCGATGCGCCCGGGGGACGGGGCGAAGTCGCGGTCGGGGTCCTCGGCGTTGAGCCGCGCCTCGATGGCGTGCCCGCGCTCGGCCGGCGGCGCACCTTCGAGTCGCCCGCCGGAGGCGACGTGCAGCTGCGCCTTGACCAGGTCGAACCCGGTGGTCAGCTCGGTGATCGGGTGCTCGACCTGGAGGCGGGTGTTGACCTCGAGGAACGCGAACAACCGGTCCCCGGGGTGGTAGAGGAACTCGACGGTCGCCGCGCCTCGGTATCCGACAGCCACTGCCAGCCGTTCGGCAGACGTCTTCAGCTCGGCGGCCTGTGCCGGGTCGAGCACCGGTGACGCCGACTCCTCGATGACCTTCTGGTTGCGTCGTTGCACCGAGCAGTCGCGGACGCCGAGCGCCCA
Organism: Micromonospora alfalfae; assembly: GCF_022230925.1. Taxonomy (GTDB): domain Bacteria; phylum Actinomycetota; class Actinomycetes; order Mycobacteriales; family Micromonosporaceae; genus Micromonospora; species Micromonospora alfalfae. The sequence goes on along the minus strand of NZ_JAKKFH010000008.1, from coordinate 107,096 downwards.
CGCGGTGCCCTGCCCGTCGGCGATCACCTGGACCTCGACGTGCCGAGCCCCGGTGACCAGGCGCTCCAGGAACACGATGCCGCTGCCGAACGCCCGTGCCGCCTCCTGGCTGGTGCGCTCGTACGCGTCGACCAGCTCGGCCTCGTTCCTGATCACGCGGATGCCGCGCCCGCCGCCGCCCGCTGTCGCCTTGAGCATCAGCGGGTAGCCGACCTCGGCCGCCGAGGCACGTGCGGCGTCCAGGGTCTCGACGGCGCCGCGGCTCCACGGCGCGACCGGCACGCCGACCTTCTCGGCGATCAGCTTCGAGCCGATCTTGTCGCCGAGTTGGCGCATGGCGTCCGCGCTCGGCCCGACGAAGGTGACGCCGATCTTCTCGCACAGCTCGGCGAACGCCGGATCCTCGGCGACGAAACCCCAGCCGACCCACGCGGCGTCGGCTCCGGTCTCGGTCAGGGCGCGCTCCAGCACCGCCAGGTTGAGGTACGGGCGAGCGGACGCCGGGCCGAGATCGTAGGCGATGTCCGCTTCGCGGACGAACGTGGCGTTGCGGTCGACATCGGTGTAGAGAGCCACGGTTTCGAGCTGGATGCCGGTCTCCGCGGCCAGCTCGCGGACCGCGTGGATGAGCCGCATGGCGGCTTCACCACGGTTGACGATGGCGACACGGTTGAACACCCGAAGAACCCCTTAGCTAGACCTCGACCTGCGTGCCGAGAGACGACGGCTCCCAGCAGTGATCACCTTTCCGGCTGGCGGCGGCCAGCGCTATGGCGCAACCACCGAACCCACCGTCCCTCAGTTGTAGGAAGTGCACAAAACTTTTTGGCACCCCCGGGGACGCGGGACCCGATCTGTCCGCTCCGGCAGTTGATCAAGACGGTGCGGGCGGTTCACCCCCGGGCGATCGGCTGACCAGGAAGATCATCGCCGGCCCGGCCGGCTCGACCACCCCGGCCCAGGCCAGGAACGCGCCAGTCGAGGAGCGGCAACGAGGGCACCGCACCTCGTACGCCCACGTCTGGCGCTGCTGCTCGCGGCGGGACTCACCGCGCTCGTCACGCCGGGCGGCGTCGCCCACGCCGCGACCGCCACGGTACCCGCGACGGGCACCCCGATCACCATCACCTCGATCGAGCAGCTCGCCGCGGGCGCCGCCGTGAACCTCGACGGCGGCGGGTCGAGCGCCCAGACTGTCGGCCCCGGGTCGGATAATCGCGCCGGCCGAAAGGGACCTGATGACCATCCTCGACACCCGGGCGCTCAACCGCGCGACGCTCGCCCGGCAACTGCTGCTCGACCGCGCCGACCTGCCGGCGCTCGACGCCGTCGCCCACCTCGGTGGCCTACAGGCCCAGGAGCCGCAGGAGCCGTTCATCGGGCTGTGGTCGCGGCTGCGCCCGTTCGACCCGACGGTGCTCTCCACCCTGCTGGCCCAGCGACACGTGGTGCGTACCCACCTCATGCGCCGCACCGTCCACCTGCTCGTCGCCGACGACGTCGTGGCCTGGCGCACCCGTCACGACGCCATGCTGCGCCAACGCGTGCTCGGGGTCTACCGCGGCGAGCTCGACGGGGTGGACCTCGACGAACTCGCCGCTGCCGCGCGGGCGGTGGTGACCGACGGTGAGCCCCGCTCGATGCCCGAAATCGGGCGGGCGCTCGGCGAGCGTTGGCCGACACCGGGGCCGCGGGTGCTGGGCGAGATCGCTGTCGCGCTGCTCCCGATGACACAGGTGCCGCCACGCGGGATGTGGCGGGCGAAGGGAGGCGCGCGCTACGTCCTGCTCTCCGCGTGGCTCGACCGGGAGATCGCCCCGCCGGCCGGGGCCGGAGCCGATCCGGTCGGCCAACTGCTCGTCCGTCGCTATCTGGCCGCGTTCGGCCCGGCGGCCACTGCCGACCTGCGGGCCTGGTGCGGCCTCGCCGGCCTCCCGGCCGCGGTGACCGCCCTGCGCGACGAGTTGGTGACCTTCCGTGACGAGCGTGGTCGGACGCTGATCGACCTCCCCGACGCGCCGCGCCCCGACCCGGAGACGCCCGCCCCGGTGCGCTTCCTGCCAGCGTTCGACAACGCGATCCTCGGCTACGACGACCGCAGCCGGATCATCGACGACGCCCACCGTAACCTCTCGGTGGCCGGCGAGCGGGTGGTGCTCGTCGACGGACGGGTCGCGGCGACCTGGCGCGTCGAGTCGGGCACTGTGGCAGTCGACCCACTACACGGCTTCTCCCGAGCTGACCGGGCCGCCGTGACCGAGCAGGGGCAGGCCTTGGCGTCCTTCCTCTCCGACGACGAGAGCGACCGGGTGCGGGTCGGTTCGTTCCCCCTGTGACAGGCCACCTGATGCCGTAGACCGACGTGATGGTGCGTGCTTGCATCGATGTTCGTCGACTGCGATGCTGTGGTCGGTCGTGCTCGGGAGCCAGCGCGCACCACACCTTCTCCGGTCCACGGGGCGCACGCGGTGGTCACGTCACCCGTGCCGGGCAGTCCTCGTCGGTGACCGGAAACCCGAGCGCGGCACCATCCACCACCTCGGTGATCGGTGCCCGGTCCCCACCGGAGGTACCGATGCTTCGCATGTTCCTCGCCGTTACGACAGTGACGCTCGCCGTCTGGGGCGGGGCGAGCGGCACCACAGAGTCGACGCCCCCGCCGCTGGCCACACCACTGCCCTCGCCCACGATCGCCTGCCCACCGGCCCTGCCGATCAGCGCCAGCGTCACCGGTGCCACCACCACGAGCCTGACCATCTCGTACGTCATCTTCTTCCGCCCGCCCTGCGGCTACGACCCGCCGATGACAGTCAGCCTCTTCAGCAGCCGGGAGGACGCCCAACAGTGGCGGGCGGCTGTCGCCGAGGTTGTCTCCGGGCCGGAGCGCAACGGCTCGGTCACCATCGACCGGCTGGCTCCCGACACGGAGTACTGGTACCGGTTCACCGACGTCGACGGTCGACGCGACCCGTACGTGATCGCCTCGGCCCGGACCGCCTCACTGACCTCGTGCCGCGCGACGGCCACTGTCGACGCCCGCTGGGGCAGCGGCTTCGTCGCGACGGTCACGGTCCGCAACACCGGGACGCTGCCGCTGGACCAGTGGCGCGTCTCCTGGCGGTGGTCCGGTGACGAGCAGGTCCAGACGGCCTGGGGTGGGGTGGCCGAGACCGCAGGGGCCGATGTCACAGTTCGCAACGCCTCCTACAACGGGACGCTGGCGCTGGACGGGGCTACCACGTTCGGTCTGCTCGTGACGACCAGCGCGGTGCCCGACGGCCTGACCCTGACCTGCGCGCGGTGAACGACGTCCGCCCCGCTCCGGCGCGATGGCGGGAGCGGGGCGGACGTCGTCTCGATCAGGGCTTGCGGGCCACCGCGCCGTAGGCGTCGATCCCGACGGCGTCGGGATCCTCCGGTCGCCACAGCGGGATCGGCACCAGGCCCGGCTCCACCATCGTCAACCCGTCGAAGCAGCTCTCCAACTCCTCCGGGCTGCGCAGGATGTACGGGGCCCCGCCGCTCTGCGCCAGCCGCTCGGCGCCGGAGACCACCGCCGGGCTGGTGTTGGTGCCGTCCCAGAGCACCAGGTGTGAGCCGGACGGCACCGCGTCCATGGTGCGCCCGACGATCGAGCGCACCACGTCCAGGTCGGGCTCGTAGCCCATCACGCCCATGTACATCACGGCGATGGGCTGGTCGAAGTCGAGCGTCTGCGCCGCCTCGGCGAGGATCTTCTCCGGGTCGTGGTAGTCGGCCGGTACGTAGGTGGTGACACCCTCCGACGTCGTGCTGGCCAGCAGCGCCCGTGCGTGCACCAGCACCATCGGGTCGTTGTCCACGTAGACGATCCGCGAGTCGGGTGCGATGCCCTGGGCGACCGCGTGCGTGTTCTGCATGCTGGGCAGGCCGGTGCCGATGTCCAGGAACTGCCGGATGCCCGCCTCGGCCGCGAGGTGACGCACGGCTCGCACCAGGAACACGCGCGACTGCTGCGCCATGAGGACGATCTCCGGGTAGACCTCGGCGACAGCGTCGCCGGCCGCCCGGTCGGACTGGAAGTTGTCCTTGCCGCCCATCCAGTAGTTCCAGATCCGTGCCGCGTGCGGCACGTCGGGCTGAAGCTTCGCGGCGAGTTCGGGGTCCGGGCCGGCCATGCCTGGCTCCTATCGAGGGGTCGTCAGCTGGGGGTCACCACAGCGGTACGCCCGGGATCGTACTCCGGCAATGTCCACTCTCGACCGGCGGTGGACCCACCGCCGCCGGGCACGGGATCACTGTCGCTGTCACCGGTGGACCACCCCGTTCTGGTACGCCCACACGACGGTCTGCAGCCGATCCCGCGCGCCGATCTTCGCCATGGCGCGACCGAGGTGCGACTTGACGGTGCTCGTCTCGATGAAGAGCCGCTCAGCGATCTCGACGTTGGACAGGCCCTGCGCGAGCAACTCCACGATCTCGGTTTCCCGCGCGGTCAGCTGGTGCGCCGCCGCCGCGTCCGAGCGGGGAGCGGGCGTACGCCTGGCGAATTCCGAGATCACCCGGCGGGTGACGGCCTGGTCGACGAGCCCGTACCCACTGGCGAGGCGACGGATCGCCTCGATCAGCTCCTCGGGCTCACAGTCCTTGAGGATGAACCCGCTGGCACCGGACTCCAATGCGCCGAAGACGTACTCGTCGAGGTCGAAGGTCGTCACGACCAGCACCGCCGGTGGCGTACCTGTCGCCTCGGCGACGATCTGCCGGGTCGCGGTGATCCCGTCGCCGTGCGGCATCCGGACGTCCATGCAGATGACGTCCGGTTGCAGCCGGCGGGCCAGCTCGACGGCGGCGGACCCGTTCGACGCCTCCGCCACGACCTCGATCTCGCCGGACTGCTCCAGGATGACGCGGAAGCCGGCGCGGACGACGGCCTGGTCGTCGACGAGCATCACTCTGATCATGCGGGGGCCTCTTCCTTCGACCGGGATGTGGCGGGACCGTTCGTCGGGAGGGTCGCGGCGACCGACCAGCCGCCGGTCGCCGTCGGGCCGGCGGTGAACGTCGCCCCGATCAGCTGGGCGCGTTCACGCATGCCCACCAGTCCGACGCCACCGGTCCGTGCCGCCGGTACGCGTCGCGGCGCGGCGGGTTCGTTCACCACCTCCAGTGACACCGAGCGGGGCTCGAAGCTGAGCACCACCCGCGCCGCAGCGCCCGGGGCGTGCTGGCGGGCGTTGCTGAGCGACTCCTGCGCGATCCGGTAGAGCGCGACGTCGGCGATCGGCGGCACCTCGCGCTGCTCGCCCTCCTGGACGAACTCCACCGGGCCGGCGAGGCTGCCCGCCGTGCGGACGAGGTCGTCGAGCATGCCCAGCCCCGGCACCGGGGCGGCGCCGTCACCGCCCTCGTACCCCGGCCTGCCGCGCAGCACGCCGACCACCAGCCGCAGGTTGTCCAGGGTCTCCTTGCCCTGGCTACGGATCCAGGCCACACCGGCCTTCGCGGCCGTCGGGTCCCGGTCGATCAGTCGCTCGACCGCCGCCGCCTGCACGACCATGCCGGAGAGGTGGTGCGCCGCCACGTCGTGCAACTCCCGGGCCATTCGAGAACGCTCCGCGCCGATCGCCGCCTGGACCTTCGTGTGCTGCTCCCGGATCGCCTCGTCCGCCCGCACCCGGACCAACTCCACGTAGCGCCGGTAGGTGGCCACGTAGCCGCCGACGAACGTCGCGCTGGCGTAGGTCAGGGCGCTCGCCGAGACGTACGCGACGGCAGTCAGCAGATCCGGGATCACCACGACGGCCGCCCCGATCGACTCCACCAGCACGACAGCGCTGACGGCCAGCAGCGCACGGCGGACCGGCAGCAACGACCCGACGGTGTACGCCACGACGAACGGTGCGAGACCCCGGATTGTCGCCTCGGGCAGGGAGAAGCCGATGATGGGCAGTTGGAGGCCGACGATGAGCGCGAGGCAGAGCAGCGGCCGGACCCGACGCAGGCACAGCAGCATCGCCTGTGCGCAGCAGATGGCGACGAGCAGCCAGGCCCGCGTCGGGTCGAACGACACCCCGTCCTCCGGTGCCACGAACCGGAAGAGCACGGTGAACAGGACGAACGTCAGGACGGTCAGCGCCGCGGCAAGCAGGCAGTCCCGGGGGAACACTCCGGTCACCCCGATCCGGGTGAGCCGTCCGTCGAGCCACTTCGTCAGTCGCGGTGTGCCGGGTTCGGTGTCGGCGTGGTCCCTCATGCGGTGCGCATCCTTGCTCCGGATCGTCCCGGGTCGGGCGGGTCAGTAGGAGATGCTAGGCGCGAGCAGGTGGAACTCCACGGCGAACCAGCCCGCGCCGGCGAGGGCGAACAGGATCAGAGCACTGCCGGTGATCCGCCGCCAGCCGATGTGGCGTCGCACGTCGTCGACGAGTCGGACCGCGGCGGGCAGTACTCCGAGCAGACCGACCATTTGCAGCACCTGAATGGTGCGCAGGACGGGCCCGGGAACGTCCTGGAGGCTCATGATGCTGCCGATGCTCAGCACCCAACCGGCGAACGCGAGCAGCGTGCCGGCGACGGCGAGGCGGCTCAGGATCCGCGCGGTACGCCCCGCCCGCTCCCGGGGGGCGCGGCCGAGCCGACGGCGGACGATCGCGCCGACCGGCCAGGACAGGACGGTGAGCAGCAGCACGACTGTGGACAGTGCCAGCACCGGTACGGCCACTGTGGAGGCGCGGGCCGGCTCGACGGGCAGCAACGCGAACGCGGAGTCGAAGCTGATCGCCTCGACCCGGTCGTCGGTGGCCCGCATGGCGATCGTGCGCTGCCCGCCGACCTCGCGCCAGACCCAGGGCGCCACCTCCTCGTAGCGGGCGGGGGAGTCCGACAGCGGGCCCGGCTCCACCAGCAACCGGTTTCCATCGGTGACGCTGACAGTCGTCCGACCGACCAGGCCGATCACAGTCAGGAAGTTGCTCCGGATCGCTCGCGAGGACTCGTACGTGCCGGCGGCGAGCGCGGCGTGCCTGGCGGTGGTCGCCGGGTCCACACCGACGGTCGGCTGGTCACTGGGGGCGGGGAAGTAGCGGTCGGCGAAGCCGTTCACGATCGACTCGCGAAGCTCGTGACTGTCCAGCGCGCCGGTGCCGTTGCTGTTGAGGGACAGGAAGATGCCGGCCCGGTCGTCGGGGTAGATCTGCAGGTGCGAGTGGAAGTACTTGGTGTCGCCGCCGTGGCCGAGGATCCGGTGACCGTTGCGGTCCTCGGTGAAGAAACCGAGGGTCATCCGGGGCCCGTCGGCCAGCGTGCCCAGCGACGTCGCGTCGAGTACCGGCCGCTGCATCAGCTCGCGGGTCGGTTGGTCCAGCAAGGGCGCGAAGCCCACCGGTTCGCCGAGCTGGGCGAGCATGAATCGCCCCATGTCGGTCGCCGGGGCGCTCAACGCACCGGGCGGGGGCGTGCCGACGATCTCGAACGGCGCGGCGGGCCCGGCGGAGGTGTCGTACCCGTTGGACATCCGGTCGCGCAGCGCCTCCGGGAGGGGCTGCTCGAAGGTCGACGACGGCATGCCCGCGCGGTCCAGGATGTTGCGTTGGACGTACTCCTCGAAGCGCGTCCCGCTGACGCGTTCGACGATGTAGCCGGCGAGCGCGTTGCTGTAGTTCGAGTAGGCGGGGACCGTGCCGGGCTGGTAGATCTGCTCCGGTGGGTCGGTCATCAGCGCCCTCCGCAGGTTGAGATCGCCGCCGTCGGTGCCGATGAGGCCGGCGATGCGCTCCTCGAAGCCGGCGGTGTGCGTGAGCAGGTGCCGCAGTGTGACGGCCCGCTCATAGCGGAGGGGCAGTTCGAAGTCGAGGTACGCCTTGACGTCGGCGTCGAGGTCGAGCTTCCCGCTCTGCACGAGTTGCAGCACCGCGGTGGCGGTGACGAGCTTCGACACCGAGCCCATCCGGAACAGATGCCGGTCCGGGTCGACAGGCACGGCCCCGTTGCCGCCGGTGCCGGTGTCGGCGTACCCGTACCCCCGGGATGTGAGGATCTTGCCGTTGTTCACGACGGCGACGGTGGCTCCCGCGATGCCGGTGCGGTCGAGCGCGGCTGGCAGCAGGCCGTCGAGCCAGGCGTTGACGTCGGAGTCGGTCAGGGCGGAACCCGTCCCGCTCGCGGGTGCCGCCGGAGCGTCGATGTGCGGTGCGGGGTCGTGCTGGGGCGCGCCGCAACCGGCGGGGCCCACGGCGATGACGACAGCGGTCGCCAGCACCGCGCCGAGCCGGACGACAGGCCGGGCGGGTCGGGGTGAACCGGGGGCGAGAAGGGAAAGAGAGCGCATCGTCTGCCAGTGCCTTTCCTGGCGAACGGGTGTCCGGAGCAAATCCGTACGGCGTCACCCGATGCCTTGGGACAAGCCTGTTCGAGTGATCGCCCCGAGCCATCTGGCGCGAGACGGCAATGCGCTTACGACTTGAGGAGGAGGGCGGGTGCGCCGATGGTGGGCAGAGGTGCCGCTCCGGTCGCGTGAACCACCGCCCGTACCGGTGCATCAAACCCTGTGACAGACCCCGCGGAGGAAGGACCACCCATGCGCGGCAACCTGCTCGTCGGTGCGATGCTCACCCTTACGTTCGTCGCCGGTTGCACGTCACCTCTGAAACGGGTCGGCGGCGACGCCGCGCCTGCCGGCTCTCCGTCCACCAGCGCGAGCCCGCCGAACCCGTCGGCGTCGAGCGCTCCGACGACCGGCAGCGCCGGTCCGAGTACTCCGACCACCCGCAGCGCCACCCCGGGCGCCCCGGCCAACCGCACCTCCCGGCCGGCCGCTGCGGTGAGCGAGATCAGGCGGACCGACTGGCCGAATGCGGTGATCCGCAGTCTGAAGTTCTGCGGTGAGTCCGACGACTCGGTGGTGTTCCGCAACGGGTCCAACGGCCTCGACGTGCCCTGCCGAATCCTGCCGGGTGGCGCCCGGCCGGTGTACGCCGACTTCCTCCCCGAGGAGCCGGCGAATTCGCCGTCGACCGAGGACGCGCTCGTCCTCGTCGAACTGGGCAACTCCGGCGCCGCGCGGCGGCAGGCCCTCGTGCCGGTTCAGCTCGACTACACCGGCCGGGTGCGGTGGGCGCGGCCGGTCATTCTGGGGGACGCTCCCAGTCCGAGCGGCGACCGGGTCATGACGTTCGTCTCGTATCGCGTCGTGCGGGACAACGCCGTGCAGGCCACCGTCCGCAAGCTCGATGGCGGCACCGAGACACGTCGGTGGCGCACTGTCGACTACGCCGGGAACTGGGAACGGTACTAGCGTTGTTCGACCATCGAGCCGTTCACCCGCAGCGTGCCGAGGATCTCGTCGGTGCGGTCGACGCCGTCGGTCTGCTTGACCTGGACGTACACGCCGAAGGTGCCGGCGGCCGCGACAAGGGTGACCTCGCTGAACGCCGTCTGCGCGCCACCGCATCGCGCCCAGTGCCGGACGGTCCCACTGAACTCGGCGACGGTGACCGCCCGGCCGGCGGCGGGTGCGCACCCGCCGTGATCGGGCAGCGCCGGCTGCTCCGCTCCGCGCAGACCGGGGCTCACTCCCACGAAGACCCCCGGTGTCGCGCTGTCGACATCGGACCACTCGGTGAGGTCGGCCCCGACGAGCAGACCGGGGCCGCGCCCGTCGGGGAGGCCGATCACCGTCGGATCCCAGCCGCCGTCGCGCAGTTGCCGTGCCCAGTCGTCGGGAACGGCCACCGAGACAGCGCCGGTCGAGTCACCCACCCGGGTCCAACCGTGCGGCGCGGTGGCGGCGGTGGCGGACCCGGCCATGACCAGCGTCGCGGTCACCGTGCCGACGGCGGCGAGGAACCGGCGGATGCGCCGCGACGGCGGGCGGGCCGCCAGCTGCCGGCTGGCGAGCAGACCCTCCAACGCGGCGGCGTACGCGGCCGCTGTGGGCCAGCGGCGGTCCGGATCGCGATGCAGCGCCCGGCGGACGGCGCGCTCGACGGCAGCGGGTACGCGGGGTGCCGCCGCCACCGGCTGCCCGGGCGGCGAGCCGGTCAACATGTGCTGCGTCAGCGCGCCGATCGCATAGACGTCGGCGCGCACGTCGATCCCTCCGCCGGGGACGAGCTGCTCGGGCGCCATGTAGGCGGGTGTGCCGGCCACCACAGTGAACCCGGACGCGTGCGCGAGAGTCTTGGCCAGCCCCAGGTCGGCGACCAACACCCGATCCCCCGCCGGGGTGGGGTCGAACAGCACATTGGACGGCTTCAGGTCGCGGTGCAGCACACCGCTGTCGTGCAGCACCGCCACCGCCCTGGCGATGTCGGCGGCGATCCGCAGCGCCGCGCGCACCGGCATCGGCCCGCCGCCCAGCCGGTCGGCGAGCGTACCGCCGGCGGCGTACGTCATCACCAGGTACGGCCGGCCGTCGGGCAGCTCACCGATGTCCAACACCCGGACCAGGTGATCGGAGTCGACCTGCCGCATGAACCGGGCCTCCTGGCGAAAGCGCCCCCGGATGTCGGCCCGCTGGGACCAGTTGTCGGCGAGCACCTTCACGGCCACCGGCGAGTGCAGCTCGTCGTCGTACGCCAGCCACACGGTGGCGAACGCGCCGGCGCCGACGGGGCGCGCGATGCGGTACCGGCCGACCTGCGGCGGGATGGACACGATCGTATTATCCGGCGACCGGGACTCCGGTGACGCCCACGAGCGGGGGAGCGCGGGTGGCGAAGGAATCTGACACCGAGGAGTTGGCGAGGCGGGCGGCGGCCGGCGACAGCACCGCACTCGACGCGCTGCTGGCCGCGATCGGTCCACGGGTGCTGGAGCAGTGCGGGCGGTTCCTGCCCTGTCGGCAGGACGCGGAGGAGGCGGCGCAGGACGCGTTGTTGCAGGTGGCCCGGCACATCCAACGGTTCGAGGGGCGATCGCTCTTCTCCACCTGGTTGCACACGGTGGTCGCCAACTGCGCCCGCCAGACCTACCGGTCACTTCGGCGACGGGCGGCCGAGCGGCCCAGCGCGCTGCTGCCCGTCGAGGTGGCCGACCCCCGCACCACGAGCGTCATCGCCGGATCGCGCCTCGACCTGCTGGACGCGTTGGACCGGCTGGAGGCGCACCGGCCGGACCTGGCGACGGCCCTCGTGCTGCGCGACCTGTGTCAGCTCGACTATCAGGAGATCGCCGGGCAGTTGGGCATTCCGATCGGCACGCTGAAGTCCCGGATCCATCACGCCCGTCGGTACGTCAGGGAGGCGTTGCGGGGTAGTTGAGCGATGCGTACGCCGATCCGTGGGTTTGCCCCCGATCGGGGGACATCGTTTGACATGTACGCCCAACGCATCTTTGATGGTCGATGTGTCTGTTCGGCGTGGTCGGGCGCTTCTCGTCTGGTCGGGCCGGTCGATGCCCGGAGCCTGGAGGACGGATGCGAGTCATCGCGCGGAGAAGCCCACTACGCCCACGACGGCGGCTGTTGCCGGTGGCGACGGCGGCGGTGACGCTGCTGAGCCTGGCCGTCGGTGTGCCGGCGGCCGCCGCGGCACCGTCGACAGTCGTCGGTGTGGCCAGCGGTCGTTGCCTGGACGTGGTCGGCAACGTCAGAACCGCCGGTGCCGGCATCAACATCTACGACTGCAACGGTCAGGCCAACCAGGCGTGGACCTTCACCTCAGGTGGTGAGCTGCGGGTCTACGACGACACGATGTGCCTGGACGTTGTCGGCCAGGACACCACCGCCCCGGCCGCGGTGCAGATCAACGGCTGCACCGGCGGCGCCAACCAACGCTGGCGGATCACCAGCTCAGGGACCATCGTCGGGGTCCAGTCCGGCCTGTGTCTGGACGTGTCCGGCGCGGGCACCGCCAACAGCACCACAGTCGGCCTCTGGACCTGCAACGGGCAGTCCAACCAGCGGTGGACGACGTCCTTCGGCAGCGCCGACAGCCAGCCGCCGACGGCGCCGGGTAGCCCACGGGTCAGCGGCCTGACCTGCAACTCGGTCACGTTCGCGTGGAACGCCTCGACTGACAACGTCGCGGTGGCCTTCTACGACATCTACCACGACGGCCAGTTGATGACGTCGGTGAGCGGCACGACGCTCTCCGCCAACCTGACAGTGGTCGCCGGGGCTACCTGGGGCCTGTACGTCAACGCCCGCGACGCCGCCGGCAACGTGTCGCAGGCGAGCGCCACCGTGTCGATCACTCCGCCGCCCTGTCAGGCCGACAGCCAGCCACCGACGGCGCCGCAGCAGCTCACGGGCACCGCGTCGGGCACCACTGTGACGCTGCGCTGGGCCGCGTCGACCGACAACATCGGGGTACGGGCGTACGACATCTACCGGGCTGGCGCGAAGGTGGGAACGGTCACTGGCGCGCCGCCCGCGACCACGTTCACCGACAGCGGTCTGACGGCGAACACCTCCTACCAGTACTACGTGGTGGCTCGGGACGCGCAGGACAACGCCTCGTCGCGCAGCGGCACCGCGACGGTGACCACCGGCGCGGCGTGCGCCAGCCCGGTGTGCGGGGTGCGGCAGGTCACCACCGACACCGACATCCCGTGGGGTCTGGTGACGTTGCCCGACGGCAGCGTGCTCTACAACCGCCGCGACGCGCACGACATCATCCAGCTCAACCCGACCACCGGGGCCAAGACCAACCTGGGCACGGTGCCGAACGTGCAGAGCACCGACGGTGAGGGTGGCCTGTTGGGGCTCGCCATCTCGGCCGGTTACTCCAGCGACCGCTGGCTGTACATCATGCACACCTCGCCGAGCGACAACCGCATCGTCCGGATCAGGTTGGAGAACGGGCGACTCAACACCGCCAGCGAGCAGGTCCTGCTCAGCGGCGTCCGGCGGAACAAGTACCACGACGGCGGTCGCCTGCGGTTCGGCCCGGACGGCAAGCTGTACGCGAGCACCGGCGACGCCCAGAACGGCAACTACGCCCAGGACCGGTCCAGCCTCGAAGGCAAGATCCTGCGGCTCAACCCGGACGGCACCGTCCCCTCGGACAACCCGTTCGGCAACTACGTGTGGAGCTACGGCCACCGCAACCCGCAGGGGCTGGCGTTCGACTCGCAGGGCCGGCTGTGGGAGCAGGAGTTCGGCAACTCGGTGATGGATGAGACCAACCTGATCACCAAGGGCGGAGACTACGGCTGGCCGGCGTGCGAGGGCACCAGTGGCAGCTGCGGTACGGCCGGGTTCATCGCGCCGGCGCGCACCTATCCCACTGCCGAGGGGTCCTGTTCCGGCATCACCATCGTGCGCGACGCGCTCTACGTGGCCTGCGCCCGAGGCGCTCGGATGTACCGCGCGGTGATCAGCGGCAGCAGCCTGACGAACGTGCAGACGTACTTCAGCGGCACCTACGGTCGGCTGCGGACTGTGGAGCCGGCTCCCGACGGCGGCCTGTGGCTGACCACCACCAACGTCGGCGACAAGGACAGCACCCCGAACAACAGCAACGAGAGAATTCTCCACGTCACGTTGGGCAACTAGTTCCAGGCATCCCACCAGGGCCGCCTCGGCGCGGCCCTGGTGGGATGAGCGGTGGGACGGCCCGGTCAGAGGCCGAGGTCCGGCCAGTGCGGGTCGTCCCAGCGGGCCGGGCCGGCGAGACCGAGCAGTCTGATCCGGTGCAGCCGCTTCGGGTCGGCGCCGATCATCCGCAGCCGGGCCGGGGCGTGCTGGAGCAGCCAGGCGGTGAGCTCCGCGCGGAGACTCTCCTGCTCGTCGCCAGTGAGTTCCCAGGTGCTCCACGGCAGATCTTCGCAGAGCAGGTCGTACTCCCACTCCCCGAAAGCCTCGGCGAGCCGCTGGTTCGCCAGGGGACTGGTTGCCGTCGCCCAGGCGTCGAGCCAACGGTCGAGCACGCCAGAGGCTTCCACGAGCATGGCCAGTACCGAGTGCGGCGGCACCTCGGCGTCCGGGTCGGTGACCGTGACGACCCACCAGGCGTCCAGGAACTCGCGGATCGCCGTCGACTGCTCGGTGGGCCACTCCTGCCAGCGGCCGAGCGCGAACGCACGCCCCGCATGGTCCATGCTGCTCAGGCGCTCCACCTCGCCGCTTACCAGGGCCGTGGCGAGTTGGGGCAGGATCCGCCGCAGCATGGCCGCGGGGAAATCCCAGTCGCCGGCCCAGTAGGTACGGCGCAGCAGGTCCGGGTCCAGCTCGACGTCCGGGGTCTTGAGCAGGGCAAGTTCTTCCGCGCTGCCCCAGTGGCACTCGCAGTTGCCGTCGTCGGGGTGGGCGGTCATCCCACGGAAGGTGATGGCGAGATGGGCCAGCGCGGCGTCGAGTCGACGCCGTGGGGGCGTGGGTTGCGTCATGGGGATGCGCCTTCGCGGACTCCGGCGGCGCGGCAGCCGAAGAGCGCGACGTTACACCCTCAGCCGCTGGTCAGGAGCACGAGCTGCTGGGTGGCCCGGGTCATCGCGACGTAGCGGTCGACCGCACCCTCGATGCCGGTGCCGAACGTCTCCGGGTCGACGAGCACGACCAGGTCGAATTCGAGGCCCTTGGCCTGCTCCGGGCTCAGTGACCGGACCCGGGACGTCGGCGGGAACGTCGGGTCGCCGATCACGCAGGCGATCCCTTCGGCGTGGGCCGTCAACCAGGTGTCCAGGATCGAACCCAGGTCGGCGACCGATCCGTGCGCGACGGGCAGGCCGTTGCCCCGGATGGAGGTCGGCACGTTGGCGTCGGGGAGCACGGCCCGGATCACCGGCTCGGCCTCCGCCATGACCTCCGCCGGCGTCCGGTAGTTGATGGTCAACGAGGCCACCGTGACCCGGTCCAGCCCGACCCGCTTGAGGCGTTCCTGCCACGACTCGGCGAACCCGTGCCGGGCCTGCGCGCGGTCTCCCACGATGGTGAAGCTGCGCGACGGGCAGCGCGTCAGCAGCATCTGCCACTGGGCGTCGGTCAGCTCCTGCGCCTCGTCGACGACGATGTGCGCGAACGGGCCGGCCAGCAGGTCCGGGTCGGCGTCCGCCAGCGCCGACTCGTCGACCAGGACCTCGCGCAGGTCGGGTTGGCGCAGCATCGCCAGCAGGCCCTCGCCGTCGTCGTAGGTGTCGGCCGCGAGCAGCTCGTCGACGACCCTGGCCATGTGCTCGCGTTCGACAGCGGCGGCCGGGTCACGCCGACGGGTGCGCCCCGCCCTCTCCGCGTCGCCCAGCCGCTGCCGCGCCGCGTCGAGCAGCGGCAGGTCGGACACGGTCCAGGCCCGGGGCTCGTCGCGCTGCAGCTTGCGGACCTCCGCCGGGCTGAGCCACGGCGCGCACCTGCGCAGGTACGCGGGCACCGACCACAGGTCACCCACGAGATCAGCCGCGTCGAGCAACGGCCAGGCTCTGTTTACCGTCGCCCGCAGCTCCCGGTTACGCAGCAGCGAGTCGCGGAGCACGGCGTCCGGCTCCTCGCCGTCGTACCTGTCGATGAGGATGGTGAGCAACCCCTCCCAGATCTCCTCGCGCGCCTCGTTGTGCGGGGTGCCCGGACCCGGCGTCTGGAACGCGTCGGCCCAGTCGTCGGCGCTCAGGCGGACGTCGGAGTCGCCGACCGGGACCGTCATCGGGGCGGTCGGTGGGTCCTCGTAGAACCGGACCGCCGCGTCGATCGCTTTGACCAGCTCGGCCGAGGACTTCAGCCGGGCCACGTCCGGGTCGGTGTCGACGGTTGCCGTGGCCCCCTCGGGAACGAGGTCGCGCAGGGTGCAGGTCTGCACGTCCTCCTCGCCGAGGCTGGGCAGGACATCGGCGACGTAGGCCAGGTAGGGCTGGTGCGGCCCCACGAAGAGCACTCCACCCCGGCGTTGGCCGAGGCGGGGGTCGGAGTAGAGCAGGTACGCGGTGCGGTGCAGGGCGACGACTGTCTTACCGGTGCCCGGACCGCCGTCGACCACGAGGGCACCGGCCGAGCCCGCCCGGATGATGGCGTCCTGGTCGGCCTGGATCGTGCTGAGCACGTCGCGCATCCGCGCCGACCGGGCGCTGCCCAGGCTGGCGATGAAGGCGGACTGGTCGTCGAGCGAGACAGCGTGCCCGACGAACCCGTCCGCTGTGAACACCTCGTCCCAGTAGTCGCTGATCCGGCCGCGGGTCCAGCGGTAGCGGCGGCGGCTCGCCAGGCCCATCGGGTTGGCGTGGGTCGCGCCGAAGAACGGCTCGGCGGCGGGTGAGCGCCAGTCGAGCAGCAGCCGCCGGCCCGTGCTGTCGGTGAGACCGCGACGCCCGACGTACACCGGCTCGCTGTGGTCGGCCTCGACCAGGTGGCCGAGGCAGAGGTCCAGCCCGTAGCGGCTCAGCGAGCGCAGGCGGGCGGTCAGCCGGCGGACCTCGTCGTCGCGGTCGACGGCCTGCCGGCCCTTGCCGCCGGGCGCACGACGTGCGGTGTCCAGGCGGTCGGACAGTTCGGCGTTCAGCTGCGCGAGGCTCTGCGCCATGGCCGTGAAGTGCCGCTCGTCCTGGGTGATGAGCGCCGGGTCGGCCTTGGCGGCGAGGTGATCGGGGAGGTCGAACACTGAGGTGGGCAAGGAATCCAATTCATGACTTCCATTTCGGCAGAATTTGGTCTCGGCCGACGATTCTGCGTCATAAACGGGGTCTTGCCGCAAGCCCCCCAGTGCGGTATAAGTTAGAAGTGGCGGGAGGCTGAGTGCCTCCCGTTTTCCGTGTTCAGGGCACGTCGACGACCTCGCGGCCGAGGGGCCAGAAGGCGGCCGGTACGAGCTTGAAGTTGGCGATGCCGAACGGGATCCCGATGATCGTTATGCAGAGGGCGATGCCGGCGAGGATGTGGGAGAGCGCGAGCCACCAGCCGGCCAGCACGACCCAGAGGATGTTCGCCAGGCCGGACCCGACGCCCGCGCCCGGCTTGGGCACCACCGTGCGGCCGAAGGGCCACAGTGAGTAGACCGCGAGGCGCAGCGACGCGACGCCGAACGGGATGGTGATGACCAGGACGAAGCAGATCAGCGCGGCGATGCCGTAGCCGACGGCCAGCACGAGGCCACCACCGAAGACGAGCCACAGCACATTCAGTACGAAACGAATCATTACTCCAGCATGAAACATGCTCGCCACCCGGTCCGCTCGCCCCGTTCCCGCAGCGGGGAACTGCCACGGCCTGGCCACCGGAGGAGGCGGGCAGGAGGCTGCAGTGCGGGCAGCGGTGCGGCCCGGTGGCGAAGGGGGAGCCGCTCCAGCCGTGTTCGGCCACCAGGGTCCAGACGACCTCTCCTCGCTCCCGATCGGGAGCACCTGATCCACGCGGGTGATGTGCAGGATGCGCCGGACCCGGGGGTTCGGGTCGCGGACGGTGAGGGCCGCGTTGGCGCGAGTCAGCCGCCGGTGCACGTCGAGCAGCAGGCCGATGGCGGCGGGGTCGAGGTGCTGGCAGTCGGACAGGTCGAGCACGACCTGTGCGGGGCGCAGTGCCAGCAGTCGGTCGAACACCGCGCCCACCTCTGGCAGACAGGCCAGATCGAGTTCGGTGACGCGAACCTCGACCAGCGGCAGCGTGGCCCTCGCTGGCAGCACCGGCGTCGCCATTGCCGTACCCCCCTCCGTCGCCTTCGGCTCCTTCTCACCGTGCTGTGCCGGGTTGGCGGTCACTGCAAGGCGCTGTGACAGTTGTGTGACAAACCGCCGGCTGGCGGGCGCGGCTGGCCGAGGGTGATTCCGGGAGGCCGGCACCGACGACCACGTGGTCCGGGCGGGGGCACGCCCCCTCAACAGCGAACGCTGAGCCCGGGTCTCGGGGTGGATCGGTGGAAGACCTGAGACCAAAGCCAGGGCGACCCGAGGGGAGCTCCCGGAGGTCGGCCGGCGTCGGCGGCCACATGCTGGCTGACATGAAACGCGCTGCGCTCTACGTGATCGCCGGACCGGTCGGCATCGTGGCCTACGGTCTGGTCCGGCTGTGGGCAAGATCCGACGGGGTGTACGGCCCCGGGCTCGACTGGCAGGCCGCCCACCTGGTCGCCCTCGCCGGCATGGTGTGCTTCGTCCCGGGTGTGCTCGCGCTGTCCCGTCTGCTGCCCCGCAGTCCGTGGCGCACCGGGGTGGTGGCCGGCACGTTTGTCGGCCTCGCCGCGACGATGGTGCAGTTCGGCGCGGACATCGTCGAGGGGCTGCTGGCCGAGGATCGGGCGGAGATGTCGAGGCTCGGCGCGGAATTCAAGGACATTCCCGGCGTGGAGGTGGCCTTCTACGACGTCGTACCCCAGCTCTTCTTCCTCGGTCTGCTCGTCCTCGCGGGGATGCTCGCGGCCCGACGGCGGCTGCCGTGGTGGAGTGTGCCGCTGCTCCTCACCGGCATCGTCCTGCCTGTGGTCACCCTCGACCTGCTTCCCATCGGCGGCCTGTGCATGGCGCTGGCGTTGGCCCCGGCGCTGCCGCTGGTGCGACAGCAGGGCGAGCGTGCCGAGTCGCCGGTCTCCACCCACTGAGAACTCGGGGTGGCGCTGGCCCGATCGGACCAGCGCCACCCTTCCAGCCCGCTACTTCAGAGCGAGGGTGCGGGCGTCGGCGGCGATGACGCTGGCGACCTCCGCCGGCACCAGCTTGCCGGCCTGCCGGTCGGCGTAGGTGGCCAGCTCGGCGTACTGGGCGTGGGCCAGCTTGATGGTCAGCGCCGTGACGGCGGCCGGGTCCGCACCCGAGGTGAGGATCAGGTGGCCGAGGCCAGCCTGGCTCACCGTCACGGTGAAGGTGCTGGTCGCGGTGGCGATGCCCTCGGGCCCGGTCGCCTCGGTGGTGATGGTGTGCCGTCCGGCGGTCAGCTTGGCCAGGTCGAGCTTGCGCCCGGCGGCTGACTTCTTACCGTCCAGCGTCACGGTGACGGTGTCCGCGTTGGTCGCGGCGACCGCGATCACCGGCGACTGCGCCCGGTCCAGCCGAGCCCCGTTGGCCGGCGAGGTGATCTGCACGGTCGGATCGGCGGAGGCCCGCTGGACGAACGCCGAGTTCCAGCCGACCAGCTCCGCCGCCCGGTTGGTGATGATCGCGTCGGTGCCGATCCGCTCCAGCCGCTGCCACAGGCCGGCGGAGTCCATCGTCCAGGCCATCACGGCGACCCCGGCGGCGTGCAGCGGGGCGACGACCTCCGGCTTGGCCAGCAGCGCGTTGCCGTCCGGGTTGTACGCGGTCAGGTGCAGCTCCTTCGCGAGCGCCACCGGATCGGCGTCCAGGGTGCTGCGGAGCAGACCGAGCGGCAGCTCGGGGGCGATCTCGTAGGTGTACTTCAGGGCGTCCACCTCGAAGCTCTGGATGAAGACCCGGCCCATCATCTGCTCGTCCCGGATCACCTGGATGACCGTGGCGACCTCGTCGCGGGTGTGCTTGCCCTTGATCTCCACGAGCAGGTTGCCACCCCGCGTCCGCAGGTCAGCGAGCTGCTCCGCGAGGGTGGGCACCCGCTCGCCGACGTACTGCGGGCCGAACCAGGAGCCGGCGTCGAGGGCCTTGATCTGCGCGACGGTCAGGTCCCGGATGTTGCCGGCGCCGTCGGTGGTCCGGTCGACGGTGCCGTCGTGCAGGATGAACGGGATGCCGTCCTTGCTCGGCTGGACGTCGTTCTCGATCCAGTCGGCGCCGCCCCTGCGGGCGATTTCCTGGGCGACGAGGGTGTTCTCCGGTGCGGCGGCGGACGCGCCACGGTGGGCGATCACTGTGAACGGGCTGCCCTCGGGGCGGAGATAGCCGTTCGGCGGCAGCTCGGTGACCGTGACGTCGTCGTACGACACTGTCGCGCCGTTGACGAAGAGCCCCTGGACGCCGTCGGTGGACCGCTGGAGGCTGCTGGTCCGCATCGCCTCCCGCCCGTCGAAGATCCAGCGGGCCTGGTTGCCGTGCACCTCGACGGCGACGCGCACGTCCCGGCCGGTGCCGGCGGCGGACTGGGCGGAGGCGGTGTTCGTCACGACCCAGGCGTCGGCAGTGGTCCGCTGGGCGAATTCGAGCCCGTTGGCGGCGGTGGTGCCGCTGCGCATGGTGGCGATCCACCAGGGGGTCGCGCCACTGGCGGGGACGTCGATGCCGAGCGAGGCCCAGCGGGTGGCGGCCGAGACCGCCTCGAAGCGCATGGTCGCCTCGAGGCGGAAGTCGTTCAGGTGCCGACCGAAGGTGATTTTGTTGTTCTCGCTGGAGCTGGCGGAGGTTCCGTACAGTCGACCGTTCTCGACCTTCCAGGTGCCGTCGACAGCGTGCCAACCGGCGGGCAGCGACCCGGCCGAGAAGTTCTCCGAGACGACGACGTTGCCCGGCTCCGCGGTGGCGGGCGACGAGGTCGCGACGGCGACCGCGGCGGCAGCGCCGGTGATGGCGAGAGCGGCGGTGACGGCGGCGGCCCGGGTGCCCAGGCGTGCCCCGGCGCGGCGAGGTGACGGTGATGCGGGTAGGACAGTCATGGTCGCGACGCTACGAAGCACGCCCGAACTGATGATCAATCAAGCATGGCGGTCGCCGGAACGTCGGGTGTACGCGTTCGATCGATGCGTCCCGGCATCTCTAGTGATTGAGGTAGGCGAGGACCGCGCGGACACGTCGGTTGGCGTCCTCGGCAGGCGGCAGGTCGAGCTTGGCGAAGATGTTGGTGATGTGCTTCTCCACCGACACCGGCGCCAGGACGAGCGCCGCGCAGATGGCCGCGTTGGACAGGCCCTGGGCCATGAGGCCGAGTACCTCCCGTTCCCGTGCGGTGAGCCCGTCGATGCCGTGGTTACGGCTGTTGCGGGTGAACAGCTGGCGCACCACCTCGGGGTCGAGGGCGGTGCCCCCGTTGGCTACCCGCGTCACCGCGTCGAGGAAGTCGTCGAGTGCGGTGACCCGGTCCTTGAGAAGGTAACCGACACCGCCCCGGCCGTCGGCGAGCAGTTCCACGGCGTAGGCCCGTTCGACGTACTGGGAGACGATGAGCACCTTCGTGTCCGGGTCCTTGGCGCGCAGCGTCAGGGCGGCGCGGAGCCCTTCGTCCCGGAACCCGGGCGGCAGCCGTACGTCGACGATGGACAGGTCGGGCCGGTGCTCGGTGACAGCGGCCAGCAGGGCGGGCGCGGTGTCGACGGCGGCTACGACGGTGTGACCGGTGTCGGTCAGCAGCCGCACCAGGCCGTCTCGAAGCAGTAGCAGGTCCTCTGCGATCACGATGCGCATCAGTAGGGCAGCTCCGCGGACAGGACGGTGGGACCGCCGAGTGGACTGGTGATGGTGAGCCGGCCGTCGAGTGCCTCGACACGGCGGCGCAGGCCGTCGAGTCCGGACCCGGCCGGGTCGGCGCCGCCCTGGCCGTCGTCGGTGAGCGTGACGGTGACCGTACCGGCGCCTCGGACGAGGGTGACGACGCAGGTCCGGGCCTCGGCGTGCTTGCCCGCGTTGGCGAGACCCTCCGCGATGACGAAGTAGGCCGCCGATTCGACCGCTGGTGGATACCGCTCCTCCGGGTCGCCCCGGACCTCCACGGCGAGCGGGCTGTCGCCGGCCAGGGCGGCGACAGCGGCGTGCAGCCCTCGATCGGTGAGGATCGGCGGGTGGATGCCACGCACCAGTCGGCGTAGCTCGGTGAGGGCGTCGTCGAGTTGCCGGCGGGCAAGATCCACATCGGACGCGGCGGTCGCGCCGCTCGGCAGCTTGCGGGACGCCAACGCCAGCGTCATGCCGGCCGCCACGATCCGGGCCTGGGCGCCGTCGTGCAGGTCCCGCTCGATCCGACGCAGCTCCGCGGCCTGGGCGTCGACGACCCGACGGCGGGTCTGCGCGAGGCGTGCGGCCTCCTCGACCAACTGCCTGTGTGCGCCGGGCGCCAGTAAGCCTCGGGCGGTGCGGGCCTGGGCCCGCCCGGCGGTCCGCAGCAACCACGCGGTGACCGGTAACAACAGCACGCCGAGCACGGTCAGGCCGAACCGACCCGGCACCGTCGTCATGAGCGGACGCATCGGGAACGGCGCGTGCGGGTTCGGCACCGCCCAGGCCCACAGCGGCGCCACGATGGCGGCGAGATCGACGACAGTGACCACGATGGCGGCGATCCCGCCCGCCAGGCCCAGCGGGAAGACCGTGACCAGCCAGGCCAGGTCGCGCCAGGTGGCGGGCTGCACGGCGACCGCACGGACCCGCTGCCGGACGGTGGCACCCTCAATCGGCAGGTACGGTGCCGCGATCGCGCCGCCGAGCACCCAACCCGCCCGGCGACGCTCCAGGTCCGCGAGGCGTCGGGTCACCCAGGTCGCGCCAAGGAAGGCCGGGCCGCCGAGCTGCGTGATCGCCAGCAGGCCGACCCCAATGGTGGAAGCCAGGCTCCAGCCGAGGCCTACGACGCCCGCGACGAGGCTGCTGAGCAGGTATGCCAGCGCCGAAGCCGTGGTGCGGATCATCGCGGCGATCCTACCGACGGCACCGCTCCGGACCGCCGGCCGGACCCGGCCCCGGATGACCCCGAGGACGAGCCCGAGCGGCGTTCCGGCCGGCACCACCGTCAGCGCCCGTCGCTCAGGGCCGGCAGGCCGCGTCGGCGCAACAGAACCCGGGCCGGTACGACGCCCGCGACCAGCCCGAGCGCCGCCACACCGCCGAGTAACCCCACGTACGTGCCGGCGTCGACGACAACCCGCAAGGTGCCGTCCTGCGCCGAGCTGAACGCGCCGACCACGATCGCGGTGACGAGTGCGCCGAGCACCAGCCCGACGGCAACCGTGATCATCGCCTCGCGGTCGACGAGACGGTGCAGCTGCCCTGTCGTCGCACCGGCCAGCCGCAGATCGGCGAATTCGCGGCGGCGCGCCGCAGTGGCGATGGCGAAGGTGTTGACGACGGCGACCGCCGTGAAGCCGAGGGAGATGACCACCATGAGTTCCCACGCACCCTGCTGGTTCTGCGCGTCACCGGCTGGCGCCGCACCGAGCGCGGGAGTCAACCGCAGTCCGGGCCACGACGCGGCGATCCGGTCCGGCACGTCGCCGGAGTAGCGCAGCCCAACCGTGTTGACCAATCCGCGCGGGTCGTGTGCCGCCACCAGCTCCGCCGGCAGAACCAGGTCGCCGAAGCCACGGGCCCGGGCAAACACCCCGGCCAGGCGGAGGTCGACCTGGTGGCCGTCGGCAAGCCAGACCCGCACGTCGTCGCCCACCCGCCAGCCGTACTGGTCGGTCACGTACGCGCTGGCGGCGAACGCGCCCGTGCCCGGCAGCGTCCCGGCACGCAGATCGAGGTCGAGCGCCGACTCGGTGCCGGCGACCAGCAGACCCTGGCTGGCGAAGTCCTCGGGCTTGCCACCCTGCTCCGCGATCGCTCGGGTCGGCAGCGTCGCCGCCGCACCGGTCACCCCGTCCAGTGCGACGAGCCGTTCGACGGTGTCGAGCGGAAGGCCGCCGGGTGCTGTCACCTGTGCCGTCGCGGCGGACGTCCGCTCCTCCTGCTCCTGCCCGGCCAGCTGACCCAGGAGGGCACTGTTGAGCAGCATGGTGGCGTTGAGCGCGAACATGAGCACGAGCGGGACGGCGACCGCCGCGACCCTTCGCCGCTCTGCCCGGGTGACCAGACCGGCCAGCCAGCCGGTCGGCCCGCCGACGCCGACGACGCGGGACACAGGTGTCGTCAGCGCCCGGACCAGCGACGGGCCGAGGGCCGCGACCGTGCACAGCAGCAGGGCGGACGACACGAAACTCATGCCCATGCCGAGGGGCCCGTCGAGCGGCACGAAGACCAGCAGGGCGATCGCTCCGGCGGTGGTCACCGCCGCGACGGCGATCCGCGGGACCAGCCCACCAGTGGGTGCGTTGGCGGTCTCGGCGAGTGCCTGCGTCGGGGCGATCCGCACCGCGCGACGGCCGGCGACCCGGGCGCCGACGAAGGTCACCACCATCCCGGCCACCGCGGCCGCGACGATCACGATCACGTTGGTCCGTACGACGAACTGGGCCGGCACCGCGCCCAACTCCCGGAATCGGGCGGCCACCACGTGGGCGAACACCACGCCCAGCGGCGCGCCGGGCAACGCGGCGGCCCCGGCGAGCAGGAGGCTCTCCACGCCGAGGAGGCGGCGCAGCTGACCGGGGGTCGCGCCAGCGGTGCGTAACAGAGCCAGCTCGCGCAGCCGCTGGCGGACGCCAAGCGTCACAGTGCCGGTGAGGACGAAGACGGCCGCGAACGCCGTGATGCCGATGACGAAACCGAAGATCGAGATTGGGCCGATGTAGTCCGGCAGAGCACCGGGCAGGTCGGCCCGGACGCGGTCGGCCCCGGTGAGCACCTCGTGGTCGCCGGCCACCTGCCCGACGGCGTCGCCGAGCGCGACCGGGTCGGCGCCCGCTCCGGCGAGAACGGCCACCGCAGTCGGACCGGGCAGCCCGGAAACCATCGCCACCTCGCCGTCGGCGACGAACAGCGCGCCCTGGGCGGGCAGCCCGTCCCGACCGGACGGCGCCACGACACCGGACACGACCATCGTGCGCACACCGGTCCTGGTGGTGACCATGAGATGCCCGCCCACCAAGGTGCCCGACCGTCTGGCGAGATCGGCGTCAATGGCCACCTCACCCCGACCGGGGGCCGCACCGCTGCGCAACAGGTACGGCGTCAGCGCCGCGGAGGCCCACCCGTGGCCGATCACCGGGGCACCGTCGGCTCCGCGCAACGGGCGTCCGTCCGGCGTGCTCGCCTGGACCGGAAAGGCGACGTCCGCGACCGCCGCCGCGACACCCGGAAGGTCGCCGAGTCGGCCGGCGAGGTCGACCGGCAGCGAGCCGGCCCCGGTCAGACGCTCGGACTTGACCTTGCGCTTGACCTTGGACTTGTCCTTCTTCTGCTTGGTGGTGACCTTCTCGAGGGTGACGTCGCGGTCGCCCGAGACGACGATCGGCGCTGCCGCGAACCGGTTGGCCGGCGGCTTCGCCGTGAGCACGGAGGCGAGCAGCAGGCCACCGCCGACGAACAGGGCCACGGCCAGCAGCGCGGCGAAGAACGTGCCGGCGTAGGCGCCGCGGTGCTGGCGCAGGCTGCCGAGAGCGAGCCGGATCATCGGAGGGTCACCGCCATCATCTGCGCAGCGACCTTCTCGGCCGTCGGGTCGGCGAGTTCCGAGACGATTCGTCCATCGGCCAGGAACACCGCGCGGTCCGCCCACGCCGCGGCGGCCGGATCGTGCGTCACCATCACGACAGTCGTGCCCGTCTGGTCCACTGCCTCACGCAGCAACCCGAGCACCTCTCGGCCGGTCGACAGATCCAGCGCGCCGGTCGGCTCGTCGGCGAAGATGACCTCCGGCCGGCCGGCGAGCGCACGGGCGAGTGCGACCCGCTGTCGCTGACCGCCGGACAGCCGGCCGGGTCGGTCGTTCTCACGCCCGGTGAGCCCGACACGGTGGATCACCTCCCGGGCCCAACCCTGGTCCGGGCGCACCCCGGCCAGTCGTTGCGGGAGCAGGATGTTGTGCCAGACCGACAGCGAGTCCATCAGGTTGTACGACTGGAAGACGAATCCGACCCGCTGTCGCCGGGCCTCGGTGAGTCGGGGTTCACGCAGCCGGCCGATGTCCTGTCCGGCGAGGAGCACCCGGCCGCTGTCCGGCCGATCCAGGCCCGCCGCGCAGTGCAGGAGCGTTGACTTCCCCGAGCCCGACGGACCCATCACCGCGCAGAACGAACCGGCC
Organism: Micromonospora alfalfae; assembly: GCF_022230925.1. GTDB lineage: Bacteria > Actinomycetota > Actinomycetes > Mycobacteriales > Micromonosporaceae > Micromonospora > Micromonospora alfalfae. Next base: position 81,469 of record NZ_JAKKFH010000008.1, on the reverse strand, counting down.
TCGAACCCGACCGAAACCCCGTCCAACGCCCGGACACCGCCCCCGCCGGCATAGGCCTTCGTCACGTCGAGCACTTCGACGACCAGCCCGCGAGCGGGGGTCCCATCGCTGTTTCCCATGAGGAAAGCCTGGTCGAGGCGACGTTCCCGGACCACACGGCGACCCATGATCTGGGGGTGGGGAAACCCCTACCGGGGGAGCGTGGGGGAGAACAAAGATCAGCTCGGCAGGCCGGCGCAGGCGACCCCGTCGACAGTGCACGCCTTCGGGGCGGAACCGGTCAACGATCCATTGACCCGGAACGTCACCCGGACCGAGGCGCTGCCGGGCACCTGACCGGTGTTCGGGTCCGGCACGAACGTCCACACCGCACCGTCCCGGCTGGCCTGCGCCCCCTCCACGCCGCTGATCCCCAACGACTCCCGGGGCAGGGTGACCACCAGCGTCCACCCCGACGCCGGGACCGAACCGGGATTGCTGATCGTCACCGTCGCGCCGTAGCTGAGCAGGGCGTTGTCCGTGATGGCGAAGTCCGCCCCCAGGGCGGCCGGGGTGGGTTCGGTGGTAGCGCCGGTCGGTGTGGGTCGGGTCGACGACGCCACGACCGGTGGGACCGACGAGGCCGAGGCGGACGGGGGAGCGGTCACCGCCGGGCTGGTGAGCGCCGGTCGCGCCTGCGCGCGGGGGGTGGTGGACGGCGACGCGCCCACCTGCCCGACCGACGGCGGCGGGTCGAGGGTCACCGGCGTCAGCTTCTCCGGCGTACGCAGCACCCCGACGACGGAGACGCACGTCGCGATCAGCACCCCGAGCGCCGCGACGACGGCCACCCAGGTGGCCCGCGAGACGTCCTCCCGACCGGTGAGCACCCGCCGTGCGGCCGTGACGAGGGCCACGACCCGATCCAGCAGGATGATCGCCACGGTACGGCGTGGCTGGGGTGGTGTTGCCGGCACTGCCAGTCTCTCCTTCAGTTCGTCGCCGGGTGCGCGCCCACGATCCGTTGGGATCGCGGGTGGCACCTGCCCGGTCACAATCCGCGCAGCCCGACGAGTATCGCCTCGAGCAGATCCTCGGTCGGCAGCTCCGACAGCATCGGCGGTTCGTGCGTCTCGATCAGCCCGGCCGCGAGCAGGTCACCGAGCAGCACCCGGACCGTCCCCAGCGGAAGATCCAACTCTGCACCAACCTCGGCCACCGACACTGGATGGTGACACAGCTCGACGATCCGCGCCTGTTCGGGGAAGAGTGATGTGGGAGGCGTGACCCCCCTCCGGGCGACGACCAGCGAGATCAGGTCGAACTGGCCGCGTGCGGGCGCGGTGCGCCCCCCGGTCATCGTGTAGGGCCGGGCGACCGGGCCCGCGTCGTCGTCGTACCACGCCTCGTCAGTGGTGCCGCTGGTGTGCACCAGTGTCCCCGATCGTCACCGAGGAGGCCGGGCCCAGCGTGATCGGCAGGTGCTGCTCGGCCTGCCCCACGAAGAGCGCCACCTCGTACGCCATGTCACCGACCTCGACGTCGTCACCGGCGATCCGCACGGTGAGGATGGTCCCGTTCGGGATGGTGGCGATGAACAGGAACGCTCGCGACATCTGCACCACGACCTGACGCAGCCGACCCGCGTCACAGGTCCGGGTGGCGGCCAGCCCCAACGCGATCAGGCCGGCGACCACGCCGGAGATCTGTTCGGCCAGCTTCGTCCCCACCCGCCGCGAGCCGCCGAGCGGCAGCCCGTCCGGTGAGAGCACCACGGCGAACTCCGCGCCGTGCACCCGGTCGACCAGGTCGTTCAGGGCGTCGGTCAGGCCGTCCTCGGTGACCACTGCAGACGTCATTGTTGTCTCCTTGCTGTTCTGGTGACTGGCATCTCGACCGTGTCGAGGCTGGTCCTGCCGTGTTCCGGGCCGGTCGGCCCGGGGTGGCGGACCCGCGTCGGCAGCGCGCCGTTGCCGTTGGGGTCGGTCAGGTCGGCGCCGGTGCGGGCCGGTGGGTACGGGGTGCCGGGTGGTGCGCTGGCCGGTGCGCGGCCGGTGCCGGTGACCGTGATCAGCCGGGAGGGTAGGAGCACGACGGCGGCGGTCCCGCCGCGCCGGCTGGGGCGCAGCGAGACGTGGGCGCCGCAGCGGCCGGCCAGGACGGCGGCGGCGTACCAGCCGGCGCGGCCCGCGGGCGGGCCGTCCGGTGGCGGATTGCCGAGCAGGTGGTTCGCCTCGGCCAGCGCGGCGACGTCCAGGCCGGGCCCGTCGTCGACGACGACGACGGCACACCCCTGCGGTCGCTGTTCGCCGCTGACCCGGACGGTGGTGTCCGCCCCGGAGAAGGCCAGCGCGTTCTCGATCAGCTCCGCCAGCAGGTGGATGACGTCAGTGACGGCCGGCCCCGCGAGCGACCACGGCCAGTGCGGCGCGATCAGGACCCGGTGGTAGTCCGGCACCTCGGCGACCGCGCCGCGCGCCACGTCGAGCAGCGCCACCGGGCGTCGCCAGCGGCGGGCGGGTGTCGCGCCGGCCAGGGTGATCAGTTTCTCCACGTTGCGGCGGACCCGGGTGGTGAGGTGGTCGAGTTGGAACAGTTCGCCGGTCTCCTCGGTGGACCGCTCCCGACGTTGCATCCCGTCCAGCAGGCTGAGCTGGTCGCGTAACAGGACCTGGTTGCGTCGGGTCAGCCCCAGGAACAGCTCCCGCTCGGCGTCACCCCCCGGCGTCGCCGGTTCCTGGGCCGGGGCCGGCGTGTCCGGCACCGGCGTCGGGAGGTCCGCGTCGGTCCTTGTCAGTTCGTCGGTCAGGCGTCGGACGGTGCCCGCCCAGCTCAGCAGGAGCACCAGCACGACGATGAGACCGAGCCCCACGACGGCCCCGGTACGCGCGATGAGCACCGCGGCACCGGGGGTGGCCCGCTCGACGCTGCTGCGGGCGGTGTTCGTCACCAGTGCCTGCAGCGCGCCGAGGGCGGCGTCCGCCGCGGCCCGCCAGTCCTGGACGGTGAGACCGGCCAGGGCGTTGGCGGTGCCGGCCTGGAGCAGCAGCCGGTCCTCCAGGGCGCGCAGAGCCGCGAACTCGGGGCCGGCCGCGAGGCGCTGATGCTCGGCCTGGCCGTCGGGAGCAAGCCCGGCCGCGGCCTCGGTGCGCGCGTACCGCTGGATGTTGACCAGTGCGGTCAGCCGGCGCCGCTCGTCGGCGCCGAGTCGTGCGCCGGTCAGGCCCGCGCTGACCACCGTGTCCTCCCGGGCGAGCAACTCCCGGGCGCGGGCCAGCGCGATCACCGCTCGGGTGTCGGCCGCCAACCCGCTCTCGTACGCGCCCCACTCCGGGCCGTACACCCGGAAGGCGACGTCGATGACCTCGTCGTACCCGTCGACCGCCGCGCCCTGGTCGAGCCGCCCGGTGTCCACCTGGGATCGGGTCGTGCCCAGGCCGTCGAGCCGTCGGACCAGTTCGCCGGCCCGGTCGCGAACGGTGCGGGCGCTGAGCAGCCGAAGGTCGCGGCCCTTGGTGAACTCGCGGATCTCGGCGGCGGCCCGGTCGGTGCCTTCGCGGGCCCCGACCAGCGCGGGCGTCGTCTGCCCCGCGCCGGCGATCGTCTCGGCGGTGATCCGGCGTTCCGTCTGGAGGCTCAGAACCAGGCGGTCGATGGGCTGGCCCAGCGTGTCCGCAAGTGCCCGGACGCGCAGCAGGTCGACGGCGTCCTGGCAGGACACGTAGGCCGCGTACGACCAGAGCGTGATCAGCACGGCGGCGAGCACTGCCAGCCTGGTCCGGATCAGCCGAACGTCGTTGCGGGTCATCGGGTCGCCCGCTGTGGCCACGGTTGCCCGGCCGTGTCGCTGGCCCGGTCGGCGACGAGGGTGCGCAGCAGCGCCAGCAGTTCGGCGCGGTTGGCGCAGTTGAGCCGGTTACGCATCCGCGCCACGTGGTGTTCGACGGTCTTGGCCGAGATGAACAGCCGATCGCCGATCTCCCGGTAGGTCAACCCGGCCAGCACCAGCTCGGCGACCTCGTACTCGCGGTCGCTGAGACCGTGCTGCGTGGGCCCGGCGACCCGTGCCGTGCTCGCACCGGTCGTCGGTGTCTGCCCGCTCTGCCCACCGGAGGGCCGTCCCTGCAACGCTCGGGCGCACTCCAGCAGGGTGGTCATCGCCCGCCGGTCCGCAGTGCGGATGGCGGCCTGCCCGGCGAGGCGGGCACCGTCCCAGCACAACCCGGTGTCGTGCAGCCCGCGCGAGGCGGCCTCCACCCGGGTCGGGTCGACGTCCCCCCGCAGCACCTCCACCCAGCTCTCCGCGGCGGCGGCGACCACTGCCGCGTACCGACTGTGACCAGCGACGGCGAGCAACGCCGTGACGTGTTCGTCGGCGATCGTCGGCTCGCCGGTCAGGATGGCGGCGTGCAGCCCGCTCCAGTGCAGCGGCACACTCCACAGGGGCGGGTTGCCGAGGCGGTCGAGCAGCGCACGCCCCTGGTGCAGGTACGGCTCCAGTCGGGCCAGGTCACCCAGCCGCGCGCCGGCGATGGCCAGCTCACCCAGCGGCAGCAGGGTGAACAGGTCGACGGGGTGCCGCACCACGGCCTCCAGCGCCTGCCCCCAACCCCGCTTGAGCGCCCCGAGGTCACTGTTGCGCCGTCCGATGCCCATCCGGATCGCGGCGGCGAAGAGCTGGTCGCGTGACTCCAGTGGCCGCCCGTCGAGCGTCACAGTGGCGAGCCGCTCGCCGGCGGCGTGGATCTCGCCACGGACCATCAGGATCCAGGCCTGCAACAGCCGGTGGCGGCGGGCCATCAGCGGGCCGCCGACACCGGCGCCCAGGGCACGGTGCAGCACCCGCTCGGCGATTTCCAGCTCACCGCAGTGCACAGCCGTCAACGCGGCGAGGGCCGCCGGGCTGTCCGGCAGCAGCGCCGCCCGGCCGTCCGGCTCCAGCAGTGCGGCAGCCTGCACGAGCGCGGAGAGCGCGGCGGTCGGCGAGCCGGTCACGCTCTCCCGTACACCGTTGGCCATCAGTCGGGCGGCGCTGGCGTGCAGTGTCGGGGGTTCGCCCGCCGGGTCACCGGCCGGTGACTCGGTGCTGGCGGCCGGGTCTCCGGTGGCCAGCCCGCCGACGATGGCGAACGCCGCCGCCGAGGCGGTGCCCGACCACCGGAACAGCTCGACGCTGCGGCCGACGTGACCACGGTGGGCCAGGGCGGTGGCGGCGACCACCGCCGCCTCGGAGCGCTCCGGGGGAGCGGCAGTGGCCAGGAGTCGGTCCGCCAGCCGAAGCGCGTCGTCGAGGTCACCGGCGAGCGCGGCGGCGAGCGCCTGCCGCGCGTTGGGCGCCTGTCCGGCAGCCGTAGCCGCCGCGAACAGCTCGGCGGCGAACGCCGGCTCGTCGGCCAGCGCCTCGTCCGCCGCGGCGGCCAGGGTCGCGGCCGGGCAGTCGCCGAGCGCGCCGACCGCGAGCAGGGAGCGGACCAACGGCAGCACCGCGCCACCTCTGGCGAGCTGCAACTCGGTGAGCCGCCGCCAGACCGCTGTCCGCTCGGTGGTGGGGCTGAGTGTCGCGACGGCCCGCCGGACGATCGGTGCGAGCCGGCCGTCAGCGCCGAGCAGCCCGGCCGCCCTTGTCGTGGCGATCAGTTCGTCCACTCCGGCCGGGTCCCGGCCCAGCAGCGCGCCGAGCATGCTCACCGGCAGCGCCCCGCCGGCCGCGACAGCGAGCAGCAGCCGTCGTACCGCGGCTGGCTGAACGTCCAGGTCCGGCCCGAATTCGAGGATGACGGAGCGGGGTGGGTCCACAGTGCCGACCCGGGTCTCCGCCCCGGCCAGGCCACGGGCCAGCCGTTCCACGTCCCGGGGTACGCCGGTGGTCTGCGTGTGGACGAAGTCGACCAGGTCGGCGGGGCGGCCCAGCTCGGGTGTGGTGGCGAGGTGGGCGGCGGTCTGCTCCCGGGTGAACGGCGTGAGCAGTACGGCCTGCCCGTCGCGTCGCAGGGCGTCGACCAGCTCACTGAACGCCGCTGACCGGGGCCACGGGCGGTGGGCGACCACCACCCGGTGTCGCCGGCCCGCGACAAGACGCAGCAGCGCTTCGGTCCGTGCGTCGTCGAGCAGGTGCGCGTCGTCGACCAGCAGCACGGTGTCGGGGTCGACCTGCTCATCCGGCTCCGGGGCGGCGGTGCGGACGGCGATCCCGGCACGCTGGTGAATGCGTTCCAGCTCGGCGAGGAGCGCGGTCTTTCCGTGACCGGCCGGGCCGGCGACGCCGACGGCGAGGGGGCCGGTCGGATCCTGCGCGACAGTGTCCAGTAGCGCCTGCAACCCCTTGTCCAGGGTCAACCCTGGTGCGGCGAGGTCATTCATGATCATCGGGGTTATCCTTCGCGTCCGCGGCCACGGGCCAGCGCCAGGCGGGACGGCTTCGGCAGTTCCAGTGGGAGGACCCGAACCGGCGGCCGCGGTGGCGGATCGCCCGGAACGGTGTGATGGGTTCGGCGTGGCGCCGGGATCGTGGGCCGCCCGGCGCCGCTGACCGGGGCCGGCACGCGGGCCGGCGGCGGCTGGCGAGGGCGTGGTGACACCACCTGGCAGGCGGCCATCGCCGCCCCGGTGGCGGCGGTCAACTGTGCGTCGGGCTCCACCTCGACGGGCACCGGGAGGGCCGCGCCGATCAGCTCGTTCACGAGCGGGACCCGGGTGGAGCCGCCGGCCAGCAGAACGCCGTCGAGTTGCGCCGGAGTCAGGTCGGCGCTGCGTACGGCCCGGAGCAGGAGGTCGACGGTGGCCTGCACCGTCGGGCGGATCATGGCCTCGAACTGTGCCCGGGTCACCGGCACCCGCGCCGGGCCGCTCGGCAGGGTCAGCACCACGTCGGCAGTGAGGTCGACGGTCAGCACCCGCTTGACCCGGTCACACTCCGCGCGCAGTCCGCGCAGCGCGACCTGTGCCCCGCGACGCCCGGTCGCTGCCAACTCCCGGGCCAGCACGGTACGCGTGTGCTCGGCGAGCGCCTCGTCGAAGTCGGCGCCGCCGATCGAGTCGAGACCCTGTGGGGTGCCGAACGTCTCGTACGTGCCGCGCGGGGTGCGGCGCACCAGAGCGGCCTCGAAACTGTTGCCTCCCAGGGCGTAGACCACTGCGGTGCTGCCCGCGAACCCGCGAGCGGCGTGGCTCTCGGCGACGGTGACAGTGCGGGGCAGCAACGTCACGTGCCGTAGGCCGAGGTCCGACAGGGCCCGGTGCAGCACCTCCCGTCGGTAGGGGCGCCACCCCGCCGGGTGGCTGAGCACTATCGCCTCGGCAGCCCCGCCCTCCAGGGCGTGGACCCGCTCCACCACCCATGCCGCCAGCTCGGCGGTCAGCGTCTGCGGGGCGCACGGCTCGCCGCCGAGCAGCACCGGCACGTCGTCGCCGATCCGGTGGACGAAGTCCCGGGTGGTGCGGCTGCCGTCGTCGGTCGCGGGCTCGCCGACGCGCAGCGAACCGTCCTCGGCCAGGCACAACACCGACGGCATGAGGGGTGAGTCGGCGCTCAGCGGGACGGCCTCGGGACGGGTCCAGGTCGCGCCGCGTCGCCGTGCGACGGCGGCGGCCGTGTTGCTGCTTCCGATGTCTATCCCCAGGACGTACGGCATCGTCTCTGTCTCTCCCCGTGAGTCTGCCGGTTGGTGGCGATGGCGTCGGCTGCCCCGACGACCCACCCCCGGCGAACCCCGCGGGCTCCTACGTTCGTACCAGAGATCAGTCCCTGGTCGGGACCCTAATCTCGCCGGGACGGTTTCCCCCTATCCCCCTAACGTACGAGGTGGCGGAGCCCCTAGTTCAACCGGCCCGGATGCGGGCTCAGCCCCGATGCCCGGGGGCGACTCCCGGCAATAGCGTCGTCACTGTCGACGTACGACACCCGCCAATGCCACATCCGAGGAGAACCGGCACATGGACTCGCAGCAGACGCTCCACGACTTCGTGCTCGACCTACTGACGAACCCGGACGCGCGGTCGGCCTTCGACCTCGACCCCGAGGGTGCGTTGCGGGGCGCTGGGCTCACCGACATCACCGCTGCGGACGTGCAGGACGTCGTACCGCTGGTCGTCGACTACGCGCCGGGTGCGGGCCTCGCGCCGTTGGCCTCGCCGGTCGGGCAGCTCGGCCTGGACCCGCTGCTCACCGACACCACCGACGTGGTGGGTCAGTTGCAGAGCGTGGCGCAGCAGATCAGCGTCACCAGCTCGCCCAGTGGCGTGGACGTCAAGGCCGGCGTGCTCGGCGCCATCGCGGTCGACCCGTCGACCGCGGCCGCCGGGGTCACCGTGCTGCCGGGCATCGGTCTGGGCGTCGGTCCGTCCGGCCTCGACACCGACCTGGCCGGCGTCTCCGACGTGGCGCACACCCTCGACGCCGACGTGGTGCAGCCCGTGGACGCGATCGCGGACCCGGTGCTCGGTGACGTGACCGGCACCGTGGGCGACCCGAGCGGTCTGCTCGGCGTCACTGACTCGAACCTGATCGGCGGCGACCTGACCGGTGGTGTCCTCTCCGGCACCCACGGTCAGCTCGGCGGGGTCGTCAGCTCGCTGGGTGTCGACGACACCCTCAACGGGCTGGGCCTCGGGCACGGCGACGGTGTCGTCGGCGGGGTCCCGCCGCTCGACGTGCCGTCGACGGTGGGCGGCGTGACGCACCAGGTGGACAGCCTCCTCCCCGGTGTCACCGACACTGTCGGTGACGTGACCGGTGGGGTCACCGACGGCGTGCTCGGCGACTCACACGCCTCGTCCGATCACGGACTGCTGGGTATCACCGGCGGTCTGCTCTGACCTGGATCTCCGGTCGGAGCGGAGGGCCGGATCGTCTCAGGCGATCCGGCCCTTCCGGGTTCCACATCCGGTCCCTCTTGATAATTAACCTGAAATCCGCACACTTGGTGCGGTGATGGCCGGGATCTGGTTGGACGTGCTGGACGAGATCGCCCGCACCTGCACTGCACACGGTCGCGGTGACCTCCTTCAAACGGTCCGGCAGAAGCGCGCGCAACTGCTGGACCCGACGCTGCGCGTCCTGGTCATCGGTGAGCCGAACCAGGGCAAGAGCCAGCTGGTCAACGCGATCATCAACGCTCCGGCCTGCCCGGTCGGCGACGGCCGGACGACGGTCCTGCCGACCGTGGTGCGGCACGCCGAGGCGCCCACCGCGGCGGTGGCGCAGGCGCCGCCACCAGCCCCGGGGCACCCCACCGGCACCGCCGACGCGGTGGCGGTCGAGCGGACCCCGGTGGCGCTCAACCAGGTGGCGGCGGGCGTTGCCGGCCTGGTCGGTCGTCGGCCGGGCGGCGGCCCGGCGTACGTCGAGATCGGACTGCCCCGTGCGCTGCTCGGTGCCGGGTTGGTGCTGGTGGACACTCCCGGCACCGACGAGGTCGCCGGCGTCGGCGCCGCCGTTCCGGTCGCCGCGCCGGCCCGCGCGGACACCGTGCTGCTGGTCTCCGACTCCACTCGGGAGTTGTCGGTCGCCGAACTGAACATGCTGCTGCACATCATGCGTTCGCATCCGAACGTGGTGGTGGTGCAGAGCAAGACCGATCTGGTGGCCGACTGGCGCACGGTCGCCGAGCGCAACCGGCAGCACCTGGCCGAGGCGGGGATCCCGGCGACGCTGATCCCGGTCTCGGCGGCGCTGCGACTGCGCGCGGCTGCGGCCGACGACCGTGGGCTCAACGCCGAGTCGGGTTTCCCCGCGTTGATCGCCCGCCTGCAACGTGACCTGGCCGGCAAGGCCGACCACCTGGCCCGGGCGGCGGTGCAGACGGTGGCCCGGACGGTGGTGGAGCAGTTGGCCGCGCCGCTGCGCGCCGAGTTGGCGACCCAGGAGGCCGAGGAGCAGTCCGGGCCGATCTCCCGGCTGCACGCCGCGCAGCGCGAGGTCGACGAGCTGCGCCGGTGCTCCACCCGGTGGCAGAACACGCTGACCGACGAGATCACCGACCTGCTCGCCGACCTTGAGTACGACCTGCGTGACCGGACCCGACAGATCCTGCGCGCGGTGGACGAGGCGTTCGACACCGCGGACCCGTTGGTCGCCTGGGACACCTTCCAGGACTGGCTGGAGCGGAGCCTGGTGGAGGCGGCGGAGGCGAACCACGAGTGGCTGATCCAGCGCTGTGACTGGATCGCCCGGCGGGTGTCCGCCAACTTCGACCGGTACGGCTACGACGTGCTGCCGCCCTGGTCGATGACGATGCCGGACGACATCGGCGAGCGAGTGCCCGAGCTGCAACGGCCGACGATCGACCGGTTCACCACCGGCCAGAAGCTGTTCACCGGCATGAAGGGCTCGTACGGCGGCATGCTGATGTTCGGTCTGGCGACCACCCTGGCCGGCATGCCGATGATCAATCCGGTCTCGGTCGGCATCGGGGCGCTCTTCGGCGGCAAGAGCATCCGTGACGAGAGCAAGCAGTTGCTCCGTCGTCGGCAGGCGACTGTCAAGACGGCCATCCAGCGGCATGTCGACGACTTCTTCGTCCGGATCATCCGAGACTGCCGCGACGCCGCCCGGCAGGTGCAGCGGATGCTGCGGGACCACTTCACCGGGTTGACCGAGGAGCTCCAGGAGGCAATCGTGCAGTCGTTCCGCAGCGCGAAGCAGGAGGCCGACACCGATGCCTCAGTGCGCGAGCAGCGGCAGCGCGAGATCCGGTTGAAGATGACCCGGTTGGCGGCGGTGTACGAGCAGTCTCAGCAGTTGACCGGCGCCCGCTCCGCCCCGCTGTTGCTGGAGCCGCAGGCATGACTGTGGGAGTGCGCCTGGACGAGGCGGCGTGGGGGTTGTTGCACCAGGCCATCGAGCTGTACCAGGACAATCCCCGGGCCGTCGCCGAGCTTCGGCAACAGGTGGCACGGTTGGAGCAGCCACTGCGCATCGCCATCGTCGGCCCGTGGCGATCGGGTAAGTCGACGGTGCTCAACGCGTTGATGGGCGAGGAGGTCGCGCCGGTCGAGCGGGCGGACGGGGCCTTCACCTGGTACGAGGACGGGGCCGCCCCGCGCGCCACCGCCTACCCGGTCGGGCAGCCACCACAGGAATTGGCGGTGGTGAAGTCGGCGACCGGGCTGCGGGTGGATCTGGGCTGGGGTGCGGGGGAGGTGCGGGACATCGTGGTGCGGTGGCCGACGCGGGCGCTACGGCAGATCACCCTGATCGACACCCCGGCGGTCACCGGAGGCGCCGAGCAGGGCCGGGCGCCGGTGTTGGAGCGGGTGCTGCGCGATTCGGACGCGGTGTTGTACCTGACCCGCGACGGTCGCGACAGCGACCTGCGGGTGCTGGAGTCCGCACGGGACAGTGCCGTCGGGCAGTCCGCTCCGGTCAACGTGATCATGGTGTTGTCCCGCGCCGACGAGACCGGCGGCGGCCGGATCGACGGTCTGCTCACTGCCCGCCAGCTCGCTCGCCGGCACTACCGCGACCCGAGGGTGAACGCGCTCAGCGTCAACGTCGTGGCGTGCAGCGGCATGATCGGTCTGGCCGGTCGGATGCTGGGCGAGTCGGACTTCGCCGCGCTCGCGACACTGGCTCAGGTGCCCCGGGTGGAGCTGGACGTCCACCTGATCTCCGCCGACCGCTTCCTCCGCGGCGAGCTGCCGGTACGGCTGGACACCGAGGTGCGCGCCGCGCTGTTGGGCCGGTTCGGGGTCTTCGGTGTCCGGCTGGCGGCCACGCTGGTGCGCAGTGGCTTCGACAGCCGGGTGAAGCTCTCCGCGGAGTTGATTCGGCGTAGCGGTCTCACCGAGCTGCGCGAGTCGGTGACGCGGTGTTTCATTGATCGCCGGGATGCGCTGAAGGCGCGGTCCGCGCTGGCGGCGGTGGAGGCGCTGCTGCGGGCCGAGCCCACCCGGGACTCCGCCGAGCTGGTCGGCGCGGTGGAGCAGATCCTCGCGGGTGCGCACGAGTTCCGGGAGTTGCGTCTGCTGGTGGCGTTGCGCAACACCCGGCTGGGGTTCGACGCGGAGCTGGCCGGCGAGGCGCAGCGGCTGGTTGGCGGCGACGGGGTGGGCCTCGCGGCGCGGCTCGGTGTCGAGCATGAGGCCGACGTGCGGCAGCTCTGGGAGGTCGCCTCCGAGGCGCAGTGGCGGTGGCGGGACCGGGCGGAGGATCCTCTGCTTCCGCTGGCGCAGCGGCGCGGCGCTCAGGTGGTGGTCCGTAGTTGCGAGGGGATGATCGCCGAGCTGGCCGCTGGCGGGCGCTGAGTGTCCGACCGCCGGCACGCCGATGGTCGTTTCCGCGTAGCCGGCTCGAACGCAGGTGAGGGGCGGCCGTGGTGGCTGTCCCTCACTCGCGTCGCGCCGGGATCAGCGCGGCTCGTACGTCTGACAGTCCGCGATGTCCTGACCCGGACCCACCCGGATTGACGGCGCGTGGCACTCCAGCTCGGCGTTGTGCTGGCAGTCGTCCCGCTTGCAGGCGCCGACCTGGGCGATAACGCGGTCCAGCCCGCCCTTCGCCGAGGTGTCGATGAACGTGGCGCAGCTGGCGTTCTGCTGCCCGATGGTGATGGCGAACGCGTGGCAACCGTCGTGGTTGTAGCCGCAGTCGGTGACTGTGCATTCGTGTACCCGCGGCATCTCCAGCATGTCGGTCATGGCGATCTCGCTTCCGTCGGTGCTGCCGGGTCACCGTCATACCCGGCCTCGTCAGGACAACTCCCTGTCAGCCACCTCTTTTGGGGACGTTTTGCATAGGCGAGCCTTGCCTAACCGCCGCCGAGTTCGTCCGGATGCCGCACTGGATCAGCCAGCCCTCCGGGACGGATCGTGGCCCGAAAACCGTTATTCGATCTCGCTCCACACAGTCGCCCCTGACCTGCGGAGATAACGCTCTCACGGATCGTGGAAGAGTGCTTGACGCGCCAGTGATCCGGGCGCAACGATGCATTCGCATGTCTCGTCCCACCACCGCCAGGCGTGATCGGCGCACGCCGTCCCTCGCACCGCGAAAGGACCCCACTGTGCGCAGATCCCTGAGATCGTGGCTTGGCCTCGCGCTGAGCGCGATCCTCGTGGCCGGCGGCATCGTCGCCTCGCCACCCACGGCCAGCGCCGCACCGTTCACCGTGCTGGTCTTCAGCAAGACCGCCGGATTCCGGCACGGATCCATCGCTCCGGGCATCGCCGCGATCCAGCAACTCGGTGCGGCGAACGGCTTCACCGTCGAGGCCACCGAGGACGCCGCCCAGTTCACCGACGCCAACCTGGACCGGTTCGCCGCGGTGATCTGGCTCTCCACCACCGGCGACGTGCTCAACGCCGCCCAGCAGGCCGCGTTCGAGCGCTACATCACCGGCGGCGGCGGGTACGTCGGCGTGCACTCCGCCTCCGACACCGAGTACGACTGGCAGTGGTACGGGGGACTGGTCGGGGCGTACTTCGCCTCGCACCCGGCCGAGCAGAACGTCACGGTGAAGGTCGCCGACCAGGTGCACCCGTCCACAGCGACGTTGCCGCAGCGGTGGAACCGCTTCGACGAGTTGTACAACTACCGCACCAACCCCCGCGGCAACGCGCACGTGCTGGCCACGTTGGACGAGAGCACCTACACCGGGGGGAGCATGGGTGCCGACCACCCGATCTCCTGGTGCCAGAACTACTCCGGCGGTCGAGCCTGGTACACCGGCCTGGGGCACACCGACGCGTCGTACACCGAGGCGAACTTCCGCCAGCACCTGCTCGGCGGCATCCGGACGGCCGCCGGCGCTGTCAACGCCGACTGCGGCCCCACCGTCTCCAGCAGCTTCCAGCAGGTGGAGTTGGCAAAGGGCGCGGCCGAGACCGGTGAGCCGATGAGCCTCACCGTCCTGCCGGACCGGGGCGTGCTGCACACCTCCCGCAACGGCGTGATCCGGCACACCGACGCCGCCGGCAACACCATGATCGCGGCCACCCTGCCGGTCTACACCGGAGACGAGGAGGGTTTGCAGGGCATCAAGGCCGACCCGAACTTCGCCACCAACCGCTGGGTGTACGCGTACTTCGCCCCACCACTGAGCACCCCCGGCGGTGGTGCGCCGGCCACCGGCACCCCGGCCGACTTCGCCGTCTGGGACGGCGTCAACCGGCTGGCCCGCTTCACCGTCAACGCGGACAACACCATCAACCTGGCCAGCGAGACGCTGATCCTCAACGTGCCGACCAGCCGCGGCATGTGCTGCCACGTCGGCGGTGACATGGACTTCGACGCGGCCGGCAACCTCTACCTGTCCACCGGTGACGACACCAACCCGTTCGACTCGGCCGGCTTCACCCCGATCGACGAGCGGGCCGGGCGCAACCCGGCCTTCGACGCGCAGCGCACCTCGGCGAACAGCAACGACCTGCGCGGCAAGGTGCTCAGGATCAAGCCGAGCGCGGCCGGCGGTTACACCATCCCGGCCGGCAACATGTTCGCCCCGGGCACCGCGCGGACCCGCCCGGAGGTCTACGCCATGGGCTTCCGCAACCCGTTCCGAATGAGCGTGGACAAGGCCACCGGCATCGTCTACCTCGGTGACTACGGCCCGGACGCGGGCACCGCCGACCCGAACCGGGGGCCGGCGGGCAACGTCGAGTTCGCCCGGATCGACAGGCCCGGCTTCTACGGCTGGCCGTACTGCACGGCCCGCAACGACGCCTACAACGACTACACCTTCCCGTCCGGGCCGTCCGGGGCGAAGTTCAACTGCGCCGGCGGGCCGGTGAACAACTCGCCGAACAACACCGGCATCACCCAGCTGCCGCCGGCCATCTCGGCCTGGTTGCCGTACGGCGGCTCCGGCTCCCCGCCGGAGTTCACCGGCGGTGGCCTGTCGCCGATGGGCGGGCCGGTCTACCGGTACGACCCGAACAACACCTCGCCAGTGGCGTTCCCCGAGTACTACGACGGGACCTACTTCGCCGGTGAGTTCGGTCGCCGCTGGATCAAGAACATCAAGCTCGACGCCTCCGGCCAACCGCTGAAGATCAACCCGTTCCCGTGGACCGGCACCCAGGTCATGGACATGGAGTTCGGCCCGGACGGCGCGCTCTACGTGCTCGACTACGGCACCGGCTGGTTCAACGGCGACGCCAACTCGGCGCTCTACCGCATCGAGTACGCCCGCGAGGGCAGGGCACCCGTCGCCAAGGTGTCCGCCACCCCGACCAGTGGAACCGCGCCGCTGACAGTGGCCTTCTCCTCGGCCGGCACCCTCGACCCGGACGGCGACCCGTTCACCTACGCCTGGGACTTCGACAACAACGGCACCACCGACTCGACAGCCGCGAACCCGAGCTTCACGTACACCACCAACGGGACCCGCAGCCCGACGCTGACGGTCCGGGACACCACCGGCAAGACAGCCACCGCGAGCGTTGTCGTCACCGTCGGCAACAGCGCCCCGGTGGTCACCGTGAACACCCCGTTGAACGGGCAGACCTTCACCTTCGGGGACGCGGTGCCGTTCTCGGTCACCGTCACCGACGCCCAGGACGGTGCGATCAACTGTGCCCGGGTCACTGTGAACTACGTCCTCGGCCACGACTCGCACGGCCACCAGCTCGGCAGCGTGCAGGGCTGCACCGGGGTCATCCAGACCTCGGCCGACGGTGAGCACGACACGGCGGCGAACATCTTCGGCATCATCGACGCCGAGTACACCGACCTGGGCGGTGGCGGCCAGCCGGCGCTGACCACGCACACCCAGGCGGTGCTGCAACCTCGGGTACGCCAGGCCGAGCACTTCGGTGACTCGTCAGGCGTCCAGATCGTCGCCGGGGCGGCCGGGCACGGCGGCGCGGCGGTCGGCTACGTCGACAACAACGACTGGATCTCATTCCGCCCCTACAACCTGACCGGCGTCCAGTCGTTCAGTGCCCGGGTCGGCGCCCCGGCCGGCGGTGGCGGCACGTTGGAGTTGCGGGTCGACTCGCCGACCGGGCCGCTGGTCGGTTCGGCCACCGTCGTGCCCACCGGCGGGTACGCCACCTTCGCCACTGTCACCGGTGGGGTCACCGCCCCGACCGGCACCCGAACCCTGTTCCTGGTCTTCAAGGGCACCGGCCCGTACTTCGACATCGACGAGTTCACCCTCTCCACCAGCCCCGGCGGTCCCGGCCCTGACCCGGACCCGGACCCGGATCCCGAACCGGGTGCCAACCTGGCCCGGGGCAAGCCGGCGCGGGCGTCCAGCTTCGAGGGCGCGTTCACCGCGGCCAACGCGTTCGACGGCGTGGCCGGTACCCGGTGGGGCAGCGCCTTCGGTGACCCACAGTGGATCGACGTCGACCTGGGCGCCACGTACGCCATCAACCGGGTCAAGCTGACCTGGGAGGCCGCGTACGGCAGCGGATACCAGATCCAGACCTCACCGGACGGCGTCAACTTCACCACGGTCCGTACGGTGACCGGCGGCGACGGCGGGGTGGACGACCTGACCGGGCTCAGCGGCTCCGGCCGGTACGTCCGGCTGCTCGGCACCACCCGGGGGACCGCCTGGGGCTACTCGCTGTTCGAGTTCGAGGTGTACGGCGGCAGCGGTGGAACCGGTCCGCCCGGTGGCAACCTGCTGCTGAACAAGCCCACGTCGACGTCGAGCAACGAGGGGGCCGACGTGTCCGGCGCCCAGGCTGTCGACGGCAGCCTCACCACCCGCTGGTCGAGCACGTTCTCCGACCCGCAGTGGATCCGCGTCGACCTCGGCAGCCCGACAGCGATCGGTCGGGTCAAGCTGAGCTGGGAGGCGGCGTACAGCAGCGCGTACCAGATCCAGACCTCGAATGACGGCACCACCTGGACCACGGTGAAGACGGTGACCGGTGCCGACGGCGGCGTGGACGAGCACACAGCCCTCGGCGCCAACGGCCGCTACCTGCGTGTCTTCGGCACGGCCCGGGGCACCGGGTACGGCCACTCGCTCTGGGAGTTGGAGGCGTACAGCAGCTGAACCACCACCTGAGTCCGCCCCCACCTCCGGTCGCGCGGTGGGGGCGGACTCGCCTCGATCATGTGATGCTCAGTAGCTCCGGTGGCCCCCACACGACTACTTCTCATCACGTGATCACGGCGCCGCCCCGCCCGGGTCCGCCCCGACGGGCCGCCAATCGTGAGCAGCGCGGCTACGCGTCGCCGCCCGGCTCAGTCGTCGGCGACGGCCACCGGCTCCGAGCCGATGCAACGCACCTTCAACTCGTACTCGCGGGCCGCCCCCTGGAACGTGACCTCGACGTCGTCGTCCGGGCCCCGGTCCACGTCGCGGACCCGGTAACCCTGCGCGGGCGCCCAGGAGACGAGGCGTACGCCGCCGACGCCGCACTCGGCGACTGCCGTACCGCCGTCGGTGGCGAACCCCCGGCGCGTCCCGGAGCTGGCACTCGGCGCAGTTCCCGTCATGCCCGGCGCGGCCGAGGCGGTGCTCGTCGGGCCCGGCGCGGCCGAGGCGGTGCTCGTCGGGCCCGGCGCGGCCGAGGCGGTGCCGGTGGGCGCCGGCTCCGGTGCGGCGAGCGCCCGCTCGATCTCGGCCTCGCTGCGCACACCGCCCGGGGTGCCGGTGAGGCTCTCGCCCACCAACCGGATCGCGCCCAGGCCGATCAGTGTGGCGATGGCGGCGGTGGCCACCCACCCGGTGGCGACGAGGATCGAGCGACGGCCCATCCCCTGACTATCCCCGATCCGTCCTTGTCGTTTGCACATCCGAACGCTAAGGCGTGGTTAACGTGCGCCGCGCTGCCGGCGGCAGCGGTTAGCCTGCCAGCTGTGGCCCGCCTGTTGCTCATCGAGGACGACCTGACGATCCGTACCCCGCTGATCCGGGCCCTGCGCGAACGCGGCCACGCGGTGGCGGCGGCCTCGACCGCGATGGCCGGCCTCCGCGACGCGCTGGAGGACCGACCCGACCTCGTCGTGCTCGACCTGGGCCTGCCCGATCTGGACGGCCGCGAGCTGCTGCGGATGCTGCGCGCGGTCAGCTCGGTGCCGGTCATCGTGGCCACGGCGCGTGACGACGAGACCGAGATCGTCCGGGTGCTCGACGCGGGCGCCGACGACTACGTGGTCAAACCGTTCACCGCGGCGCAGCTCGACGCCCGCGTCCGGGCGGTGCTGCGGCGGGGCCCCTCCGGCGTCGACGGGCAGGACCCGGCGCTCGTCGTCGGCGGGCTCCGCGTCGACCCCCGGGCTCGGCAGGTGACCCTCGACGGGGCGGCGGTCGAGTTGACGCCCCGCGAGTTCGATCTGCTGCACCACCTCGCCGGCCGACCGGGCCAGGTGGTCACCAAACGTGAGCTGCTCACTGAGGTGTGGCAGATCCCGTACGGCGGTGCCGACAAGACCGTCGACGTGCACCTGTCCTGGTTGCGTCGCAAGCTGGGGGAGAACGCCCAACAGCCTCGCTACCTGCACACGGTGCGTGGTGTCGGGGTGCGTCTCGAAGCCCCGGCGGCGCAGCCGTGAGGGCGCGTCTCGCGCTGCTGGTCGCCGCGGTCAGCGTCCTCACCCTCATCGCGTTCCTGGTGCCGTTGGCGCTGCTGGTCCGCACCGTCGCCGAGGACCGGGCCACCGTCCGGGCCACCGCCGACGCGCAGAGCCTGGTGCCGGTGGTCGGCACCGCCGACGCGGCGACCATCCGGCTCACCGTCGAGCAACTCGCCGCGGAGTCCGGGCGACCGGTGAGCGTCTTCCTGCCCGACGGGACGGTGCTCGGCGCCCAGACACCGCGTACGCCGGCGGTGGCCCTCGCCGCGCGCGGGCAGAGCCTCACCGGCGAGTCGGCGGCCGGCCGGGAGGTGGTCATCGCCGTGCAGGGTCGGGCGGACGGCACCGGGGTGATCCGGATCGCGGTGCCGCAGCACGAGCTGACCGCCGGGGTCACCCGGGCCTGGCTGGTGCTGGCGCTGCTCGGCGTGATCCTCGTGCTGATCGGGCTGCTTGTCGCCGACCGGCTGGCGCGCACCCTGGTCCGGCCGATCAGCGACCTCTCGGCCGTCTCACACCGGCTGGCAAACGCCGAACTGGACGCCCGGGTCACGCCGGCCGGCCCACCCGAGCTGCGCGAGGTGGCCGGCGCGCTCAACCATCTCGCCACCCGGATCCAGGTGCTCCTGGTCCAGGAGCGCGAACAGGTCGCCGACCTGTCGCACCAACTGCGTACGCCGCTGACCGCGTTGCGGCTGGAGGCGGAGTCGTTGCGTGACCCGGACGACGCCGCCCGGATCACCGCCGCCGCCGACGGGCTCGAACGCGCGGTCACCGGGCTGATCCGGCAGGCCCGGTGGCGGCACGCACCGGCGCAACCGGCCTCCTCGGACGCGGCGGCGATCGTCGCGGACCGGGTCGCGTTCTGGTCGGTGCTGGCCGAGGACACCGGCCGGACCGTGACCCTCGACCTGACGCCCGGCCCTCTTCCCGTCGGTGTGGCCGCCGACAACCTGACGGCGGCAGTGGACGCTCTGCTCGGCAACGTCTTCGCGCACACCCCCGACGGGACGCCGTTCGCCGTCCGGCTCGCCCGTGAGGTGGGCGAGGTGGTCCTCACGGTCGCCGACGAGGGCCCGGGCATGCCCGCCGGGGCGATCCGGCGGGGCGCCAGCGCGGCCGGATCCACCGGCTTGGGCCTCGACATCGCCCGACGTGCCGCGCAGACCGCCGGCGGTCGACTGGAGGTGCGGCCCGGCCCGTACGGCGGTGCGCAGGTGCTGCTCCGGCTCGGGCCTCCGACGTCGTCGCGGGACGCATAGGCAGTGCGGTGCCGGGTAGCTGCCAGTCATGGCGCGGTATACGAAACCCGAGCTCAGAGAGCAGATCAAGGAAGAGATCAAGGCTTCGGACAAGGGCGGCCGGCCGGGGCAGTGGTCGGCGCGCAAGTCACAGCTTGTCACTCAGGAGTACAAGAAGCGCGGTGGCGGATTCCTGGGCGAAAAGGACGAGCGGCAGAAGTCTCTCCAGCGCTGGGGCAACGAGAAATGGCAGACGAAGGAGGGCGACACCCGTGCGCGCAAGGGCGCCACGACGAGTCGCTACCTGCCCAAGAAGGCCTGGGAGGAGATGTCGGAGAGCCAGAAGCGCGCGACCGATACGAAGAAGCGCGAAGCGTCCCGATCCGGCAGGCAGTACGTCGCCAACACAGGGCCGGCCAAACGGGCGCGTCGGGACGCCACCACGGCCGGACGGATGACGGAGATGTCGGTCGCGGAGGCGGCCAAGCTGATCCGTGGCCTCGACACGCGACAGCTCAATACCGCGCTGCGTAACGAGCGCGCCAGCAAGGACCGCAAGACCCTCGTCCAGCGGCTGGAAGCGGAACTCAACCGGCGCGGCTGACCCGGCCCTCGAACGCCTTAACCCGCCCTTAGCGTCCGGACAGCGCGGTGATATCCCAGTTCAGCCGATCCTCGAAGTCGACAACCGAGGAAAGGTGGACACCACGATGAGGCGCACCAATCTGCTCCTGGCGACGGTCGGCGGCTCGGCGGTGCTGGCGGCGGCCGGGGTCGCCCTCGGCGTCACCGCCGCGAACGACTCACGGACCGGCACGACGCTCGCCGCGGCGACCGTCGCGCCGACGCCCACCGACGCGCCCCAGGCCAGCGGTTCACCGTCGGTCAGCGGTTCGCCGTCGGCCGACACCCCATCGGGTACGCCGTCGAGCGGTACACCGACCACCGGCACCGCGCCGGCGGGCAGCGCGGTCGACGAGAAGCGCGCCGGTGAGATCGCGCTCGCCAAGGCCGGTGGCGGTCAGATCGTCGAGGTCGAGTCCGAGCAGGAGAACGGCCGCCCGGTCTGGAGCATCGAAATCGTCGCCGGCGACACCGAGCACGAGGTGGACGTCGACCGGGAGAACGGGTCGGTGGTCAAGGCCGAGCAGGAACCGGTCGACGCCGATGACAACGACGACGCCGATGACGACGACGACGACGCTGACGACAAGGACGACGACGACTGATCGTCGGATCCCGCCGCCCGCCCCGGGGATCGACCCGTGGCGGGCGGCGTCTTCGTGCTGCCCGTCCGGCTGGTTGCGTCAGTGGTGCTGGTGCGGTCAGTGGTGTTTGGCGCGGTCAGTGCTGGTTGCTCCCGGCCCGCTGGTCTAGATGGCGACGCGTTGCTCCTGGACTGTTGGTCCGCCCTGGGCGGCCGGTTGGTCCTGGGCGAACTGGGTGCGGTACAACTCGTGATACCGGCCGCCAGCCGCGAGCAGGTCACTGTGTCGCCCGCGTTCGACGATGCGTCCGGCTTCGACGACGAGGATCTGGTCGGCCGCCCGGATGGTGGAGAGCCGGTGCGCGATGACCACGCTGGTCCGGCCGGTGAGGGCCTCGGCGAGGGCGTCCTGAACCGCGGCCTCCGAGGTGGAGTCGAGATGCGCTGTGGCTTCGTCGAGGATGACCACGCGCGGGCGAGCCAGCAGCAGGCGCGCGATGGTGAGCCGTTGCCGTTCCCCGCCGGACAGGCGGTATCCGCGCTCGCCCACGACGGTGTCCAGGCCATCGGGTAATGAGCGGATCAGGTCGTCGAGGCGGGCCCGCCGGAGCACCTCCCACATCTCGTCCTCGGTCGCGTCCGGCTGGGCGAACGCCAGGTTGGCGCGGATGCTCTCGTGGAAGAGATGCCCGTCCTGCGTCACCACGCCCAACGCCGACCGGATCGACTCGGCCGACAGTTCACGCACGTCGACGTCGGCCAGCTTCACCGCGCCGTCCTCGACGTCGTACAGGCGAGGCACGAGCTGCGCGATCGTCGACTTGCCCGCCCCGGAGGACCCGACGAGCGCCACCATCTGCCCCGCTTCGGCCCGGAACGACACACCGTGCAGCACTTCCTCACCGCCGCGCGTATCGAGCTTCGCCACGTCCTCCAGCGACGCTAGCGACACCTTGTCCGCCGAGGGGTAGCCGAACCGGACCCCGTCGAACTCGACAGCGACCGGGCCCTCCGGCAGGGGCCGGGCGTCGGACCTGTCGAGGATCAGCGGCTTGAGGTCGAGAACCTCGAACACCCGCTCGAAGCTCACCAGCGCGCTCATCACCTCGACCCGAGCACTGGCCAGTGAGGTCAACGGTGCGTAGAGCCGCGACAGGAGCAGCGCAAGGGCGACGACGGTCCCGGCGTCGAGGCTGCCCCGTAGGGCGTAGAGACCGCCCAGCCCGTAGACCAGGGCCAACGCCAGCGAGCCGACGACTGTGAGCGCGGTGATGAAGACCCACTGGAGCATCGCCGCGCGGATGCCGATGTCCCGGACCCGACGTGCCCGCGCCGCGAACTCGGCGGACTCCTCGGCCGGCCGCCCGTACAGCTTGACCAGCGTGGCACCGGGTGCGGAGAAACGTTCGGTCATCCGGGTGCTCATTGCCGCGTTGTGCTCGGCCGCCTCGCGCTGCAACTGGGCAAGCTTGGTACCCATCCGCCGGGCCGGGAGGACGAAGATGGGCAGCAGGACGAGCGCCAGCAGCGTGATCTGCCAGGAGAAGGTCAGCATCACGGCCAACGTCAGCATCAGCGTGACGGCGTTGCCGACCACACTCGACAGGGTGTCGCTGAAGGCCCGCTGCGCGCCGATCACGTCGTTGTTCAGGCGGCTGACCAGCGCGCCGGTGCGGGTCCGCGTGAAGAACGCCACCGGCATCCGTTGCACGTGGTCGAAGACGGCCGTCCGTAGTTGGACGATCAACCCCTCACCGATGCTGGCGGAGAGAAACCGCGTCACCAGACCCAGCCCGGCTTCGGCTAGCGCGATCACGGCGATCAGGACGGCCAACCGGATCACCACGCCGCTGTCGGCGCCGTCGACTATCGCGTCGACCACCCGCCCGGCGAGAACGGGTGCCGCCACAGTGAGGACCGCCGTCACCACACTCAGCAGCAGGAATCTGATGATCAACGCGCGGTGCGGCCGTGCGAACTGCGCGATCCGCTTCAAGGTGGCGCGGGACAGCGGTCGCTCATCCTGCGCGTTCATCGCGTGGTGCATGGACATCCACGCGGTAACTTCCATACTCATGCGTTACCTCCGATGTCGGAGGTTAGGACCTCACCCGAGCTTCAGGTCAAGTCACCGCGCCGGGTGCTCCAGTTCGGCGCGGATCTGGCCGAACACCGCATGGGGGTCGTCCGCCTGCGCGAAACCGATGAAGGTCACCATGCCGAGGGTGTGCTGGTCACCCCACACACAGATGTCAACGCGCAGACCCGTCCTGGCCTGACCGATGCCGCAACGGGCCATCCCGCCCAGCGGGCCCGGCTGGACCGCCTCCACGTTGGTGACGTTCGGCAGTCCGGCGAAGATCCGGTCCACCGTCGCGGTCGGGTCGGCAATCGTGCCGGAAACCGCGCTGACCAGGATGACCCGCTGGTCGTCGCCGGGAATGTGCAGGCCGTCCTGCCGGGAGTAGACCTCGGTGGCCCGGACGAAGGCGGTGCCCAGCGCGCTGGTCGGATCGCCGCTGAGCAGCTTCTTGAAGTTGCCCATGTTCTGCTCGGCCTGCCCGCGCAGCACCCGGTCCACGGACTCGGGCCAGGTGCCCAGAAGCTTGGCTGGCTTGTCGAGACGCATCACCGTCGCGGGCGACGACGACCGGGCGACGGCCGCCGGGGCGGCGGTGTCGGCAGGCCCCGCACACCCGGTCGCGAACAGCAGGATCGCCGCAGCCAGCGTGCGGAGAACCGTCGAGCCAGCCGGCCCTGTGCGCATGGTGACTTCCGCTCTCGTCTCGTGTTGCGCGAGGACGATATCCCACGCCCACGGTGGATCGGCTCCTCGGGCACCGATCGGTCAGCCGCCGGTCTGGGTGATCGCGCTCGGCCGGCGGCGCTTACGTTCGTCGGTGGTAGTGGTTGCGGCGGGGGACCTGTTCGGGGTCGAGCCAGGCGGGTGGGATGAACCGAGGGTGGCCGTCGGCCCCCAGTTGCACAGTCCAGTCGCTGTGATGGAGGTGGCGGTGGTGGTGGCCGCAGAGTAGGACGGCGTTGTCGAGGCTTGTGACGCCGCCGTCGGTCCAGTGGTTGATGTGGTGGGCGTCGCACCAGCGGGGTGGTCGGTCGCACCCGGGGAATGCGCAGCCGCGGTCGCGCAGCACGAGGACGCGCCGTAGTGGGCCGGTGACGAGTCGGCGTTGCCGGCCGACGTCGAGTGGTTGGCCGGTGCCGTTGAGGACGGTGGGCAGGATGGCCGCGTCGCAGGCGAGGCGACGCACTGTTTCCGGAGTGAGTCGTAGACCCGTGTCGAGGGTGCCGGCGCCGAGTTGTCGGGTCAGGTCGTCGTAGTGGGTGGTGATGACGATCTGCGCCGGGTCGCCGCCGTGCTCGGGTAGTTCGCCGGTGCGCAGGCTGAGCCGGCAGAGGTCGGCGAGGGCGTCGTGGCGGCGTTGTCCGGGGGAGCGCTGGTCGTCCGGGCCCACGGGTGCGGTCAGGGGGTCGATGGCGGCGCGCAGCAGACCGGCTGTTTCGGCGTCGAGGGTGCCGGTGAGTCGGAGTCGGCCGTCGGTCTGCTCGGACAGCGTGAGGTGGCGGTCGCGGGTGGCGCGGGCGGCCTCGGCGTCCAAGGCGGCGCGAGCGGCGGCGTCGGCCAGGTCGGGGGCGACGTGGTCGAGGATGCGGGTGCCGAGTTTGCGCAACTGTGTGGGGTCGAAGTGTCTGGCCCAGTCGGTGAGCACGCCCACGGCCTTGTCGGCGGCCTCGACGCCGGCGGTGGTCTGCACGGTCCTGACGGTGTCGGCGATGACCCGGGCCTGCTCCGGGGTGAGGTCTCCGTCAGCGAGAGCTTGCTGGACGCCGGGGCTGCCGGCGTCCAGTGTGGCGGCGAGCTCGACCAGCCGGCGGGCGGCGGAGACGGTGAGCCGCAGTCGTTCGCGCAGCCAGACCGCGGTGGAGGAGGCGCCCTGCCTGCGGGCCGTGCCCCGGCCGTCCAACTCACGGACCAGTGTGAGCTTCACGGCGGCGAGGCGTTGCTCCAGGTGGTGCGCGGCATCGAGCGCCGCGATCAGCTCATGCTCCGGGAGCGCCCAGATGGCTGCGGTCGTGCAGGCGCCGACGGCGTCGTCTGCCTGCGCCAACCCTCCAAACATGGCCCGACAATAGAACAGGTGTACGACAAAATTGGCCCCGTCTCGGCACGGTGAGATCAGGTGCGGCTGTCGGGGTTGGTGTGCAGCGGTTTGTGGACCTCGTCGAGGTGCGGCGGGGCCGCCGGCGAACAGCCGACGACCCCGCCACTGATGAACGTGGAAATTACGTACCGTGCCGCCGACTACCCGATCCGGAACTGCTCGCCGTAGACGGCGAACACCAGTGGCGTGTTGAGGTTGAAGTTGCCGTTGTTGAGGAACACCCGCTGGGCGGTGTCGACGCGGGAGGTGTCCGAGTGGGCCTCCTCCTTCTTCATCTCGATGACCCGCTCGTCGAGGAACGCGTTGAGCCAGGTCCGCTCGTCGCCGCCCTGGGCTGGCGGCTTGGCCCGGTTCAGGGCGCGGTTGCGGATCTGGCGCATGCCCTCGTACCCGTGCATGACGGCCGCGTCGTAGTAGGCGAACTGACCGAGTGCCCGGACCTGGTCGTTCTTGCCGTCGCGTACCGATGGGTTGAAGTAGACCCGGTCGCGTTCGGCCTCCTGGGCGGCCTGGAACACCGAGTCGGTGGCCGCGGTCCGCCAGTCGCGGGTGAAGTTGGGATCGAGCCCGGCGTGCGACGAGGTGCCGTTGACGTTGCGCAGCGCCGGCAGGTAGCCGGCGAGCACGTTGCCCGGCTTGGTGCGGGTGTACGCCTCGACCAGTTCGAGCATGTCGCCGGTGCCGGAGCAGAAGCCGATGATGCCGGCGGTGTAGCCCCGCCCGTCGCCGATGTCCTCGATGTAGGAGAACTGCGCGCGCCAGTCGAGCGAGGAGTTCTCGGCGGCCGAGACGAGCTGCATGGCGACGTTCTTCTTCGTCGGGTCGTCGAGGTTGGTGCCGCTCGGGGTGGTGGGCGTGGGCGTGGGGGTGCTGCCGCCGCCCGGCAGGGTCCACAGCTGGTTCGTGGTGCCGCCGCAGGTCCAGATCTGCAACCGGGCGCCGTTCGCGGTGCTCCGGTCGGTGACGTCGAGGCACTTGCCGGAGCCGGAGTTGACGAGCGCGCCGTTGCTGGCGGTCCACTTCTGCGCGCCGGTGTTGTTGCAGTCGTACAGCTGGACCTTGGCGCCGTTGGCGGTTGACGCGGCGGTCACGTCGAGGCACTTGCCGAGTGCTCGGATCGAGTTGTCGGTGTTGCCGACGGTCCACGTCTGGGCCGCGCTGCCGTTGCAGTCGTAGAGCTGGACGGCTGTGCCGTTGGCCGAGCTGGCGGCGGCCACGTCGACGCACTTACCGCCGAGGCCGGTGATCGGGCCGGCGGTCGCGGCGCTCGCCGACGGCAGGCCGTAGCCGACGGCGGCGACGCCGATCAGCAGGGTGCCCACGACGTAGGCGGCTGTTCTCTTGTGAACCATTGGTGTTCCTCGGGGAAGGGGCGGCGTGCCGCCAGCCGGTCGGTGGCCCGGCGCGACGGTTCGGCCCCGGCGGGCACCGCGAGCATCAGGAAACTGTATTAACAGATACCAGTACGTCGATTCCTCGTCAATCGACGACAGCTAGGCGTGACGACGTCTGTTCATCCCGTCGTTGGCGGCAGGTACCTGCCGGTGGCTATCGTCGGGCCGTAACTGATCTACGGGCCGGTCCATCGGAACCAGCACCGTCCGACGGACAGAAGATGGTCATGGAGTCGAGTCTGCGCGCTCGGGTGCGAGCCGGTGACCCCGGCGCGTTCGCCGAGCTGTTCGACACGTACGCGCGTTCGGTGTACAACCACGCGTTCCGGCTGACCGCCGACTGGGCCACGGCGGAGGACGTCATGTCCGCCACGTACCTGCAGGCCTGGCGTTCCCGGGAGCGGGTCACCGAGGAGGGCGGTTCGCTGCGGCCCTGGCTGCTCGGCATCGCCACAAACGAGGCCCGCAACCACGCCCGCAGCAACCGTCGCTACCGCAGGGTCGCCGCCGCGCTGCTCGCCTCCGACTTCACACTGCCCGACCACGCCGACGAGGTCGCCGGCCGACTCGACGACAGCCGACGCATCGCCGCCGCCATCGACGCGCTGGCCCGGCTGCGCCGACCCGAACGCGAGGTGCTGACCCTGTGCCTGTGGGAGGGCCTCGACTACGAGTCCGCGGCGGAGGCGCTGGGAGTTCCGGTCGGCACTGTGCGCTCCCGGCTGTCGCGGGCCCGCGCCCGACTCCGTACCCTCGTCGACGCCCCGCCGCACGCCGCACGGCCGCCGGTCGTGGACGCCTCGCTCGTGGGGGAGGGCAGCCAGTGAGCGCGCCGGACCCGGCCGAGTGGGCGAGGATCGCCCCCCACCCCGGTGACCACGACCTGCCACCGGGCCGGCACGACCTGCACCGCAGCCGCCTGCTGGCGGCGATCACGCAGGAGCCGCGTACCCGAAGAAGGGCCTTCGTGTCGTTGCGGCCCGCGCTCGTGGCGGCCGCGCTGGTCCTGGTCGTGGCGGGGATCGGCGGCGGGCTCGCGACCTGGTCCGGCGACGCGCCCCCGGCCGCGCTCCCGTCGCCCGAGGCGACCCGTCCGGCCGCTCGGCCGGCACCGCCGGGCCCGGCCGCCAAGAACCGTGGGTACGGCACCGTGCGCCAACTCACCGACGCGGCCGACCTGGTGGTCCGTGGCGAGGTGGCGTCGGTGATGGACGGACGGGCGGTCTACCGGGTGGCGGAGGTGCTCTACCGCGCCCCGGGTGCTGCGGTGCCCACCGAGCTGATGGTGGCCGCGGAGCTGGCCGGGACAGCCGGCCGGCCGACAGTCCTCTACCTGGGCCTCGTTGACCCGGGTACGCGCGTCTATCACCCGCTCGGCGGCGAGTTCGGGATCTTCGACCTCGCCGGGGAGACGGCCACCAGCCGGTCAGCGGCGATGTCGGTGACCGGCCTGCGTACCGAGGACGCCACCGCCACGGGTCGTGCGTTCGTCACCACGGTGGCCGAGCTTCGTCAGCTCGCGAGCGAGCGGCAGTGACCCCCTGGAAAGCTGAGCCGGGAAAAAATGGAACTCGTGGCCCGGGACGCACAGATAGAAGGCGTAAGCAGTGCCGCGTTCCGAGCGAGACGGCCCGGGACGGCACCGAGACGCGAGGAGCGTTCCATGGCAGTCGACCTTCGCCGTACCCGGCCGCTGTGGGCCGCGGCCGCCGCCGTGCTGTCCGCCGCGGCCTTGGCCGCCTGTGGCAGCGGCGGTGGCGCAGCCCCGGCCGCCGCGCCCGCCCCGAGCAGCGCCGCCCCGAGCAGCGCCGCCACGCCGACCGACGTCGCGCTCCCGCCGATCAAGGGCAAGCTACGCGGGTACGCCACAGTGCGGCAGCTCAGCGACACCGCGGACCTGGTGGTACGCGGTGAGGTCGAGGCGGCCGGATTCCGGGTCGACGAGGTGTTGCGCGCGACGACCGGATCGACGGTGCGGGCCGGGGCGCGGATCACGCTCGCCCCGCTGCCCTCCGGGGTGCCGGACATGGCGCACATGTCGAAGCTCGAGGCCGGCCAGGTCGTGGTTCTCTACCTCGCCCAGGACCCGGCGGACCCGGCTGCCCCGACGTTCCGGACGCTCAGTGGCGACTTCGGCGTGTTCGACCTGAGCGGGTCCGGCGCGGGGGCCGTCGCCACGACCCGCTCGCAGACAATGGCCGTCAGCGGTCTGAACGCCGAGGACCCGGCCGCGTCCGGCCACGGGTTCCGCACCACTCTCGGCCAGCTGCGGGCCGTCGCCGCCCAGGCGAAGTAGGACGAGTGGGCACGCGGGCGGCACCCGCCGAGTGCCGCCCGCGTGGTCACTGTTCCCGGTAGGTGGCGAGGTCGAAGTCGGCGTGCACGCCGTCGCAGCCCAGGTCCTGCACCCACAGGCCGAGAAACGCCCCGGTGAAGCCCCACGCCGCCGGCTCACCGTCGATGATCAACGCGGCGTGCTCGTCGGACAGGATGGTCGCGTCCAGCTCGACAGGTAGCCGCTGCCAACCGGCACCGAGGTCGTAGTCGAAGCGCACCGCCGGCCCGTCGAAGACGGCCCGCAGACCGACCCGGGTGGCGCCGTCGACATCGACTGTCAGCTCGGGGTACGCGGTGCGCCGCCCGTTGTCGGAGCTGAGCAGTTCCAGTACCGTCCGGCCGTCGTCGGCCCGGGTCAGGTAGAGGTGGTACCAGTTGAGCGTGTTGTAGTAGGCGGTGATCCCGGCGAGCTGACGGTGGTCGGCCGGTTCGAACTCCACAACGGTCTCCAGCGAGCACTTCCGTGCGCCGACGCGTCGCCCGACCAGGCTGGGTGCCTGTCGACCGACCGGCGACTGTCCACCGTGGACCCGCAGGTACGACGGGCGGGTGTGCATGTCGATCCAGTCCGGGGTGGCCGGTCGACGCAGCGTCGACCAGCACGGGCCCAGCTCGGGGGCGTCGAAGTGGTCCGTCTCGGGCTCCGCCGGCCACTGGTGCGCGGGCAGGTCGGGCGCGACGACGTCGTCAGCGGGCACCCCTCCGGCGATCCGTGGCCAGCCGCCCGACGGCCACTCGACCCGCTGGATGGCTGTCTCCCGACCCAGCACGCAGTTGCCCAGCGGGGAGTACGGGCGGCCAACCAGGTGGGCCAGGTACCACTCGCCGTTCTGCGTGTGCACCAGGCTGCCGTGACCCGCCTTCTGCAACCGCAGGTCGGGCCGCCCGAAGGAGGTGAGCAGTGGCCCGTCCGGGTCCACCTCGTACGGCCCGAACAGCTCCCGGGACCGCGCCACGGTGACCTGGTGCTCCCAGCTGGTGCCGCCCTCGGCGGTGATCAGCCAGTACCAGCCGTCGTGGCGGTACAGGTGCGGACCTTCGGTGACCCCGGCCGGGGAGCCGGTGAACAGGATGCGAGGGCTGCCGACCAGACGGCGCGCGGCCCTGTCGTACTGCTGGATCTCGATGCCGCCGAAGCGGTCGCGGCCGGGCCGCCAGTCCGCGCTCATGCCCAGCAGCCAGGTGGTGCCGTCGTCGTCGTGGAACAGCGACGCGTCGAACCCGCGCCCGTGCAGTTTCACCGGATCGGACCAGGGGCCGGTGATGTCCTCGGCGGTGACCAGGAAGTTCTGCGGATCCCAGTAGCCGCTGGCGAAGCTGGCCACGTCGCTGTAGACGAGGTGGAACTGACCGTCGTGGTACGTCAGGTCCGGCGCCCACACCCCGTTCGAGTCGCCGCATCCGCGCAGATCGAGCAGGCGTCGGTCGGTGATGATGCCACCCAGGCTGCGCCAGTTGACCAGATCGCGCGAGTGGTGCACGAGCACACCCGGATACCACTCGAAGGTCGAGGTGGCCAGGTAGTAGTCGTCGCCGACGCGCAGGATCGACGGGTCCGGGTGGAACCCGGCGAGGACGGGGTTGCGGATCGACCGGGTAGCGGTCGCCACGTTAGCGATGTCGGTCGACACGAGCACTCCTCTGGACGGCTGTCTGAAACTTCCGGAAAATCGCACTCCGGATCGCTGGAAGCTCTGCTTACGCTAGCCGGTCTTTTCGCAATAGGACAGAGGTCTTGACCGCTGGGACAACAGCTCGTAGCGTGCCGGCCATCGATCGACATTACCGGCGAAGCAATGAAAGTTTCGGAGATCCATAGCTCCCCGCCCCGCCCGTTCAGCCGGATGACGACGCGCCACCGCGAGCAGACCTGAAGTTTCCAGCAGGACGCAGGGGGGACCGTGGGCACTGAGAACGGCCGAAACGTCACCATTGCCATGATCGCGCGGTTGGCCGGAGTCTCCGTGCCCACCGTCTCCCGGGTCATCAACGGCCGTTCTGACGTCGCCCCCGACACCCGGGAGCGCGTCGAGGAGCTTCTCAACCGGCACGGTTACCGCCGCCGCTCACCGTCCCGGCGTACCGACGCCGCCCTCATCGACCTGGTCTTCAACGACCTGGACAGCCCGTGGGCCGTGGAGATCATCCGTGGGGTGGAGGACGTCGGCCAGACCAACGGCGTCGGCACCGTCGTGTCGGCCATCCACTGGCGCATCTCCTCGGCCAAGCAGTGGCTCGACAACATGCGTACGCGCTCCACTGAGGGAATCATCTTCGTGACCTCGATGGTGAACCCACCGTTGCAGGCCGAGTTGCGCCGGCTCCACCTGCCGGTCGTCATCATCGACCCGGCCGGGGTCGACCCGCAGGAGTCACCCACCATCGGCGCCACCAACTGGGCGGGCAGCCTCAGCGCCAACCAGTACCTGATCAGCCTCGGGCACCGCCGCATCGGCTTCATCGCCGGCCCGCCGCACCTGATGTGCAGCCGGGCCCGGATGGACGGCTACCGGGCCGCCCTCGGCGCCGCCGGCATCCCCGTCGACGACGCCCTGATCCGCCCCGGCAACTTCTACCACGAGGCCGGCTTCACAGCCGGTACGCAGCTGCTGGCCCTGCCCGACCCGCCCACCGCCATCTGCGCCTCCAGCGATCAGATGGCCCTCGGCGTGTACGAGGCGGTCCGCAAACGGGGTCTGCGGGTGCCCGACGACGTCAGCGTGGTCGGCTTCGACGATCTGCCGGAGGTGCGATGGTGCTCGCCACCGCTGACCACCGTCCGGCAACCCCTGGCCGAAATGGGCATGCTGGCCGCGCGGACCGTGCTGCGCCTCGCCGGTGGCGAGAGGACCGAGAGTCCTCGGGTCGAACTCGCCACGGAACTCATCGTCCGCGACAGCGCCGGTCCGCCCCGCTGAGCGGCGCGAACGCGTTCGGTGCTGACGTCAGGCGTCCCGCAGAGCGTCGTCGATGCCGGTCTCCCGCCGGCCGAGGTGTGCCGGGTCCCGACCGGAGAGCAGTTCCAGCGCGGCCTTCAGGCACGCGCCGTTCTCCCGGGACGAACTGAACCACCACGTCTGGGCGTACCGCTTCGCGCTGTCGTCGCCCACGCCGTTGGCGTCGATGCCGAGGCGCCGGCACAGCGCCACGGCACGCGGAAGGTGGAAGGTCTGGGTCACCACTGTGGCCTGCCGTACGCCGAAGATCCGCTCAGCGCGCGCACACGAGTCGTACGTGTCGAAGCCGGCGTAGTCCGGCACCACCTTGTGCGCTGGTACACCCCGCTGCACCAGCCAGTTCCGCATGGCGGCGGGCTCGTTGTAGTCGGCGTTCATGTTGTCGCCCGACACCAGGATCGCCCGCACCTTGCCGGCGTCGAACAGCCGCCGCGCGATCTCCAACCGGGCGGTGAGCACGGGTGAGGGCGTGCCGTCGGCGTCCACCTTGGTGCCCAGGACCAGGGCGACGGGGGCGTCCGGCACCTCGGCCTCGCCGTAGAGGTGGCCCTCGGCAATGTCGCGGATCCACGTCACGCTGGCCACAGTGCCGCCGGTCAGCACCACGACTCCCACCGCCACTGTGAGGACCGTACTGCGGACGAACCGCCGGTGCTCCCCGTACCACCGTCTGGCCGCGCCGAATCGTCCCCGCATGCCGCAAGGCTATTCCGGCCGCGCTCACGACTGTCGTCGGCGTACCCGCTGACCATCCCGACCAGCAAACAAAGGCAGTTGTCTATGGACAATCGCTCACTGTTAGCGTTAACGTGACGGACAGTCGTCGATCCTCGACCGACTTCGAGCCGCTGTGGCGGAGCTGTCGCCATTGGCCCGAGGCGGTTGAACGACGATCGTGGCGTGGGGCGGGTGGCACGTTGGCCGGCGCGAGACGGCCCGAGACCACCCCGGGCGACCCGCGCGCCACGCGGCCGAGGCTTGAACGGCCACCGGGATTCCAGGGCACCGCAGCAGCCGGACAGTCGTGCGACGACAGCCGGTCCGCTCACCTGCCCAGCGGGCGCCGATGGGCTGGAGCCCGCACCTGGGCCGCCCTGATGGCGACCGTCGGCCCCAGCCCTGGCCGCCGGGTCGCGTCCCGCTGTTTGGAGTCCGGGCCCGAGCAGCGGGACGCACACCCGCACGAGCAACCGACGGGGTACGCCGTCGTCGGTCACCGCGTCAGCTTCGGGTCCACCGCTGGCTGTTCGTGCCGTTGCAGCTCGACAGGACCGCGGGGGTGCCGTTGGCGGTTCCGGCGGCGTTGGGCGTCAGGCAGAGGCCGGACTGCACCCCGGTCACAGTGCCATCGGTGTTGACGTTCCACTGCTGGTTGGTGCCGCCATTGCAGTCCCAGATGATCACACGGGTACCCGGCGATGTCCCGGCGCCCTCGGCGTCCAGGCACTTGGTGCCGTACACCTGGAGTTGCTTCGCGGCGGTCGACGTCCACTGCTGATTGGTGCCACCGTTGCAGTCCCACAGCGCCAGCTGCGTGCCGTTGGTCTGCGACCGCGACGGGACGTCCAGGCAGCGGTTGGCGCCGGCGTTGCGCAGCGGCGCCGACGTGCCGCCGGGTGGTGGGGTGGTGGGGCTCGTGCTGTCGAAGCCGAGGAACCGGATGGCCTGCGCGGCGTCGAACGGGATGGAGTGGCCGTACCCCTGGAAGCTGATCGCTTCGACGGGCGCCGTGCCGCCGGTGCCTCCGTAGCGGGTACGGGTGGCGCTGGTCTGCGGGGAGTCGGTGAAGCTGGGGGTCTGCGACACGCCCTGCACGTTGGTCCACTGCTTGATCTGCTCGCCGAAGTTGACGTAGCTCAGCGTGGTGTCAGTGGTGCCGTGCCAGATCTGGAACCGGGGACGCTTGCCGGAGTAGCCGGGGTAGGCGTTGCGAACCAGGTCACCCCACTGCTGCGCGGTCCTGACGATCCGTCCGCCGGAGCACTCGCTGTTCCACTCCGCGCCGTTCGTGGTGGCGAAGCACCCGAACGGAACCCCGGAGGAGCTGAACCCGGCGTGGAACAGGTCCGGGTAGAGGCCGACCATGACGTTGGTCATCATGGCGCCGGAGGAGAACCCGCCAACGCCGATCCGGTTGGCGTCGACCGGGTAGCGGTTCCGGACGTAGTCGACCATGGACTTGAGGCCGACCGGATCGCTGCCGCCGTCGCGCCGCAGGGCCTGCGGTGACGAGACGTCCCAACACTTGCTGCTGCGGGTCACCGACGGGTAGATCACGATGAAGCCGTAGCGGTCGGCGAGGGTGCTGAGCCCGAAGCCGCTGTGCACCGCCGGACCACTGCCGGTGCAGTAGTGCAGGGCGAGGAGCAGGGCCGGCTGGGCCGCGACCCGATCCGGCACGTACAGGTGCATCTGGAGGTTCGTCGGGTTGGTGCCGAAGTTGGTCACCTGGGTGAGCGTCGCGGCCGACGCCGGGGTGGCGACAGTGACCACGGCTGTCATCGTCGCCAGGGCCGTCGCCAGCGCGGCGGCCAGCAGTGCGATCCTTGATCTCATCGGCGGTTCCTCTTGTCGTGAGTCGGGGACCCGGCGGCAGTACGGCGGTCCGGTGCGGGCGGTCGACGGCGGCGCCTGGGCGGTCCGGGGCGCGCGACGTCCGCCGCGCGTCGCCGGCGGCTGCGGACAGATCCTGATGGGACGTTCACCTGCCCAGGGACGTCCTGACCACTGAGGTCGGACCAGCGAAGGGCCTCCCGGTGAGCCACGGACGCTGATCGCCCCGCATCGACTGTGAGCGATAACATGCCGTTCGTCAACCCGTAACGTATGACGTCTGTCGATCTCATGCTGCGGAGACACGCCTGACGCGTCTTGAGATTTTCGAACAGACAGTGCCATTGTGGTACGTCGATGAAGAGCCGCGCGCGGGGCTGACGTCCGTCCACTGGGCAGCCGGGATCCAGATGTGATCTCCGGGGGACGGTGACACGAGCGACGGACCGATCAGGGTCTGCCGTCCACGAGATCGCCCGTCACCGCGTCGCACCTCGACCGGTAGGGCGGCTCATCTGCGCGAAGGAACCCCGCCCATGCGTAAACCGAAGACCCGAACAGCACTCCTGTCGGGCCTGCTGCTCGTCGCGAGCGTGCTCGCGGGCGTCAACCCGTCGACCGCCAGCGCGGCGGCCGACCCGGTCACCGTGACAGTCAACACCCGCGCGGGACTGGCGACCGTGCCGGACACCGCTCTCGGCGTCAACCACGCCATCTGGGACTCGAACCTCGGCACCGCCGAGACGTCGGACCTGCTCAGAGATGCCGGCGTGCAGATGATGCGCTACCCCGGCGGCTCGTACGCCGACATCTACCACTGGGAGGACCACACGGCGCCCGGCGGTTACGTCGCGCCGGGGACCGACTTCGACACCTTCATGGCGGCGGTCCGGCGTGTGGGCGCGCAGCCGATGATCATCGCGAACTACGGCACCGGCACGCCGGCCGAGGCCGCCGACTGGGTGCGGTACGCCAACGTGACAAAGGGCTACGACGCGCGTTACTGGACCATTGGCAACGAGAACTACGGCAACGGCCACTACGGGTCCGCGTGGGAGGCCGACGACCACCCCGACAAGAGCGCGACACAGTACGCCAGGCTGGTCGTCGAGTACGCCGACGCGATGAAGGCTGTCGACCCGAGCATCAAGGTCGGCGCGGTGCTGACCATGCCGGGCAACTGGCCGGACGGAATCACCGCCGGCAGCGATCCGGGCCCGTGGAACCAGACAGTGCTCTCCATCGCCGGCCCGAAGATCGACTTCGTGGACGTGCACTGGTACCCGGGCGGCACCGCCGCCGAGTCGCTGGCCCGCGTCAACCACCTCCCCGACGCCACCTACCTGCTGCGGCAGCAGCTCGCCCGGTACGCCGGCCAGAACGCCGACCGCATCGGCATCAGCTTCACCGAGCTGAACGTCGACGCCGGCCGCAACACCCAACCGGCCGCGCTGTTCCTGGCCGACGTCTACAGCGGTCTGCTGGAGAACGGCGTCTTCACCGCCCACTGGTGGAACGTGCACAACGGCATGGGCACCGTGACGCAGGTGGCCGGACAGACCGACTACGGCGACTTCGGGATGCTCTCCAGCGGGGCCTGCACCGAGGACGGCTCGGTCTGCCAACCGCCACTGAACACACCGTTCGCGCCGTACCACGGGCTGAGCATGATGAAGCTCTTCGCGAAGACCGGCGACCAGTTCGTCCGCGCCGGCACCGACGAGCCCCTGGTCACCGCCCACGCCGTCCGCCGGGGCAACGGCGACCTCGCCGTGCTGCTGGTGAACAAGGACCCGGACAACGACCACCCGGTCGCCATCGACTACGCCGGGTTCACCCCGTCGGCCGTCGCGCCGACGGTGTCCACCCTCACCAACGGCGCCACCGGCATCGTCACCAGCCAGTCCGGCTCGGCGACCAGCCGGACGCTGCCGGCGTACTCGTTGACCACGCTCGTGCTGCGCCCGGCCGGCGCGACCGCCGGCCGGCCAGCCGCACCCGGCCAGCCGACCGCGAGCGGTGTCACCGACCGCACCGCCACGATCACCTGGCCGGCGTCCACCCCGGGCGCCAGCCCGATCGCCAAGTACGAGGTGCACCGGCAGCACGGCGCGGTGAGCGAACAGCTCGGCGAGACGGCGACCACCTCGTTCACTGTCGACAACCTCGTGCCGGGCAGCCGGTACACGGTCAACGTGCTGGCCCGCGACACCGCCGGACGGGTCTCCTGGGCCTCACCGCCGCTCACCTTCGCCACCGGTAGCCCCGCCGCCAGTACGTGCACCGTCCGTTTCAGCGCCAACAACGACTGGGGCAACGGTTACATCGGCGGCGTCGAGATCGTCAACAACGGGTCCAGCCCGATCAACGGCTGGACGCTCACCTGGACCTGGCCCACCGGTTGGCAGCAGGTGAGCAGTGGTTGGAGCGCCACCTGGGAGCAGGTCGGCACCGCGGTGCGGGTCACGCCCACCGCCGACAACCGGCAGATCGCCGCCGGCGGCAGCGTGAGCGCCGGCTTCGTCGGCGCGTACGGCGGGCCGAACGTGCTGCCCACGGCGTTCACCCTCAACGGCACCATCTGCGCCACCGGCTGACCGCTTGGCCAGGGGCGCCGATGGTCAGGGCGGCTCGGGTTGGCCCCTCACGCCATCCCCGACGTGTGTGATGCCTGTGGGGCATCAAGATGACTCACAGGCATCACGCTCGTCCGGGAAGGGCCGGTCCCCACAGCAGCCGCAGTCAGCGCCCCTGGCGCATGACGACCGTGGCCGAGCCGGTGTCGTCCGCCCACGGGTCGAGAACGAGGGTGTACGTGCCGCCCTTCGGCAGCGGACCCGTCTCGAACCGCCCCGTCCCGCCGATGACGCAGCCGCTTCCCACCGCGTCGCCGGCCGGGCTGTTCAGGAGCAGGATCCCGCACCGGTCGGGCAGGCTGGCGGCGGTCACCTCGACGGTGATGCGACGACCGGCGTCGACGGGGAACCGCAGCCGACTCACCGCGCCGGGCCGGCTGACGGTCACGGTGGCGGACCGACCGTCGGCGACGGTGTCGGCCTGCTCGTCACTGGCGTCGCGCAACCGCACGTCCGCCGCACCGGTGTCGGTGGAGGTCCCGTCGACCTCCAGCACGTACCGGCCGGTCGCCGGAAGGACGAACCCGTCGACATGCCCCTGGCCGCCGATCACGCAGCCGCTGGCCACCTGTTCACCGGCCGGGTCGCGCAGGCGCAGCAGGTTGCACCGGTCCGGCACTGTGGCGTCGGTGACCTGGAGGAAGACCTTCTGACCGGCGCGGCCGTCGAAGGACAGGCGGCTGACCGCGCCCGGTTGGGCGAGCGTCGCCCGGACCGGGGGCCCGTCCAGCGTGAGCGTCTTCTCCTCGTCGGTGACCGCAACGATCCGTACCGTCGCTCGGCCGAGGTCGGCATCCCACGGGTCTAGCACCACCTGATGGTCGCCGGTGGCGGTCAACGTGGTCGTGTCGATGAAGCCGATGCCGGAGATGACGCAGCCGGTCGCCAGCTGACGGCCCTGCGGGTCGAGCAGCAGCAACACCCCGCAGCGATCCGGCACGGTGGCGGCGGGCACCTCCACGAAGATCTTCTGACCGGCCCGACCCGGCACCTTCATCGCCGCCGTGGCGCCGGCCCGGGTCACTGCCAGGTCGACGTCACCGACAGCGGGCGCGTCGCGCTGCGCGCGGGCGGCGTCCTCGGCGAACGCCACCTGCCCGGTGAGACCGACGTCGAGCACACAGTCGGCGAAGATCTGCGGATCGGTGACACCGGCCCGCCGGCAGACAAGCTCGGCGGTGGCCCGGTTGGGCAGGTCGCCGACGGTAACCTGCCGTTGCGGAAAGCGCCGGTCGGTGAACGTGCCGGTGTTCTGCCCCGGCTCGTAGTCGAACAGCGACCGTTGCGCCTCGACACGCCAACTGTCGGCGAAGCCGGGGTACAACGCCTCGAACGTGGGCGGCTGCGCCACCCGCTTTCCGTCGCGCACCGTCAGGTCGTCGCCGGGGTCACCGTCGTGGTCGCCGAGCAGGCCCTCCAGCGTCCCGGCCCGGGCGGTGGGCGCGCTGACGCTCACGCTCAGCCCCCACACCCCGATCGGCTGCGCCGTCAGCCGAGTGCCGCCCGGCCACTCCACCGTCACAGTGCCGTCTCCCCACGAGGTGACGGAGCCACCGCGCGGCAGGTTCACCCCGTCGGGCGCCGACACCGGCGCGGCGCCGTTCACCCGGACCGCCGGGCCGTCCGGTGTGACGTAGACACCGACCCGGTCGCCGGCCACCCGAACCGCGACGGCCGAGTTCACGGCCACCACCGAGCTGGCCGGGAACATCGTCTGTCGTACCTGGACCTCGAAGTCGTCGGTCCTCGAACGGGTCAGCACGAACTCGCCGGCGGCCTGGAAGTCGTACCGCAGACCGTCGTAGGTGAGCAGGTGCGGGTCGCCGTTGCTGTTCGCGCACCGGTAACCCTTGCCGATCACCGAGATCGAACAGCCACCACCACCGGGTGGTCGGGGCTTGGGCCGGTCGCAGTCCTTGCCGTTCGACGGCAGCTTCTGACGGCTGTACGCCGTGCGCAGCGGCACCCCCACGGCCTTGCGGTACGCGTTCTCCGCCAACACCGCGTGCACCTCGGCGGGATCCACGGTGCTCGCCTGTTGACCGCCCTGCGTGCAGAACTGGCCCCGGTCGGTGTCGTTCACCTCGTCGAGGGCGTGGTTCATCTCGTGGATGAGGGTGGCGCACTGGTCCTCGGTGAAGCCGGGACCCTCGTCGTCCAGCTTCCGCCCGTCGTTCTCCGGCACCCAGTTGATCTGTACATCGCTGCCCGGGACGTATGTGGTGGTGCTGCTCTCGGAGCCGAAGATGGGTCTACGCACCTTGATCTGCTTGCCGGAGCGTTCCAGCTCGTCGAGCACGGCGCCGTTGCCGGAGCCGCGAATCTGTCCGACGCAGCCCGCGTACTCCGCTTGCAGGTCGTTGTTGACGCTGACCACGGCGGACGCCGCCTGTGGGGCGATCAGCACCAGGACGCCCGCCAGCACGACGCTCATCCGCACTCGGCTCGCCAACCCGGTCACGCGCCCCTCACCTCGAACGCGACGGTGCCCTGCTCGGCCGTCGCGGCGCAGGCATCCGACGGCACACCGCGCAGCGGCGCTCGCAGGTAGCCCAGCACCAGCCGGTACGCCCCCGGTTGGTCGACCGGCCACCAGGTGACGGTGGCCCCACCCCGCCCGTCCGGCGCGGAGGTGGTCAGCGCCGCGCCGACCGGGCTCTGCGGGTCGCTGCCCAGCGTCAGCTCCACCGACCCACGCGGCGACACCCGCACCAGGTTCTCGACCAGGTACGCGGTGAAGTCCCGGTAGTAGGCGGCACCGCCGACCGCGGGTGCCACAGCCGTGCCGTCGCGGGTCAACGACATGACAGTCACCGCCCCGTCCGGCACCCGACTGAGCTGGCACTCGGCGTCACGGTTGTTGACCAGCTTCAGCCGAAGACTGATCTGCTCACCCACCCGGTACGACGGTTGGCCGGCGCTGACGGTCAGGCCGACCGTCGCCGTGCCGCCGCTCGGGGCCGCCGACGGGCGCGACCGTCTGCACCCGACCGTGGTGGCCATCAGCAGTAGGGCGAGACCACCGGCGAGCGCCGCCGTCAGTGCGCGGGGTGCACCCATGGGCCGTGCGCCTCCTCCGGGTGCCGCCGGTCGGCACAGATCCCGGCCAGCCTGCCCGCGCGGTGCCGGGAGCGCTGTCGTGATCCGGCCCGGTGGATGTCCGCTAGCCGACCCGCGGGGCCAGAAATCGATCATCGCGGGCGTTATGCTGCGGGATCGGACAGGCGGGGGAGAGGTGGGCGATCATGACGCAGTCGCAACCGGAGGTCGCCCTGCAACCGGACAGGCCGAACGCGGCGCGGATGTTCGACTACTACCTCGGCGGCAAGGACAACTTCGCCGCCGACCGGGCCGCCGCCGAGATGGTGTTGCAGGTGGCGCCGTGGATGCCCGAAGCTGCCCGGCAGGGCCGTGACCTGATCGCCCGGACGGTCCGGCACCTCGTGCAGGAGCGGGGCATCCGACAGATCATCGACCTCGGGTCCGGGCTGCCCACCCGCGACAACGTCCACGAGATCGCGCACCGCATCGACCCGGCCGTGCGGGTCGTCTATGTCGACAATGATCCGGTGGTCTGCGCGCACGGCCGCGCCCTGCTCGCCGACTCGCCGTCGGTGTCGGTG
The DNA here is from genome assembly GCF_022230925.1 of Micromonospora alfalfae. GTDB lineage: Bacteria > Actinomycetota > Actinomycetes > Mycobacteriales > Micromonosporaceae > Micromonospora > Micromonospora alfalfae. Next base: position 40,886 of record NZ_JAKKFH010000008.1, on the reverse strand, counting down.
GTGCGGGCCGACCTGCGCGACCCCGCGCAGGTGCTCGGCCACCCGGACATCAGCGCCGCGATCGACGTCGGCCGCCCGGTCGCTGTGTTGATGATGTTCGTACTGCATCTGGTGCCCGACGAGCAGGATCCGCAGCGGATCGTCGCCACCTACCGCGACGCTCTCGCCCCCGGCAGCTACCTGGCGCTGTCGCACGCCAGCACCGACGTGCACCCCGACCTGATGGCCCGGATCTCCGCGATCTACGCCCGGGCGAACAGCCCCTTCGTGCCGCGTGGCCACGCCGACGTCTCCCGGTTCTTCGGTGACTTCGTCCTGGAGCCGCCCGGGCTGGTCAACATGTGGCCGTACGCCGAGCCGCCGGCCACCGACGACCCGCAGGTCGCCCGCACCGGCTACAGCGGCGTCGCCCGCAAGCCCTAGGCCGGCCCGCTGTCGCTCGGACAAAGGGGCGGGCACTGCCACATCCGGCGCCCGCCGTATCACCACCAGATCTTGGACAGTTTCCGTTACGTCGTAACGGAAACTGTCCAAGATCTGCACAGGCCCCGGCGTGAAGGTTGTGGTGCGGGCTCCGTCAGCCGACCACTGACCGCAGCGGCACCTTCGCGTCGCGCAACGCGCGCACCAGATCGCTCGTGAACGGGTGTTCGTCCACCTGGAGCCCGTGCGGGTTCGGGATCACGACGTACGCCGAGCCGTCCTTCTCGGACGCCTGCGCGTCTCCTGTGAAACGTTCGACGATGGCCCGGGTGCGGGGCAGGTCGCCGGCCGCCACCTGGATGGTGATCGGCCGCCACCCGCCGCCCAGGTCCGGCGGCACCGGCGCGGCGGCGGCGTTGGCGCGCGCCGCGTCGACGCCGGCCGGACGCCGGGCGTCGGGCGCGGCGGTCGCCGGGTAGAGCAGCGCGTTGGCGACCAGGTGCAGGCCATTTTCGTTGTACGCGCGGAAGAGCGGATTGAACGCGAAGAGCACCGCTCGACCGGCGCCGGTCGGCTCGTCGACGACGGCTGCGGTGCCCTTCAGCGTCTCCGCCCCGACGGTGTAACCGTTGGCCCAGAAGGTGTCACCCGTCGGGTACGTGAGCACGTTCGTCCCGGTGGTGCTCGGGGTGAGGATCGGGTCGCTGTTGTTGAACTCGAAGTCCTCAGCCGGGCGACCCAGCGCCACCGGGCTGTCCCGGTCGACGTCGACGCGCAGGTGCGAGCCGATCACCAGGTAGTCCGCCGGCTTGGTCTTCTCGGTGGTCGAGGTGAGCCCGGCGGCCCGGGCCACCCGGGTGCCCTCGTTGCGCAGCCCGAGGTAGGTGTGGCCCTGGCCGATCCAGTCGCGCAGGTTGGCCTGCCCGGTGGCGGTCAGACCGCCGGTGGCGCTGCTGCCGTCCGGCACCAGCAGCACGGTCCGCCCGGTGAACGCCTCGGTGTTGTCGTTGATGTCGGCAGTGGTGACCGGCTTCAGGTCGAGGCCCCACCGCTTGCCGAGCACGTAGCGGGCCTCGCCGTGCGAGCCGGAGGTGGTGGAGATGCCGGTGCCCTGGAACAGCCCCACGTCGGGCAGGTCGAGGCGGGTGCCGGAGGGCCGACCGCGCGGGGTGAGGCTGACCCCGAGGGATTCGGCCAGCTCGTCCACGCTCCGGTTCACAGTGGCGGCCGGGATGGCGACCCGGCTGGTGGTGAGGTCACGGACCAGGGGTACGCCACGGCCGAGGAGGGTGAAGGTGAACTCCGCGGCGGCGGCCGAGTCGAGCGGGTACGTGTACGAGCCCCAGGGCCACGCCGCACCGGTGCGCCCGCCGGAGACCTTGCGCACCAGTTCGGCCCTCGGCCGGACGGTGTCTCCGGTGTAGATGGTGTTGATGCCCATCAGCAGCGGGTTGCTCCAGGACGACACGTCGTAGAAGTACGGGAACGGGACGTACGGGTCCTCGCCCATGATGGCCTGGATCCAGTGCTTTTGCGGCTGGTCCGATGGGATCCAGTACGCGCCAGCGGGCACTGTCACGTTGGTGGCGCTGCGCCCGCCGAAGACCCGCGCGGTGGGCACCCGGGTCGCCTTCTGCACCTCGTACACCTCGACGTCCATCCGGCGCAGCCGCTCGACGAGTTGGCGGACGTCGGCGAGCTGCCGGTCGGGCAGCAGGAAGTACGAGCGGATGGTGAGGTCAGGCACCGGGAACTGGACCTCGTTGGTGGGCTGCACCACCTCGTTCGGTTCGAGGGTGCCAGCCCGGCCCTGGGCGAGCGCGTCGGTCCAGATGTCGAAGTAGCCGTCCAGGACCTCGCGCTTGTTCGCGGCGGCCCAGCCGAGCGTCGACCACTGGGTGTGGAACTGCTGCTGGACCCGGTCGGCCACTGCCGACGCGCTGCCCTTCTCGTAGGTCATGCCGGCCGCGCCGAACCCGGTGGTCGGCACCGTGTCGCCGTAGCCCATGAAGAACATGTCGTACGTGTCGTAGTTGAAGTAGCACTCGGTGGTGACGGTCTCGTCGCAGGCCCCGTTGAAGCCGAAGCCGGCCTTGTTGGCCTCGCCGATACGGTTGATCCAGTCCACCGCCTCACCGGCGATCTCGTGGTGGATCGGGTCGGCGTTGGGTGGGAAGAAGTACTCCCGGCCGCCCATCTCGTGGGCGTCGATGAACACCTGCGGCGGGTAGCGGCGCAGCAGTTCGAGCTTGCCGTCGGTCTCCTGCTGGGTGCGGGCGAACCAGTCCCGGTTCAGGTCGAAGCCGAACTCGTTCTGCCGGCGGGTCGCGTCGCGGCCGTCCGGGTTCTGGGTGGGGACGATGATGGTGACCAGGTTGTCGTTGCGCTGGGCGACGGCGCAGGACAAGCCCGCCGCCAACTCGTACAGCGTCTTGAGCGCCGCGTCGGCGCCGCTCTTCTCGCCACCGTGCACGTTGGCTGTGACCCAGACGATGGCCGGGCTGTCCTTCGCCGTCCGGGCGGCCGCTCGCGCGCTGGTCCGGCGGGGGTCGCGCAGGTCCCGGATGTCGTCGGCGATCTCCCGCAGCGCGGCGGGCCGCACGTGGCGCTCGTTGGACACCACCGCGTACGGCAACGTCTGGCCGAGCACACTGGTGGTCATCACGCCGGTGACGACCCGGTTCGAGGCGCGATCGACGGCACCGAGGTAGGTCCGGACCTCGTCGTTGGTGACGACCCGCTCCTGCCCGACGCCGAGCGGGAAGCCGAGGACGTGCTCCGGAGTGGGCACAGTGCCCAACCGGGCGGTCGGGTCGTCGCTGCATCGGGAGGACGGGGCGGCGCTCGCGGCCGGTGTGCCGCCGAGCAGGGGAACCATGCCGAGCAGGAGCGCGATAGTGGCGGCACCTGCCAGCCGCCTGGCGGGGACCATCCGGAACGGACGTGTCGATGGGGCCATGAGTCGTTTTTCCCTTCTCGGGAACAACAGCGCAGTGGCCGGAGCCTATGAACCACCGATACGGCGGTCAAGGGTTCATCGATACTGCTGACTACTCGGCGTGCCGGTTCCGACGCGGACTGGCAGGATGGCGGCGTGGGCTTGTCGTCGTCTGGGAGGAGGAGACGTGCCAGAGATGATCACTCTCTCGGTACATCCGGATCTTCCGTCCGCCGATGCTCGGCGTTCGCTGGCGTCCTGGCTGCGCGCTGAGGATCGGCTGCGGGAGGGGGTTACCACGACGTCCCCCGACGGGATGTCGGCGGACCGCACTGACGTCCTGCGGGTGGCGGCCAGCGATGCGGGCACCGCAATGGTGCTGGTGCAGGCGATCGCCGGCTGGCTGACCCACCGCCGCGACGATGTGACTGTGAAACTCACCAGGCCCGACGGATGGTCGGCCGAGGTGGACGTCCACCGGGCGCGGGACATGGACCAGGTGACGGCGCTCATCGAGGCCGCGGTGCGCGCTGTGACACCCGCGTAGCGGTAAACCGGCCCGCCGCCGGCCGAGAGATCGGCCGGCGGCGGGCCGGGTGGCGCACGTGCGCGGCTACCAGGTGGTCAGGCCGAGGCCGATCGTCTTGGTCAGCGTGGCGTTGTCGTCGTCGCCGTCGAGCGACCAGATCATGGCGCCGGCCAGACCGGCCCGTCGGATGTAGAGCGTCTTCTGCAACACGACCGCCGGATCGTCGTACGTCCACAACGTCGTACCGTCGAACAACCAGGCGTGTCCGGCGCGCAGGTCGCGGTGCACCGTGTAGCCGTTACCGGCCAGGGTCTTGAGCTTCTTGTAGTCCTCGTACCCGGCCTCGAAGGTGGCCGGCGCGGGCCCGGTGGCCGGCTGGAACAGGCCGTTGCCGCCGCCGGTGACGCCGGTCCAGCCGCGACCGTAGTAGGGGATGCCGAGCACGAGCTTGTTCCGTGGCGCGCCACGGGCGATCCACCCGTCGATGGCGACCTCGACGGAGAAGTCCGGGTTGTCCGGGGCGCCCGCCGGGACGCGTAGCGCCGACTGCTGGTTGGCCCGCGCATCCCAGCCGCCGTGGAAGTCGTACCCCTGCACCGTGGCGAAGTCCAGGTACTTGAAGATCTTGCGACCCTCGTAGCCGGCGTCCATGGTGGCCGGGCTGGCCGGCAGGAACGCGGTCAGCGGGTGATGTGCGCGTGTCGTGCGCCCGTACGCGTCGAGCTGCCGGCGGAATTCGGCGAGCAGTTTGGTGAAGTTCTCCCGGTCCTCCGGGCGGATGACGTTGCCGGGCTCACCCTCCCAGTTGGGCCACTCCCAGTCGAGGTCGATGCCGTCGAAGACGCCAGCCCCGGCGCCCGGGGTAGTGCCCGGCAGGTTCCCCTTGAGGTAGAGGTCGATGCAGGACGTGACGAACGTCTTGCGGGAGGCGTCGGTGCGGGCCGCGTTCGAGAAGTACGTCGACCAGCTCCAACCGCCCAGCGAGATCAGCACCTTCAGTTCGGGGTGCTTGGCCTTGAGCTTGGCGAGCTGGCCGAAGTTGCCGTTGAGCGCCTGGCCCGGTGCGTCCGCGACGCCGTCGACGCTCTCCTCGGCCGGGACGGGGCGCTGGTAGTCGGCCCAGGCGTCGCCCTCGCCCGGCCCACCGTCCACGTAGCACCGACCGTCCTCGCTGACGTTGCCAAAGGCGTAGTTGAGGTGGGTGAGGCGGCCCGCCGCCCCGGAGGTTTCGAGCTTCTTGACCGGGAAGGCCCGGCCGTAGATGCCCCACTGGGTGAAGTAGCCGACCCGGTGGTAACCGGTGCGGCGCTGCTGGTTGTCGCCCGCGCTGGCGGCGCTGGGCGGGGCGGCGGTGAACAGCAGGGCCGCCAGGGTGACCACGGCGGTGAGACGGCGGTGGCGGAATGGTCGCATCGGCACACTCCCACGAGGCATCAAGCAGAATTAGTAAAGACACTTATCTGATTGATGAAGTTAAGCCGATCACCGTCCGGGGTCAAGAGCGTCCAGCCGCATGGGGGATTGTTGCGGCGTTACCGGGTGGTAACGATGTTGTGCCATGGACTCCGCCGTGACTCTGATCGGACTACCCGTCGCCCTCGGCATCATCATGCTCGGTCTGGGTCTCGGACTGACAATTGCGGACTTCCGTCGGGTGGCCCACCATCCACGAGCCGCCGTCATCGCCCTGGTCTGCCAGGTGCTGGTGCTGCCGGCGCTCTGCTTCTGCCTCGTCCTCGCGTTCGACCTGGCACCCGAGCTGGCCGTCGGCATGATGCTGCTGGCCGCGTCACCGGGCGGCACCACTGCGAACCTCTACAGCCACCTGTTCGGCGGGCACGTGGCCCTGAACATCACCCTGACCGCCATCAACTCGGTGCTCGCCGTGGTCACCCTGCCGATCCTGGTCAACCTGTCGGCGGCGTACTTCCTGCCCGACGGGAAAAGCATCGGCCTGCAGTTCGACAAGGTGCTCCAGGTCTTCGCCATCGTGCTCGTCCCGGTCGCGATCGGAATGCTCATCCGGGCACGCATGCCGCAGGTGGCCGAGCGGTTGAACCGCCCGGTCCGGATCCTCTCCGTCGTCGTCCTCGTCGCGGTGATCGCCGGCGCGGTGCTCGGCGAGCGGGAGAACATCGCCGACTACTTCGTCTCGGTCGGCCTGGCGGTGCTCGCCTTCAACCTGCTCAGCCTCGCCATCGGGTACGGGGTGCCGCGCCTCGCCGGTGTCGACCGGAGCGCCGCGACGGCGGCTGGCTTCGAGATCGGCATCCACAACAGCACCCTGGCCATCACCATCGCGCTCAGCCCGGCGCTGCTCAACAGCACCCAGATGGCGATCCCGGGCGCCGTCTACGGCATCGTCATGTTCTTCACCGCGGCGGCCTTCGGCGTCCTGGTGACCCGCGTCGGCGCCCGGTCCGCCACCGCCCTGACGCCCTGACGGCTGACGACGCCCTGGCACCGTCGAGGGTGCCAGGGCGCGGCAACGGTCAGCCGACCTGGTTGTTGTCCTTCTGCGCGCCCCAACCGTGCCAGCGGTCGATCTCGATCAGAGCGCTGACCCGGGCACGTTCCCGGCGTGGGTACGCGTTGCCCGTGTAGTGCTTGGACAACCGGTCGATGTCCGCCAGGCCCTCGTCGGGGCGCAGCTCGGCGACGTGCCCGATGATGCTGACGTGGGTGTACCAGCCAGCCTCGTCGAGCACTGTCAGGGACACCCGGGGGTCGTTGCGGACATGCTCCAGCCGGCGGCGGCTCTCGTCCATGTTCACCAGGATCCGGCCGTCCTCCCACAGGTACCAGGTGGCGGCGGACACCGGCTGGCCACCGTTGCGCAGGGTGGTCATGACGGCGGGGTTCGGCTTCTGGAGCATGGCGACCGCGGCCTCGGGAAGCGGTGGCTTGGACATGAAGTCTCCTCGTCGCGACAACGTTTACCCCTGCACGTTACGCACCCGCCCGCCCGGATCATGGTGCTACAGGTACATCGCGCGTTCAGCCGAGCCAGCGGCCGTCCCGCATGAGGACGCGTCCCTTCAGCTCGTTCGCCTCCCGCCAGGCCTGGATACGCTGCGGTCGGATCAGAAAGTACTGGTAGGGCTCGTCGAGACCGCTCGGGTCGAAGCCCGTCTTCGTCGCGAACGCAGCACCCGTCTGCGGGCCGAGGTCGGCGATGTCCACCGGCTCGGCGGTGCCGTCGACGATGACGACGTCGCGCGTCGGCCCGAGGCTGAGGCGTACCCGGCCATCAGCCACCAGGTTGCGGCCGGTGATCGAGTCGCGCGGCGTTGAGACGAGGAACGCGGCACCGTCCCAGAGGAACGACAGTGGGATGAGGTGTACGCCCCCGGGGGAACCCGCCGTCGCGACCCAGAGGTCGATGTCGTTCTCCAGTCTGGCGCTAGTGTCCCGAAGCCTCTGCTCAAGCCCACGCGGCGGAACTTCCGTCATGCTTCCTCCAGTTACTTCGCGGTGGCCAGCGATGAGGCTTCCCAGACGAACCCGTCCGGGTCGGTGAAATGCCCGCCGTTGTCCAGACCGAAGGCGGCGGTGTGGAAGCGCTGGGTGGCCGCGGGGTCGGCCACGTCGAGGGTGACGGATGCGATCGATGTCATGGCGATGACGCTATTTGCGGCCGGGCGGCCGGTGCTTCTTGATTTCTGACCGGTCTCGTCAGCTCTCGCGAACGGCGCAGATCGAGGACCGGGCGGCTCAGCGAAGCTCTTGGATACGGACCAGGTTGCCGGCGGGATCGCGGAAGGCGCAGTCGCGGATGCCGTACGGCTGCTCGGTCGGCTCCTGGACGACCTCGGCGTCGCCGGCCTGCACCTTCTCAAAGGTGGTGTCGAGGTCCCGCGTGGCCAGCAGGATCCAGCCGTAGGTGCCCTTGGCCATCATCTCGGTGATGGTGCGGCGCTCGTCCTCGGTCGCCCCGGGGTCAGCGGCCGGCGGCGCCAGGAGGATGGACGTGCCGGGCTGGTCGGCGGGGCCGACCGTGATCCAACGCATCGCGCCCTGACCGACGTCGCTACGGACCTCGAAGCCGAGGGCGTCGCGGTAGAAGGCCAGGGAGGCGTCCGGGTCGGTGTGCGGCAGGGAGCAGGTGTGAATCGTGATATCCATGTCGATCATGCTAGGGGTAACGCCGTACCCGCGTGTGCGTCCCCGTTGGCCCCCGGCGAAGATGTGGTCATGAGCGAATCCGCACTGCCCAGGCGTGTCGTCGTCACCGGTGCCACCGGCAAGCTCGGCCGGGCCGTGGTCGGCCACCTGCGCGCCGTGGGCGTCGACGTGCTGGCGGTGGACCGTGCCGGTGGCCGCGACCCGCGCGACGTCAACGGCGAGTTCCTGCTGGTCGACCTGACCGACTACGGGCAGGTGGTGGAGGCGTTCACCGGGGGCGCCGACGAGCACGCGGGCGGCGTCGACGCGGTAGTGCACCTCGCGGCGGTCCCGGCCCCGGGGCTGATGTCGAACGCGACCACCTTCGCGAACAACTCCGCCGCCACGTACAACGTGTTCGCCGCGGCCCGGGCGGCCGGGATCAAGCGGGTCGTCTGGGCGTCGAGCGAGACGGTGCTCGGGCTGCCGTTCGACACCCCGCCGCCGTACGCGCCGGTCGACGAGGAGTACGCGCCCCGACCCGAGTCGACGTACTCGCTGAACAAGGCCCTGGAGGAGGAGATGGCCCGGCACTTCTGCCGGTGGGACCCGGAGCTGGTCATGGTGGGGCTGCGCTTCTCCAACGTGATGGACGTCGAGGACTACGCGCCGTTCCCCTCGTTCGACGCCGACCCGCAGTTGCGCCGGTGGAACCTGTGGGGCTACATCGACGCCCGCGACGGGGCCCAGGCGGTCGAGCGCGCCCTCGCCCACGACCAGCCCGGTGCCGACGTCTTCGTCATCGCCAACGCCGACACCGTCATGAGCAGGTCCAGCGCCAGCCTGATGGCCGAGGTCTACCCGGGTGTCGAGATCCGCAAGGAGCTGGGTGAGCACGAGACGCTGCTCAGCATCGACAAGGCCCGCCGGGTGCTGGGGTACGAGCCGCAGCACTCCTGGCGGGACCACGTCGACGTGCTGTAGGTCAGCGCGCCGCCTGGTAGGCGCGGCCGACGGTGGTGGCGGTGCCGCCGGTGCGGAACAGCCCGGTCTGGTCCTTGTCGGTGGCGGGCAGGCCGAACCACGCGTACCGCTGTAGCCAGGACAGCCCACCCAGCATCCGGGTCGCCGCGGTGAGGAAGGCGGACTGCTGTGCCTGGGTGGGGAAGCGGACGCCGTTGGAGAAGTCGATCAGGGCGAACTCGGTGAGCCAGATCGGCAGTTGGTACCTGTCGTGCACGGCCTGCAGGTACGACCTGAGCTGGTTGACCGCGTTGGCGGTGGTGAAGTCGCCGCCGTACCAGTGCAGGGCGATGAAGTCGACGCGGTAGCCGCGCTGTTTCGCCCCGGCCATGAACCGGTCCAGCCATTCGCCCGGCCGGTCGCCGCCCCAGGCCACCGCCGGGCTGCCCAGCGCAAGACCGGTGGCCTGCAGCTGCGGCCACAGCTCCAACGCCTGCTCGACTGTCATCTCCGCCTGACCCTTCAGGTCCGGCTCGTTGAACCCGAGCAGGTGGCGGCCGTTCTTCCTGGCCTGTTGCAGGTTGGTGGCGGTGACGCTCTTCGCCCCCCAGATCATCGGGACGAACTCGGCGCCCTTCGGGCTGTTGATGCCCGAATGGGCCACGTCCCAGGTGTAGTACCAACTCGCCCCGGAGTTGGCCAGCGCCTGACTGACGCCGTCGAAGGTCCACACCCCGACGCCCTTGCGCTTCGAGGTCACCGCCGGGGCGACCGGACGCGCCGTCGTCGGCTTCGCGGTAGGCGTCGGCGTCGGGGTCGCTCCCGCCGGGCTCGTGGTGGGGGCGGGCGTGGTCGCGGCGGGTGTGCCCGGCAGTGGGCTCGCAGGCGGGGGCGCGTCGAGCGCCTGCGTCGCCGCCGGGGTGGGCGTCGGCCCGGTCGGCTGCACCACGACGACCACACCGGTCACCAGTACGGCGACCGCGGCGGCCACGACGAGCGGCCACAGCAGTCGCCGCGCACCGATCGGGAGGCGGCCGAGCATCCCGCGTCGGGGTTCCGCGTGGACGCCTCGGTTGCCCCTTGCGGCGTCCGCTTCACCCTGGCCGGTTGCGCGCATCGTCTCGACTCCCTCACCTGGTCGTACCTACCTGATGCAGGCGATGACGGAAGATCGCCATCTGCCTCCCCTCAGGAGACTGGCCGACCGGACCGGGATAACGATTTCCGGAGCTGATGTTGGCCGTCGGTCACCACCTGGTTCTCCGACGGCGCCAACCGGCGCTGCTGGTTGTCACCAGCCGGCCTGTGCGGTCAGGGTCTGTCGCAGGTACGTCTTCGGCCTGGACCCCACCGTCGAGCCGACCACCTCGCCCTGACGGAACACCAGCAGCGTCGGCAGGGACATCACGCGGTAGCTACGGGTCGCTCTCGGGTTCTCGTCGGAGTTGAGCTTCGCCACGACCATCCGGTCACCGAACTCCTGGGCCAGTTCGGCAAGGCTCTTCTCGATGGCCTTGCAGGGCGGGCACCAGTCCGCCCAGAAATCGACGACCACGGGCCGGTCGCTGGCCAGCACCAGCTCCGTGAACGTGTCGTCGGTGACAGTGACCAGCGAGCCTACTTCTGCCTTCGGAGGCATGTTCTCTCCCGATGTGCGATCGCGTGGGTGAGTTGACTGTGCAGTTGCTCCCGCACCGCGCCGAGCCGGTCGATGACGACGTCGACCTCGGCGATCTTGCGCCGCAGCACCACCACCGAGTCCGGGCAGACGTCGCCGGAGGTGTTGCCGGCCCGCAGGCAGGCGACGAACGGGCGGACATCGTCGAGGCCGAAACCGACGTCGAGCAGAGCCCGGATCTCCCGCACGACGCGTAGCTCCGTCTCGTCATAGACGCGGTAGCCGTTGGCGGAGCGCTGCGCCCGTACCAATCCGTGCGCCTCGTAGTAGCGCAGCGTGCGAGGGCTCGTGCCGGCCCGTTCAGCCAGCTCGCCAATGAGCATCCGACCTCCTCCATCGGCCCGTCGCGACAACGCTAAACCTTGTCGTCAGCGTCAAGGCAAGGACCGGGCGAGGCGCGGCAGCTGGCAGAAGTCAGCGGCGCAGGGTCGTCGACGGCGACTCGCCGAACCGGCTCCGATACTCGGTCGCGAACCGGCCGAGGTGCACGAAGCCGTGTCGCAGGGCGACCGTCGTCACGGACACCCCCGGCGCGGCCGAGCGAAGCGTGCGGTGCGCCGCGTCGAGCCGGCAGGCCCGCAGGTACGCGGTAGGGGTGGTCTGCAACTCGCGGCGGAAACAGTCCTGCAGCGTTCGTACGCTCACCCGTAGCGCCTCGGCGACGTCACCGACGGTCAGCGCCTCGCCGTGGTGTTCGGAGATCAGGGCGCGGGCCCGCCGGACGAGACGCCCGGGGTGGGCGTGCCGGCCCGGCTCGGTCAGGAGGTGGGAGTGGCTGTGCCGATGGGCCAGCAACAGCTTGCCGATCAGTGCCTGTTCGAAACGGGCGGCCACCTGCGGGTGGTCGAAGAGGGACGCGTCCGCCGGTTGGGACAGCTCGTCGGCGAGGAACGCCACCCCGCGCGCCCACGCCTGCGCGGTCGGCGTGGTCATGAGCATGCCGACGTCGAGGCGGACCGGGTCGTCCACCGGGTGGCCCAGCAGGCGGGCGAGTTCCCGGTCGACGGCGCGCCGGTCGGCGTAGAAGATCCGGTGGGGTGATCCCTCGGACCACCGCATGTCCGAGGAGTCGTACGGGGACAGCACCGAGGCGACGTCCGGGGTCGAGGTCACCGTCTGACCGGCGTGCCGGACCATCGTGCTGCCGGCGCTGGGGATCTGAACGAGGTAGAAGGTCTCCAGCGCGGGCGGTTGGATGCGCACCGCCTGCCCGTAGTCCAGGTCGATGACGCCCACCCCGCCCGCCCGACGAGCCGCCATCCGCAGTCGCACGGCGTGCACGCCCGCCTGCGGGGTGAGCCGGTGTGGACAGAAGACCCGACCCACCTCGGCGCGAGCCCGGTCGACGTCGTCCGTCCGGACCGTCACCGCATCCATCCGACACCTCCCGGGCGTCCCGTCGCGCTGACCGTAAGGCGGGACCGGCCCGGACCAGACCCGAAAGCCGCCGACCCGACAGGAAATGGGTCCGGCCGCGTACTGCGGACAGCGCCCGCGTCGCGCGGATAGCGACCTTCCCGGTCTGCTCGCTAGCGTGCGACCACCGCGGGCGGTCAGCGCCGGCACGGTTCGTACGTCCTTCGGAGGAGATCATGAGGATTGCCGTCGTCGGTGCCGGATTCGCCGGTGTGAGCGCAGCGAAGGTGCTGCGGCAGAGCGGGTTCGACGTCACAGTGTTCGAACGCGCGCCAGACGTCGGTGGGGTGTGGAGTCGTACCCGCCGATACCCCGGCCTGCACACCCAGAACGACAAGGGCACCTACCACCTCTCCGACCTGCCGATGCCCGCCGACTACCCGCAGTGGCCGTCGGGAGAGCAGGTCCAGCGGTACCTGGAGAGCTACGTGGAGAAGTTCGACCTGGCCGGCGCGCTGCGCCTGTCCACGGAGGTCGCCTCGGCCGAGCTTGTCAACGACGAGACCGGGTGGCTGGTCACCTCGCGGCCGGCGGGCGCCCAGGCCCCGCTGACAGTGGAACGGTACGACCACCTGATCGTGGCCAACGGCATCTTCTCCGACCCGTTCGTCCCGTCCTTCGACGGGCACGCGAGCTTCACCGAAGCCGGTGGGCGCGTCCTGGCGACGGGGGAGTTCCACGACCTCGAGGCGGCCCGAGGTAAGAACGTCCTCGTGGTCGGGTACGGCAAGTCGTCCTGCGACGTGGCGGTCCCGGTGAGCGAGGTGGCCGCCCAGACCCACGTGGTGGCGCGCGAGCTGCTCTGGAAGATGCCCCGCAAGCTCGGCGGTGCGCTCAACTACAAGTACCTGCTGCTCACCCGGATGGGTGAGGCGCTCTTCCGCTACCTGCACCTGAGGGGCTTCGAGCGGTTCCTGCACGGCCCGGGGAACGGTCTGCGCCGACGCATGGTCGACAGCGTCGGCGCTGTCGCGACCCGGCAGTTCAAGCTGCGCGAGCTGGGTCTGGTGCCCAAGGGCAGCTTCGAGGACATCGCCCGCAGCACTGTCAGCCTCGGCACCGAGGGCTTCTTCGAGCGGGTCACCGACGGCCGCATCGCCGTGCACCGGGAACAGGTGATCACCGAGTTGCTTGTCGACGGTGGCCGACCCGCCGCCCGCCTGGCCGACGGCACTGTGCTCCCCGCCGACCTGGTGATCTGTGGCACCGGCTTCCGCCAGCACGTGCCGTTCTTCGACGACGCGTTGCACGCCCGGCTCCAGGACGACGCCGGTAACTTCATGCTCTACCGGCAGATCCTGCCGATCGGCGTGCCGCGGCTGACGTTCGCCGGCTACAACTCGTCGTTCTTCAGCCCGCTCAGCGCGGAGATGGCGGCGGTCTGGACGGCCGCGTACCTGCGGGGTGGGATCACACTGCCGACCGAGGTCCGGATGCGCGACGAGGTGCGCGCCCGGCTGTTCTGGATGGCGACGCGCACCAACGGGCGGCACGCACGCGGCACGAACATCATCCCGTTCTCGATGCACAACGTCGACGAGGTGCTCGACGAGTTGGGGCTCAACGTCGGCCCGCTGACCCGGGCCCGGCAGTGGCTGTTCCCCGTCGACCCGGGCTCGTACCGCAGGGTGACGGCACAGATGATCAGGCGTACCGCCGACCCGGTATCCGCCATCAGCGACGGAGACCCGATGAAGATGGATAAAATACGCAGATAGGGATCAAGCGGGGGGCGGTCGGCGAGGGAGGCTCGGGGACGATGGCAGCGGAACAGGGTCGCCACAGTGGTGCGCCCGTGCCGGCGGCCCCGGCCGGCTGAGCTGTCCCGCCGTCCGTGCTGAGGCGCACCGAGTTCTTTCGTGGACTCGGGGACAGTAGGAGCCCCCGCTCGGCGACCGTCCTGGAACTGCTCTTCGACATCGTCTACGTCTTCGCGCTGGCCCGCCTCGCCGGGCGGGTCGCTGACGACCTGACCATCGTCCGGCACACGCTGCTGTCCGAGGCGGGCCAGACCGTCCTGTTCTTCACGGCGATGTGGATGATCTGGTCGCTCAACGCCCTGCTGGCGAGCACCTACGACCCCCGGCGCCCCGATCTGCAGGTCGTCCTGCTGGCGACGATGTTCGGCACGCTGGTGCTGGCTGTCACCCTGCCGCAGGCGTTCGGCCAACGCGGCGTCGTCTTCGCCTGCACCTACGTCGTCATCCAGGTCGGTCGACCGCTCTTCCTGGTGTTCGCCCTGCGGGGCCACCCGGTGCACGCGTTCTCGCTCCGGGTGCTGACCTGGCACCTGGTCACCAGCGTGCTCTGGATCAGCGGCGGCATCAGCGGTGGTCTCGGTCGAGGCGTCTTCTGGACCATCGCGCTCGCCATCGAGATGATCGGCGCCGCCACCACCTACCCCCTGCCCCGCGTGGGCGGGAGACAGCTCAACAGCCTGGGGGTCACCGTCTCGGAGGCGCATCTCGCCGAGCGGTACAACCAGTTCTTCATGATCGCTCTCGCCGAGGTGGTGCTCGAAGCCGGTGCCGCGGTCAGCTTCCCGGGCTTCACCACCGAGGGAACCATCGCCCTCGTCGCCTCGTTCGTGACTGTCGTCTCGTTCTGGCGGATCTACTTCTACCACGTCAGATCCGGCCATGCCTCCACCCCGAGCGGGGAGGGGATCCGGCTGTCGCGGTGGGCGAGCTACAGCCTGCTGCTGATCGTCGGCGGCATCATCTGCACCGCCGTCGGCTTCGGCCAGGTCATCGAGGATCCACACCCGCCGATCGACTGGGCTCTGGTAGCCATCATCTTCGGCGGTCCGGTGCTGTTCCTGGTCGGGCGGAGCACCCTGGAGCGGGAGAGCCGAACCGCGCCACGGTGTCGGGCGCTGTACTACGGCGTGGTGGCGCTGGTCGTGACGGCCCCGGCGATGGTGCTGCTCCCGCCGGTCGCCGTGGCGGCCGTCGCGGCGGTGCTCCTGGCCGGCATCACCCTGTACGACCAGCGAGCCCACAAGCGCGGGGCGGAGACCAACCCGACGCTGTGACGGAGCATTGCGGGCCGGCGACTCCTGCGCGTATGGTCGTTCGGCACGCCGTCGAGCTGGAAGGAGGTCAGAACAATGTCCGATGTTCTGCGCCCCCTCCGCGCTCCGGCGTCCGCGCGGATCTGACCCGGGGCGCGCGCTTCCCGGAGGACCAACCCATGACTGATCTGGTCATCCGTCCGCTCGTCGCGGGCGAGGAAAACCTGTTCGACTCCATGCCCGATCCGCTGCCCCAACTGCGCCAGGTCGCGTACGCCGACGGGATCGCCGGCGGCGGCTACCGTCCCGAGAACACCTGGGTCGCGCTGCGCGCCGGCCGATTGGTGGGCCGCGCCGCCTGGCTCCTTCCGCCGGGCGCCGTCGGTGCCCCCTGGTTGGACCGGTTCGATCTGGACGCCGAACCGGAGGTGGGCGCCGAGCTGCTACGCGCCGCCCACGAGGCGCTCGGTGGTCCCGGTCTGTACTACGCCGCGCTGCCGGCACACTGGCGGCGTCGGCCCGAGGTGCTGGCCGTGGTGCAGGCGCCCATGGAGGCCGCCCGGCTCGCCGGGCTGGTCGAGCGGGGGGAGCGGCTCCGCTGTTCCTGGACGGGCACCCCCCTGCCGGCATCCTCCGGGCGGTACGACTTCCGCGCGCCCGTCGACGTGGCGGAGATCAAGGCCCTGGTCGCCAGGGTCGCCGAGCCGGACGTGCTGACCGGCGTCGAGATCGCACGGGTGGTCGGCGGCGTGGATCTCGCCACCGACCCGCTGGCCTGGTTGGGCGAGAACACCGAGGGGTGGCGTATCGCCCTGGCGGCCGGCGACCCGGTCGGGCTGGTCGGCACGGCCGGAGACGCCTGCTACCCCCTGCTCGCCTATCTCGGCCTCCTCGACGAGGCGGCCCGACCCGAGCTGCTGGCCGAGGCGGTCCGGGTGCTGGCCGCCGGCGGTGCCCGCGAGGTCATCGCCGACGTGGCATCCCACCGGGTGACGGTGCTGGCGGAGTTGGAGCGGACCGGCTTTCGACAATTGCGGTCCCGGGTCGTCTTCGCGCCGCCGAACAGCCAGGAATAGCTGACCGGGTGCGCCCGGTCACCCGGGCGCACCCCCTCAGCCAGCGCCGGGCGCGGCCCCTGTCAGCATCTGACCATGCCGGAGATCATCGCGCTCCTCGTCGGCGGGTTGGCGCTCGTCGGGGCAGCGGTCGCCGGGCTCTATCTCTGGCCGGTGGGCCGCCGCGGGCTACCTGTCGCGCCTCCCCGACCGCTCGACTTCGACACCGCCACCCGTGCCGCCGCGGCCGTCATCGCCGCCGAGACGGCCGATCCGGAGGTGCGGCCTGAGTCGCGCAGCCGGCTGCTGAGCCACGGCTCCCGTACCGGCCGGGCCGTGCTGCTGTTGCACGGGTACACCCTCGCGCCCGAGCAGTACGCGGGGTTGGCCGAGGAGTTCTTCGACAGTGGATACAACGTCTGGATCCCCCGGGCGCCCCAGCACGGGACCGTCGACCGGCGGGCCCACCACCGGGTCGAGGCCGGTGAGCTGACGACGTACGCCGCGCAGGGGTGGGCCGTCGCGGCTGCCCTCGGAGACGAGGTAGGCGTCGTGGGGATCTCCGGGGGCGCCGTGCTGGCCGCCT
The DNA here is from genome assembly GCF_022230925.1 of Micromonospora alfalfae. Taxonomy (GTDB): domain Bacteria; phylum Actinomycetota; class Actinomycetes; order Mycobacteriales; family Micromonosporaceae; genus Micromonospora; species Micromonospora alfalfae. The sequence goes on along the minus strand of NZ_JAKKFH010000008.1, from coordinate 24,181 downwards.
GGCTGGCCCAGGTGCCGGGCAACGTCGTACGGCATCTGCTGTTGCTGTCGCCGTTCTTCGGTCCGAACCCGCGACAGGCGCCGGCCTACGCCGTGAAGCCGCTCATCGTGCTGTACGGGCGTCGCGTTCTCCGGGACCGCGTCACGTCGCGCGGATACTCGCTCGCCGCCGTCACCCAGTACCTGACGATCGCCCGTACCCTGCCGAATCCGCCCCGGCGGACCGGACTGCGGACCGCGGCGGTCGCGATCAGCCCGCTCGACGGCGTGGTGGACCTCAGGGCAGCGGTCGACGTGCCACGCCGGATCGCCGACGCGAACGCGATACCGCTGCGGGTGTGCACCCTGCCGGAGACGTTGGGCGTCGAACACAACACCCTCAACCTCGCCGCCCTCGGCGCGGACGGCGACGAGTGGCGCAGACGATACGTCGCGCTCTACGAGGGTGAGGCCGCGCCGACCTCCGGACTCGCCGGGACGACCAGCAGCGGCGATTGACAGTCGACGACGCCGTGGTGGCAGGTGAGCCCCTGCCACCACGGCGTCGGTTGGTCAGACCCGGACGGTCTGTCGGCGCTGCCGCCAGGCGAGGCTCGCGGCTTGCAGGACGAAGAAGACACCGCCGGCCGCTGTGTAGACGATCAGCATGCTGAGGTTCGGCTCCGCTCCGAGGGCGGCGGGCAGGTAGGTCGCGCCAGCGATGACCGAGAGCGCGCCAGCGATCAGCATCGGCCACTGGCGGCCGAGTTCGGGGCTGTTGCGGCGGATGGCGACGGTGAACTGGGCCACGCCGGAGACGATCGCCCAGACGCCGAAGGTGAAGAGCACGGCGCCGATCCCGCTGCTTGCCGCCAGCCCCAGGGCGAGTGCCGCCAGGGCGCTGAGCGTGGTGTTGAAGATCTGCAGCTTGCGGGCCGGGGTGCCAGGGTCCTCGCGGGCGTCGAGCAGCGAGGCCACCACGTCGATGAGCGGATACGCGATCAGGAGGACCACGGTGATGGCGGTGAGCGAGTCGCTGACGGTCGAGAATCCGGCGGCCCAGGCGATCGCCACGAGGCCACGGACGAGGTAGATGCGAAAGAGGGGAGACATCCGAGTGTCAGCTTTCTGCCGGTCGTGTCGGTTACCCCGATGACTCTCCCGGCCGTGCCGCCGGATCGCCCCAGGGAGACACCCTGGCCGAGGCACTGGCCTCCGACCGACCTGGCCTTCAGCGCGCTGGCCCAGCGACCCCAGGGCGCTGGCCAGGGGTAGTCCCTGGGGCGACCGGTGGGTCCTGGGCGCGACGGTGAACACCGGACGACAAACGGCGTCCGGTGCCACAAAGGAGTGAAGATCGTGGATTTCAAGCTTGAGGTCATCGTCCTGCCGGTCTCGGACGTGGACCGGGCCCGGGACTTCTATCACAAGGTCGGTTTCCGGCAGGACGTCGACTACGTCGCCCCGGACGGCTTTCGCGTCGTACACCTCACCCCGCCCGGCTCGGCGTCCTCGATCATCATTGGTGACGGGGTGTCCGGCGCAGCACCGGGATCGGTGCAGGGCATACACCTGGTGGTGGACGACGTGGTCGCCGCCCGCGCGGAACTGGTCGCCCGTGGAATCGAGGTGAGCGAGGTCTTCCACGACGCCGGGGGCGTGTTCCACCACGCCGGCACGCGCGACCGGGTGACCGGCCCGCAGCCGGAGCGACGCTCGTACGGGTCGTTCGCGTCGTTCAACGACCCGGACGGCAACGGCTTCGTCCTCCAGGAGGTCACCGTGCGGCAACCGGGACGGATCACCCACGTCGTCTACGGCTCGGTGCCCGAGGTGGAGCACGCCCTGCGCGACGCCGCCGCGGCGCACGGCCGGCACGAGGCGGAACTCGGTCACGAGGACGCGGACTGGCCGATCTGGTACGCCGACTACATGGCCCGGACCGCCGGCCTCGGCGCCTGACTTCCGCGCGGTCCCTCGCGCAGGCGACGCGCGGGGGACCGCCCTCTGAGCTGGCCGGACCCGGAATCGGTGATCTCACTCGGTGTACCCTCCGCCGGGGAGGATGACGTGCCGAGTAACACCGAGATTTCCGCGCTGCGGGGGCGTCGGCGCGAGCGGGACACGCTCGACCGGCTCCTGCGTGACGTCCGCGCCGGGCACAGCCGGGTGCTGGTGCTTCGTGGTGAGGCGGGTGCCGGCAAGAGCGCGCTCCTGGACTACCTCAGCGAGCACCCGTCGGCCGGTCGGGTGACCCGGGCCGCCGGGGTGGAGCCGGAGTCCGAGATCGCGTACTCGGCGCTTCAGCAACTCTGCGCACCGCTGCTCGGACACCTCGACGGGTTGCCGGAGCCACAACGGCTCGCCCTCGCCACCGCCTTTGGGCTGAGCCTCGGCGAGCCACCGGAAGGGCTGCTCATCGGGCTCGCCGTCCTCGGGTTGCTCGCCGAGGCCGCAGCGGAACGGCCACTGGTCTGCATCGTGGACGACGTGCAGTGGATGGACCGAATGTCGGAGGTCATCCTCACCTTCGTCGCCCGCCGGCTGGACGAGGAGTCGATCGCGCTGGTCTTCGCCTCCCGCAGCCCGGGGGACGAACAGATCCTCGGCAGCCTGCCGGAGCTGCGGGTCGACGGCTTGCCGGCCGCGGAGGCGCGGGCGCTGCTGGATTCGGTGCTACCCGGCCCGGTGGACGACCGGGTTCGCGACCGGATCGTCGCCGAGACGCGCGGCAACCCGCTCGCCCTGCTCGAGCTGCCACGCGGCCTGACACCGGCGGAGCTAGCGTTCGGGTTCGGCGGACAGGCCGCAACGCCCCTGGTGAGCCGGATGGAGGAGGGCTTCCGGCGGCGCATCACGGCGCTTCCGGCGGACACTCGTCGACTCCTGCTCGCTGCGGCGGTCGAGCCGCTCGGCGACGTGACGCTGCTGTGGCGCGCCCTGAAGCGGTTGGGGGTCGGACCGGACGCCGCCGCGCCGGCCGAGGCCGCCGGCCTGGTCGAGTTGGGGACGAGGGTGCGGTTTCGGCACCCGCTGGTGCGTTCGGCCGTGTGGCGGTCGGCCGAGGCCGCCGAACTGCGTGAGGTGCATCGTGCGCTCGCCGAGGCGACCGACCTGGACCACGACCCCGACCGCCGCGCCTGGCATCGGGCGCACGCCGCCGTTGGACCCGACGAGGAGGTCGCTGCGGAACTGGAGCGTTCGGCCGGTCGCGCCCTCGCCCGGGGCGGCCGGTCCGCCGCCGCGTCCTTCCTCGAACGCGCCGTCGAGCTGACCTCGGACCCGAAGGCGCGCGCCGCACGGGCCTTGGGCGCGGCGCGGGCCCGGTTGGACGCCGGGGAACTGAAACAGGTCCCGGGCCTGCTGGCGGCCGCCGAGCTGGGTCCACTCGAACCGTTGCAGCAGGCCGGGGTGGAACGTCTGCGGGCTCAGGTCGCGTTCGCGCTCAACCCCGGCAACGCGGCGGGTCCACCACTGCTCGCGGCCGCCCGCCGGCTTGAGGGCCTGGATTCCCCGACGGCACGCTTGACGTACCTCTCGGCGGTGGGTGCCGCCGTGCACGCCGGTCGGCTCGGTGGCGGCAACCTGCGTCGGGCAGCCGCAGCGGCCCGCGGCGTGCCGGCCGGTGACGAGCCGGCAGACCTGTTCCTGACCGGCCTCACGGCATGGACCCTCGACGGGTACGCGTCCGCCGTCCCGCATCTCCGCCGGGCTCTCGAAACCATGACGGCGGACGAGAACCTACATCTGCTCTGGCTGGCCGGACCGGTCGCGCACGAGGTGTGGGACGACGCTGCCTGGCTCCGGCTCACCGAGCGGGCGGTCGGCTTCGCCCGCGCCACCGGTGCGCTGTCGCTGCTGCCCACAGCGTTGTCGTTCCGCTCCGGTGCTCTGGTGTTCGCGGGTCGGTTCGCCGACGCGGCCGGTCTGCTCGACGAGGCCGATGCCCTCGGCCAGGCCACCGGGATGGCCGTGCATCCGTCCGCCTCGCTCACCCTGGCCGCCCACCGTGGCCGGGAGCTGCCCGCGATGGAGCTGATCGACGCCACCGTCAAGGACGCCGACGCACGTGGCGAGGGCCGCCTGCTCGGCCTGGCCGGCTACGCCAGGGCGGTGCTGGCCAACGGGCTCGGCCACTATCCCGGCGCGCTGGAAGCCGCACGGCAGGCGGCTGAGTACGAGGATCTCGCCGTGTACAACTGGACGCTCGGCGAGCTGGTCGAGGCCGCCGTACGCGCCGGGGACGCGGAGGTGGCCGCCGAGGCGAGCGAGCGCCTCGCGGAGCGTACCGGCGCAGCCGGCACGGGCTGGGCGTTCGGCGTGCAGGCCCTCGCCGACGCCCTGACGGGAAGGTCGGGGAGAGCCGAGGACCGGTACCGCGAGGCGGTCGAGCGGTTCACGGATGGCCAGCTCGGTCTGCAACTGGCCCGGGCCCGGCTGCTCTACGGCGAGTGGTTGCGTCGGGAGAACCGTCGCGCCGACGCCCGGACCCAGCTGCGTGCCGCGCACGAGGCGTTCGCCACGATGGGCGCGGAGGGCTTCGCCGAGCGCGCGAGCCGGGAACTTCTCGCCACCGGCGAGACGGTCCGCAAGCGAACCCTCGGCGTACCCGTCGAGCTCACTCCACAGGAGGCGCAGATCGCGCGTCTCGCGGTCGCGGGGCGGACCAACCCGGAGATCGGCGCCGCGCTGTTCCTCAGCCCGCGTACGGTCGAGTGGCACCTGCGCAAGGTCTTCACCAAGCTCGGCATCGGGTCGCGCAGGGAGCTGGCGGCGTCCCTGCGCGACCGCTGGCCGCAGCAGGTAGCGGACCCCCTCGTTCAGTGACTGAGCACGACCTTGCCCGACAGGCGGCCGGCGGCGTGGCGACGGTGTACCTCGACGATCTCGGCCATCGGGAGACGCTCGCTGACGCCTGGCGAGATCCCGTCGGCGTCCACCCGGCGGGCAATCTCGTTGAGGTGGGCGGGATCCCAGCGGACGGTCATGACCATCGCGTGCACCGCGCGGCGGGGGTCCGTTGCCGCGGACGAGGTGATGGAGACCAGACGACCCCCCGGCGCAATGAGGGCGACGAGCCGATTCAGGCCGGACCCGTCGATGGGAGCCGTGTTGAACACAGCGTCGACCGGCCCGGTCAGCCGGTCGACCGTGTAGTCCAGGATCTGGTCGGGGCCGGCCGACTGGGCTGCCGTGATGCTGGCGGGACCCGCCACTCCCAGAACGGTCGCGCCGGCCAGCTTGGCGAACTGCACGGCCAACCGACCGACGCCACCGCCCGCGCCGTTGACCAGGATGCGCTGGCCGGGCCGGACCCGCAGGTGGTCGTGAATGCCCTGCCAGGCGGTGAGCCCGGCGATCGGCAGGGCGGCGGCGTCGGCGAGCGGGATGCTCGTTGGCGCGGGGACCACCAGCGCCGCCGGAGCGAGGGTGAACTCACCGGTGGCGCCGTCCGCCGGTCGCGGCAGAGCCGCGATGACCCGGTCGCCGACCGCGTGGCCGGTGACACCCGGGCCGAGTTCGACGATCGTGCCAGCGACGTCGGTGCCGGGGATGTGCGGCATCCGGACGGGATGGGAATGGTGCAGGACACCTGCTCTGATGACGGCGTCCGCCGGGTTGAACGACGTGCCCGCGACCTTGATCAAGACCTCGCCGGAACCGGGGACCGGCACGGGTGCCTCCTCGTAGCGGAGCACCTCCGGTCCGCCGTACTCGTGCATTCGGATCGCGTGCATGTCTTCCTCCAGCGGGATTTGCGGCAAAAGGGGGTGCCCGCGGCCGTGGCCCGGTGCTGCGGGTTCGTGGCCGGGGGCACGCGGGCGGGTCAGCCGGTGACGAGCTTCTGGGCGTACTCCGGGTTGGTGTAGTCACGCCAGGCGGCGATCTTGCCGTCGCGGATCTCGTAGATCGCCATGTTCATGACCGGCGCCACCGGCCGGCCCGGCAGCCCGAGGCCGTGGACCTGCTCGGCGATCACGACATCGCCGTCGACCGCCTGGTGCACGGTCGCGAACTGGACCTCCGCGAACGTCCCGAAGACGCCGCGCCACACCTCCACGACCGCGTCCCGGCCGCGCACCTGCTGGTCGCCGTACGCGTGGAACACGACCTCGGGGTGCAGGTAGGGCACGAGGCGGTCCGCGTCCTTGGTGTTGAACGCCTCGACGAACTCACGAACCAGGGTGTTGTTGCGCTGTGTCATGTCCGGTCCCTTCACTTGGTCGGCCCGGCGGCGGCGTTGAACACCGGCGGGGCGTAGCCGGCCGGCTTGTCGCCGATGCCGAGGCCGGGGCTCACCACCCAGGACTGGTACTGCGGGGTGAACATGCCGTACGGCAGCCCGAGGTCCGGGGCGCTGGCCTCGTCGAGCCGGCGACGGGCGTCGGCCGGGATCTCGAAGTCGAGCGCCTCGAAGTTGCTGCTGACCTGCTCGGCGCTGCTCGCCCCGATGATCACCGAGGCGACGGCGGGCTGGGTGGCGACCCAGTTGATCGCGACCTGGGCCATGCTGCGACCCAGGTCGGTGGCCACGCTCTCGAGGGCTTCGATGACCTTCCAGTCGTTGGGGCTGATCTCCCGACCCGCGGCGCTGGGGTTGGTCAACCGGCCGGTCCCGCTCAGGCCCTCGCTGGTCCGTCGGTACTTGCCACTGAGCAGGCCACCGCCGATCGGGCTCCACGCGGTGAGGCCCATGCCCAGGTTCTGGGCCATCGACACGAACTCGGCCTCGATGCCCCGGCCGACAAGCGAGTACGGGAGCTGCATGTTGATCATTGGGGCCAGGCCGTGCGCCTCTGCGTAGCTCTGCGCGCGGGCCGCGTACCAGGCCGGTACGTCGGAGAGCCCGGCGTACCGGATCTTGCCGGAGCGCACCAGGTCGTCGAGGGTGTGCACGACCTCCTCGACCGGGGTGATCCGGTCCCAGGTGTGCAGCAGGTACAGGTCGATGTAGTCGGTGCCGAGCCGGCGCAGCGACGCCTCCACGGCCCGCATGATGTGCTTGCGGCCGTTGCCGCTGGCGTTCGGGTCGGCCGGGTCGACGGTGTTGGTGAACTTGCTGGTGAGTACGAGCCGTTCGCGGACGCCGGCCCGGTCGATCAGGCGGCCGAGGATCTTCTCGCTCTCCCCGGCGGTGTAGAAGTCCGCCGTGTCGATGAAGTTCCCGCCCGCCTCCAGATACTGGCGGAAGATCGGCTCTGACTCCTCCTCGGTCTTGCCGTACGCGGCGTGGAACCCGTCGACGCCGAAGTTCATGGTGCCCAGCGCCAGCCGGCTCACCCGCAGACCGGACCGCCCGAGCAGGTAGTAGTGGTTCACGGTGGTGCCCTCCCGATCGTGGTGTCGGCCCGTTGCGGACCGCGTGTTCCAGACCTTTGCTCGGCAAAAATGGACCTGCAAGTCCAAAATCCGACGTAGGGTTGGACCCCCCAGGTCCAGAACAGGAGTTCTCATGACACGGGCGTTGACCCGCAAGGGCGAGGCGACCCGGGCGCGGATCGTCGCCGGTGCGGCCGCCGAGATCCGTGAGCGCGGCGTCGACGAGGTCCGCCTCGAGGACGTGATGGCCCACACCGGCACCAGCAAGGGCCAGCTCTTCCACTACTTCCCCGACGGGAAGGAGGGATTGCTGCTCGCGGTGGCCCAGCACGAGGCCGACCAGGTCCTGCTCGACCAGGAGCCGATGCTCAGCAACCTGACGTCCTGGCCGGCTTGGTTGGCGTGGCGCGAGCGGCTGATCGAGCGCTACCGCGCGCAGGGGGTGAAATGCCCGCTCAACGGTCTCCTCGGCCAGACCGGGCGGCGGGCGCCGGGCGCGCAGGCAATCGTGACCGGGCTCATGTGGCGCTGGCAGAACGCGATCGTCGACGGCATCCGGCACATGCAGTCGACCGGGGACATCGCCTCGGAGGTGGACGCCGACCGCTCCGCCGCGGCGCTGCTCGCCGGCATCCAGGGCGGCGTCCTCCTGCTGCTCTCCACCGGAAAGACCGACCACCTCGAAGCCGTCCTCGACCTCACCATCGACTCGCTGCGGGCCGGTGCCCGAACGGCCTGACCGTGTCAGGATCTGCTCGTCTGGCCGTACCGGTCACAGTCGGAGAGAGGCGGTCGGTCATGTCAGCAGGAACGGCGGCGGCACTGGTGGGCGGCGGAGTCGTGATCTTCGCCGGCCTGCTGCTGGTGATCATCGGTGTGCTGGGGCGTCGCGCTCGGGCCGGGCGACTGGCAGGCCGATACACGTCCCGCCGGGGCAACTCGTCGGACAACAGCTCGTCGAGCATGGGCGGGAGCTGAACCGAAGCCAGCGACGCCGAGTTATTCTTGCGCCCGAGTTGTCGGAGATCGGAGCAGGCGTGGCAGGTGACGACGACATCTCCGGGTGAGCACCCGGACCGGCCGCCGACGGGCGCGTGATCGCGCCTTTGTCGCCGCGGCCTCCGTCGTCATGTCCTGCTCCGCCGGGGTGCCGGTGTGCGCCCCGGATCGTCCTTCTCCGAGGTCCCCCATGTCTGTTCGACCTGCTCTCATCGCCCATGACCTCGTGCGGGTCCGCGGCGACCGCCGGGTGCTCGACGGCCTCTCCCTGACCGCCGCACCCGGCCACCGGATCGGCCTGATCGGTGAGAACGGCACCGGCAAGACGACGCTGCTGCGGATCCTGGCCGGCGTCGACGTACCCGACTCCGGCACCGTGACCCGCCCGCCGGACGTCGGCTTCCTGCACCAGGAGCTGCCCTTCCATCCCTCCACCACCATCGCCGCGGTCCTCGACGACGCGCTGTGCGAGGCCCGTGCCGACCTCGCCGAACTGGACCGGATCGGCGTCGCGCTCACCGACTCGCCGGAGGGCACCGAGCAGCACCACGGGCTGCTGGCTGCCTACGGCGAGGTTCTGGAACGGGCACAGGACCGCGACGCCTGGGACGCCGACCGGCGTGCCCGGACGGTCCTCGACGGCCTCGGCCTCGGCGGTCTGCCCCACGACCGGACGTTGGGCGCGCTCTCCGGCGGGCAACGCGGCCGGCTCGCCCTGGCGGCGGTGCTGATCCGCCGGCCGAGTGCGCTGCTGCTCGACGAGCCCACCAACCACCTCGACGACGCGGCGGCGGCGTTCTGCGAGGACCAGCTCCGCGCCATGCCGGGGGTGGTCGTGGTGGCCAGTCACGACCGGGCGTTCCTGGACGCGGTCTGCACCGATCTCATCGACCTGGACCCGGCGGTCGACGGGCCGGTCCGTTTCGGCGGTGGCTACACCGCGTACCTGACGGCGAAGCGCGCCGAGGCGCAACGGTGGCGTCGGCGCTACGACGACGAGCAGGCGCTCCTCGCCGACCTGCGCGAGGCCGCCGCCGTGACCGGGCACCAGGTCGCCCACGGCCGCGGCCCGCGCGACAGCGAGAAGATGGGGTACGGCCACACCGCCGGCCGCGTTCAGAACCAGATCTCCCGTCGCGTCCGCGACGCCGTCCGTCGACTGGAGACGATCGAGCGCGACCCCGTTCCGGTGCCGCCGGATCCGTTGCGCTTCCACGCGTCGGCGCTCGCCGTCGGGGACAGTGACGGGGTCATCGTCACTGTGGACCGGCTGGAGGTTCCCGGCCGACTGCGGGTGGCGCACCTGGAGATCAGGTCCCGCGACCGGCTGTTGGTGACCGGCCCCAACGGCACGGGCAAGTCGACCCTGCTCGCCGTGCTCGCCGGCCACCTGACCGGTGCCGGAGCGCTCTGGCGGCGACCGGAGCTGCGGGTCGGCCTGCTCGCCCAGGACACCGTCTTCGCTGATGCGCGGCGCACGGCCAGGCAGGTCTTCGACGCGGCCGTCGGCGTGGAGCGGGCCGCTGTCGTACCGCTGTCGTCTCTCGGGCTGCTCGCCCCGGCGGACCTCGACCGCCCGGTGGCCGACCTGTCGGTGGGACAGCGCCGACGGCTCGCCCTGGCGGTGCTCGTCGCCGATCCGCCGGAGCTGCTCCTGCTCGACGAGCCCACCAACCACCTGTCGCCGACGCTGAGCGACGAACTGGAGGACGCCCTGGGCACCGGCCCGGGTGCCATCGTGGTGGCCAGCCACGACCGCAGACTCCGCTCCCGCTGGCCATCCCGACACCTCCCCCTACCCCCACCCCTCTGCTCTGACGGTTGATCATGAAGTTATTGCCCTCCGCGGCGGCGTGTCGCGGCAATAACTTCATGATCAACGGGGTGGGGGTGGGGTGGTTGGAAACGTTTTCGTAACGGGGGGTTGACCTCTCTGGCGCTTGCGGAGCAGACTCCCCGGAAACGTTTACAGCTATCGGGTGGAGGTGCCGGACGTGGGTCGTAAACGTTTACAGGAACCGGCGGACGGTCGGCCCACGGTGCACACCGTCGCCGCCCGCGCCGGCGTCTCCATCGCGTCCGCCTCGCGGGTGCTCAACGGCGTCGGCGGCAGCCCCGAGACGATCCGCAAGGTTCGCGAGGCGGCGGCCGAGGTCGGCTACGTGCCCAACGCGATCGCCCGGTCGTTGCAGTCCCAGCGCACCGGTCTCGTCGCGCTCGCCGTGGAGGACATCGGCAACCCGGTCTACGTGGAGATGATGCGGGCCATCGAGGCAGTTGTCGCGTCCTCCGGGCGGCAACTGCTGGTGCACGCCACCGGTGGGCGGATCGACAACGAGACCGCCCTGCTGCGTCGGCTGGCCAACCGCTACGTGGACGGCATGATCGTCTCGCCGATCCGGGTCACCGACGACCACCTCACCGCGCTGGTGGACAGTCCGGTGCCCGTGGTGGTCGTCGGCCAGCTCGGCGCGGACGCCCCGATCGACAACGTGCGTACCGACTCACGGCACGGTGTGGCGCTGGCCGTGGACCATCTCGTCGCCACCGGCCGACGGCGGATCGGCTTCGTCAACGGCCCGCTCGACACCGTCCCCGGCGCCGCCCGCGACGCCGGATTCCGGGCCGCCCTGGCCGGACACGGCATTCCGCTCGACGCCGCGCTCATCGAGGTCGGCGACTTCCAGTACGCCGCCGGCCGCGCCGCCACCGAGCGGCTGCTCGCCCGCGCCGACCCGGACGCCCTGGTCTGCGCCAATGACCTCATCGCGGTTGGCGCGCTGCACGCCCTGCTGGTCGCCGGTCGTCGGGTGCCGCAGGACGTGGCACTGGTCGGCATGGACGACACCGAACTGGCCCGGATGATGTTTCCCCAGCTCTCCAGCGTCTCGCTCGGCTCGGCCGAGCGTGGTCGCCGAGCCGCCGAACTGCTCCTGCAACGCATTGCCGACGCCACACTGCCGCCGCGACGCGAGCAGGTGCCGCCGAACCTCGTCGTCCGCGCGTCCAGCGCGGCGACGGTGCCGGCCCCTCGACCCGCCGCCGGCCCACCGACCACCCACCCGTCCAGCGAAGGGGTGACCGCATGACCACCCTGGCCGAGCGGCCGGACGTCGAGCGGGCCGACCCGGCCCGCCGGCGCAACCGGTTCCGCTCCGACCGCACCACCATCTATCTTCTGTTGCTGCCGTCGCTGCTGCCGATCGTGGTGCTGTCGGTGTTCCCGCTGCTGCGCGGCATCTACCTCGGCTTCACCGACGCCCGCGCCGGGCGCAACGTCGAGGTCAGCTTCACCGGCCTGGCCAACTACCGGGAACTCCTCGGCGACGAGCTGTTCTGGAACTCGTTCAAGATCGGCCTGCTCTGGGCGGTCGGGGTGACGGTGTTGCAGTTCCTGCTCGCCCTCGGGCTGGCGCTGCTGCTCAACCAGCAACTGCGGTTCCGAGGTGTGGCGCGGGTGCTGGCCGTCGTGCCGTGGGCGATGCCGCCCGTCGTGGTCGGCATCCTGTGGAAGCTCGTCTACCACCCCGACGCCGGCCTGATCAACGAGTTCTTCCACCGAATCGGCGCTGACGGACTGCGGACGAACTGGCTGGGCGACTTCAGCACCGCCCTGCCCGCGGTGATCATCGTCGGGGTCTGGGCGGGCATGCCGCAGACCACAGTCGTCCTGCTCGCCGGCCTGCAGGGCGTGGGTCGCGAGCTGCACGAGGCGGCGGCGGTGGACGGGGCGAGTACCTGGCACCGGTTCCGGCACGTCACGCTGCCCGCGCTGGCGCCGGTGATCGTGGCGATCACCTCGCTGGACTTCATCTGGAACTTCAACTCGTTCGGCCTGGTCTACGTGCTCACCGCCGGTGGACCGGGCGGCAAGACGATGCTGCCGATGCTCTTCGCGTACGAGGAGGCGTTCCGCTACGGCAACTACGGCTACGCGGCGGCGCTCGGCAACGTCATGGTCGTGATCATCATCGCGCTGCTCGCTGTCTATCTCCGTCGCCGGCTCAGGGAGGCGAACTGACATGTTCGGAAAACCGAGCCGCACGAGCCGGACGCTTCAGTACCTGGCGCTCGCCGGCTACCTGATCTTCCTCGGGTTCCCGCTGGTCTGGCTGCTCTCCACGGCGTTCAAACCGCCGCGCGAGCTGGTACGCCTGCACCCGACGTTGATCCCGGACAACCCGACACTGCAGAACTTCGTGCAGGCGTTCACCGAACAGGAACTGGGTCGGGCGGCGCTCAACAGCCTCCAGGTCTCCCTCGCCTCGGCGGTGCTGACAGTGCTGGTCGCCATGCCGGCGTCGTACGCCCTCGCCCGGTTCCGCTCCAAGCTCGGCACCGCCGCGCTGGGCTGGGTGCTGTTGTCCCAGCTCTTCCCGTTCGTGCTGCTGATCATCCCGATCTTCCTGGTGCTGCGGCAGGTCGGCCTGGCCAACACGCACGCCGGGCTGGTGCTGATCTACGTGGTCTGGGCGCTGCCGTTCGCGCTGTGGATGTTGCAGGGCTTCGTCCGCAACATCCCGAGGGAGCTGGAGGAGGCTGCCTCGGTCGACGGCGCCACCCGGGTGCAGGTCCTGCGGCGGGTGGTCTTTCCGTTGCTCGCCCCGGGTCTGGTCGCTACCGCGCTGTTCTCCTTCATCTCGGCCTGGAACGAGTTCTTCTTCGCACTGGTGCTGATCAAGACCCCGGAGTTGGCCACCCTGCCGGTGGCGCTGGCCCGGTTCGTCGGCATCGAGGGCACCGCCCGGCTGGGACCCCTGGCCGCCGGCTCACTGCTGGCCACACTGCCCAGCCTGATCTTCTTCGCGTTCATGCAGCGCCGGCTCTCGTCCGGGTCGCTCGCGGGCGCGGTCAAGGGCTGACCCGTCCCCCCAACCACCACCACCAAGGAGGTAACCCCCATGCTCCGTACCCGATTCCGTCGACTCGCGGCGGGCGCCGCGGTCGCGGTCATCGGCCTCGGCGCGCTCACCGCGTGCGGTGCCGGCGGCGACGACGAGGCCACCTCCGGCCCGGCCAAGCTGCGCTTCCTCAGCCTCGCCTGGCAGAAGGAGTCGTTGCAGGTAAACAAGGATCTGGTCGCCAAGTGGAACGCCGAGCACCCGGACATCCAGGTCGAGTACGTCCAGGGTGACTGGAACTCGGTGCACGACCAGCTGCTCACCTCGTTCGAGGGCGGCGACGCGCCGGACATCGTGCACTACGAGGCGTCCTCGATTGGCGAGTTCAGCAAGCAGGGCTACCTGGCCGACCTCTCCGACCTGGTCTCCGACGACCTGAAGGGCCAGATCGACAAGGGCATCTGGGACACCACCACCGTCGACGGCAAGGTCACCGGTGTGCCGTTCCTGCTGGAGTCGCAGGTCGTCATCGCCAACAAGAAGTTGCTCGACGCCGCCGGTGTCGCGGTGCCGCCGGCCGACGGCGGCTGGACCTGGGACGAGTTCCAGGCCAACGCGCAGAAGCTCACCAAGCCCGGCCAGTACGGCGCGGCCTGGGCGCTGAAGTCGCCGACCAACCGGGTGCTGAACCTGGCGCTCAACTACGACGGCAAATTCTTCTACGGCGACGGTGGCCGCACCGAGGTCAAGGTCGGCGACGCGGAGAAGGAGATCCCGAAGCGGATCCACGACATGCTCTACACCGCCAAGTCCGCCTCCCCGGAGGCGCTCGGCATGAGCGGCGCGGACACCCTGCCCGGCTTCTTCGGCGGCAAGTACGTGATGCTGCCCGGCTCGGTGTCGCTGCGCCAGCAGATGGTCGAGCAGGCGCCGGCCGGCTTCGAGTGGGTCACACTGCCCCCGATCAAGGGGCTCTCCAGCAAGCAGGCCGCCAACCCGCAGACGCTGTCCATCTCCGAGGACAGCAAGCACAAGAAGCAGGCCGCGCAGTTCCTGGAGTACTTCCTGAACCCGACCAACATGGCGGCCCTGGCCAAGGGCGACTGGTTGGTGCCGACCGGCAAGCAGGCCAACGAGGAACTGGTCAAGCTCACCGCCGGCAAGCAGGGCTGGGACGTCGCCGCGGACAGCGCCACGGACCTGACCGTCGCCCCGTTCCAGCAGGCCGACGGCTACCCGGAGTGGAAGACCAAGTACGCCACGCCGGCCCTCCAGCAGTACTTCGCCAACAAGATCACCCTCGATCAGCTCGGCACGCAGCTGGTCGACGGTGGCAAGCAGGTTCTGAGGTAACGACATGTCACTCTTGCTCGACACATCGGTCGGTTGCCTGGTCGGCGCCGCGGTCGGAGACGCCCTGGGTGGCGCCACCGAGACGGCGCTGCCCGAGCAGATCCGCACCCGCTTCGGCGGCTGGGTCGAGGGCATCGTGCCCCCGTACCACGCCGACTGGGCCACCGCGCGGCCCCTCGCGCCGTACCACAAGGGCGACGGGCACATCACCGACGACACGTTGATGACCCACGCCCTGGTCCGCGCGTACGCGGCCAAACGGGACCACCTCGACGCGTACGACGTGGTGGAGCTGCTGGTTCCCGACCTGATCGAGCGGGTGGTGTACATCCCCGACCTGGAGCGCGACGGGGTGACCTTCCACCGGCTCGCAGCCGCCGAGCGGTGGCTGGTCACCCGACTGCACCACGCCCACGCGGACCCGCGCGAGGCCGGGGTCGGCAACATCGTCAACTGTGGCGCGGCCATGTACATGGCCCCGGTCGGCATCGTCAACGCCGGCGACCCGGCCGGGGCGTACGCCGAGGCGGTGGAGATCGCCGGCGCGCACCAGCACAGCTACGGTCGGGAGGCCGCCGCCGTGTTCGCGGCAGCGGTCGCGGCGGCCGCGACGCCCGGCGCGGGTGTCGAGGACGTCGTCGTGGCGGCGCTGGACCTGGCCCGCGACGGCACCCGCGCGGCCATCGACGCGGTGGTCAAGGAGGCCCGCGGCCACCACGACTGGAAGCAGGCCATCCCGGCGCTGCGGGCCGCCGTCGCCCCCTACGACACGGTGGGGGAGGAGTACCGCAGCCCCGGCCTCGGCGCGCGGCGGCCCAGCCGGCTGCACGCCATCGAGGAGCTGCCGGTGGCTCTCGGCATGCTCGTGGTGGCCGGCGGCGACTTCCGGGCCGCGGTGCTCGGCTCGGTCAACTATGGCCGGGACGCCGACTCCACAGCCACCATGGCCGCCGCCATCGCCGGGGCGCTCGGTGGCGCCGACGCGGTGCCGGCGGAGTGGTCCGACGTTGTCGCCACCGCCTCCAGGACCGACCTTGTGGAGCCGGCCCGGGTCCTCGCGACGGTGGCCGGCGAGGTGTTCGAGCGCGACCAGGCCCGGTTCGCCCGCCGGGCGGAGCGGTTCGCCGGGCTGGCCGCCGGTGACACCCGGGGGGTTGGGGGCGAGACCCGGTGAGGATCACCTGGGTTCAGCCGGAGGACCTGCTGCCGCACGAGCTGGCGGCCAGCCGTGACGAGGGACGCGACGTCGCCGCGATCGCCCAGCGGTGGACGGCGGCCGGCGGGGACCTGACCCCACCGGTCAGCGGGGCGTCGGTGACCCCGGCATCGCCGCAGCTGCGGACCCTCGCCACGGAGCTGCTGGACGCCGCCGACGCGTTGCCCGCCCTCGACAGCGCCGACGAGGCCGACGACCTGGCCACGCTGCGCGCCGGATGGCCGACCAACTGGTCGCTGCCGACCGAGGCCGCGTACGACCGGCTGCACGGCGGGTGGCTCGGCCGGGCGGTCGGCTGCCTGCTCGGCAAGCCGGTGGAGAAGATTCCCCGCGAGGGCATCCGGGAGATCCTCACCGCGACCGACCGGTGGCCGCTGCGCCACTGGTTCACAGCGAAGGGACTCCCGGCCGACGTGGCCGCCCGCTGGCCGTGGAACCGGCGCAGCGCGCCGACCAGCCTCGCCGAGAACATCGACGGGATGCCCGAGGACGACGACCTGAACTACGCGTTGCTGGCCCTGCGCGTGCTGGAGACGCACGGTCGGGGCTTCACCAGCGCCGACGTGGCGCAGGCGTGGCTGGACTGGCTGCCCGGCGGGCGGGTCTTCACCGCCGAGCGGGTGGCCTACCGCAACCTGCTGCTCGGGTACCCGCCGCCGCAGAGCGCCCGCCGGCACAACCCGTTCCGGGAGTGGATCGGCGCGCAGATCCGCACCGACGTGTACGGCTGGGTCAACCCCGGCCGACCGGACCGCGCCGCCGAGTTGGCGGTGCGGGACGCGACGGTCAGCCATGTCCGGGGTGGGGTGCACG
Source organism: Micromonospora alfalfae (assembly GCF_022230925.1). Classification (GTDB taxonomy): domain Bacteria; phylum Actinomycetota; class Actinomycetes; order Mycobacteriales; family Micromonosporaceae; genus Micromonospora; species Micromonospora alfalfae. The sequence goes on along the minus strand of NZ_JAKKFH010000008.1, from coordinate 7,661 downwards.
GCGCGCTCTGGGCGGCGGCGCTGGCCGCCGCCGCCCCGGTGGCCGACACGGTGGACGAGGTGCTGGACGCCGCCGAGGCGGTGCTGCCGCCGGGAAGCCGGTTCGCCGCCACGGTCCGGGAGGCGCGTGAGCTCGGCGCGGGGACCGACGACTGGGAACGCGTTGTCGACGAGCTGTACGCACGACACGGCCACCTGCACTGGGTGCACGTCCGCAACAACGCCGCGCTGGTGGCCGCCGCCCTCGCGTACGGGCGGGGGGACCTGGAACGGTCGATCACCGCCGTGGTCAGCGGCGGCTGGGACACCGACTCGACCGGCGCGACTGTCGGCGCGGTGACCGGAGCGCTGACCGGTGCGTCCGGGCTGCCGCAGCGTTGGGTGGCCCCGCTACGCAATCGGCTGGCCAGCAGTATCGCCGGCTTCGACGGGATCGGCTTCGACGAGCTGGCCGAGCGGACCCTCGCCCTGGCGCAGCCGGCGACGGAAGGGAGCGTGGCATGAGCGCGCGGGTGGCGGTGGTGGGCAGCAGCAACCTGGACCTGGTGGTCACGGCGTCGCGGCTGCCCCACCCCGGTGAGACGGTGCTCGGCGAGAACTTCCGGACCGTACCCGGCGGCAAGGGCGCCAACCAGGCCGTCGCCGCCGCCCGGGCCGGAGCGGCCTGCGACTTCGTGGGCGCGGTCGGCGACGACGAGTTCGGTACCCGGATGCGGGCGAGTCTCGTCGACGCCGGGGTGGACGTCAGTGGTCTGCGGACCGCCGCGGGCCCCTCCGGCGTCGCGTTGATCGCCGTCGACCGGGACGCGGAGAACTTCATCCTGGTAGCGCCCGGCGCCAACGGCACGCTGACCGAGCTGGACGCGGACGACCGGGCGACGATCGCGGCGGCAGACGTGCTGCTGCTGCAACTGGAGGTGCCGCTGACCGCCGTGCTCCAGGCGGCGCACTGGGCCCGGGCCGACGGCACCACAGTGGTGCTGAACGCAGCACCCGCCGCCGCGCTGCCCACCGCACTGCTCGACCTCGTCGACGTGCTGGTGGTCAACGAGCATGAGGCGGCGGTCGTCGCCGAGGTCGCCTCCGACGACCCACCGGTGCTGCTCGACGCCCTGCTGAAGCTTGTGCCCCGGGTGGTGCTCACCCTCGGCGCGCGCGGTGCCGCGTACGCCGATCGACACGGCCTGCGTCTCGCGGTCCCGGCGCCGCAGATCGACGCGGTGGACACCACCGCCGCCGGTGACGCGTTCACCGGCGCGCTCGCCGTGGGCTGGGCCGAACGCGGCGGCGCCAGCAGCGAGGACACCGTCACAGCCAGCCTGCGCTGGGCCTGCGCCGCCGGCGCGGCCTGCGCCCAGCGGCCCGGGGCGTCCACCGCCCTGCCCGCCCGGCCGGCCATCGACGCCCTCTACGACGCGACCTACCGAGGTGCACAGTGAGCTTCAACCCGTACGTCCCACGCCCGATCGACAGGCCGACCGAGGTGCCGTTGGGCGGGCACGCCGACCTGAGCACCCTGGACGAGGCGAAGATCTTCGCCGCCCCCGCCGACCCGGCCGACTGGCCGGCCTGGCGGGAGCAGATCGCCCGGTGGCGGGTCGACGCCCGGGACCGGATCGGTTACGTCGGCGAGCACTACGACGAGATCGCCGGTGACTGCTTCAGCGTCTGCCTGGCCTGGCTCTGGGACGAGACGCTCTACGACCACGAACGCGGCGTCTTCACCGTCGACGAGTTCCTCGACGCGGCCGGGCGGGACTTCGGCGGCTTCGACGGGGTGGTGCTCTGGCACGCGTACCCGGTGATCGGCCTCGACGACCGCAACCAGTTCGACTGGTACCGGGACGTGCCGGAGTTGCCCGATGTGGTGCGCGCGTTCCAGCAGCGTGGGGTGCGGGTCTTTGTCGACTACAACCCGTGGGACACCGGCACCCGGCGCGAGCCGGGCAGCGACGCCGACGAGGTCGCCACGCTGGCCGGCAAGCTCGGCGTCGACGGGGTCTTCCTGGACACCCTCAAGGAGGGCGCCGGGGAGTTGCGCGCCGCGCTGGACGCGGTGCGCCCCGGCATGGTCCTGGAGGGCGAGAGCCGGGTGCCGCTGGCCCGCATCGCCGACCACGCGATGTCCTGGGCGCAGTGGTTCGCCGACTCCGAGGTGCCCGGCGTGCTGCGGGCGAAGTGGTTCGAGCGACGGCACGTGCTGCACCACACCCGGCGCTGGCACCGCGACCACCTCGACGAGCTGCACTCCGCCTGGCTCAACGGCGTCGGCGTGCTGGTCTGGGAGAGCGTCTTCGGCGTCTGGGTCGGCTGGAACGAGCGGGACCGCGCTGTGCTGCGGGCGATGCGCCGGGTGCAGGCCAGCCACGCGGCGTGGTTGCGCGCCGAGGACTGGGTGCCGCTCGCCGACCATCCCGGCGACGGCCAGGTGTACGCGTCCCGCTGGACGCACGACGACGAGCCGCTGTGGACCGTGGTGAACCGGGGCGCGGACCACGACGGCCCGTGGCTGGTCACCGACCCGGACGTCGACCGGCACTTCGTCGACCTGGTCACCGGTGCCGAGTTGACAGTCACCGAGACCGCCGACGGTCGACTGGCGGTGGGCGGCCCGCTCCCGGCCGGCGCGATCGCGGCCGTGGCGCGCGGAGTCGCCTCCGCTCACCGGCACGAGCCGCCGACCGGCGACAAGTCCTTCCCGGCCCGGGCCGCGGTGCGCGTCCGTACGCCGTGGGCACCCCGACCGCAGGTGCCGCCGGGCCTGGTCGCCGTCGAGAGCGGCCGGTACGACCTGGTCGTCCGGCACCGGGTACGGGAGACCGGGCTGTACGGCGAGGCGCCCTACGTCGACGAGTGGAAGCCCCTGCCGCCCCGGCTGCACCACCCCGGCACGCTGCGGCGCAGTGTGCGCCTCGGCCGGTTCGCCATCGCCGTGCACGAGGTCACCCACGGCGAGTACGCCGAGTTCCTGCGCGCCACCGGCTACGGTCCGGTGCGTCCGGAGCGGTTCACCGCCGGCTCCGGCCCGGCCGACGCCCCGGTGAGCGGGGTCGAGCTGGCCGACGCGCGGGCGTACGCGGCGTGGGCCGGGTTGCGTCTGCCCACCGAGGACGAGTGGCAGGTCGCCGCCGAGGCGGGGCTGCTCGTGCGGCGGGAACCACTGGTGTGGAACCTGACCGAGAGCGAGCACTCCGACGGTCGTACCCGCTTCGCCATTCTGAAGGGCGGCGCCCAGTACCGGGCGGAGGGCTCCGACTGGTATTTCGACGGCGGCCCGCAACCGGCGGACGTGTCGGTGAAGCTGTTGCTCACCGGCGCCGGTCTGGCCCGTTCCGAGCAGGTCGGCTTCCGCTGTGCGGCCGACCTGTCGGAGGCGACGGAGGCGACCCGGTGACCGCGCCACTGGACGGCGTCACCGTCGTTGACCTGGCCACCCTCTTCGCCGGGCCGCTCGCTGCGGCGTTCCTCGGTGACTTCGGCGCCGACGTGATCAAGGTGGAGCATCCGGCCAAGCCGGACCCGTCGCGGGGGCACGGCCCGGCCCGCGACGGCGTCGGGCTCTGGTGGAAGGTGCTCGGCCGCAACAAGCGCACAGTCACCCTCAACCTGTCCGACCCGGACGGCGCGGCGTTGCTGCGCCGGCTGCTCGCCGAGGCCGACGTGCTGGTGGAGAACTTCCGGCCCGGAACCCTGGAGCGGTGGGGGCTCGGCCCGGCCGAGCTGCACGCCGTCAACCCCCGGCTGGTGATCACCCGGATCAGTGGGTTCGGGCAGGTCGGCCCGTACGCCCGCCGGCCCGGATTCGGCACCCTCGCCGAGGCGATGAGCGGGTTCGCGGCGGCCACCGGGGAACCGGACGGGCCACCCACACTGCCCCCGTTCGGGCTGGCCGACTCGGTGAGCGCGCTCGCCGCCGCGTACGCCGTGATGCTCGCCCTGCGGGCCCGCGACGTCACCGGCACCGGGCAGGTCGTCGACCTCGCCATCATCGAGCCGATCATGGCGATGCTCGGGCCGCAGATCACCTGGTACGACCAACTCGGCTACGTCCAGCCCCGGCTGGGCAACCGGTCCAACAACAACGCCCCGCGCAACACCTACCGCTGTGCCGACGGGCGCTGGGTGGCGGTCTCCACCAGCGCGCAGAGCATCGCCGAGCGGGTGCTGCGGCTGGTCGGCCGCGGTGAGCTGGTCGACGAGCCGTGGTTCGCCACCGGCAGCGGCCGGGCCGCCCACGCCGACGAGTTGGACGCGGCGGTGAGCGCCTGGGTGGCGCAACGGGACCGCGACGAGGTGGTGGCCGCGTGCGAGGAGGCACAGGCCGCCGTCGCGCCCGTCTACGACGTGCGCGACATCCTCACCGACCCGCAGTACGCCGCGCTGGGCACCGTGCGCACAGTTCCCGACGAGGAGTTGGGCGAGGTACGGATGCAGAACGTGCCGTTCCGCCTCGCCGAGACGCCCGGCGAGATCCGGCACGCCGGCCGACGACACGGCCAGGACACCGACGCGGTCTTCGGCGCGCTCGGCCTGACCGCCGAGGAGCTGGCCGCGCTGCGCGAGCGGGGAGTGCTCTGATGCTGTTGAGCTGGCTCTACGTGCCCGGCGACCGCCCCGACCGGTTCGCCAAGGCGGTCGCCTCCGGTGCCGACGCGGTCATCCTCGACCTGGAGGACGCAGTGGTCGCCGGACGCAAGGCGTACGCCCGGGACGCGGTCGCCGAGTTCCTCGCCGAGACGCACCCGGTGCCCGTGCAGGTCCGGGTCAACGAGCTGACCGGCCCGGACCTCGACGCCGACCTGGCGGCGGTTGCCGGCCGACCCGGGTTGGCCGGGCTCCGACTGCCGAAGGTCGAGTCGGCCGCGACGCTGGCGGCCCTCGCCGAGCGGGTCGACGTGCCAGTGCACCCGCTGATCGAGTCGGCGGCCGGACTGGAGGCCGCGTACCCGATCGCCGCTGCCCACCCGGCGGTGGCCTCGATCGGGCTCGGCGAGGCCGACCTGCGCTCCGATCTGGGGGTGAGCGACGACGACGGGTTGCTCTGGGCGCGCGGCCGGGTGGTGGTCGCGGCCCGCGCGGCCGGTCTGGCCCCGCCGGCCATGTCGGTGTACGCCGACGTCGTCGACCTCGCCGGTCTGGCCGCCTCCTGCGCGGCGGGCCGACGGCTCGGCTTCCTCGGCCGTGCGGCGATCCACCCGCGCCAGCTCCCGGTGATCGTCGACGCGTTCCGGCCGGCCGACCGGGAGGTTGCCCGCGCCGCCGAGCTGCTGGCCGCCGTGGCGGACGCGCACCAGCGCGATTCGGGGACCGTGATGCTGCCCGACGGCCGGTTCGCCGACCGGGCGATGGTCGCCGCCGCCCGGCGCGTCGTGGACCTCGCCGCCCGCTACGCCGCCTGAGCCTCGCCGGCCGCTCTCCCAGGTCGCCGGTGTGGTGGATGGCCGGGCGGGGCAGCAGCACCCGGCGGATCGAATCCCGCCACTAACCGGTTGCTGTCCCGTCCGGCCGAGCTGGCCGCGCTGCTCGACGAGATCGTCACCGCTCGCTGAGCGCGCACGGCTAGCCGGGGTCGAGACGATCGAGTCGTGCGAGGTCGGTGGTGCCGGACCGGACCACGGCCGCCGCGAGCGCCACTGTCCCCGGCTGGACTCCGCTCTGCTGCTCAGCGGTGGCGACCCGGACCGACTGCGCGAGATGCGCCCGTAGGTGCCCGGCGAGCAGGCGGTGAAACGACTGCCCGCTGGCCGCCCGCAGCGCTGTCATCTCCGGCGCCGTGACCATGCCCGGCATGTCGTGCCCCTCGTGCGGATTCGTCGTCGGGGCGGCAGCCTCGGCCAGCAGCCGGCGGGCCCGCTCCAGGTCGGCGCGCCGGGTGGTGGCCACCTGGGTGGCCGTCCGCCGCCAGGCCGGGTCGGTGGTCCGCGCCGGCACCAGATCGAGAACGGGCAGCAGGCGTTCGGTCATCGCCACAGTCAGTTGCAGCCAGGCGATGTCGGTGGGGTTGAACGCCGTACCAGTGGGCGTCGGCGCGGTCGTCGCGGGTGGCGCGGTCACGGGTGGTGTGGCGGTGCTGGCCGCGTCCCGTTGCCCGGCGCCACAGCCGGCGACGAGCAGCACGCCGATGAGCACCGTGAACGCCGTGGGCTGGCGCACCCGACCTCCCTTCCCAACCAGGGCGGCGGGCCCGGGTGACCGGACCCGCCGCGTGGTGTGGAGCTGTCGCTCAGATCGGTCGGCCGTCGTGACCGCACTTGATGACGGGACGGATGCAGTCCTGGACCCGGCGGGCCAGCTCGGCCACCGGCCACGCGTTGAAGAAGTCGCCGTGCATCGTGTAGCCCGGCCCGGAGGCCAGCCGGAACCGTGACGGGTCACCGGTGACCGGGTACCGCAGCACCTGCCGCAACTTGGGCACGTGCACCGGGTGGGTGCTCGGGCAGGCCTGGTTCACCGGGTACGCCAGGTGGCTCTTGTGGTCCGGTGAGTCGAGATCACGGCCGTTCCAGCACTGCGGGAAGTCCAGGTACGACTCCAGCATCGTGCCGGACGGGCAGTTGACGAAGTCCTTCGACGGCGGCACGTGCCCGGCGTGCAGGCAGGACCAGCGGGCGATGCTGTCGTTCGGCCCGGTGGCCTTCGCGTTGCCGGCGACGAGCCGCAGCCCCTGCGGGAACGGCTGGGTGTTCGCGACGACGTCGGCGCGTACGCCCTCACCCAGGTAGTAGAACGTGGCGATCGCCGGCTCCACCGCGACGTTGTCCCGGTACAGGGTCGGCACCCAGTAGGACGAGACGTCCACCCGCGGGTCGCAGGTGGTGGGGGAGTTGACCAGGTCCGGGAGGGTGGTCTTGGCGTTCGTCACGGTGCTGCCGAAGAAGCTGTGCATGTGCGACGCCCCGGGCAGCCCGGGGAAGACGATCGGGTCGTCCGGCAGCCGGTGGCTGTAGGTGCAGTCGGCGGGGAACTCGGCGACCCGGATGGCGTTGGCGCCGAAGTCAGCGCCGGCTCGGCCGGCGGCGGCGTCGGCCCGGTCGGTGGCGGAGACCAGGTACGTGCCGAGTAGCACCAGCAGGGCGCCGATCGCCGTGGCGAGGCGCAGTCGGCGGGGGATGCCGGAGAGGGGTGCGGCCCTGTCCATCGTGACTCCTGTCGGGGACGGGTCAGGGACAGCTCCGGCGCCGCCGCCGAAGGCATCGGAGTTGTGCCTGGCCAGACTGGGTGGTGGCCGGTTGAGGCCGGTGCGAGAGAGCGCTCTCACTGCTCCCCAGCCTCATGCTGAAGTCGACAATTGTCAATACGTGCCGCAGTTGGTGGAAAAGTCGCCGAAGGGCCGGGCCCCGTGGTGGGGGTCCGGCCCTTCGGCGTGTGTGCGTGTGTGTGGGTGTCAGCTGGTGGCGTAGCCGCGGGTGGCGATCCAGTCGGCGAGGTGTTCGACGCTGATCTGGTAGGCGGCTTGGTTGGGGTCGGCGGAGTCGGCGATGGTGACGGTGGTGCCGTTGTCGTGGTAGCCGACGACGCTGATGTAGTGCCCGCCCTCGTAGGAGTGGCTCACGCCGTTGGTGTCGGTGCTGGTGCCGGCGATGTTCGCGACCACGGCCCTACCGTCGTCAACGGTCTTGACGATGTAGGCGCGCAGCGTGTCGGTCTGCTTGGCGTCAGCGT
>NZ_JAKKFH010000007.1 GCF_022230925.1 Micromonospora alfalfae | reverse complement strand
CCCGGCACTCCACAGCCCCGCGCCCTGAGGCCCCGCGCCCTCAAGCCCCGCGCCCTCCACGCCCCGCGCCCTCAAGCCCCGCGCCCTCAAGCCCCGCGCCCTCAAGCCCCGCGCCCTCAAGCCCCGCGCCCTCAAGCCCCGCGCCCTCAAGCCCCGCGCCCTCAAGCCCCGCGCCCTCAAGCCCCGCGCCCTCAAGCCCCGCGCCCTCAAGCCCCGCGCCCTCAAGCCCCGCGCCCTCAAGCCCCGCGCGTTCAGGCGCTGCGCCCTCAGGCCCGGCGTTCTCAGGCCCCACGCTCTCAGGCCCCGCGCCGTCGGACAGTGCGCCTTGGGGCATGTTGAGCTCGAACAACAGGCGGTCGGTGTGCAGCGCGGCCTTGTCCTCCGTGAAGGTGGCCACATCGGCGACCACCGCGAGTAGTCGCGCCACAGCGATCGTCAGCCCGGCCTGCTCGGCGACCTGGCGGACCACGGCGTGCTCCGGGTCCTCGGCATGCCCTACGGCACCGCCCGGCAACCGCCAGAACCCGGGAAACTCACCCTCCGCCCCATCCCGAACCATCAAGACCCGGCCCGAGTCCCGCACCAGCCCGTAGGCCCCGACTCGCCTCGTAAACTGCACCTTTGCTCGCCCCCGCTTCGCACCCACAACTGTTGATCATTGAAGTTATCGCGGTCCATCTCGCGTTCCGACAATAACTTCATGATCAACGCGAGGCAGTGCACGGGAACCCGCAGAGCTTGGCGAGCCGGGGCGTCGCACGCGTCCGGGCCCTCCATCGCGTCCGAGGGCTCCGTCGCGTCCGAGGGCTCCGTCGCGTCCGAGGGCTCCGTCGCGTCCGAGGGCTCCGTCGCGTCCGAGGGCTCCGTCGCGTCCGAGGGCTCCGTCGCGTTCCGGGGGTCGTAGCCCGACACCCCATGACGACGGCCAATTCGCCCGGCCAAGACCCGTTCAGCCTGCTTTGCGACCGATCCGCTTCACCCTATTAACCCTCATTGTGCTGTCCATTCGCGTCGCGGGAGTCGAGACGAACGGTGATCGACTCGGGTTCACGGAAGGCGCGGTATGCCAGCGCCTGGGACACCGCGCCTTCAAGGAATCCGAGTGGATCACCGAGGGGCGTGGCGGCACGCCGATGATTGCCTGCCCGCGACGCCCGCGCGGCACCCCTCAGCGAGGCGTCCCGGATTCAAGATCGCGCAACATCCAGGATGTAGTGGCATCGGCGCGCCGGTGAAGCCACTACATCCTGGTTCGAGCACGATCTTGGCCCGAGGCCCGAGGCCCGAGGCCCGAGGGCCAAACACCCGAGGCCCGAGGCCCGAGGGCCAAACACCCGAGGCCCGAGGCCCGAGGGCCAAACACCCGGGGCCCGAGGCCCGGTACCCGACACCCGAGGCCCGTGGGCCCGAGGCCCGACGCCCAAAGACCCGACGCCCAAGACCCGAGGCCGGCGGCGCGATGCAGGGTCAGGTGAGTTGGGCGGCTTGGACTGCTTCGGCGGTCACCTCGGTGAGGCGGTCGGTGGGGAGGGCGCCCAACTCCTCGCGGCCGAACCAGCGGGCCTCGCAGGTGGAGCCGCCCACGTCGGCCACGGTCAGTGGATTGGGCTGGTCGACGACGACCCGGTAGAAGGCGCGTACGCCGTGCCAGTCGATCGGGTAACCCTCGGGGCCGAGTGAGGCGGCGTCGCGGTGGCTGGCGACGCCGAGCAGTTCGACGAGGCGGCCGGCCTGGCCGGTTTCCTCGATCAGCTCTCGGATGAGTGCCGCGCCGGGTTGTTCGCCGTAGTCGGTGCCGCCGCCGGGTAGGTGCCAGCAGCCGGCGCCGGGGTAGCCGTCGGAGATGCGGGTGAGCAGCACTCGACCGGCGGGGTCGGTGCAGACCGCGTACGCGGCGAAGCGTTGGGCCCGGTGCAGCCCGTCGGGGCCGGGCACGGCGTAGAAGGAGGGGAATTCGGGTGCCTCGTCGGGCACCACGTCGGCTGAGGAGGCGGGCAGCCCGAGGGCGCGTGCGGTGAACGAGCGCAGCGGCAGCTCGCGCGCCTCGTCGAGGGTGTACCACCGGGCGAGGTCGGTGGGGCGCTCGCCGACCCGGTCGGCGAGGGTGCCACCGCGCACTGCCACCCGGTAGATGAGCCGGTCGGTGTGGATGGTGATGCCCCGGTCCGGGAGTGCCCGCATGTCGGCGAGCACGTCGGCCAGGCCGGAGACGGCGACGGAGAGGCCGGTTTCGGCGGCGGTCTCGCGGACGACTGTGTGGTTCGGGTCCTCGCCGTGGTCGACCGCCCCTCCGGGCAGCGACCACGCGCCGGGGGTGCCGGAGCGCTCCGATGCGCGGACCAGCAAGACTCGGCCGCTTGAATCAGCACAAACTGCGTATGCCGCGATCCTGCGGAGCGGCTTGAGCAAGGTGGTCACGGAAGCAAATTCTCCCCGGGCCGGGTTACCGGAACGGAAAAGAGTCGGATTCCTGACTATCTGGCCCCGGTCAGGGATCGGTCAGGGTAAGGATCCGGGCGGTCACCGAGGGCGGGCCGGTCACCAGCGCGGACCGTGGGGGTATGACATCGACCACCGCTCCCCGTGCCCCGTACAAGCAGCTTCGGCGACCCACCACCGACCGCATGGTCGCCGGGGTCGCCAGCGGCGTCGGCCGCTACTTCGCCGTCGATCCCACACTGGTCCGGGTGATCTTCGCGGTCACCGGCCTGCTCACCGGCGGGCTCGCGCTGTTCGCGTACCCGATCATGTGGTTCCTGATGCCGGAGGAGCCCACCGGCGCGCCGGCCTGGCCGCACGCCGCGGGCGTCGCGCCGCAGAACGGCCCGCCGCCCACCGCCGGGCCCGCGCCCGGCGGGGCACCGCAGGGGTACGCCCCGACGCCGCCCTACCCGCCGACGACCCCGTCCGGCCCGCCGCCGGCTGCCTGAGCGGCGCTCACTCCCACTCGATGGTGCCCGGCGGCTTGCTGGTGACGTCCAGGACGACCCGGTTGACCTCGGCGACCTCGTTGGTGATCCGGGTGGAGATCCGGGCCACCACGTCGTAGGGCAGCCGGGACCAGTCGGCGGTCATCGCGTCTTCGCTGGAGACCGGGCGCAGCACCACGGGGTGCCCGTAGCTGCGCCCGTCTCCCTGCACACCGACGCTGCGCACGTCGGCGAGGAGCACCACCGGGAACTGCCAGACGCCCCTGTCGAGGCCGGCGGCGGTCAGCTCCTCGCGGGCGATCAGGTCGGCCTGGCGGAGCAGGTCGAGCCGCTCCTGGTCGACCGCGCCGATGATCCGGATGGCCAGACCGGGGCCGGGGAACGGGTGCCGCCAGACCATCGCCTCAGGCAGGCCCAGCTGGAGACCGAGCGTCCGGACCTCGTCCTTGAACAGGGTGCGCAGCGGCTCGACCAGCGCGAACTTCAGGTCTTCCGGGAGGCCGCCGACGTTGTGGTGGCTCTTGATGTTGGCGGTGCCGGTGCCGCCGCCGGACTCCACCACGTCGGGGTAGAGGGTGCCCTGGACCAGGAACTCGACATCGCCGTGTGCGGCGATCTCGCGGGCCGCGGCCTCGAAGACCCTGATGAACTCCCGACCAATGATCTTGCGCTTCTGCTCCGGGTCGATCACCCCGGCGAGCGCGCCGAGGAACCGGTCGGTGGCGTCGACCACCTTCAACTTGATGCCGGTGGCGCTGACGTAGTCCTTCTCCACCTGCTCGGCCTCGCCGGCGCGCAGCAGGCCGTGATCGACGAAGACGCAGGTGAGCTGGTCACCGACGGCCTTGTGCACGAGCGCCGCGGCGACGGCCGAGTCCACCCCGCCGGAGAGACCACAGATGACCTCCTTGTCGCCGATCTGGGCGCGGATCCGGGCGACCTGCTCGTCGATGATGTTCTCGGGAGTCCAGGTCGGCTCGATGCCGGCGATGTCGTAGAGGAAGCGGGTCAGCATCTCCTGGCCGTGCGCGGTGTGCCCGACCTCCGGGTGGAACTGCACGCCGGCCCGGCGACCGGCCAGGTCCTCGAATGCGGCGACCGGCGCGCCCGCCGACTCGGCGGTGACTGTGAAGCCCTCGGGGGCCTCGGTGACGCAGTCGCCGTGGCTCATCCAGACCGGCAGGTCCGCCGGGAGGTCACGCAGCAGCACACCCGGGTCGAGGAGGCGGGGGCGCAGCGGGGTGCCGCCGTACTCGCGGTTGCCGGTCCTGGTGACAGTGCCGCCGAGCGCCTGGGCCATCGCCTGGAAGCCGTAGCAGATGCCGAAGACCGGCACGTCGGCGCTGAACACGCCCGCGTCGATCTGCGGCGCGTCCGGGGCGTAGACGCTGGACGGGCCGCCGGACAGGATGATCGCGGCGGGGTTCTTCGCCAGCATCTCGGCGATCGGCATCGAGTGCGGCACGATCTCGGAGTAGACCTTCGCCTCACGGACCCGGCGGGCGATGAGCTGGGCGTACTGGGCTCCGAAGTCCACCACGAGGACGGGGCGAGGCAGGCTCATGTGCACGAAGCCTACCGACAGTCACGGCCGCCGCCGGCACCGGCTCGCCGACACACCACCTTTCCCGCGATCTTGCACTTCCCGTCCCGACAAAAAACACATAAGCCGTGTAACGACGACCGAAACTGCAAGATCGCCGCAGGAGGTCACTGACGCAGCGCGCCGGGGGCGCCCGGCGGGACCGACGGGTTGCGTGGGGGTACGGCCGACAGCCGGCGGTACGGGGACCCGAGCGTCGGACGGGGGTCCTCATCGCCCCGGTTGGGCCAGAAGGACATCGCCCGTTCCGCCTGTGCGGTGATCGTCAGGGACGGGTTCACGCCCAGGTTGGCCGAGACTGCCGCGCCGTCGACCACGTGCAGCCCGACGTGCCCGTACACCCGGTGCCAGGGGTCGATCACCCCGTCGGCCGGGGTGGCCCCGATGACCGCTCCGCCCAGGATGTGCGCGGTCATCGGGATGTCGAAGGGTTCGGTGAGCGCACCGCCGGGGGTGCCACCGATCTCGTCGGCGAGCATTCGGGCGGCGGTGTTGCCGGCCGGGATCCAGGTGGGGCTCGGCGTGCCGTGGCCCGGCCCGGTGACCAACCTGCTGCCGAGTGGGCCACGCCGCCACCGGGTGGTCAGCGAGTTGTCCACGGACTGCATGACCAGGGCGATCACCGTCCGTTCCGACCAGCCGCGTACCGACAGCATCCGCGCGGCCAACCGGGGCTGCCGCACGATGCTGCCCAGCCAGCGGCGTACCCGGTGTGGGCCGCCGTCGACAAGCAGCGACTGGAGCAGCCCCATCACGTTGGAGCCCCGCCCGTAGCGGACCGGTTCGATGTGGGTCTGCGGGTCCGGGTGGAACGAGCTGGTGATGGCCACTCCCTCGGTGTAGTCCAACTGCTCGGCCCGGGCCCGTCGACGGGGCACCGAGGCGCCGAGGATCGCCTCCGAGTTGGTCCGGGTCAGCTCGCCGAGGCGGGGCGAGAGCCCGGGTAGCGCACCATCGGCCCGCATTCCGTGCAGCAGCCGCTGGGTGCCGAGCGCCCCGGCGGCGAAGACCACCTGGTCGGCGTGGATGACCTGCCGTCCCTTGCGCAGCCAGGCGCCGGTGCGTTCGGTGTGCACCTCGTACCCGCCGCCGTCGGCGGGCCGGACGGCGGTCACAGTGGTCAGCTGACGGACCGTGACCCCGAGCCGTTCGGCGAGCCAGAGGTAGTTCTTCACCAGTGTGTTCTTCGCGCCGTGCCGGCAGCCGGTCATGCACGAGCCGCAATGCAGGCAGCCGGTGCGTTCCGGGCCGGCGCCGCCGAAGTACGGGTCGGCGATCCGCTGGCCGGGCCGGCCGATGTGCACGCCCACCGGGGTGGCGTGGAAGGTGTGCCCCACCCCCATCCGGTCGGCCACCGCGCGCATGGCGCGGTCCGCGCCGGTGTGCACCGGGTACGTGGTGACGCCGAGCATCCGTTTCGCCTGGTCGTAGTGGCGGGCCAACTCGTCGCGCCAGTCGGTGATGTCGCGCCACTGCGGGTCGCTGAAGAAGGCCGGCAGCGGTTCGTAGAGGGTGTTGGCGTAGACCAGCGAACCGCCGCCCACCCCGGCGCCGGAGAGCACCAGCACCCCGCCGCCGGATCGTCTGTCGGCCGGGCGGAGCAGGGTGAGCCGTTGGATGCCGTAGCAGCCCAGCTTCGGTGCCCAGAGGAACCGGCGGACCCGCCAGGACGTCTGCGGGAACTCGTCGTCGGCGAAGCGGCGGCCGGCTTCCAGCACCGCCACCGAGTAGCCCTTCTCGGCCAGTCGGAGCGCGGTGACGCTGCCACCGAAGCCGGACCCGATGACGACCACGTCGTACCGCATGGAGGCATCATTACTCGCGAGTAGCGCTCGCGCCAGCGGCACTTTTCGCGCGATCATGCTCCGGCCGACCGACCCGGCGCCTCCCGGCCGCAACCCGGAGCACCCGTCGGAACGTTGTTCACCAGACGGGTGGAAGGAATCCAACATGGTTCTCGGGTCGATGGCGCCGCGCCGACGGTGGCTGCTGCTGGGGCTGACGGCCCTCGCCGTCGTCGCGCTGATCGCGGCCGGCACGGTAGTGATCACCCGGTTGACCGGCGACGACAAGCCGGGCGGCGCTCCGGTGGCCGGCTCACCGACGCCGTCGCCGATCGGCACGCCGACGCCGAGCCCCAGCGGCCCGCCGCCGGGCGCGGACATCACCGGCCCGCTCAACCTGCTGCTGGTCGGCGTGGACACCCGGGTCAGCGTGCCCGGGTGGGAGCCGCACTCGGACGCCGTGCTGGTGCTGCACGTACCCAAGGGGTTGGATCGGGCGTACCTCTTCTCGCTCCCCCGCGACCTGGTGGTGGACATCCCGGCGTTCCCGAAGGCCGGCTACAAGGGTGGCAAGACCAAACTCACGCACGCGATGAGCTTCGGCAGCCGGGTGCCGGGCAAACCCAAACAACCCAGCACCGCCCAGGGGTACGAGCTGCTGCGCAGCACCGTCAGCGGTTACACCGGTCTGCGCATCGACGCGGGCGCGGTGCTCACCTTCACCGGGTTCGATCGGCTGGTCAACGCCCTGGGTGGGGTGGACATCTACGTCGACCAGCGGGTCGAGTCGCTGCACCGCCGACCGGACGGCAAGTACCGGGAGAGCGCGCCGGGCGGCTACAAGGGGCCGCAGCAGGTCTACGAGAAGGGCGACCGGCACCTCAACGGCTGGCAGGCGCTCGACTACGCGCGGCAGCGCTACATCACCGGCGGTGACTACGCCCGGCAGCGCCACCAGCAGCAACTGATCCGGGCCATGACCCGCAAGATCCTGGACGAGGGGCTGGCCCGGCAACCGGAGCGCGTCGACCAGGTGGTTTCCGCGCTGGGCGACACGCTGGTCTACGTGGGTGGGCGCCGGATCGTGGACATCGCGTATGCCCTCAGTGGCCTGCCGGAGAACCGTTTCACGCTGGTCGGGCTGCCCGGTTCCGGTGTCGGCAAGGGCAGCGCCTACCGGGGTGAACAGCTGACCAGCGAGGGCCGGAAGTTCCTCACCGAACTCCGCGCCGGCCGCGCCGACGCGTACCTGACCGCCCACCCCAAACTGGTCGTGAAGAGCTGACCGCCAATCAGAGTCGCTTGGGCAGGTCGGGCTTCTCGGTGCCGTAGAGCCAGGCGTCGAAGATCGCGTCGAGCTGCTTGCCGGAGATCCGCTCGGCCAGCGCCACGAACTCGGCGGTGGTGGCGGTGCCGTCGCGCTTCTCCGCCGCCCACGTCTTGACGATCTCGAAGAACGCCTTGTCGCCGACGGCCACCCGCAGGGCGTGCAGTGTCATCCCACCGCGCTGGTAGACCGACTCGCTGAACAGCTTGTCCACGCCCGGCTTGCCCGGCGGCGTCCTCCACACCTGCGCGGACATCTCGGCGTAGCGGCTGTGGAACGCCTCCTTGGCGGTGTACGCCTCGGTGTGCTCGGCCCAGAGCCACTCCGCGTACGTCGCGAAGCCCTCGTTGAGCCAGATGTCCTCCCACTTGGCCAGCGCGACACTGTCGCCGAACCACTGGTGGGCCAACTCGTGGGCGACGACCTCGGTGTTCTCGCCCTGCCGGAAGAAACTCGCCGCGTAGACCGGTCGGCTCTGCGTCTCCAGGGCATAGGAGATCCGGCTGTCGGAGATCACCACCCCGCCGTACGCGTCGAACGGGTACGGCCCGAACACACTCTCCAGGTAGTCGGCCACCGCGACGGTCTGCGCGATCGACGCGTCGGCGTTCCCCTTGGCCACCGTGGTGGTGACCGCGTTGTAGACCGGGCGGCCCTTGTGCTCGGCGGTGGTGATCCGGAACTTGCCGATCACCAGCGTGCTCAGGTAGCTGGCCATCGGCGACTTCTCCGACCACTTCCAGGTGGTCCAACCGCCGGTGCTGGTCTTCCCGCCGGGAACGCCGTTGCTGATCGCGGTCAGACCGTCCGGAACGGTGACCTCGAAGTCGTAGGCAGCCTTGTCCGACGGGTGGTCGTTGACCGGGAACCAGGTGCTGGCCGACTCGGGCTGACCCAGCGCGATGGCCCCGTCGGCGGTGTGCAGGAAGCCACCGTCACCGAGCGTCTCGTTCTTCAGCGGCTTCGGCTTGCCCGCGTAGGTGATCTCGGCGACGAACCCGTTGCCGTTGATGAGGCCGGAAGCCGGCTTGATCACCAGCTCGTTCCGCTTGCGGCTGTGGGTCGCCGGCGCGCCGTCCACTGTGACCGCGCTGACGGTCAGGCCGGCCAGGTCGAGGTTGAACGTCGACAGGTCAGTGGTCGCGGTGGCCCGCACCGTTGTCGTACCCGTCAACTGGTCCTTGGCCGGGTCGTAGCGCACCTTCACCGTGTACCGCCCGACGTCGTAGCCGCCGTTGCCGTAGGTCGGGAAGTAGGCGTCGCCGACCCCGTCGGCGCCCGCGGCGAACGTCCGTGCCGGAGTGGGGGACGCGCTCGGTGGTGGGGCCGTCTCCGGGCCCGCCGAGTCACATCCGGACAGTGCGAGCGCACCGGTCACCAGCAGGCCGACAGCCACTCGCAGTCTGTGCCGCGTCCCGCGCATCCCACACCCTTTCCGCACGGTGGCCGGTCACGGCCTCCGCCGTCCCGCGCGAACGGGCGCCTACCCGCCGTTCGCAGGCGGCAGCATATCGACCGGGCAGCGGGGCCGGGTCACGGCAGTGTGGGGGCCGAACCACCCACCAACCAGGCGTCGAAGAGCGGACGCAGTTGCCGCCCGGCGACCCGCTCGGCCAGCGCGACGAGGTCCGCGGTGGTCGCGTTGCCCGCCGCCCGCTCGGTGGTCCAGGTACGCAGGATGCGGAAGAAGAGGTCGTCACCGACGGTCCGGCGCAACGCGTGCACGGCGAGCGCCCCGCGCTTGTAGACGGCACTGCCGAACATCCGCTCCCGGCCCGGCTCCACCGACGGCTGCGTCCAGTCGGTCGCCGCGTACTGGATCTCGAAGTTGCGCTGGGCGGTCCGGCCGCCGGCGTGCTCCTCCCACAACCACTCGGCGTAGCTGGCGAAGCCCTCGTTGAGCCAGATGTCGCTCCACCTGGTCAGCGACACGCTGTCGCCGAACCACTGGTGCGCCAGTTCGTGGGCGATGACGCTCGGGTTCGGCCGGTCGTCCGCGAAGAAGCCAGGCCCGTAGACCGGCCGGGACTGAGTCTCCAGCGCGTACCCGATCCGCTCGTCGGCGATCACGATCCCCCCGTACGAGTCGAACGGGTACGGGCCGAAGCGGCTGGCCAGGAAGTCGACGATCGCGCCGGTGCGGGCCAGCGAGGTGGCCGCGCCGCCGGTCGCCGGAAGGCTCGCGGCCACCGCCGTGACCATCGGTTGGCCGGCGTGCGTGCCGGTCACCACCCGGTAGTCACCGATCACGAGCGTGCTCAGGTAGCTGGCCATCGGGGCGCGCTCCGACCAGCGCCAGGTGGTCCAGCCGTCGGCGCTGCTCTTCGGCCCGGGTACGCCGTTGCCCAACGCGGCCAGGCCGTCCGGGACGGTCACCGCCAGGTCGTAGGTGGCCTTGTCCGACGGGTGGTCGTTGACCGGGAACCAGGTGGCTGCCGAATCGGGTTGGCCGAGCGCCACCGCGCCGTCGGCGGTGTGCAGGAAACCACCGCTGCCCAACACCCCGTCGTCGACAGCAGTGGGGACGCCCGCGTACTCGACGGTCACTGTGAACTGCCGGCCGCGCGGCAGTCCGTCGCGGGGGGTCACCACCAGCTCGCCGTCGCCGCGCCGGTGCTCGGCCGCCGCGTCACCCACGCTGACCGCGCTGACCTTTAGACCGACCAGGTCCAGGTTGAACCGGGACAGGTCCTGCGTGGCGGTGGCCGTGATGACGGCTCGACCGGTCAGCCGGTCGGTTGACGGGTCGTAGCGGACGTCGAGGCCGTAGTGCCCGACGTCGTAACCGCCGTTGCCGTGCCCCGGCACGTACGGGTCGCCGACGTCGGCGGCACCGGGCCGGAAGCCGTCGTGGTCGTCGCCGGTGCAAGCGGTGGCGGCCAGCCCGATCGCGCAGGTCAGCGCGGCGACGCGCAGTCTCCGTCCGGTCAGGACCATGCCCACCCCTCCTGCCGCACCCGGCCGTCTGCGGCGTTCCGGTGAGGACGAGCGTAGTCAGGATCGCGGGCCGCGCGGCCGGTATCGACGATCATCAGTGACTTTCGTCGAATCCAACAAAAGCTGCCGTCGATCGAACCTTTCTTTCGACTTAGACCGACGTTAGTGTCTGTCTCCGACCACCGTCGCGAAAGGTGGAACCATGCCAGACCACACCGCCCCCGACGCCACCCCCACCGGCCGGCTCAGCCGCCGATCCCTGCTCGCCGCCTCCGCCGGCGCCGCCGCCGCGATCGGCGCGGCGGGCCTACCCGTCCTCGCCACCGGCACCCCCGCGCTCGCCAATCCCGGCAACGCGAGCAAGCTGCGGGTGGAGCCGCTGATCCCGGCCCGCAACCGCGGCATCATCCTCTACAGCGTCCGCGACCGGATCACCGCCGCGCCCGACGACAGCGGAGTGCCGTACGGCTTCGAGCGCGTCCTCGCCCGACTCGCCGAGATCGGCTACAAGGAGATCGAGTTCGCCGGCTACACCCAGAGCACCGAGATCCTGGGCCGGCAGATCACCCCCGCCGAGATCCGCAAGATCCTCGACGACAACGGTCTGGTGGCCAACGGAACCCACGCCACGATCCAGGCAGCCACCTTCCAGCAACAGCTGGACATCGCCGAGGAACTCGGCATGAAGAACATCGGCACCGGCAGCGACCCGACCAGCAGCGCCTACAAGGCCGAGTGGGACGCCGCCGCGGACATCTGGAACGAGCTGGGCCGGCAGGCCAAGGCCCGGGGCATGCGGCTCTACACGCACAACCACGACGCCGCGTACAGCTTCCTGATCGACCGGGGCCCGCGCGACGCGCAGGGCCGGCAGACCCGATCCTCCGGCATCCGCCGACTCGAGTACTTCTTCGAGATCACCGACCCGCGGTACGTCTTCTTCGAGCTGGACATCTACTGGGCCTACGTGGCCCGTTACAAGCACCAGAAGTACGTCAACCCGGCCGGCCAGGAGGTGACCGACCTGTTCGACCCGATCCTCACAGTGGCCGACCGGACCACCCGGTTCCCGCTCTTCCACGCCAAGGACGGCGACCGGGACACCAGCGTGCCCAACGGGTACCAGATGACCCCGCTGGGCGACGGCGACCTCAACTTCCAGCAGTTCTTCCAGACCATCGGCGAGCGCAACTTCCACCACGCCAACTGGGAGATGGACACCGCCCCCGGCGGCGCGGACAACAGGGGCCAGTCGCTCGACTTCGCGGCGACCAGCTACCGCAACATGTCCGACCTGACCATCTACGTGGAGAAGTGACTCCCCGCTGAACGCGACGAAGGCCGGCCCCGCACCAGGCGGGGCCGGCCTTCCGGCGTCTCACGATCGGTCAGCGGTCCAAAACCAGGCCGACCTTCTGGAACTCCTTCAGGTCGCGGTAACCGCACTTGGCCATCGCCCGACGCAGCCCACCGAACAGGTTGAGCTGGCCGTCGGCCTCGTCCGCAGGCCCGAAGAGCAACTGCTCCATCGACCCGAGCGGCTCACCGGCGACCTCGAACGCACCCCGGGGCAGCGACGGGTGACTCGCCGCCGAGTGCCACCAGGCACCACCGGCCGGGGCCTCGTCGCAGAGCGACAACGGCTCACCGAGCATCACCGCGTCCGCACCGCAGCCGAGCGCCTTGGCGATGTCGCCCGAGGTCTGGATGTCACCGTCGGCGATCAGGTGCACGTACCGGCCGCCGGTCTCATCCAGGTAGTCACGGCGGGCCGCCGCGGCGTCGGCGATCGCAGTGGCCATCGGCACCCGGATGCCCAGCACCGACTCGGTGGTCGACCACTCGTCGCCACCGATACCCACGATCACGCCGGCCGCGCCGGTACGCATCAGGTGCAGCGCCGTCTTGTAGTCAGTGCAGCCACCGACGATCACCGGCAGGTCCAGGTCGGCGATGAACTCCTTGAGGTTCAGCGGCTCATCGGTGGTCGACACGTGCTCGGCCGAGACGATGGTGCCCTGGATGACCAGGATGTCCACCCCGGCGTCCAGGATCACCGGCGCCAGCGCGAGGGTGTGCTGCGGAGAGACCCGCACCGCCACCGTGCTGCCACCGGCGCGCAGCTCGCGCACCCGCTCCGCGATCAGGTCCGGGCGGATCGGCTCGGCGTACACCTCCTGGAGCCGCTTGGTGGCGCGGGCCTCCTCGTCGAGGCCGGCCAGCTCGTCCAGCACCTTGGTCGGGTTCTCGTAGCGGGTCCAGAGCCCCTCGACGTTGAGCACGCCAAGGCCGCCGAGCTGACCGAGCCGCACCGCCGAGGCCGGGCTCATGGTGGCGTCGGAGGGGTGGCCGACGCACGGAATACCGAACGGGTACGCGTCGAGCTGCCACGACGTCGAGACGTCGTCGACGTCGCGGGTGCGGCGGCTCGGCACGATGGCGATGTCGTCCAGGTGGTAGCCGCGCTGCGCGGTCTTGCCCAGCCCGATCTCGACCACGTCACGCATGGGGGACTCCAGGTGGTTGGGGGTGTTGGGTCAGCGGGTGTGGTAGTTGGGCGCCTCGACGGTCATCTGGATGTCGTGCGGGTGGCTCTCCTTCAGACCAGCCGCGGTGATCCGGATGAGCTGGCCCCGGCGGTGCAGATCGGGGATGTTCTCCGCACCGGCGTATCCCATGGCCAGCCGCAGCCCGCCGACCAGCTGGTGGGCGACCCGGGACAGCGGCCCCCGGTAGGGCACCTGACCCTCCACGCCCTCGGGGACCAGCTTGTCGTCGCTGAGCACGTCCTGCTGGAAGTAACGGTCCTTGCTGTACGACTTCGCCTGGCCACGGGACTGCATCGCGCCGAGCGACCCCATCCCGCGGTACGTCTTGAACTGCTTGCCGTTGACGAAGATCAGCTCGCCGGGGCTCTCCTCGCAGCCGGCCAGCAGGCTGCCGAGCATCACCGTGTCGGCGCCGGCCACCAGGGCCTTGGCGATGTCGCCAGAATATTGGATGCCGCCGTCGCCGATCACCGGCACACCGGCCGGGCGGGCGGCCCGGGCCGCCTCCATGATCGCGGTCACCTGCGGCACACCGACCCCGGCGACGATCCGGGTGGTGCAGATCGCGCCCGGCCCCACGCCCACCTTGACGCCGTCGGCTCCGGCGTCGACAAGCGCCTTCGCGCCGGCGTACGTGGCCACGTTGCCGCCCATGACGTCGACAGCCACATCGGCCTTGAGCCTGCGGACCATGTCCAGCACGGCCCGCTGGTGACCGTGCGCGGTGTCCACGATCAGCACGTCGACGCCCGCGTCGACCAGGGCACGGGCCCGCTTGTACGCGTCCTCGCCCACACCGATCGCGGCGGCGACCCGCAGCCGGCCGGCGTCGTCCTTGCTGGCGTCCGGGTACTGCTCGCTCTTGGTGAAGTCCTTGACGGTGATCAGGCCACGCAGCCGACCCGAGTCGTCGACGATCGGCAGCTTCTCGACCTTGTGCTGACGCAGCAACGCCAGGGCGTCGTCCTTGCTCACCCCGACCCGCGCGGTGACCAGCGGGGTGTGGGTCATGATCTCCCGAACCGGGGTGTCCGGCTCGGAGACGAAACGCATGTCCCGGTTGGTGACGATGCCGACAAGCTGGCCGTCGCCGTCCACCACCGGAACGCCGGAGATGCGGTAACGCCCGCACAACTCGTCGACCTCGCGCAGGGTGTCATCCGGGCTGGCGGTCACCGGGTTGGTGATCATGCCCGACTCGGAGCGCTTCACCAGATCGACCTGGAGGGCCTGGTCCTCCAGGGAGAGGTTGCGGTGCAGGACGCCGATGCCGCCCTGGCGGGCCATGGCGATCGCCATCCGGGCCTCGGTCACCGTGTCCATCGCGCTGGACAACAGCGGAATGGACAACTCGATGTTGCGGGTGAGCTTGGTCCGGGTGTTGACCCGGCTGGGCACCACGTCCGACTCGCCCGGCTGGAGTAGCACGTCGTCGAAGGTGAGGCCGAGCGGAACCACCCGGGCGGAGCCGGCCGGCAGCTCGGGCAGGTGGCCGCCCAGGTCGGCGTGCTCCACGCCGGCCGGAAGATCGGTGCTGGGCGAATTTTCCACGATTGCTCCCCTGAGCTGCTCGGATGGGCTTCAGCGAGGTGGCGCGGGCGGGCACCGGAGCGCGCCACGGTGCCGGCACGTCGCCTCATCGTACCCAGTGAGCTGGGCGACCCGTCCGTGGCAGGCCGGGCCGGCGCGGAGGCCGGGGGGCGGACGTTCGCGCCGCGTTGGGTCTACGGTGAGGGGGTGCACGACGAGCCCATCGACCCGTTCAATGGCGACCCGGCCGATCCGACAGCGGGTCTGGAAGACCCGGGCGATGACGCGACGCCGGATCCGCTGACCGACGTCGAGCGGCAGGATGTGCTGGAAGACCTCGCTGACCTGGAGATCTACCAGGCTCTGCTGGCCCCGATCGGGGTCCGCGGGCTGGTGATCGAATGCGAGGACTGCCGCGAGCCGCACTACTTCGACTGGGACCTGCTCCGCGGCAACCTGCGGCACCTGCTCAACTCGGGCCGGCCCCGGGTGCACGAACCCGCCTACGACCCGGACCCGGACCACTACGTGACCTGGGACTACGCCCGGGGGTACGCGGACGGGGTGCACGACACCCTGTCCGAGGGCACCGAGGACGAGCCGGACGCCCCGACCGCCACCAAGTAACGCCTGCCGGGCGGCGGGCACCCCCGCTGCCCCGCGCCCCGGATGCTCCGCTGCCGCGCTGTCCGCCCTGTAGTCGCGCGGCGTACCTTGCAGTCGCGCCCCCCGGTGCCCAGCGGTCGCGCGGCGTACCCGGGCTGCCGCGCACCCCGGAGGCTCAGCAGTCGCGCAGCGGTGCCTTGCAGTCGCGCGGCCTGCCCTTTAGTCGCGCGGCGTACCCGGGCTGCCGCGCGCCCGGGCTGCCCTGCCGTCGCGCGGCGTGCGTCGGTCAGGCCACCAGACCGGCGCGGAAACCCGCTGCCACCGCGTGGGCCCGGTCCCGGGCGCCAAGCTTGCGGAACAACCGGCGGGCGTGCGTCTTGACGGTGTCCTCCGAGACGAACAGCTCCCGGCCGATCTCCGCGTTGCTCTTGCCCTCGGCCATGCCGAGCAGCACCTGAAGCTCACGCTCGGTGAGGCCGATCGACGCCCGACTGGGTCGGGCGTTCGCTGCGGGACGGCCCGGTTCGGTCTGGGTCGACGACTCGCCGGTCCCTGCCTCCGCCTCGTCGTCGCCCCGCTGTACCGGCACCGACGCCACCCCGGCCGGCCCGTCGGCTGCTGTGGCCGCCCAGCCGGGTTCACCGGAGCCGCGTGGCGACGGCCCGGAGCGGCCGGAGCCACCCACCGCCGCCGCGTCGCGGGCCGGATCGGTGATCCGCTGCCGGGAGGCTCGGCCAGGCGCGGTGAGCAGCAGGAGCGCCTTTGCCACTGCGCTGGTCAGGTCATGGTCGACATTCTGGATGAGCCCCCGCGCGCCGGCGCTGATGGTGGCCGCCGCGGCCTCGGACTCCTCGGTGCCCAGCAGCAGCACCGCCGCCTGGGGCGCACGCGCCAACACCCGGCGGACGAAACCGGCGCTGTCCGGCCGGGTGAGGGCCGTGTCGGCCAGGACCACGTCGGCCGGTCGCTCGGCCAGACGCAGCATCACCTCTGGATCAGAGACGGCGGTACGAACGATCGCGGACAACCCCAGCCGCGCGGCAGCAGAAGTAAGATGCTGGGCCGCGAGTGGTGTCCGAACGCACACAAGAACGGTACGCACTGTGGTCTCCTCTCCGCCAACGAGCAGACCATGACGAGGTCGGCTGGGGAGGGGGTTCCCGGCAATCCTTCGAACTTTTCCGACAGATAGGGCAAAAGCCGCAATTTCTCGGACGTTTTCGATCACAGACGTGTGAGTTGGCGACAGCCCGGGTACCGGGAGATCCAGGCCGGGAACGGTGCGCCTGCGCGGCCCGCCGCCCGGATGCCGGCCATAAGGATTCTCGCGGAGCCGCGCGGGAGGAGGGGTGCTGATGTCGAACGTACGTAGACTGCCCGGACCCATCGTCGATCTCTGGGACTGGCAGCGACTCGGTGCCTGCCGGGGGCGCGACAGCGCCCAGTTCTTCCACCCCGACGGTGAGCGTGGTTCCTCCCGGTTGCGTCGCGAGTCCGCTGCCAAGTCGGTCTGCCGCGCCTGCCCGGTTCGCGCCGAGTGCGCCGCCCACGCCCTGTCGGTACGGGAGCCTTACGGCGTGTGGGGCGGCTTCAGCGAGTCGGAGCGCCTGCGACTACTCGCCGTCGGCTGGGAGGATCTGGCAGACCGCCGGCACGCCCGGGTCGACGTCGCGCGGCTGGAGGCCCGTCTGGGCCGCCCGCACAAGTCGACCGTCCCGGCCCAACGCAACGTCGCCTGACCCGACGCGTCCCCAACATCCGCGAACCGCGCCCTCCCAGCGAGGGCGCGGTTTCGTGTCGTTCATGGGGTTTCGTGTCGTTCATGCGGTTCCCCCACGGCCAGGGCCCGCGCCACCGCCGACGGCGCGGTTCGTGTCGCTCAGGCGGTTTCCCAGGACCACCGACAATGCCTTGATCAACACGGGTTCCTTGATGTCGGGGCATCCCGCCCGCCCGGACACCCCGATTTCAATGACCCCGAGTGGATCAAGCCGAGTGTCCGGTCTCGCGGGCGAGCAGAGAGATCGCGCTGCGGAGTTTTGCCGGGTATGGGGCATTCGAGCCAGGTGCGGGGCTTAAGCTGCTGCGAGGTACGCGGCTTTTGTCCGGTGACCGGACGCACTCGTAGGTTGGAATCGTGGCGGGGCCGGGGTCGTTACATACCCTGACGATCGCAGTACCACCGACCCGCCGCCCGCCCCTGAGGGCTGGTCACGCAGGCTGGAATGCCAGCCTCCACCCGGTCGTTACAGTCCCCACGAACGACCAACGGGCACCGCCTTGATGAGGGTGCCGACGGTGGGCCAACCCGGAATGACCCCGGCCCCCCGGTCGTTACACAGGGTCCCGGCGCCACGAGCCCCCCGCTCGGCAGGTCGCCGACCCGACGCCCTGATGGGCGTCACCCCCCAGACTTTTCCCCTTTGTTTGTGCAGCGCCGGACGAGGTGCTCACACCCCGCCGCCGCCCCCCATGTGGTGGTTGGGTGTCCTACCCCCGAAGGAGCTACCCCTCATGAACACGATCTTCCGTAAGAGCATGCTGTCCGTTGCTGGTCTCGCGTTCGCCGGTGGTGTCTTCGCCGGCCCGATCGCCGCCCACGCCGCCACCCCGGCCGTGGATGCCAAGCCCGCCGCCGTGGCCGTGCAGTCGGCGCCGAAGCCGCAGGGCGACCAGTCCCACATCAGCCTCAACGATGAGCAGACCGCGAACGTGAAGGCGATCATCGCCGCCACGAAGAAGGCCGGCCTGCCCGAGCGGGCCGCGGTGATCTCGATCGCGACGAGCCTGCAGGAGTCGAAGCTGGAGAACCTGGGCCACCTCGGCGACATGAACGACCACGACTCGCTGGGTCTGTTCCAGCAGCGCCCGTCCAGTGGTTGGGGCACCCCGGAGCAGATCACCAACCCTGAGTACTCCACGACCGCGTTCCTCAAGGGTTTGAAGCAGGTCGACGGGTGGCAGGACATGCCCCTGACCGACGCCGCGCAGACCGTGCAGGTGTCGGCGTACCCGGACGCCTACGCCCAGTGGGAGCAGCAGGCCACCGACCTGGTCGGCCAGTACTGGAACAGCTGACCCGCACCACAGCAGGACAAGCAGCAACACCACGCACGACAGCACCACCGCACGACACCGACCGCTGGCCGGCACCCCGACCCGGGGTGCCGGCCAGCGGCGTTTTCTTTGCCCTGAACCCGCAGATCTTGGACACTTTCCGTTCGCGCCGAACGGAAAGTGTCCAAGATTTGCATGCACGGTCTGGGACACCACCGGTCAACCAGGCAGCCGCCCGCCGGCCCGAAGGAGAGTCGCGGGACCCGGCAACGCAGGTTGCCAACAGCCCCGCTCACCCGCAGAGCAGGTCGCGGAAACCCGGCAACGCACGTCGCCAACCAGCCCGCCCACCCGCAGGGCAGGTCGCAGAGACGACCCACCGATCCGACCCAGGAGCAGGTCGCGGAGACCGCCCACCGACCGACCCCACGGAGCAGGTCGCGGACACCGCCCGCCGACCCGCGGAACATGTGGCGAACACAGCCCACCAGCACGCCAGGCAGGCCGCCAGCACAGCCCACGAACGCGCAGAGCACGTCGCGGACACACGTCGCGGACGGAGCCCGGGCGACGAGGCCATGGCGTGGATCAGCGGACGGTGACGGTGACCGTGTGCCAGCCGGTGGCGCCATCCGGGACGACGTCCTGCGTACGTTCGGTTTGGGTTTCACCGGTCGCGTCCGTCGCGCGGACCTGGAGCCGGTGCTCGCCCGGTGTGGCGTCCCAGCGCCAGGACCATTGCACCCAGGTGTCCACCGACACGGTCGGGGCCAGCGCGGCTTCCTGCCACGGGCCGTCGTCGACGCGTACCTCGACTCGGCGGATGCCCCGGTGCTGTGCCCAGGCCACCCCGGCGACGGTCACCGGGCCGGCGGTCAGCCGGTTACGTTTCCGGGGCGTGTCGATCCGCGACTGGGTCTTGATCGGCCCCTGGGGGGACCAGCCGCGCGGCACCCAGTACGCGTCGAAGTCGGCGAATCGGGTCAACTCCAGTTCGGTCACCCATTTGCAGGCCGACACGTAGCCGTAGAGGCCCGGCACCACCACTCGGACCGGGAAGCCGTGCTCGACCGGCAGCGGCTCGCCGTTCATCCCTACGGCCAGCAGCGCGTCCCGTCCGTCGCGCAGCGCGGCGGTGGGGGTGCCGCAGGTCCAGCCGTCGACCGACCGGCCGACGACCTGGTCGGCGTCGTCGTCCGGCTCGACCTCGTCCAGCAGTTCTCGCAGGGGTACGCCGAGCCATAGGGCATTGCCGATCAGGTCCCCGCCCACCTCGTTGGAGACGCAGGCAAGCGTGACGTACCGCTCGACCAGCGGTCGGGCCAGCAGATCCGCGTAGCTGTAGGTGCGTTCCCTGCCGACCCGTCCGTGGATCCGCAGCCGCCAGGTGTCCGGGTCGACCTGGGGCACCACCAGCGCGGTGTCGATCCGGTAGAACCCGAAGTTCGGGGTGACGTACGGCGCGAGCTGCGTCAACGAGAGGTCCGCGCCCGCCGGTACGGCCGGTGCGGGGGCGACCGGCGCGGGCAGGCGGATCGCTTCGCGGGCTGCGGACACGCCGCGCCGCCCTGCCAGCCAGCGCCCACCGAGGCCGGCCACCACGGCGGTGCCGAGCAGCACCCCGCTGCCGGTGAGGAACCGCCGCCGCGACTCCGGGTCCACTTCGGCGGGCCCGACCGGTTCGGCGGCGGCCGTCGGCCCGGAGGGAGTCACCGGCACCGACTCTGCGGGCGACCCGGGATCAGCGGACGACCCGGGACCAACCGGCGACACCGGACCAGCCGGCGACACCGGACCAGCGGACGACACCGGACCAGCGGACGACACCGGACCAGCGGTCGGCGTGGGTGGTGACCAGGACCAGGGGTCCAGCTCGAAAGGTCCGCCGATGAACAACCAGAGCACCAGTGCGCCAAGACCGGCGCCGACCACTGACGGCAGCGCGTCGGCGAGGTCGGCGCCGGAGCGGGTCAGCGCGGCGGCCACGCCGATGGCGCCGAACGCGGCAATGCCGGCCAGGCCGAGTGCCAGCCGGCGGACCGCCAGGACGCCGAAGAGCGCGGCGAAGCCTCCCAGCAACACGGCAGTTCCGACCAGCAGCGCGATCTTGTCGGCGGTGCCGAAGAGGTCGATGGCGAGTTGCTTCAGCGATTCGGGGACGGCGTCGACGATGACCCCGCCGACCGCGACCAGGGGCGCCGACCGGGGACCGGTCAACACCGCGACCGGTTCGGCGATCCCGATCGCGACGGCGGCGGCGGTGATCCCGGCCAACGCGGCGTACCGCCGTGACGTGGTGCTCATCGGCCCAGTGTGCGCGATCATCTCGCCCGGTCGCCAACAACGTCAGCGTTCGGTAATGACCTGCCAGCCCGCAGGAACGAGCCGGGGCGCACCGCCTGACGGCGGTGCGCCCCGGAACGGGTGTCGCTACCGGATCAGAAGCCCGGGCCGTGCTGGTGGCCGTGACCGTGGCCGTGCCCACCGGCGGCGGCCGGCTCGGCCTGCTCCGGCTTCTCCACCACGAGGCTCTCCGTGGTGAGCAGCAGACCGGCGATCGAGGCGGCGTTGGTGACCGCGTTGCGGGTCACCTTCACCGGGTCGATGATGCCGGCCTTGACCAGGTCGACGTACTCGCCCTTGGCGGCGTCGAGGCCGTTGCCCCACTTGAGGTCGGCGACCTTCTGCGTCACGACGTAACCGTCGTGACCGGCGTTCTGGGCGATCCAGCGCAGCGGCTCGACGAGCGCCTTGCGCACTACCGAGACGCCAACCTTCTCGTCACCGGTGAAGCCCAGGTCGTCGTCGAGCACCGAGAGGATCTGCACCAGGGCGGCGCCGCCGCCGGGCACAGTGCCCTCCTCGACCGCAGCCTTGGTCGCCGCGATGGCGTCCTCGATGCGGTGCTTGCGCTCCTTCATCTCGACCTCGGTCGCCGCGCCAGCCTTGATGACGGCGATGCCACCGGAGAGCTTCGCCAGCCGCTCGGCCAGCTTCTCCCGGTCCCAGTCGGAGTCGGAGGCCTCGATCTCCTTGCGGATCTGGGACACCCGGTCGGTGACGTCGGCCTTCTGGCCACCGCCGTCGACGATCGTGGTGTTCTCCTTGTCGACCACGACGCGCCGGGCGGTGCCGAGCACCTCCAGGCCGACCTGGTCGAGCTTGTAGCCCAGCTCCGGGGCGACCAGCTCGG
Organism: Micromonospora alfalfae; assembly: GCF_022230925.1. GTDB lineage: Bacteria > Actinomycetota > Actinomycetes > Mycobacteriales > Micromonosporaceae > Micromonospora > Micromonospora alfalfae. Next base: position 151,791 of record NZ_JAKKFH010000007.1, on the reverse strand, counting down.
CGCCCGTGGAGATCGCGATGTCCTGGAGCATTGCCTTGCGCCGGTCACCGAAGCCCGGGGCCTTGACCGCGCAGACCTTGAGGGTCTTGCGCAGCGAGTTGACCACCAGGGTGGAGAGCGCCTGGCCGTCCACGTCCTCGGCGATGATCAGCAGGGGCTTGCTGTTCTGCAGGACCTTCTCCAGCAGCGGCAGCAGCTCTTCGATCGCCGAGATCTTCTGGGTGGTGACCAGGATGTACGCGTCCTCAAGGACGGACTCCTGACCCTCCAGGTCGGTGACGAAGTTCGGCGAGATGAAGCCCTTGTCGAACTGGAGACCCTCGGTCACGTCCAGTTCGGTGGTGAGCATCGAGCCTTCCTCGACGGTGATGACACCGTCGCGGCCGACCCGCTCCATCGCCTCGGCGATCAGATCGCCGATCGTGGAGTCCTGCGCGGAGATCGTCGCCACGTTCGCGATCGACTCCTTGCTGGTGACCTCGGCTGCACGGCCGAGCAGCGCCTCGGAGACCTTCATGGCCGCCGCGTCGATGCCCCGCTTGAGGCCGGCCGGGTTGGTTCCGGCGGTCACGTTGCGCAGACCCTCGCGAACCATCGCCTGGGCCAGCACCGTCGCGGTGGTGGTCCCGTCGCCGGCGACGTCGTTGGTCTTGGTCGCCACCTCCTTGACCAGCTGCGCGCCAAGGTTCTCGTACGGGTTGGTGAGCTCGATCTCCTTGGCGATGGTCACACCATCGTTGGTGATCGTCGGCGCACCGAATTTCTTGTCCAGGACGACGTTGCGCCCGCGCGGGCCGAGGGTGACCTTGACCGCGTCCGCGAGGGCGTTGACACCGTGCTCCAGCAGGTGCCGGGCGTCGTCCGAGAAGCTCAGGATCTTCGCCATTAATGTCCCTTCGAAGCGCCATTGCCCCGGCCCGGCGAGCCGGACCGGGGCAGTGGCACTGATCGGTTGCTTACTTCTCGATGACCGCGAGGACGTCGCGGGCGGAGAGCACCAGGTACTCCTCGCCGGCGTACTTGACCTCGGTGCCGCCGTACTTCGAGTAGAGGACGGTGTCGCCGACCTGCACGTCAACCGGAACCCGGTTGCCGTTGTCGTCGACGCGCCCCGGGCCCACAGCGAGGACAGTGCCCTCCTGCGGCTTCTCCTTGGCGGTGTCGGGGATCACGATGCCCGACGCCGTGGTGGTCTCAGCCTCATTCGCCTGGACCACGATGCGGTCCTCGAGCGGCTTGATCGCAACCTTGGTCGCGGTAGTCACGGGCATACCCTCCTGGGGTACTGGTTTCGTTGCTGGCCAGCGGGGCTGACCAGCGTCAATCTGCCTCATGCCACCGGGCGGTGCCGTCGTCGCGGGTGCCGGTCCGCCTGGCGTGCGCACCCGGGTCGCGAGACCCGGAAGCTGGCACCCTCAGGGTGAGAGTGCTAATCGCAGGTTATTCCGTGGCTAGCACTCCGTCAAGGAGAGTGCCAGCGCGTCGCGCCCCGACAACCAGGATTTCCCTGCCGGCCGGGACAATGGCCGGGTGGATCTCGATCAGCTGGCAGCGCTGCGTACCCCTGAGGGGTCGGCCGCCCTCACAGCGGCGGCCGACCTGGCCGGCGGTGATCCACTGGTCGCGGCGTCGGCGCTGCGCGCGACCGGGGTGCCGCCGACGTTGGCCGCGGCGGCGCTCACCCAGGCCGAGCTGCGGCACCGGGCGGTCGGCAAGTTCGGCCCGGCCGCCGCTGGGATGTTCCTCACCCGTCCCGGCCTGGAGCAGGCCACCCGCCGGGTGGTCGCCGACAGTCGGGCGGCCCGGTTGTACGCGGCCGGCGTGCGCACCCTGGCCGACCTCGGGTGCGGGCTCGGGGCCGACGCGCTGGCCGCCGCCCGCGCCGGCATCAGGGTGTACGGGGTGGAGGCCGACCCGGTGACCGCGGCGATGGCCGCCGCCAACGCCGAGGCGGCCGGGCTGGCCGAGCTGTTCACTGTCGAGTGCGGCGACGCGACCGGGTTCGACGTGTCAGCGGTCGACGGAGTCTTCTGCGATCCGGCCCGCCGCACGACCGGCACCGGGCGTCGGATCTTCGACCCGCGCGCCTACTCGCCGCCGTGGGACTTCGTCACCGGGCTGGCCGACCGGGTGCCGCGCACAGTGGTGAAGGTCGCGCCGGGCGTGGACCACGCGCTCATTCCGGCCGGCGCGGAGGCCGAGTGGGTCGGCGTGGATGGGGACCTGGTCGAGGCCGCGCTCTGGTGCGGTGAGCTGGCGGAGGTGCCCCGTCGCGCCACCCTCTACCGCCAGCGGGGCGTCGAGGCCCACCGTCACCAGCTCACCGGCTCGGGTGCCGCCGAGGCACCGGTCGGGCCGCCGCGTCGCTACCTGTACGACCCGGACCCGGCGGTGGTGCGCGCGCATCTCGTCGCCGAACTGGCCACCGAACTGGACGCCACCCTCGGCGATCCGAGCATCGCCTATCTCTACGCCGACCAGCCGGTCCGCACCCCGTACGCGCGCTGCCTGGAGATCACCGACGTGCTGCCGTTCTCGCTCAAGCGCCTGCGGGCGCTGCTGCGCGAGCGCCGGGTGGGCCGGGTGGAGATCCTCAAGCGGGGTTCGGCGCTCACCCCGGAGCAGCTCCGGCGGGACCTGCGGCTGGCCGGGGACGCGGCGGCGAGCCTGGTGCTCACCCGGGTCGACGGCGCACCGACGGTGCTGATCGGCCAGCCGGTCGACCAGCACCGTCTCGACTAGCCTCGTCGCTGTGGCGGGACAGGGCACGCCGGCAACGGCACTGTTGGTCAAGCGCGGGATCGCGCATCGCACCCATCCGTACCGGGTGTCGCCGGACGCCCCGAACTACGGCGCGTTGGTGGCGGTGGCGCTCGGTGTGGCACCGGAGCGCGTGTTCAAGTCGCTGGTGACCGCTGTCGACGGCGCGCTCACAGTGGCTGTCGTTCCGGTCACCGGCGAGTTGGATCTGAAGGCGCTCGCGGCGGCGGTCGGCGGCAAGCGGGCGGCGTTGGCCGACCGGGCGGTCGCCGAGCGGGCCACCGGTTACGTACGAGGTGGGATCAGCCCGCTCGGGCAGCGTCGACGGTTGCCCACGGTGCTGGACGAGTCCGCGCTGGATCTCCCGACGATCTACGTCTCGGCTGGTCGGCGCGGTCTGCAACTCGAACTGGCAGCGGTGGATCTGGTGGCGCTGACCGACGCCCGCACCGCTGCGTTGCAGACCCGCTGACGACAGTCGTTACGTCGACTTCCCCGTGGGATACCCAGGGAGTAACAGTCGCGTTGCTGAATTGTTATCGCTCCCAACAAACTATGCACCTGCGCGGTCTTGTGGAGCCGGTGTGACGCGAAATACGTTGCCGGACACAACAAAACAACACCTCCCCCACCTCCGAAAGGACCCTGCACATGCGTAAGGGGATCCTCACCATCGCCGCCGTGGGCCTGCTCGCGACCGGCGGTTTGACCGCCTGTAGCGACGACTCCGGCACCGGCTCGGCCGACTCCAAAAAGACTCCCAAGATCGGCGTGATCCTTCCGGACAGCAAGTCCTCCCCCCGCTGGGAGACGGCGGACCGCCGCTTCCTGGAGGAGGCGTTCAAGGCTGCCGGCGTCGAGTCCGACATCCAGAACGCCCAGAACGACAAGAGCGCCTTCCAGACCATCGCCGACCAGATGATCACCAGCGGCGTCACCGCCCTGATGATCGTCAACCTGGACTCCGGCACCGGCAAGGCAGTGCTCGACAAGGCCAAGTCGCAGGGCGTCGCCACCATCGACTACGACCGGCTCACCCTCGGCGGCTCCGCCCAGTACTACGTCAGCTTCGACAACGAGACCGTCGGGAAGCTCCAGGGCGAGGGTCTGGCGAAGTGCCTGACCGAGAAGGGCGCCAAGAACCCCGTAGTGGCGTACCTGAACGGCTCCCCCACCGACAACAACGCCACCCTGTTCAAGGCTGGCTACGACTCGGTGCTCAAGCCGAAGTTCGACTCCAAGGAATACACCAAGGGCCCGGACGACGCCGTGCCGGGCTGGGACGGCCCCACCGCCGCGACCATCTTCGAGCAGCAGCTCACCGCGACCAAGGGCAAGATCGACGGCGTGCTGGCTGCCAACGACACTCTCGGCAACGCCGCCATCTCGATCCTGAAGAAGAACAAGATCAACGGCAAGGTGCCGGTGACCGGCCAGGACGCCAGCGTGGAGGGCCTGCAGAACATCCTCGCTGGTGACCAGTGCATGACCGTCTACAAGGCGGTCCGGGAAGAGGCCAAGGCCGCCGCGGACCTGGCCATCGCGCTGGCCAAGGGCGAGAAGAAGGACACCGGCCAGTCGGTGAAGGACGGTGACCGCGACGTCCCCTCGGTGCTGCTCACCCCGAAGGCCATCTACAAGGACAACGTCAAGGACGTCATCGCCGACGGCTACGCGACCAAGGAGCAGGTCTGCACCGGGGCCTACGCCAAGTTCTGCGCCGAAGCCGGCATCAGCTGACCGACGCCGCAGTACCCGCCGGAACGACCACCGCCGCCCGGCACGGGAGCACCCTCCCGTGCCGGGCGGCGCCCGCCGGACGGGCCCCGACCCTCCCTTAAGAAGGAGACCCCGTGTCCGCGACCCCCCTGCTGGAACTCCGCGGGATCGACAAGAGCTTCGGTCCCGTCCAGGTGCTCCGCGACGTCGCCCTGACCGTCCACCCAGGCGAAGTGACCGCACTGGTCGGCGACAACGGCGCCGGCAAGTCGACCCTGGTGAAGTGCATCAGCGGCATCCACCCCTCCGACGCCGGAGAGTTCCTGTTCAACGGTGAACCGGTGCACATCGGCAGCCCTCGCGACGCCGCCACGCTCGGCATCGAGGTCGTCTACCAGGACCTCGCGCTCTGCGACAACCTGGACATCGTGCAGAACATGTTCCTCGGCCGGGAGAGGCGCAGCGGCATCGTCCTGGACGAGCCGACAATGGAACAGCTCGCCGCCGAAACCCTGGCCGGGCTCTCCATCCGCACCGTCACCTCACTCCGCCAGCACGTGTCCAGCCTCTCCGGCGGCCAGCGCCAGACCGTGGCCATCGCCAAGGCGGTGCTGTGGAACAGCAAGCTCGTCATCCTGGACGAGCCGACCGCGGCGCTCGGCGTGGCACAGACCGCGCAGGTGCTCGAACTGGTCCGCCGCCTCGCCGACAACGGCCTGGCCGTGGTGCTCATCTCGCACAACATGAACGACGTCTTCGCCGTCTCCGACCGGATCGCCGCGCTGTACCTCGGCCAGATGGTCGCCCAGGTGAAGACCACCGACATCACCCACGCCCAGGTGGTCGAGCTGATCACCGCCGGGCGCTCGGGCGGGCTCGGCCTCGCCACCGACCCGGGCAGCAACGGCGACGGCCCGGAGCCGGCCGACTCGATCTCAGGAGGCGTCCGATGACCACCACCGCCGTGCGGAAGGACGGCCCCGCGGCCGTCACACCGGCGCCGACCGTCGGAGGCCACGTCCGCAACTACCTCAGTCGGGTACGCGGTGGCGACGTCGGCGCGCTGCCGGCTGTGCTCGGCCTGATCGTGCTCTGCACCGTCTTCGCGATCCTGCGGCCGTCGTCGTTCCTGTCGGCCGGCAACTTCGCCAACCTCTTCACCCAGGGCGCGGCGGTCACGCTGATCGCGATGGGCCTGGTCTTCGTGCTGCTGCTCGGCGAGATCGACCTCTCCGCCGGCTTCGCCAGCGGCGTCTGCGCGGCCGTGCTGGCCAATGTGGTCACAGTGCTCGGCTACCCCTGGTGGGTCGCGGTGCTCGCCGCGGTCGCCACAGGCGTGGTCATCGGCACCACGCTCGGCATGCTCGTCGCGAAGATCGGCATTCCGTCCTTCGTGGTCACCCTCGCCGGCTTCCTCGCCTTCCAGGGCGTCGTGCTGCTGCTCGTGCAGGAGGGCACCAACATCTCCGTCCGCGACGAGGTGCTGGTCGCCATCGCCAACCGCAACCTCGCCCCAACGCTGGGCTGGGCGCTGACCGCCCTCGCGGTCGTCGGCTACGGGGCTGTGCAACTGCTGCGCCACCGCAACCGGGTGGCCCGCGGTCTGATCACCGACCCGATCGCCGTGCTGGCGCTGCGGATCGGCGGGCTCGCCGTCATCCTCGGCACCGCCATGTACGTCCTCAACCTGGAGCGCAGCCGCAACGTCCTCATCGTCTCGCTCAAGGGCGTGCCGATCGTGGTGCCGATCATCGCGGTGCTGCTGGTCATCTGGACCTTCGTGCTCCAACGCACCAGCTACGGCCGGCACATCTACGCCGTGGGCGGCAACCGGGAAGCGGCCCGTCGGGCCGGCATCGACGTCGACCGGATCCGGATCTCGGTCTTCGTGATCTGCTCGTCCATGGCCGCCATCGGTGGCATCGTGGCGGCCAGCCGGGCCAACTCGGTCGACCCGAACACCGGGGGCAGTAACGTACTGCTCTACGCGGTCGGCGCAGCGGTGATCGGCGGCACCAGCCTCTTCGGTGGCAAGGGCCGCGTCCTCGACGCCGTACTCGGCGGCGCGGTGGTCGCTGTCATCGAAAACGGAATGGGCCTGATGGGGTACGACGCGGGAGTCAAGTACGTGGTCACCGGCGTCGTGCTGCTACTCGCCGCCAGCGTCGACGCGCTCTCCCGCCGCCGCGCGGCAGCCACCGGCTCCCGCTGACCGCGCGGGAGGTAGCACCAGCATGCGCCCAGGACCGAGCCAGGATGACGTCCGGCGGCAGAACCTCGGGGCCCTGCTGCGGCACGTACACGTCCACGGGGCGACCACGCGGGCCGAGCTGACCACCACGCTGGGCCTCAACCGCAGCACCATCGGCGCGCTCACCGCCGACCTGTCCGCGGTGGGGCTGGTCAGCGAAGGCGCACCGAAGGAGACCGGCCGGGCCGGACGACCGTCACTGGTCGTCCGGCCCGAGTCGGCCCGGGTCTACGCGTACGCGTACTCAGTGGAGGTGGACCGGCTGCGCGCCGCCCGGATCGGGCTGGGTGGCGCGGTCCTGGACCGCCGGGATCTGGACCGGCCGCGCGGGCTGCTGGCCGCGGAGGCCGCGCCGCTGCTGGCCGGCGCGGTCAAGGAGATGCAGCAGCTGGTGCCGGCGGACGCGATCTGCGTCGGTGCCGGCGTCGCGGTCTGCGGGATGGTCCGCCGGGACGACGGTCTGGTCCGACTCGGCCCCACCACCGGATGGGTGGACGAGCCGATCGGCGCGGCCCTCGCCGACGAGTTGGGCATCGACGTACCGATCACAGTGGGCAACGTGGCCGACGTCGCCGCGTTCGCCGAGCACGCACGAGGTGTGGCGGCAGGCTGCGACAACGTCCTCTACCTGTACGGCGACGTGGGCGTGGGTGCCGGCATCATCGCCGGTGGACGCCGACTGACCGGGCACGGTGGCTACGGCGGCGAGGTCGGCCACATGAAGGTGGTCCGCGACGGCAAGCCCTGCGAGTGCGGCTCCCGGGGCTGTTGGGAGACCGAGATCGGTGAGCACGGCCTCCTGCGCGCTGCCGGACGCTCCGACGCCCGGGGCCGCGACGCGCTGCTGGAGGTCTTCGACGCGGCCGACCGGGGGGACGCCCGGGCCCAGACAGCGGTCCGCCAGGCCGGCGACTGGCTCGGCTTCGGCGTGGCCAACCTGGTGAACGTCTTCAACCCCGAGATGGTCATCTTCGGCGGGACCATGCGTGACCTCTACCTCGCGGCGGCGGCCCAGATCCGCAGCCGGCTCAACTCCAACGCGCTCGGGGCCTGCCTGGAGCACGTCCGGCTGCGCACGCCGAAACTGGGTACCGACGCGCCCCTGATCGGTGCCGCCGAACTGGCCTTCGAACGGCTCCTCGCCGACCCCCTCGACGTGGGCTGATCCGCGTACGCTGTCCGGCGTGGATGTCGAGCTGCGCGCTTCCGACGACGACCGCAACCGGGTGGTCGCCGCGCTGCACCAGCACACCGCGGCGGGCCGGCTGACGCTTGACGAGTTCTCCGATCGCGCCGGTGCGGTGTGGACGGCCCGCACCCTCGGTGACCTGGCCGCGCTGACCCGCGATTTACCGGCCCTACCCACAGCGGTCGTCGACGCCGGCCCGGTCGCGCGGGGGCGTCAGGAGTTGCTGATGGTCTTCGCCGCCGCGGCGATCACCCTGCTGCTGCTCGGCGGCCTGCTCGCCGTCACCCGCTGATCCGGGGCGCTCCACGATGAACTGATCGCGCGATCAGTCCGTACCAGTGGGCGGACGGGCAACCGGCAGGGTACGGCTGCCCGGTCCAGACGCGTTCCGGTCCGGACCGAGGAGGCACCACAGACATGGCACCGCTCAGATCCGCCCATCGCCGACTGGGCACCCGGACCCACCGATCGGCGATGCTGCTCATCGCGGTCATCGCGGGGGTCGGTGTCCTGCCCGGCGTGGCCGTCGCCGCGCCCGCCGGTGGCCAGCAGCTCAACGCTGCCGACATGACACTGCTCAACGGGGTGCGGCTGGCCGGGCTCTGGGAGATGCCAGCCGGTCAGATGGCCGCCGAGAAGGGGCAGTCGGCGAAGGTCCGGGAGATCGGCGCCGGCATCGCCGGCGAGCACCAGAAGCTCGACCAGCTCGTGGTCGACGCGGCCAACAAGTTGGGCGCGACGATCCCCAGCGAGCCGACCGCCGAGCAGAAGGGCTGGCTGGCCGAGATGCAGAAGGCCTCCGGCGCTCGGTTCGACCAGATCTTCGTCACCCGGCTCCGGGTCGCCCACGGCAAGATCTTCCCGGTGATCGGCGCGGTCCGCGCCAGCACCCGGGACGCCACCGTCCGCAAGCTCTGCGACGACTCCAACGGCTTCGTGTTGCACCACATGCAGATGTTGGAGAGCACCGGCCTGGTCCGCTGGCCGGAGCTGCCGCCGGCCGCGCTGCCCGCCCCGGGCGAGGACGGGCTCCTGGCCGCCGCCTCCGCCAACTCAGGCCCGCAGGTCGGAGTCAGCAGCACAGTCGTCTGGCTGGTCTTCCTGGCCGCGCTGGGCACTGGCGGAATCGCCACCTACCGGATGTTGCGCCGCAGCTGACCGGTCAGCCGGCGGCCTGGATGGTGGCTCGCGTTACCGGTCTACCTGGGTGAAGTCCCAGGAGTGCGGGGCGCGGGCCACCAGCAGGGCTGGCGGGTCCGGCAGCGGGCGAGGGCTGCTGCGCCACTTGGAGATCACCACCACGCGGTGGTCGGTGGAGGAGAAGACCTCGCTGGAGACGTGGAGCGGGTCGTGCTCCAACTCGGGCAGGGCGGTGTCGCACACCCAGGTGATCAGGTCGGCGACTCCGTACGCCTCGGCGCGCGCCTCCCACATCCGCACGATCATGTTCGCCGCTCCCGTCACACGCTGACAGTGGTCAGCGGCAGTGCCGAATCGGCTGGCAGGTCCAGTCGGCTCGGGGCGACACCGGCGGCGACCAGGTGCGAACCGAGCGCGGCCACCATCGCGCCGTTGTCGGTGCACAGCTTCGGCCGGGGTACCCGGACCCGGATGCCGTACTTCTCGGCTCGCTGCTCGGCCATCGCCCGCAGTCGCGAGTTCGCTGCCACTCCCCCGCCGATGACCAGGGTCTCGATGCCCTGCGCCCGGCAGGCGGCGAGCGCCTTGCTGGTCAGGACGTCACAGACCGCCTCCTGGAAGGACGCGGCCACGTCGGCCACCGGAACCGGCTCACCGGCGCGCTGGCGGGCCTCGACCCACCGGGCCACCGCGGTCTTCAAACCCGAGAACGAGAAGTCGTACCGGTGGGCGGCAAGATCCTTCGCGGCGGTCAGCCCGCGGGGGAAGGCGATCGCTGCGGCGTCGCCGGCACGGGCCTCCCGGTCGATGGGCGGGCCGCCCGGGAACGGCAACCCGAGCAGCCGGGCGACCTTGTCGAACGCTTCCCCGGCCGCGTCGTCGATGGTGGCGCCCAGCGGGGTGACACCCCGGGCCAGGTCGTCCACGAGCAGGAGGGACGAGTGACCGCCGGACACCAGGAGGGCGATGGCGGGTTCGGGCAGTGGGCCGTGCTCAAGGGTGTCCACAGCGACGTGGGCGGCGAGGTGGTTGACGCCGTAGATGGGTTTCTCGGCGGCGACCGCGTACCCCTTGGCGGCAGCGACGCCGACCAGCAACGCACCGGCCAGCCCCGGCCCCGAGGTGACAGCGATCGCGTCGATGTCGGCCAGCGTGACACCGGCCTCGGTCAGTGCCCGGTCCATCGTCGGCACGATGGCCTCCAGGTGTGCCCGGCTGGCCACCTCCGGCACCACGCCCCCGAACCGGGCGTGTTCCTCGACGCTGGAGGCGAGCGCGTCGGCCAGCAGTGTGTGCCCCCGCACGATGCCGACACCGGTCTCGTCGCAGGAGGTCTCGATACCCAGGATCAGTGGTTCGTCAGCCATGGTCGTGTGGTCCGTCCCCGGTCGGCTCGGCGTCGCGCCGCATGACCAGCGCGTCGGTGTTGCTCGGTTGGTAGTAGCCGCGCCGCACCCCGATCGGCTCGAAACCGTACGTCGCGTAGAGCCGCTGAGCTGCGGCGTTGTCCACGGCGACCTCCAGCAGGGTGCTGCGGGCGTCGCGCCGGACCGCCTCGGCGAGCAGCTCCTCCAGCAGGGCACGCCCTACGCCGCGCCGCTGGGCGTCCCGGCGGACGGCGATGTTCTGCACCCACACCTCGTCCGGCGGAAGGCCGGCGAGCCCTGCGTAACCGAGCACCGACCCGTCCGCGTCGACGGCGAGCCGGTAGTGGTGCCCGTTGGCGAGCTCGCTCCAGAACATGGCGGGCGACCACTTCTCAGCGCCGAACAGGTCCGCCTCGATCGGCAGCACGTCGTCGATGTGCCACCAGCGGAACGGTTCGAGCCGTACCGCCGTCATGGCAGGACCGGTTTGCGGCCGGTCGCCGCCACCGCGTCGGGGCGGCGCAGGTAGAGCGGGGTGAGCCGCTCACTGGTCGCCCGCGCCCGGATCCGCTCGGCGGCGAGCAACGCCAGCACTGTCGCGTCCGGGTAGCGCGGCTCGACCCGAACGGGCAGGTCCAGGACCTCGGCGTACCGGTGCGCGCCGTCACCGACCGCGATCGTCGCGCCCAGTTCGCGGGCGCGCGCGGCGGCGACCGCCGGCGCGGACACCTCGGGTCCGACGATCCGCTGGCCGGCGCCGTCGTAGACGGCCCAGTAGAGCTCCTTGCGGCGGGCGTCGCTGGCGGCCAGGACGGGCGCGCCGGACGCCGCCGGGTAACCGATGGCATCCAGCGAACAGACGCCGTACGTGGGGATGCCGAGCACCTGACCCATCGTCGCGGCGGTCACCAGGCCGACCCGTAGCCCGGTGAACGGACCCGGACCGAGCCCGGCGACGATGGCGGCCAGGTCACGCGGGCGCGCGTCAGCGTCGGCGAGGACCGCATCCACCTGGGGCGCGAGCAGCTCACCGTGGGCGCGGGCGTCGACGGTGCACCGGTGCGCCCGCGACGCCACACCGTCTGCCGAGACCTCCACCAGCGCCGCGGTGACCGCGGGGGTCGAGCTGTCCACCACGAGTACGAGCACGGTAAGCCAGCCTAGCCGCCCCGCCCTCCGCCCCGGTCATGCCCCGCCCCGCCACCGCCCGCGGCCTTCACCGCACCACGGCCTTCACCCCACCCGCGGCCTTCGCCCCGCCACGGGCTTGCCCGCCGCCGTAGCCATTGGGTGCGACCGGGCCAACCGCCTGGCCCTCGGACAAGCGCTCGAGCCACATTCCCCAATGAGCCTGATGTCTCTGAGTCATCGTGATGACTCACGGACATCACGCTCATTGAAGTAAGGCTCACCATCCGCCGGTTCACGGGCCTGGCGATCCCCGGGTCCGGATCGGCGGCATTTCGCCGATCTGCCGTAGCGGGATCGCGGACATCCCGCCAGTGGTCCACCATGCCGGGATGTCATCCACTCGCCTTGTCACAGTGCTCGGCGCTGTCGTGCGGCATCAACGACACCTGCGCGACCTGAGCCAGCGCCAGTTGGCCGCGCTCGCCGGGGTCGACCAGGCAGCGGTGGCCCGGTTCGAGCGTGGTGAGCGAGCGACGACCGTCCCGGTGCTGGAACGGTTGCTCGCCGCGATGGATGTGCAGTTGGTCATCGGGGTTGAGCCGCTGGACGCGCACCTCGACGCCCGGATCGACGACCTGGCCGCCCGGCCGATCGCGGAGCGGATCGACGGGCTGAATGTGAATCGGCTGCTGGATCGGCTCACCGACTTTCCGCAGGTGATCACCGGGTGTGCCGCAGCGCTGTTGCAGGGAGCGCCGGTGCCGGTGGACGCGCTGGAGATCGCCCTGCGCTGGCAGGACGCCAAACTCTTCACCCGCTGGCTGGAGACGAACTACGGCCAGCGGTGGGACGCTCGCTGGGGTGAGTTCGGCGGCGTGTGGTTGGAGCCTGACGAGCCGGGCGAACACTTTTGGTCGACCCGGTACGGAGAGATCAGGGCCACGATGTGCGACGAGCTGCCCGAGACGATCGAGGTGCGTCACGGTGGGCGGAGTTACCAGGTGGTGCCGCTCGTCGAGTTGGAGCTGAGCGACCCACGCGCCGCCGAGCTGTTGCGCCGCTACCGGGGCCGGCAGTCAGCCAGCGGAAGCTGAGCCAGCGCCGGTAGCGCCAACTGACGGACGTCGACGGCCCGTTCAGGCCGCCAGGCGAGCAGCAGGACGTTGACGAGCGGGCTCAGCCGGCGGTGCGCTCCCAGTCGATGGTGGGCAGGCCGGCGTCGGCGAGTGCCTTGTTGGCGGCGCTGAACGGGCGGCTACCGAGGAAGCCGCGCGGGTTCATCGGGCTGGGGTGACCCGCCTCCAGCACCACGTGCTGCGGACTGGTGACCAGCGCCGCCTTCTTGCGGGCGTAGCCACCCCAGAACAGGAAGACCACCCGGTCCGGTGTCGCGTCCAGTGCCCGGATGGTCGCGTCGGTGAACTCTTCCCAGCCGGCGTTGGCGTGCGAGCCCGGGGTGGCCTGCCGGACGGTCAGCACCGCGTTGAGCAGCAGCACCCCCTGTGCGGCCCACCCGTCGAGGTTGCCGCTGCGCGGCTTGGGGACGCCCACGTCCTCGCCCAACTCCTTGAAGACGTTGCGCAACGACGGCGGCACCGTCACACCGTCGCGGACGCTGAAGCTCAACCCGTGTGCCTGCCCAGCCCGGTGGTAGGGATCCTGCCCGAGGATGAGCACCCGGGTGCCCTGCGGCGGGCAGAGCCGGTATGCCGAGAACAGATCCTCCAGCGGCGGGAAGACCGTCTGCGTCGCGTATTCCCGGGCGACGAAGTCGCCCAGCGCGGCGGTGCGTGCCGGGTCGAGGTGCGGGGTGAGCACTGTGCGCCACTGCTCCGGCAGCAGGGCCAGCAGATCCAGGGCGGGAGCGTCGTCGGGCATCGGGAACCTCTCACAGCGCGGGTCGGTCTCCCGCACTCTAGGCATCGGGTACGACAGCCACCGACCTAGCCCAGGTCGGCGAGCCGCCGGGCCCAGTCACCGCCGACCGGGTCCAGCTCGACGATGCGGGTGTCGTCGTCGCGGCGGTCGATGCGAACCCGCAGGTGCGCGTCCACCAACTGCTCCACCAGGCCCTCGCCCCACTCCACCACTGTCACCGAGTCGTCCACCGACGCGTCGAGGTCCAGGTCGTCGATCTCGGCGCGCGGGTCGGTGGCGTCACCCAACCGGTACGCGTCGGCGTGCACGAGCGCCACCCGGCCGCCCCGGACCGGGTCGGGGCGGTGCACCCGGGCGATCACGAAGGTCGGCGAGGTGATGTCTCCGAGGACACCGAGCCCGGTGCCGATGCCCTGGGTGAGTGCGGTCTTGCCGGCGCCCAACGGGCCGGTCAACAGCACCAGGTCGCCGGCGCGCAGCAGCCCTGCCAGCCGCCGGCCGAAGTCCCGAGTGTCCTCGACGGTCGGCAGCTTGACGACGTGACTCACCGTTCCTCCACGCTCTGCAATGATTCCAGGAACCGCGCCAGGGCGGCGTTGACCTCGTCCGCGTGCTCCAACATCACCACGTGGCCGCTGTCCTTGATCTTCACGAACTCGGCGTGCGGCAACCGGCGGACGATCTCCTCGGAGTGCGTCACCGGCGTGATCATGTCCTTGTCGCCGACCACCACGAGCACCGGAGTCGCCGCCAGCGCCGCCAACGCCGGGAAGCGCGAGTGGGTGGCCAGGGTCCGCAGATAGCGGGTCACCGTGTCGGCCGACGTCCGGGAGTTCATCGTCTCCACGTAGGACACCAGCGACGGGCTGGGCTTACGGGTACCGAAGCCGTACCTGCGGGTCAGCAGCCAGGCCACGTTCGACGTCGACTTGCGGGCCTTGTCGATCACCGGGCCGCCGTACCGGGTGGCGTTGCTGACCATGTAGAGCACCGGGCCGCCGACCCGGCCGAGCAGCGCGGGCGCGACCAGCTTGGTCTCCGCGATGAGCCCGCCCGACGTGGCCATCAGAACGGTGCCCACCACCCGGTCACCGAACAGCTCCGGAAACAGCTCGGCGAACGCCATGATCGTCATGCCGCCCATCGAGTGGCCGACAAGCACCAGCGGGCCGTCCGGGGCGGTTCGGTCGATCACCTGGCGCAGCGTCCGGCCGAGCACGGCGAGGTCGTACTCCCCGGTCTCCAGCCGGCCGGACCGGCCGTGACCGGGCTGGTCGTACGCCACGATCCGGTAGTCACCGCGGGCGGCGAGCATCTGGCGCTGGAAGTGGAACGTCCCCATGTCCAGGCAGAAGCCGTGCACCAGCACCACGGTCGGTCGCCCCGGCACCGGCCGGGTCGGCTCGACCACCTCGACGTGGATGTCGGTGCCGTCCGGCAGTTCCAGGCGGAACGCCTCGTCGTACCGCTGCTGGTCGAACGTCTCGTGCGCGTAGCGGTCGGCCGGGTCGGCCTTGAGCCGGCGGACCAGGGTCCGCTCGGTCGCGACGCCAGCCGCCAGACCTGCCGCGGCCACCCCCACCGCCGCGCCGACGATCCCCGCGACCCGACCCGCGGCCGTCCGCGGACGCGGAACGCGGTAACTCATGGCGCCACCTTGGTTCGCGACTGCGGGGCTCGCGACCCCGGCTCACTCCTCACGCTCACGGTTTCTCGCCGTCGTAGACCCGGGGTACTCGCGTGCCGCCGAACCGGGTGACGATCTCGTAGTTGATCGTGCCGACCGCCTCGGCCCAGTCGTCGGCTGTCGGTTCGCCGTCGACGCCGCTGCCGAAGAGCGTCGCCACGTCGCCGTCGGCCACCGGGTCGTCGCCGCAGTCGAGCACGAACTGGTCCATGCAGACCCGCCCCGAGATCGTCCGGCGTGCACCGCCGAGCTGCACCGGGCCGGTGTTCGACGCGTGCCGTGGAACCCCGTCGGCGTACCCGAGCGGCACCACTGCCAGGTTCGCGTCGGCTTCCGTGGTGTAGGCGTGCCCGTAGGAGATACCGGTGCCGCCGGGCACCCGCTTGGTGAGCATCACCCGGGCGCGGGCGGTCATCGCCGGCCGCAGCCCGTACGTCTCGCCGGCCACCGGGGACAGCCCGTAGATGGCCAGGCCGGGGCGGACCAGGTCGAAGTGGGTGTCCGGGCGGGTGAGGGTGGCGGCCGAGTTGGCGAGGTGCCGCCAGCGCGGCCGCAGCCCGGCCCGTTCGACCATGGCCAGTCCTTCGTGGAAGACGGCCAGTTGGCGGTCGGTGGTGGGGTGGCCCGGCGAGTCCGCGTACACGAAGTGGCTCCACACGCCGACCACCTCGACCAGGCCGTCGGCCTGCGCCTTGGCTGCGGCGTCCAGCAGCGCGGGCCAGTCGGCGACCGTCGCACCGCCCCGGGACAACCCCGTGTCGATCTTGAGGTGCAGGCGGGCGGGACGCCCGGCGAGGCGACTCGCCTCGATCATCTCGTCCAGTTGCGCCAGGCTGGCCGCGCCCAGGTCCACTCCGGCGCTGACCCCCTCGTGCAGCGGCAATCCGGGGGCGAGCAGCCAGGCCAGCACCGGCACTGTCACCCCGGCCCGCCGCAGGGTGAGCGCCTCGTCGAGGGTGCAGACACCGAGCCAGTCAGCGCCGGCGTCGAGCGCCGCGCGGGCGGCCGGAAGCATGCCGTGGCCGTACCCGTCGGCCTTCACCACTGCCATCAACTCGGCGGTGGTGCCGGAGCGGAGCCTGCTCACGTTCTCGCGGATGGCGTCAAGATCGACGCGTACCTCGGCCTGCCACATGCACCCAGCCTACTTTCCGCCGTGATCACCGCGGGCGGCGACGCACGTCCCGACACGGCGATCCGGGCACCGCAGCCGGAACCGCCCCGTTCAGCCCAGCCGGGCCAGCACCGGACGCAGGGCGGTCGCCACGTCGGGCGCGGTCACCGGCCCACCCCGCGCCGCCTCCCGCCCGGCGAGCCCGTGCAGGTACGCGGCCGAGGCGGCGGCCCGATCGGCGGGTACCCCGGCCGCCAGCAGTGAGCCGAGCAGCCCGGCCAACACGTCGCCGGTGCCGCCGGTGGCCAGTGCCGGGGTGCCGGTCGGGTTGACGTACGCCCGACCGTCCGGCGTGCCGATCACGGTGCGATCGCCCTTGAGCAGCACCACCGCGTTCATCCAGGCCGCCAGCCGCAGCGCGGCGCCGACCCGGTCGGCGCCCGGCTCCTCCCCGCAGAGACGGGTGAACTCCCGGTCGTGCGGGGTGACCACGATGGGCGCGTCCCGACCGCGCAGCCGGTCGGCGAGCGAGCCGTCCACCAGCAGAGTCAGGGCGTCGGCGTCGAGCACCACAGGCACCGGTGCGGCCAGTACGGCGCGCAGCTCGGCCGCCGCGTCAGCACCGGTGCCCAGCCCGGAGCCGCAGACCCAGGCCTGCACCCGGCCCGCGTCGGCGACCCGCCCACTGGCGATCACCGACGGATGCTGGTGCAGCACCTCGGCGCGGGCGCTGCCGGCGTAGCGGACCAGGCCGGTCGGCCCGGCCAGGGCGCCGCCCACGGAGAGCACCGCCGCACCGGGGTAGGTCGCCGAGCCGGTCGCCACCCCCACCACGCCCCTGGTGTACTTCTCCGACGCCGGGCCCAGCCGGGGCCACCAGTCGACCAGGTCGGACCACTCGGTGACCCGCAGCGCCGGGGTGCCGCGAAGCCACTGCCGCAGCCCGATGTCGACCAGCTCGACCTGCCCGGCCAGGGCGGCGGCCGGCCCGACCACAAGGGCGGGCTTCAGCGCGCCGAAGGCCACAGTCACGTCGGCGCGGACCGCGGTGGGCCGGCCGGACGCGGACAGCGGCACGTGGCCGGTGTCGACAGCGACTCCGCTGGGCACGTCGACAGCCAGCACTGTGGCCCGTCCCCCGTCGCGTCCGCGCAGCTCACCGAGGCGCTGGACCACCTCGTCCGCGTTCGCCCGTAGCCCGCCGGTGCCACCGATGCCGACGATGCCGTCGAGGACCAGGTCGACAGGGCCGGCCGGTTCCGGCACCAGCCGGCCACCGGCGGCTCGCAGCGCGGCCAGGCCGGCGGCGTGCGCCCGCCCGGGGGTGAGCAGCAGGGCGGACACCTGGACACCTCGGCGGGCCAACCGCTCCCCCGCGTACAGCGCGTCGCCACCGTTGTCACCGGAGCCGACCAGCAGCAGGACCCGGCCTCCGTAGACTCCGCCCCGCTCGGCGAGCAGGAGCGCGGCCCGGCGGGCCAGGCCGGCGGCGGCCCGCTGCATCAGCGTCCCCTCCGGCAGTGTGCCCATCAACCCCGCCTCGGCCGCCCGTACGTCGGCCACCCGCCACACCGCTCTCATGCCACCGTGTCCCATTCCATTAGCGGGCGGACCTGACCGGCCCTCCCGGCCGACGTCATCGTTCCGCGACCACCATTGCCGAGGCGATCCCGCCGTCGTGCGACAGCGAGAGATGCCAGTGGTTGACCCCGCGTGCGTCGGCCACCGCCGCGACGGTGCCGGAGACGGCCAGCCAGGGGCGGCCATCCGGGTCGGGCACGATCTCGCAGTCGTGCCAGCTCAGCCCGGCCGGGGCGCCGAGGGCCTTGGCCACCGCCTCCTTGGCGGCGAACCGGGCGGCGAGCGACTCGGGCGAACGCGGGCTGCCGGCGCGGGTGTGCCGCTCGGCCTCGGTGAAGAGCCGGTCGGCGAGCAGCGGCGTCCGTGCCAGGGCCCGGGCGAACCGGTCGACCAGGACCACGTCGATGCCGACAGCGACGATCACCACATCACCCTACCGGCGGTCGAGGCCGCAGATTAGCCGTCGGGCTCGCGCTGGGCAACGCCTGTGGACACCGCGGGGTACGCCTCGACGTCGGCTGTCCACAGGGCACCGCACGACCTTCGGTACGTGCCTAGCGTCAGCGCGTCGATGCCTGTCGTCCATGGGGGTGTGGTCATGACCGACGAGCCGTTCGCCGTGCAGCCGGAGGAGTTGCGGGCGGTCGCCGTCCTGCTCGACGACGAGGCGCGCCGGTTGGCGTCGGGCCTCGCGGGGTTGCCCGGGTTGGTGGTGGCGGCGCCCGAGTGGCGAGCTGCCGCGGCGTTGGCCGGGTTGGAGGCGGCCGGGCACGCCTGGTTCTGCCGGCTGGGCGCCCGGGTCGCGGCGACCGCCGGCGGGGTCCGGGTGGCGGCCGAGGCGTACGAGACGGTGGACGACCGGGCCGCCGGCCGTTTCGCCTCCCTACCCCGGTGAGCAGCGTCGGTTACCGCCAGCTGTGGGCTGTCGATCCCGGCGGGTGGCGGGCCGCCGGGGCGGCGTGGGCGGGGTTGGCCGGGCCACTCGATCTGCGCCTCGGCGAGCTACGCGCGGCCACCGGGCAGTTGCGGGGCGGTTGGTCGGGTGCGGCAGCCACGGCTGCGGACACTCGACTCGGCGGTCTGCGTGACGAACTGGCCTCGATCGCACCCGCGTTGATCGAGGTCGACCAGGTGCTGGCCGAGTTGGCCGGTGGGCTGGCGGTGGCGAAGGCGCGGCTCGCCCAGGCGGTCGCCCAGGCCGATGCGGCCGGCCTGCTGGTGGACCGCTCGGGTGCGGTGCGGGTCGATCCCGCCCGGTTTCGGCCCACCGAGCGGGCCGGGGTCGCCGCGGCGGGGGTGGCCGCGGCCCTGCGGGCCGCGCTCGACGGGGCAGCCGCCGCGGACCGGGTCGCCGCCGACCGGTTGGATGACCTGGCGAGGGCCGCCAGCACCGGTTGGGCGTCCCCGCCCCCGCCGGGCCGACCGACCCTCGGCGCGGCACCCTCGCTGGTCAGCGCCTGGTGGTCCGGGTTGACCCCGGCGCAGCGACGGTGGCTGATCGGGCGCGAGCCGGCCCTGGTCGGGCGGTTGGACGGGCTGCCGGTGGCCGCCCGCGACCAGGCCAACCGGTTACGGCTCGACGCCTGGCGTGCCGAGCTGCTGGCCGAGCGGCGGCGGCTGTTGTCCCGGGTGCCGCCGGGGCCCCTCGCGTTGATCCGGTTGCGTGGGGTGGCCGGGCGGCTGGCCGGTCTGGACGCGCTGGGCGGGCGGCTGACGGCCGGCGAGGTGCCCCGGGCGTACCTGCTCGGATTGGATCCGGCGGGTGAGGGCCGGGCAGTGGTGGCGCTCGGCGACCCGGACCACGCCGACCGGGTGCTGACCTACGTGCCGGGGATGACCGCCGGCCTGGACGACGCCTCGGGCGAGCTGGGCAGAGCGGCCCGGGTGCTGGAGCGGTGTGCCGCACTCGCCCCGGATGAGCGCAGCGCGGCGGTGCTCTGGTTGGACTACGACGCTCCGGACCTGCTGAACGAGGCCGCTTCGGCGGGTCAGGCCCGGGACGCAGGCCCGGCGTTGCACCGCTTCCAGGAGGGGCTGCGCGTCAGCCACGACGGGCCGCCGGCCCGGCAGACGGTGCTCGGGCACAGCTACGGGTCGCTGGTGGTGGGGGTGGCCGCCCGGGAGCACGGCCTGGCCGCCGACGCGCTGGTCTTCGTCGGCTCCCCCGGTGTCGGCGCGTCGCACGCCGCCGAGCTGGGTGTGCCGCCCGGGGAGGTCTGGGCTAGCAGCGCCCCGGACGACGTGATCCGGGCGGCCCGGTCACCGGAGGAGCTGGGCCGACGGGCCCTGCTCGGCGCGGCACCACTCGCCGCTGTGCTGGGTTGGCCCGGGCGAACAGGGCACGAGCTGTGGTTCGGTCACGACCCGGCCGACCCCGGCTTCGGTGGGCGGGTGTTCCCGAGCGGTCGAGGCGGGCACACCGGCTACTGGGAAGCGGGAAACCCGGCGCTGGACGGGATGGCCCGGGTCGTGCTGGGCCGGTGACGACGGAACCCCGACCGCCGCGAGGTGCGGCGAGCGGGGTTCCGGACGTGGGCGGTGGCTACTCGACGGTGACCGACTTGGCCAGGTTGCGGGGCTGGTCCACGTCGTGCCCCCGGGCGGCGGCGATCTCGGCGGCGAGCACCTGCAACGGCACGGTGGTGACGAGCGGGGCCAGCAGGGTGGGCGTACGCGGCACGTAGATCAGGTGGTCGGCGTACCGGACGACCGCCTCGTCACCCTCCTCCGCGATCACGATGGTCCGTGCGCCGCGCGCCCGGACCTCCTGGATGTTGGAGACGACCTTGTCGTGCAGCATGCCCCGGCCCACCGGCGAGGGCACCACGCAGATCACCGGGGTGCCCTTGTCGATCAGGGCGATCGGGCCGTGCTTCAGCTCACCGGCGGCGAAGCCCTCGGCGTGCATGTAGGCCAGCTCCTTGAGCTTCAGCGCGCCCTCCAGGGCCACCGGGTAGCCGACGTGCCGGCCGATGAACAGCACTGTCGGCTCGGACTTCAGCTCCCGGGCCAGTTCGCGGACGGGCTCGATCCGGTCGAGCAGCTCACGCAGCTTGCCGGGAATCTCCTGCAACTGCGCGACCACGGCGCCCACCTCGTCGGCGAACTTGATCCCGCGCACCTGGGCCAGGTGCAGGCCGATCAGGTAGCAGGCGACGACCTGGGTGAGGAACGCCTTGGTGGAGGCGACGGCGATCTCCGGCCCACCGTGGGTGTAGAGCACGGCGTCGGACTCGCGGGGGATCGTCGAGCCGTTGGTGTTGCAGATCGCCAGCACCCGGGCCTTCTGCTCCTTGGCGTGGCGCAGCGCCATCAGGGTGTCCATCGTTTCGCCGGACTGCGAGATGACCACGATCAGCGTGGACCGGTCGAGCACCGGGTCGCGGTAGCGGAACTCGCTGGCCAGCTCCACCTCGCACGGGATCCGGGTCCAGTGCTCGATGGCGTACTTGGCGACCATGCCGGCGTGGTACGCCGTGCCGCAGGCCACGATGAAGATCTTGTCGACGTCGCGCAGGTCCTGGTCGCTGAGGCGGACCTCGTCGAGGGCGATCTCACCGCTCTCGGTGAGCCGGCCCAGCAGCGTGTCGGCGATGGCCTGCGGCTGCTCCTCGATCTCCTTGAGCATGAACCAGTCGTAGCCGCCCTTTTCCGCGGCCGAGGAGTCCCAGTCGATGTGGAAGTCCTTGCCGGTGGCGGGCTGGCCCTCGAAGTCGGTGATCTCGATGCTGTCGCCGGTGATCAGCACGATCTGGTCCTGGCCCAGCTCGACCGCTTCCCGGGTGTGCTCGATGAACGCGGCCACGTCGCTGGCCAGGTAGTTTTCCCCGTCGCCGCGGCCGACCACCAGCGGCGAGTTGCGCCGGGCGCCGACGACCGCACCGGGCACTGCGGCGTCAACCGCGAGCAGCGTGAACGCGCCCTCCAGTCGCTGGCAGACCACGCGCATGCCGGCGGCGAGCAGTTGCGGGCTGTCCGGTTGGCCGGCGGCGCGCAGGTCGGCCAGCGCGGCGGCGAGCAGGTGTGCGGCGCACTCGGTGTCGGTGTCGCTGGTGAACTGGACGCCGTCGGCCTCCAGCTCGGCGCGGAGCTTGGCGAAGTTCTCGATGATGCCGTTGTGGATCACCGCGACCCGCCCGTCGGGGGCGACGTGTGGGTGGGCGTTGCGGTCGGTCGGGCCGCCGTGGGTGGCCCACCTGGTGTGCCCGATGCCCGTGGTGCCGTCACCGATGCCGATCGGGCTGGCCGCGCAGGAGGTCGGGTCGTCGGCGGCCCGCTCGGACAGCACCTTCTCCAGGTTGGCCAGCTTGCCGGCCTTCTTCTCGGTCAGCAGCTGGTCGTCACAGACGATCGCGACGCCTGCCGAGTCGTAGCCACGGTATTCCAGTCGCCGCAGCCCGTCGAGGACGATGCCGAGTGCGGGGCGCGCGCCCGCGTATCCCACGATTCCACACATGGCCCGCAGCCTAACCCAGTTTCACTCATCATGGTTGCTCGAAAGTCGGGTTATCAATCACGGAATCTGAGCGATCGGTGGTCGGGGGTCGCAACGGGACGAGCGTCACAGCCGCTCGCGCCCCGCTCTGACGGGCGGGGTTGCAACACGCCTTCCGGTGCGAAAGTCTCTCGGCGGGTTTGGCGCTCCCGTCCACGGCCCGTTCGTTCCATACCCACTCCCGCCCGGAGCAGCCATGTCCGATACCCCGTCGCCCGACCCAACCCCCTCATCCGCTCCGGAACCGGCCTCCCCCGCGCCCCCGCCGGATCCGACGGCGCCGCCGTCCTCGACTCCGTTTCCGGCCCCCGACCCGCTGGCTGCGGGTCAGCCGTGGGCACCGCAGGCCCCCTGGTCGCCGCCTCCGCAGGCCGCGCCGTGGACGCCGCCTCCGCCCGCCACCCAGTGGACGCCACAACCGTCGGCGACGCCGTGGGCACCCGACCCACAGACGCCGCCAGGGTGGCCCGACGCCCCAGGCGCGCCGTCGGCCGGATCGCCACCGCAAGCGGGGTGGCCCATGCCCGACCGGCAGCCGCCGGCCGCTGGCTGGCAGCAGCCCGGCTATCCGCCGCCCGGCACCGGCTATCCGCCGCCCGGTTGGCCGCCGCCCGGCTATCCGCCGCCGTACACCTACCCCGGGTATCCGCAGGTCCCCGGTAAGCCGGCCACGAGCAGCGGGCGGATCGTCGGGATCGTCGTCGCGGCCGTCGTGGCACTCGTCCTGCTCGTGTGTGGCTGCCTCTGCGCGGGTGGTCTGTGGCTCGACACCACCAACCCGGACCCGATCGCCGAGGATCCGTGGGTGGTCCCCGACGACGACGGCTGGACGGAGCCCACCGCTGGGCCGGTAATCCCCGAGCGACCCACCGCGCCGCAGCCGCCCACCGCGTCTCCCACCACCAGCAAGAAGCCGATCACCCGACCGACCTCAGGTCCGGCACCCGTGACCGTCGTCTACGAGCTCAGCGGGTCGGGTGTCGTCGACCTGGCGTACTTCGACGCCGAGAGTGACCTCATCCACGTCGACGGCCAGAAGCTGCCCTGGCGCACCACCATTCGCACCAACGGCAAGACCAGGGTGCTGGTGGAGGCCCGATGGGCCGACGACGAAGGTGAGAGACCACTCGACTGCACAGTCACTGTCACCGGTGCCGGCAAACCGGTCGTCAACAAGACCCGGGGGTACTGGGCGACCAGTTGCGCACCCGAATGAGGCTGGGGTTCGGGCGGCGGGTGGCCGTAGGCTGGCGCAGGTGACGACGAGCACCGATGTCGACCCGCTGGTGGCCCGGATGCGGCCGTTCGGCACGACGATCTTCGCCGAGATGTCCGCCCTCGCCGTACGCACCGGCGCGGTCAACCTCGGCCAGGGCTTTCCCGACACCGACGGCCCGCCGGAGATGCTGGCCGCCGCCGCGGAGGCACTGCGCAACGGGCAGAACCAGTACCCGCCCGGCCCGGGGATCCCCGCCCTACGCGCGGCCGTCGCGGCGCACCAGCGGCGGTTCTACGACCTGGGGTACGACCCGGACAGCGAGATCGTGATCACGGCGGGTGCCACCGAGGCCGTCGCGGCGAGCATCCTCGCGCTCTGCGAACCGGGCGACGAGGTGGTCTGCTTCGAGCCGTACTACGACTCGTACGCCGCCTCGATCGCGCTGGCCGGCGCGGTCCGCCGACCTGTGACACTGCGCCCCGCGGCCGACGGTCGGTACGCCTTCGACCCGGCGGCGCTGCGTGCGGCGTTCGGTCCGCGCACCCGGCTGGTGCTGCTGAACTCGCCGCACAATCCGACCGGCAAGGTCTTCACCCCGGCCGAGTTGGCGCAGGTCGCCGAGTTGTGCCAGGAGTTCGGCGCGTACGCGGTCACCGACGAGGTGTACGAGCACCTGGTCTTCACCGACGCGACGGGCCCGCACGTGCCGTTGGCCAGCCTGCCCGGGATGCGGGAGCGGACGTTGCGCATCTCGTCGGCCGGCAAGACGTTCTCCTGCACCGGGTGGAAGGTCGGCTGGGCGAGCGGCCCGGCGGCGCTGGTCTCGGCGGTGCTTCGGGTGAAGCAGTTCCTCACCTATGTCAACGCCGCGCCGCTGCAACCGGCGGTGGCCGTGGCGCTGGCCCTGCCGGACGACTACTTCACCGGCTTCCGAGACGGTCTCCAACAGCGGCGTGACCAGCTCGTCGGTGGTCTGACCGACGCCGGGTTCGAGGTGCTCGACTCGGAGGGGACGTACTTCGTCACCGCCGACATCACCGCCCTCGGCGGCCGGGACGGTGTGGAGTTCTGCCGCTCGTTGCCGGAGCGCTGCGGTGTGGTGGCGGTGCCCACCCAGGTCTTCTACGACGACGTCGACGCGGGCCGGCGGCTGGTCAGGTTCGCCTTCTGCAAACGCCCGGAGGTGCTGACCGAGGCGGTCACCCGGCTGCGCGCCCTGACCCCGGGCCGCTGACGTCGATTTGGCACCTGCGGGGGCTGTGGAGCTGATGCCGCGAACGGTTCAGCTCCACAGCGTCCAGTTGTCCTAGGCGACCGGGCTCGCGGTACGGACCAGCTCGGCGATCCGCTCGGCCACCGCACGGGCGGTCGCCTCGGTGGCCGCTTCGACCATCACCCGGACCAACGGTTCGGTGCCCGACGGGCGCAGCAGCACACGGCCGGTCTCCCCCAGCTCCGCCTCGGCCCGCTCGACCTCGGCGCGGACGGCGGGTGCGGCGGCACCGATGGTCCGGTCGCCGACCGGCACGTTGATAAGCACCTGGGGCAGCTTGGTGACCACCGAGGCCAACTCGGCGAGGGACTGGCCGGTGGCCGCCATCCGAGCCATCAGGTGCAGGCCGGTGAGCACCCCGTCGCCGGTGGTGGCGTGCGCTGGCATCACGATGTGGCCGCTCTGCTCACCGCCGAGCGCCAGCCCGGAGGCGCGCAGCTCCTCCAGCACGTACCGGTCACCGACCTTGGTCTCGATCAGGCGGATGCCCTGCGCGGACATCGCGAGCCGCAGCCCGAGGTTGCTCATCACGGTGGCCACCAGGGTGTCCTGGGTGAGCGTGCCGGCGTCCCGCATGGCCAGCGCGAGGATCGCCATGACCTGGTCGCCGTCCACCTCGTCGCCGTCGGCGGTGACCGCCAGGCAGCGGTCGGCGTCGCCGTCATGGGCGATGCCCAGGTGGGCACCGTGCTCGACCACCGCGGCGCGCAGCGCCTCGATGTGGTTGGAGCCACAGTCGTCGTTGATGTTGAGCCCGTCGGGCTCCGCGTGGATGGCGATGACCTCCGCGCCGGCCTCCCGGTAGGCGACGGGGGCGACCTCGGCGGCAGCGCCGTTGGCGCAGTCGACCACTACCTTGATCCCCTCGAGCCGGTGCCCAACGGTGCCCACCAGGTGCTGGACGTAGTGGTCGGCACCGTCGAGAAGGTCGTGCACCCGGCCGACGCCGGCACCGATCGGCCGGTCCCAGGCGGTGGTGGCGTTCGTCTCGACGGCCGCCTCGATCTGCATCTCGATCTCGTCGGGCAACTTGTGCCCACCGGCGGCGAAGAGCTTGATGCCGTTGTCCGGCATCGGGTTGTGCGACGCGGAGAGCATCACACCCAGGTCGGCCTTGGCCTCCGCGGTGAGGAACGCCACCGCCGGGGTGGGCAGCACGCCGACCCGCACCACGTTGGCGCCGGCACTGGTCAGCCCGGCGACGACCGCGGCCTCCAGCATCTCGCCGCTGGCGCGGGTGTCGCGACCAACCACGGCGAGCGGTGGATGACTGCGGTCCGTCTCGGCGAGTGTGTGCGCGGCGGCCACCGCGAGCGCCAGCGCCAATTCCGGGGTGAGATCCGCGTTTGCCCGCCCGCGTACGCCGTCCGTGCCGAACAACCGACCCATACCCGCCAACCTCCGAATGAGCACTACCAGTGAGGAGAAAGCGGAACGGCCGACCCACCTCCCCCACCGAGGGGAGGCGGACCGGCCGTCCGTCAGAAGTACAACGCGCTGGGAAAGATCAGCGCTTCGAGTACTGGGGAGCCTTACGGGCCTTCTTGAGACCGTACTTCTTGCTCTCCTTGACGCGGGCGTCACGGGTGAGGAAGCCGGCCTTCTTCAGGGCCGGGCGGTCGTCCGGCTCGTTGATGATCAACGCGCGGGCGATGCCCAGCCGGAGCGCACCGGCCTGGCCGGTGGTGCCGCCGCCACGCAGGTTGGCGATGACGTCGAACTGCTCGGGCTTCTCGGCGGTGACCAGCGGGTCCTTGATGAGCTGCTGGTGCACCTTGCTCGGGAAGTACGCCTCGAGGTCCTGGCCGTTGCAGGTGATCTTGCCGGTGCCAGGGATGAGGCGAACCCGGACGATGGCCTCCTTGCGGCGGCCCACGGTCTGGATCGGCCGGTCACCACGAGGCGCGCGGGCAACGGGCGCCGGTGCCTCGGTGACCTCGGGGGCCTCGGTGGCTTCCGGGGTGACCTCGGTCTCGATGATGTCGGTCATGCTGCTTCCTTCGCCCGCGCTCACTGCGCGATCTGCTTGATCTCGAACGGCACCGGCTGCTGCGCGAGGTGCGGGTGCTCGGCACCGGCATAGACCTTCAGCTTCTTGATCAGCTGACGGCCGAGCTTGTTGTGCGGGAGCATCCCCTTCACGGCCAGCTCGATGGCCCGCTCGGGACGCTTGGTCAGCAGCTCGTCGTAGCCGATCTGCTTCAGACCACCCGGGTAACCGGAGTGGCGGTAAGCGACCTTGGTCTGGCGCTTGTTGCCGGTCAACGCAACCTTGCCCGCGTTCACGATGACGACAAAGTCGCCCGTGTCGACGTGCGGCGCGAAAGTCGGCTTGTGCTTACCACGCAGCAACGTGGCGGCGTGGGTGGCCAGGCGGCCCAGCACGACATCAGAGGCGTCGATGACGTGCCACTGACGCTCGATCTCACCCGGCTTCGGGCTGTACGTACGCACAGGTCTACCTTGTCTCGTCGTCGGTCTGGGGTCGCGCGCCGAGGTGACCAGATCTAGCAGGCCGGACCAGCGCGCACGAACGACCAAGCGTACCTGATGGGGCACGCCTCTGGATGTCGTACAACAGCAGGCAACGATACCCGGCGCCCCGTCCGCAGGTCAAAACGGGGGTGCGGTCCCGCGCGGCGACGCGCCGAGGGTGTCTCAGCTCACACGTTGGCGAGTCGACCGGCCCTCGGACGGCGGAAGACCACCCAGGTGACCGCGAAGCACAACGCGTACCAGCCGATGAAGGCCAGGTAGGCGGCGTCGGCGTTGCCCGAGCTGAGGAACGACTGGCGGAACGCGATGTTGACCAGCACCCCGCCGAAGGCGCCGATCGCCCCCGCGATGCCGATCAACGCGCCGGTCATCCGCCGCGCCCACCGCGCCGCGGCCTCCGGATCACGCTGACCCCTGGCCACCGCGTCCGCCGACCGGGCCCGGAAGATCGCCGGGATCATCTTGTACGTGGAGCCGTTGCCGACGCCGGAGAAGACGAAGAGGGCGAGGAACCCGGCGAGGTAGAGCCCGAACGAACGCTCCCGCGCCGCGTACAGCACGGTGCTCGCGCCGGCCGCCATCGCCACGAAGTTCCAGAAGGTCACCCGTGCCCCGCCCAACCGGTCGGCGAGGTGCCCGCCCAGAGGCCGGATCAGCGAGCCGACCAGCGGACCCAGGAACGTCAGCCAGGCGGCGTCGACAGGGGTCGGGAACCGCTCGGCGAACTGGAGCTGGAGCACCTGACCGAAGGCGAAACCGAAGCCGATGAACGAGCCGAAGGTGCCGATGTAGAGCAGCGACATCACCCAGGTGTGCGGATCGCGGGCCGCCTCCCGCAACGCGCCCGGCTCGTTGCGCGCCCCGGGCACCGTGTCCAACCAGCGGGCCGCCGCCAGCGCGGCCAGCACGATCAGCGGCAGGTAGACCGCCGGCACCAACCGGGGGTACGCGGCGCCCGCCGTGGCGAGGACCGCCAGGCCGACCAGCTGCACGGCGGGTACGCCCAGGTTGCCGCCACCGGCGTTGAGCCCGAGCGCCCGTCCCTTGAGCCGCTGGGGGTAGAACAGGTTGATGTTCGCCATCGAGGAGGCGAAGTTGCCGCCGCCGACGCCGGTGAGGCAGGCGAGCACCATCAGGGTGGTGTAGGAGACCCCGGGTTCCAGCAGCACCGTCATCGGGACCGCGGGCACCAGCAACAGCAGTGCGCTGATCATCGTCCAACGTCGTCCGCCGAAGCGGGCCACCGCAAGCGTGTACGGCAGCCGCAGCACCGCGCCCAGGGCGGCCGGCACTGCGGTGAGCAGGAACTTCCCGGCCGGGTCGATGCCGTACGCGGGGCCGAGGAAGAGCACGGTGACCGACCAGAGACTCCACACCGAGAAGCCGACGTGCTCCGCGAAGATCGAGACCCAGAGGTTGCGCCGGGCGATCGGCGCGCCGGTGGCCTGCCAGAAGTCCGGGTCCTCGGGGCGCCAGTCGTGCAGCGGTTGCCGGCGACCGGTGACGGCAGGCGGCTCGGCGGTGACTACGGTGCTGGTGAGCGTGCTCACGGCGGCTCCTCCTCGTCGATGTGACGAGGGGAAACGCTAGGAACACCCGGTTACCTGGCAGTGCCCGTCGCGGGTCGGGCCGGAAACGGGGATCGCACCACGCCCCGGTGGCGATGGTGAGCACGCCACCGGGGCGGCGTGCTCAGAGCTGCCGTTGCGGTCAGAGCTGCTGGAGGATGCGCAGCGCTCGGCCGACCCTCAGCATGGTGTCGGTGTCGGCGACGTCCACGCACGCGGTGAACCACTTCTTCATTGGCGAGGAGATCCGGTCGGGCATCACCACGTACCGGTCCATCGACACGGCGAGCGGCGAGTCCCGCAGGAGCGACTCCTCGACCACCTCGACCACGATCACGATGGGCACGTCTGTGGAGTTGTAGACGTCCGAGCTGATCACGAGGCCGAGGCGTTCCCGGGCGCCCTCGATGCGCCAGATCTCACCCCTACGCAGCACGCGGCCGTCCGCCGGAGAACAGGTCGTTGACCATGCCCACCTCGCGGGCGTCGGCGAGCGCGGCGGACTCAAGATCCAGGCTGGCGCGGCCCACGGCAGCGGCATGCGCGGTGAAGACCTCGCGCAGCGCCTTCTCCCGGGCGGCCTGGTCCATCCACGCGGAGAGCGACAGCCCCTCGCGCTTGGCGAACCGCCGCGCCTCCTCGATCGTCTCGTCCGTGAACGAGAGAGTCACCTTGGCAGTCATGCCGAGCAGACTACCCACGGGTATGACCAACAGTCATCGGTGCGCTCACCGGCTCACCCCCGGGCGGCGAAACGCACATTCCGGGGGCTTACCCGGCCCGGCCGCCGAACACCGCGAAGCGCCACTCCTTGAAGTAGCAGTCGACGTCGGCCAGGCCCGCCTCGGCGAGCCACCGGCACTGGTCGGCCACGGTGGCCGGGAGGTCGTGGCGCATCCGCTCCCGGGAGGCCGCGATCTCGTCGGGGGACGCACCCAGCTCGGTGATCCGCTCCTGCCACACCTCGTCGTATCGGCGGTCCAGCTCCGGGGTCGGGCCGGCGACCTGCTCGGCGTTGACGAACACCCCGCCCGGTGCCAGCGCGGCGGCGGCCCGCCGGTAGAGCGCACGCTTGCCGGCGTCGTCCAGGTGGTGGATCGCCAGCGCGCTGACCACCGCGTCGTACCGGCCCGGCGGCAGGTCGTCGGCCAGGTCGGCGTGGACCGTTCGGTGTGGCACGGACCGCGCGTCCAACTGGTCGGTGGCGCGGGCGAGCATCGCCGGCGCTCCGTCCACCAGGGTCAGCCGGACCCCGGGCACCGCTGCGGACAGCAGCAGGGAGAGCAGGCCGGTTCCGGCACCCAGATCCAACACCTCCGGGGTACGTCCGGCGGCGAGCGCGGCCCGCAACGGCGGCGCGGCCACCTGGACGGCGGTGCCGTAGAAGGCGTCGAAGCACGGGATCAGCCGCCTACGCGACTCGTCGTACGTGCCGGCCACCGCGTCGAAGACGTCCGTCACGCTCATCGTGGACTCCCATCCAGTGAGACAGATTTCCCACATTATAGGCGCTGCGCGATGCGGTCCGCTGCTCCTGGACACACGAAAGCCCCCGGTTCCTTGGGATCTCCAGGACACCGGGGGCCGTACGTACTGCATTGGTCAGCCGACGGGGCCGATCGCCTTCGCCAGGTCGACGAAGCCGGCCCACGCTGCCGGCCCGAAGGTCAGCGTCCCGCCGTCGCGGTCCTTGGTGTCGCGGACAAGGACGATGCCGGGGAGGTTGTCGGCAACCTCGACGCACGAGCCGCCGTTGTTTCCGCTCTTCGTGCTCTTACGCCACTGCGCGCCGGTCATGTCCATGATCCCGCTGCTTTCCTGATCAGGTCGAGGGATTGTTGACGGGAAAGGGCATCGCTTCTGATGCGCTCCCATCTGCGACTCAGCGTAGCAACGTCCGCAGCTCCATTTACGATCTGCGCTCGCACCTGGCTGTCAATATGTGCGACCTGCTCGCCGTCGGGCAGCTCGGCCACGATGAAGCCCCCGCCAAGGCCCGGATACATCCCGACGTCCTGCGGCACGACGAGCACCTGCACAGCGGGCAGAAGCGCGCACTCGGCGAGGTGAGCAACCTGCTCACGCATCAGCGGTCGATCGCCGTATGCCGACTGGTGCAGGACTAGTTCGTGTACGACTGCGGTCAGCAGGGGTGGGCGTTCACGGCGGAGAATCGCCTGTCGGTCGATGCGGGACGCGACCACATCATCAACTTCGCTCACCGTCAACGCTTCGCCTGCCAATGTCGCCCGCGCGTACGCCTCAGTCTGCAAGAGGCCGGGCACCCAGGTGTGCTCGAACCAGCGAATCGCAAGGGCTTCACGTTCCCAGTCGACCCACTCGCGCAACCATTGCGGCTCCCGCCGCCTGAGGACATCCGGCCAGAGGTCCCCAACGTCCCTCCCGAGGAGCGCGGCCAGCTTTGCGCGTCGACGGGGCTGCGGCACGCGTCCCGGGCTAATCCAACGCGCTGCCGTTTTCGGGTCTACGCCCGTCTGAGCTGCCAGGCTCTCGGCTGTCTCGCCAGCTTCGGCCATGGCCGTTCGAAGTGCATGATTCATCCTGCCTCCACGATGAACGTCCCGAACGTCCCTGGGAATAGAGCTACGTCGTGTACTGATCCCATCGCTCTCGGCAATGTAGTCGGCAGACGGCGCGGCCGGTAGGGATCCGAGGCCCGGCGGACGCGTTCGTAGCGGGGCCGCCCTGGACCTGCGCAGATCTTGGACAGTTTCCGTTACGTCAGAACGGAAACTGTCCAAGATCTGAGCGGGTGAGCACCACGGGGCGGCCCCTTCCCACAGTGACGACCAGGGGAGAGCACCGTGCCGGACGAGCCGCCTGATCGGAGACCCACGCCGAAGCCCACACCGCGGAAGCCGCAAGCGGGTGACGTCCTGCATCTGACCCGCGCCGCGAGTGTGCAGTTCCTGCGCCCGATCTTCGTCCGCGTGATTCGCGTTCTCGACTGGCCGACGTACGACGGGTGGCTGTGGATCGACGCTTACGAGCTGGCCGCGAATGGTGACGCGGTCGCGCATCGGTCCCTGTTCGTGATGCCCTCGGGCCTGATCTGGCCGGACCTGCTCGCCCCGGTGGCTCGTCGCCCGACCACGCACCCGACCGTCAAGCGCGGCCCGGCGAGGGTCGGATGACGCGCCGCCCTCGCCCGCACCTTCCGATACGCCCGGCGTGGCTCTGCCGTAACTGCGCCGCTGCCTGGCCTTGCCCGCCGGCTCAGCTACATTTCGCGACCGAGTTCTACGGCCACTCGATCGCCCTGGCGTTCTATCTGGCAGCGAACATGCAGGACGCGGTCGACGACCTGTACTCCCTGGGCCTTCGTCCTGACCCGCGAGCACTGCACGCCCGTTTCCTGGGCTGGCTGTCTCTGACCCGCCGACCACGCCGGGCCGATCTGCGCTGACCACCTCCAAGGAGGAAGTGCGCTGCCCTTTGGAGCTGATGTCGCAAACGAATCAACCGCCGATGTCGTCAGCGATTCAGCTCCAAAGGCTCCGAGGCGCACCCTCCAACGCGCGCGCTGCCCCTGTGCGGTGTGAGCCCCACTTGACAGGACCGAAACAGAAGGGACCCGGACCGGAAACCGCCCGGCGGCACGCTTTCCCGACATGACAGACGGTGCACGGTCGGCGACTCCGCCGGGGCTGACGCCCCGGGAAGTGGCGACGCACTGCCCCTACTGCGCATTGCAGTGCGGGATGACGCTGCGCGCGGACGACGCCGGGGTGACGGTCCACCCGCGCCAGTTCCCCACGAACCGGGGCGGGCTCTGCCAGAAGGGTTGGACCGCCGCCGAACTGCTCGACCACCCGGAGCGACTAACCACCCCGCTGGTGCGTGACGCGGCCACCGGCGAACTGCACCCGGCGAGCTGGGACACCGCGCTCGACCGGGTGGTCGCCGGCATCCGCGCCGTCCAGGACCACGCCGGCCGGGACGCGGTCGCCGTCTTCGGCGGTGGGGGCCTGACCAACGAGAAGGCGTACGCGTTGGGAAAGTTCGCCCGGATCGGGCTGCGCACCCGGCACATCGACTACAACGGACGGTTCTGCATGTCCTCGGCGGCAGCCGCCGGGATGCGCGCCTTCGGCATCGACCGTGGGCTGCCGTTCCCCCTCGCCGACCTGGGTCGGGCCGACACCCTGCTGCTTGTCGGAGCGAACCCGGCGGAGACCATGCCGCCGCTGGTGCGCTGGCTCACCGAGCAGCGCCGCGACGGCGGAAAACTGATCGTCATCGACCCCCGGGTCACCGCCACCGCCC
Organism: Micromonospora alfalfae; assembly: GCF_022230925.1. GTDB lineage: Bacteria > Actinomycetota > Actinomycetes > Mycobacteriales > Micromonosporaceae > Micromonospora > Micromonospora alfalfae. Next base: position 118,636 of record NZ_JAKKFH010000007.1, on the reverse strand, counting down.
GCCAGGCCGACCTGCACCTGCAACCGCTGCCCGGCACCGACCTCGCGGTGGCCAACGCGTTGCTGCACATCGCCCTCACCGAAGGTTGGGTCGACCGAGCCTACGTGGCCGACCGCACCAGCGGATTCGACGCGGTCCGCCGAGGCGTCGCCGCCTGGTGGCCGGCCCGCGCGGAACAGCTCTCCGGGGTGCCGGTGGCCGACCTGGAGGCGACCGCCCGAGCGCTGGGCACCGGCGGTCGCGTGATCATCCTGACCGCGCGCGGCGCCGAGCAGCACGCCAAGGGGGTGGACACCGTCACCGCGTACGTCAATCTCGCCCTCGCCCTCGGTCTGCCCGGCCGCGACGGTTCGGGGTACGGCTGCCTCACCGGCCAGGGCAACGGCCAGGGCGGGCGGGAGCACGGGCAGAAGGCCGACCAACTGCCCGGCTACCGACGGATCGACGACCCGGCGGCCCGCGAGCACGTGGCCGGGGTCTGGGGCGTGTCGGCCGACGAACTGCCCGGCCCGGGAGTGCCCGCCTACAAACTGCTCGACTCGCTCGGCACCCCGGGTGGCCCGCGCGCGTTGCTGGTGTTCGGGTCGAACCCGGTGGTCTCGGCACCCCGGGCGGCCCGGATCGAAGGCCGACTGCGCGACCTCGACCTGCTGGTCGTCGCGGACCTCCTGCTCTCCGAGACGGCCGCGCTGGCGGACGTGGTGTTGCCCACCGCGCAGTGGGCCGAGGAGGACGGCACCATGACCAACCTGGAAGGTCGGGTGCTGCGTCGGCGCGCGCTACGGCCGCCCCCGCCGGGCGTCCGGACCGACCTCGCCATCATCTCCGACCTGGCGGCGCGGCTGGCCGACGCCGAGTCGCCGAACGCCACCCCGACCGACGCCGACCCGACCGACGCCAACCCGACCGGCGTGCGACCGGCCGCCGTCGCGGCGGCTCGGTTCCCGGCCGACCCGGCGGCCGTCTTCGCCGAGCTGCGCCGCGCCTCCGCCGGTGGGGCCGCCGACTACGCCGGCATCAGCTGGGACCGGATCGACGCCGACGACGGGGTCTACTGGCCCTGCCCGACGGAGGACGGGCCGGACACACCCCGACTCTTCGCCGACCGGTTCGCCACCCCGGACGGCCGGGCCCGCTTCCACCCCGTCGACCATCGGCCGGCCGCCGAGGAGGTCTGCGCCACGTACCCGCTGCACTTCACCACCGGTCGGGTGCTGGCGCAGTACCAGTCGGGCACCCAGACCCGACGGGTGGCCGCGCTGCGGCGCGCCGCCCCGGAGGCGTTCGTCGAACTGCACCCCGACCTGGCCAGCCGGCTGGGCATCGACGACGGCGACCCGGTGCGGGTCACCTCGCGCCGAGGTGAGTTCAGCGCGCCGGCCCGGCTCAGCGCCGGGATCCGACCCGACACCGTGTTCGCCCCGTTCCACTACGCCGGGGCGGGACGCGCCAACTCGGTGACCAACGACGCTGTGGACCCGATCTCCGGGATGCCCGAGTTCAAGATCTGTGCGGTCCGGGTGGAGAAGGCATGACCGCGCGGGTGGTCATCGTCGGCAACGGGATGGCGGGCGCGCGCCTCGCCGGTGAGCTGCACGCCCGGGAGGGAGACCGGAAGGTCACAGTGCTCGGGGCCGAGCCGCACCGCGCGTACAACCGGATCCTGCTCTCCACCCTGCTTGCCGGCCGGATCGACGAGCCCGACGTGGAGCTGACCGAAGCCGCCGGGCACGGCGTCGACCTGCGCAGCGGCGTACCAGTGATCGCCGTCGACAGGTCCGCCCGGGAGGTCCGCACCGACGACGGCGAACGAATCGGGTACGACCACCTGGTGCTGGCCACCGGCGCCCGTGCGGTGGTGCCGCCACTGCCCGGCCTCGACCCGGCGAACCTGCCGGAGCGGGTGGTCCCCTTCCGGACCCTTGACGACTGCCGGCGGATCCTCGCCGCAGCGGACGGCGCCCGCAGCGCGCTGGTGCTCGGCGGTGGGTTGCTCGGCCTGGAGGCCGCCCGAGGGCTGGCCACCCGAGGGCTGGCCACCACTGTGGTGCACCCGAAAGAGCACCTGATGGACCGGCAACTGGACCCGGCTGCCGGCGCTGTGCTCGCGGGCACGCTCGCCGGTTTCGGCGTCACCGTCCAACTGGGGGTGTCGGCGACCGGAGTGGCCGCGGATGCCAGCGGTGTCCGCCTCGACCTGGCCGACGGCACGTCGCTCCGCGCCGACCTGCTGGTGCTCTCCTGTGGCGTACGCCCGGACACCGCCCTCGCGCAGGCCGCCGGCCTGACGGTGCGGCGCGGCGTGGTGGTGGACGACCGGCTGCGCACCAGCGACCGGTCCATCTCTGCGATCGGCGACTGCGCCGAGCACGACGGCGTGCTCACCGGGCTGGTCGCGCCCGCCTGGGCCCAGGCCCAGGTGCTCGCGGACGTGCTGACCGGGACGGACCCACTGGCCCGGTACCGGCCCCGGCCGGTGGTGACCCGGCTGAAGGCCGCCGGGATCGACCTTGCCTCCATGGGTGAGGCTGCCAGTGGCGGGCCGGGCGAGGAGTTGACCTTCGCTGACCCGACCCGGGGCACCTACGCCCGTTTGCGGATCCGGGACGAGCGGCTGATCGGGGCGATCCTGCTCGGCGACAACCCGGCGGTCGGCACTGTGATCCAACTCTTCGACCGTGGTCAGCCGGTGCCGAGTGACCGACGGGCACTGCTGCTCGGCCGGGCACTGGGCGCGGTCGGCGCGACCCCGGCCGCCTCACCGGCGCTGATGCCGGACGCGGCAACGGTCTGTCAGTGCAACACGGTGAGCAAGGGCGCACTGGTCAGAAGCTGGCGCTCCGGCGCCCGGACTGTCGATGCGGTGGTGGCCGCGACCAGGGCCGGCACCGGATGCGGCGGATGCCGGGACGCGGTGAGCGGCATTGTCGACTGGCTGAGCCAGGCGGAATCGGTGGAGGTGACGCGATGAGCGGCGGCGAACTGGTCGTCATCGGCAACGGCATGGTCGGGCAGCGTTTCGTGGACGCGCTGCGCGCCCGTGACCCACACGGCAACTGGCGGGTGACAGTGCTGGCCGAGGAGGGGCGCCCGGCGTACGACCGGGTGCGGCTCTCGGCGTACTTCGACGGGGTGAGCGAGGGCGAACTCAACCTGCACACCCCGCACGACGGGGTGCGGCTGCGACTCGGCGAGCCGGCCACCGCCATCGACCGGGACCGGCAGGTGGTGACCACAGCCGTCGGCGAATACCGCTATGACGCGTTGGTGTTCGCCACCGGGTCGTACGCGTTCGTGCCGCCGGTGGCCGGCACGGAGCTGCCCGGGGTCTTCGTCTACCGGACCCTCGACGATCTGGCGGCGATCCGGGCGTACGCGCGGGGCCGGCGGGTCGGCGCGGTGATCGGTGGCGGGCTGCTCGGTCTGGAGGCCGCGAACGCCCTGCGGCTGCTCGGCCTGAGCACCGACGTGGTCGAGTTCGCGCCCCGGTTGATGCCGGTGCAGGTGGACCAGGCCGGCGGCGCGATGCTCCGCCGCTACGTCGACGAGTTGGGCGTACGGACGCATCTCGGGGTGGCGACCACGGCGATCCGTTCCGGCCCGGACGGCGGCGTCGCGGCCCTGGAACTCTCCGACGGCACCGCCCTCGACGCCGAGCTGGTGGTGGTGGCCGCCGGCATCCGGCCCCGGGACCAGTTGGCCAGGGACGCCGGTCTGCCGCTGGGACCGCGCGGCGGCGTGCTTGTCGACGCGACCTGTCGTACCGCCGACGAGCGGATCTGGGCGGTCGGCGAGTGCGCGGCTGTCGAGGGCACCTGCCACGGTCTGGTCGCTCCGGGGTACGCGACAGCCGAGGTGGTGGCCGACCGGCTGGTCGGCGGCGCGGCGACCTTCCCGGGCGCGGACACCGCCACCAAACTCAAGCTGCTCGGCGTCGACGTGGCCTCGTTCGGCGACGCCCACGGTACGACAGAGGGCTGCCTGGACGTCACGTTCACCGACCCGGCCACCCGGGTCTACGCGAAGCTGGTTCTCTCCGACGACGCGCACACCCTGCTCGGCGGGGTCCTGGTGGGTGACGCCAGCGCGTACCCGACGCTGCGGGCCAGTGTGGGCGGCCCGCTGCCGGCCGCGCCGCTGGCGCTGCTCGCCCCCGACGGCGGCGGCGCGGACGCCGGGGCGCTGCCCGCCGCCGCGCAGGTCTGCTCCTGCAACGCGGTGACCCGGGGCGACGTGGACGCCGCCATCGCCGACGGTTGCGCTGACGTGCCGGCGTTGAAGGCGTGCACCAGGGCCGGCACCAGTTGCGGCTCCTGCGTGCCGATGCTGAAGCAACTCCTGGACGCGGCCGGGGTGGCGCAGTCCAGCGCGCTCTGCGAGCACTTCGACGTCAGCCGGCGGGAGCTGTTCGAAATCGTCCGTGTCCGTGGCATCCGCACCTTCTCCCGGCTGGTCGCCGAGCACGGTCGGGGCCGCGGCTGCGACATCTGCAAGCCGGTGGTGGCGTCGATCCTCGCCTCGCTGGGCAGCGGGCACGTGCTCGACGGTGAACAGGCGTCGTTGCAGGACACCAACGACCACTTCCTGGCCAACCTGCAACGCGACGGCAGCTACTCGGTGGTGCCTCGGATCCCGGGCGGCGAGATCACCCCGGAGAAGCTGATCGTGATCGGCGAGGTCGCCCGGGACTTCCAGCTCTACACCAAGATCACCGGTGGGCAGCGGATCGACCTGTTCGGGGCACGGGTGGAGCAGCTACCGCAGATCTGGCGGCGGCTGGTCGACGCCGGCTTCGAGTCCGGGCACGCGTACGGCAAGGCGCTGCGCACCGTGAAGTCGTGCGTGGGCGAGACCTGGTGCCGGTACGGGGTGCAGGACTCGGTGGGGCTTGCCGTCGCGCTGGAGCTGCGCTATCGCGGGCTGCGCGCACCGCACAAGCTGAAGTCGGCGGTCTCCGGTTGCGCCCGGGAGTGCGCGGAGGCGCGCAGCAAGGACTTCGGCATCATCGCCACCGAGACCGGTTGGAATCTCTACGTCGGCGGCAACGGCGGGTTCCGCCCCCGGCACGCCGACCTGTTCGCCACTGATCTTTCGACAGAGGCACTGATTCGAATGATCGATAGATTTTTGATCTATTACATCCGCACCGCCGACCGGCTGCAACGCACCGCCGGCTGGATCGAGGCGATGGACGGTGGCCTGGACCACCTGCGCTCGGTGATCGTGGACGACTCGCTCGGACTCTGCGAGGACCTCGACGCGGCGATGGCCCACCACGTGTCGTCGTACTCCGACGAGTGGCGCGATGTCCTGGACGACCCGGATCGGCTGCGCCGCTACACCTCCTTCGTCAACGCCCCCGACGTACCGGACCCGTCGATCACCTTCACCCGGGAACGCGGCCAGCTGGTTCCCCTACGCGACCAGTCCCCGACCGGATCTGAGCCGACCAACGGTCACCGTCGGCAACCGGTCACCCTCGGCCTACCGGAGGTACGGCGATGACCCAAACCCTCACGCTGACCTGGACCACCGTCTGCCTGCTCGACAGGTTGGAACCGGACCGGGGCGTCGCCGCCCTGGTCGACGGGGTACAGATCGCCCTCTTCCGGACCGCCGACGAGCTGTTCGCCATCGACAACCGCGATCCGGTCTCCGGGGCGTACGTGCTGTCCCGGGGCATCGTCGGCAGCCGTGGCGGAGTGCCGACTGTGGCGTCACCGCTGCACAAGCAGGTGTACGACCTGCGCAGCGGACACTGCCTCGACCTGCCCGGGGTGGCAGTGGCCCGACACGACGCACGTTGCCGCAACGGGCTGGTCGAGGTGCGGCTGCGACAGGAGGGTTGATGCGGGAAGAACTGGCGGGCTTCACCATCGGGGTGACCGCCGACCGGCGGCGCGACGAGTTGGCCGCGCTGCTCGAACGCCGGGGCGCCCGGGTGGTGCTCGCCCCGGCGCTGCGGATCGTGCCGCTGTCCGACGACACCGAGCTGCGCGAGGCGACCCGCGCCTGCCTCGACCAGCCGCCGGACATCCTGATGGCGAACACCGGCATCGGCATGCGCGGCTGGTTGGAGGCGGCCGAGGGCTGGGGGCTGGCCGAGCCGCTGCGCTCCGTGTTGGCCAGCTCGTATGTGGTGGCGCGCGGCCCGAAGGCACGCGGCGCGATCCGGGCGGCCGGGCTGCACGACCAGTGGTCGCCCGCCTCGGAAAGCTGCGACGAGGTGGTCGACCACCTGCGTCGGCGCGGCGTGGCCGGGCAGGTCATCGCCATGCAGTTGCACGGCGAGCGGCAGCCCGAGTGCACGCTCGCGCTGGAGGCTGCGGGCGCCACTGTCATCGAGGTGCCGGTCTACCGCTGGGCGCCGCCGACCGATCCGGCGCCGCTGCACCGGCTGATCGACCTGATCGCCGGTCGGCTGGTGGACGCGGTGACGTTCACCTCGGCGCCGGCGGCCGAGGCGTTGCTGCGGGCCGCCGGGGACCGCACCGACGCGGTTTTGTCCGCGTTGCGCAGCGACGTGCTCGCCAGCTGCGTCGGGGCGGTGACCGCCGAGCCGCTGCTGCGGCACGGGGTGCCGGTGAGCGCGCCCGGTCGGGCCCGGTTGGGCGCGCTGGTGCGGACCATCGTCGACGAGTTGCCCCGCCGGACAGTGACGTTCAAGGCCGGCGGGCACCTGCTCACGTTGCGCGGGCACGCCGCAGTGATCGACGGCGAGCTGCGGCCACTCGCGCCCGCGCCGATGGCGGTGCTGCGGGCGCTGGCCCAGACCCCGGGTCGGGTGTTGTCCCGCACGGCGTTGCTGAGGACGCTGCCCCGGGGCGCGGACGAGCACGCCGTGGAGATGGCCGTCGCCCGGCTACGGGCCGGCCTGCGCGCACCCCGCGTGGTGCAGACAGTGGTGAAGCGCGGCTACCGACTCCGGGTCGACTAGGGAGTGTGCCGAAGTCCCCGGTCGAGGCCGGACGGCTGTCCGGCAGAGGGCTTCGCCACACGCCCTGAAGGCGTCACGGCCGGCCGTCGCGAGCCGGCCGTGACGCGACGTTTCAGCCGACCGGCGTCGGGAAGCCCCGCCCGTGCTCCGACTGGAGCCGGAGCATGGCGTGCTCGACCACCGTCACCAGCACCTGCTTGACCGAGTCCCGCTGCCGGGCGTCGGTCATCACCAGCGGCACCTGCGGCGAGATGGCCAGCGCTTCGCGGACCTCCTCGGCCTCGTACTGCGGTGCGCCGTCGAACTTGTTCAGCGCCACCACGTACGGCAGGTTGCGGTTCTCGAAGTAGTCCAGCGGGGCGAAGGCGTCGGTGATCCGGCGGGTGTCCACCAGCACGGCGGCACCCACCGCCCCCCGGATGATCTCGTCCCACATGAACCAGAACCGAGTCTGACCCGGTGTACCGAAGAGGTACAGGATCAGGTCCTGGGCCATCGTGATGCGGCCGAAGTCCATGGCGACCGTGGTGGTCTCCTTGCCCGGCACCTTGGACGGATCGTCGATGCCGACACCCGCCGCGGTCATCAACGCCTCGGTGGTCAGGGGTGTGATCTCGGAGATCGCCCCGACCAGTGTTGTCTTACCGACGCCGAAGCCGCCCGCGACGACGATCTTCGCGGAGACGATTCCCCGGCCCGGCCGCCCCCCTGCGGGGTCATAGCCTGCGAAGTCCACTTAGCACCCTTCCAAGCAGTTCCATCCGCTCCTCGAACCCCTCGGCGGGAGCAGCAGTGTGTAACGTCAGCAGGCTCTCGGCCACCATGTCGGCGACCAACACCCGGGCGACGCCCAGCGGCATCCGGGTATACGCGGCGATCTCCGCCAGCGACTGTGCTCGGCCCTCACAGACCGTGGCGATGCGGTGCTTGTCGTGCCCGGCGAAGCGGGACTCGGCGACCTGGGTGGGAGAGGCGGTCAGGACGGCCTCGAGAGCGATGTCCTGCCGGGGCTCGGTACGACCACGGGTGACCGCGTACGGACGCACCAGCGCGCCACGCGGGTCAGCGCGTCGTTGGTCCATTCCCGATCACCTCCTCGTCCCCTGCTGAGCCGGACTGCGCCGCCTCTCGTCCCTGGTCCGGCGCTCGGAACGAGCGCCGCCTTCCGGTCCTAAGAGCGCACCGCGTCGCGCGGCAGCGGCACCAGCGCGGCACCCACGCGCTCGACCAGCAGCGCCATCTCGTAGCCGACCTGGCCCACGTCGCAGCTGCGGGCGGCCAGCACTGCCATCGAGGAGCCGTCGCTGATCGACATCAGGAAGAGATACCCGCTGTCCATCTCGATGACTGTCTGCAACACCCCGCCCGCGCTGAACATCCGGGCCGCGCCCTCGGTCAGGCTCACCACCCCGGAGGTGATCGCGGCGAGCTGGTCCGCCCGGTCTCCCGGCAGATCCCGGGAGGACGCGAGCAGCAGCCCGTCGGCGGACACCGCCACCACGTGGGCGATGCCCGCCACGCTGTCGGCGAAGTTGGTGAGCAGCCAACCCATGTCCTGCATGGCAGCTGGCCTGTTCATCGGCTCTCCTTGGTCGAGGTGCTGTTCAGGTCCGTTCCGGCCGTGCGGCCGCGTTGCACACCGCGGTGGTAGGCCGACAGCAGACCACGTACTTCATCCGGGGTCCGCCGGCTGCGGTCCCGGCCACTCTTCGGTTCGATGCCACCCGGCACGAGCTGTTGCTGCGGCACCCGCTTGGGCAACCCGGAGCGGGTGGTCCCGGCGGGAGCCGGCTCGGCAGCCCGGCTGGCCCGGGACCAGCCCTCGTCCGCCGCCGTACGCCAGGCCGCCGGGTCGGGGGCGGGCGCGGGGGCGGGCGCGGGCGGAGCCGTCCGGCCGGCCGGGGCCGGGGTGTACGTCGGCGGTGCCGACGTCCGTGCCCCGAACCCGTCCATTGTGGCCCCGAGGCCGTCGGCGCCCGGGGTTGCCGTCCCGTCGGTGCCGGAGCTGCCCGGGGTACGGGTCGGCAGTTTCGGTCGGGCCGGCGACGCGGCCGGCACCGACCCGGCGCTGGGTGAGCCGCCGTTGCCGGTACGCAGGCCGGCGTCGGCCGCCGCGGTGGTGGCGGGCGCGGGCGGCTCATCGAAGTTGGGCCGAGTGAAGATCGCGGTGGCGTCGTCGCCGTGCGACCGGAACCAGACCGCCTCCATCTCCCGGAAGATCGGCGCCTCGGCTGGGAAGTCGGGCCGCGTGCTGACCGGAGCGGCGGGCACCGACGGAACGGCCGGCGGTGCCACGGTGCTCGGCCCGGCGACCGGTCCGACCGGGAGGCCCTGGGCACCGCGTCCATCCGCGGTGTCAGCGGTGTCCGGGGCGGAGCCGCGTCGGGGCAGCGGGTCGACGGTCGGGTAGGCCACTGTCGGGCTGCCCAGCGAGGCGCCCGCGCCGTTGCCGTAGGCCGGCTGGGCCGGTGGGAGCGGGGCGGCGGGTGCGGGGGCGGCGGGGGCCGGTGGCATGGTCGAGCGCGGACCGGTGTAGCCACCCGCCTGCACGGCCGGGGTGGTGTCCCGCGAGTTCAGCGGCGACTGCCACTGGGCGGGTGCCGGCGTGCTGGTCCGCCACTGGTCGGGCAGCGTCGCCGCCGTCGTGGCGGCACCGGCGAACTGCTCGGCGTGGCCGGCCGGGGAGAGCGGCGCCTGCTCCACTGCCATCGGCTGACGCGGCCGGGTGAGGACCTGCTCGCGGCCCCGGTTGGTGGGTAGCACCACGGTGGCGGCGGGCAACGTCACCTGGGCGACGGTGCCGCCCTCGACGTTGCGGCGCAACTCCACCCGGATGCCGTAGCGGGAGGCGAGCCGGCTCACGACGGCCAGACCCATCAGTCGGAACGCGGCGACGTCGACGCTCGGCGGGGCTGCCAGCCGCCGGTTGAGCGAGTCGAGCTGGTCGTCGGTGAGGCCGAGCCCGCGGTCCTCGATCTGGATCAGCACGTAGTCGCGGATCCGGCGACCGTCGGCGACCACCGTGGTGTTCGGCGGCGAGAACCGGGTGGCGTTGTCGAGCAGTTCGGCGACGAGGCGTACCACGTCGTTGACGGCGTGCGCGGCCACCGAGATGTCCGTGTCCACGGTGCCGAACTCGATGCGGTTGTAGAGCTCCACCTCGGACTGGGCGGCGCGCAGCACGTCCACCACCAGCGCGTTGTCGTGACGCGGTGCGGCGGAGTCGGCGCCGGCCAGGACCAGCAGGTTCTCGTCGTTGCGGCGCATTCGGGTGGCCAGGTGGTCCAGTTCGAAGAGCTGCGCGAGCCGCTTCGGGTCCTCCTCGCCGCGCTCGATCGCGTCCAGCTCGCCGATCATCCGGTCGACCAGGGTCTGACTACGGCGGGCCAGGTTGAGGAACATCGCCGAAACGCTGGTACGCAGTGCCGCCTGCTCGGCGGCGACCCGCACCGCCTCCCGGTGTACGACGTTGAAGGCCAGTGCCACCTGACCGACCTCATCGCGGGTGTTGAGCTGGATGGGGTCCCGGACCTGGCGGACGATCTCGTCCACCCCGCCGTCACCCACGCTGCCCATGTTCTGCAGCCGCTGCACGGCGTCGGGCAGGTCGTGGTTGGCCACCGAGAGAGCGCCCTCGCGCAGTCGGCGCAGCGAGTGGTTGAGCGAGCGGGCCAGCACCACTGCCAGCGACACGGCGATGATCAGGGTCAACAGCACCAGGACCGACTCGACCACCGCCTGCCGGATGACGTCCGAGCGGGCCTGGTCGGCCTGCTGGAACAGTCGGTCCTGCAGTTGGATCTCGGCCCAGCGCATCAGGTCGTTCACCGCGCCGATCGCAGCGGTGGCGTCCTGAGCGGTAACCAGCGGACGCTGCCCGACCGAGCGGGTGATGTCGGTGGCCACCCGGTCGGCCAGGCCGACCGCGTCGCCGGAGACGGTGCTGTCGACCAGGGCGCGCTGCACCGGGTCGGCGGCCAGCGAGAAGGCGACCAGGGCCTCCTGCTGACCAGTCAACGTCGCCACGAAGGAGGAGAACTGCTCCGAGTCGAGCTGGCCGGCCGTCAGCGCGGTGAAGGCGACGGCCTCTTCCTCGGCGACGGAAGCCTTGGCGCGGGCGAACGCGGCGACCGCGCGGCGGCTGTCCGCCAGGCTCTCGTCGCCGGGCAGTTGGGCCAGGCCGTCACCGTACGAGACCAGGTCGGTGAGGATGACTCCGTAGCGGAGCACCGCCTCGGCGACCGCCATCTGCCGGCGGTCCAGCACCTCCTGACGGGTGCCGTCCAGGGTGGCCAGGTGGTCGTCGATGGCGGCCAGCCGGTCCCGCAGGGCGGTCGGCACGTCGCCGATCCGGCCCCGCTCGGCGCGGTACTCGTCCACCCGTTGCTGCGTCTGGCGGACCCGCAGGTTGTACGCGTCGGCCGGCTGCTGCGGAGCGGCGAGGTAGGCGGCCGCGGCCATCCGTTCGGCCTGGAGGTCCTGGGTCAGGGCACTGACGTCTACCGAAAGGGCCGTCAGTGACCGGGCCCGGGTGGCGTCGAACGCGCCCTCGCCGACGGAGATCAGGCGGACCGTGGCCAGCGCGATCACCGCCGCCACCGGGACGACCAGAATCAACGCCAACTTGGACCGGATCCGGGCATCGCGCAGTCTCGGCATCCGTCGGCGCGCAGGCCGACCGCTGTCGCCGAGCGCGGGCAGGGTCGTCGGTCCGGTGCTCACGACATCGCCTCCGTCGTTTCTTCCCCGCCTGAGCCGCCGAGCCATGCCGTAAGCGGAGGGGACCACGCGCGGCACGGCCGCGATTTCATCAGAGATGATCGTGTTTGGGAAGCCGCAGTGAGGTAGGAAACGGTCGGACGGAGCGCATCCCGTGATCCGGGCAACTGATACCTTCATTTCCGCAAGCCCCTGAACAGGGCATGTAACTCCAGAGTGGTCACGCGTGTATGCAAAGTGAGCTTTTGCAAACATTGCGTTACCCCAGCATGTGGGATGGCCGTCCCGAAAATGCTGCCGGGGTCCGCGCTTGACCACAGCGCCGGCCATTGGCAAGGTTTTGCAGGCTTCGCGCACACCGTACGGCAGAGGAGATCCCGTCCTCCACTGAGGACGGATTAGCGGCGGTGACCGGGCAGCGCCCGCGCCCGCACCTGGAGGACTGAGTTGAGCCCCATCCGCTCCGCGACCATCGCGGCGCTCGCATCGGCCGTAGTGGCCACCACGCTCACCGGCTGCCAGTTTGGCGAGGCGGAGAAGGACACGAGTCCGATCGTGATCGCTGCCGATCTCGAACTCTCCGGCGCCGCGGCCACTGTTGGCCGGACATACCAGCGAGCCCTCAAACTCAAGGTCGATCAGTTGAACGCCTCCGGAGCACTGAACGGCCGGAAGATCGACCTGAAGGTGAAGGACAACCGTTCCGACTCGGCCGAGTCACTTCGCAACATCGTCGACTTCAGCAGCGATTCGAAGGTCAGCGCCATCATCATGGGCGGCTGCAACGAATGCGCTGTCGGAGCGGTCGGCACCATCAACGAGAAGCGGATTCCCACCATTGCGCTAGCCGCTTCCGGCGCGATCGCCGCGCCGGCCGCCGAACGGCGCTACGTGTTCAAGCTGGGCCCCAACGCCCCGGACAGCGCCGCCGCGCTGACCACCGAACTGCGCCGCAACAACATCCGCAAGGTGGGGATGCTGGTCAGCGACGACGACTACGGCCAGGAGGGCGCCACCGCGCTCAAGAACGAGCTGGACAAGGCCAACATCACACTCCGACAGCAGCGGATCAAGACCACCGACACCGACGTCAGCCGGCAGGTCCAGCAGCTCGCGTCGGGCAAGCCCGACGCGATGGTCTTCTGGACCCCGCCGGAGCAGGCGACACTTGCCGCCACCAGCGTCCAGCAGACCATCTTCCGTGGGTCGATCTACTTCGACGCGGCGGCGGCCGGGGACCTCTTCCTCGGCGCGGCGGCCAAGGCGACCGAGAAGGCCACGCTGATCTTCACGCAGACCATGGTGATCGATGACGTGATCGCGACCACGCCGGCCAAGGCGGCGCGGCGGCAGTGGTTCCAGGACTACACGGCCCGCTTCGGCGGCTACAACGGGTCCTCGTCGTTCGCCGCGGACGCCGTCCAGCTGATCGCCGACGCCGAACTGCGCGCCGGTGGTGAGATCGGGAAGGTGGACCGCAACGGCCTCCGGGACGTGCTGGAGACGTCCCAGATGGACGGCCTCTCCGGCCCGATCCGCATGACGCCGGACAACCACAGCGGCCTGATGCCGCAGGCGCTCACCACGCTGGTCGCCCGCAACGGTCGCTGGCGGTTGGCTGGGTAACGCTCGGGCCTTGCATCTGGCGGGTTCGTCGGGGTGCCGGGTCGGGTGTCGATGAAACGGGCCGGCCTCCTCAACGGGAGGCCGGCCCTTCGCGTTTCCTGGTGTTGATCCTGCCTTGGCGCTGGTGGGTCAGCGGCTGCTTGTGGTCTCGCGTACCCAGGGCAGGGCGAACCGCTCGATCAGCAGGAGCGCCGAGTAGAGCAGGATGCTCACCAGCGCCACCAGCATGATCGCCGCCCAGGCGGTGGCGGTGTCGCCGACGCCGGCGTACTGCGTGATGACGTAGCCGAGGCCGCTCTCGCCCGCCTGGAACTCACCGATCACCGCACCGATCGCGGCCAGTGGCATGGCCACCTTGAGCCCGACGAAGATCTGCGGCAGCGCGGCCGGGAAACGTACCTTGCGGAACGCCTGCCAGCGGGAGGCGTTCCAGGAACGCACCAGCTCGGCCAGGTCGGACGGCGTGGTGGTCAACCCGGTCGCCGTGGAGAGCACGATCGGGAAGAAGCAGAGCAGGAACACCATGGTCAGGATCGGCTTCTGGCCCCAGCCGAGCGCCACCACCAGCAGCGGGCCCAGCGTGATCTTCGGCACCGCGTTCACCGCCACCAGCAGCGGCGTGAACATCCGCTCCACAGTGCGGGAACTGGCCAGGGAGAGCCCGATCAACACACCGGCGGCCACCGACAGGGCGAACCCGGTCAGGATCTCCAACGTGGTGTCCCAGGTGTGCTCCAGCAGCTGCGCCGGCTTGTCGACGAACGCGGTGAGCACGTCGCCGGGCGGCGGCAGGGCGGCGGGGTGGACCAGCTCCAGCCGGGCGATCAGCCACCACGCCGCCAGCGCGACCAGGATGCCGACAGCGGGCAGCACGGCGTCGGCCCCGGCCCGAAGACCGGCACCTCGACCCACGCGTCCCGCTTCAGGGCCGCCACTCGGGGGCGGGGGTTCCGCCACCGCCGGGTCCGCTGACCGGACGTCGGTCATCTCTGTCCTCCTCGAAATCCCACGGCCCGCCGGGGGCCGACGAGCGACGGGGGTACGCCCCACCGGGATCGGCGGGACGTACCCCCTGATGACGACCGGACGATCAGGCCTTCGGCGCGAGGCTGAAGTCGATGATCTGCTCGGGGGTGATGTTCTGCTTCAGCGCGCCAGCGCCCTGCAGGATGGCGATGCTCTTGGCGACCCGACCGCTGTCCAGGGTGCCGATCGCGGTGCCGGTGTTGCCGGAACGGACGTACGCGGCCATCAGCTCCAGCTCGGCGGCGGCGGAGACCGGGTTGGTGGCGTCGACGTTCTTCTTCAGGATGTCGGCGGCCTCCTTGGAGTTCGCCAGGCTGTACTCCAGGCCCTTGAGCAGCGCCGCGGTGAACTTCTTCACCATCTCGGGCTTCTCCTTGGCGATCTTCGAGGAGGTGATCAGCACGTTGCCGTAGAGGTCCTGCATCACGTTGCTGTACGGCAGCATGACTGCCTTCTTCTTGGCCACCGCCTCGATGGTCGGCTGACCGACGACGAACTGACCGATGCCGTCGACCGAACCCGCGGCCAGCGTGCCGATCAGGTTCTGCGCCTCACCGTTGACCCAGGTCACCTTGCTCGCGTCCACACCGGCGAGCCGGGCGTACGTCGGGAAGAGGTTGCGCACCACGGACCCGGGGGTGTCGGCGAGCTTCTTGCCCTCCAGGTCCTTCGGCGAGCTGATGTTCTTGCCCTCGACGGTGGCGATGCCCGCCATGGTGCGCTGCTGGATCGCGGCCACCGCGGTGAAGTCCTTCGCCTGGCCGTTGCCGAGCTGGAGCAGGCCGCCGGTGAGGTCGATCGGGCCGAAGTCGGCCTGGCCGCCGACGACGGTCTGGATCACACCACCGGTGCCCTGACCGGCCTTGATCTCGACGTCGAAACCGGCTTCCTTGAAGAAGCCCTTGTCCTTCGCCACCCAGGCGTAGGAGTCACGGCCGAAGTTGCCGAACGAGGTGAGGTAGGTCACCTTCGTCAGCGTCGCCCCGTCGCCGCCCTTGGCATCGTCGGCCGAATCCGACCCGCTGCTGCAGGCGGAGACAAGGGCGAGGGCGGTGGCCAGCGCGGCCGTAGCGACCGTACGGGTCAGCCTTCTCATCAGTTGCACCATGTCCTTTCCGACCGGGGCCGGCAGGCCACCGGAGGGGGTTGTTATGACGGGCCGGCGGGAGGGGTGGAAGCCGGCTCCGCCGTCGTGGGGGGACTCTTCGCGGGCACAGCGTACGAGAAACCCACACTCCCGACGCCAGGCGCATCGGGTTGCGGAACGGAAACAACCTGACGACCACCCCAGCCGGTCCCATACCTCGACAGGGCGGTTAGCCTTTGTCGGATTCCTGACCGTCCACTCAGCGGAGGTGCGCCGGAGATGATCCGACTGTCCGGGGTGTCCCGTACCTTCGAGGGCCGATCCGGCCGGGTGGAGGCGCTGCGCGGCATCAACCTCGACGTCGCCGAGGGCGAGTTCGTCGCGGTGCTAGGCCGCTCCGGCTGCGGCAAGTCCACACTGCTGCGGCTGATCGCCGGGCTGCTCCCGCTGAGCGCCGGGGAGATCACCGTCGCCGGTACGCCGATCGCCCGCCCCCGCCAGGACATCGCCATGCTGTTCCAGAAGCCGGCGCTGCTGCCCTGGCGCACCGTGCTGGACAACGTCCTGCTGCCCGTGGAGATCTTCGGCTGGAGCCGCGCCAAGCACCGGGAGCGGGCCCAGCAACTGCTCGACGTCGCCGGGTTGGCCGGCTTCGAGAAGCGGCTGCCCCACGAGCTCTCCGGCGGCATGCAGCAGCGGGTGTCGCTGTGCCGGTCGTTGATCGGTGAGCCCCGGGTGATGCTGATGGACGAGCCGTTCTCCGCACTGGACGCGCTCACCCGCGAGGAACTGTCCGGCGAACTCCAGCGGGTGCACATGGAGAACAAGCCGACAATCGTCTTCGTCACCCACTCGATCGACGAGGCGGTGCTGCTCGCCGACCGGGTGGTCGTGCTGAGCCCCCGCCCCGGCCGGATCCGCAAGGTCGTCGACGTGACCATCCCCCGGCCCCGCACCCTGGGCCGCAACGCCCACCTGGCCGACGTCGCCCAGGTCAGCGCCGACCTGCACGAACTGCTGATGGAACGCGAACAGCCGGCCACCGCCGGCGCGGAAGGACACTGACCATGCGGGTGTCGGTCTTCACCGAGCCGAACCGTGGCGCCAGCTACGACACCCAGCTCCGGTTCGCCCGGCTGGTCGAGGCCTGTGGCTACGAGGGCTTCCTCCGCGCCGACCACTACCAGTCGATGGGTGCCGATCCGGGCCTGCCCGGCCCCACTGACGCCTGGCTGACCCTCGCCGCGCTGGCCCGGGAGACCGAGCGGATCCGACTCGGCACCCTGGTGACGTCGGCCACGTTCCGCCTGCCCGGCCCGCTCGCGGTGATGGTCGCGCAGGTCGATCAGATGAGCGGTGGTCGGGTCGACCTCGGCATCGGCGCCGGCTGGTACGAGCGCGAGCACACCTCGTACGGAATCCCGTTCCCGGCTGTCGGCGAGCGCTTCGACCGGCTGGCAGAGCAGCTTGAGGTGATCACCGGATTGTGGGGAACCCCGCCCGGCGAGACCTACAGCTTCACCGGCGACCACTACCGGCTGGTGGACGCTCCCGCCCTGCCCAAGCCGGTGCAGGTGCCCGGCCCGCCGATCATCGTGGGCGGGCGTGGCCCCAAGCGCACTCCCGAACTGGCCGCCCGGTACGCCGACGAGTTCAACATGCCGTTCAAGTCCGTGGCCGCCACCGCCGAGGCGTACGACCGGGTGCGCGAGACGTGTGAGCGCACCGGACGGACGGCTTCCGGGCGTGCGCCGTTGGTGCTCTCCGCCGGGATCGTCGTCGCCATCGGCCGGACCGACGCGGAGGCCCAGCGTCGGGCCGCGCCTCTGCACGAGAAGAGCGCGCTGCCACCGGAGGACCCGGTGGTCGGCTCCCCCGCGCAGCTCGCGCAGCGGCTCGGTGAGTTCGCCGCGATCGGCACCACCCGGGTCCACCTGCGCCTGATCGACTTCGACGATCTCGACCACCTCGAGCTGATCGCCGCCGAGGTGCTGCCCCAACTGGACGGAGCACTATGACCGACGTGATCGACGGAACCGAACTCGGGCCGGTCGGCCAGGAGATCGTCTTCGAGAACGACAGGGTCCGGGTCTGGCACATCCGCCTTGAGCCGGGCGAGCGGCAGCCGCTGCACCGGCACGACCACCCCTACCTGGTGGTGGCGATCGAGGGCGCCAAGAACGTCGTGCAGACCATCGACGGCACCCGGATCGACGCCGACGAGCCCACCGGCGGAGTGGTCTACCGGGACCCGGGCGCTGTGCACATGCTGACCAATGTCGGGGATACGACTTACCTGGCACGGCTGGTCGAACTCAAGTAGACCCGCCGAGGGCCACCGGCGTGCCTCGCGGCGCGCCGGTGGCGATCGGGTGTACCAGGTGCGTAACGTGCCGGACATGGCCTTTCGGACCTGGGGCAGACTGCTGCTCACGGCGCTCGGGGTGAGCGTGCTGGCCGGAGCCGGCCAGCTCGGCGTCGCGTACGGTTTCGGCATCGTCCGCCTGACCGGCGCATTCACCGGTACGACAGTCAACCAGTGGCCGGCCCAGCTCGTCTGGGTGGGCTGGTTCGCCGCTAACGCAGCAGTCGCTGGCGCCGTCCTGACCGGACGCCTCGCTCGCCGCGACGCCCCGGCGGTCAGCACCGGCCGGCAGTTGGCGGTCGGCGGCGCGGCAGCGCTCGGCGCCACAGTCATCGCCCCGCTCTGCATGCAGCCCGCCCGCGCCGCGGAGCTGATCTCCGTTGACCCGGTCTGGGCGGTGGGCATCTGCGCCATTGTCGGTGCGGTGATCGGGGCGGGCGCGGCGATCGCCGTCCTGTTCCGGCCCGAGCTGGGATGGAACATGGCGGCAGTGGCCGGCGCGGTCTGGCTACTGGCGCTGATCTCCGTCCTCCCGTCGCTCGGAACGGCCGGCCCACTGCCGACTGTCCGGCTCGGCGTACTGGAGCCGAGCTGGCTCGACGACGCCGCCGCGCAGCGGCTGGCGCTGCTCCTGCTGCCCATCGTGGCGCTGCTGGCCGGCGCGGCGACCGCCGGGCTGGCTCGCTGGCGGGGCCAGGCTCCACTGGTCAGCGGGGCCACCGGGGTGGCCGGTCCGGTGCTGCTGGCGTTCGCCTACCTGACGGCCGGTCCGGGTGACGCTGTGGACCGCTACCAGGCCGCCCCCTACTACGGCTCGTTGATCGCGATCCTCGCCGGAGCGCTCGGCGCGGCCGCCGCCGCGCTGCTGCGCTGGCCGACGGGCACCCGTACCGCCGATCCGCAGGCGATCGAGCCCACCGCCATCCTGCGCCCGCTGCCGGCCGGCCCGGCGCTGCCCAGCGCGGCGCACGACCGGGACGGCGCGGCGAACGACAGAGACGGCGCCGAGCGCACCGACACCGAGACGACAAACGCCGAACTGGCCACCAGCACGAAGCCCGCCGGCGTCGTCGCGGGTCCGTGGGCGACGGGCGACTCCGATGCCGTACGCACCGTCCCGGCCCACTGGGACTGGCCGGAGACCACAGCGAGCGGACAGCACGGTCCGGGGCCCGCCACCGCGACTCCCGCCGCACCGAAGCCCGCCGCCCCGACTCAGCCCGCGGCCTGGCTGACCGCACCGACCGGTGAGTTCACCGCCGCCGGGCAGACGTCCCCGCGCCAGGATGATGTCCCGGCCACTACCGAGCCCTCGGCCGGCACCGACGTCAGCATCGACACCGACGCCACAGCGACCGGCACAACGGCCGGACGCGTCGACGCCGCGACCCCGACGGGCGGCCGAGCGGTCGACGAGCCGACCAGCAGCACAGCGACTTGCACGAGCGGCAGCACGGCGACCGGTGGCAGGCCGACCGGTGGGCGCGCCACACGCAAGTCCGTCGACACTCCAAGCGGCACTGGCACACCCGGTTCTGTCACGACCAGCGCGACCGCGACCAGTACGGGCAGCGGCACCGAGGCGACCAGCACAGCACCGACTGGCACTGACACTCCCAGTCCCGCAGCCACAGCCTCGACGGGCACGGAGTCAGGCACGAACACGGAGGCGAGCAGTGCGGGCACGGCCGACCACGGCACGCCTGAGGCGCCCCTGACGATCAAGCCGCGACGCGGCCGGAAGTCCAAAGCCAAGCCGGACGCCACCGCCTCCGACGTGGCTGACGACATCTCCCCTGCCGGCCCGCGAACCACAGGCGAGACGACCACCGACGCAACGCCCACTGGCCTCGTCGCGAAGGGCACCCGGCCGGGCAGGTCCGCCGACACCACCGCTTCGGACGCGGGCACCGACACTCCGGCGCCCAGCCGGGGAAGCGTGGGTGAACTGTCGAGTTCGACCTCCGAGGTCACCTCGGCTGCCACCTCCGGCGCGGCGGCATCCCGGACAACCACTACCGGCGCGAAGCGAACACCGGCCACCCCCGCCACCGGCGCGAAGCAAGCACCGGCCGCCTCGACAGCCGCCGAAACCGGCACGACGCAGGTGCCGGTCGACAGGGAGCCGCCGACCACGGCAACCGACGCCGCACAGACCCCGACCAGCGGGAGTGGGGCGACACCAGCACCGACCACCGCGGCCAGCCAGGTTGGCGCGGACGCCAATTCGCGGGTCCCGAAGGCCGGCACGGGCAGCACTGCGGCACCGGCCGACGCGACCTCTGCGACCTCCGCGACCTCCGCGACCTCCGCGGCCTCTGCGACCTCTGCGACCTCTGCGACCTCTGCGACCGGTGATTCTGCAATCGCCGACGCTCGTGGCACCGACGGCGAGCGGGCCGCTGCCGAGGACGTTCCCGTCGCCGGGTTGTTCGGAGCCACCGCCGCCAATGACCCGGACGGCGACCGGTGGACGCCAGCGCCGTCGGCCTGGCCCGTCACCGCGACGTGGACGGTGCCACCGCAGGCCGCCGAGCCGGAGGCGACGGCATCGGAGGGGTCGAGCAGGCCCGACGCGCCGACCGGGCCGACGCCCAGGCCCCGGCATCGGGCACCGTTGCCGGACCTGAGCCGGGCCGGCACCTGGAATGCGTTCGACACCTCTCGGCGCCGCGGGTCGGCGGGATCGCAGGACAGCTCGACGGCACGGACAGCTCCGGCCGAAGACGGCGAGGCGACCGCTCCGGCCGAGTCCCAGGGCCGGCCGGAGTTCCCCGGCACGGTGGGCGCGCCCTCCGCTGCCACCGCCAGTGCCACCACCGGCAGCACCACCGATACCACCGGCACCATCGATACCACCGGCACCGGCGATGTGGCGGCTACCGACGCCACGTCGGCAACTCCGACGCACCCGAAGGTGGCAGAGCAGCCCTCCCGGCGAGGGCGCCTCGGTGGGCTGTTCCGCCGCAACCGGGCCCGCGCCGACGAGGAGAGCCCGAAGACGTCGGACGCAACCGAGCCGCTGGCGTCCCAGGACGAGGAATTCGTCGACTGGGTCGCCGGTCTGAGCAAGCCGGTGTCGGACAACGAGCCCGAGCAGGAGAACGGCCGCCGGTCGTTGCGCTCCACCGGTCGACACCACCGCGACTGACCCACAGCGGCTGACCCGCACCACACGGCGCACAGAAGCACCGATCGGTCGCTTGATCGACTCGGGTTCACTGATAACGGGCTGTCCCACGCGGCCCGACACCCCGACATCAATGAACCCGAGTCGATCACCCCGCGACACCCCACGCACCGGCCACGCCAGCCGACCCCGCGACACCCCACGCACCAGGCCAGGCCGGTCGACCCCAAGCGAGGCCATGCGCACCAGGCCAGCGCCGGCCGTCCCCGCGAGGCCATGCGCACCAAGCCACGCCGGCCGTCCCGGCGTCGCCCCCGCAACACCGGGACGCCACCGGGACAGCCCCGCCTGGGCAGGGGTCAGGCGAGCGGCAGGTAGACCCGGCTTCCGCCGGAGACGAACTCCTCCGACTTGTCCTTCATGCCGCGCGCCGCGTACTCCTTGAGCTCTTGGGTGATCTTCATGGAGCAGAACTTCGGGCCACACATCGAGCAGAAGTGCGCTGTCTTCGCCGGCTCCGCGGGCAGTGTCGCGTCGTGGTACGAGCGCGCCGTCTCCGGGTCCAGCGAGAGGTTGAACTGATCCTCCCAGCGGAACTCGAACCGCGCCTTCGACAGGGCGTCGTCCCAGGCCTGCGCGCCGGGGTGCCCCTTGGCCAGGTCCGCCGCGTGTGCCGCGATCTTGTACGCGATCACGCCCGCCTTCACGTCGTCCCGGTCCGGCAGGCCGAGGTGCTCCTTCGGCGTGACGTAGCAGAGCATCGCGGTGCCGAACATGCCGATCATCGCGGCGCCGATCGCCGAGGTGATGTGGTCGTACGCGGGCGCGATGTCGGTGGTCAGCGGACCGAGCGTGTAGAAGGGCGCCTCGTGGCACCACTCCTGCTGAAGGTCCACGTTCTCCTTGATCTTGTGCATCGGTACGTGACCGGGGCCCTCGATCATCACCTGGACGTCGTACGCCCAGGCGATCTTCGTCAGCTCACCGAGGGTCCGCAGCTCGGCAAATTGCGCCTCGTCGTTGGCGTCGGCGATCGACCCGGGGCGCAGCCCGTCGCCGAGGGAGAACGTCACGTCGTAGCGCGCGAGCAGCGCGCACAGCTCCTCGAAGTTGGTGTAGAGGAAGTTCTCCTCGTGGTGCGCCAGGCACCACGCCGCCATGATCGAACCGCCGCGGGACACGATCCCGGTGACCCGGTCCACGGCCAGCGGCACGTACGGCAGGAGCACCCCGGCGTGCACTGTCATGTAGTCCACGCCCTGCTCGGCCTGCTCGATCACGGTCTCCCGGAACACCTCCCAGCTCAACTTCACCGGGTCGCCGCCGACCTTCTCCAACGCCTGGTAGATCGGCACCGTCCCGATCGGCACCGGCGAGTTCCGCACGATCGCCTCACGGGTCTCGTGGATCCGCTTACCAGTGGACAGGTCCATCACTGTGTCCGCGCCCCAGCGGGTGGCCCAGGTCAGCTTCTCCACCTCCTCGGCGACAGACGAGCTGACCGCCGAGGTGCCGATGTTGGCGTTCACCTTGACCAGGAACGCCTTGCCGATGATCGCCGGCTCGCACTCCGGGTGGTTGACGTTGAGCGGGAGCACCGCCCGGCCGGCGGCAATCTCGGCCCGCACCAGTTCCGGGTCGACGTTCTCCCGGATCGCCACGAACTCCATCTCCGGTGTCACCACACCGGCCCGCGCGTACGCGAGCTGGGTGGGCCGACGGCCGTCCACCCCGGCGAGTGGCGTGCCCGCACCCCGTACCGGGGCCACGTCACCCCGCTCGGCGATCCACGGCCCGCGCAGCGGCGGCAGCCCCACCTCCGGGTCCGAACCAGGTCCGGACGTGTCGTAGAGCCGCACCGGCGGCAGGTCCCCGGTCAGCCCCACCTCCGCGAACGGCACCCGGACATCCGGCCGCGAACCCTCGACGTACACCTTGCCTCGTGCGTGCATGACAGCCTCCCTGGTGATCAAGCGGACCAGCCGAAGTGGTTCAGCGGTCCGCGCCCCGCGCCCAGCTCCCAGCCCCGCGCGCCGGTCAGCGCACGGAGCACGTACTCCTTGGCGGCCCCCACGGCGGCCGGCACCGCATCGCCCAGACCGAGCCGCACCGCGATCGCCGCCGAGAACGAGCACCCGGTGCCGTGGGTGTGCCGGGTGGCCACCCGGGGTGCGCGCAACACTGTGGTGACGCCGCCGCCGTGCAGCACGTCGACCGCCTCGCCCCCGTCCAGGTCACCGCCCGTGACCACCACGTACTCCGGGCCGCCGGCCACCAGGGCCTCGGCGGCCACGACCATCGCGGCCACGTCGTCCACCGGGCGTCCGGTGATCGCGGCGGCCTCCGCGCAGTTCGGGGTCGCCACAGTGGCGTACGGCAGCAGCCGCTCCACAGCGCCCACCACGCCGAGCCGGTGACCACTCGTGGCGACCAGCACCGGGTCGACGACGAGGTGAGGTAGGCGACCGTCCCGGGCGGCCTCGGCCACCACGTCCGCGATCGCCGGGGTGCCGAGCATCCCCGTCTTCACGGCGCAGACTGTGAAGTCGGTGAGCACGCTGTCCAACTGCTCGGTGACAGTGCGCGGGGGCAGCGGCAGCACCGCGTCGACACCCCGGGTGTTCTGCGCGGTGACCGCCGTGAGGACGCTGGTGCCGTACGCGCCCAGCGCGGCGAAGACCTTGAGGTCGGCCTGGATGCCTGCGCCGCCGCCGGAGTCCGAGCCGGCGATGGTGAGGACGGTGCGCGGTGTCACTTCTCCCCCTTGGTTGCGGTTTGGGGCTGCGGCCGACAGTGCCCACTCCGGGCGGTCAGGCTTGATCCCTGCGTGGGCACTGTCGGCCGCAGCCCCCGTCGTGGGGACCTGGCTGACCCCGCGCCGGCTTGGAAAGGTTCAGGGGTGACCGCCTCGACATAAGCGCTGGTCAGGGTGGCGGCTGTTTCGGCGGGGTCGTTGGCTCGCATCAGCGCGCCTAGTACTGCTACTCCGACGGCTCCCGCCTCGACGCAGGCGGTTACCTGTTCTGGGGTTTCGATGCCGCCGAGGGCGAGCAGGGGCACCGGGCTGGAGCGGACCAGGCTGCCCAGCCCAGCAACATCCAGGGGTGGGCCGTAGCCCGGTTTTGTCTTTGTGGGCCAGACCGGGGAGATGGTGGCGTAGTGCTCGGTGGTCAGGCGGTCCAGCTCGGGTTGGTGGTGGCAGGAGCGGCCGACCAGGCCGACGGTTGGCGGTGGGTACGGGCCGGCGGCGGGCAGGTGCACTGCGTCGCCACCGAGCGGGTCGGGGCCGGCCACGATGAGGGTTCCGCCGACGTCGGCGAGGATCGCCCGCAGGTCGGCGGCGAGGGCGGCGCGTTCGGCGCGCGGCAGGTCCTTCTCCCGCAGCACCACCCAGCGCACTCCCCCGGCCGCGGCCCCCGCCACCACCCGGTCGAGCCCGCACCGCGCGACGAGCCGGTCGGTCAACACGACAACCCCTGACGGCGGGGTCACAGCTCGGGTCTTCCCTCGTCAGGGGTGGAGGCGAGCGCGTGGAAGCGGCGCTCGATCCGACCGGCCCGGGCCGCCAGTCGGCCCGCCTCGACCGCGTACCGCATCGCGGTGGCCATCGCCACCGGGTCGGCCGCCCTGGTGACGGCACTCGCCAGCAGCACCCCGTCACAGCCCAGCTCCATTGCCAGCGCCGCGTCGGACGCGGTGCCGATGCCGGCGTCGAGGATCACCGGCACGTCCACACCCTGCCTGATGAGTCGAATGTGGTGCGGGTTGCCGATGCCGAGCCCGGAGCCGATCGGCGAGCCGGCCGGCATCACCGCGGCGCAGCCGACGTCGGCGAGGCGACGGGCGAGCACCGGGTCGTCGCTGGTGTACGGCAGCACCGTGAAGCCATCGGCGACCAGCTCCTCGGCGGCGCGGAGCAGTTCCACCCCGTCGGGCAGCAGCGTCCGCTCGTCGCCGATCACCTCCAGCTTGACCCAGTCGGTGTCGAACGCGTCCCGGGCCAACCGGGCCACTGTCACCGCCTCGGTGGCGGTGTGGCAGCCGGCGGTGTTCGGCAGCAGGCGTACGCCGCACCGGTCCAGCAACTCCAGCAGCCCACCTGTGGAGCCCGGCGCGGTGCCCACCCGGCGCAGGGCCAGCGTGACCAGCTCGGTGCCGGACGCCCGGATCGCCTGCTCCAGGACGTGCAGGTTCGCGGCGCCGCCGGTGCCGAGGATCAGCCGTGAGGTGAAGGTCTTCCCACCCAGTTCGAGGGGCACGCCGCTCACCCGCCCTGCGCCGCGGTGAGCACCTCGACCCGGTCACCGTCGCGCAGTGCTCGGGCCGGCCAGCCGGTCCGGGGCACCACCTCGCCGTTGACCGCGACCGCCACCCCACGTGGGTGCGCCACGATGTCGCGGACCAGGTCCGCCACGGACGCGCCGGCGGCGACGCTGCGCCCGGCCCCGTTCACAGTCAATTCCACAGGTCCCCCTCCAACGTCGGTTCAGGGCCGCCCGACGCGGCCACCGCGGCGGCAGCGCCGAAGCGGTCGGCCCGGAAGGGCGCGAGCAGCGGGTCGGGTATGCCGCCGAGCACCAGGTCGGCGATCAGGTCGGCGGTGATCGGGGTGAGCACGATGCCGTGCCGGTGGTGCCCGGTGGCGGCCAGGACGTCCGGTCGGCCGGGCAGCGGCCCGAGGATCGGCGCGTTGTCCGGGGTGCCCGGGCGCAGCCCGGCGACCGCCTCGACCAGGTCGTACTCGGCCAGTTCGGGAAGCAGGTCGACCCCGGCACGCAGCAGCCGTTGCACGGCACCGGCGGTGACAGTGGTGTCCGCGCGCTCCTCGACGGTCGCGCCGAGCACCACCTCACCGTCGGCGCGGGGCACCAGGTAGACGTGCTCGCCGTCGGCGTACCCCCGGATCACGTGCCGGAAGCCCGGTGCGACGCCGTCGGGCGCGCGGAGCCGGAGGATCTGGCCCTTCACCGGCCGCACGGGCAGGCCGGTGAGCGCGGCCGCCCCGCAGCCGGCGGCGACCACAGTGACTGGCGCGTCCACATCAGACAGCGAGCGGACCGGCTGCGGCACGAGCACCGCGCCGGCCCGCTGCGCGGCAGTGCGCAGCGCCGGCACCAGCAGCCGTGGGTCGACCTGGTGGTCGGTGGGCGCGAACGCGCCGCCGCGCACCCGTGGGGCGAGCGCCGGTTCGCGGTCGCGCAGCTCGCTGGGGCGCAGCGGCGTCACGGGCAGACCCAACCCCTGCTGGTACGCCCACAGCCGGCGCGCCTCGGCCAGGTCGTCGCCGGTGAGCCCGACCATCACTGTGCCCTCGGTCCGGTAGCCGATCTCGACTCCCGTCGTCCCGGTCAACTCGGCTGCGAACGCCGGCCAGCGGGCGGCGGACGCCAGCAGCAACCCGGTCAGCTCCCGCTCACCGAAGTACGCCTCGGCGACCGGGGAGAGCATGCCGGCGGCCACCGCCGACGCACCCGAGCCGGGCGCCGGATCGTGCACCACCACCCGCAGCCCGCGGGCGGCGCAACGCCAGGCGATCGCCAGCCCCATCGGCCCCGCCCCCACCACTGCCACGTCCGGCCGGACCCGGTCGCGCGACGGCGGTGACGGGGACCGGCCGGTCAGCACGTCAGGGCCTCGATCAGTTCGGCGGTTGCCAGTGCCGGGTCGGCGGCGGCGGAGACGGCACCGACCACCGCCACCCCGTACGCCCCGGCGGCCCGCAGCGCCGGCACCCGGGCGGCTGTCACTCCGCCGATCGCGATGACCGGGACGTCGACGGCGTCGACGACGGCGCGTACTCCGGCGGGCCCGATGGGGTCCGGTAGGCCGGTCTTGGTGCTTGTGGTGTGACACGGCCCGACGCCCAGGTAACTGGCGCCCGCCACGACGGCCTCGCGCGCCGGGCCCGGGGCGCGAGCGGTGGCGCCCAGCACACCGGCGGGGCCGAGCACCCGGCGGGCGGCGGCGACCGGCAGGTCGTCGGCGCCGACGTGTCCACCGGCGGCGCCGACCGCCAGCGCCACGTGCAACCGGTCGTTGACCAGGCAGGTCGCCTGGTACGGCGCGCAGAGCGCCAGCACCCGCCGGGTCAGGTCGTACGCCTCGCGGTCGGTGGCGGAATCCTCGACCCGCACCTGCACCACCAGGTCGGCGTGGGCCACTGTGAGGGCGGCGCGAACCACTGCGAGTGGGTCGCGACCCGGTCGGGTGTCGGTGATGAGATGCAATCGCCCCAGGGACGGCACGGCAACGCTCCTCCCTGCGCCGGCATTACCCGGATCAGGTTCGACGGTCGGGGGCTGTCAGCCCCCCTCTCAGCCCGGTACACCGGGCTCCCGTGGGTTACTTGCGTGTCACCGTACGACAGATCCGCCGGCCTGCCAAGGCGTGGGGTCGGCGGTGGCCGGCCGGCCGGGCCGCGTCAAAACAAGCGAGATCCAATGGGGCACTTCATACAGTCCTGTTCGGAATGTCGCCCCCCGTTGCAGAACCGTTACCCGTCCGCATCTTGCCCGACATCGAGCCAGCCGAATTAATTTGTTCAGCGATTCGACAAAATGTCGGTGGGGGCACCCTGGCACGGTGTGACCACCGGCTCCATCAGGGAGGGCCTTCGGCGAGCCGACTCCCTCGAGCTCTGTCACTACGACACAGGAGGCGGCGTGTCCCGTTCTCGTCGTGCCCGCGTACCCATCACCGCAACCCTGATCTCCCTGGCCATGGCCTCGACCACCCTGTTCGGCGCGCCCGCGCAGGCGGCCGCCCAGGTTCCCCCACGGGATGCGAAAGCCGCAGCCCCGGTCAGCCAGGTGGCGCCGAAGGCGCCAAAGGCCGCAGCCGATCCCTTCTCCGTCCTCGTCTTCTCCAAGACCGCCGGCTTCCGGCACGACTCCATCCCCACCGGCATCGCCGCCATCCAGCAGCTCGGCGTCGACAACGGATTCACGGTGGACAACTCCGAGGACGGCGCCGCATTCAACGACGCCAACCTGGCGAAGTACAAGGCCGTGATCTGGCTCTCCACCACCGGTGACGTGCTCAACGCCGACCAGCAGGCGGCGTTCGAGCGCTACGTGAAGGCCGGCGGCGGTTACGTCGGCATCCACGCCGCGTCGGACACCGAGTACAGCTGGGCCTGGTACGGCGACCTGGTCGGCGCGTACTTCGCCAACCACCCGCAGAACCAGCAGGCCACCGTCAAGGTGGAGGACCACGCCCACCCGTCCACGGCCGGATTGCCGGACCGGTGGTCCCGGTTCGACGAGTGGTACAACTACCAGAGCAACCCCCGGCCGGACGTGCACGTGCTGGCCAGCCTGGACGAGAAGAGCTACACCCCCGGCGCCGGTGCGATGGGCGCGGACCACCCGGTCGCCTGGTGTCAGGACTACGACGGTGGCCGCTCCTGGTACACGGGCCTGGGGCACACCCGGGAGTCGTACGCCGAGCCCCAGTTCCTCTCCCACCTGCTCGGCGGCATCCGCACCGCGGCCGGCGTCGAGAACGCCGACTGCGGCGCCTCGAAGACCTCGAACTTCGAGAAGGTCACGCTGGACAGCAACACCAGCAACCCGATGGAGCTGGACATCGCCCCCGACGGGCGCGTCTTCTACATCGAGCGCGACGGTCGGGTGCAGATCGTGAAGCCGGACACCGGCAACACCGTCACCGCCGTCGACCTGGACGTCTTCACCGGTAACGAGGACGGCCTCATCGGCATCCGGCTCGACCCGGACTTCGCCACAAACAACTGGGTGTACCTGTACTACGCCCCGAACGACGGGGTCACCCGCAACCTGCTGTCCCGGTTCACAGTGACCGGCGACACCATCAGCCTGGCCAGCGAAAAGCAGGTGCTGCGGGTCGACACCCAACGCAACACCTGCTGCCACGCCGGCGGCAGCATGACCTTCGACGGCGACGGCAACCTCTACCTGGCCACCGGTGACAACACCAACCCGTTCGAGTCGAACTCGTACTCGCCGCTGGACGAGCGGTCGGGCCGCCAGGACTACGACGCGCAGCGCACCTCCGCCAACACCAACGACCTGCGCGGCAAGGTGATCCGGATCCACCCGGAGGACGACGGGACGTACACCGTTCCGACCGGCAACCTCTTCGCGCCGGGCACCGAGAAGACCCGTCCCGAGATCTACGCGATGGGCTTCCGCAACCCGTTCCGGATCGGCACCGACCCGAAGACCAACACGCTGTACGTGGGCGACTACGGGCCGGACGCCAACACGGACAACCCGAACCGGGGCCCCCGCGGTCTGGTCGAGTGGAACATCGTCACCCCGGGCAACTACGGCTGGCCGTACTGCACCGGGACGAACGAGGCGTACAACGACTACACGTTCCCGTCCGGCCCGAGCGGCGCGAAGTTCGACTGCGCGGCGCCGGTGAACAACTCGCCGAACAACACCGGCCTGACCAACCTCCCGCCGGTGGTCCCGGCGACTGTCGACTACGGGTACGCCGGTGACGCGCGTTACCCGGAGATCGGTGGCGGTGGCGCTCCGATGGGCGGCCCGGTCTACCGCTACGACGCCGACGTGAACTCGAACCGCAAGTGGCCGGCGTACTACGACGGCAAGGCTCTGCTCGGCGAGTGGAACCAGAACAAGATGTACACCATGCAGGTGACCCCCGACGGCAAGTCGTTGGTGGACATCAACCAGCTGCTCACCGGCATGAGCATGATCCGACCGATGGACTTCGAGTTCGGCCCGGACGGGGCGCTGTACCTGATCGAGTGGGGCAGCGGCTTCGGCGGCAACAACGACAACTCGGGCGTCTACCGGATCGACTACACCGCCGGTGACCGCGCCCCGATCGCCGCGGCGTCCGCCAACCCGACCTCGGGTCCGGCACCGTTGACGGTGACCTTCTCCAGCGCCGGCTCCCGGGACCCGGACGGTGGCACGCTCACCTACGCCTGGACGTTCGGCGACGGGCAGACCTCGACCGAGGCCAACCCGACCCACACGTACGCCACGGCGGGCAACTACACCGCCCAGCTCACCGTCACCAACCCCAAGGGTCGGACCGCTGTGGCCAACGTGCCGGTCACAGTGGGCAACACCGCGCCGACGGTCTCCATCGAGTTCCCACCGGACGGCGGTTTCTTCAACTGGGGTGACCAGGTCCGCTACTCGATCAAGGTGACCGACCCCGAGGACGGGCAGATCGACTGTGACCGGGTGCAGCTTCAGGTGCTGCTCGGTCACGACGAGCACGCCCACCCGCTGGAGCAGCACACCGGCTGCACCGGCACCGTCCAGACGTCGCTCGCCTCCGGGCACGGCGCCGAGGCGAACGTCTTCGCGGTCTTCGAGGCCACCTACACCGACGAGGGTGGTGCCGGCGGCGCCGGTGCCCTGACCGGCCGGCAGATCGAGGTCCTCCAGCCGAAGCAGAAGCAGGCCGAGTACTTCACCGCCACCGGGCGCGCCCCGGTGAGCACCGGCGGTGGCGACCCCGGCGTGCAGCGGGAGGCGGGCGCCGACACCGCCGGTGGCGGCCAGAGCATCGCGTTCATCGAGGACGGTGACTGGTGGTCGGTCGCTCCGGCGGACCTGACCAACATCACCGAGATCCGCTTCCGGGCCGCCTCCGCCGCCGCTGGCGGTCGGATCGAGGTTCGCGCGGGTGCTGTCGACGGACCGGTGGTCGCCACTGCCGTCGTACCGTCGACCGGCGCGTGGCAGACGTACACGGACGTGAGCGCACCGGTCACCGGTGCCGCGAGCGGCTCGCTGTACTTCGTGGCCCGCGATCCGAACGGCGGAACGGGTTCGCTGTTCAACGTCAACTGGATGGACTTCGTCGGCCGCGGTGTCACCGAGAACGGGCCGCCGGTGGTCAGCGCCACGGCCACCCCGGCCACCGGCACCGCACCGGTCACCGTCGCCTTCGACGGCACTGCCACCGACGCCGAGGGCGACACCCCGTTGACGTACGCCTGGGACTTCGGTGACGGAGGCTCGGCGACCACACTGGACGCCAGCCACACCTACACCAGTCCGGGCACCTTCACGGCCACCCTCACGGTGACCGACAGCAAGGGCGCCAAGTCGTACGCCACGGTGCCGGTAAGGGTCGACGCACCTGACACGTCCTGCTTCGGGGCGCGTTCGGACGACTTCAACGGCAACAGCCTCGACAAGGAGCGCTGGACCAGCATCGTCCGGGAGAACCAGCTCTACTCGCTCAGTGGCGGTGCGCTGCGGCTGCCCACCGGCGTGGGTGACCTCTACGGTGCTCGCAACGACGCCACCAACCTGGTGCTCCAGGCGGCCCCGACCGGCGCGTGGGAGATGACCACCAAGGTCACCCTGCCGGTGACTGCCAACTACCAGCAGGCCGGCCTGCTGGTTTACGGCGACGACGACAACTACGCCAAGGTGGACCTGCTGTACAACGGCAGCCGTCGGGTGGAGTTCATCCGGGAGACGGCGGCGACGCCTCGCAACGAGGCCGCCGACGCCACCGCCGCACCTGCCGGTGACACCGTGTACCTGCGGATCACCAGCGACGGGACGAACCTGACCGCGTCCGCCTCGGGCGACGGGCAGACCTTCACCCCGGTCGGCCGTTCGGCAGCGCTCGAGGGCATCACCAACCCGCGGATCGGGGTCTTCGCCCTCAACGGAGGCACCGAGGCGCCGGTTGTCGACGCCGCGTTCGACTCCTTCCAGGTCACGCCGGACGCTCCGGCCGGCCCGGTCGACCCGTCGGACGAGTTCACCGGCAGCACGCTGGACAAGTGCCGGTGGGACGCCGTGACGCGGGAGGACCCGAGCGGTTACCGGGTCACCGATGGCGCGCTGCGGATCGACGTGCCCAACGGTGACATCTACGGCACCGACAACACCGGGCCGAAGAACTTCATCCTCCAGACCGCGCCGTCCGGCGACTGGACCCTGGAGACGAAGGTCGACGGCAGCCTGCTGAACGAGCAGTACCAGCAGGCCGGTCTGCTCGTGCAGGCGGACGACGACAACTACCTGAAGCTCGACTTCATCGCTGACAACCAGGCCGGCCAGGCGGTGACGCGGCGGATCGAGTTCCGCAGCGAGATCGCCGGGGTGGTCCAGAACCCGCAGCCCGAGGCGGGCACCCTGACCTCGGCGGTGTGGCACCTGCGGCTGGCCCGCACGGGCGACACGTTCACCGCGTCGTACTCGGCCGACGGGACGACCTGGACCGCGTTGACGGCGCTGACAAACAGCGCGGTCGGGGCAACCCCGAAGGTCGGGCTGTTCACCCTCGGCGCCAACCAGACGGCGTCGAAGACCGCCTCGTTCGACTACTTCCGGCTCAGCACGAAGGTGGCCGACGAGACGGCGCCGGTGACGACCGCGGCGGTTTCCGGCACCCCGACCGACGGGTGGCACACCGGGCCGGTGACGATCACGCTCACCGGTGCCGACGAGGCCGGCGGTAGCGGGCTCGCCGGTACGGAGTACCAGCTGGACGGGGCCACCACCTGGGCGGCGTACACCGCTCCGGTGGCGGTCAGCGGGGACGGCGAGCACGAGCTCCGGTTCCGCTCGACGGACAAGGCCGGCAACGTGGAGGCGACCAAGACCGTCTCGGTCAAGATCGACGCCACGGCGCCGGTGACCTCGGCGACGTTCGCTCCGGCGAACGACGCCGGTTGGCACAACGGGACCATCCCGGTCGTGCTGGCCGCCACCGACGCCGGTTCCGGCGTCAAGACGGTGGAGTGGTCGCTGGACGGTGGTGCGTGGGCGCCGTACTCGACGCCGATCGAGGTGACCGGTGACGGGCAGCACGAGCTGCTGTTCCGCTCGGCGGACAAGGCGGGCAACGTCGAGACGCTGAAGTCGGCGGTGCTGCGCATCGACGGCACCAAGCCGACGCTGCTGGTGTCCGGGCTGGCCGACGGCCAGCTCTACGGCGACAGCCAGGACGTCCGGGTGGCCTGGCAGGCCGTCGACGCGTCCTCGGGCATCGCTAGCGTGGTCGGTCAGCTCGACGGCCAGGCGTACACCAGTGGCACCCTGCAGGCCATGTACGACCTGTCACTCGGCCTGCACGAGCTGACAGTGACCGCAACCGACAAGGCGGGCAACAAGACCACCTCGACGGTCCGGTTCTTCGTCACCACCTCGTTCCGGGACATGCAGAGTCTGCTGGACCGGTTCAAGGCGACGGGGCGGCTCTCGACCAAGGCGCACAAGCAGCTGTCGAACAAGCTCGACGCTGTTCGCGCGTCCGAGGCGGCCGGCGACGACAAGGCTGCCGTCCGGCAGCTGACCGCGTTCCGGACGCTCGCCAGCGACGCCACGCTGGTGCCCGAGGCGGAGGTTCGGGACGTCCTGGTCCGGGACGCCGACGCCATGATCGTTCGGCTCGGCGGCGCGGCCAGCAAGGCCGGGGTCAAGGCGAACGACGGTGACTCGGTCAAGGGCACCGGGCGGCTCGGTGGCGACGCCACCCGGCTGGCTCCCGGTCGTCAGCTCTGATCCGACGAGGCCCCTCCCCGACGCTGCGGCGTCGGGGAGGGGCTTCCCTCATTTGGTAGGGAGGGGATGTCCGTGACGGGTATCCGCAAGGTGTTTGCCGCCGTCCTCGTCGGACTGGCAGTGACAGTGTCCGCCGCCGCCCCGGCGGCGGCGCGGACCGCTCAGGCCGCCCCGGCGGCTCAGGCCGACAAGCTCAAGCTCGCTGTGGCCGGCGACGGGGCTCAGGGCGTCACCATCCAGGCCAGCTACGCCGATGGTCGCCGGCTGGAGCAGGTGGTGCGACTGGTCCTCACCGCCACCGGCCCCGACGGGCAGAAGGTCGGGCCTGTGCAGTTGGAACCGCAGCCCGAGGGGCACGGTTTCTACAGCAGCGGTCCGGTGCTCTCCACTGGCACCTGGAAGGTGACTGTGAACTCCCCCGCCCCGTTGCAGAGCAAGGCCACCGCCACGGTGCAGGCCCGCGCGGCGCAGTCGCCGCCGGTGCCCGAGCCGGTCGCGGTGAACAAGGCGACGGACGGGGCGGGCGGGGCGGGCGCCGGTTGGTGGCCGTTCGCGGCGGCCGGTCTCGTCCTGGTGGCCGCGGCGATGGGGGTGGCCATGCTGTTCGGCCGCCGCCGCACCGACTGATCAACCAACGCGCGTTCAACGACCGGGCCGGGCCGCGACGAGCGGCCCGGCCCGTTGTCGTCTGACCCGGGCGTGATCGACTCGACATTCATGAAGCCGCGCCTTCCCGGCCCCCGGGTCACCCCGACTTTCGGGAACACGAGTGGATCAAGGCGCCGAGCCCCGTCCCGCCGCGCTCAGAGGATGGCGCGCAGCGCCGCCAGGTCGTCGTCGCTGGGCTCCCAGGTGCCGGCGGCGGCGTTGGCGCGCACCTGCTCGGGCGTGGTGGCACCGGCGATCACCGAGGTCACCGCCGGCTGAGCGGCCAGCCCACCGATCGCCACCTGGAGCATCGTCAGCCCCCGCTCGGCCGCGTACGCCTCGATCGCCTCGATGGTGTCCCAGTCGGCTGCGGCGAGCCGCTCCGCGTACCGGCCACCGCCGGAGAGCCGGCTGCCGGCCGGCGGCTGGGCCTCGCGCCTGTACTTGCCGGTGAGCAGACCGTTGGCGAGCGGGAAGAACGGCAGCATGCCGAGGCCGAACCGCTCACACGCCGGGATCACCTCGGCCTCCACCGAGCGCTCCACCAGGCTGTAGTGGTTCTGCGCGCTGATGAAGCGGGACCGGCCGTTGGACGAGGCGACCCAGTCCGCGTCGGCGATCTGCCAGCCGGTGAAGTTGGAGTTGCCCAGGTAGCGCACCTTGCCGTCGCGGACCAGGTCGTCCAGGGCGGCGAGGGTCTCGTCGATCGGGGTGCCCGGGTCGGGCTCGTGCATCTGGTACAGGTCGATGTGGTCGGTGCCGAGCCGGCGCAGCGACGCCTCCACAGCGCGGGCGATGTAACGCCGTGCACCACGCGCGCCGTAGTCCGGCCCGTTGAGGCCGTTCATGTCCATGCCGAACTTGGTGGCCACCACCACGTCGTCCCGGCGACCCTTGAGCGCCTGCCCGAGCAGCTCCTCGGAGCTGCCCTGCGGCTCACCGTAGATGTCGGCGGTGTCGAAGAACGTGATCCCGACGTCCAGAGCGGCGTCCACCACCGCCCGGGTGCCGTCGAGGTCGAGCTTGCGGCCGAAGTTGTTGCAGCCGATGCCGACCACGGACACCACGAGCCCGGAGTCGCCCAGCCGGCGATAGGTCATCTCAGTCACGAGATCCACCCTATGCCGGCCCGGCGCGGGCCACTGCGGCGGCGGCTCAGCCGACCACCTCGGTGACCAGCTCACGGGCGGCGTTGATGGTCGCGGCCAGCTCGGCCGGACTGCTGCCGCCGAGACCACCGAGCAACGCCTGCGCCGGTGGGGATCACCCGACGTCCCAGACCGGTTCCGGAGTCTCCACCACCTCGCTGTCACCTCGGAACAGCACGAACCGGTCGAACGAGCGGGTGAACCAGCGGTCGTGGGTGACAGCGATCACCGTCCCCTCGAAGGCGTTCAGGCCCGCTTCGAGCGCTTCCGCGCTGGCCAGGTCGAGGTTGTCGGTGGGCTCGTCGAGCAACAGCAGAGTCGCCCCGGACAGCTCCAACAGCAGCACCAGGAACCGGGCCTGCTGCCCGCCGGAGAGCGTGCCGAAGCGCTGGTCGCCCTGCGCGGCCAGCTCGTAGCGACTGAGCACACCCATCGCCGCGTGCCGGTCCATCCCGGTGCGGTGCTCGTCGCCCCGCCAGAGGATCTCGACGAGCGTCTTCGACATCAGCTCAGGCCGGTCGTGGGTCTGGGAGAAGTGCCCCGGGCGGACTCGGGCACCGAGGCGAGCCGTGCCCTCGTGCACCACCGGGGCGAGCGCGCCCGCGCCGTCGACCGGCCCGTTCGCCGGGTCCGGGTCGGTGCCGCCGCGGGCCAACAGCCGCAGGAAGTGCGACTTGCCGGTGCCGTTGGCGCCGAGCACCGCCACCCGGTCGCCGTACCAGATCTCCAGGTCGAAGGGGAACGTCAGGCCGTCGAGCTCGAGCTGCTCGCAGACGACAGCGCGCTTGCCGGTCCGTCCGCCGGCCAGGCGCATCCGGATGTCCTGGTCCTTCGGCGGTACGGGCGGCGGCCCGGCCTCCTCGAACTTACGCAACCGGGTCTGCGCGGCCTGGTAACGCGAGGCCAACCCGTCGTTGTACGCGGCCTTCTGCTTGTACATCAGCATCAGCTCGCGCAGCTTCTGGTGCTCCTCGTCCCAGCGCCGGCGCAGCTCGTCGAGGCGGGCGTGCCGAGCCACCCGAGCCTCGTGCCAGCTGGCGAAGCCGCCCGGGTGCACCCAGGCACTGCCACCCTCGACGGCGACCACCCGGTCGGCGCTCTGGGCCAGCAACTCGCGGTCGTGCGAGACGTAGAGCACCGACTTAGTCGACTCGCGCAGTCGCGCCTCCAGCCAGCGTTTGCCGGGCACGTCGAGGAAGTTGTCCGGTTCGTCGAGCAGCAGCACCTCGTCCGGGCCGCGCAGCAGCAACTCCAGGGCGAAGCGCTTCTGCTGGCCGCCGGAGAGGGTACGCACCGGACGGTCCCGTACGGCGTCCCACGGCTGGCCGAGCACGATGGTCGCGACGGTGTCGAAGAGCACCTCGGCGTCGTACCCGCCGGCCTCACCCCAGGCGCCGAGCGCGTCGGCGTACGCCAGCTGGGCCTTGCCGGCGGCGTTGCTGAACTTGCCGTGGGCCTCGGCCGCCCGCATGGCCGCCTCGGTCTCGCCGAGCCGCCGGCCGGCATCGCGAAGCGCCGGCGGGGCCAGCGACAACGCCAGGTCGGCGAGGGTGGACTCGTCACCGATCATGCCGATGAACTGGCGCATCACACCAAGCCCGCCGGCCCGCGCGACGACGCCGCTGCGCACCGGCAGGTCGCCGGCGACCATCCTCAGCAGCGTCGTCTTTCCCGCGCCGTTCGGCCCGACCAGGGCGACCTTGCTGCCCTCCCCGACCCGGAACGACACGTCGGCGAAGAGTTCCCGACCGTCGGGCAGGATGTGCCCGACCGCTGCCACGTCCACGTATCCCACGCCGGGATCCTGCCCCAGTGAGGGTCGGGGGGTATATCCAATTACCGGGTGACGCGCAGCACCCGGAAGCCCTTTTGGCTGGCGTACCGCTCGACCTGCCAGCTCTGTTCGGTGAGCCAGCGTTGCAGCGAGTCGCCGCCGAGGTGCCGGGCGACGACCAACCAGCCGACGCCGTCCGGGGCGAGTCGGGGCAGCCAGCGCAGCAACAGGTCGTGCAGCCCGTCCTTGCCGATCCGGATGGGCGGATTCGACCAGATCTGGGCGAAGCGGACGCTGTCCGGAACGTCGTCCGGCGCGCTGACCCGGACCCGGTCGGCGGCGCCGACCCGAGCCGCGTTGGCTGCGGTCAGCTCGCGGGCCCGGGCGTTGACGTCGACGGCCCAGACGGTGCTGGCGGGCGCGAGGTCGGCCAGCACGCAGCTGATCGGCCCGAACCCGCAGCCGAGGTCGAGCAGGTCGCCGGTGGTGTCGACGGTGGGCAGCTCGGCCTTGCGCAGCAGCACCGCGGTGCCGGGGTCGAGGCGGCTGGCGGAGAAGACCCCGCCGGCCGAGGTGAGCCGGTAGTCGCGGTCGGCGACGGAGAACTCGACCTCGCGCGCCGGGGCGTCGCTGGTGGGCTGAGCGGTGAAGTAGTGGTCGCCGGTCACCCGGCAATTCTCGCACCGGTCCGGGGCGGACCTGACACGGCCCACACGCACATTTCCCCGATATTACCCCCTAAAGGGACAATGACTCCTACTCTGGGCGACATGGTGTATCGGTACCAGTCCGATGAGGACGCTTTCGAGGAGTACCCGGAGCCCGGGTCCGACCTGTCGGTGCTCGGCGCCGGTCCGCCCCCAGCGGCCGGGCCCTCTCCGTCGCGCTTCCCCACGCCGTCGCTGCCCCGACCGAACCAGCTCTCGCTGCCCTCGTCGCAGCCGGCGCCGGCTCGTCCGCAGCTCGGGCAGGCCGCCCGCGCCGATGCGCCGCAGCCACTGCCGACGCGTGCCGACATCCCGCCCGCCCCGCCGCGCAGCCAGATCTACACCTCGGCCACGTCTGCGGAGCCGCCCACCCGGCGCGGCGGCGGCCGGCTGTGGCAGGTACTGATCGGCGGCGCAGCCGTCCTGGTGCTGCTCGCCCTCTGCGGCCTCGGCGCCGCCGCGCTGCTCATCAACCGCGACGAGCAGCCGCAGAGCAACCCGACGTACCAGCCGAACGCCGCCCCGACGTCGGCAGCGGCGGAACGGCTGGCCCTCGACTCCCGGGACACCGACCAGGCCCCGCTCACCGCCAAGGAACTCTTTCCCGGCAAGGAGCTGAAGCTCACCGACGGCCAGCCGAGCTACCAGGTGCTCAAGACACAGTCCAGCGGCAGTTGCGCCGTCGCCGCCACCGACGAGGTCGCCGACCTGCTGGTCCGGCTCGGCTGCAACCAGATCGTCCGGGCCACGCTGAGTACGCCCGACGACAGCCACCTGGTCACCACCGGCCTGTTCAACCTCACCGACAAGGTCAGCGCGGAACGAGCCCGAGACCGGCTCCGGCAACTGCTCGACGAGCGGCAGGGCCGTTTCCGTGGCCTCACCGCCAACGACGGCGACGGCACCGACGTCCTGGCCAACGCTCCGGCACGCGTCGGCTGGCAGGTCCGTGGCCACTACCTGGCGTACGCGCTGGTGGTCCGCAAGGACGGGGCGGCGGTCAAGGCGGGTGACGCCAAGGTCCGCGAGATCCTGTTCGACATGATCGAGCTGCACCTCAGCCGGGGCGTGCTGCAGAGCCGGGCCGACGGTGGCACCGCCGCACAACCGACGACGGCACCTACCGGCAGCAACGCCGACCAGGGCGATCTGCCGGGCGACTGACCCCGCCGACGGTCAACCCTCGATCGGGACCCGCAACCGGCGGGTGAGGGTGGCGCGGTGGGCGTACTCGGCCGGATCTGCCGGGTAGCCGACGGCGACCAGCGTCAGCCCGCGTGCGGGGGCCACAGTCACCTCGCTGGAGCGCTCCCGCTGGGTGAGCAGAGTTCCCGGCCACTCGACCGGGCGGCGGCCGTCCCCGGCCACCAGCATCGCACCCACCAGGCTGCGCACCATCGCCTGACAGAACGCGTCGGCCTGCACGGTCGCGACCAGGATGCCGTCCGGGTCGCGACGCCAGTCCAGCCGGGTCACCTCGCGCAGCGTGGTGGCGTGCTCCTTGCGCCGGCAGTACGCGGCGAAGTCGTGCTCCCCCACCAGCCCGGCCGCGGCGGCGTTCAGCGCGGCCAACTCCAACGGCTTCGGCCAGGCCAGCACCTCGTGGCGGCGCAACGGCTCGGCGCCGAACGGCGCATCGGTGACCCGATACTCGTAGCGCCGAAAGGTGGCCGAGAACCGGGCGTCGAAGTCGGCCGGCACCTCGGTCATCGCCCGTACCCGCACGTCGGTGGGGAGCAGCCGGGCCAGGCGACGCAGCAGCCGTCCCTCGTGCTGCCGCCACACGTCCACGGGCAGGTCCACATGGCACACCTGCCCAGTGGCGTGCACTCCCGCGTCGGTTCGCCCGGCCACCGTCAGCCCGGTGGCCGTACCGACGCCGAGGACCAGGTCCAGGGTCTCGACGAGCACCCCCGCGACGGTGCGCCTGGTCGGCTGGGCTGCCCAGCCGGAAAAGTCGGTGCCGTCGTACGAGACGTCCAGCCGCAGCCGGATCCGCTCGTCCACCTCGTACCTCCCGTTACGGGTCGGGCCCGACACCCCGATGGGGTGCCGGGCCCGACAATGCCCTTTGATCAGGCCTTGTTCTCGGTGGCCTCGTCGCTGTCCTCGCGGGCGGCGTCGGTGTCACCGGACGCCGACACCGGCGCCTCGGAGTCCTGGTCGGCCGGAGCCGACTTCGGGGCCTCGTCGGCCGGGGCGAGCGCCTCGACCTTGTCCTGCTGCGCGGCCTTGCGGGCGGCGGTCTTCTTGTTCGCCTTCGGCTCGGCGACCTGAAGCTCCTCCACCAGCTCGATGATGGCCATCGGCGCGTTGTCACCCTTGCGCGGACCGGTCTTCACGATCCGGGTGTAACCGCCGGGGCGGTTGGAGTACCGGGGCGCGATCTGGTCGAACAGGGCGTAGACCACGTCCTTGTCCTTGACGACACCCAGCACCCGACGCCGCGAGGCGAGGTCACCGCGCTTGGCCTTCGT
This sequence comes from Micromonospora alfalfae, assembly GCF_022230925.1. Taxonomy (GTDB): domain Bacteria; phylum Actinomycetota; class Actinomycetes; order Mycobacteriales; family Micromonosporaceae; genus Micromonospora; species Micromonospora alfalfae. The sequence goes on along the minus strand of NZ_JAKKFH010000007.1, from coordinate 78,498 downwards.
GATGAGCTGCTCGGCCAGCGGGCGCAGCCGCCGGGCCTTCGTCTCGGTGGTCTGGATCTTCCCGTGCTGGAACAGCGCGGTCGCCAGGTTGGCCAGCATCAGCCGCTCGTGCGAGGGGCTGCCGCCGAGGCGGGGGCCCTTGGTGGGCGTGGGCATTTTTGGTGCTCCTCAGTTGTGGCGGCAGCGCGGACTAGAGCTGCTCGGTCTCGCGGTAGTCGTCGGTGTCGTAGTCGGCCTCGCCGAAGGTGTCCACGACGTTCGCCGGGTCGAAGTTCGGAGCCGAGTCCTTCAGCCCGAGACCCATCCCGGCGAGCTTCATCTTGACCTCGTCGATCGACTTCTGACCGAAGTTGCGAATGTCGAGGAGGTCGGCCTCGGTACGCCCGATGAGCTCACCAACGGAGTTGATGCCCTCGCGCTTGAGGCAGTTGTAGGAGCGGACGGTGAGGTCCAGCTCCTCGATCGGCAGAGCGAGGTCCGCCGCCAGCTGGGCGTCCTGCGGGGACGGCCCGATGTCGATGCCCTCGGCGGTCTCGTCCAGCTCCCGGGCGAGCCCGAACAGCTCCACCAGCGTCGAACCGGCGGAGGCCAGCGCGGTACGCGGACCCATCGACGGCTTGGTCTCGACGTCGATGATCAGCCGGTCGAAGTCGGTGCGCTGCTCGACACGGGTTGCCTCGACGCGGTAGGTCACCTTCAGCACCGGCGAGTAGATCGAGTCGACCGGGATCCGGCCGATCTCGGCGCCGGACTGCTTGTTCTGCGCAGCCGTCACGTAGCCCCGGCCCCGCTCGACGGTCAGCTCCATGTCGAGCCGGCCCTTGCCGTTCAGGGTGGCGAGCTTGAGATCCGGGTTGTGCACCGAGACGCCGGCCGGGGGCTGGATGTCGCCCGCGGTCACGTCGCCCGGACCCTGCTTGCGCAGGTACATGCTGACCGGCTCGTCGTGCTCGGAGCTGACGCACAGCTCCTTGATGTTCATGACGAGCTCGACCACGTCCTCCTTGACACCGGGGATCGTGGTGAACTCGTGCAGCACACCGTCGATCTTGATCGAGGTGACGGCCGCGCCCGGGATCGACGACAGCAACGTACGTCGCAGCGAGTTACCCAGGGTGTAGCCGAAGCCCGGCTCCAGCGGCTCGATGGCGAACCGGGACCGGGTCTCGTTGATCGACTCCTCGGAGAGGGAGGGTCGCTGGCTGATGAGCATCTTTTCTCTTCTCTTCCGGGGCGCCCGCTATTTGACGCCCACGACACAAACTGTTCCGGTGGCCCGCCCCGAAGGGCGGGCCACCGAACGAGCTCGGACTACTTGGAGTAGAGCTCGACGATCAACTGCTCCTGGACCTGCGTGTCGATGACCTGCCGGGCCGGGAGGGAGTGCACGAGCACCTTCATCTGGCTCGGGATGGCCTCAAGCCACGCCGGAACCGTCTTCGAGCCGGCCTGAGCCTGCGCGACGATGAACGGGGTGAGCTCCTTGCTCTTGCCCCGAACCTCGATGATGTCGTGCTCCTTGACGCGGTACGACGGGATGTCGACCTTCTTGCCGTTCACAGTGAAGTGACCGTGCTTGACCAGCTGGCGGGCCATGTCCCGCGAGTGGGCGTAGCCGGCCCGGTAAACGACGTTGTCCAGCCGCGACTCGAGGATCTGCAGGAGGACCTCACCGGTCTTGGCCTGCTTGCCAACGGCTTCCTCGTAGTAACCGCGGAACTGCTTCTCCAGCACGCCGTAAACCCGACGGGCCTTCTGCTTCTCGCGGAGCTGGAGCAGGTACTCCGTCTCCTTGGTGCGGCCGCGGCCGTGCTGCCCGGGCGGGAACGGCCGGGACTCGAACGGGCACTTCGGACCATCGCACTTGCTGCCCTTGAGGAACAGCTTCATCTTCTCCCGCCGGCAACGGCGGCAGTCTGCACCGGTGTAACGAGCCATCTCTCTCTACCTCTCAGACCCGGCGACGCTTCGGCGGACGACACCCGTTGTGCGGCTGCGGGGTGACGTCGGCGATCTGCCCGACCTCAAGGCCCACTGCCTGCAGCGAACGGATGGCGGTTTCCCGGCCGGAGCCGGGGCCCTTGACGAACACGTCGACCTTGCGCATGCCGTGCTCCATGGCGCGACGCGCGGCAGCCTCGGCGGCCAGCTGCGCAGCGAACGGAGTCGACTTGCGGGAGCCCTTGAAGCCGACCTGGCCAGCGGAGGCCCAGGAGATGACCGCACCGGTCGGGTCCGTGATGGACACGATGGTGTTGTTGAACGTGCTCTTGATGTGCGCCTGCCCGTGGGCGACGTTCTTGCGTTCCTTGCGCCGGACCTTCTTTACAGCGGCTCCGGCACGAGCCTTCGGTGGCATAAGTCTGTGCGCTCCTAGTTGACTTTCCGGATTGGGTTGCGGCCTGACCCACCTCGGCGGCGGCCGACCCCGTCATCCGGTCAAGAACTACTTCTTGCCGGGCTTCTTCTTGCCGGCGACGGTCCGCTTCGGGCCCTTGCGGGTCCGTGCGTTGGTCTTGGTCCGCTGGCCACGCACGGGCAGGCCCCGGCGGTGCCGGATGCCGGCGTAGCAGCCGATCTCAACCTTGCGGCGGATGTCAGCGGCGACCTCGCGGCGCAGGTCGCCTTCAACCTTGTAGTTGCCCTCGATGTGGTCGCGGAGCTGCACGAGCTCCTCGTCCGTGAGGTCCCGAGCGCGCTTGTCCGGCGAGATGCCGGTAGCGGCGAGTGTCTCCAGGGCGCGGGTGCGACCGACCCCGAAGATGTAGGTGAGCGCGATCTCCAACCGCTTTTCGCGGGGGAGATCCACGCCGACTAGACGTGCCATGTGCGGGCGTACTCCTCGTGATGTGTGGCGGAGGTGTGGACCCGTCCCACCCCGCTACCGGCCGTCCCGTCTTTCCGACGCGGTGAGCGCCGGCGACCGGGATCGGTCGCTGCCCGAGCGGGCCCCGGCCTCCGACCGGGGGTCAACCACGCAGAGGTACGTCTGGCGTACCGCTCGCGGCTGGGACGAGCATGTGTGATGTGTGTGTCGCTGGGGATCTGCCCGGACCAACGCCACCCGGCCGTGCTCCGGCCGGACGGGCTGAGTCAGCCCTGGCGCTGCTTGTGGCGCGGGTCGCTGCAGATGACCATGACCCGGCCGTGCCGGCGGATAACCCGGCACTTGTTGCAGATCCTCTTGACGCTCGGCTTGACCTTCACGGTTGCCTTACTTCCCATCTGGCCCGGCTACGCGCTCAGCGCGACGCCGGACGTCGAAGACGGACACGGGACTTCCCGGCCGTCGTCAGGACTACTTGTAGCGGTAGACGATGCGCCCGCGGGTCAGGTCGTACGGCGAAAGTTCGACGACGACCCGGTCCTCCGGAAGAATGCGGATGTAGTGCTGCCGCATCTTGCCGCTGATGTGAGCCAACACCTTGTGGCCGTTCGCGAGCTCCACCCGGAACATGGCGTTCGGCAGGGGCTCGATGACCCGACCCTCGATCTCAATGGCTCCGTCTTTTTTCGGCATGTCCTCCGCTGTCCTGACGTCGATTGCTCCGGGCGGCCCACAACGTCTTACACGGAAATCTGATCAGAATCAGAAGCCCGCGCCAGCCGCGGCTCCAGCTCCCACCGAAGCGCAGGGTGGGCATGCCGGAGTGGACGCTGTGCGCCGATCTGAAAGTGTACGCCGGCCTGCAGTCCCCCGCCAAACCGACCACCCACCAACCCGCGCGTCACCCCGACCGACCCCACCTCCAGCCCCGTTGATCATGAAGTTGTTGCCCCCAACCCCGGCGTGCCATGGCAATAACTTCATGATCAACGGAGGGGGCGGCAGGGCTCGGGGGGGGGTTATTGGGGGTTGTCTGGGTTGATGGCGCGCTTTGCCTGTTTGCGTTCTCGGCGGCGCTGGCGCTTGATGGCCTGGCGCTGGGGCTCGCGCCCGGCCAGCCCGGTAACCGTGCGGACCACCAGCACCGCACCCCACGGCCCGGCCACCCAGGCCGGCCAGAAGTAGAGCAGATCCTGGCTGAGCACCGACGTCACCGCCCAGATGGTCACCACGATGGCGATCACCCGCAGGTACGGGAACCACACCTCAGCCAGCCAACGGGCGGTGGCGCCCCGGGTGAGGGCCTGACCGAGCGGGTCACCCAGCGGGCTCACCGTCGGCCCGGTGGTCGGGGCCAGGCCGGACCACTGCGTCGGCGTCACCGGCGGCAGGTCGGTGAGCAGGGCTTCAAGATCGGCATACGTGCGTGCCGCATAGGCCCGCTGCAACCGCTCGTCATACTCGTGCAGATCCAGTCGGCCCTCGTCGAGGGCGACCCGCAATCGGTCGGCCACCGCCGCACGGTCCGAGTCTGCGGCCCGCAACCCGTCGCGCCCGTCCATCCCGTCGCGCCCGTCCATGCCGGCAAGCATGCCACCGTCGCGCCAGCCCATCCGACCCCGCGCTTCGGTCGATCATGAAGTTATTGCCAGCCTCACCGGCGTGTCAGGGCAATAACTTCATGATCGACGAGGGTTGGGGTGGGGTTAGGGGGTTTTGGTGGCTGCGGGTTGGCGGGCGGTCACCAGGTCGCCCAGGCGGGCGCGGCCGCCGTCGAACGCGGTGAGCACCCAGACGCCGTCCGGCAACAGCGCCATCGAATGCTCGACGTGCGCGGCCACCGAGCCGTCCCGGGTGACGACCGTCCACCCGTCGGCCAACTCGACGGTACGCGGAGACGCCATGGTGATCATCGGCTCGATGGCCAGCGCCATACCGGGGACCAGTCGCGGACCCTTGCCCGGCCGACCGTGGTTGAGCACGTGTGGGTCCTGGTGCATCTCGGTGCCGATGCCATGCCCGCCGTAGCCGTCGACGATGCCGTACCGGCCGCCCTTGCGGACAGCGGTCTCCACTGCGTGCGAGATGTCGGTGAGGCGGCCCTTGCCGCTGGCCGCACCACGCGCGGCGGCGGTGATGCCGGCCCACATCGCGTCCTCGGCGACCTCGGCCATCTTCAGCAGCGCCGGGTCGACGTCACCGACCCCGACCGTGATCGCGGAGTCGCCGTGCCACCCGTCCAGCACCGCGCCGCAGTCGATGGAGATCAGGTCACCGGCCTGGAGCACCTGCTTCGGCGACGGGATGGCGTGCACGATCTGCTCGTTGACCGAGGAACAGATCGACGCCGGAAAACCGTGGTAGCCCTTGAACGACGGAACGCCGCCCGCCTCGCGGATAGTCGCCTCGGCGATGGCGTCCAGATCGGCGGTGCTCACACCGGGGGCGACAGCCTCCCGCATCCGGCGCAACGCCTCGGCCACCACCAGCCCGGCGGCCCGCATCTTCTCGATCTGGTCAGGGGTCTTCAGCTGGATGTCCAGCTGGGGACGACGCATGGAGCGGTTACCTTTCGTTGCCGAACAGCGGGGCACATAACGCGTACCCCGCTGTTCGCACTCTATCCGCCGTGGCCCGGCCGGACCTCAGCCGCCGTACGACCGCAACGCGTCGATGGCCCGGGTGGTGACGTCCTCCACCGGCCCGGTGGCGTCGATCCCGACCAGCTTGCCCTGAGCGCCGTAGTAGTCGACCAGGGGTGCGGTCTTCTCGCTGTACTCACGAAGCCGCGTGGCGATGGTCTCCGGCTTGTCGTCGTCGCGCTGGAACAGCTCGGCGCCGCACCGGTCACAGATGCCGGGCCGGGTGGTGGCATCGAACTCGACGTGCCAGATCTTGCCGCAGCCCCGGCAGGTACGCCTGCCGGAGAGCCGCCGAATCACCTCGTCGTCGTCGACGACCAGCTCCAGGACCAGATCCAGGGCGGTGCCCAGATCGGCCAGGAGCTTGTCCAGAGCGGCCGCCTGCGGAGTCGTCCGCGGGAAGCCGTCGAGCAGGAAACCCTCGCTGGCGTCGGGCTCGGCCAGCCGGTCCCGGACCATGTTGATGGTGACCTCGTCCGGAACCAGCTCGCCCGCATCCATGTACCGCTTCGCCTCGACACCGAGCGGCGTGCCCTGGGTGACGTTCGACCGGAAGATGTCTCCGGTCGAAATCTTCGGCACCGAGAGGTGCGCGGCGATGAACTCGGCCTGCGTGCCCTTGCCCGCGCCCGGCGGGCCAACCAGAACGAGTCTCATCTACCGCAGGAACCCTTCGTAGTTCCGCTGCATGAGTTGGCTCTCGATCTGCTTCACGGTCTCCAGACCGACGCCGACCATGATGAGCACAGCGGTGCCGCCGAACGGGAAGTTCTGGTACTGCTGGTTGTCCAGCCAGATGAAGAAGAAGTTCGGCAAGATCGAGATGACGCCGAGGTAGAGCGCGCCCGGCAGGGTGATCCTGCTGAGGATGAAGTCGAGGTAGTCGGCAGTCGGCTTGCCCGGGCGGATGCCCGGCACGAATCCGCCGTACTTCTTCATGTTGTCAGCGACCTCGGTCGGGTTGAACGTGATGGAGACGTAGAAGTACGTGAAGAAGATGATCAGCAGGAAGTAGACCGAGATGTAGATCGGGCTGTCTGGTGCCGCCAGATTGTTCTCGATCCAGATCTGCGTCTTGCTCTTGTCGGTCTGGTCGAAGAACTGCAGCGCCAACTGCGGCAGGTAGAGCAGCGACGAGCCGAAGATGACCGGGATCACACCCGCCTGGTTGACCTTGAGCGGGATGTAGGTCGACGTGCCGCCGTACATCCGCCGGCCGATCATCCGCTTGGCGTACTGCACCGGGATCCGGCGCTGCGCCTGCTCGATGAAGGTGACCGCCGTGATGACCACCAGGACCAGCGCGATGACCAAGGCGAACATGTCCCAGCCCTTGCTGGTCTTGATCTGCCAGCCCTCGCTGGGCAGCCGCGCCGCGATCGAGGTGAAGATCAGGACGGACATGCCGTTGCCGACGCCGCGGTCGGTGATCAGCTCACCGAGCCACATGACCATGCCGGTGCCGGCGGTCATCGTCATCACCAGGATGGCCAGGGTCAGCCAGTCCGGGATGCCGGTGCCGGTGGGGATGATCGGGAACTGGTCGCACTTGTTCTGGAACAGCTGGCCCGAGCGGGCCAGGGCCACGAACGCGGACGCCTGCAGCACACCGAGACCAAGAGTCAGGTAGCGGGTGTACTGGGTGATCTTCGCCTGACCGGCCTGGCCCTCCTTGCGGAGCTGCTCCAGGCGGGGGATCACGACGGTCAGCAGCTGCAGGATGATCGACGCGGTGATGTAGGGCATGATGCCCAGCGCGAAGACCGAGAGCTGTAGCAGCGCTCCGCCGGAGAAGAGGTTGAGAAGGTTCACCACCCCGGTGGTGTCACCCTGGATGGTGTCGAGGCACTTCTGCACGTTGCCGTACGAGACGCCCGGGCTGGGGAGCGTTGCACCCAGCCGGTAGACCGCGATGATGCCTACTGTGAACAGCAGCTTCTTGCGCAGGTCAGGCGTACGGAACGCACTGAGAAAGGCGGACAGCAACTTCTTCCTCCTGCGCGCGGCGGGCCGCCGGTGATCCCTGGCGGGTCGGGGTGGATCACGAGCGAGTGCCCGCAATCCATGGCTGGGATGGGACTCTAACAGCCTCACCCCGGTCCGGGCAGATGCGCCCGACTACATAAATCGATTCCGATGTTACCGGGCGCTCAGGCCCCAGGCAGACCACGGCGCCCGCCAGTTGCTCTCAACTGGACGGGCGCCATGGTCGTAGGCCTTACAGCTCGGTGACGGAGCCACCGGCAGCAGCGATCTTCTCCTTGGCCGACGCACTGAACGCGTGCGCGGACACCTGGAGCGCCACACCGCCGAGATCCCCGGTGCCGAGGACCTTGACCGGGTGACCCTTGCGGACCGCGCCGGACTCAACGAGCTCCAGCGGGCCGACCTGACCACCATTCGGGAACAGCTCAGCGAGTCGGTCCAGGTTGACCACCTGGAAGACCACCTTGAACTTGTTCTTGAAGCCCTTCATCTTCGGCAGGCGCATGTGGATGGGCATCTGCCCACCCTCGAACGCCGCCGAGATGTTCTTGCGGGCCTTGGAGCCCTTGGTACCGCGACCAGCGGTCTTGCCCTTGGAACCCTCACCGCGACCCACACGGGTCTTCGCGGTCTTGGAACCGGGTGCCGGGCGCAGGTGATGCACCTTGATCGTCATTACTCGACCTCCTCGACCTTCACGAGGTGGCTCACAGTGAAGATCATGCCGCGGATCTCGGGCCGGTCCTCCTTGACCACCACGTCGTTGATCCGCTTGAGACCGAGCGAACGCAGCGACTCACGCTGGTTGTGCTTGGTCCCGATACCGGACCGGAGCTGGGTGACCTTCAGGCGTGCCATCAGTGCGCCACCCCCGCACGCGACGCCAGCATGGCGGCCGGCGCGACGTCCTCCACCGGCAGACCACGACGCGCCGCGACCTGCTCGGGGGACTCAAGCCCCTTCAGGGCCGCCACCGTGGCGTGCACGATGTTGATCGGGTTCGACGAACCGAGGCTCTTGGAGAGCACGTCGTGGATCCCAGCGCACTCCAGCACGGCACGCACCGGTCCACCGGCGATGACACCCGTACCGGCCGAGGCCGGCTTGAGCAGCACCACACCAGCGGCGTCCTCACCCGTCACCGGGTGCGGGATCGACTGACCGATCCGCGGGACCTTGAAGAAGTGCTTCTTGGCCTCCTCGACGCCCTTGGCGATGGCCGCGGGCACCTCCTTGGCCTTTCCGTAGCCCACGCCGACCGTGCCGTCGCCGTCGCCCACGATCACCAGGGCGGTGAAGCTGAAGCGACGACCACCCTTCACGACCTTGGCGACGCGGTTGATCGCGACGACCCGCTCAAGGTGCGGGGTCTTCTCGACGGGCGCGTTTCCGCGGCCGCCCTCACGGCGGTTGTCGCGGCGACCACCCTCGTTGCCACCGGACCCGCCGCCACGGCGCTGTTGACCTGGCATCAGCAGCCTTCCTTCTCTCTCGTGACGGGGTTGTTAGAACTCGAGCCCGGCTTCGCGGGCGGCGTCGGCAAGCGCGGCGACTCGCCCCGCGTACCGGTTGCCGCCGCGGTCGAAGACGACCTTGGAGACGCCGGCGGCCTTGGCCCGCTCGGCGAGCAGCGCGCCCACCTTGCCAGCCAGGGCGCTCTTGTCGCCCTCCGCACCGCGCAGCGAGGCGTCCAGGGTCGACGCCGACGCCAGGGTGTGACCCTTGGTGTCGTCGACGATCTGGGCGACCATGTGCCGCAGCGAGCGGGTGACGACCAGGCGCGGACGCTCGGCCGTACCGCTGACGTTCTTGCGGACGCGGAAGTGTCGACGCGCACGCCCAACGGCGCGCTTGGCGGCGACACCGCGGCGGCGCTTGAGCAGCGTGGCGCTCACTTCTTACCTGCCTTTCCAGCCTTGCGGCGGATGACCTCGCCCTGGTACTTGACGCCCTTGCCCTTGTAGGGCTCCGGCGGGCGGATCTTCCGGATGTTGGCGGCGACCTCACCGACCTGCTGCTTGTCGATGCCAGCCACGTGGAACAGGGTCGGCCGCTCCACCGTGAAGGTGATGCCCGCCGGGGCGGGGACGACCACCGGGTGCGAGAACCCGAGCGCGAACTCGAGGTCCGAACCCTTGGCGGTGACCCGGTAACCGGTGCCGGCGATCTCCAGGCTCTTGCGGTAGCCCTCGGTGACCCCGACGATCATGTTGGCAACCAGCGTACGGCTCAGGCCGTGGAGTTCCTTGGCCTTGCGCTCGTCGTTCGGCCGGTTGACGCTCAGCTGCCCATCCTCGGCCCGCTCGACCGTGATCGGCTCGGCGAGGGTGTGCTGGAGCTGGCCCTTGGGGCCCTTGACCTTGACGGTCTGCCCGTCGATCGTGATGTCGACGCCGGCTGGCACCGGGATCGACTTACGTCCAATTCGCGACATTTCTACCTGTCTCCCGTTACCAGACGAAGGCGAGGACTTCCCCGCCAACACTCCGCTTGCGGGCCTGCCGGTCGGTCAGCAGCCCCTGGGACGTCGAAATGATCGCCACGCCCAGCCCACCGAGCACCCGCGGGAGCCCGTCCGACTTGGCGTACACCCGGAGACCGGGCTTGGACACGCGCTTGATGCCGGCCAGGCTCCGCTCGCGGCTCTGGCCGTACTTCAGCTCGACGACCAGTCGCTTGCCGACGGCGCCCTCCTCGGGCTCCTCGACCGACCAGGTGGAGATGTAACCCTCGGCCTTCAGGACCTCGGCGATGTTCGCCTTGATCTTGGAGTAGGGCATCTTCACCTGATCGTGGTACGCCTGGTTGGCGTTACGCAGACGCGTGAGCATGTCTGCGATCGGGTCGGTCATCGTCATGGATTTCGTCAGCCTTTCTCGCCGGGGTTCCCGGGGCATCAGCCCCGGGCCTACGGCGAAGAGCAATACCTAATCGGTGCAGGAGTTCCCGGCCGACGGCCGGGACGCGGTCGCCCTTACCAGGAAGCCTTGGACACGCCCGGCAGCTCACCGCGGTGAGCCATCTCCCGGATGCAGACCCGGCAGAGCCCGAACTTGCGGTAGACCGCCTTCGGACGCCCGCACCGCTGGCAGCGGGTGTACGCGCGAACCGAGAACTTCGGCTTCGCGGCCGCCTTGATGATCAGCGCCTTCTTGGCCATCTCAGTTCTCCTTGAACGGGAAGCCCAGGAGCTTGAGCAGCGCCCGGCCCTCGTCGTCGGTCGTGGCGGTCGTGACCACCGTGATGTCCATGCCCCGCTGGCGATCGATCCGGTCCTGGTCGATCTCGTGGAACACCGACTGCTCGGTCAGACCGAACGTGTAGTTGCCGTGCCCGTCCAGCTTGCGCCCGTCCAGGCCGCGGAAGTCGCGGATACGCGGCAGCGCGATGGAGAGCAGCCGGTCCATGAACTCCCACATCCGGTCGCCGCGAAGGGTGACCTTCGCGCCGATCGGCATGCCCTCGCGGAGCTTGAACTGCGCGATGGACTTGGTCGCCCGACGCACCTGCGGCTTCTGGCCGGTGATCGTGGCGAGGTCGCGGACCGCGCCGTCGATCAGCTTGGCGTCGCGAGCAGCCTCGCCGACACCCATGTTGACGACGATCTTGACCAGCCGCGGCACCTGCATGGGGTTGCCGTAGCTGCGCTGCTCACGCAGCTGGGCCACGATCTCGTTGCGGTACCGCTCCTTGAGGCGCGGCAGGGTCTTTTCGGTAGCCGTGGTCATCACAGGTCCTTACCGGTGCTACGCGCGATGCGGACCTTCTGGCCGTTGTCGTCGATCCGGTAACCGACGCGGGTCGGCTTGCCGTCGGAGTCCAGGACCTGCACGTTCGAGACGTGGATCGGGGCCTCCTGAGTGACGATGCCGCCGGTCTTGGCGCCACGCTGGGTGGTGCTGATGCGGGTGTGCTTCTTGACCCGGTTCACGCCCTCGACAAGGACCTTGTCCTGCCGCGGGTAGGCCTGAATGACCTTGCCCTTGGCACCCTTGTCCTTGCCGGCGATGACGACGACCGTGTCGCCCTTCTTGACCTTCACGGTCACAACACCTCCGGCGCGAGGGAAATAATCTTCATGAACCGCTTGTCCCGCAGCTCCCGGCCCACCGGGCCGAAGATACGGGTTCCACGCGGGTCCCCGCCGTCCTTGATGATGACGGCGGCGTTCTCGTCGAAGCGGATGTACGAGCCGTCCGGACGACGCCTCTCCTTGGCCGTGCGAACGACGACAGCCTTGACGACGTCGCCCTTCTTCACACCGGCACCCGGGATCGCGTCCTTGACCGTGGCCACGATGACGTCGCCGATGCTCGCGTAGCGCCGACCCGAGCCACCGAGAACCCGGATGCACAGGATCTCCCGAGCACCCGTGTTGTCGGCGACGCGCAGTCGCGACTCCTGCTGAATCACGTCTATCTCCTATGTCTGCCGGTTCTCCGGCCGCCGTAGCGGCCGGAGCCTGGCGGAACCTACGCCCGACGCAACGCCGGGCGAGCTCGAGCCTTCGCTACTTGGCCTTTTCCAGGATTTCCACGATCCGCCAACGCTTGGTGGCGCTCAGCGGCCGGGTCTCCATGATGAGAACCCGGTCACCGGTGCCAGCGGCGTTCTGCTCGTCGTGCACCTTCAGCTTGGCCGTGCGGCGCATGATCTTGCCGTACAGCGCGTGCCGAACCCGGTCCTCGACCTCGACCACGACGGTCTTGTCCATCTTGTCGCTGATCACCAGGCCCTCGCGGACCTTGCGGCGCGACCGCGCGGCGGCGGTGGCGGTCTCTTCGGTCATGATGCAGTCACCTCAGTCGGCGCGGCCGAGAGCCCCAGCTCGCGCTCACGCATGATCGTGTAGATCCGGGCGATCTCCCGACGGATGACCTGCAACCGCCGGTTGTTGTCCAGCTGCCCGGTTGCGGCCTGCACGCGGAGGTTGAACAGCTCCGCCTTGGCCTCCCGCAGCTTCGTGACCAGCTCCTCTTCGGAGAGCTCACGCAGCTCGGTCGCCTTAACGCCCGCTGCCATCAGGATTCACCCACTTCGCGCGTAACAATGCGGCACTTCATCGGGAGCTTGTGGATCGCGCGACGCATGGCCTCTCGCGCGGTCTGCTCGTTGGGGAAGGACATCTCGAAGAGAACCCGCCCCGGCTTGACGTTGGCAACCCACCACTCGGGCGAACCCTTACCGGAACCCATCCGGGTCTCGGCAGGCTTCTTGGTGAGGGCCTGGTCCGGGAAGATCGTGATCCAGACCTTGCCACCACGCTTGATGTGGCGAGTCATCGCGATACGTGCCGACTCGATCTGCCGGTTCGTCACGTACGCCGGCTCGAGAGCCTGGATCCCGAACTCGCCGAACACCACCCGGTTACCACCCTTGGACGCGCCACTGCGGTCCGGGTGGTGCGGCTTGCGGAAGCCCTTCGGGGGCTTGCGCGGCATCAGCATCTGTCAGCCCTCCTGCTGCGTTTCTGCCGGAGCAGCAGTGGCGGCGACAGCTGCGCTGTCCACCGGCTCGCCGCTCGGCGTCTCGGCCTGCTGCGCGATGGTGGTCGCAGCAGCCCGACCGGCCTCGGTGCCACCAGCCGTGGTGCCGGACGAACCCGACCGGCCACGGCGCGGACGCTCGGGACGGTCGCCGCGCTCACCACGACGCGGGCGGGACGGACCGGCCTCGGCCGGAGCTTCCCGGCCCGGGACGGCGTCGCCCTTGTAGATCCAGACCTTCACACCGATCCGACCGAACGTGGTACGGGCCTCGAAGAAGCCGTACTCGATGTTGGCCCGCAGCGTGTGCAGCGGAACCCGGCCCTCACGGTAGAACTCGGTCCGGCTCATCTCGGCGCCGCCGAGGCGACCCGAGACCTGAACCCGGATGCCCTTGCAGACCGGGTTCTTCATCGCCGACTGCATGGCCTTGCGCATCGCCCGACGGAAGCTGACCCGGCTGGACAGCTGCTCGGCCACGCCCTGCGCGACCAGCTGAGCGTCCGACTCGGGGTTCTTCACCTCGATGATGTTCAGCTGAACCTGCTTGCCGGTGAGCTTCTCAAGCTCGCCGCGGATCCGGTCGGCCTCCGCACCCTTACGGCCGATGACGATGCCCGGCCGGGCGGTGTGGATGTCGACCCGGACCCGGTCGCGGGTGCGCTCGATGTCGACCTTGGAAATCCCGGCACGCTCGAGGCCCTTGGACATCATGCGGCGGATCTTGACATCCTCGCCGATGTAGTCCTTGTAGAGCTTGTCCGCGAACCAGCGGGACTTCCAGTCGGTCGAGATGCCGAGCCGGAACCCAGTGGGGTGAACCTTCTGACCCATTACTCGGCGTCCTCCGTCTTGCTCTGCGCTTCGGCCGGTGCGGCCTCCGTGGCCGGGGCGGCCTTCTTCGCCGCGGCCTTCCTCGGCGCTGCCGGCGCGACCGCTTCGACCGCCACAGTGATGTGGCAGGTGCGCTTGCGGATTCGGTACGCCCGACCCTGCGCCCGCGGCTGGAACCGCTTCATCGTCGGGCCCTCGTCCACGAAGGCCTCGCTGACGAGCAGCGCGTCGGGGTCCAGCCGCTCGTTGTTCTCCGCGTTGGCGATCGCGCTAGCGAGCACCTTGTACACCTGCTCGCTCGCAGCCTGTGGCGCGAACTGCAGCACCGTGAGCGCCTCCTTCGCGGGCAGGCCGCGGACGAGGTTGACCACCCGGCGCGCCTTCATCGGCGAGATGCGCACGTGCCGCGCAACCGCCCGCGCGCCCGGAAGCACCGGAGCGTCGCCCTTTCCTGGCATCGCTGTAACCCCTTGTTCCCTCTATCCGTATGCCCGCGGCGTCAGCGCCGACGGCTCTTCCGGTCGTCCTTCTCGTGACCCTTGAACGTGCGGGTCAGCGCGAACTCGCCGAGCTTGTGCCCGACCATCGCCTCGGTCACGAACACCGGGACGTGCTTGCGTCCGTCATGCACGGCGATCGTGTGCCCCAGCATCTCGGGGATGATCGTCGAGCGCCGCGACCAGGTCTTGATCACGTTCTTGGAGCCCTTGTCGTTCTGAACTTCCACCTTCTTGAGCAGGTGGTCGTCTACGAACGGGCCCTTCTTCAGGCTGCGAGGCATGTCTTATCTCCCTCAGCCGCGCTTACGCGTGGCGTAGCGGCGGCGGACGATCAGCCGGTCACTCGGCTGGCCCTTACGGCGGGTGCGGCCCTCGGGCTTACCCTGCGGGTTGACCGGGTGGCGACCACCGGAGGTCTTACCCTCACCACCACCGTGCGGGTGGTCGACCGGGTTCATGGCGACACCACGGACGGTCGGGCGCTTGCCCTTCCACCGCATCCGGCCGGCCTTACCCCAGTTGATGTTCGACTGGTCGGCGTTGCCGATCTCGCCGACGCTGGCGCGGCAGCGCACGTCCACCCGCCGGATCTCGCCGGACGGCATACGCAGGGTCGCGTACGCGCCCTCGCGGCCGAGCAGCTGGATGCCGACGCCGGCGGAACGGGCCAGCTTGGCCCCGCCACCCGGACGCAGCTCCACGTTGTGGATCGTGGTACCGACCGGGATGTTGCGCAGCGGCAGGTTGTTACCCGGCTTGATGTCGGCGCCCGGGCCGGACTCGACGCGGTCGCCCTGCTTCATGTCCTTCGGCGCGAGGATGTACCGCTTCTCGCCGTCGGCGTAGTGCAGCAGCGCGATGCGCGCCGTGCGGTTCGGGTCGTACTCGATGTGAGCGACCTTCGCCGGCACGCCGTCCTTGTCGACCCGCTTGAAGTCGA
The DNA here is from genome assembly GCF_022230925.1 of Micromonospora alfalfae. Taxonomy (GTDB): domain Bacteria; phylum Actinomycetota; class Actinomycetes; order Mycobacteriales; family Micromonosporaceae; genus Micromonospora; species Micromonospora alfalfae. Next base: position 63,283 of record NZ_JAKKFH010000007.1, on the reverse strand, counting down.
TCAGACGGTACTGACGCTTGTGACCGCCACCGTGGTGCCGCGTGGTGATCCGGCCGTGGGCGTTACGCCCGCCCTTCTTCGGCAACGGAGCCAGCAGCGACTTTTCCGGCGTGGACCGGGTGATCTCGGCGAAGTCAGCGACACTGGAGCCACGTCGGCCCGGCGTCGTCGGCTTGTACTTACGGATAGCCATTGTCTACACCCCTCAGCTGACCGGGCCGCCGAAGGCCTCGATGCGGTCACCGTCAGCCAGCTTCACGATCGCCCGCTTGGTCGCCTTGCGCTGACCGAAACCGGTCTTGGTGCGCTTGCGCTTACCCTGGCGGTTGAGCGTGTTGACCGTCAGGACGCGGACGTTGAAGATCTGCTGGATAGCGATCTTGATCTCGGTCTTGTTCGCGTCCGGGTGCACCAGGAAGGTGTACCAGTTCCGGTTCAGCTCGCTGTAGCTCTTCTCCGAGACGACCGGCGCCACGATGATGTCGCGCGGGTCGGCGATCGTGCTCACTTGCCACCCTCCTCGGTGGTCTCGGCGGGCACGCCCAGGAACTCGTCCAGGGCGTCCTTGGTGAAGACCACGTCGTCGGCCACGAGCACGTCGTACGTGTTCAGCTGGCCGGACTCGATCAGGTGCACCCGCGGCTCATTGCGCAGCGACACCCAGTTCAGTTCGTCGGTGCTGCTCAGCACGACCAGGACCCGACGGGCCTCGGTGAGCTTGGTCAGCGTGGCCAGGGCCGCCTTGGTCGACGGCTTCTCGCCCGAGACGAACGCCTCGACGACGTGCACCTGCCCGGCGCGGGCCCGGTCGGAGAGGGCACCCCGCAGAGCGGCGGCCTTCATCTTCTTCGGGGTCCGCTGGCTGTAGTCGCGCGGCACGGGACCGTGCACGACGCCACCGCCGGCGAACTGCGGCGCGCGGATCGAGCCCTGCCGGGCGCGACCGGTGCCCTTCTGCTTGTACGGCTTCTTGCCGCCACCGGCGACCTCGCCGCGGGTCTTGGCCTTGTGCGTGCCCTGTCGGGCCGCCGCGAGCTGGGCCACCACGACCTGGTGCATCAGCGCGACGTTGGCCTGCACGTCGAAGATGTCCTCCGGCAGCTCCACGGAGCCGCTGGTGGTGCCTTCGACGGTGCGCACGTCAACGGTGGTCACTTGGCCGCACCGCCCTTCTTCACCTTGCTCTTGGCCGCGGTACGGACCAGAACGAGCGCGCCCTTGGGACCAGGAATGGCACCCCGGACGAGCAGCAGGTTGTTCTCGGTGTCGACCGCCTGGACGGTGAGGTTCTGCACGGTGTACCGCACGCCACCCATACGACCGGCCATCCGGGTGCCCTTGAAGACACGACCCGGAGTGGCGCAGGCGCCGATGGAGCCGGGCGAGCGGTGCTTGCGCTCGACGCCGTGCCCGGCGCCCAGACCGTGGAAGCCGTGCCGCTTCATCGGGCCGGCGTAGCCCTTGCCCTTGGTCTTGCCGGTGACGTCGATGGTGACGCCGGCCGGGAACTCCTCGACAGTGACTTCCTGGCCGAGCGAGTATTCCCCAGCGTCAGTGGTGCGCAGCTCGACGATGTGCCGGCGCGGCGCCACGTCCGCCTTGGCGTAGTGCCCGCTGATCGGCTTCTTGACCTTGCGCGGGTCGATGGTGCCGTACGCGAGCTGGACCGCGGAGTAACCGTCCTTCTCGGCGCTACGAACCTGGCTGATGACGCACGGGCCGGCCTCGACCACGGTCACGGGAACAACACGGTTGTTCTCCCAGACCTGGGTCATGCCGAGCTTGGCGCCCAGGATCCCCTTGACTTGCCTGTCCATTTGTCCGGTCCCTACAGCTTGATCTCGATGTCGACGCCAGCCGGCAGGTCGAGGCGCATGAGCGAGTCGACCGTCTTCGGGGTCGGGTCGATGATGTCGATCAGCCGCTTGTGCGTGCGCATCTCGAAGTGCTCGCGCGAGTCCTTGTACTTGTGCGGCGAGCGGATAACGCAGAAACGGTTGATCTCCGTGGGCAGCGGCACCGGGCCCGCGACCTGCGCCCCGGTGCGCGTCACCGTCTCGACGATCTTCCGAGCCGAGGAGTCGACGACCTCGTGGTCATAGGCCTTGAGCCGGATGCGGATCTTCTGTCCCGCCATGGTGGCTTCTGTTCCTTCTCTCGATGCCGCTGTGTTGCGGGCGCCTGTACCGGCTGGCACAGGCCCACTTCGCCGACCCCCGCGGTCGGGCGTGTCGCGCCCTCGGGCCGAGCTCCGCCCCTAGGTACCGGAGTGGTGCTGACCGCACGGGGGGTCAAGGCGCCGATCGCATTACCGCGACCTGAACGCCGTACGAGGGTGGTTGGCGACTGGGCCGCCAACCACCCTACGCTCGACTGCCTCGCCACCCGGAGGTTCAGCGAAAGCCGAACACAGGCGACGAACTGTCGTTACGCAACCTGACTAGTATGCCGCACGACCGGCGGCGGGTCTAATCGGGGTTACCTAGTTCACTTGTTAATCTTGGTGACGAACCCGGCGCCGACGGTGCGGCCACCCTCGCGGATCGCGAACTTGAGGTTCTCCTCCATGGCGATGGGCTGGATCAGCTTCACCGACATGGACGTGTTGTCACCCGGCATGACCATCTCGGTGCCCTCGGGGAGGGTGACGACACCGGTGACGTCAGTGGTCCGGAAGTAGAACTGCGGACGGTAGTTCTGGAAGAACGGGGTGTGACGGCCACCCTCCTCCTTGGAGAGGATGTAGACCGTCGCCTCGAACTCCGTGTGCGGGGTGTTCGAGCCCGGCTTCACGACGACCATGCCGCGCTCGACCTCGTCGCGCTTGGTACCACGCAGCAGCAGGCCGACGTTCTCGCCTGCGCGGGCGTCGTCCAGGGTCTTCCGGAACATCTCGATCGCGGTGACCTTGGTCTTGAAGCTCTTCTCCTTGATACCGACGAGCTCAACATCCTCGTTCGGCAGGAGAACGCCGCGCTCCACGCGACCGGTGACGACGGTGCCACGACCAGTGATCGTGAAGACGTCCTCAACCGGCATCAGGAACGGCTTGTCAACCTCGCGCTCCGGCTGCGGGATCGAGGTGTCGACAGCGGTCATCAGGTCCAGCAGCTTGCCGGTCCACTCGGGGTCACCCTCGAGGGCCTTCAGCGCCGAAACCCGAACGACCGGCAGGTCGTCACCCGGGTACTCCTGCGAGGAGAGCAGCTCACGGACCTCGAGCTCGACGAGCTCCAGGAGCTCCTCGTCATCGACCATGTCGCTCTTGTTGAGCGCCACGACGATGTACGGCACACCGACCTGACGGGCCAGCAGCACGTGCTCGCGGGTCTGCGGCATCGGGCCGTCGGTCGCCGCGACCACCAGGATCGCGCCGTCCATCTGCGCGGCACCGGTGATCATGTTCTTGATGTAGTCGGCGTGCCCAGGGCAGTCGACGTGCGCGTAGTGCCGCGACTCGGTCTGGTACTCGACGTGCGCGATCGAGATCGTGATGCCGCGGGCCTTCTCCTCCGGCGCCTTGTCGATCTCGTCGAACGGCGTGTAGGGGTTCAGGTCCGGGTACTGGTCGTGCAGGACCTTGGTGATGGCCGCCGTCAGCGTCGTCTTACCGTGGTCGATGTGACCAATGGTGCCGATGTTGACGTGCGGCTTAGTCCGCTCGAACTTAGCCTTCGCCACTGGTGTCCTCCTGTGGACTTCTTGGTTCGTACGCCCGGCGCGCCGGTCGGCGCTTAGGACTCTGTCGACAGCCTTTCCGGCCTGACGGCCGGAGAGCCTTTGTGGGTTCTGCGGCGATGAAGCCTACAGGCCCGGTCTCACGCGATCCGATCGTGGTGGCCGCGAGCGGGTGAACCCTCCCGCGACCAACCACGAATCACCTGCTCAGAGCGTTACTCGCCCGTTGCCTTGGCGATGATCTCCTTCGCGACGCTCTGCGGAACCTCGGCGTAGGAGTCGAACTGCATGCTGTAGCTAGCCCGGCCCTGGGTCTTCGACCGCAGGTCGCCGACGTAGCCGAACATCTCCGACAACGGCACCAGGGCCCGGACGATGCGGGCGCCGCTGCGCTCCTCCATCGCCTGGATGATGCCGCGGCGGGAGTTGAGGTCACCGATGACGTCACCCATGTTCTCCTCAGGAGTGGTGACTTCAACGGCCATCATCGGCTCGAGCAGTGCCGGATCGGCCTTGCGGGCCGCGTCCTTCATCACCATCGAGCCGGCGATCTTGAATGCCATTTCCGACGAGTCGACCTCGTGGTACTGGCCGTCCAGCAGGGTCAGCTTCACGCCGACCAGCGGGAAGCCCGCCAGGATGCCGTACTGCAGCGCGTCCTGCGCACCGGCGTCCACCGAGGGGATGAACTCCCGGGGGATGCGGCCGCCGCTGACGGCGTTGGCGAACTCGTAGGTCGGCGAGTCGTTGTCCAGCGGAAGCGGCTCGACGCTCACGATCACGCGGGCGTACTGGCCGGAACCACCGGTCTGCTTCTTGTGGGTGTACTCGACCTTGTCCACCTTGCGGCGGATGGTCTCGCGGTACGCCACCTGCGGCTTGCCGACGTTCGCCTCGACGTTGAACTCGCGGCGCATACGGTCGACCAGGATGTCCAGGTGCAGCTCACCCATGCCGGAGATGACCGTCTGACCGGTCTCCTCGTCCAACTGGACGCGGAAGGTCGGGTCCTCCTCGGCCAGGCGCTGGATGGCAGTGCCCAGCTTCTCCTGGTCGGACTTGGTCTTCGGCTCGATCGCCACCGAGATGACCGGCTCCGGGAAGGTCATCGACTCCAGGATCACCGGGTTCGCCGGGTCGGAGAGAGTGTCGCCGGTGGTGGTCTGCTTGAGACCCTGCACGGCGATGATGTCGCCGGCCTGCGCCGACGGACGCTCTTCCCGCTTGTTGGCGTGCATCTGGTAGATCTTGCCGATCCGCTCCTTGCGGTCCTTGGTGGAGTTGACCACCTGGGAACCGGAATCGAGCGTGCCGGAGTAGACCCGCACGTAGGTGAGCTTGCCCAGGTGCTTGTCCGTCTGGATCTTGAAGGCCAGGCCGGAGAAGGGCTCCGAGTTGGACGGCTTACGCAGCAGCGGGGTCTCGCCGTCGGTGGCCGTACCCTCGATCGCCGGAACGTCCAGCGGCGACGGCAGGAAGTCGACAACGGCGTCGAGCATGGGCTGAACGCCCTTGTTCTTGAACGCCGAGCCGCAGAGCACCGGGTTGGCCTTGCCGGCGATGGTGGCACGCCGGATGGCGGCCTTGATCTCCTCGACGGAGATCTCGTCGCCCTCCAGGTACTTCTCCATCACCGCGTCGTCGACGTCGGCGAGGGTCTCCATCAGCTTCTCGCGCCACTCGGCCGCGGAGTCGGCCAGCTCGGCCGGGATCTCCTCAACCGCGTAGTCCTCACCCTTCTGGGTCTCCCCACGCCAGGTGAGCGCGCGCATGCCGATCAGGTCGACGACACCGATGTGGTCACCCTCGAGCCCGATCGGGATCTGGAGCACCAGCGGGGTGGCGTTCAACCGGTCGATCATCATCTGCACGCAGCGGAAGAAGTCGGCGCCGGTCCGGTCGAGCTTGTTGACGAAGCACATACGCGGGACGTTGTACTTGTCGGCCTGCCGCCAGACGTTCTCCGTCTGCGGTTCCACGCCGGCGACACCGTCGTAGACCGCTACCGCACCATCCAGGACCCGCAACGACCGCTCGACCTCGACCGTGAAGTCAACGTGGCCAGGCGTGTCGATGATCTGGATCGTGTGGTCTTTCCACTCACACTTGGTAGCAGCGGAGGTGATGGTGATACCACGCTCCTGCTCCTGCTCCATCCAGTCCATGACGGCAGCGCCCTCGTGGACCTCACCGATCTTGTACGTGATGCCGGTGTAGAACAGGATTCGCTCGGTGGTCGTGGTCTTACCGGCATCGATGTGCGCCATGATGCCGATGTTGCGTACCTTGGCGAGCGCGTCTGCGGCGGCCACTTCAATCCCTACTTATCGTCGTCTCGACTCAACTGGTGGCGGTTCCGGCGCCCGGAGGCGCCGGAACCAGGGTGTTACCAGCGGTAGTGCGCGAAGGCCTTGTTCGACTCGGCCATCTTGTGCGTGTCCTCGCGCCGCTTGACGGCGGCACCGAGGCCGTTGCTCGCGTCCAGCAGCTCGTTCATCAGCCGCTCGACCATGGTCTTCTCGCGCCGGGCGCGGGAGTACGTGACCAGCCAGCGCAGGCCCAGGGTGGTCGCCCGGGTCGGGCGGACCTCGACCGGAACCTGGTAGGTGGCGCCACCGACACGACGGCTGCGCACCTCGAGGGTCGGCTTGACGTTGTCCATCGCCCGCTTGAGGGTGACGACCGGGTCGGTGCCGGACTTCTCGCGGCAGCCCTCGAGGGCCGCGTACACGATGGACTCGGCGAGCTGACGCTTGCCGCGGAGCAGGATCTTGTTCACCAGCTGGGTGACCAGCGGCGAGTTGTACACCGGGTCAGCGACCAGTGGCCGCCGCGGAGCGGGTCCCTTACGCGGCATGTCAGCTCTTCTCCTTCTTCGCGCCGTACCGGCTGCGCGCCTGCTTGCGGTTGCGGACACCCTGGGTGTCCAGCGAGCCGCGAACGATCTTGTAACGCACGCCGGGGAGGTCCTTCACCCGACCGCCGCGAACGAGCACGATCGAGTGCTCCTGCAGGTTGTGACCGACGCCGGGGATGTAGGCGGTCACCTCGATCTGGCTGCTGAGCTTCACGCGAGCGACCTTGCGCAGCGCCGAGTTCGGCTTCTTCGGGGTGGTGGTGTACACGCGGGTGCACACGCCGCGCCGCTGAGGGGAACCCTTCAGCGCCGGGGTCTTGGTCTTGGTCGTCTTCGCCTGACGGCCCTTTCGGACCAGCTGCTGGATCGTGGGCACCGGGTTTCTCCGCTCCCTTCGGCCGCATCCGCGGCCGCGCCGTCTGCTCGTTAGCCGGCCTGATGACCGGCTCTCCTACATTCCGACCAGGGTCGCCTTGCGGAGACCCCGGCACCCGCGGTCGGGCGTGTCGCCCTCGTCACGGCCCCGTTGCGACGCTCTCGCGTTCGTACCGGGTTTTGTCACCGGCACGCGGGTCGCCCCGCCCCGGATCTTTGGCTTGTCGTGCCGCCGCCCGTAAGCCGGAAACAGCGCACGCACGAGTTGCCCGGGCATGCCCGGGCACAAGGGGAAAGAGTACCTACCACAACCGCCCAGGTCAAAACGGAATGGCCCGGCGACTGTCTCACACCCGCCGGCCGGATCTCGTCCTGCCCCGTCGCCCGCGATGGGCACCTACGAATGTAAGTGTACCGGCTTCCCCGCAGAAGCACCCATCGCCCCCGGGGTGACCGGAAGCCTTCCGCGGAAAACCCCCGCCAGGTGCCGGATCTCTCGGTGACGACCCTCACGTCAGTGTGAGAAGCAGGGCAAGACCCAGGCCCAGCAGGCTGAGCAGTGCCCCCGCCGCGCCGCAGCTGATCCCGGCCATCGCCAACCCGCGGCCGGTGAACTGGACCGCGGAGGGCGCTGTGGGCCGCCCGATCTGCCGCCGGCCGAGCAGCCCGATGACGACCGCCGCCCCGCCGGCCAGCACACCCAGCGCGGCGAACGCCCCGGAGGCCCAGGCCCCGCCGTCGTTCTTGAAGGCCACTCCGAAGCAGATCACCAGCAGTGAGACCAGGAGTGAGGCGATCCCCGCCACCAGCGCCCCGATGGCCAGCCCGGAGGTGACCGGTGCCACGTCCAGGTGCACGACGCCGAACGGCGTACCCGAAATCGCCTCCACCCGCTTCGGCGGCCGACGCTGGTCGTCGGTGGGCGGCGGTACCGAACGCCCCGGTGTGCCACCCCACCCCGGGCCGTGCCCCGGCGGCGGTGGACCCCAGCCGTACGGCGCCCCGGGCCCAGACGACGGCGGACCCCAGCCGGGCGGCGTCCCAGGCCCAGACGGCGGCGGGCCCCAGCCGGGCGGCACCCCGGGCCCAGACGACGGCGGACCCCAGCCGGGCGGCGTCCCAGGCCCTGACGACGGCGGACCCCAGCCGTACGGCGCAGCCGGCGCAGAAGACGACGGACCCCAGCCCTGCGGCATCGAGGTCGGTGCGTTGGAGACCGGGTACGGCTGGTCGGAGCCGGGCGTCGCGGTGGTGCCCCAGCCGTTCGGACCCCAACCGGGGTGCGGCGCCGCAGGGGGCGGCGGGCCCGGGTTGGAGACCGGTTGGTGCGTCTCGCCGCTCGGGCCGGGTCGCGCCCAGTCGCTCGGCTCGGATGGCGGAGCCGGGGGGTCCGGCGGGCCGGCCGGTTCGTCCGCAGGGGGCCGCGCCGGTTCCGTCACGAGGTCCTCCTGTCGAAAGGCCGCCACCGCCACTCGGCGGACACCGGCCAGGCTACCGCCGCGAGCACCGCCGCCCGCGCCGGGCGCGGCCACCGGTGGCTCAGTCCATGTTCGCCGGGTAGTCGTGGCCGAACGGGGCGCCGGCCAACCGGACCACCCCGATGACCACCGCGGCCACCACGCTGACCGCCACCAGCACCAGGCCGGTCCAGGCCATCCACTCCCCCCGTCGCAGCCAGACGCCGCCGGTCAGGAAACCCCCGGAGGCGTACGCCTCCCGGCGCGCCTGCCGGGCCAGTTGCAGGGCCACCGTGGCCGGCACCACGCCACCGATGAACAGCCCGGTCAACATGCCGAGCAGGCCCAGCGCGAAGACCGCCCGTGCCTTCGTGGCGCGGGCCGGGTCCGGGTCCAGCGGGTGGCGCATGCCCTGCTGGGCGACGGACACCTGCCCGGGTGCTGTCGTCATCTCCCCATCATGCCGAACCCGGCGCAGGGGTGGGTGGGCACGGACACGACGAGGCCCCCGGCTTTCACCGGGGGCCTCGTCGTGTGACTGGTGCTTAGCGGTACGACCCGAAGTCGAAGTCGTCCAGCGGCACTGCCTGCCCGCTGGCCGGCCCGAACCCGTAGTCGGTCTCCGGGTAACCGGTCATCGAGTAGACCTTGGCCTTGGCCTCCTCGGTCGGCTCGACCCGGACGTTGCGGTACTTGCTGATGCCCGTACCGGCCGGGATGAGCTTTCCGATGATCACGTTCTCCTTGAGGCCGACCAGCGAGTCGCTGCGCGAGTTGATCGCAGCGTCGGTCAGCACCCGGGTGGTCTCCTGGAAGGAGGCCGCCGAGAGCCAGGAGTCGGTGGCCAGCGAGGCCTTGGTGATACCCATCAGCACCGGACGGCCAGCGGCGGGCTCGCCGCCCTCCGAGACGAGTCGGCGGTTCTCCGACTCGAACAGCGCCCGGTCAACGAGCACACCCGGCAGGAACTCGGTCGAGCCGGAGTCGATGACCGTCACCCGCTTGAGCATCTGGCGGATGATGATCTCGATGTGCTTGTCGTGGATGAGCACACCCTGCGAGCGGTAGACCTCCTGGACCTCACTGGTCAGGTGGACCTGGACCGCCCGCGGACCCATGATCCGCAGCAGCTCGTGCGGGTCGATGGTGCCCTCGGTCAGCTTCTCGCCGACAGCGACGTGACCGCCGTCGTGGGTACGGAGCTTGACCCGCTTCGAGATCTTGTCGTAGACGATCTCTTCGCTGCCGTCGTCCGGCACCACGATGATCTTGCGCGAGCGCTCGCCATCCTCGATCCGGATCCGACCGGGGGTGTCGGCGATGGGCGCCTTACCCTTCGGGACCCGAGCCTCGAAGATTTCCTGAACACGCGGCAGACCCTGGGTGATGTCCTCACCCGCGACACCACCGGTGTGGAAGGTACGCATCGTCAGCTGCGTACCGGGCTCACCGATGGACTGGGCGGCGATGATGCCGACCGCCTCGCCGATGTCGACCGACTTACCGGTCGGCAGCGACCGGCCGTAGCAGGCCGCGCAGACGCCCAGCTTCGACTCGCAGGTGAGCACGCTGCGCACCCGGACCGTCTCCACACCAGCGGCGACGATCTTGTCGACCCCGATGGAGTTGATGTCCTGACCGCGCTCAGCCACCACGGTGCCGTCCGGCCCCTTGATGTCGTCGGCGAGGGTCCGGGCGTGCACGCTGGTCTCGGCGTGGGTGTGGACGACGAGCTTGCCGTCCAGCTTCTCGCCGATCTGCATCGGGATCGCCCGGTCGGTGCCGCAGTCCTCTTCGCGGATGATGACGTCCTGCGAGACGTCCACCAGACGACGGGTCAGGTAACCCGAGTCGGCGGTACGCAGCGCGGTGTCGGCAAGACCCTTACGGGCACCGTGCGTGGAGATGAAGTACTCCAGCACGGACAGACCCTCCCGGTAGCTGGCCTTGATCGGCCGCGGGATGATCTCGCCCTTGGGGTTGGCCACCAGACCACGGATCGCCGCGATCTGCCGGAGCTGGAGCAGGTTACCGCGAGCACCCGAGTTGATCATCTTCCACAGTGGGTTCTCCTGCGGCAGCGCGGTGTCCATCTCCTTGGCGACCTCGTTGGTCGCCTTGGTCCAGATCTCGATGAGCTCGCCGCGACGCTCCTCGGCGGTCATCAGACCACGCTGGTACTGCTTGTCGATCTGGTCGGCGTCCTTCTCGTACCGCGCCAGGATCTCCGCCTTGCGCGGCGGAGCGATGACGTCCTCCATGCCGATCGTCACGCCGGACCAGGTGGCCCAGTGGAAACCGGCCTCCTTGAGCCCGTCCAGGGTGGCGGCAAGCGCCACCTTGGGGAAGCGCTCGGCGAGGTCGTTGACGATCGCGGAGAGCTGACCCTTGCGGATCTCGTAGTTCACGAAGCGGTAGCCCTGCGGCAGCGTCTCGTTGAACAGCACCCGACCCAGCGTGGTCTCCACGGTCAGCGGGTCACCCTCGACCCAGCCCTCCGGGGCGCTCCACGCCTCGGAGCCGTTGCCGTTGTCGACACCGACCACGCCGCGCAGGCGGATCTTCACCGGCGCCTGGAGGTGCAGCTCGCCGTTGTCGAAGGCCATCCGCGCCTCGGCGTCCGAGCTGAACGCCCGGCCCTCGCCCTTCTCACCGGCGGTGAGGTGGGTGAGGTGGTACAGACCGATGACCATGTCCTGGGTAGGCATGGTGACCGGCTTACCGTCGGCCGGCTTGAGGATGTTGTTCGACGACAGCATCAGGATCCGCGCCTCGGCCTGAGCCTCGGCGGACAGCGGCACGTGCACCGCCATCTGGTCACCATCGAAGTCGGCGTTGAACGCGGTGCAGACCAGCGGGTGGATCTGGATCGCCTTGCCCTCGACCAGCTGCGGCTCGAAGGCCTGGATGCCCAGGCGGTGCAGGGTCGGCGCCCGGTTGAGCAGCACCGGGTGCTCGCCGATGACCTCTTCCAGCACGTCCCACACGACCGGGCGCTGACGCTCGACCATCCGCTTGGCGGACTTGATGTTCTGTGCGTGGTTGAGGTCGACCAGCCGCTTCATCACGAAGGGCTTGAACAGCTCCAGCGCCATCTGCTTGGGCAGACCGCACTGGTGCAGCTTGAGCTTCGGGCCGACCACGATGACCGAACGGCCGGAGTAGTCGACGCGCTTGCCCAGCAGGTTCTGGCGGAACCGGCCCTGCTTGCCCTTGAGCATGTCGGACAGCGACTTCAGCGGGCGGTTACCCGGGCCGGTGACCGGCCGGCCGCGACGGCCGTTGTCGAACAGCGCGTCGACGGCCTCCTGGAGCATCCGCTTCTCGTTGTTGACGATGATCTCGGGCGCGCCGAGGTCGATCAGCCGCTTGAGGCGGTTGTTCCGGTTGATCACGCGGCGGTACAGGTCGTTCAGGTCGGAGGTCGCGAAGCGGCCACCGTCGAGCTGCACCATCGGGCGCAGGTCCGGCGGGATGACCGGGACGCAGTCCAGCACCATGCCGAGCGGCGAGTTGCGGGTGTTCAGGAACGCCGCGACGACCTTGAGTCGCTTGAGCGCCCGGATCTTCCGCTGGCCCTTGCCGGACCGGATGGTCTCCCGCAGGCTCTCGGCCTCGGCGTCGAGGTCCATGTTCTGGACCAGCGCCTTGATCGCCTCGGCGCCCATGGAACCGGTGAAGTACTCACCGAACCGGTCGCGCAGCTCGCGGTAGAGCAGCTCGTCGGTGACCAGCTGCTTCGGCTCCAGCTTGCGGAAGGTGTCCAGCACCTCGTCCAGGCGGTCGATCTCGCGCTGGGCCCGGTCGCGGATCTGGCGCATCTCGCGCTCTCCGCCCTCCTTGACCTTGCGCCGGACGTCCGCCTTGGCACCCTCGGCCTCCAGCTCGGCCAGGTCGGCCTCGAGCTTGGCGGCCCGCTTCTCGATCTCCGAGTCGCGGCTGTTCTCGGACTGCCGCTTCTCGGCCAGGATCTCGTTCTCGATCGTCGAGAGGTCGCGGTGACGCGACTCCGCGTCCACGCTCGTCACGACGTACGAGGCGAAGTAGATGATCTTCTCGAGGTCCTTGGGAGCGAGGTCCAGCAGGTAACCCAGCCGGCTCGGAACGCCCTTGAAGTACCAGATGTGGGTCACCGGAGCGGCGAGCTCGATGTGCCCCATCCGCTCACGGCGGACCTTGGAGCGAGTCACCTCGACGCCGCAGCGCTCACAGATGATGCCCTTGAACCGGACGCGCTTGTACTTACCGCAGTAGCACTCCCAGTCCCGCTGCGGACCGAAGATCTTCTCGCAGAAGAGCCCGTCCTTTTCCGGCTTCAGGGTGCGGTAGTTGATCGTCTCAGGCTTCTTGACCTCGCCGTGCGACCACTGACGGATGTCGTCGGCGGTGGCGAGACCAATGCGCAGCTCGTCGAAGAAGTTGACGTCGAGCACTATGTCCCCTATGTCGTCGTCTGTACTGCTAATTCTCGGGTGAGGTCGGGGGCCGGCGAGCCGGCCCCCGACCGCTCACCTCAGACCTCTTCGACCGAGCTCGGCTCGCGCCGGGACAGGTCGATGCCCAGCTCCTCAGCGGCCCGGAACACCTCGTCGTCGGTCTCGCGCATTTCCAGGGCCACACCGTCGCTGGAGAGCACCTCAACGTTGAGGCACAGCGACTGCAGCTCCTTGAGCAGCACCTTGAACGACTCCGGGATGCCCGGCTCCGGGATGTTCTCGCCCTTGACGATGGCCTCGTAGACCTTCACTCGGCCGAGCACGTCGTCGGACTTGATCGTGAGCAGCTCCTGCAGGGCGTAGGCAGCGCCGTACGCCTGCATCGCCCAGCACTCCATCTCACCGAAACGCTGACCACCGAACTGCGCCTTACCACCCAGCGGCTGCTGCGTGATCATCGAGTACGGGCCGGTCGAACGAGCGTGGATCTTGTCGTCGACCAGGTGGTTGAGCTTCAGGATGTAGACGTAGCCGACCGCGATCGGGTCCGGCAGCGGCTCACCGGAACGACCGTCGAACAGCTGCGCCTTGCCGGTACGACCGATGAGCTGCTTGCCGTCCCGGTTGGGCAGGGTCGACTCGAGCAGACCGGAGATCTCCTCTTCGCGAGCACCGTCGAAGACCGGGGTGGCCACGTTGGTGTCGCCCTCGGACTCGTGCGCGTCGATCGAGCGCAGCTGACGCTTCCAGTCGGCGTCGTCACCCTCGACCTTCCAACCGGTCTTGGCGACCCAACCGAGGTGGGTCTCCAGCACCTGGCCGATGTTCATCCGGCTCGGCACACCGAGCGGGTTGAGCACGATGTCGACAGGGGTGCCGTCCTCGAGGAACGGCATGTCCTCGATCGGCAGGATCTTCGAGATGACACCCTTGTTGCCGTGCCGGCCGGCGAGCTTGTCGCCGTCCTGGATCTTCCGCTTCTGGGCGACGTAAACCCGGACCAGCTCGTTGACACCCGGCGGCAACTCGTCGCCGTCCTCGCGGGAGAACGTGCGCACACCGATGACCGTGCCGGTCTCGCCGTGCGGCACCTTCAGCGAGGTGTCCCGAACCTCACGCGCCTTCTCACCGAAGATCGCGCGGAGCAGGCGCTCCTCCGGGGTCAGCTCGGTCTCACCCTTGGGCGTGACCTTGCCGACCAGGATGTCACCGGGGACGACCTCGGCGCCGATCCGGATGATGCCGCGCTCGTCGAGGTCAGCGAGCATTTCCTCGCTGACGTTCGGGATGTCGCGGGTGATCTCCTCCGGACCGAGCTTGGTGTCCCGGGCGTCGACCTCGTGCTCCTCGATGTGGATCGAGGTGAGCACGTCCTGCTGCACGAGGCGCTGCGACAGGATGATCGCGTCCTCGTAGTTGTGGCCCTCCCAGCACATGAACGCCACCAGAAGGTTGCGTCCGAGTGCCATCTCGCCCTCGTCGGTGCACGGACCGTCGGCGATGACCTGACCGGCCTCGACGCGGTCGCCCTCGAAGACGACAGGCTTCTGGTTGACGCAGGAGCCGGCGTTGGAGCGGCGGAACTTGTGCAGCAGGTACGTCCGGCGGTGGCCGTCATCCTGGTGGATGGTGACGTAGTCGGCGCAGAGATCCTCGATCACACCGCCGACCTCGGCGACCACCACGTCGCCAGCGTCGACAGCGGCCCGGTACTCCATGCCCGTACCCACGAGCGGCGCCTCAGCCTTGACCAGCGGCACCGCCTGGCGCTGCATGTTCGCGCCCATCAGTGCCCGGTTGGCGTCGTCGTGCTCGAGGAACGGGATCATGGCGGTCGCGACCGAGGTCATCTGCCGGGGCGAGACGTCCATGTAGTCGACGGCGCCGGGGAGGACGTCCTCGGTCTCGCCGCCCTTACGACGGCAGAGCACCCGCTCCTCGGCGAACGTGCCGTCAGCCTTCAGGCGCGCGTTGGCCTGGGCCTTGACGAACCGGTCCTCCTCGTCCGCGGTCAAGTAGTCGATCTGGTCGGTGACCCGACCCTCGACGACCTTCCGGTACGGCGTCTCGATGAAGCCGAACGGGTTGACCCGGGCGAAGGTGGACAGCGCGCCGATCAGGCCGATGTTCGGGCCTTCCGGCGTCTCGATCGGGCACATCCGGCCGTAGTGGGACGGGTGCACGTCGCGGACCTCGAAGCCGGCCCGCTCCCGGGACAGACCACCCGGGCCGAGCGCGCTCAGCCGACGCCGGTGGGTCAGGCCCGCCAGCGGGTTGGTCTGGTCCATGAACTGGGACAGCTGGGACGTCCCGAAGAACTCCTTGATCGCCGCCACCACCGGGCGGATGTTGATCAGGGTCTGCGGGGTGATCGCCTCGACGTCCTGCGTGGTCATCCGCTCGCGGACGACCCGCTCCATCCGGGACAGGCCGACCCGAACCTGGTTCTGGATCAGCTCGCCAACGGTACGGAGACGCCGGTTGCCGAAGTGGTCGATGTCGTCGGCCTCGTAGCCGTCCTCACCGGCGTGCAGCCGGCACAGGTACTCCACGGTGGCGACGATGTCGTCCTCGGTCAGCGTGCCGGTGGTGATCGGAACGCCGACTTCGAGCTTCTTGTTGAACTTGTAGCGCCCGACCTTGGCGACGTCGTACCTCTTCGGGTTGAAGAAGAGGTTGTCGAGCAGGGTCTGGGCGTTCTCGCGCGTCGGCGGCTCGCCAGGGCGCAGCTTGCGGTAGATGTCGAGCAGAGCCTCGTCGGCGCCGGCGATGTGGTCCTTCTCGAGCGTGGTCATCATCAGCTCGGACCAGCCGAACTTCTCACGGATCCGCTCGGCCGACCATCCGATGGCCTTGAGCAGGACGGTGACGGCCTGCCGACGCTTGCGGTCGATACGTACACCGACCGTGTCGCGCTTATCGATGTCGAACTCCAGCCAGGCACCCCGACTCGGGATGACCTTGACGCTGGAGAGGTCGCGGTCGGAGGTCTTGTCCGGCTGCTTGTCGAAGTACACGCCCGGAGACCGGACGAGCTGGCTGACCACGACGCGCTCGGTGCCGTTGATGACGAAGGTGCCCTTGGGCGTCATCATCGGGAAGTCACCCATGAACACCGTCTGGCTCTTGATCTCGCCAGTGGTGTTGTTGGTGAACTCCGCGGTCACGAAGAGCGGAGCGCAGTAGGTCAGGTCCTTCTCCTTGCACTCCTCGATCGAGGCCTTGACCTCGTCGAAGCGCGGCGCTGAGAAGGAGAGCGACATGGTGCCGGAGAAGTCCTCAATGGGACTGATCTCTTCAAGGATCTCCGCGAGACCCGATCGTGCGTGCGGGTCGTCCGCCGACCGGCCCTGCCAAGCCTCGTTGCCGACGAGCCAGTCGAAGGACTCGTTCTGAATGGCAAGGAGGTTGGGGACCTCGAGGTGTTCGGTGATCCTGCCGAATGAAACTCGGCGGGGAGCGAATGCGCTCGACGTACGACTGGTCTTCGCAGGGCGGGAAGCTGCCAAGATGCGTCCTTCCGAGGACCGGTGCTGCAGAACGGCTGGTACGCGTGCACTCCAATGACCCCACCAGAAATATCCGTAAACGGACATTTCCGAGCAGGGGTCAAGTCGGAAGGCAGCGCAAACTAGCAGTGTAGCCGAGAGGCTAACCGCTGTCCAGCCCACCCCGCAGGTTGTTTGCGGAGCGCGCCTCGGCCCCCGTCAACCGGGGTCTGCCGGGCCGCTCAGAACGCAACTCCCCACTGGGCCGCTCGGGTTACAGCGGCTGATGGTGCCGCCGCTGTCATACCCACGTCGTGGCCGTCGCAAGCGCGGTGTCTTGCTGGTGTCAGCGTGCCTGGCAGCCCCGGGCCGCGTCAAGGGCCGGTATCCGGGTTGTCCCTTGTTTCCCACTGGAGGGCGACCCGCCACGCTCGTTCGGGTCAAGGGTACCCATGGCCGGAGCCCAGCTCAGGACCGGTCGCAGCCAGATCCACCAATACGGCGGGCGGTGATCCGTGTCGGATCACCGCCCGCCGCGACGCGATGGTGTCCCAGCTCACGAGCCGGGTACGCGTTGGTGGAACGTCAGGTCACTTGAGGGTGACCTTGGCGCCCTCACCCTCGAGCTTGGCCTTCGCCTTGTCGGCGGTCTCCTTGTTGACCTTCTCCAGGATGGCCTTCGGCGCGGACTCAACCGCGTCCTTGGCCTCCTTGAGGCCCAGGCCGGTCAGCTCACGCACGACCTTGATGACCTGGATCTTCTTGCCACCGTCAGCCTCGAGGATGACGTCGAACTCATCCTGCTCCGGCTCGGCCTCGGCAGCAGCGCCGCCGCCGCCACCACCCTGGGCGATCGCGACCGGAGCGGCAGCGGTGACCTCGAAGGTCGTCTCGAACTGCTTCACGAACTCAGAGAGCTCGATCAGCGTCATCTCCTTGAACGCGTCGAGCAGCTCGTCGGTGCTGAGCTTCGCCATATCTGGCGTCCTTTCCTGATTCTGTTAAGTAAGAACTGGTGCGCCGTGGGGGCCTCAGGCCGCCTCGGCGCCCTCCTTCTCGCGCTTGTCCTGCAGTGCAGCCGCCAGACGGGCGGTCTTCGACAGCGGGGCCTGGAACAGGGCCGCGGCCTTGCTCAGGTTGCCCTTCATCGCGCCGGCCAGCTTGGCCAGCAGCACCTCGCGGGACTCAAGGTCGGCGAGCTTCGTGACCTCGGCCGCGGTGATGGCCTTGCCCTCGAAGACACCGCCCTTGATGACGAGCTTCGGGTTGGCCTTCGCGAAGTCGCGAAGCCCCTTCGCCGCCTCGACGACGTCGCCCGAAACGAAAGTCAGCGCGGTAGGACCGGTGAACAGCTCGTCGAGGCCGGTGATGCCCGCGTCCGTCGCAGCACGCTTCGCCAGCGTGTTCTTCGCGACCGTGTAGCTGGTATCGGCGCCGAGCGAGCGCCGAAGCTGGGTGAGCTGGGAAACCGTCAGACCGCGGTACTCGGTCAGCACGGTGGCGCCCGAGCTGCGGAAGCTCTCGGTCAGCTCAGCGACGGCCGTGGCCTTGTCGGCCCGGATCGGCTTGTCCGCCATGTCCCTCCTCTCTCGTTACTCGAGGCTGGTCCCCGTCTCGGCCGAAGCCGGAACGGGGGCGGAGGCAGCGCGACAACGAAAAAGCCCCGGCGCAGGGCGCACGGGGCGAGGGCCGGCGGATCGTCATGGTCGGCGGACCATGCTCACTGCCGAGTTACGCTTGCCGCCCTACGCGGGTCGCCCGTTGTCGCGGGACCTTCGACCGTGCCGAAACACGGTGACCAGCGGTCTCTGGGTGGTTCCTCATCCATGAGAACACGGATGACTGTTGAAGACTACGCGCCCCGACCAGCAGCGCCAAATCGCGCCCGGTGAGCCGCGTCACCCGCGCCAGGGCCGGTCAGCCCTGGGCCCGCCGACGCCACAGGTAACCGCCGACGACAGCGGCGCTCCAGGCCAGCGCCCACCCGCTCAGCCCCAGCATTGTCAGCGCGGCGGCGTCGCCGGCGGTGGTGCGAGCGGCCGCCATGATCGGCGGTGCCAGCCAGGGGGCCACCGAGCCGGTCAGACCGAGCACCACAGCGCCGACCCCTCCGAGGGCCAACACCGCGACGCCGTATCCGGCGCCGCCGACCGACGCGCGGCTGGCCAGCGCGCCAAGAGCAACCGCAGCGGGTACGACCAGCACATGCGCCCACAATCCCAGGGCGAGCCCGACCGGAATCGACCGCTCCTCCGGGTCGACCGGGCCGGACACCCCGCCGACCAGCCACGGAAAGAGCAGCGCGACGGCCACCGTCACCAGCGCCGTCACCACGGCGGCGAGTAGCCCGGCCAACCGCTCCCGGGCCACCCCGACGGTCACCTGCGCCAGCCGACGCTGCACGTCCGGCTCGACGTCCAACAGGATCTTGGTCTGCCAGGCGAGCACCGGAAAGAGCACTACCGCGGAGACCCCGTACGCCTCCGCCGGCTGGGCGCGGCCACCGCCGTAGAGGATGCCGAGCGTGATCAGGCCGGCGAGCAACGGCGCCAACGCCCGGCCGGTCCGCAGGAAACCGGCCAACCGCATCCGGACCAGGGCGCTCACCGGGTCTCCCCCGCTGCCGACTCGACCGCGGCGTCAACGGCGTCGGGCTGCTCGGCTGCCAGTTCCCCGGCCATCCCGAGGGGCGGCTCGGCGGGTCGGGCGGCACCGACCGACCGGGGCGGCTCGACGGGTAGGGCCTGGGATGCGGCGGTGGAGGCGTCGGAGCGTACCCGCAGCACCTGGTGGCCCTCGGCGCGCAACCGGGCGACGGTGCCGGCGACCCGCGCGGCCGGCACCGCGACCTCGACCACAGCGATCGTCTCGTCCGTCGACGACGTCTCCTCGCAGAGCGAGCCGTCGGCCACCAACCAGCGGCGCGCGGCCGGGAGCCGGACCGTCTCGCCGCGGTGGTCGCTGACCAGGACCGAGCCGTCGGCCGCGAGCACCTCGGCGATCAGTTCGGGCACCAACTCACGGGTGGCGGCGTCCAGCCCCTCCCACGGCTCGTCGAGCACCAGCAGGCCCGGTGGGCGCAGCAGCGCCTGGGCGAGACCGACCTTCTGCGCGGTGCCCTTGGACAGTTCCGGCAACCGGACCGAGCGGAACGCGGACAGCCCGAGCCGGTCCGTCCAGGAGGCCACCGCCTCGTCGGCCGCAGCCCTGCCCAGCCCCGCCACCCGGGCCATCCCGGTCAGATAGCGGGTGACAGTGAACGGTTGGTCCGCGGGGAAACGCTCCGGCACCCAGCCCACCCGCGTCGGACGGTCGGTGACCCGGCCCCGGCCCGGGCGGAGGACCCCCGCGGCCACCTGGAGCAGTGTCGACTTGCCCACCCCGTTGCGACCCAACACGATCGCCACCTCGCCGGGACCGATCCGCACGTCGATGCCTTGCAGCACCCACGGCCCCCGCCGGTGGTACCGCAACCAGACATTCTCCAGCCGCATGGCGTCGAGCCTGCCACACCTGAAACGCGCCGGGGCGCCGCCACGGTCGTGGCGGCGCCCCGGCGGAGCGAACTGTCGACTCAGGCGTCGGCCTGGTCCTCCCGAAGGTTCTTCACCAGGTTCGGGTCGACCGGGACGCCCGGGCCCATCGTGGTGGTCAGGATGACCTTGCGGAGGTACTTGCCCTTGGCCGCGGACGGCTTGGCGCGCAGCACCTCGTCGAGCACCGCAGCGTAGTTGTCCACCAGCTGGGTCTCCGTGAAGGAGGCCTTGCCAATGATCAGGTGCAGGTTGGAGTGCTTGTCCACCCGGAAGGTGATCTTGCCGCCCTTGATGTCCGACACCGCCTTGGTGACGTCCATGGTCACCGTGCCGGTCTTCGGGTTCGGCATGAGACCGCGCGGGCCCAGGATCCGCGCGATCCGGCCGATCTTGGCCATCTGGTCCGGCGTGGCGATCGCCGCGTCGAAGTCGAGCCAACCACCCTGGATACGGGCGACCAGCTCATCGGTGCCCACCTCGTCCGCACCCGCGGCGGCGGCCTCTTCGGCCTTCGCGCCACTGGCGAACACGATCACGCGGGCGGTCTTACCGGTGCCGTGCGGCAGGTTGACCACACCGCGGACCATCTGGTCCGCCTTGCGGGGGTCGACGCCGAGGCGCATGGCGACCTCGACCGTGGCGTCGAACTTGACGTTGGTGGTCTCCTTGGCCAGCTTCACGGCCTCGGTGGGGGTGTAGAGCTTCGACCGGTCGATGACATCGGCGGCCTTGCGGTAGCTCTTGCTGCGCTGCATTACTGATTACTCCTGTGGTCTCTGGCGGGCCGCTCGGCGCGAGCCCTCCCACTGTCGGGTCGAAGGCCGGGGCCGACGTCAGTCGTTGACGGTGATGCCCATCGACCGGGCGGTGCCGGCGATGATCTTCTCGGCCTGGGCGATGTCGTTGGCGTTGAGGTCGGCCATCTTCTTCTCGGCGATCTCACGCAGCTGGGCGCGGCTGACCGAGCCGACCTTCTCGGACTGCGGAACACCCGAACCCTTCTGCACACCGGCGGCCTTGATCAGCAGCCGGGCAGCGGGCGGGGTCTTCAGCACGAACGTGAAGGACCGGTCCTCGAACACGCTGATCTCGGCGGGGACGATGTCGCCCCGCTGAGACTCGGTCTGCGCGTTGTAGGACTTGCAGAACTCCATGATGTTCACGCCGTGCTGGCCGAGCGCGGGGCCGACCGGCGGCGCCGGCGTGGCCTGGCCCGCCGGCAACTGAAGCGTGAACGTCTTGACGAGCTTCTTCTTCGGAGGCATGTCACTTCCTGGGGCTTGGAGCTGGGAAAATGCGGCTGTCGCCGCCCTCGGGCGCGCACGGTCAGCGCGGTGCGACAGCGGCGACATTCAAGAGTAGCGCAGGCCGCAGCCCACTCGTCCGCCGAGGTCGAGCGAGAGCGCGTACGCCGACGTCGGCGGCGGGTCGGGCCCGCCGCCGACGACCAATCAGATCTTGGCGACCTGGTTGAAGTTGAGCTCCACCGGAGTCTCACGACCGAAGATCGACACCAGCACCTTGAGCTTCTGCTGGTCGGCGTTGATCTCGCTGATCGTGGCCGGCAGCGACGCGAACGCGCCGTCGGTGACGGTGACGGAGTCGCCCACCTCGAAGTCGAGGACCTTGATCTCCGGCTTCGACTTCTTCTGCTCGGTCTCGACAGCCGGCGCCAGCCACTTCAGCACCTCGTCGAGCGAGAGCGGAGCAGGCCGGTCGGCCCTGTCGGTCGCGCCGACGAAGCCTGTCACACCCGGAGTGTTCCGGACACAGGAGTAGGACTCGGCGGTCAACTCCATCCGAACCAGGATGTAACCCGGGAAGACCTTGGCCTGAATCTGCGAACGCTTACCGTTCTTGACCTCGACCTCTTCCCGGGTCGGCACCTCGACCTGGTAGATGAAGTCCTCCATGTCGAGGCTCGTGATCCGGGTCTCGAGGTTGGTCTTGACCTTGTTCTCGTAGCCGGCGTACGAGTGCACCACGTACCAGTCACCCGGCGCGTAGCGCAGCTTCTGCCTCAGCTCCGCGACGGGGTCGTAGTCCTCGTCCGGGGCGGGCTCGGTCGTAGGGAACTCCGGCTCGCTGGCGGCCTCAACCGACTCGTCACCAGCCGCCGTCGCGACCGTGGACTGCTCGTCCACCGGTCCGGCGGTCTCGTCGTACTCAGGCACGCTCGCTCACTTCCGTCACTATGGCTGGAGGCAGCCGGTCAGTCCGAGTTGCCAAAGACAAACAACACGACCTTGGCGAAGCCGAAGTCCAGCACACCCACGATCGTCAGCATCACCGCGACGAACGCCACCACCACGGCGGTGTAGGTCAGCAACTCCTTGCGGGTCGGCCAGATGACCTTACGCAGTTCAGCTACGACCTCGCGGAAGAACCGGGCGATGCGGCCGAAGACGCCCACCCGACCCGTTTCCGACCGCGTGGTCGGCCGGCTGTCCGCCGACTCCGCCCGGGCACGGGACCGCGTGGCGGTGCCCCCCCGGGAAACCGGCTCGTCCGCGCCGGAGGCGTCGTCGTCGGCCACGTCGTCGACGATCTCGTCGTCCAGACGATCGTCGCCGTCGTCGTCGCGCCGCTTGTTGTCGGCCACTTCGCCCTCCGTCGCGGAATCTGGGGTCGCACGCCGAGTGGCGTACGCGGCGCTGGTCACGCCGGCCGGACCCAACCGTCCCGCGACGGGCCGCGGCCGGTGGATCGCCCGGAGGGCCCCGATTGCCTCGGAGCCACCCCGCCGATGCCACCACCACGGGCCGGACGCCGCCAAGCTGGCGGCGCGACCCACGGGAACGGTCAGGCCTGAGGCGCAGGGGTGACAGGACTTGAACCTGCAGCCTGCGGTTTTGGAGACCGCTGCTCTGCCAATTGAGCTACACCCCTATGTGGCAACACTCGCCCCACGCGGCCACAGACGACCGAGCAGGGGTCACTTGCCCCACGGCGGACCAGTGTACGGGTAGCCGCCCGACTTTCCCAACCGGTCTCTCCGCCACGCGTGGCGGGCTCGGTTCAGCGCGCCGTCCGGATGGTTGCCCGCGCCTGCGACAGCACCTTGTCACCCAGGCAGGTTGCGGTCACCTCGAGTCGGGTGAGACCGTCCTCGGTCACCTCGCGGACCCGCGCGGTCACCTCGATCTCAGTCCCCTGGTCGTCGTCGGGGACCACCACCGGCCGGGTGAAACGCACGCCGTACTCAACCACCGCGTCCGGCGACCCGGCCCACTCGGTGACCGCCCGGCCGACCAGCGCCATGGTGAACATGCCGTGGGCGATCACCCCGGGCAGACCCACAGCGGTGGCGACCCGGTCGCTCCAGTGGATCGGGTTGAAGTCGCCCGAGGCGCCGGCGTAGCGGACCAGGTCCGCGCGGGTCACCTGAAACGTCTGTGCTGGCAACTCCATCTCAGGCCTCCCCGCGAATGACGTACCTGGCCCAGACCGCGACCACCGGTTCCCCGCCGACGGTGCTCACGTCGGTGCGCGTGGTCAGGAAGCCGTGCCCACCCCTGGTGCTGACGTCCTCGATGGTGTTGGTGCAGACCAGCTCGTCGCCGGCGACCACCGGCCTGGTGTACGCGAACCGCTGGTCGCCGTGCACCAGCCGGCTGTAGTCGACACCCAGGGCCGGGTCCTCGATGATCTGACTGCTCGCGGCCATCGTCACGATCACCGGAAAGGTCGGCGGGGCGACCACGTCGGCGTGACCCAGCGCCCGCGCGGCCTCCGGGTCGTGGTGAGCCGGGTCAGTGGCACCGATGGCGCTGGCGAACTCGCGGATCTTTTCTCGGCCCACCTGGTAGGGGGCGGTCGGCGGATACGTCCGGCCGACGAAGGAAGGGTCCAGAGGCATGCCGCGAACCTACACGGAAAGCCCAATCGCCGACCTGATCGGTAGGCGGCGGCGGAGCCGCACCAAACCGGTCAGATCGGCGATCGGAAAGCTTCGACAACGGCCGGCCCTGAGGCCGACCAGCAGTCAGCGGGTCTCGCGGTGGACCGTGTGCCGACCGTCACGCGGGCAGAACTTCTTCAGCTCGATGCGGTCGGGGTCGTTGCGCCGGTTCTTGCGCGTGATGTAGTTGCGCTCCTTGCACTCCACACACGCCAAAGTGATCTTCGGCCGGACATCGGTAGCCTTCGCCACGGCGGAGTGCCTTCCTCGCTAACGGAAACAACTACGACGCGCCAGCCTAGACGCTGACAGCGCGGACATGCAAAGTGGGCGCCAGAAGCGCCCATTCTTACGACCACCGGCAACGAGCCCGGAAGACGAGAGTAGCGGTGGCCGGACTTGAACCGGCGACACAGCGATTATGAGCCGCTTGCTCTACCATCTGAGCTACACCGCTGCGATGGGTCCAGCTGAACCCTCGAGCCCCCTTACGGAATCGAACCGTAGACCTTCTCCTTACCATGGAGACGCTCTGCCGACTGAGCTAAGGGGGCCTGCGCGATCTCCCCGTGGGGCGCGCAGGAGTAAGAGTACACGGCCCGGGTCGACAGGTGAAATCGGATCCCCGGTGATCGTCCGCGCCCTGTTCAGGGCACGACACGCAGGCGCGGCAGCTCCCCGTTCGAGGTCGTCTCCGGCTCGACCTGGGCACCGAACCAGGCGGCCAACCGCTCGTACGGCAGCGGCCGGCTGAACAGGAAACCCTGCCCGATCTCGCAGCCGATGTCCTGGAGAAGCTCCAGGGTCAACTCGCTCTCCACCCCCTCGGCCACCACCGCCAGGCCGAACTGCTGGGAAAGAGTGACCACCGCGTTGACGATCGCCAGGTCCCCCGGGTCGGTCGCCATGCCCTGCACGAAGGACCGGTCCACCTTCACCTCGTGCACCGGCAGCCGGCGCAGGTGCGCCAGAGACGAGTCACCAGTGCCGAAGTCGTCCACCGACAGCCGTACGCCGAGATCCCGTAGCCGTTGCAGGGTGGGGATCGGCCGGTCCGTGCCGTCCAGCACCCCCGACTCGGTGATCTCCAGGGTGAGGCGCTGCGCCGGCACCTTGTACTCGGTCAACAACTCCTGGACCCGGTCCGGGAAGTGCCTGTCGATGAGCGTCCGAGCCGAGAGGTTGACAGCGATGGGCAGCGGCTGGTCGGCCAGCGCCCAGTCCCGGCTGCGCCGAAGGCCCTCCCGGAGCACCACCTCGGTGAGCCGGCTCAACTGGCCGGTGTGCTCGGCCACCGCCACGAAGTCCTCGGGCGCGACAGTGCCGTGCGCCGGATGCTCCCAGCGGGCCAGACACTCCACACCCACCAGGCGCCGGTCCCGCAGGGTCACCTTGGGCTGGAAGTAGACCTCCAGCTCGTTCTGGTCCAGCGCTCGGCGCAGATCGCCGGCCAGACCCAACCGGCGCAGTGAACGGGACTCCAGTGCGGGATTGAACAGCTGCACGCTGCCCGGCACCGACTTGGCCGCGGTGGCGGCGAGGTCGACCCGGAGCAGCAGGGTCGCCGCGTCGCTGCCATGATCCGGGTGTACGGCCACCCCGACGGCAGTGTCCACGTCGAGGGTGAGCGCGTCGAAGACCATCTCGTCGCGGATCTGGTCGCGCAGTTGGGCGGCCAACTCAAGCGCGGCCTCGGCGCTCTCCAACCGCAGTGTCACCAGGAACTCGTCCCCACCGGCGCGGCCAACCAGAGCCGACGACGGCGCGCTGGCCCGCAGCCGAGTGGCGACCTCGGTGAGGACCTTGTCCCCGGCCGCGTGCCCCAGGGACTCGTTGACCTGGCGCAGCCCGTCGACGTCGAAGAGCAGCAGCGCCACCACCTCGCCCGGTGCCCGGATCTTGACCGACTCGTCCAGCGCTCCGGTGATCCGCCGCCGGTTGGGCAGTCGGGTCAACGTGTCGTGGTGGGCGTCGTGCCGAAGCCGGTCGACCAACCGCGAATTCTCCAGGGCCACGGCCGCATGAGCGGCGACCGTCTCGAAGACGGGGATGTCGCCCGGGGTGAAATGACCGACGTCGCTGAGGCGGTTGACCACCTCGAGCGTGCCGATCACCGCCTGACCCGAGTAGAGCGGCACCACGATGATGTCCTTCACACCGGTGGCGCGCAGCGACCCTCGCAGGCTCTCCTCGTCGCCGAGGCGAACACCCATGGCCAGACTGCGCCGCTGACGGCGGGCCTCCTCGCGAACGACCACCGGCGTCGGCGACGTGTCCAACAGGCCGGCGTCGTCGACCCGCGCGGTCAGCATCACCTCCGGGTGACGCCCCTGGGCCGGCAGCCACAGCGTCGCGTACTCGGCCTGCATCAACCCCCGGATCCGACCGAGGAGGACGTCAGCCAGGTTGCCGCTCTGCCCGTTGGCGGTCATCGCCTGGGTGAGTTCGTACATGTCGCCGAGCGTCCGGTGCTGCCGGAAGAACTGCTCGTAC
The DNA here is from genome assembly GCF_022230925.1 of Micromonospora alfalfae. GTDB lineage: Bacteria > Actinomycetota > Actinomycetes > Mycobacteriales > Micromonosporaceae > Micromonospora > Micromonospora alfalfae. Next base: position 37,062 of record NZ_JAKKFH010000007.1, on the reverse strand, counting down.
GATCGGTAGACCTTCGCGAGCGCGACCCCGAGCACGACGATCAACACGGCCGACCACCAGGTGCTGTCCACAGCGATCAGGACGATCAACCCGACTACGAGGTTGACACCGTTGGCCAGCAGAGACGGCAACCCGCTACGCAGCACACCCAGCGCGGCATGCCGGCCGTGCATGATCGCGATCACCCCGGCCACGCCGGCGAGGGTCGACACCACGACGGTACCGACGGACGCGAAGAGCACTCCCCACGTCCGCGGTCCGACACCCACGACCGGCGGCAGCGCCAGCAACACGAGGCCGGCCAGCGATACGGCAGCGGCGGCGTTGGCGACGTTGAAGGCCAGCTTTTCCACCCCGAAGCGGTACCGCAGGTGGGTTATCAGCGTGGAGAGGGTGTAAACCAGGACGACCATCAACGGCGGAAGAAAGACGAACGCCGGCACCAGCGGGATCTCGACGAGCCGCACCCCGAAGGACTGCCGCCCGATGACGAAGTTCAGCATCGGCAGGCCGGCGATCACCATCACGCCCAGCAGGACGGCGGCGAGCCCCCAGGACCCGGAGGGGTGCGGCCGGTTCGGGGTCACCAGCCCGATCGTCATCGAGAAGACGACGGCCAGGAACATCAACGGGCCGGTGATGAACCATGCGTACTGGGCCGGGCGCCGAGGAGACCCCGAGCCACCCGACGCGGACCGGCGGCCAGCCATCCCACTCCTTACCGGTCACTGCTGCGAAGGACGCACGGCCGGAAACGAAGCTGACGACACCGTCCGATACGACAGTGGTGTCACCAGCCTCGGCTAGCGCTGCGGCGCCGTCCAGACGTAGTCAAAAGCCTGGAACTCCCCGAAACTTCCGGAAGCCCCGCCTGCCATCACAACGAAAGCCAGTGCTGCGAACACCATGCCGACCCGCCGGGCCAGCCTTTGACCAGACATCGTGTGCTCCTCATGGCAGGGGTGTCGGGAAGGCAAGATTCCACGATGGTGCCACACACGAGGCAGCCCGCAAAGCGGTCGGACGGCTGAGCGGCGCAGGCCCGTCCAGCCGGCCCGAACGCTTCAACGACGGAAGCCCTGCAAGGTCGTTGGCTGGTCCCAGGAGACGCGCAGATGATGCGTGTTCAAGTTATAGCCACAATTTGGATCTACGTCATGGAAGCCGCTTCCAGTAGCAAAGCCCGCCGCGAACGCAAAGCCGGCAGGTATGGGCGGCACCGGACCTTCCCGACCACCGAAACTCCCCAGGACGACGGGCGCCGGTTGGCCGGGTTCGCAACCGGTGACCAGTTGAACACAACAATCCTCTCGGATCCATAGCATCGGAGTCTCTCGATTATCACCGCCGGAGACGGACGGTTCGAGACTCTGTAGCCTTCGCGACCGATCGGCGAACTCCACACGGCTTCTCTCAGGTCGCGAAGTGGCCGCCGCGGCCGCGAAGAACCTCGTTGAAGTACGAGAGGCCGGGTAGGCCGACTCGGCCAGCTCCGCGAAGCGGCCCAGACCTCACCGGCGAGTTTGGTGGAGCCGACCGGAACCGATACCGGCGGCGGGGCTCGGCCAACCGCCTGGGCCGCGGCCTCAAATCGCCCGAAAACTCCCAGCACCACCGGGCGAACGAGGTGACGGCAACGGTCAGCCACCACAGCGTCCCGGTGTCGACAAGGGACTCGCGTTGGACCGCCCGTCGGAGCGCCATCGAACAACAGTGCCGTTCGTGGGCAGGACGGCGAGGCTGCCAGCCATGTGACGGCACTCTGGCGGAGCGACGGGATGCGCCCACCCTGTGCGCCGGGTTCGTCCGGCAACGCTGCGAAGGGAGCCGTCCCATGCCATCCATCCCCGGCTTGGAAGCGTTCTTTGGATGAATGTCTTACAACGCCCCACGCCTGAAGACGTTCTTCACCTGCGCGAAGACGAGTACGAGCGGCCCGCGGAGCCTGACGGGTGGGGCGTACTGCACCTGACCGGCTCGCCCGTGGCCTGCGGCCGAGACTGGGGCGAGGGCAGCGACGCAGCCAAGGAACGAGGGTTGAAGCACCGAGCGAAGGCCCCAACGCGGGACGTGCCGGTGCCACCCGCTCGCGCGGCTGCTCGACCACCACGTGAAGAAGTACCCGCCCGGATCGAACGGGGCTGTTCGTAACCCGGCGCTGCCCCCGGTGGCCGGTACGTGCCCACCGACGGTCAGCCGATCCCGAACAACACCTACGGGAAGGCGTGGCGCGACGCGCGGGCAAAGGTGCTCACCCCGGCGCAGCAACGCCCCCTGGCCGGCGACCGTACGACGTGCAGCGCGCCGCCGTGTCGCTCTGGCTCAATGCAGGGGTGCCAGCTACCCCGGTCGCCAAGTGGGCCGACACAGCGTCTACGTCCTGGTGCGGGTGTACGCGAAGTGCGTCTACGGCCAGGAGGAAACAGCTCGCCGCCGGATCGACGCCGCCCTAGGCGAGCACCTAACCGAGTAGGCACAGCCTAGGGCTGGGTTGCGTCCACGTGCATCGCATCTCCAGCAGCGACCAACTCAACCTCGACGTCGCTTTCGGTGGCCTTACGCCTTGCGAAGTCGCGCACGACGGCGAATAGGTCGCCCGCCTTGCGGGCCATCTCAGGACCGGAAAGGATCATGATCTGCATGCGTAGGCCAGACATCTCGGTGAGTAGCTCGTTGAGTTCAGCAGACCACTCCACGTCAGCCGTCTCACCCTCAAGCTCAACCTCGTCACCGTCCGGCTCGTCATGCCCAACCAACTGGACGAGAGCGGCTTTGCGCTTACGCTCGTCAGCGACCTTGTTTCTGGCGGTGTCCGCCAAACCGAGAAACTTGGCGTATAGCGCACGCTTTTCGTCAAGAAGGGTTTTCGTCAACGCTGCGTCAGCCTGGACCTTGGCAACATCGACTTGCGTTTGCCTGCCGGCAGCCGCAGCGCGCACTGATACGGCCACGAGGCCGACTGTCCCGACTATTGATGCTGCAACTGTCCCTGCCGGGGGCAACCACTCCCATGCCATCCGACCATGGTGCAGCCGCGCTGCAACCCAACGTCGGCTGGCGACACGTATACGACACGGCCAGCGAGATTGAGCGGGCTGAAGCGGGACTGAGTGAGACTCACGAAAGAGGCCCCTGACCGGCGTTCACGCTGGTCAGGGGCCTCTTTGCGCACCTGGTGGCGGGTAGAGGATTCGAACCTCTGAAGCTTTCGCGACGGATTTACAGGGCGTCCGTGATCATGCCTAGGTCAGCGGCACTGAGCTGCTGTTTCTCGCCGCCGCAGGCACAACGACCGGTCAACCGCCCACCATGTGCCCACGCCCACGGCACGCTGCCAGGAGACGCCCGATGCTCAGGCCGCTCTCCATTCGTCGCTCGCGCAACCGACCTCGAAGCTCCACCAGCCCTCCGCCTCGCCCCGTTGCAGGGTCGCCTTGATCGCGGGGAGATCTGCACCGGCTGGCACGGTGAAAGCAACGAGAGGAAGTTCCTTGCTGAACGTCTCACCGCCGAGGCCGAAGGGCGCCAGGCGGTCGTAGACAGCTTGGGCGCTTGGCCCAAGAGGGCCACGAGGGATCGGCAGGACCCGCACCGTGCAGTTGCCCGACGCCTCGACCCGCCCGGTTGCCCAGGGAAGTCCGTCAGGATCCACGGTGAAGCGCACGATGTCTCCCTCAGCAACGCCGTCTTGGAGGAACGGGACGTTGCGGATGCGGGCTGTGTCAGGACCGGCAGCGGCAGCCCAAAGGCCCTCTGTGTCGTAGGGAAGCCACCCTTCGCGCGGAACGAACTTGAACCAGATCTTGATGAGCTGATCACCGGCAGGAAGGTCCCGGTCAGGTGCGCTAGAGGACATAGCCGAGATCATCCCCTGCGACGTAGGCAACTCCCACCTCACCTCATCCGCCCGTCGCTGCTGTCCGGACGGTCGATCGCGTACATCACCTGACGCGCACCGAACTCCTCGAAGATGTCGACCAGGACCATGCCGAGGGCTTGCAAAAGACGGACCGATCGAAGGTTCGCTCTCTGCGTGACGGCGATCAGCCGGGATGCGTCCGGGAACCGGTCGAAGGCAAGAACGATGGCCGCTGCACACCCCTCCCGGGCGTAGCCATGACTCCACCACTCCGGCAGGAAGATGTACGACAGCTCCAGATCGCCCGTCCGGTACCGGCCGAGGTGGCACCAACCGACGATCTCTCCGGAACTCCTCGTCACCATCAGCCCGCCCGTGTGGTCACCCGCCCTCCGTTCGTCCGCCACCTCGTCAGGCACCGGGCCGCCGAGGTAACGCCGCATCACCGGGTCCTGCCACATCCGCTCAAGCACCGGCAGGTCGTGCGCCCGGACTTCCCGCAGCACGAGGCGTTCCGTCCTGGCCAGCGCTTCGCCCGACTCGGTACTCACGGCGTCATCCTCCAACAGCCCTTGCTCATCCGAGGGCGTCGCCGATCTTGTCGTTCATGGTGTCGTCTCCGCCGTCGATGCAGTTGGCGTAGACGCGGAGCAGGACGGCGACGCCGTGGCCCAGGCGCCGGGCGACCTCGGTCGGCGGGACGCCGGCATTCAGCCAGAGCGACGCCGCCGCGTGCCGCAGATCGTAGGGCCGGCGTACGAGCGGCGAGACGACCTGCGATTCGGCCAGCGCCTTCTCCCGGGCGAGCTTCCACCACCGGTCGTACACCGACTCGGAGAGCGGCCCACCGTGCAGGCCCCGGAAGAACCGACCGTCCGGGCCGACCCCGTGATTCTCGACGTGCGCGCAGAGCAGCTCGACGAGCCGGGGCGGAATCGGGACCGTACGAGTCTCAGCCCTCCCCCGGTGCTTGAGTCCGCGCCGCTCGTGGGAGCCGCCGTCATCCGTCCAGTGCGACCCGGCGCGCGGCGAGGTGCCGGCGAGCACCAGGCGGCCCCAGCGATGTTCGATCTTCTCGTGGTCGCAGGACCGGGAAGGCTTGACCGCCGCCAGGTCGTCGAAGTCGGCACCGCAGTCGACGCACCGCCCGGCGAGATCGCAGTCCTCCCGCCGTAGGTCCGCGGCTTCCGAGGGACGCATCCCCGCGTAGTAGAGGCAGCCGAAGAACGCCGTGACCTTGTCGGCCCGTTTGCCGAGAGATTTCACCGCCTCCAGCAGCGCGGCGACCTGGGCCGGGTTCGCCACCACCCGCCGGTCTATGGACTGAGCCACCTCGGGAGCAGTCCACTGGACCCGGTCGACCGGGTTGGAGGCGATCAGCTCCAGCTCGACCGCGTACCCGAGCACGTTGTAGAAGGTGGCCCGCTTCCGCTGGACGGTGGAGGCAGCCGCGGGCCTGCCGTCGAGGCGTATGCACAGGCTGTCGAGGACACGGCGGACCATCGCGGGCGAGTCCAGCTCGACGACCGGCAGGGAGGCCGTTTCGAGCCAGGTCAGCGCTGCTGTGTGTTCGGGCGGGATCTCGTCGGACCAGCGCCGCGGGTTGAGGCCGTAGAGGTACAGCGCCTCACGGAGCAGCGCGTCAGTCGGTCGGCCCCGCTTCGCCGGCCGGGTCAGGGTCACCGTGATCGAGGTCAGCGCTTCGACGATCGAGCGCCGGGTCTTGGCCGCCGCCCGAGGCCACTTCATCTTGACGTACGCGCGGCTGTGCGCGTACCAGGTGGTGGGGTTCTTGGTTCTGGCCTCGGAGACCGGGCGGCTGGTGGCCGGGTCGAAGGGCTCCCCCGCGTTGGCCGCCTGGACCAGCTCGGCGCGGAACGAGTGCGCCAGGGCCTTAGTACGAAACATGTCCTCGAAGCGCTGGCCACTCACCGCCCAGCGGACCCGCCACGGCCGGGACTTCCGATCAGCGCGCTTACCGATCTCCCAGATCTGGACCTCGTAGCTCTTCATGCGGCGTCCTGCTCCAGGTCGCCGAGCCACCGACCGAGCGCCGACCGGCGGACCCGCAGCTGCCCGTTCGGGAGCTTGATCACCCGTGGTCCCTTGCCGGTCTGCCGCCAGTAGAACCAGGTCGAGCGCGGCACGCGCAGCTCGGCGAGCACTTCCGGCACGGTCAACAACTCCTCGTTCACTGCGGTTCCTCCCCGTCGTGCTGCGCGCCGTGCTGAGTTGCCGAAAGATCTGGAGACCCCTGCGCGGCCCGGTCCTTCGCGGCGAGCAGTTCGGATCGCCAGCGGGCGCGTTCGCTGATCGACCGCATGAGCCGGTGGGTCATCGGGCCGACGTCCGGGTCATCGGGCCGGGCCAACTCCCAGGCGTGCCGGACCCGTTCGGCGGTGTCGCCCTGGTCGTCGACGAGCTGCGTGCCGTCGGTGGTGACGCCGAGCAGTGCCCGCACCCACGCCCGCGCGTCGTGCTTGTGGTCGGCGAGGGTCTTGCCGGACCAGTCGCGGGAGATGAGGATGCGCCGGCCGCCGATGCCGAGGGTGTCGCGCTGGTGGACCTTGCCCTTGCAGCGGCCCGGCTTGAGCTTGGCGTGCGCCTTCTTCGGGTGGACGCCGTAGAGCAGCCAGTTGGCGCACCGGTCGGTGCACGGGGTGAGCTGGAGTTGCTGCCAGAGCCGGTCGAGGTGCTTGCGTTGCCGGTCGGTGGTCGCCTTGTGGCAGTCGCCGGTGTGCTTGGTGATGTATTTCGTGACGTACCGGATGGTCCGTTCGGCGTCCTCGGTGCCGGGCATGACGCCGCGGGCGTCGACCTGGGCGCCGAAGCGCACGACGTGCACCGGCTCGGCGTCCGGGTCGTCGTCGATGGTGTCGAGGGCTTCCGTCCAGGTGGTCAACGGCTCCCGGGTATCGGGGTCGACCCATGCCGTCGCCTGCTCGTCCCAGATCGGAAGCCGGTCGAGGGTGTAGCGCTGGACGTCGACCGAGGGCCACCACACCTGGTGATAGGTCGCCGCCGCCACGGTGCGGAGCACGTCCCGAGGGATGGTGCCCCGGATGGCGAAGTGGGCGTGCGGGGCGAGACGGCGTTGCGGCTCGACACAGCCGGCGTACTGGACGTTCCAGCCCTCGCACCGTCGGAGGTTCTGCCAGAACCGGTCGAGCAGCCGGGGGAAGTGCACGGCATCCCAGGCTGCGCGGCGGTAGTCGTACCTGGCCGGGTTGACGGGGGTGCCGTCGGGGCGGACCGGGCCGTACGAGTCGAGGGTGAGCGTGAGCCACATCGACGGTTGGTAGGTGGAGCCGTCCGGGGCGGTGTAGGTCTTGCCGACGGTGCGCCGCTCGACCTTGCGCCGGGGCAGTTCCGGGGCATCCTGGCGCCGCTTGGTGGAGCGCTTGCGCCGTGGGCCGGGCTCGCCGTCCTGGTCCTCGTCGTCGGTGGTGTGGGGTGGTCCGACGCGCCCGCGCAGGCCCTCAGCGGCGATGGCTTCCTCTACCTCGCGGATTGCCTCGTCGAGGTCGGTCACCTGGTCCCACTGGGCGGCGCGTACGGCCTCGTCGCGGGAGAACTCCAGGTGTGCGCGGAACAGGATCAGGGACTTCTGCGCCTCGGTCGCGGGTTCCGGGCCGGGTAGTGGCTCGTCGTCGCGGTGCCAGCCCTCGCGGATCTGGGCTTGGCGCAACCGGCGGTTCTTCTTGGCGCACGGTGGGCACTTGTCCTCGCGGGTCGCGCCGCAGGGCAGGTCGATGACTTCGGTCAGGCCGGTGTCGAGGTCGGTGCGGCGCATGGCGAGCGGGCGGACGCAGACGCCGTACTCGATGGCGATGTCCTTCAGGACGTCGATCGAGCGGGGCAGCGCCATGCGGGCCGCCCGCGACCCCGGCCGAGGAGCAACCGGGGTCGGGGCGGGTTCGAGACCGGGCAGGGTCGGAGCCGTCATCGAATGATCCCGACAACCTGGGGCCGGTTGTGCTGGACGACCCCGACCGGAGGCAGCACCGCGGCTGATGCCGGCGGCATCACCGGAGCCGGCGGCGCGGGTTCGACCGGCTGCGGCTCGTCGTACCAATCGCCCTGCGGCTGATCGGGCTCCGATGCCGGTGGGGTGGTGGGTTCGCTGGATAGGACGACCTTGACCAGGGCGAGGAAGGCCAGCGACGGCACCGCCGCGACGATCCAGCCCCAGACGGACGGTTCGGCTTCGGCGACCTGGGCGGCGAGGGAGAGCAGCGCGAACGCGATCAGGAGGACGCCGACCAGGCCGACGGGTCGACCGTCGCGGCGGCGGGCGCGGATCTCCAGTCCGAGGTAGATGGCCATCAGCTCGACCGCTACGGCGTTGGCCCAGCCGATCCAGTCAGGCTGTCCGTGGGCGACGGTCAGGTCGTGGACGTGGGCGAAGGCGGCGGCGCCGGCCATGGTGCCGATGGCGAGCAGGATCAGCACCCGGACGCCGGACTCGGCGCGTTCGCGGATCATCGGCCGCTGCCGTTGTCGCGGATGGTCAGGGTGATGCAGATTCGCTGGCCGTTGAGGTCGCGGCGGCGGTTGACCATGTGCGCCAAGCCGTGCAGGGCACCGGCGAGCCGGTCCGGGGAGCCGTCAAGTTCGATGTGCAGCGGCTTGAGGCGGTGGGTGCCGAGGAAGAAGCTCTTGAGGGACATCGGTTACCTCCGGGCCGGGGCGACGCGGGTACGGATGTGGTCGGGTGGCTCGCCGAGGGAGGCCACCGCTTCAGAGAGGCAGCGCCACAGCGCCCACGCCTCCTCGGGGGTCAGGTACATGCGCCGCCGGCCGCCACCGACCGCGAGATAGACCGGGTACGGGTCAGGCCGGTCGGGGTCGACGCGGACAGACACGGCCGTGCTGGTGGCGCCGTCGGTGCCGGGTGCGCGGAGCCGGTAGAAGGTTCGGCCGTCGGTCGGTGCGGTCACCGCGGCTCACCTCCGTCGGTGTCCCGGTCGAGGATGTTCAGCAGGGAGTCGGGCAGCAGTGGTCCGCGACGCTGCCGGGGCAGAGACGGCCGGGCGGGTTCAGTGGCGGTTTCCCGGCCGACCTGGGCGAGGATGTCCGCCGCGTCGGCCGGCGCCGGGTACTCGGCGGCCAGCTCCCGGATGTGGTCGTCGGAGATGTAGGAGAAGCGGACCCGGGCTGGCTCCGGGGTGCCGTCGAGGATCACGTAGCCGACGCCCTTGGCCCAGCGGGGCATCTGGTCGGCGAGGGCACCCCGGTTGCGGGCGCCGTCGCCCAAGACGAGGTCGACCTGTGCCGCTTCGGTCAGGCCGAGCGCGATCCGGGTTGGGAACAGGTCCCGGAACGGCAGTACCTCCTTGCGGGGGTCCTGCAACGCGGCCACCACCAGCACGCCGACACCGGCACCCTGCGACAGCAATAGCCCGAGTGAGCCGGCGATGCGCTTGCGCAGGTCGACGTCCTGGAGGTACGCGGTCAGTGCCGCCATCTCGTCGATAACAAGCACGACCAGGGGGTCATCCAGGGTAGGAGTGTGCACCCGCACCGCGCCGGCAAGACGGGTCTGCCGCTCGCGCATCACCGTCACGGCTTCGTCGAGCAGGTCGGCCATGGCTTCGAACGACTTGCAGGCGAACCGGGCGAACAGCGGCCGGCCCATGGCGAACTCCATGCCGCCCTTGGGATCGATCACCCACAGCCGGACCAGCCCGGAGGAGATCCCACCGGCCAGAACGCGGACCAGCGACCACAGCACCGAGCCCTTACCCGAGCGGGTGGCGCCGCCGATGAGGACGTGCGTGGCGAGCAGGTGCAGGCACCAGTGCCGCAGGTCTTCCCGCCGAGCCAACGGCAGCGCGGTGAAGTCGGGCACCGACGGGACGTCGAACGGGTCGACCAGAGTGCGCAGCGCATCCGTGCGGACCACCACCAGGTAGACCACCGACGGCCGGTCCCGGAACCGCAGCCGGTCCACCGCGCCCAGGACCAGCGCCCAGTAGCCCGACCGGATCGGCGGGTCATCGGGACGCTCGGAGTAGGCCCGGGCGTGCCGCCGGCCGAAGGCGTACGCCAGGTTCGCCGTTGCCTTTTGAAACTCCTCCGGTGTCTGGCCGCGGACCATGCGGATGGTCAGCACGTCGAGCGCCTGATCCGAGCGGACCCGCAGCAGCTCCGGCAGGACCGTGCGATGGTCGTACACCTTGGCCAGGCCGCAGAGGGTCATGGCCTCTCGCCAGGCCCGCCGGTAGACGAAGAGCTGACGGAACCGGCCGAGGATCGGGCCGGCGCACCAGGTCCACCAGGACGACTCGTGCCGCCACCGCCACAGCGCCGACACGGCAGCGGCCAGGACCACGGGCACGATCACGCCGGACCGGCCGAACTCGCGGTAGAGGCTCACCCCGGCCACGACCAGGCCGACGGCGACCGGGTGGCGAAGGCACCACCACAGGCCCCGCCACATCCACCGCAGCACCAGGCCGAGCGCGATCAGCCAGACGGGCAGCTCCAGACGGCGCGGGCGGATCACCATCAGGTCCCCGGCGGTGGTCATCACAACCTCGCCGCGCGGCCGGCGCATCATCGGGCACTCGCCACTGTGGGCCGCCGCAGGACGGCAGGCATACGCTTGGACATGTCACTACCTCTCTCGACAGAGCAGGGGAAAGAGACAGAGGGCGGGGCTGCCGTCCGCCAAGACCTGACAGCCCCGCCCCCACCAGATGCGGCTACTGCGCCGCCTTCGTCGCCGCGCCCGCCGGGGCACGCATCCCGGTCGCCCGCAGCGAATACGCCATCCGACCGTTGTTGCCCACGTACGGCGTGACGGTCATGCCGTCGAACTCCACCGCCTCGAACAGGCCACCCGTCGGCGGCACCGGCTGGTAGTCCGCCGAGATCTTCACCGTCGTCTCCCGCGACCGCTTCCCCAGCTCCGGATCCAGGTCCATCACCCGGACCTGCCACACCCGCTGGCCGGTCAGCTTGTCCTTCGCCGGGCTACGGCGACCGGTCTTCTCGTCGTAGTCCTCGACCTCACCCAGAGACTCGGGCACCAACGCGCACCCCGCTGGGAACACGTCCTCACACCGCACCGCGAACCTCGTACCGCCGCGCAGAGCCATCGCTCAACCTCCAACTTGTTAACTTGTCTGCCAAGTTGCGTCCAAGGTAGACGGCACTTGGCAGACAAGTCAACGAGTTGGCTCATCGAGCAGGCAGAAAAATCTTGGCCTGGCCCGCAAAATCCGATGCCTGACCCCGTTCCATAGGCAGCGGGCGCGTTGCCCTCAGCTCCAGCCGCTGGAGCTGGAGCGCAACCGAAGGAGAGAGCACTTGAGTGCTCTGAACCGCCCGGAGGGCAGCCATCGGCCCCCGGGGAGCAGGCAGACGCCTGACTCCGACGAGTCCCTGGTCGACGCAATGGACCTTGTTCCAGAGCAGCGGCGTGCCAGCGACAACCTGACGCACTGGTGGGAGGGCCTAGACGATAAGCAGCGCCGCTCCCTCCAGGCCGATTTCGAGCAGTGGTACCACGAGAGCGGGAAGTCTTCGCTCATGCGGGCCGGTCACAGCATCTGCGGGCGCCGAGGCAGTGAGACTGCCTGCGACGCGGCAGTCAAGATCTGGTCGCGCTGGCCGAATACGCGCATGCGTGAGTTGTTTAAGACAAGTCCGCGCTACGTCTACCAACTGGTTCGCCGTCTCTTTCTAGACGGTCTCGAAAAAAGCTATAGGCGTCACGAGCAGTCAGCCGGACTTCCGGAAGACAACGACGACGGAGTTTGGGAGGGAAATTCCGACGAAGAGTCCGGTTGGGAAGTAAGACAGGCGATCAACCGCTTGAGCAAAGAGCAGGCGGAACTGATTTTCCTCCTGTACTGGCTGAGAATGAACCTGAGCGAGGCGTCCAGGCACCTGACGATCCCGCGCAGGGAAGCCGAAAAGTTGCACAAGTCCGCGATCGCGAATTTGAAGGAATTGTTGAAAGAGGAGGCCTGAGATGAGCGTTGAGGAGCGCTTACTGAAGGTGGTTTCCTCCTTCGCGGAGCAGGTTTCCAAAGACGATGAAGATCGGTTCACGTCGCAGGTTTTTGCTCGCATCGGGCTCGCTGCGGCAGGGATCGACGGAACTCCGCGTGAAACCGAAGGGGCCGCCCCCTCGCGGGTCGGCCCCTTCGGGGGCAATCTCCGTGAAGGAAAGGAAGGATAGCACTATCCCACTACCAAAGGAATGCGCTGTAATTAAATATTCAGGGTTCACAACAACGAAGCATTAGGGCAAGTGCCCTAATGGATTAAACTCCTTGAGCAGATGCTCAGACCAGGCGGCAGCGCCGTCACCGGCTTCGATGGCAGCCGGCAGGAGCCAAGGTTCGGCCGGTCCCTCATCCAGCGGGAGGAACCGGAATCGTGTCGGAATTGAGCCAAATTTGATTATACGGAAGAAGGGATCGAGGTGAATCACCAAAAGCGGGGCAACCGAACGAGGGGCGAGTGGCCCCCCGTCCAACTGGCTTTTAACATTGTCGCGCTGATATCCACCGTAGCGCCGATCACGGTTACACTGATCGACCTATTCGGAAGGGAACGCACTGCCAGCAGAGCAGGCAGGCTACCCGTCCTTATTAGCTAATTTAGATTAAGCAAGCATGGGGCCCCTCGGACGACAATCCGAGGGGCCCCACTCTACCTACAATAAATAACGACGGGATCCGCGCAAAACCTGTTCCGCCCACCGTTCTCTAGGCGAGGCCCCTTGCGCACGAGCGGGGGTGGCGGTCAGTTCAATCGGAGGATCCAATGCGTGACCGGATTTACTTTTTCCTCATCGCAGCACTAGGTGCACTTACGATATCTCCTCTGAGCGGCATCCTAGGAGTCTGCGTTGCCTACACCGCAGGCGTTCGAGGGAATGAACTAGTCATCTTGTTCGGGAGTGCCACGGGCGCCGTTTTTACTGGGCTAATGATGCTGGCAGGGCTTGCAGCTGCCTTATTCTATAGCTCAAAGGACTAGCCTTGGACGTTCCCGCCGGAGCGGCAGGATGAAGATCCATGAATACGGAGGCGGGAGACCGTCTACTATCGCTGTGTGACCGCCTTCCATCAAACGGGCTCTGTTGACGAAGCACACGCCAGGGCGCCCGGCATGGCTGATAAGACTGTTGAAGCACTAGGTGAGCTGAGTAAGGCCATGGAGACGATCCATCGCGTGAGAGGCCACCTCTACTCAGCCCACCAGCTTGTCGGCGGAGCGGACCTCACCTTGGACCACGTGGTCAAGCTGATGCGGGAGGCCGGGCATCTTGAGGTCGCCGACCGCATCGAGCGCGAACTGTTGGGGCGGAACCTGCTCCCCGGTCGGTGGACGTTCCAGATCGTGGAGGAGTTCGACGACGGCTACTACGCCGCGTTCCAGGAGATCGAGCAGGACGCGCGGGAGAAGTTAGCCGGCGGCCGACGGCACATCTTCGAGGCGGAGATGAAGGAGCGGCGGCGTACCCACGGGATGCCGGGGCACGAGGCTACGCCGTAGCGCTGCCGCCGAAACCGTTCGGGATCATCGAGGCCAGGGCGTTGGCTCTGGCCTCGATGATCCTCATCCGTCCCTGGTACTCGGCCGGCTCCCGGTGAGCGGCCTGGCTGGTGACCTGGCCGGGCCACTTGCGGTAGAGCAGGCCGTACTCCCGGGTGAAGTAGCCCGCGCTGACCACGTTAGCGGCGAGCAGGAGGCCGGTGTCCTCGGAGGCCGGCAGCGCCATCCAACCGCCCAATGCGAAGACGAGATCCCGCCGCAGGCACAGGGTCGCCGGGTGCACCGATGCCCGGTAGTCGTTCGCCTTCCAGAACGACAGGACCGAACCGCGGTCGACGACTCCGCCGGCCGGGTCTTTGTCCCATCCGGCGGTCGACCCGTCGGGCAGCAGGTCGAGTACCCGCGAGGTGGTCCAGCCGATTTGCGGGTGCGCGTCGAACGCGGCGATGTCCCGAGCAAGTGCGCCGGGGGTCAACTGGTCGTCGGCGTCCAGCACCTTGATGAGTTGCCCGGAGACTCGGGAGAGAGCGAGGGTACGGGCAACACCAGGCCCACCGGGACGGCCGGTGCCCAGACTGATCCGGGGATCGTCGGGCAGCACGTCGACCAGGGCGCCGGTCTGCCCGTCCTCCTGGACCAGCCATTCCCAGTCCCACCCGGCCGGCATCTCCTGCTTGGTCAACGACTCGTAGGCGCCAGCCAAGTACTCGATACTGGGCGCGTGGACCGGGGTGACGACCGAGACGAGCTGCGTCAAGTTTTCCACCGCTGGAGTTTGTGGGAGTAGACAAGCTCGGTGCGGTCGCCCGGCATCACCACGTCGGCGACCTCGACGACCCGGCCGGTGGTGTCGGTCGACGTCTTCCGCACGGTGAGCACGGAGACGCCCGGGTCGATGTCCAGTAACTCGGCCTCATCGGGCGACGGCGGGCGGGCGCGGATCTCGTCGTCGATTCGGTCCAGCTCGATGCCGAGCGTGTAGAGCTGGTGCTGGGTGCCGCCCGGCCACGGCTCGTTGCCCGCGTCGAGCAGGTCCGGGTTCGCGGCCACCAGGTCGTACGGCAGGTAGGAGTACGACACGGTCAGCGGGGCGTTCTCGTGCCGCGACGACGTCCAGTAGACCCGGCGCAGCAGCGGCGTACCCGGCTCGACCTGCAAGGCCGCCGCCATCTCCGAATCCGCCTCCACCCGGGAGTATTCGGCGTGAAATTTCAGGTCGTCAACTGTCAGGCCGGTGTCGTGCTCGGTGGCGCCCGTCTTCAGCCGCTCGTCCTCGTCGAGCAGGACGCGATCCTTCTCCCACTGGTACCGCTCGGTGTTGCGACGGCGTACCCGTTGGCGGGGTGCCCGCACGTAGGTGCCGCGCCCCTGCTCCGCGCGGACCAGGCCCCATTCTCGGAGCTGCCGGATGGCGTTTCGAACGCTGGTGCGCGACAGGCCCGAGGTGTCGGCCAACTCGGTCTCGCTGGGCATCAGGGTGCCGGGGGCCAGCTCGCCGCCCACGATCTTCGCCCGCAACTCTTCCGCGAGTTGCAGGTAGCGAGGGCGCCAGTCCCGGCCTTGCACACCGGTCACCGTACCCCCTAGACGTTCCAACGTCTGCCAGGTGGTCCCGCCGGCGGGCCGCTCAGGAACCGGCGGCACTGTTACCGCTGCTCGCGGTGGCGGCGCAGGACGCAGGCCAGGAGTACGAGGAACGACTGAGCCCCGACGGGTGTTGGCGTTCACCGCGTCTCTCCGGCCCGCTCGCCGCCTTCTGCCGGTGTCAGCATCTCCAGCTGGGCGTACACCAGCTCGTCGATGAGCCGGTCCAGCTGCGCGGGCGACAGAAGCACGGTCTGCGTCGCGCCGTATCGGGTCGCATCGAGCTTCACGGCCAGGTCCCGGCGGGCGAACCGGTCGACGATCAGTTGGACGGTGACCCAGCCGGTCCGCTCCCGTCCGATGGTGGAGAGAAGCCCGCGGTGCATCGGGTCGTTCGGTCCACAGCCTCGACACCACACCGGGCACACGACCGGCGCGATCGTCGACGGCGACGGCCTCTCTGGGATGGCAGCAGCCTCACTCATCGCCGGCCCCCTGCTGCCCGGTGGCCTGGGCCAGCGATCCGCGAAGTTGCTCAACCAGTTGGGCTGCCTGCGGCAAGGACAACTCCGCCCAGGAATTCCCGGCCCGGCACGTCACATGAACACCGACCATGGGACCACCCAGAGCGTCGCTGCCGATGAGGTACGTGACGACGAGCCCGCCCGCTCGACTGTCGCCGGCCCTCTGCATTGGGCCGCGATGACGACGGGCCATATGCGTCATCACCGGCGGCACCAGGTAGCCGCAGCGATCCGGGGCGCACCAGTCCGGGTGGCTAGTGACGGCAGGCGGCTTGCTCGTACGACTCATCGCGGCCACCGCCCGCCGTTGCCTCGGAAGAGCTGGGCTCGCGTCATCAAGGGCGCATACCGGAGCACAGGCAATTCCCGGGTGGCGCCCGTCGACCACCAAGGCGAGGAGGTTGTAGAAGCCGTGCCAGGACTCGACCGACCGTTGCTGCTGGCGCTCCAGGCAGATGGGCGTCTCCGAGACCACCAGGACGAGAGCCAATGGTGTCGACGATGGGAGTCGGACATCGCACCTCCACAGGTAGGCGGGGACCGGTGGCCAGCCGCGGGGGAATGCGGCCGGCCACCGGCCCGGATGAAGGCACGGCGCACCGTCCGACGCCGGACGGGTCGGGTACCGCCGAGCCAACTTGTACGCGCGGCTACCGCAACCGGTCCGTCAGGACGCCGCGCATCAGGTGCGACCAAGGGCCGGCGCGAGACCACCCCTGACACGAGCCGTCACCTCAGCCGCACACAAGGAAACGTATCTACAAGTGGACGAGTTGTCCATACGTCGAAACAGGTCACTTGGTTGGCACTTGGTAAGACAAGTGCCAGGTACGGTGAGCAGGTGCCCACCCCGCACTACGGACAGCCCCGCTACCGCGCCATCGCCGAAGAGTTGAGAGAGCGCATCGAGAGCGGCATCATCCCGCCCGGAACTCTTTTGCCGGCCGAGAGCGCGCTCACCGCCGAGTTTCAGGCAGCGCGCGGCACGGTTCGTCAAGCAATAGCCGCGCTGCGCGAGGCAGGCTTGGTGTCCACCGAACACGGCCGCGGCACCTACGCAACCCCTCGCCAACGTGAGCGCGGTCCAGACGAAGGCTCCGAGACGGAAACGCAACAGCGCCAGGTCGCCGCTGACGCAGAGCTTGCAGCCCTTTTCGCTGTCGAGGTGGGCGCGGCCCTAATGGAACAACAGAGCCTCACTCGGACAAACGGAGTCGTCGGAACAGTCGTCAAAACCTACCGACTGCTTCAGGCAGAGCGATAGACCATTCCGTCCTTGAAGGCCGGCCGAGGACGGGCCGCACGCTCCGCTGTCGCTCCACGCCGGCCATGCAGAACGACCGGCGGCAGGCGCGGAGCGCGGGAAGCCGGGGCCGCCGCAGACTGTAGCGCCGAGGGTGTTCGATGTTCGCGGACCGGCAGCCGGCCGCGCCGAGCCGAACCGAGCGGCGCGGGAAAGGGCACGCCGGATCCGTGCAGCGGGTGGCGGCGGGTCGGTCGCGGTTACCGCGCCTCTGGCGGGGGCGCGACGACTCCGAGATGGCCGAGGGGTCCGTCGGCAGGTCGCGGTCCGTGGGTGGTTGCGCCAGCCATCCCGCCAGCCGACGACACGGGCAATCCGACCAGTCCACCGCCCGCTCCCCAGGACGGCGGGTCGGCGGAAGACGGATTGGAGGCCTAAGGTCAGTGGGGTGACCTGGCTTCAGTTCGTGTCCAGTGTGGTTAAGTCGGCTGCATGGCCCCTCACTGTAGTAGCGGTCGTCCTAATCTTGAGACGGAAACTGAACGACCTACTCGGAAAGGGTCTAACGAGGCTCAAAGCGGGTCCTGTCGAGGCTGAGTGGGCCATTCTGACAGAAGAAGCTAGAGCCGGCTTCGAAGCAGAGTCGACAAGCGATCCGACCGAGGAACAAGGTGAGTCGGATGAAACGCAGGAAGCTTTACGGCGGCTTAGAGACGTGGCTTCCCTCTCTCCAGCCCTCGGGGTCATCGGCGGCTTCCATCTGGTCGAAGGCGCAGTAAGGGATCTCGCGACGCCCTATCTGCCGCCAGAAGCAGGGTATCGCCGCATTCGAACCATTCGGGATGACCTGTCGGTGCTAGTGACTCGGGGCATCCTCGGTGCAAGTTCTGGGAACGCAATTGAGGACATGCGACAGCTCAGAAACATTGCCAATCACGCCAAAGACTTCCCTGGTCGCACAATTACTCAAGACGAGGCCTTCGAATACCTGGACTTGGTGGAGGACGCACTTCGCCTGCTAGAGGGAAGTCAGAAGATCCAGGAGCGTTCAAAAAGCTGAATGACTAAGTGAGCGACGGCAGGCCGGTCAACTCGGGGGCCACCGGCATCCGGGCGTACACACCTGGACGCTGATGAACGATGAAGGACGCGGATGCCAGCCTAAGTCGAGTGTCGGGGCAGGTTGCCGGGTCCTGATCGTTACCTAGGGGTCAAGGAGTCTCCAGGGGGCACACTGGTCCATCAACCCGATGCAGTTGTTTCTACTCCAGGTCTGCCCTGTTCCAGCCCGGTGGGATCTTCTCTAGACCAATCAGGACGTCGAGGCCAAGGTGCTCCCTTAGTAGGTGCTTGAGATTGCGGCCTTCGATAATCTCGATGCGTCCATTTGCTGCGGCGAAGTCGCGGCTCGCCTTGCCGACCCAAGAGGTAGTGACGAGGACGCCCTTGGCTGCACGCTTGTGGTCCATAACGCCAGCAAGCGCATGAACAGCTTCTAGGCCGACGATTTTGCTGTAACGCTTTGCTTGAATGATGCAAAGCCCGCCCACAATTGGATCCTCATTGACAGCGACACCGTCGACACCTTCATCTTTAGAGGGTTGCGTAACCAAGGACTTCATGCCGAGGCTCTCGAAGAGGCTACGGATGAGATGCTCAAATTCTCCAGAAGAAAGTGTCAGTAGGTCCGTACGACTATCCAAGCCGGCAACGACATCCATTCCATCGACGAACTTGTACTTTGAAAGGTCAAAAGAAACGACTGGCCTGACGCCTTCTAGGTCATACGGGTGCGGGGAGACAATGGCATTCAGGTGGCTGCGAAGGCAGAGCACCGGGTCCAGTTCTGGCTCATCGAGCTGCACAACGGCAAACTTGTCACGCTCCGCGCCCACGCTCATGAGCAGCGGGCGAATGGCGCGACCAGTTGCCTTGTCCTTGGTCGAAGCGTAGCCGTTGAAGACGATGCTAGTGATGAGATCTGGAGGAGTCGCGTCGAACGTCTCATCAATGGTTCGCAACGTCAATCGAGCTAGGAGGTTGCCGTACAGCTTCTTGGTGTCGGATTCCTTTCGCGGTATCGCAGTCATGCCTTTCGTCGCCGTGTAACGGTAGGCCGCGAGGCTGGGCACCACGTCTCGAAGCGGTAGCTCGTATTCGATCAGCAGCTCACTGGAGGCCGAATCATAGTGAGCGGCAACCTTGCCTGTCAGGCCCTCTGGGTATCGCGACTGGGCGAGGACATGTTGTAGACGCTCAACGAACGCGTTCGGTCCGCCGTGCGTCAACGCCGCCCTAAGCTCAAGGGCGGCTCCAGCGGCCCGTCGGTTTCTGTGGGCTAGCAGTTGTTCGTACTCGGCAATCCTCGTGCTGATGGCCTCAGTCCGAAACTCCGCTTCTGCCGTCTTGCGAGCGTGTGTCTCCCGCTCCGCCAGGCGATTTGCAGCGGCTGCCTCCTGCGCCTTTGAACGTTCATCAGCAGCTCGCTGACGTTCCTCAACACGCTGGCGTTGGAGGGCCTCCCGGGCTGCCTTCGCCTCTGCTTGGTCGGCTAGACGCGTCGCCTGTACTTCCTGCCGCAGCCGCGCTGCCTCTGCCTTCTTCGCAGCTGCCTCGGCTTGCTTAGCCTCGCGGTTGGCCTCGGCTTCATGACGCTTCTGTTCGGCCATCAACTCGCGGTGCCAGCGCGCCTCTGCTTGCGCTTGGAGCTTCTTGGCCTGCTTGCGCGCGTCGAGCATCTGAGCAATCAGGCCCTTGCGTCGCGCCATGCGTCCTCCGAAGCTCCGATGTAGACATGCACGACCGTAACCCACCTCGCAACGCGCTGGAAGGCCCCAATGACACGGAGTAGTGGAAGGTTGCCCAGCATGTCGCCGGGATTGTCAGTGGAACGAGCCATGCCACAGCCCTACTGGGCATACTGCACCGGGGGCGGGGCGTGCCCGTGTTGCGTGCCCGATTCCAGGGCTGACGAGGGTCAACGACGGTCTAGCCTGAACGGGCCATGACGCCGCTGGTCTGCGTTGGCCGCAGGCAGGCCGAGCGCGCGCTCAGCGACGCTGAGATTCCCTCAACCGTATGTAGCTAAGGCTGACCGTGCCGGCTGCGGCCTGCTGCGCCCGATGTCAGCGGCTTGACAGCTCCACTACGCTGAGGCCGTCGCTACGCGATGCCAGGCACCCAACGGGCGGCCTCAGCGTAGTGGAGGCCGCCTAACTGAGCTGCCCCAAGCGCAGCCGTTCCCTTGCATCGCCCCTAACGCATGTTCGGCGCGACGCTCCAGGTTCTGTAGAGAACGTGCGGCGTCTCAGCTGCCGTCAACTTGTCGTCCCAGTCAGCGCACAGCGGTTCGACACCGTATTCGATGGCTTGGCGAATCACCTGCTCGAAGGTCACCCTCCCAGTCAGCAAGTGTTGCTTCTTCGTCATGACGGCGTTCGGACGAAGTTGGGCGGTGCCAAGGTGTACGTGTGGACGGTCTTCGTGAGACTTCCCGCCCGGATGCCAGTGGTACTCGACTACTGCCTGACCACCAGACTCCTGAAGGGAGTACTCATACCAACGGGTAGTAACCCGAAACGGCCCCATGCCTTCACGGTCATCTTCGATGATTTCGTATCGCATCCGGGCACGTAGCTCAAGGTCAACGCCACCCTTGAGCCTGACGTAGGCACCTTCATCGACGCCGCCCAACAGGAGTAGATGAATCTTGCCAAGCTGGCTGCTACCGCCACTTGTGCACACGATCTTCGCTCTTGCGACGCAAGACAGCGCGCTCGCGAGCGGGATCACGAACGCGCTGTATGCGTTGTACGGGGTCCGACCAGGCATCAGGGCAGCAGCATTGCTACCTGTGTGACCTGGGGGTCCTCGTTCTCCCTGTACAGCCCAGCCTCCCAGCGCTGGCGGAACTCTGTCGCAGATAGGTTGAGCAGGCTTCGTGCTGCACGTTCCAGCATGCCCTGCTGGTCCTCGGCGGAAATCTCTCCGAACTCGATCAACTCGGCGCCGGTCTTCGTGGCCATCTCTGCCGCCCTCCGTCGTCGCCCTTGTCCCTCTCCCCAGGATAGGTGCGAACAGCATGACACGCTGGTGTGTCAAGTTGTAGTAGGCAAAAGGTGCAAAAGGTGCGATCGCTCTCGGGCTGTCGGGGGTCCGTCCTCAGCAGCCGGCCTGACGGCCGGCTTCGACGAAAGGTCAACGAACGCCGTGATGGGTCAAACCTAGCGCCAACTTAGCTGTGCCGAACTGGGCCGCCTGGCTATCCATGAAACTGGCTGTTGACAGCATTGCTGACGGCAACGAGGCCGGATACTGGCGCTGACACGCACTGGCACAAACTCGATCCGGAGTTGCAACCGTTCGCAGACGTGCTTGGATGCGTCGCACAGAGCTTGTAAGCGAGATCCCTCGGTCCGGCGTGCCACCCGACGTGTGATCTGCCCCCACTTGTGATCCCCCACTCTGCTGCCGATTTCCTATGTTCTGGATCAAGGCGCCGCGCTCCGCACGGCGCGGGCGGTGAGCCGGCCGGCGGCAAGCCGCCCCGGCCGCCTCCGGCGCCGGGGCGGAGAGCCACCGACTGCCGCCGGACCGCCGCCCCGAACTCCACTGATCCAGACGAGCACGACCAAGGCCAGGCGGCACGGAAGCCGGCATGTCGACCTGATCGAGGGCGAGGGCTTCCGACTGCCGCGCCAGTCCAACCCCGGGACTGGCTTGCCCCCGGGCTACCTAAGCATCCAGCTAAGCCCGCGGCAGCCTCAGCCGGTGCTCCAGGTGCGATCACGCCAGGCCGGCAACCCCCGGAACACGGGCGTTCGCAGCCCCCAGAGAAGCAATGAGAGGCAAGATCGACCTGCCCACCATCTGCCCACAACCAGTCGTCATCGGCTGGACCCAGCCAGACTTGGCTAGACAAACGACAACGACCCCCGATCAGCATCTCTGCTGGTCAGGGGCCGTGTCTGCACCTGGTGGCGGGTAGAGGATTCGAACCTCTGAAGCTTTCGCGACGGATTTACAGTCCGCTCCCATTGGCCGCTCGGGCAACCCGCCAGGGCACCCCACCGCGTCGTAACGCGGCGGCGGAAGCAAGGATAGCGGCTCCCCCCGGCACCTACGCAACCGGGTACGGTCAGGGGGTCGTGCCGCTGGTCGGCGGCCGACGGCAGGCCCAGACCGCCGGACAGCAGGAGCAGAAACATGGCAGCGAACCCGTCGTTCGACATCGTGAGCAAGGTTGACCGTCAGGAGGTCGACAACGCCCTTCGGCAGGCGGAGAAGGAGCTTGCGACGCGGTTCGACTTCCGCGGCACCGGCGCTGAGATCTCCTGGTCTGGCGAGGAGGCGATCGGTCTTCAGGCGGAGACCGAGGAGCGCGTCCGCGCCGCACTGGACGTGTTCAAGGAGAAGCTCGTCAAGCGGAACATCTCGCTGAAGTCGCTGGATGCCGGGGAGCCGCGCCCGTCGGGCAAGATCTTCAAGATTGACTGCAAGGTGATCCAGGGCATCGAGACGGACAAGGCCAAGGCGATCAGCAAGAAGATCCGCGAAGAGGGCCCCAAGGGCGTGCAGGCGCAGATCCAGGGCGACCAACTGCGCGTGACCGGCAAGAAGCGCGACGACCTGCAGGCGGTCATCTCGCTGCTCAAGGGCGAGGACTTCGGAGTCGCCCTCCAGTTCAACAACTACAGGTAGGACGGCGACCGCCGCTCAAGCCGCTGCCGACCAGCCGGGGCTCTACGACATCGAAGTCAGGCAGGCGCAGGGCCTGGCTGGGTGCGGCGAGACCGGGGACCGCTGGATGCATCGGACGCCTACTCACAGGGCTTCGTCGGTTCCCGGCGTTGCTGTCTGCTGGTGGACGGCGTTTGCCGGTGTCCTGCCCACCATCTGCGCCCCGAGCGCCTGCCGTGCGGCTTCGCCCATGGGATCGTCGCGGGTCGGCATCCCGCGGATGGTCGGTAGCACCTCTTCCCGAAAGACGCCGTGCAGCCGGTGCAGTTCCCGCGCCGGATGCTCGGCGTCGTCGACTCGCACGTCCGAGAGCGGGTACGGCTGATCCCCGATCACCACGACGGTCGCCGAACGCGCGCCGTGCCGGTCACCGCCGGCCTCCTCGCCGGCCCCGATGGCCAGGACGAGCCGCTCCGCCAGGTCGAGTTCCGCACTCTCCTCGAACACTCGGATGATCTCCGTGAGGGTCTGCGGGCCTACCAGGCGGTTGCCCTGCACCGCGTAACCCGGCCCGGTGCGGTGTCCGGCCCAGCCCTTTGTTCGGGAGCCGGTGAAGGCGTACGAGCGGCCGTGGTGATCGACCATGCCGACCTGCCGCACCTCCCGGCCCGGGTCATGGGCCAGCAGCTCGGTCAGGACCTCCTCCGGCGGGCGGCCCTCGTCGAGCAACGGCAGGCCGTGATAGGCCAGAAACGGATTGGGGGTGGCCTGGGTCGCCACCGCACCGCCGCCCGACTGGACATGTGCGACGAGCTTGCCGACCGCAGGTCTGGCTCTCAGGGCTCCCACCCCCAGCTGGCCGGTACGCCGGCACCGTGCGGCGATCGAGAAGGTCACGCCTGGGAGGTACCCGGACCTACTCCCGGCATGCCCGGAGGCCGCCTGGTTGCCGTCGCTCGGCACCTCGGCTTGCGCGCCATCCGCTCGCCAGCGTCGACCTCACCCGAGCCGACGTCATCCGCTCGGGCCGGCGCCGTCCCTCAGACCGGCATCAACCATCCGAGTCGACGTCACCGCCCGAGCCGGCATCAACCGCCCTGGCCGGCGTCGGCCGCCTGGCAAGCGAACCGGGACAACCGCCAGACCGAGGAGGCGCGGCCCGGTCGAGGTCACCGTCGACGCGGTGGTCGTCGCCCTGTGCGTCGGCTCGCCCGCTGGTCAGGCTGATTCCGCACGGAGTCCGTCGACCACGAGTGCGTGGACAGAGCGCAGCACGGCCGCTTCCTGCTCGTGGCCCACGTCGCCGGCGACAGCTGCCCAGTGCGCGGCGCACTGGGCAGCCAGCTCCCATTGTCTGCGCGACAGCTTGACGGCGACTTCCTCGTCGTCGGTCGGCCAGTTCCCCGAGCCGGCGACACCGGGGGTCCAGTGCGCGATCTGATCCCATCCCGCTTCGCGGATGCCTGACCCTGTCTGCACGAGCTGGTGAGGATCGCCGCTCTCCGCCGCAACGCTGACCTCGCTGTCGACCGCGCCATCCAGGTGGCGCCACTGCCGGGTGGTCATGCGCAGGCCGAAGGCTCGATCCGGGTCGTCGACGTGTTCCATGTGGCTCACCCCATCCGTACGCGGGCTCAGTAGACGACGCGGTACCAGTGCTGGGTCTCGCCGGGCAGCGACTCCAACCTCACTTTGGTGCCGCCGGGGTGGTCGAACATGCGGACCCCGTCGCCGAGCAGGACCGGGGCGAAGAACATGAGGACCTCGTCGAGCAGCCCGGCCTCGATGCACTGCTTGGCGACGTTGGCGCCGAGGATGTTGACATACCGGTCCCCGGCGGCCTCCTTGGCCTGGGCGACGGCGGTGTGCAGGTCACCGACGAACGTGACGTCCGCGGGTGGCTCGGCCGGTGGCCGGTGGGTGAGGACGAACACCGGCCCGTGGTACTGGCCGCCGAACGCGCCTTCGCTGTCGGTGCCACGGTTCGGGTCGTCGCCGCCGAATGTGCCGTTGCCGGCCAGGATCGCGCCGACGTTGTTGAGCAGGCGCTCCGCCGTCGGGTTTTCGCCGCCCAGGTGGTCGCTCAGCCACGACATGTCGCCGCCGGGGCCGGCGATGTAGCCGTCGAGCGACGCCGTCGCCGAATATAGAAGCTTGGCCATGAGCCCAGGGTAGGCGGACGGCACTCGGGTTCCTGGAAGTCGGGGCGTCCGCCGCGCAGGGACACCCCGACTTCCAGGAACCCGAGTGGATCAAGCGCGCACGGCCGCCGGGTGGATCAGGCGGCACGGCCGCCGGGTGGATCAAGCCGACCGGAAGCCGCACTGAAGACAGGCAAAAGCGAGCAGGTCAGACCGGGACGGGGTGTTCGGCGCGTACCGCTGCGGTTTCCGCGCGGGCGATGGGCCCGGCGGGTAATGCGGCAACCGCGGCCCCGATGGCGACCGCCGCCCCGGCGAACAGGAACGCCCAGCGGACACCGCCGGCGTGGTCCACGATCACGCCGGCCAGCGAGCCGCCGGCGGCGCTCGCCGCCACCGCGACGGTGACCACCCAGGTGTACGCCTCGTTCAACATGCCGGTCGGGGCGATCCGGCCGACCAGGGTGTTCTCCAGGGTCAGCGCGGGCGCGATGGTGGCCCCACCGGCGACCAGCGCGACGCCCAGCGCGAGCGGGGTGGGCATCACCGCGAACACGGCGAAGGTGGCGGCCAGCGCGGCGAGCAGCAGGGCGAACTGCCGGGTCATGTTCGGTGCTGGCTTGCGGACGCCGAACCAGAGCCCACCGAGGGCGCTGCCGACTCCCCAGACCGCGAGCAGGACGCCGGCGAGGCTCTCCGGGTCGCCGGTGGAGTGGTCGCTGGCGAACGCCGGGACGATCACACCGGCGGCCCCGAATGCGATGCCCAGGCCGGCGACGCAGATCAGCAGGGCCGGGAAGCCGGGGACCTTCAGTGGGCCGAGCCCACGGGCGTGGTGTTCCTGTGGGTGCGGACGCCAGCCGCGCATGACCCGGCCGAGGGCCACGGCGGTGGTGCCGACCAGTGTGACCACTGCCGCGCCGATCAGCGCGGCCGCCGCGTCGGCGACGAGGACGAAGCCGGCGACGAGCAGTGGGCCGAGGACGAAGACGATTTCGAACAGCGTGGTCTCGGCGGCGAGCGCTGTGTTGCGGAGGTGGTATCGGCCGGAGTTGGGACCGGTCAGGTCGTTCCATGCGCCTCGGATGGCGGCGCTGAGCGGCGGGTAGGTGGCGCCAGCCACGCCTGCGGTCAGGTAGATGACGGGGAGCGCGTCGTCGCCGGAGCGGCTGGCCAGCAGCAGCCCGATGAGTGCCAGCGGGTGGGCCACGGCGGTGAGCAGCAGGACGGGGCTGGGGCCGATCCGGTCGGCGATCCGTCCGGCCACCGGGCTGAGCGCGGCCCCGGCGAGGGCGTAGATGCCACCGGCGATGGCGGCCAGCGAGTAGCGCCCGGTCACCTGCTCGACGACCAGGAGCAGCGCCAGCGGGGTCATGCCGATTCCGAGCCGCCCAATGATGCCGGTGATCAGCAGCATGGGCGCGCCGGGGATCCGCCAGACACCCAGGTACTGACGCAGCGCGGACACCGTGAACCTCCCGAGGATGTAACGAGCGTGAGCCGTTATGACCCTAACGCCGCTGCCTGACAGGAGGACAGCGGAATAGTCTCCGACACAGCGATCCGCCCGTACCCGGCGCGGCCGGGTACGGGCGGAGGCGGTGGATCAGCGGGTCAGCGCTGGAACTGCACCGGCCCCGAGTTGCGGGCCATCTGCTCCAGCCGGGCGACGCGGTCCTCCATCTTCGGGTGGGTGGAGAAGAGCGCCGCCATGCCGCCGCCCCGGAACGGGTTGGCGATCATGAGGTGGGCGGTGCTGGTGAGCTGGCCCTGAGCCGGCAACGGCCGACGTCGGGCGACCGCGTCGATCTTGCGGAGCGCGCTGGCCAGGGCCAGCGGGTCGCGGCTCAGCTCAGCGCCGGAGGCGTCCGCCTGGAACTCGCGGCTCCGGCTGATCGCCAACTGGATCACAGTGGCGGCGATCGGGCCCAGGATCAGGGTGAGCAGCAGCACAGCCGGGTTGGGTCGGTCCTCGTCGTCCCCGCCGCCCAGCGGAATGAAGAAGGCGAGGTTCGCCAGCAGGGTGATGATGCTGGCCAGGCCGGCCGCCACGCTGGAGATCAGGATGTCCCGGTTGTAGACGTGGGACAGTTCGTGCCCGATCACGCCGCGCAGCTCACGGTAGTCGAGGATCTCGGTGATGCCCTGGGTCACGCAGACCGCCGCGTGCTGCGGATTGCGACCGGTGGCGAACGCGTTGGGCTGCGCGGTGGGGCTGACGTAGAGCCGCGGCATCGGCTGCCGGGCGTCGGTGGCCAACTCCCGGACCATCCGGTACAGCTCGGGGAACTGTGCCTCGGTGACCGGTTGCGCCCCCATCGAGCGGAGTGCGAGCTTGTCGGAGTAGAAGTAGGTGACGCCGTTCATGACCAGAGACACGACGACGGCGATGACCAGGCCGCCGCTGCCGCCGAACCAGTAGCCCACCGCCAGGATCAGGGCGCTGAGCAGGCCAAGCAGCGCTGCGGTCTTCAGACGGTTGTGGTGCACGATGTCTCCTTCGGTGCACGGATCGCCGGGATCCGCTGACCGGTGTAACAACCCGGTACCCACCAACCATCCGTCTCAACGCTGAGAGTTGACTGAGACCGAAGCCCAGGTGGGGTCAGCGACCGGCCAGGTCGAGCACCAACTGCGGGGCGACGCCGAGCACCACGGCGGCCACCGTCGCCACCGCGAGCACCACCGCCACCACACCCACCACGGGTACGCCCGACGCTCCGCCACCGGCGAGCGCCGCGGCCGGGCCGGGCGTCGTGCTCGGCGCCCAGAGCGCGGCGGTCACCCGCAGGTAGTAGGCGAGCCCGATCACGGCGTTCAGCGCCACCACCAGCGCCAGCCAGGCCGCGCCACCGTCCAGCAGCGCCCGGACCACCGTCACCTTCGCGAACAGGCCTGCCAGCCCCGGCGGCAGACCAGCCAGACCCACCAGCGCGAGACCGAACGCCGCAGCCCGCCACGGGTGCCGCCGGGCTGCCCCGCGCAGGTCGTCCAGCGTGCCCCCGTCCGCACCCGCCGGCCGCAGCGCTGTCACCCCGGCGAACGCGGCCAGCTCCAACACCACGAAGAACACGGCGTACGCCAGGGCGGCCGCGTACGCGGCGGACAGTGCCTCGTCAGTGCGTCCGGCGGCCAGCGCCAACGCTCCCAACGGCGCGAGGATGTACCCGGCCTGCGCGACTGACGACCAGGCGAGCAGCCGGACGGTCCGCCGCTGACGCAGGGCGACCAGGTTGCCGACGGTCATGGTGAGCACGGCGAGCAGAGCCAGCACCGGACCGGTCTGGTCCGCCGGCAGCGCCCGTTGCACAACGGCGAGCAGGGCGACCAGGCCGCCCAGCTTCGACGCGGTGGACAGGTACGCGGCCACCGGCAGCGGCGCGCCGTCGTAGGTGGCCGGCGCCCAGGCGTGGAACGGCACCGCCGCCACCTTGAAGGCCAGACCGACCAGCAGCACCGCCACCGCGGCTGTGGTCAACGGCAGGTCCCGCAGCTCCGGCTGCGCGGCGAGCAACGCGCCGAGCCGGTCCAGGTGCAGCCCACCGGTCACCGCGTACAGCAGCGCCGCGCCGAGCAGGGTCAGCGTGGTCGCCACCACGCTGACCACGAAGAAGGTCACCGCCGCCTCGGCGCTCGCGAGGCTCCCCCGGCGCAGGCCGACCAGCACGTACAGCGGCAGGGTCAGCGTCTCCAGCGCGACGATCAGCGTGATCAGGTCGCCGGCCGCGCCGAGCACCACACCGCCGGTCATCGAGCACGCCAACAGGAAGGCATACTCCCCGGTCGGTGACCGTCCGGCCAGCAGCGCGGGCACCGACAGCCCGAGCACGCCCAGCGTCAGCAGCGCGACCACCACGCCGACCACTGCCGCCCGACCGCCGAAGATCCAGGAACAGTCGGCGCCCACACAGAACGTCCGCCGCTCGGCACTCATCCCGACCAGCGCGGAGCCGACGGCGGTGCCGAGCGCGCCGAGCGCGGCCACGGCGATGGTGGCCCGTGGCCGGGCCACGAGCAGGTCGGTGATGAGCACGAGCACGGCCGTGCCGGCGGCCAGGTAGGCCGGCAGCAGCGCGACGCTGTCCACGCTCTGCACGACGTTCATGGCTTGACCACCCCGATCAGGGCGTCGACAGGGGCCTCAGCGACGCCGAGGACCAGAGTCGGCGCCAGCCCGATGGCCAACGCGAGCAACACCAGCGGCACCCAGGCGGTCAACTCCGCACCGGCCAGACCGGGGCCGACCCGACCGACGGCGGGGCTCGGCCGGTTGTGGGTGACCTGACGCAACAACCGCAGGAAGTACGCGGCGGTGAGCGCCCCACCGACCGCCGCCAGCACCCCGAGGGTGGTCCAGAGCGGACCGCCCACCTGCACTGCGGCGATCACCGCGAACGCCTCACCCCAGAAACCGGCCAGCCCGGGCAGGCCCAGCGACGCGATCGCCGCGAACGCGAGCAGACCCGCCAACCGGGGCGAGGTCTCCCGCAACCCGGACAGCTCGGCGAGGGTACCCGTGCCGGTACGGTCCTTCACCGCCCCGGCCAGGAAGAACAGCAGGCCGGTGATCACCCCGTGCGCGACGTTGCCGATCAACGCCGCCTGGATGCCGGTGGCGGTCAGCGTGGCGACGCCCAGCAGCACGAAGCCCATGTGCCCCACGCTTGAGTACGCGATGAGCCGCTTCACCTCCGACTGGGCCAGGCAGACCAGCGATCCGATCAGGATCGCGGCGACGGCGAGCACGCCGAGCACCGGCGCCGCCCAACGGGCGCCCTCCGGCGCCACCCCCACCGCGACCCTTATCAGGCCGTACGTGCCCATCTTGAGCAGCACACCGGCCAACACGACACTGCCCACAGTGGGTGCCTGGGTGTGCGCATCAGGCAGCCAGGAGTGCAACGGCCACAGCGGGCTCTTCACCGCGAACGCCAACGCGAGCAGTGTGAACGCTGCCAACTGGGTACCCCGGGACATCCCCGCGCCACCGGTCAACGTCACCAGGTCGGCGGTGCCGGCGGCGGCGACCACCACGTACACGCCGACCAGCAGCAACACCGAACCGAACAGCGTGTAGAGCGCGAACTTCCGGGCCGCCCGACGCCGCTCCGCGCCACCCCAGCCGGCGATGATCGCGTACATCGGCAGCAGGACGACCTCGAAGAAGAGGAAGAACAACACCAGGTCCAGGGCGAGGAAGGTGCCCAGGATGCCCACCTCGACCACCAGCAGCAGCGCGACGAGCGCCCGGCCGCTGCCGCCGTCCGGAACCCGCCACATCGTGTACGCGCAGCAGAGCAACGTGAGCAGCGCGGTCAACACCACCAGCGGCCAGGAGATGCCGTCGACGCCGAGGTGGAAGCGCAACTCCAGACCGGGCACCCACTGAAGGTCCAGTTGGTGCCACGGGCGCACCGCCGGCTCGTTGCCCGACCAGGCGACCCAGCCCCGACCGCCGAACACCAGCGGCACCGCGGCCAACAGGGTCAACGCCGCCGCGACAGTGCCGACCAGCCGGGCCACCCGGTCCCGGGGCGTCGCCGCCACCGCAACCGCACCCAGCGCCGGCACCGCCAGCACCGCGACCAGCAACCCCTGCCCAAGCGTCATCGGACCGCCTCTGTTCGCGACTGCGGGGCTCGCAAACCCGGCTCACTCCTCGCGCTCACCGGACCGCCTCTGTTCGCGACTGCGGGGCTCGCAAACCCGGCTCACTCCTCGCGCTCACCGGTTGACTCCCACCAGTGCGGCGGCCAGGCCGATCAGCAGCGCGCCGGCCAGTACACCGGCGGCGGCCCGGGGCAGCGCCGCGCGGTGCAGCGCGGCCAGCCCCGCGCCCAGACCGGACGCGGCTCGCCCGCTGCCCTCGACAGCGCCGTCCACCACCACCTCGTCACCCGTTCGCGCGGCACGGGCCAGCGCGCGGACCGGGCGTACGACAAGGGTGTGCTGGACGTCGTCGAGCCGGAACGCGCGGGCGAAGACCGGCCGCAGCGGACCCAGCGCGGCCGCCGGGTCGGCGGCCCTGTCGCGCCGCCAGCCCAGCAGCACCAGCGCGGCGCCGAACAGCAGGAAAGCAAGCGGCAGCAGCACCCCCGACCCCAGGTGGACCAGGCCGTCCTCGGAGCCCGCCACCGGGACGGTGGGGAACCGCAGACGGTCGGCGAACGCCCCGACGAAACCGGCCAGACCGAGCAGCGCGGCCGGCACGGCCAGCAGCAGCACCGGCCAGCGCAGCACCGCCGGTGGGTCGTGCGGCTGGACCAGGGGCAGGCGCGGTGCGCCGAAGAAGGCGCGCAACAGCAGCCGACCTGCGTACCAGGCGGTGACCGCCACGCCGACCAGCCCGGCGATCCAGACGATCCAGCCGACCCAGGACGGGGCCGGGCCGGTGCCCTCCAGCGCGGCCGACTCGGCGACAGTCAGCACGCCGTCCTTGCTCCAGAAACCGGCCAACGGCGGCACCCCCGCCAGGGCGCCCAGGCCCACCACGGTGCACCAGAACGTCACAGGCATGCTGCGCCGCAGCCCGCCCATCTCCGACATCAGCGTGGTGCCGACGGCGTGGATCACCGCGCCGGCGGCGAGGAACAGCAGCGCCTTGAAGGCGGCATGGGTGAGCAGGTGGAACAGCGCTGCCGACGGTGAACCGACCGCCAGCGCGCCGGTCATGTAACCCAACTGGGACACCGTCGACCAGGCCAGCACGCGTTTGATGTCGTCCTGGGCGGTGGCGGCGAGCGCGCCGAGCAGCAGCGTGACCGCGCCGAGCACCCCCAGCACTGTCAGCGTCACCGGCGCGGCAGTGAACAGCGGGTAGAGCCGGGCCACCGCGTACACCCCGGCGGCGACCATCGTCGCGGCGTGGATCAGCGCGGAGATCGGGGTCGGGCCGGCCATCGCGTCCGGCAGCCAGGTGTGCAGCGGGAACTGAGCGCTCTTGCCCGCCACACCGGCGAGCAGCAGCAGGCCAGCGGCGGTCAAGGTCGCGCCGGAGTGGTCGTGGGCGAGCACGTCGGCAATCCGGAAGCTGCCCGTCGACACACCCAGCAGCGCGATGCCGAGGAGGAACCCCACGTCGCCGACCCGGGTCACCAGGAACGCCTTCATGGCCGCGGCGGGGGCGCCGGCCAGTCGGCGGTCGTGGGCGATCAGCAGGTACGAGCAGAGGCCCATCACCTCCCAGCCGACCAACAACATGATCAGGTCCCCGGCGACCACCACCAGCAACATGGCACCGGTGAAGAGGCTGATCTGGGCGGCGTAGGGCGGGTAGCGGTGATCCACGTCGACGTCGTCGTGCGGACCGCGCCGCAGGTAACCGATCGAGTAGACCTGCACGGCCAGGGCGACAGCGGTGACCGCCACCGCGACCAGTGCGGCGGCCCCGTCCAGCCGTACGCCGAGGGTCACCGCCAGCCCACCGAAGTCGACCCAGGTGGCCGACGTCTCCATCGGCCCGTCGACAGTGAGCAGCAGCGCGACGGCCAGCGCCAGCGCACCGGCCGCACCGGCGACGCCGAGCGTCACGGCGGCCGTCCGGGCGCGGTCGCCGCCGGTCGCGCTGTCGCGCCGAGGGGCCGGTGGCAGCAGCAGCCCGAGCAGCCCGGCGACCAGCGGTACGGCGGGCAGCAGCGCCCCGAGCAGCCCGGTCACCGGACCGCCTCCGAGTCTCCGACGGCCGGCTCGCGCCCACCGACGGGATCCGGCGACTCGGTCAGCGGCACGTCATCCACCGCGACTGTCGCCCGCAGCCGGTAGAGCTGAAGGACGATCGCCAACCCCACCCCGATCTCGGCGGCGGCCAGGACGATGACGAACAGCGCGAAGACCTGCCCCGAGTGCGGCAGCACGGCGCGGGCCGTGGTGTCCGCGGTGACCAGGATCAGGTTGACCGCGTTGAGCATCAACTCGACAGACATCAGCACAAGCACCGCGTTGCGGCGGCGCAGTACGCCGTACACGCCGAGGCCGAACAGCAGCGCGGCGGTGACGTACGGGATGACCGGCCTCACCGGCGACCCCCGGGCTCGCTGTCGACCAGGTCGGCCGCCCGGCCGTCGCGTTGCGGGGCGGCTCGGCCGATGTCCGGACGGGACAGCACGATCGCGCCCACCAGGGCGGCGAGCAGCAGCACCGAGAGCACCTCGAACGGCAGCACCCAGGATTGGAAGATCTGCTCGCCCAACCGCTCGGCGGTGCCGGCGTGCGGCAGTGTGACAGTGCTCCAGCGGTACGCGTCGACAAGCAGGGCCGTCAGCCCCAGCCCGGCGCCGCCACCGATCAGCGCGGCCGGCCAGCCAGGCCGGTCCAGGTCGTCGGAAGCGCCGATCGGGGCCCGGGTCAGCATCACCGCGAACAACAGCAGCACCACCACCGCGCCCACGTAGATCAGCACCTGCACCCAGGCCACCAGCTCGGCGCTGAGCACCAGGAAGTCACCGGCCAACGCGCCAAGGCACACCACCAGGTAGAGCCCGGCCCGGACCAGGTGCTTCGTGGTCACCACCAGCACGCCGGCACCCACCGCCACCGCGCCGAGGGCGACCAGCAGCACATCCGCGCCGGTCACCGCGGCGCCCTTCCGGCTCGGGCGCTCACGACGCCGGATCCTGGTCGGCGTCGGGACGTACCGCTGGCGGAGCGGGACGGGAGGCGGCCGCCTTGCGCGCGGCGGACGTCTCCTCCTTGGCCGGCTCGCCGTTCGGGTCGTGCGCGGGCGGCGGCGGAACGGTGGCCATCCACTGACCGAGGTGGTCCTTGTCGTGCAGCAGGTCCTTGATGTCGTACTCGGCGTACTCGAACTCCGGTGACCAGTAGAGCGCGTCGAACGGGCAGACCTCGATGCAGATGCCGCAGTACATGCAGAGCGAAAAGTCGATGTCGAACTTGTCGAGCACGTTGCGCTGGCGGGGGCGGGCGGCGCCGGGCACCACCACCTCCTCCTTGTGCGAGTCGATGTAGATGCACCAGTCCGGACACTCGCGGGCGCAGAGCATGCAGACAGTGCAGTTCTCCTCGGACAGCGCGATCACACCACGCGAGCGCGGCGGCAGATCAGGAGCCGTGTCCGGGTACTGCTGGGTGGTCGAACGGCTGGTCATCGTCTTGAGGGTGACCGCCAGCCCCTTCACCAGGCCCGCGCCGGGAAGGCCGCGTTCGCCGGTGGCACCGCGCTCGCTGGGGTCACTCATGTCGACCATCCTGCCCTGTGGCCACGGCGCGCGCGACCACCACCCACAGGTCTACGGCCCTAGGGCTCACCCGAGGAGCACTGTCACCTGCGGATCAGCCGAATCACGCAGCGGGCCCGCCGACCACCGGTGGGAGCATCTCGACGCCGAGCTGTTGCAGCAACTGGAACAGCTCGTTGCAGCTCCACACCTCGACGATCCGGCCCGCCGCGTCGAAGCGAAGGAACGTCGCACCCGAATAGCTGACCACCTGCCCGGTCGGCGGCACCGGCCCGAACTGCCCGACGTGGGTGCCGGCGGCCCGCCAGTGCACCGCCACCCGCTCACCGGCCGCGACCACGTCGACGATCTTGTAACGGAGGTCCGGGAAGGCCGCCCGGCGCTCACGATGCCAGGCCAACGTCGCCTCCGGCCCGGTGCCGCCCAGCCCCGGGCACTCCTCGGCGACCAGCTCGTACGCCGACTCCTCCTGGCGGGCATTCCACACATCGGCGATGAACCGCCGGGCCGCCGCCTCCACGTCCGTCATGCCGGCAGGGTAACCGGGACCACGGTGCGCCGTAGATCCGCGAGGATTGGGTAGAGACACTGACCAGACCGGGAGGGCGACGTGGGCGAGGAAAAAGGCGGCAAGTACGTCGAGCCGGGCGGCGAGTTCACCCGCGACCAGCGGTACATCGCCACCCGGATCACCGAGGACGGGCGCGACGGATACCCGGTCGAGCCGGGCCGGTACCGGTTGGCGGTCAGCCGGGCCTGCCCGTGGGCCAACCGACTGATCATCGTGCGGCGGTTGCTCGGCCTGGAGGACGCCATCTCGATGGCGGTGGCCGGCCCGACCCACGACGCCCGGAGCTGGACCTTCGACCTCGACCCGGACGGCCGGGACCCGGTGCTCGGCATCGAGCGCATCCAGGAGGCGTACTTCAAGCGCTTCCCCGGCTACGAGCGCGGCATCACAGTGCCGGCGATCGTGGACGTGCCGACCGGGCAGGTGGTGACCAACGACTACGCGCAGATGAGCCTTGACCTGTCCACGCAGTGGAGGGCGTACCACCGCGAGGGCGCCCCGCAGCTCTACCCCGAGCACCTGCGGGAACAGATCGACGAGGTCAACGCCGTCGTGTTCCGGGACGTCAACAACGGCGTCTACCGGTGCGGGTTCGCCGGCAACCAGGAGGCGTACGACAAGGCGTACCACCAGCTCTTCGACCGGCTGGACTGGCTCACCGAGCGGTTGACCGACCAGCGCTACCTGGTCGGCGACACCATCACCGAGGCCGACGTGCGACTGTTCACCACCCTGGTCCGCTTCGATCCCGTCTACCACGGCCACTTCAAGTGCAACAGGCAGAAGCTGAGCGAGATGCCGGTGCTGTGGGCGTACGCCCGGGACCTGTTCCAGACCTCCGGGTTCGGCGACACCATCGACTTCGACCACATCAAGCGGCACTACTACGAGGTGCACCGCGACATCAACCCGACCGGGATCGTTCCGCTCGGCCCCGACCTGTCCAACTGGCTCACCCCACACGGTCGGGAAGCGCTGGGTGGCCGCCCCTTCGGCGACGGCACCCCGCCCCCACCCCCGGTTGAACCAGTCAACCCCGAACACACCCCGCTGCCCTAAACGAACAACCCCCCGCCCGCCCCGCGCCCGTGCTTTCACCCGTCCGCTCCGCCGACTCGCGCCCGCCCGCCGACGCACGCCCAACCGCGCCCCGCCCGCCCGCGCTCTCACCCGTCCGCCCCGCCGATCTTGCAGTTTTGGTTGCCGATTCGAGCACTACGCCCCTTTTGTCGGCACAGTAAGTGCAAGATCGCGGGTCGGCGACCTCCCTACCCCGTCGATCAAGGAGTTGTGGTGCCTGAATTACGGGTGTCCGGGTGATTTGTCACCCACCACAACTCCTTGATCGACGCGGCGGGGCACGGCGGGGCGGGGGCGCGGCGGGGCCGGGCGGGGCGCGGCGGGGGCGCGGCGGGGCCGGGCTGCGGGGCGGGGTTGGGTTACAGGGCTATGCGGACGGCTGCGGTTAGGACCAGTTGAGCGAGGGATGCGGGTACGAGGACCAGCCAGCAGAGGCGTTGGAGTTGGTCCTCGCGCAGCCGGGGGTAGGAGACCCGGAGCCAGATGATCACGAAGGACACCGCGAAGATCTTGAGCAGCGTCCAGAGCCAGCCCAGCTGGTCGTCGGCGAACGGGCCCTGCCAACCACCCAGGAACAGCACAGTGGTCAGCGCGGCGATCACCACGATGCCGACGTACTCGGCGAGCAGGAAGAACGCGAACCGCAGACCGGTGTACTCGGTCATGTAGCCGAAGACCAGCTCCGAGTCGGCCACCGGCATGTCGAACGGTGGCCGACGGATCTCGGCCAGCCCGGCGACGAAGAAAATGATCATCGCGGGTGCCTGCCAGAGCAGCCACCACGGCTGCCACGCCTCGACGATGCCCGACAGGCTGAGCGTGCCGGCCGCCATCGCCACCGACGCGGCGGCCAGCACCAGCGGCAGCTCGTAACCGAGCAACTGGGCCGCCCCGCGCAACCCGCCCAGCAGGCTGTACTTGTTGGCCGACGCCCACGCCGACATCAGCACCGCCACCACCCCGACGCCGACCACGGCCAGCACGAAGAAGAGCCCGATGTCCAACGGTTGCCCGACCAGGTCGTTCGGACCGAGCGGAATGACGAGCAACACCAGCAGGTAGGGCACCAGGGCCACCGCGGGCGCCAACCGGAACACCGCCCGGTCCGCCTCGCGCGGAGTGATGTCCTCCTTCTGCACGAACTTGACCCCGTCGGCCACGAGCTGCGCCCAACCGTGGAAGCCGCCCGCGTACATCGGGCCGAGCCGACCCTGCATGTGCGCCATCACCTTGTGCTCGGCCTGGCCGACAAGCAACGGCAGGGTGAGGAACGCGACCACCACGCCGCCGATCCGGAGCACCAACTCCACCCAGAGCGGCATCAGGCCGTACCCCCGTCGTGGTCGCTCCGGTCGTCGCGGCCCGGCGGGTCCGCGATCGGCTCGCCACCCGACGCGGCCGAGCCCTCGCCGGGCCTGCCCGGTGCGGCCGAGCCGGGCGCGATCTGGTCGGCCCCGTCGACGCCGGGCACGGTCTCGGAGGCCGGACCAACGCCAGGCACGGCCTCGGCAGCCGGACCAACACCGGGCACGGCCTCGGCAGCCGGACCAACAGCGGACACGGTCTCGGTGGCCGGGCCAACGCCGGACACGGTCTCGGCAGCCGGGCCAACGCCGGACACGGTCTCGGCAGCCGGGCCAACGCCGGACACGGTCTCGGCAGCCGGGCCGC
>NZ_JAKKFH010000063.1 GCF_022230925.1 Micromonospora alfalfae | reverse complement strand
GGCGGGCGGCGGCGGCGGGCGGCGGCGGCGAGCGGCGACGGCGAGCGGCGACGGCGAGCGGCGAGCGGCGACGGGCGCGGCTTAGCTGCGCATTAAACCGGCCCGGCGGATTCGTCGCGATGCCGTCGCGGCTCCTAGCATCACTGGGTGCGCATGACGTCGCTTGCCGCTCTCCTCGTCCTCGGTGTCGCCACCGCGACCCTGCCCGCCTGCGCGCCAAACGACCCGGCTCCCGCCTTCGAGGCCGGCTCGACCGCCTCGCCGACGGCCCTGCCCACCGGCGGTCAGGGCGACGCGCCGGGGGCGCGGGACGGCCTCGGCGGCCCGGGGGCCAGCGCCAGCGCCAGCCCGAAGCCCGCCAACAAGGTGCTCGCCGCCGGCAACCCGAACGGCACTGCCACAGTGCCGGCCGAGGCGCGGGCGGTGGACACCTCGAAGCCGACCCGGACCATCGGCTCCGGCACCCCGGCGAGCTGCACCTCCGCCGCGGTAGTGAAGGCCGTCGCGGCCGGCGGTGTCATCACGTTCAACTGTGGACCGGCCCCGGTGACGATCAAGATGGCCGCCACCGCGAAGGTCCGCAACGCCAATGGGCCGAAGATCGTGCTGGACGGCGGCGGCACCGTCACGCTGAGCGGCCAGGGGCAGCGCCGCATCCTCTACATGAACACCTGCGACGAGGCCCAGGGCTTCACCACCTCGCACTGCCAGAACCAGGATCACCCGCAGCTCACAGTGCAGAACCTCACCTTCGCCGACGGCAACTCCACGGGCGAGAAGGCCGAGGGCGGCGGCGGTGGGGCGATCTTCGTACGCGGCGGGCGGCTGAAGGTGGTCAACTCGCGCTTCGTCCGCAACCGCTGCGAACGCACCGGCCCCGACCTGGGTGGCGCGGCCGTCCGGGTGCTGAGCCAGTACGAGAACAAGCCGGTGTACGTGGTGGGCAGCACCTTCGACGGCGGTTCCTGCTCCAACGGAGGGGCGCTGAGCAGCATCGGCGTGTCGTGGGTGGTGCTGAACAGCCTGCTCAGGAACAACGAGGCGATCGGCAGCGGCGCCAACCCGGCCAAGTCCGGTACGCCCGGCGGCGGCAGCGGCGGCGCGATCTACTGCGACGGCAACGAGTTCACCGTACGGATCGCCGGCACGATCATCGAGAACAACACTGCCAACGAGGGTGGCGGCGCGGTCTTCTTCGTGAGCAACAACCGCACCGGCACGATGAGGATCGAAAACTCGACTCTGCGCCGCAACCCCAGCGCCAAGTTCGAGACCCGCGGCTACCCCGGCATCTTCTTCCTGGGCGCCCGCAACCCCACGCTGACCAACTCCAAACTGAGCTGAGGCCGCGTACCTCAGTAGGGGTTTCCCTGGCCTGGGGGGCGGGCGTGGAGGAGGGCGGCGGGGCGGCCGGGCAGGTCCCGTGCGCCGGACATCGGCGGGCTCGGCGTGTGGTCGCCGTCGGCCATTCCGGCGAAGAGTTCCTTGAGCGCCGTCAGCGCACTGATCTTGGGCTGCCAGCCCAGCTCGGTCTCCGCGCGCTCGCTGGACATCAGCGGGGTGTTCAGACCCAGCTCCACCCAGCCCGCGTCGACAGGTTGCAGCCGCGCCCGCCAGGTCAGCGCCGCCGCCGCCCGCAGCACCGGCGCGGCGACCGGCACCGTCCAACCATGGAAGTGCCGGGCCACCAGCTCCGGAGTGAGCACCGGGTCCGCGGCGACGTTGAAGGCGCCGCGCGCATCACCCAACACCGCCCGGGCGTACGCGTCGGCCACGTCATCGGCGTGCACCGCCTGCATCCGCAACCGGCGGTTCGTCGGCACCAGCGGGATCCGGCCGAAGCGCAGCAGCCGCACCGGCGCCAACGGGCCGAGGAAATACCGCGTGATCTCCGCACCTGCGGCCCGCTGGAAGATCAACCCGGGTCGCATCCGTACCACCCTCAGCGTCGGCTGATCCCGTTCGACAGCGTCCAGCAGCGCTTCCACCTCCGCCTTGTGCTCGCTGTACGACGATCCGGGCACGCCGGTGGCGGGCCACCGCTCACTGATCGGGTGGTCCTTCGGGCCGGGCGCGTAGGTGCCGACCGACGAGGCGTACACCAGGGCCGGAACACCGGCCTGGACCACCGCGTTGATCACCGCACGGCTGCCCTCGACGTTGGTCCGGCGCAAGACCCGCTGGTCGTGGCTGGGCTGGATCTGCCAGGCCAGGTGCACCACCGCGTCCGCACCCGCGAAC
Organism: Micromonospora alfalfae; assembly: GCF_022230925.1. Classification (GTDB taxonomy): domain Bacteria; phylum Actinomycetota; class Actinomycetes; order Mycobacteriales; family Micromonosporaceae; genus Micromonospora; species Micromonospora alfalfae. The sequence goes on along the minus strand of NZ_JAKKFH010000063.1, from coordinate 220,039 downwards.
ACCTCGGCGAGCTGCCCGACCGCGCTCGGCGCGCCGATGTCGCAGGAGTGCCACTCCACCTGGTCGTACGGTTCGCCGGCATCCGGGCCGGGCAACCGTCGCACGACCCCGGCCAGCTCCACGCCCCGCTCCCGGCGCAGCCGCCGCAGCAGCGCCGTACCGACGTTGCCGCTCGCCCCCACCACCACGATCCGCATGCCCGACCCCGTACCCGCCCAGCAGCAGCTCAACCACCCACGGCTCGCGGCCCGCGCGGCGTGATCCACTCGGCTTCCCGAAAGTCGCGGCATCCGCGCGCGCGGGACAGCCCGACTTCCTGAATCCCGAGTCGATCAAGGGCGAGGAGACTCCCGTACCCAGCCGTGCTTCTCCTTGCCCCGACTACCGGCGGTGGCGGCCAGGCAGCGTGGGCAGATCCAGCCCACCACGTCCGCCGCGGTGAGCACATCGGTACCCGAGTAGTCGAAGCGCACATGCGGGAAGCGACGCAGGCGGGTCCGATCAGCGCCAAGCCACAGACCGTCTGGTTCTGGCCGGGCAGCCAGGCGTGCACCTCCCCACCCGGCTGGCGTACGCCATCGCGCCCGATCTCCTCCCCGGAGGCCGCCACGGCCGGCCCGCTGCTTGGTCCCATGCCGGTCCTGGTTCCCCACCGACCCACACCCATGCGCCGCCGCGCGAGGTCGCTCGATTCACCCCAGCTCACCGACCCAGCGCCTCGGACCCTCCGCGTCGCCCCCGACAGGTGATGATCAACTGCGGCGGACACCGGCCGGCCGCAGCCATCGACGGCCGGCCGGAAGCCGAGAGCCGTCGACGCTCACCGTCGGGTAACCTGAGCGCGCGGGCCGCTAGCTCAATGGCAGAGCTGTGGACTTTTAATCCAGAGCAATGTCCGCCAGCACTGAGATGATCATGCAACGACCTGCGCGAATGCCGCGCTCTTAATCCACTATGGATCCGTGATGCTCGCGGGTTGCTCGCTTGCCATACGGAACGTGCCCGCCACCTGTGACAGGCACACGGCGCGGGTTGAGCTCAGGAAATGGGGTACCGGTTTCCCTAAGGCGGTGCCCTATCTGTGCACGCAGGCAATGACCTGCGGCTTCCTATCCTATTCTTCATGTGAGGGGGCCGCACGGGATGACGCGGAACTGGTCGTACTCCTCACGTGGTGTGGCGGGGTGGGTTGACGACGGAGTCCGGCGACGAGTTGCCCCTCGGCGCGTCCGCGGAACGCGGCTCTTACCTGGAGAAGTGGACCTGGAGGACGAAACACCTGCACCGCCGGGATGCAACAGCAGCACTCGGGCGTCGTTGGGCGTCCTCCAGCGATCGCGAGTTGGGGGCACCGCTCAAATCGGCTGCCGACGCATCAGCGCTGCTGTCGCGGCGCGCAGGAGGGAGGCCGAGCCACTTCCATCAGCTTCACGGACAGGTGTTCCCGGCCGACAGTTCGCACGGATGAAGCCGGTCGCGGCGTGAGTCGCGCAGCGTGTGGCCATGACCACGACGTCGGCACGCCGAGCCCACTGTCTTAGTTGCGTGCTGCCGACGTAATCATGGCTTGTGATGACGTTGACCTGGGGTGCGACGGCATTGAAGGTCGCGGCTACCCGGCCGAGGACCTTTTCGTCCAGTGAGTACAGGAGCAGATCCTGAGCTACCACTAACGACCATGCCTCTGCTGATGATTTCGGTTCGGGCTTAGGCCACGGGAGTTCAACGGCGATTTCGGCACTCAGTTGAGCGGCAAAAGTAGCCTGATCGGGGTCGAGGCGGGTGCTGTGATCGCTCAGCGGTCGAAGTAGGCGGTAACCCAGTCGAAGCCGGGCGTCGGAGTCTGGACACGCCGACCGTGCGACGAGGTCGACGAGGTCGAGGACGACTGGGGCACGATCGGGGCCGGCCCATCGCGGTGCTTCAGCCGTCAGGTCGTCCAGGAGGTGTGCGTATGCGGGGGCGTCCGGTGCGGACCGAAGGACGATTTCTGTGAGAGCGACGACGCCGGCCAGGTCACCAGGGCTGAAGCGGTCATGGGTGAGCGCGTTAACGAGGAACTCACGTGCTGATTTCGCCGCTGGGGTCAGGTAGCGGTCCGAATCGACGAATGGGCCAACAAGCGACCAAATTCGGTCCGCCGCTGCATCGTCGAGTTGACCGAGGACGGCAGCGATCTGGTCGTCGTGCTCGGCTGCTTGTGACCATTGGCGCCATTGCTCGCCGGCAAGGACCTCGGTGACGGGTGACCGGACTGCGACGGCTTGTACCAACTGAAGCCATGACGCTGGCGCTGCTGCCGGCGGGCTGGATCTGCGTTCGGTCGGTTCTGGGACATTGCCTCCCCCATGCGGTTCGGGGCGGGTGTTGCGGTATTTCGCGGCCAGTTCAGGTGCCAACCGTTCGACCGCTTCGAGGACATCGGGTTGGTCGCGTATGAGGTCTAAGATGGGTGTGCTGTTTACGACGATTGCAGCTAGCGCGAGGACAGTGAGCGCTTCAGGGCTCAGTTCGGAAAGTTCGCCGTTCATGAGGGCGGGAACCAGAGTTCCGGCCTCGATGAGGCGGGTCCGCGCAAGGTCGAGGTCGCCGTTTGCTAGGGGTTCCGCCAGTGCGGTGGCAAAGATCGCTGCGAGGATGGCGTCGCGCACAGGGATGGGTGGGTGCGTGATGGCGACATCGGGCAGTTCTGCGAGCCGGAGCAGTTCGCTGTTCCGGCCGAGGCGGGATAAGCGCTTGATGCGCAGGTGAGCGACGTTTGTGGCGCTGAGCCCGCCGGTGGCCGAGAGTTGATCGAGGATCGATGCTGAGGCGGAGTTGTCGCCTGCGGCCATGGCAACGTCAAACTGGCTGAGCAGCCGGCCGACGGGAGTCGGCGTATGCCAGGACCGTCGTGGGCGTGCTCGTATGGCTTGCTGGAGTAGCCGTACGGCGTCCCACATGTCTTTCTCTTTCGAGCGTGGGCTCGCGATGACGAAGATTGAACTGTGGCCGGCGAACTCAAGGACAGCCCGATCTATCGGATCATTCGGGTTGAGGCGTGCGGGCAGGCCGTGAAATCTGGCGAAGCTGGTGCCGATGAACGCCTGGAGTAGTTCACCAACCGTCGCCGCATGTCGTTCATCGTGGGGGATGACGTATGCCACCCATTGCCGGGTCTCGGGGTCTTGGCGCGGCAGGATGATGGGGACGTCAGATGCCTCATGAAGGACTTGGAGGTAAGGAACGAGGCGGCGTCCGACAGGTGAGCCCGGATCGCGGTCCGGCCACACAGGATTTGCTGGACCGAAGAACGCTTCGATGAGCCGGTCCGCCCGAATGGCGTAGCTACTCTCGGTGCGGCGCCCGGTCATTCGAGTCCTCCAAAACGGTGCCGGAAGTCGAGGCGGGCGGTAGCGGCAGCTTCACTGCTCACCTTGTACGTGACGGCTTCGTCGTTGATCTGCATGCCGCGCAGGGTGAGGTTCATGGACCCCGTGAGGAGCCAATCGTCTCCGCAGAAAGTCTTCTCATGTACGTCTTCGTGTTGCTTGATCTGCAGGTTCTCGCCGTCGGCGCTGCGGCGAAGGCGGTCCAAGAACGTCGAGTTGTGCCGGTCGGGACGCGAGACGACTGTCACCCGGGCCTGGTTGTAGGTAAGTAGGGATAGGACTTCGGAAAGGGTGTACATCCGGTTCGAGGGGTCGACGAACACGCTGTCGAAGCTGCCGCTGGTGTTGTCGATGGCCGGTACGTCGCTGATCCAGGGAGACACGAGCCAGAGTTGGCTGCTCGGCGCCACCAGTTCAGCGGTGAGCACGGTTGCCAGCACTGTGTCGATGCGAAGGCCGGTCGCCCGGCCGGTCCGGACCACTCGTTCCAACGTCACTGTGTAGCCTCACGAACTTCGATCGTCGCGCGTAGATTGTCGCCGTCACGTGTGCTGGTGCGAACGTCGCCGTAGACCCGCAGCACGTCGCGATCGACGGCGACCGCCGGCACGGTCCTGAGGGCTGTGCTGAAGGCTCGCATCCGCTGTGCCGGGGCGACGAGCACGACGGCGCCGCGGTCGCGTACTGCCGTTCGGTAGTTGTCGAGCCAGTCGACGTCGTCGACGTTGACCACAGGCAGCCGTTCGTCGTGTGCTGCCTGCGCCAAGAGCCGATCGAGGATCGGCGTGGGGGCGTATGGCTGGTAGTGCTGCAGGTGTTGGACTCGGGCCTTGTTGCCCCGGGGCCACAGCAAGCTGAACACCTGGTCCGGCGTAAGGCTGGTGTTGCCTGCATTCGGCACGGCGACTTGTCCGCTGCCGATGAGATATGCGAACACTGCTGCCTCGACCTCGAAGCCGAGGCGTTGCTGGAGGGCGTCCCAGGCGTGGACGAGTCCGAGCGCTGCGGCGTCGGTGGCGTTGGTGGTTCCTGGTCTTAGCAGGCGGGTGGAGAGCGCTGCCACGGCTTGATGGCGTGGGTGGCCGGTGAGTTTTGCCCATGCTGATCGAAGTTGTTGCAGCGCGGTCTCAGCGGCATGGGCCGAGCGCGGATCACGGAGCGTGGACATTGCCTGTGCGGCGGGCCCTGATGGCTGGGACACGACATGGTCGAGCAGTTGCACGATCGTACTGTGAATGTAGTCGTGGTCGCTGGGGCCTAAAGCGCTGTCGACGAGGTTCCAAAAGCGGCGCGGATTCTCGGCATAGTAGTGCGTCAGTTGCTCGATGATTCCGATACCGCCCAGCGATGTTTCGCTCAGCCAGACCGCGGCGGGGCCTCCGGTCCCAGGCGGCGAAACGACGTCGACGATCAGGTCGCGGTCTTGAGCGTCGGGGCACGCGCGTTGGGCAGCGGCCAGAATCGCGGCTGCCACGGTCTCGCGGTACGTCCGTTGGGCGAGGTCTTCCGTGAGGCTTACGACTTGATCGGTCCAGAGCAGCCGTGCGTGGCGGTCGAGGCAGTCGGTGAGCCGCGCGTCGTTGCTGAGTTCAGTCAGACCGGCGACGAGCCGCTCAGGTGCGGCGGTCGCGACGGATCCGGCGTCGCGGTAGAGGGCCCGCAGGATCTGTTGGACGTCGTTGCGCCAGGCGCCACGACTCAATTGGACGTGAAGGCGTTCGCCGGAGGTCGCGTTGTTGGGCTGGGTGGCGGCCAGGGCATATGCTGCCGTATACACGGTGGTCAGCCAGTTCCGCTGGAATGGATTGGCTACACCGTCGAGCGCCGGGTCCTCCGCGACGGCGGTGGCGAACGCCAGCGATCGCCACTCTGGCGATTTCAAGTGTTCGGCGACGGTCGGCCGAGTGAGGTTAAGCGGTGCGAGGTCGAACCGGACTGCGTCGACGTTTAGGCGGAAGCCAAGCGCAGCCGGCCGGCCGTCCAAGCTGTAGCGGACGCTGCTGGTGACGGTGCCTGCGGTGCCGCGGTCATAGGTCGTGTCGCATTCGGCCCCGAGCGTCATCCGGCGAACCTCAGCCGGGTTGCCGGCGGCGCTCGTGGCGAAACCAACAGCGGTGATGCGGTCGGTCCAGTTGGACGGCTTGGGGATGTCCGCCATGTAGAGGCCACTGCTGGGTTCAAGGATCTCAGACGCCCACACCGGAACGCCTTGCGATCGATCGGCGACCTCGTCCGGTGGCTGCTGCAGAGCGACGACGTGGGGCCGGAAGACCTGAACCGGCTGGTGTCCCGTCGGTGACCAGGTGCCCTGTGGCGTATAGGTCTCGACGAAACTGTCGATCTCTAGAGCGCCGTTGGCCTGGACATCTGGCAGCGGCAGCCACGTGCGGTGATTGCTGCGGCGGTAGCCATAGCGGCGGCTGACGCGTCCGGGCACTGCCTCGCGGAGCGCCCGCTCGATGGGAAGGGCTTCCCAATCCTCTGCGAATGGCAGCCGGAAGTTGACCTCCGGCACGTTCAGCGGCTCGTACAAGGCCGTGGTGAGGAACTCGGGTAGCAGGCTTCCGGGATGCGCGCCTGGGTCCGGGTCGACGGGTCGCCACCCGGACCGCAGCCGGCGCAGGGCGGTGGGCACCACGCCGAGCAGGAGGGCACGCGGCTGTTCCCAGAGCAATGCCTGAGCCTCGTCGGCGCTGATGTCCAGGGCGCGACGCAGGTGGACGATCAGGCTGTCCTGCAATGTTGGGTCGATGATGAGTTTTTCCAGCAAATCGGCGAGTGCCTGCCCATGTGCTGGAGACGGCGGGCGGGCAGTCGGGCGTGGCGCGGACAGCAGCCGGCGTGGGTCGATCCGGTTGTCCCGTAGCGTCGTGGATAGCCAGTCCAGCAGAGCCTGCGCGCCTTGGATTTTGAGTACGAAGCGGTTGCGGACCGGGAGGCGGCGCGCGGTCAACTCGGGCGAGAACAGGGAGTCGTAGGCCTGGTATGCCAGCCTGTCGCGGCCGTAGTCCGACAGGGTGATGACGGTCCAGGGGCGGGTTCCTCGGCGACGTCCGGCGCGACCGCGGCGTTGAATGAAGGCAGCCGCGTCGTGTGGCGCCTTGTGCTGAAGGACGAGACCCACGCGGTCGTCGTCGTAGCCCACCTCCAGCGACGCCGTTGCAACGATGAGATCGGCATCATCGTCCACACCGACGTCCTGCGATGACGTACGTCCTACGGCTAACTGTCCCATCAGAGCGCGAGGGTCTAAGTCACGCCCAATCTGACGTACCAGATCCCACGACTGGCCGTCGATGAAACGTTCAGCCCGGAACGGCGCTTCCGGTGACCGGAGCCCGGCCAAGACTCGCCCGGCTCGTCGAGGTCCGCGTCTAGTGCCTCCTCCTTCGGCGTCGCACAGGTCGTCGTAGAAGCGGTTCGTGACGTCTAGATCATCAGTGAATAGGAAACCACGCGAGCCGTGAAGCATCTCCCGGCCGGGAAGGTCGAGGATTCGGCCGTACAGCATGGCGGTCTGAATGGACGTCGACAACTGGCTCGCGCCGGAGACCGGGTCGGCGCGTAGAGCAATGGCGTACTCCCGGCCTTTGTTCTCCAGGTCTTGCGGCTGCGGCGTGACGTACTCCACCGACGCGTCCGACAGACCTGTGAGCTGTGCGAAGAATGCAGCGGCGTCGCGCAAGGTGGCGCTCAGGCCGACGAAGGTCACCGGGTTTCGCACGGCGTGGCGCCATCGCCGGAGTACGAGGCCCACCTGGGCGCCGTGCATGCCGGTGTAGGTATGAGCCTCATCCAGGAGCACCAGCGACGGCCGGCATGGGCCGCGCCAGCCGAGGAGTTGACCGAGCCCAGGGTCGGTGGCGTTGCGGTTGAGCATCTCCGTCGTGGTGAATAGAAGGTCCGGTGGATTGTCGCGTAGCGAGTCACGGGTCAAAACGACATCGTCGATGACAAGCCCACAGGTGGCCTGAGTGCAGTGCAGGCGATCCCGGTTCTCGTTCTGATCTTGGCGAGACCAGATCAGTTCCTGGCGGCACTGGGGACACGACAGGTAGGGACACACGACATCGGCGCCGCGACTGCGCCACGCACGGCTCAGGTGAGATGTCTGTGCGCGTAGACGCTGGGCGTTGTGCGGCGTGTCGCCGTACAACACTCCGATCCTGAGCCGGCGGCTCGTCCCGGCGCCGGCCTCCCCATTCACCCGCAATGAGGTGGCGACCGCCTCCCGCAACTGGTCACGCAGCAGTTCGATCCGAGGGTAAAGAGCCAGCGTATGCACACCGGTTCCGCCCGTCCGCATGTACGCGACCATGGCGGCGAATGCGGGGAGGTAGAAACCCAGCGTCTTTCCGCTGCCGGTGCCGGCACCGACGATGACGCCCGCGCTCTGGCGCGCATTCAGCGCCGCGGTGATCGCTCGCGTCGCGTCCACCTGGAATCTCGCCACAGTTGGATGTCTGAGCAGCGCTCGGGCGGTTGACTCATGCCCGGCCGTCCATGCCTCGGCGAGGGCGAGTTCCTGCAGGGCGTCCTCGATGAGGACGTTGCGCTCAGGGTAGCGACGCGGTGCCGTGTGGAGGCGGTAATCGGCGACGAGCGTTTTACCTTGCTCCCACCAACGCGCTGGGGGCGACGTGAGGTCGCGGGGGCCGAATAGCTGTCGCAGTCGGGTGGTGAGACGCACGGTCTCGCCCATGCGTGTGCGGTAGCGGGGCGGTGACGTCGCCGGGATGCGCATCAGCAGTGCGCCATCGAGGAGGGCCGTGAGGACGTCGTCGGGGTCCACGTTTGCCGAGGTCGGGGACTGCAGGAGTTGCTCGTTGATCGTCTCGAGCACCTCCTCGTGCGAGAGGGTGCCCGTGGTCACGCCCCAAACCAGGAGGGGCAGTTCGAGATCCTCCAGATGATCGAGGACGCCAGACAGGGTGCGTCCGTCGAGCCCCTGAGTCACAAACCCCTCCTATGGAGTTCAATCTGGTCGGCCAGACCGTACTCCCGTAGCATTTTGATCTCTGCGTCTGAGACTCGATCGAGTGACACCCGCCGGCCAAGGCGAAACAGTAACGCCTCAAGCTCCGGCTCGGGTTCCCGCAGGCAGCTCAGCGACTCCTTCAGGCTGGCATGTGTCGTCACGAAGGAGGAGATCTCCCGTACGTGAGGCACTTCGATCTTGCCGAGTCTCTTCAGTTCGCTGAACGATGTCTGCTGGTCGCGCTGGGCGGCAGCGGGCAACACTGCCAAACGTTGAATCGGGAGTTCGGCCAACCGCTCGCTGGTCCACCTCAGCCACGCCCCTGTCAGCGTGGCCTGCACCCGCTCAAGGACGCCCTCTACCTTCTGGCGGGCCGCGGTGATGGCGCGAACTGATGGCAGTCCGTCCGCGGCAAGTTGCGCGAATCTCTCGCGTCCCTCATCGACCTGACCCACCGGTACATCGGCGCCTTGTTCCTGCAGAGCGCGACCCGCTTCAAGCAACCGGCGCAGTTGCTCAAGCGCGCTGCCGAGGCCATTGGCCTGCGTGAAGACCCGCTTGGCGTTGTCTTCCGCGACAGACCCTTCGCGTAGCCGGTTCGCCTCAGCCGTGAGCGCCCTCGCCTTGTCTAAAACAGACATCGCTGTCATGGCCCCACCTCTGCCCACTGCCGCAAAACTTCTTGAACCCGTAGTGCCGCCGACTCGCCAGAACCGCCAGTTTTCAACCTGGCCTGGTCCAGTCGCTCGGTCAACCAAGCGTTACCAGCGACGAGGAAGCGTTCAATCGCGGCCAGGTCCGCCCCTCGGTCTGCTGCGCATGTCGCCAGGACCGCGCGGAACCGGCTGTCGTCGTCCTCGGCAGCCGCGACGCGCGCTATGTCACGCTCCAGCCGATCGATGGATTTCCAGTCGCGTTGCCGAACGTCAGCCAGCAAGGATCGGAATGTTGGCAGGTCCACCGGGCCAAGGCCCTCGTCGACCGCGGCACGAAGAGCCTGGTCAACCGCCAGCACCGTCTCGGCGCCGCTGGCTCCTGCGGGTAGCAGAGCACGAACCTTCTCGAGGGTGTGCTTCAGGTCGGCAAACTGCGCATCGGCCACGACAGCAAACTGATTGAGTCCGGACACTGCCTTGGTGGCCCACGAGGGAAGCTTGTCGGGGCGCTCCCAGGCCCACTCTTGGGATGCCTCACCAACCAAGGGCAAGGCCCGTGTGCCGTCGACGATGCGGACGTTGCCTCGCACCCCTCGCGTGAAGCCCACACTGTCTCGTAGCCTGGCGACCAGTTCGCCACGGCCGCTGCGGTGAGCCTCCCAGAGCCGATTCCATTGCGGTGTGCGGCTCAGTCCATCCGCTCGTTCCCACCCGCTCCCGTCGGCAAGCGCCGCGTTCAGCAATTCTGTGTCCTTCATGCCCGGCCAGGCGTGGCCGGCAAGCGCGGCGCCCAGCAGTGAGGCACGGAACCCGAGGATGAGTTCCCGGTTTGAGAAGCCACGGTGGCGTTGTACGGCACGCTGGAGGTCGGGTTGGTGATGCTCCGCGATCTCGTGGAGGCGTCGTATCGCTGCCGCGTTACCTGCCACACCCACGCTCGCCAGGAGTATCTGTCGGAAGAACGTGGCGTTGCTCGGATTACGCTTGAACCGAATCGGGGCGTCTGCCGTTCCCGGCAACCGCTCGCTCGCCGCACCTTCGATCGACACGACGGTGGAGTTCGATGGCCATGCCCTGTCGAGTTCAGCAGACTGCGGGTCCGCCACAACCGGATCGATCCACATGCATCTGTTGATCACGGCCTGTCTGATCGTCCCTCGAAGGTGAGCAGCGGTAGTTTGCGGCAGTTGACTGTGTCGTCCCTGCCATTCTTCGACATGATCGATCATCATGGCCAGGGCGCGAGGAAGTTCTTGCGCGTTGGCGCTGGCCGGCTTCCTCCTCCCGGAGGTGGTGTCTTCCGTTGCGCGTGTCGTTGTCTGGCCGGGTCCGCTGGCGAGATCGTTTAGATCGAGAAGGCCAATGCCGAATGCGGCGTGCATCGCCGGATCAAGGTTGGTTATTTGGTCTGGGGCGTCTCCCCAGAACTCAAGGAAGGCTTTTCGGCGGCTAGCGTCGGCGTGGTCGCGTTCCTCGATCTCCCGTTGCACTGCGCCGAGCATGTAATCCTCACCAGCAGGAGTGCGGTAGTCCTCGCTGAAGCGTTGATCCGGGAAGGATCCATCACGGAGGGCATGAGCGTGATCGACCAGGACGGGCCGGATGACCTCGCCGATCACCGCCCGCGGGTTGAACGAGTTGGGATTATTGTGTGCCGGTCGTGCTCGGATGGCCCGTCGCAGGGTTGGCCAGTTAAACGGGTAGAGCCCATGCCCGTCGACCGACGCACCGAAGGTGGAATGGCATGTCTCTTGGAACTCGCACGTGACGCATCGGTTGGGCACGTCTGCCCCGTTCGCGATATTGGCATTGTCTAAGGCCTCTCGGCCGACGCGCGCGGCGTTGAGGTACCGGCCGGCGAAAGCCGTGATGTCAGATCGGCCCTGCTCGCCGGTGTCGAACCCAGCATCCAGGTCGTAGAGGTACGGCGTAGCCGCCTTCGCGCGGGTGAGCACCGTCTCGGCCAGCCGCGCGAAATAGCCGGTAGTCACGGCCATTAGCGTTCGGACAGGAGCCAGTTCGGCCTTGCCACTGCGCACCCCCGCCTCGATCAGGGCGTCGAGCAGGTCACGCTGAACACCCTGGAGGACGACGAAGTCCTCGATCAGTAGGACGATTTCTTTGCCCTGGGCTGCGTACTGGCGGCGAATCTCCAACATCGCTTGCTGTAGGCGGCCACCGCCCATGTTCCAGGCGGCGGTGATGGCGACCGGTAACTGCTCGGTGAGGATGTCGATCGCGGCGGTTTGCAGTTCCGGCCTGTTCGTGATGAGACTCAGCAGGCGTCTTGCTTTGTCGGATGCCTTGTTGACATCGGCGATGTCTAGTGGCAGGTCGGTGATCGAGAAGGCGGTCGGTCGATCGTCTTCGCCATCCCGTCGGTCGGAGAGGAGGCTGGCGGCAAGCCGCGGGATCAGCTTGCCCTTCTGCAGCAGATGGTCGCGGACATGGGGGTCAAGCAGGAGAAGAGCGAGATTGCCTGGCCCGGCGAGGACGCGTCCTTGGCCTGGTCTGGCGTCAGCGACCGCAACGGCCTCGGACAGCTCGTTGATGAGGCGGCGTTCCAGACTTTCGACGTCCAGTTCCGAGCTCATGCGGTCGACGTCAGCGCGTAGTTGCGCCAATTCAGGGCTGTCGACTCCGGGTTGATCGAGCAGCGTCCGGACGACGGCCCGCAGGCTCGTGCTGGTCTTCGGCAGGTAGATCACCACCCGCTTGTCGGTCGACGGCGTTAACTCGTGCACCCAGCGGACCAGATGCGATTTTCCGGTTCCGGACTCGCCGGTCACGGGCATCAACAGGACCCCGTTCGGGGTGTCCCGCCCCAGGAAGTCTCGCCGTACGTCCTCCTCGGTGACTGCCGTGCCGGGGTCGTCGGTTTTGGCCTCGGGGTGTCGGCGCCTGATGCGCAGTGGCGCATGGGTGGCGAAGAAGACGGACGGTGACGGGCTGACGGCCTCCGTGCTGATGGTCGTCGCGGCCTCGATCGGTGACCAACAGAGGAACTGGCGGAACTCAGCCATCGAGTGGCTCCAGGATGTCAAGGTGGGTGATCCGGTGCGTCCCGTTAGCCCGGTCGGGATCGACGAGCAACACCTCATCGTCGGCGTCGGAGCGGCGGTCGAACTTGAGCCAGCCTCGCTCCTCGCCGCAGAAGAGTGCGAATGATAAGGCGGAGGACACGTCTATCGAGGTTTCCTTGAGGTCGAGCGCGAGGCTGTAGCGGCCGCCAGGTAGGACAGGCAGAACCTCAAGGAGAGCCGCGATCGCGTCTCGTGCTGCGAGCCGCGCGCCCGCTGGCCAAAGCATCCGAGCCGCACGCTGGACAGCGACCGCGCAATCGGGTTGGAGCGTCAGCTTGGTGGGCGTTTGCAGGAGCGGGCCGGTCGCGAAACCGAGGGCTTTGGCCCAGTAACCGAATCGGTTCCGGCGGACGTCGTTGAAGTTGGGGTCGCTGATGTGTTCTGGCAGAGTCCTGCGCAGCAGGTCAGCCATGGCGTCCTCGTCGACTGGCGTGAACGCGTCGAGAGTGAGGAAACATGCCAACGCTCTGACCAGGTCCTTGGGCCCCTGGTCGCCTTCGTGGGCGATTCCTTCATTGCGGTGAGACTCAAGGACACGTGTGCGCAGCAGATCGGCGTACCCGGGGTAATCATCTGGGGACTTCAGTCGGCCGTCGTCGCGCAAAGTGAGGCGATCGTCTTCTAGGGCGATCAGATTCAGGTCCTGAAGCGTTTTGACCGCGTTGTCGAAGGTCTTGTCGGCGTCGGCCTTGTCAGGTGGCAGCAGGCTGCCTGGCCTCAGCGCGGCCCGTACAGCGTCGTGGGTTTGGCGCCGGCCAGGCGCGGACGCTAGGTGCCTGGCAACCACCCACATGGCAGTAGGAAAGGACGCAGGCTCATTCAACAGCGTCATGTCACAGCGCTCCAAGGGCGGTCTCGAGCGAGAGTGAAGCGTCGCACATCTGCCGCAGACTAATGGTCGGCCGTTCGGGATCGGGCAGTTCCTGGGAGTGCACGAGGTAGGTCGGAACGTCGTCCTGCAGGCGCAGACGTACGGCGGTCGGCAGGGCGGGCAGGTCGTCGGCGACCCAGACTAGCGGCCCGGAGAAGGATTCGGTGAGGTTGCCGTCGTGGTCCACGATGACCGGGTGGGGCCACGCTTCGCGCTGTATGCGGTTCGCGAGACGTGCGGTAATTCCGGGGCCAGCAAGCACCCCCAGACCGCGCCGCGCGAGCTGCGACAGCAGTTCGGGCAGAAGATCATCGCGTGCAGTTGGCGTCCGCCACCAAATGCTCAACCACGGATGGTCACCGCGGATCAGTGCGAGGGGATCACGGCCTCCCTCCCAGTGAGGAATTGCGGGATGGGGTTCGCCGCCGTCGCGGTAAAGAGGACCGTCGCCTCGCATGTCGGGCCATCGCCGGCAGTGAGGGCATCCTCGACAGCTCACGGCGGTGCCCAACAGCCCGCCTCGCCATGGTGAGCGGTAGTAGTCGCCGAGGACATCGCCGACGCATCGGTCACCCTTTATCAATGCCTGCAGGCGGTCTAGCGCAGCGGTTTGCTGCTGCGCGACAAGTGCCCGTTGTGTGCCGAATGCTCGCCCCCAATGTGATCGGTCATTTGTCTGACCATCTTGCAGCCGAAAGACCACCCGGGCATCGAGGCCGCTGAAGTACTGGTCCAGCCTGGCCTGCCACAGGCCATCGGGCTCGTCCGGTAGCCGTTCAGGGGCTTGTGATTCTTCAAGTGTGATGAGGCCGGCGCGTGACATCAGGTTCAAGGTGCGGACGTTCCACTGGCGGTTGTGCCGTGACTCGGCGAGGACGTGCGGCGGAACCGCATCAAGACTTGTCTCGTGGCGGCCGTCCCCGAGATCAGAAGCGGCTCGAGACATGGTGCGCCACCGGTCCCAGCCTTTCTCGGGGCTGATGACGATGGAGGCGTTGAGCCGCTTCGCCGTCTCGTCGTCGCCGGGTGCGATAGTCAGGTAGACGGCTGCGGGGCGGCCGTCGCGCCCACTGCGTCCTACTTCTTGGTAGTACCGGTCCAAGGTTTCGGGCAGGCAGGCGTGCACAACGCTGCGCACATTGGACATGTCTAGCCCGAGGCCAAAGGCTGACGTCCCGACGACGATGTCGTGTTCGGTGGGCGCCGCTCTGCCTTCGTCGCTCTCTCCGCGCCATCCCATCACGGCGGCTCTGCGCTCGGCATCGGACATGTCGCCCGTGACCTCCGCGACGCGAAGGAGCCCGGCAGCCTTGAGCCGGTGAGTCCACTCCTGCGCATCCCTCTTCAGCGATGTGTACAGGATGAGCGGGCGCGGCAGGGTGCTGACCGCTTGCAAAACCGCGGTGCACCGGTCGGCTTCGGTTCTGAAGCGTTCGACGAAGTAGGACGGTTCGCGGCGTGTTTGCGACGCCCAAACCAACTCGACGCGACCCGGTGAACTGAACAACTCCACCAGCGTCTGGATCTGGTGTTCGGTCAGCGTGGCGCTCATGGCCAATGTGATCAACTCACGGCCAGGCGGTGCGATGGCGAGCCAGGAGCGACGCTGCCCGCTCATCGCCTGAAACTCTGGACGGAATTCATTGCCCCACTGCTCGACCAGGTGCGCCTCGTCGATGATCAGGTGAGTGAGGTAGCCCTGCCTTGTCGCGTCGTCCAGTGCCTGGCTGAGCCCGGTCAGGATGGCTTCGGGAGCTGCGATGACAACGCGTTGGCGACCACCACGGATGTCCTTGCGGATGGCCTGTTTGACGTCTTCCGAAGTTCCGCCGGTGTAGGCATAGTGGCCGCTAGGACTACCCTGCTCCCCGAGCGATGTGAGTAGCGCACGCAGACGACGTTCCATGTCCAGGGCCAGTACGACCGTGGGGACCACGACGACTGCGACACCGCGCTGCCGTGTCGCGGGCAGAACAGCAGCCCATGCCACCTCAGTCTTTCCCTGGCCAGTCGGCAGACACAAGATGGTCGTGCTGCCGGCCGGAGCCGTCACGATCGCGCGGGCCGCCTGCCGCTGTCCCAGCGAGGTGTAATGCTGAAAGCCGGTGCCGAGTGCCCGGCTCCAAAACGGATCCGCCGGATGGGCTGACCTAGGGGTGGCGTACCCGCCGTAGACCTCGAGAACCTCCTGCTTGGCGGCGCCCTCCGACACAGGGGCGTCGGTGCGAGGATGCCAGATCCGTGCCGTCACCGAGAAGCCCGCAGCCACTGACAACGCCTCGCAGCCCACGTCCTCCCACTGTTGGCGGTTCGGGAGGGCTGGGCTGTTGGGCACAATGAGGGGCCAGTCGCCACCCTGGCGTACCTCGTTTTCGAGCAGGATCTGACGGGTCAGCCCGACCACATCACGCCATCCTGCACCACCCGCGGTCAGGCCAACGAGCGCATCACGCAGTCGCGCACAGGTGCCCGAGGCAGGGAACGTGGCTGGAACCTTGGGCCAGCTAGCCCAAAGCTCCTGGGCGGATGACCAGCCATCAGTTGCCATCTTGTGGCACCCCCAGTTCGCCGCCGGTCACGCAGGTCACGGCCATTAGCCGGACCTTTGGCTCCTTCAGCGCGTCGATGAGAGCAGCCGCCACGCGGACATCGGTGAGGTAACTATCAGTATCGGACAACAACCGGCCGGCGTTCCGGCGCGCCTCGGCTTGGGCGCGACGGACTGCCCACGCCCGGCCTGCTTCATGCTGCGCCTGCTCCGCGCGCCGTACGAGCTGCGCGGAACGGGTCAACTCGTCGCGTGCGGTTGCTTCGGCGCTGCGGGCGGCCGTCGCCAGCCCTTCGATGTCGCCGAAGTATTGCCATAGAGCAGATATCCGCTCGTCATTGAGGTTGAGATCGCCGCGATCCTGCGCGTACGGGGCTTCCAGCCACCGCAGGAGATCGGGATCCTGCACGGCCTGGTCTGCCTGCGACGGAAGCCAGATCCGCCGCATGATGGGCGGAAGGATGACGCTGGCCTGACGTCGGAGGGCGTGTACAGCGTCCGCCGCGTCTCTGACGAGTTCTAGAGCCGGCTCGATGTCGGGCTCGACCAGGAAGTCAAAGCCGAAGTAGGAGCGGAGTTCTCGCCCGCGGACGCCCGGGCGCCAGAACACGCACGCTTGGCCGCGATCGTCGATCGCCACAACGTTCGCGAGCAGGTCGACAAAAGGGTTACCCAGCCGGAAGAGCCGGGTGTTCGGTGTACGCAGAGCGGTGTTCCTGTTGAAGGTGCCTTGCATGGCTGCCGGTGGGACGGACCGTCCGGAGATAGCGAGGAGCCGCGGGGACACCAACGGGTTTGCATGGGCGCGTTCGAAGCGCATGACGTGCCGAATCGATCCCTCGGGATGGACAGCAAACCGCAGCCCACCGGCTTCGGCGCCGGCGTAGAGCCGCATCGCCTTTTCGTGGGCGCCCCAGCGAACCTCGGTAGTGGTCATCGCCTCAGCGACGGTGAGGCCGAGCGAGCCCTCGTGCACGGCCTCGACAGTGTCCATCCCGTCGATCTCCCGACGCTCTTTCCTGAGGACGTCGGCGACCATATCGGCCATCTCCAGCATCGCCGCCGGTCCATCCCGCAGGCCGGTCTCCCAGATTGTCGTGGTCAAACTATTGAGGGCGTACTGCAGCGCCGACACAGAGTCGTCGAAGATGCGTACCGCACTCGTGAGCAGCGTCGTCCAAACGGCGGCGAAGGAGTTGTCGGCGTGACCGCCAGAGGCGACGTACTGCATGGCTGCCCGGTGTCCGGCACCGAACGCGCCGGCGAACCGGTCTACTCGTCCCAGCCGTTGCTCACACTGGTTGGGTGACCACGGCAGCCGTAGATGGATGACGGCATCGGCCTCTTGCAGATTGACGCCGTCCTCGGCGCTGTCGTCTGCAATGAGGAGGCCGCCCTCGGCCCGCCAGCGATCCACGTCCATTGCGCTCGCCGCAGCACCTCGACGATGGGTGTGCTCGGTGATCCGGACTCGCGCATTCGGTGTCAGGACGTCGGCGATCAAGCCGGCCAGGCTGCCTGCGCCGCAGAACATCACAGCGCGTTTGTGCTGTCCGAGCACCTGAAGGTAGTCACGCATGTCGGGCTCTGCAGCATCGTTGTCGTCGAGTTTGCGCAGAAGGTCCTCGTCGTCAGGCAACACAGTTGCCGCAGCAAGCACCTCACGCTCGTACTCACTCAGGCCAGCGCGCCGAGCAGCCGCGTCGTCACGGTGAATGCGCCACCGGAGAGCGTCCTGCAGATCCCCGGAGAGACCGTCACTGCGCGACGACAGCACCGCCAGGACGAGGCCGTACGCTCCGGTGCGGTCGTCGGCGTTGTGGTCGAGCAGCCAGTGCGAGACGTGTTGCTGCCACGTCACCAGCGACTCGCTAACCAGTTCGTCATTGGCGGCGGCGCTCAGTACGGTAGGTCGCTGCCGACCAGTGACCTCGAAGGGCAGTGCGTCCACGGAGTCGTCGCCTGCCGGCGTAAGAACGTTGTGCCGGCGATGGCGGATGATTCTGCGATGCATGCGGTACGTCTCACTGATGTGGGCCCGCAAGGCATCGACGTGTGACCGGAGGGTCTCGCGCTCGCCTTCGTCGATCAGGTCGCCATCGGCAGTCAGCAGGTCCGAAACGCGACCGGCAAGATCGCGGAACGTTATGTCGCCGGGGAGGAGGTCCGAGATCTCCGCGATGGCGCTCGGAAGCAGAGGCTCGAAGTCCGCGTCGAGCGCGAAGACGGCGTTGGCCAGCACGCGCCGTGCCTGGAATCGCTGGGTGAACTGCGGCAGGTCCTCCCAGCGGTAGAGAGTGGGATCGAGCAAATGCAGCATGCCGAGGTGCGCCTGCGGCCGCGACATCGGCGGTGTAGCCGACAGGAGCAGCAACCGGGGCGTGGAGTGCGCCAGCTGGGTCAGTTCCCGATATCGGGCTTCCGTTGGGTCGGCCGCATCGGTAAGGCGATGCGCCTCGTCCACCACAACCAGGTCGAAGCCGTGGTATTCCTCCCACTTGTCTGGGGTTTCATGGCGGGTGATCTTTATCGTTGCTGCCGGGAAGTCCTCGGTGAAAAACTTTCCCTGCAGTTCACGGCTCCATTGCTGCCGCAGCATGTCCGGCGCGAGGACGACGATCCGAGCGGTCGGCTGATCGAGGAGGCGCTGCCGGATCACCAGTCCAGCCTCAATGGTCTTCCCGAGGCCGACCTCGTCGGCCAAGAGGTATCGCTGCACAGGGTCGCTGAGCACGGTCAGCGCAGCTTGCACCTGATGCGGATAAATTTCGATCGCCGCCGACAGCAGCGCGGGAAGGTCGGCGCAGGCGGCCCGTTGGGCCACGAGGCTGCTGAGCATCGGAAGCCGGGCATCCCGAAAGTACGGCGACTCGTTGGCGCCCGCTGCGAGGACCTCGACCGGAGAGGCGATCGGCCTGTCCCAGCGCACCCGCAGATGCTGCTGTGGAACCTGAAAGTCGAGGTCCTTGTTGGGTAGGCGCACGAAGTAGACGCCAGGGCCACCGCCGATGATCCGGCCCGCCCGCCACCGTCCCGTATCAGGGTCCTGCCAGTAGACCCTCGTCTGGGGTAGCAGCTGCGCCAGACGGCACTCGTCGGCCGGGACCCAATAGCTCTGCGCGACCGGCCTCGCAATGGACTCGAAGGCATCAATTCGCACGTCGCCGCCGCGACGTTCTCCCACACGTCCGATACCTGGAACCTGTGGGTGCTCAACGAATTGACCGGTCGGCAGCAGCATGATCGGACTGGTCCCCGTCCCTGCGCGCCGCCCTGCGGACGGATCGGCACCTAAACGCACCAACGCAGGGTATCGACTACCTCTGAGATGTGGCAGCAGCAGCGGTGCCCACCTTGATCAGCCGAAAAGCCCAAAAGACCAACCCAACTCCTGAGCTGGATTCACGGTCTCATCTAGGGCGCCCATCGCTTCCCACGCAGGCGCGGTTCGGACCCGGCCCGGCGGCGCCTGTGCCCTCAGGAGGCCACGACGCCGCTGCCCCACCACCGTCCGGCTGCCGGCGACGCCTGGCGGCTGCGACTGCGACGTAGGGCCGACCCGAATTCGCCTCAGCCCAGCGCGACACCCAGTAGCCCCACGCACTCGATGCTTGACTACCTATTCCGGTACCTAACCTGCAGGAAATCCGCGACGCGCTTGATGTCGCGAGGCGTGTTCTGGATGTCGTTCCACCTGCGAACGATGCCGTTGCCGAAGTCCCACTCACCGTCCGTCCAGCGGCAGTCATCGGCGATCGACTTGAGGTGGGCGGCGAACTCCTCAACCTCGACGATCCCGTCGCCCTCCTCACGCGCATGGCTAATGGCGTCCATGAGGTAGCCCATACTGATGATTCCGACGCCGTGCATGAGGCGCGACTTGCGGGGCGGCTTGCCCCACGCTTCGGGGAAGACCTGGCTGACAGCGGTCCAGAAATTGAACAGGACGGTCAACATATAGCCGGTGGTCGGCAGCGCCTCGTCGTTGCGGAACCGGTAGAGGGCGCCGTCGCTCAAACTGGTCTCCAGCATCCTCAAGACCGAGTTGTCCTTGATGACGCCGGACGGGTTGGTCGGGGTCTGGATCATCCGGTTGAGTGGAGACCGGGCGTCGAAGTTGAGCCCCTCGAGCAGGGTTGCCGGCAGTTGACGTACCCGCAGCGGAGTTGGCAGCGCGCCCGAGGCCCCGGGCAGGAGTTCGTGGATGAGCCCCTTCGGCAGCGCCTTGGTGGAGTTGACGAGGATGAACTGTGAGCGCTGATCTGCGGTCTCGTTCGTGATGAAGGCGCTGATGCTCAGTGGGAAAGCATCGACCCTGGCATCGCGGATGGCGGCGCTGCGCTGCTGGCCATCCACAATGAAGCCGGGCCTGTCGTGATCAGGCCCTTCGGTTATCGGGATGATCAAAGTTCCGCTGCGCACGTAGCCGGGGCTGTCGGATCCCGTCTGGCCTGGCTCGAAGCGCACCCGTTCGTCGAACGCGATGACGATGGCGTTGGGGAGCAGGGGGCTGGCATCGGTTTCTATGTATCGGCGGATCGCCGCGACATGGGCGAGGACCTCGGGCCGTTGGTAGCCGTGCAGAAGGGCGTCCTCGTCGCGGCGGATGCGGGAGACCGTAGCGATCTTGGGTACGAGCTTGCCGTCCATGGCGAAGGTGTACAGAAGGCGCCCGCGGCCCTGCTGGATCTCCAAGGCGGGCAGGCGCAACTCCTGGGTGACGGCGGAGTCAGCGGACGCCTCGGTCCGGGTCTTGGTCACGCGTTTGTCCTTCCTCGTTGTGCGCGGAGACGCTGTTCGAACACGTACAGGTTGTGGAAGCCGCGCCGTTTGTTGCGCTCGGAGCCCCGAAACACGACGATCTCAATCCCAACGGCGACACAGAGATCGCAACGACAGTCGCGCCACGGCCGAGCCGCCAACGTCGCACGGTACTGCTCGCTGCGGTCGGACTTGCCGCCGTCCCACAGCGCGCTGTAGGTGACGAGTGCCTCCAAGACCGGCTCGAGGTCAGTCTTGTCAGCGTCGTACTCGCGCAAAAGGGTGAGGGCAGTCCGCTCGAGCGCCATCGCCTCGCCTTGGCCGATCTCGCCAGAGCGGATCCGGGCCTTGAGCTTCGCGTTGCCGTCCACCTGCGGAACGCGCAGGGCGACATGGGTACGGGTGGGGGTGTAGTAGTTGTCCCGGTCGTCCTTGAATGCCTGGCGGAACGGTGAGGTGCTGTCGAAGCTGGTGACGCCGTGGCTGGCGAACGTCGGCACGTCGCCGACGCGGCTCACACCGAGAAGGTGCAGTTGGGTGGAGTGCTCTCGGACCTGGTCGATCGCTCGTAGGCAGGCGAGGATTTCATTGGTCTTCAGCGGCACCATGCCGCCGAGCGCGATGCGGGTGTAGCCGATGCGCTGCAGTTCCGCGATCGCGTCCGCGTAGGACTGCGGGCTCCAGCCCTGGGCAACGCCGACAGGGGCGAAGCTGACGTTGCGGGCGTCGCACCGATCCCAGAACTCCTGGGCCAAATCGAGGGTGATCTTCTGGCGGCGGACCCATTCCTGTGCCTTGGGATCGTCGCGTGACGTAGCGGGCTCGTACTGAAAGATCACGTGGTCGACGGCGATGCCGTAGTTGAAGCCGCATCCGTCGTAGAAATCGATGACTTCATCAACGGTGTACGGCGGCCACTCTTCGGCGACGTAGGAGAAGGCACCGCAGTCGCCCATGATCTCCAACGGGGTATGGCCGTTGTCGAGCCGGAAGAACTTCGCGGCGCCTTCACGATAGAGGCGGTGGCGTTGTGCTCCGGTGTACTTGCCCGTGGTGCCGCTGGCCAGCCCATCCACGATGGCCTTGGACACCAGCAGCCCGTCGAACGGCGCTTGGGTCAGGACCTCGTGCGCGTACAGGTCGTCGCGTTGCCGGACACGGAACGGGTCCCGTTCTTCGGTGATGAAGTCGAAGCTCGGATCGACCTGGTCCTGGCTGTCAGGAAAGAAGAATTTCATCGCTGCTCCGCCTGGGCGTTGCGGTGCACCCGGATGAGGTAGTTGGACAATGCCTGGATGTCGCGGGGGGTGTTCTCGACCTCGTTCCACCGCATGTTGAGCTCGTCCCAGGTGCCCGAAGTCCAGCGACAGTACGGGGCGATCAACGCAAGGTGCTCGCGGATCAGGCGAGGCGCGTCCGCTGCGCGGGGATCGACGATGCCGAGCACCCGGCCCATGAGGTGACCCATGGCGCGTATCCCTGCGCCGTGCATCAACCGACTCTTGGCGGCCGGTTTCCCCCAGGCGTCGGGGAAGGTGTCCCGCACGGCACCCCAGTAGGTGTAGAGGGCGTGCAGCACGCCGTCGAAGTCGGTCTCGTTACGGCCCACGTCCCGATACGGGAACAGGCACCCGGCCGATGTCAAACTGTCTTTGATCAGTTCGACGAACCCTGTGTCGGTGATCACCGCGAGAGCGGTCTGCGACTTGTCCGTCGACGCCCGTTTGATCATCCCACGCAGCGGTGAGCGTTCGTCGGTGTTGAGCACGTCGCATAGCTCCGACGGAGCCCGGCGAATGGCCAGCCGCGTCGGCAGTGGGCTGTCGACCGCCGGGAGCAACTCCGTCACCAAGCCGCGTGGCAACGGCCGGGTGTTGTTGATGCGCAGGAACTGATCGCGTTGGACCTTCACGGCGTCGGCGACGAACGCGGTGATTGGGACGGGGAAGTCTTTGCGCCGTGTGCGGGACAGCGCCACCGCGCGTTGCTGCCCGTCGACGATCCACGCGGGTTTCGGCCGACCGTTTTCCGCCATGGGGATGGTGAGCGTGCCGGTAATGCCGAGCTCATCTCCCGGGAGCCGGTCGCCGCGGATCTTCTTGAAGTGCACTCTCGACGACAACGCCATGATGATCGGGTTGGGGAAGACCGCAGCGTCGCTGTTGAGGTACTCGACGATCTCCTGGATATGTTTGCGCACCTCAGGGCGTTGGTAGCCGATGAGCTTGCCGGCATGGTCACGACTGACCCGGGAGATGTCCGCGACCTGCAAAATCTCCTCGGCCCGGAGGGTGAAGACATAGAGGGGATATTCGGTGCTCTGCGCGATGCACAAGGCCCGACGGACCATGCTGTTGGGAGGCGGTGAGGCAGGCATCAGGGGCGCGCCCTCCATGCCATTACCTCGGCGAAGAGTTGCCCGAAGCGGGCCTGCTCACATGACCGTCCTGACAGGCGAAGGCGTCGCAGCAAGCCCGTCGCGGTGGCTGCCCGTTCGCCCGCATGCCCACGGATGAAGGCGCGCACCTCTTCGTCGGTAAGACGCTGTCCAGCGGTGCGAGTTGCGGGAACCGGCGTTGCTTGCGTTGTCTGTTCCACACGCTCGCGCAGTCGTTCGCGCCGTAGGTCGTGATCGTCATCGACCGACGAGCGCAGCAGGAACGCTGCGACGCGGGCGTTGAGCGATAGCAGGCTGCCGCCGAGGTGAGGTTGCAGCCTGGCGGTCACCGGTACGACGAGGTCTTCAAGGTCATTAGTGGATGGCCCGACAACGGATAGTTGCTGCGTGTCGTGCAACAGACTGGCCGCAACGGTGACGTCCGTGGCGCAGGCTCGCTGGTAGGCGTCAGAGAGCACCGCGATGATCGTGGCGTGTGGATCACGACGGGCTAGGTCCGCGAATGACCGCGGTTGGTCTGCGTCAGGGCCAGACCACTCGGTCAGCCTTGTCCACCAGTCGCGGGCGGCGGATTTATCCTCACCGACCGAATCGACCCCGCCCGAGGCGAACGTTGCCGCGTACGGTCGGATCGCCGCCGATGCGGCGATGAGCCCGTAGCCTGCTGAGCAGACCCATAACGTCGCGGCCCGCGGTGCGATCTGGTCGGGCAGGGTCCGGGCAATCTGCCAATGCTCACCGGCGTACAGATCAACGGCAGGGAAGCTGCTGGCAGAACTGGTCAACAGTCGGTCTGTCCAGGTGGTGAACCGCTGACCTGGACTGCTTTCATGGAGGTTACCCACACGTAACCGGTCTGGCACTGTGTGTCGTTTCCGGTTGCTGCAGGTGACCACAACGTGCACGTTGGCCGGGCCGGAGTGACCGCTGCTAGCCATCGGTGGAGTCCCGAGTCGTTGCGGTCAGCGTCCAGGGGATCTGCGCGTAGGCGGCGTGGTTGTGGATGCTTTCGTCGTTGACCACGCGGATCCGGTACTCGGCGATGCGGACGTCGTGGTCCAGTGCCCCGGCAACGGTGCGGATCATGTCCTCAACGAAGACGGGGTTGTCGTAGCCGGCCATGGTCACGTGGCGTTCGTCCGGACGTTTGAGTAGCGCGTACACCGGCGATGATCCAGCTGCCTCGGCGATGTCGATGAGGTGGTCGAACCACAGGCCGGTGGCGGGGGTGTGTGGGCGGGCGTCGATGGTGACCCAGCCGCGTTGGTTGTGGGCGCCGCGGTCGCTGATCGCTTTGCTGCACGGGCACACGCTGGTGACCGGCACCTTCACGGCGAGCACCACCTCGTCCCCACGGTCGCTGGCGGCGGCGGTCAGGGTGCAGGTGTAGTCCATGAACGAGGCGATGCCGGTGACTGGGGCGAGGCGTTCCAGGAAGTACGGGAAGGTGAGAGCGACGCGGGCGGTGGCACAGCCCATGCGTTGGCGCAGGTCGTCGGCCATCAAGGTGACGGCTTGGCTGCTGAGTCGGTCCCGCCAGGTGTGCAGCACGTCGACGAAGCGGCTCAGGTGGGCGCCTTTGACGTGGTCGGCGAGGCTCACCGACATGGTGACTGTCGCGACGGTCTCGCGTTTGTTGCCACGCGCGTCGGAGATGAGCAGGGGGTAGCGAAGGCCCTCGACACCGACCTCGTCGAGGGCGATGCCCCGAGTGTCCGGCAGGGCCTGAACGTCTTGCAAGCTGTCGCCCCTGATCTCACTGATCGTCATGCGTCGCCTCGGTAGACGCAGCCTGACGTGCAGGTTTCCCGGACGAGGATCTCTGACAGCGGCAGTTGATCGATGAGTCGTTCCCAGATCCAGCGGGCAAGGTTTTCGCTGGTGGGGTTGTCCAACCCGGGGACATCGTTGAGGTAGTAGTGGTCGAGTTGGTCGTGCAGTGGGCGGAACGCCTTCTTGATCTCGGCGAAGTCCATCACCCAGCCCTTCGCCGGATCGACGTCCCCGCGGACGTGTACCTGCACTTTGTAGGAGTGGCCGTGGAGGCGGGCACACTTGTGCCCGTCGGGCACGCGAGGAAGCCGGTGGGCGGCCTCGAAGGTGAACTCGCGGTAAATCTCCATCAGGCTATTCCTAAGTACTTGTGGGTCTGCAGGCTCAGTTGCCACTGCGGGTGAGCCAGGCAGTAGGCCACCGCCGCGCGGGTGTTGGCCTCCTGCTCTGGGCCGTCCATCGGCTGCAACCGCATGAACGTGAACGCGAGGTCCTCGAAAAGCTCAGGCATCGCGGCGGGCTGGGGATAGACGAGCTTCAGTTCATCGCCGGCGGTCAACACCAGATCGGCGCCGGCCTTGGGACTGACACAGATCCAGTCGAGGCCAGCGGGCGCCGGTTTGGTGCCGTTAGTTTCCACCGCAACCTCGAAGCCCTCGGCGTGCAGCGCCGCCACGGCGTCATCGTCGAGTTGCAGCAACGGCTCCCCGCCGGTGCACACCACGTAGGGCTTGCTACGGGAGTGCGGCAGGCCCTGCCATGTCTTGGCCACCGCTATCGCGAGGTCCGCGGCGCTGGCGAAACGGCCCCCGCCAGGCCCGTCAGTGCCGACGAAATCGGTATCACAGAACTGGCAGATCGCGCGGTGCCGGTCGGTCTCCCGTCCGGTCCACAGGTTGCAGGACGCGAACCGGCAGAAGACTGCGGGTCGACCAGCGTGGCTGCCTTCACCCTGCAGGGTGTAAAAGATCTCCTTGATCTTGTACATAGCCCTGTTCAGCTCTGTGACGTCGTCAAAGCCGGATCGGTCATTCCCAGCTCGGCAAAGCCGCGGTTGCGGAGGAGGCACGAGTCGCACGTGCCGCAGGCGCGGTCGTCGACCGGGTCGTAGCAACTGTGGGTGAGGGCGTAGTCCACATTTAGTTCGAGGCCTCGCCGGATGGTGTCTGCCTTGGTCAACTGAATCAGAGGAGTGTGGATCTTCAGTCTCTGGCGGCCCTCGACCCCAGCCCTAGTAGCCAGGTTCGCCATCTCCTCGTAGGCCTTGATGTACTCCGGGCGGCAGTCCGGGTAGCCGCTGTAGTCGAGTGCGCTGACCCCAATGAAAACGTCCGACGCGTCAAGCGTCTCGGCCCATGCCAGGGCGAACGACAAGAAGATCGTGTTGCGTGCTGGGACATAGGTGACGGGAATGTCATCGGTAGAGAGGTCGTCAACGCTGTCGTGATGCGGTACCGCGATCGACGCGTCGGTGAGCGCCGATCCACCGAAGACCCGCAGGTCAATGTCGGCTACCACATGCTTGGTCGCTCCCAGTGCGGCGGCGACGCGCTCTGCCGCCTGCAACTCGACCGTGTGGCGTTGTCCGTACCTGAAGCTCAGCGCGAAGGTCTCGTACCCTTCGTTCCGGGCGATCGCCAGCACCGTCGCCGAGTCCAAGCCGCCGCTCAGGAGGACTACCGCCTTGCGCTGCGCCATGTTTGTGACCTGATCTCTCGCTCGTGTGAAACTGCAGACCCATGGCGAACCACAGCTATGTAGTTTACCGCTTGCTACGGTACCGAACGGATCGTCAACATCAAGTGCCGCCGCCCACAAATCCTCGGCTGAGCTTGGGCGTTCGAGATGGTCGACAACCCAGCGCGCTCGGACTTGAGTAGTCAGAAGCCAAGGTCCAGAGTTTTAGGTGCAGAAACTACCAGCCTGCCGCCGAACACCGAGCGGAAGTTTACGCGGTTACGCTGCGTGGATTCGTAGTCCACTCCGCGACATTGGTGTGCCCCGTCCGGAGCTCTCGCCCGCCTCGACCGTGACTACGGCGCGCAGGCCATGCCCAACGGTCCAGGCGGTGGCGCAGGCCGTCCACGGTCCGGCGGCGTGCGGCGGCCTGCAGGCCGCCGCACGCGCCGTGTGTTCCGCTCCCCCTCATTAGGCGGCCCGCTCGTCCGGGGTGGGCTGGTCGTGGGTGGCGTATTGGTCGTCGTGGTGGGTGTCGGTGTAGGGCAGGTCGATGAGGCGGTGACGGCCGGTACAGCCGGGTAGTTGCCAGATCTGGTGGGCGGGGCTGGCGGCGAGTGCGGTGCGTAGTTCGGCGGTGGTGGTGGCGATGGCCGCCTCCGGGCCGGTGCCGGCGATCCGGTGGTGCAGGTTCGCCTCGCGGCGGGCGGAGGGGAGGTGCAACAGCACCGGCCACGCCCAAGTGCTCAGGAGGTAGAGCCGCTCGTATTTGATGATTTTGTCGATGAGGACCTGCAGGTTCTCACCGCTGGTGTCGTACTCGAGGAAGAACGGCACGGACCGTCCGCCCTCGGTCCATATTCCGGCGCCGTCCGGGCGGGGGAAGCCGGTCGCTCCGGCGATGACGATGTTCGGGTCGCCGCCTTCGCGGTAGAGGGTGCCGGGTTCGTGGTAGGCGGACGCGGGCTGCCAGCGGGCCAGCTCGGTGTCGGGGTGGGTGCGGGCGTGGGCGGCGAGGTCGATGAAGACCTGGTTGCCGCCGAGCAGGTGCGGCAGGTCCGGCCGGCGGGTGAGGGAGTGTTTGCGGCGGCGGGCTTGGTCGCGGCGGCCTCGTGGCAGTCCGCGTTGGGCGTGGACGTGGTCGTAGCCGAGTTGGTCCAGGACGTAGTGGTATGGGTGGGAGCCGCCGTCGGCCTTGTTGGGTCGGAACCGGTCTAACGCCCGCAGCGCCGTGAGGCGGCGTAGGCGGCGTTGGGTGAAGTCCAGGGATGGGAACAGGGCGGCGGCGATCTGGTCGGTGGTGAGCACGCCGTGGTCGTAGAGCCAGCCCAGGAGCCGGTCGTCGCGGGCGGTGATGCTGGCCTGCAGGCGCAGCAGCGGGTCCGCGGCGGGTAGGTGTTTACCCATGGGCACAAGCCCTTGGGGAGAGACCCGAGACTGGAGGGTCTGTCTGGAGCGGTCCCACACTCCTGACAGCGAGGCTGACCTGGGCTGTGAGCGGCCGTGAGGGGTCAGGTTGGGGGTCAGGATCAAGACGGACGGTAGAACGGAGATCGGCACTGACCGCTGAAGCGCCGGGCACAACGGGTTCGGCGTGACGCTGCGGTGAGGCTGGGTGTGAGTCGGGCTGGTGAGGTTCGCGGTGCTGGCTGATCATCGCTGTTGCTCCAGGGTCAGAGGTGCGAGTGGATGTGAGGTTGGTGCGCCCCCGCGGCCGCAGCGGGCGAGCGACCGGAGGTCCGCGGTCGCTGTGCGGAGGCCTGGTCTGGACATGCCAACCTGCCTGGTCTCGCGGGTATGGCGAACGTCCGGTGACACGGGCGGTGTCAGTCGCCGCGATCGAAGTTGGTCGCAGCGGCTGCGACCTGCGGCGTGAGAGCTGCCGGCGTTGCCGTTCGGGTTCGAAGCGGACAGCAACGCCGGCAGTCCCCTGACAGTGACCGGGGGATCGCTTCGGTGGGTCGCCCCGGTCTGCTCCTCGACCGGCCCGGGTGGGCCGGTCGAGGAGCAGCGGTCGGTTGGTCAGGGGCGCGGCGGGTAGTGGTACTCGCCGTTGGCCACGGATTCTTCGTAGGGGCGCTCGGGGTCGTAGATGGGGTGTGGGGCTCGGGGCCGTACCTCCTTGAAGGTCACGGTGTCGGGCGGCCACTGCTCGGGGGTGTGGGGAAGGTCGGTCAGGGCGAGGCGGTGTGTCTCGCCGATCGGCTGCCAGACCGGGTCGGTCGGGTGGCCGTGCTCGGGGTTGCTGGTGACGACGGTGAGGTGCCGCGTGTTGCGGCGCTCGAGGTAGCGGTGCAGTTCCTGCTCTCGCCGGGGGTCGGCGGCGTGGAACAGCAGGGTCGCCAGGCCGGTTTGTTCGGCCAACCGCCGGTAGGCGTGGATACGGTCGGCGAGGTCGGCGGGACGGATCTCGCCGGGGTCGGGCTGGTACCAGAACGCGTGGCGGTTACGGTCGTGGATGTACTCGCCGTGCCAGGCGGGCTGCCGCGCCGCGGTGACGTATCGGCAGGTACGCGGTGACCACCAGGTGCGTAGGTCACTGCCGGGTTCGGTGAGCGCGTGGGTGGCCAGGTCGACGAAGAAGGCGTTGGCCTGCAGCAGGCTGGGCAGCTCGGCGTGCTCGCGGAGCCGGTCGCGGGCCCGGTACACCTGCGCCGGGGTGACATCGCGGTCTTCGTCGAGTGGGGTGAGTTGGGCGCCGATCGGGCCGAGGCACCACGAGGTGTCGGCGGTTGCCGCGGTGCGCGTGTTCCAGAGGTGGTCGATCCAGCCGCGGCGGGCGAGGATCGTCAGACGTCGGGTGGCCGACGCCGTGGTGGTGGCGAAGCCGAGTGCGGTGAGTTGCGCGGTGGTCAGGACGCGGTGCTCGGCGAGCATCTCGACGCCCCACCAGTCGGGCAGGCGCATGCGGCCGCTCTCGGCCAGGAGCAGCTCCGTCGGGATCGGCCGGGTGGACGGGACAGTGAACTGGGGATGGTAGGTGGTCGACATGACCGGTACCTCCAAGGTGGCGCCGTCCCCTGATTGGGGGGTGGCAGGGGTGGATGAATGCCTGGGCGACCGCGTCGGTGCGGCGCACCTCGGGCGGATCACGCCACCGCGGTCGTGCGTCGCGGTGGGTGACAGTGCGGTGCCAGATCGACGGTTCCGTGCCCGGGCGGCAGCCCGGGCACGGCACCGGCTGGTCCGCGCGGCCGGATCACCGGCCGGTACCTGCGGTACGGCGAGAATCCGAGCGCGGCTTGTGGCGCCGTCATTAAGGAACCGCCGTTTGTGTGCTCTGGCGAACGCCTGCCCCCACTCACAACCACTCACAGCCGCTCACAACGAGGGGTTTTCTCAGTTGAGGTGATCCGTCCCAGGAGGCCTCACCGGGGAAGGTGACGGCGCCGCGAGAAGAGGGAGCCGACCTACGCGACTGCCGTCGACGTGGCGGCAGTGGTGGAGAGGCGGCGGCGGCTGGCGGCGCGCAGACTGGCCCGGCGTTCGGCTCGCGCCGCCAACGCCTCGGCGGCCTGCGGGGACGCCGCGCCGGTCAGCATGCCGCTGGCGAGGGCTTCGGCGAGGCGGGTGTCGATGCGACCCAACCGCATGCGCAGGGCGTCGGTGCTGATGCCCATCCGGGCCGCGATCGGATCCATGGCTCGCCGGCCCAGCCGCACGTCGATGTAGGGCTGCTCGTCGTCGGCGTCGAGGATCCCCAGGCGCACCGCGCGGCGTACCAGCACGTCCGGATGCCCGTAGGGCACCTGCGGCGTCCGCGGTCCCGTGACGCGCTCCACATCCTCGACCGCAGTGAACTCGCTGGCCTGCTGGCGCAGCGCGTGCCCGGCGCGCCACCCGGCCCGGCACAACGACGCGTACGGCGCCCGGCGGGCCACGTCCAAGTGGTTGCGCAGCGCAGCCAGGAAACCCGCGAGGATCTCCGCGCCGATGTCGTCGGGGTCACCGCGCGGTAGCCGTCAGACAACCGCCTGGCGTAGCGGCGCAGCGCCGGCATCGCCATGCCGACCGCAGCGATGACCCACTGCGGCCCGTCCAGTCGGGCACGACGGATCAACTCCCGCCACACCGCGTCGCGGGCGGTGTAGGCGCGCGGGTTCGCCAGCAGCCAGTCCCGCAGCGCCGGCAGCGCCACGACACCCCTTGGCAGGCCGTCATCCGGACCGAACATGTCGAGGTCGAGGGACAGGGGTGCCGGGTCGCTGGTCAGCGCCGCGAACGCGACATCGACGGCGTCCAGGGGCGCGGCAGGGAAGATCGTGTCGGACACACTCATGATCAATACTCCTAGGCCAGAGAGACCAGCGGGCGTCGCCGCCGTGTTCTGGCGACGCTGGAATGCCGATTACGCCACGACCGACTCACAGGCACTCACAGCGCAGGTCAAGGCGGCTTTCGCGCCCAGCGGGCCGCTGCGGTGCCTCGCCCGAACTCCGGACCCGAGGCCGGCACCAGGCGGGCGATTCGGACGGGCCGCGGTACGGCTGAGCAGGGCTGTGAGCCACCGACGCACGCCAAGCGCGGCACCCAAACGGCTCCGCGACGAGGCCGCGATCGTCGGGCCGAGCCCACCGCTCACAGTCACTCACAGCGACTCACAGGCGCTCACAGCCGCTGACACAGCCCGTCCGGTCTGGCGCTGAGCTGGCGATCGCGCCGGCGCCCCCTCGTACGAGGGTTCTGAGCAGGGCTGTGAGAACAGAGGTCCGTGCGAGAAGTGCCCGAAAAGAGGCCTCCGGGGCCGTACACCCTCTCACTCACAGCGACTCACAGCCGCTCACAGAGACTCACAGCGGCGTTGCATCCGCTGCCGGCACGCCCGAAACGCCGGCGACGACGCCAGCGGTGGCGCGAATCCCGACCACCTGCCGCGTCCCCCGGGCCGGGGCATCGTGCCTGGCGCCCCCTCGCCCGTGTCGGTCGCCGATGGATGCACCAGTGATGGGGAACCCTCCGTACCGGCTGCCTTACCCGGGAACGAGCGAACCGATGTCAACGAGGATGATCGATGGACATCTTGTCCGTACAGGCAGCGGCGACCGCGTCCGAGAGGACAGGAACGTCGGCAGGGGTGCTGTGTCACCTTGTCCGGGCATGCGATCGGCGGCGGTCACATGACGTTGAGAGATGTCGACCGCTTCCGTGCGCGCGGCCATGGCCTCGAGGTGGGCAGAAGGTGTCCTCCGCGTCCGGCGAGTGTGTCCGCAGCGTCGCGCATGCCATCGATGCTTGCCGTTGACAAAGTGTCCGGCGTGGTCGCTGAGCAGGGCCGGGACAGCGCAGTCACGCGCGTGTTCCTGACCTGGAGTGACACTGGCGCCGATCGGCGACAGCCCTTCCCGTGGTGTCGGTGGTCAAACCGGCATGACATCCCTGCGCCGCATGGACGGGCGTGTCAACCGCACGCAGGCCGTGTCCGCGCCTGTCGGGTAAGGACATGTCCGCGGACACCATGTCATAGACCAACATGAGTGCCCGACCGGTCGTCGCCGCTGCGGCGTGTGACACGTTGGCACCGCGGCCGAGCCGTCGGCGGACACGCTGTCGCAGCATTCGTGAACGGTCACACCACAGACCGTGTCATCGACTTCTGCCACTGTCCGGGTGGTTGGCGCCGAGGCGGTAGCGCATCCGCGTCGGATCGGCGCTGGCCCGGTGTCCGTTCTCAGCGAAGTTGCTCCGGGTGGGGCGCGCTGAGCTGGGCGGAGCAGTTCGATTGAGAAGGCCAACTCGGCTTGATTCTCAGTCAATCTGCCCCGCCGCCACGTTCCGCGGCGGGTCGCTCGGTCTGGCCGCGTCCGGGAGTGGGACCTGATCGCGAACCTCTTCCTCAGCATCGTCCCTGGCAGGGCCGGTTCACGCTCTCCCCAACACGGTAAGAACGCGGCGAGCGGATCAGCAGACCGAGGGCGCTCGGAGCAGAAATATTGAGAACGGAGCAGATTGCCTGAGAACGGACATGGTCGACCGGGTGACTTTGTGAGTCGCTGTGAGCGGCTGTGAGTTCGGCAGGCGTTCGCCAGAGCACACAAACAGGGGTTTGAGGGTGTCAGAGCCCGACCCGGCCGGCGCAGAGTCGACTTCGGCTTGAGCGAGCTCGGCTTCGCACCATCACGACCCCTGCCCGGCTCGGTCCGTTCCATGACCGGCCACCGGTCGGACGCTACCTGACGCCACCAGCACCGAGGGCCCCGATCGTCGCCCATCGGGTCGACGCCACGTCGGCCTGCCGCCTCACCCCCACCGTCCCGAAACCATCCCGGCGACACCGTCGCCTTCTCCCACTGCGAAGGACCATCGCGATGAGCACCCCTGAACCTCACGTCGAGCACACGCAGCCCGCCCGCCCCGTTGAGGACCCTCCACCTGGCACCTGGACTACCGAGCGGATCCGCGCCCTGGGCATGGTCACCGACCTGAGCACCGCGGCCCGGATCTTCGGGCTATCCCGTTCCGTCGCCTACGACCTGGCCAAGCGCGGCGAGTTCCCGGTCGCCGTGCTGCGCTTCGGCAGCCGCTACCGGGTGCCGGTCGCCGCCATCCTCCACGCCCTGCACCTACCCGACAGCGACGACAGCCATCAGCCACCCCATCGCCGGGGGACGACTTGATCGTCGGCGGAAGGCACGCGTGGATCACCCCGTACGCAATCCGCAGCCACCGGCTGCCGAACACCCCACCCGAGGGAGAGAACTGATCATGGCGGAAGGATCCGTCTTCAAACGCTGCGCGTGCCGCGACCGCAACCGGCGCAAACTCGGCAACCACTGTCCGCAGCTTCGCCGGGCGAGCGGAGCGTGGAATCCCACCCACGGACGGTGGGCCTACCAACTCGAACTGCCCACCCACCCCGGCCAGGCGCGCCGGCAACTACGCCGCAGCACCTTCGACACCCGCGACGCCGCCACCGGCGACCGCGACCACGCCAAAGCCCTACTCGCCCTCGCCAGCGACGACCCAGCCGTTGCCGCCGAGATCGCCGACATGCTCCTCGCCGTCACCGCCGGCGCACCACTGCCGGACCGCGACACCATCGCCCGACGGGTCCGCGCCGGACTGCCCGCCACCGTCACGACCACCGTCGGCGAGTACCTGCAGTCATGGCTGGCATCCCGCCGCAGCCTCAGCAGCGTCCAACCCAACACCCTGCTGGCCTACGAGTCGCACATCCGCGTCCACCTAGTCCCGCACCTCGGCGCCATCGCCCTGGTGAAACTACGGGTGGAGCACGTCGAGGCCATGTTCGCCACCATCGCCGACCGCAGCACCGCCATCGAGATCGCCCGCCAGAGCGACGACCCCACCATCCGCGCCAGCGTCCGCGGCCTGCGCACCACCAAACCGGCCAGCATGCACCGCATCCGCGCCACCCTGCGCAAGGCACTCAACGACGCCATCCGCCGCGGCAACAACCGGCTCATCGACTTCAACCCCGCCGCCCACATCGAACTGCCCTCCGGGGTACGCCCCAAAGCCCGGGTATGGACCACCAAAGCCGTCCAACGGTGGCGCGACACCGGCGAGCGACCCAGCCCGGTCATGGTGTGGACCCCGCAGCAGGCCGGCGCGTTCCTCGACCACGCCGAAGAGCACGACGTCGTCCTCTACCCACTGTTCGCGCTCATCCTGCACCGCGGACTGCGCCGCGGCGAGGCTGTCGGACTCACCGACACCGCCGTCGACCTCGACAACTCCCTGATCAGCGTCACCCAACAGATCGCCACCCACGGCTACACACCAGTGATCAAGAAGGTCAAGTCCGAGTCCGGCAACCGGATCATGGCCATGGCCAGCATCACCCGCGTCGTCCTGCGCGCCCACCACGCCCGCCGCGCCCAGTGGAAACTCGCCGCCGGCCACACCTGGCCCGACACCGGACTGTTCTTCGTCCAACCCGACGGAAAGCCCTGGCACCCCAACGCCGTCACCGACCGCTTCGAGGTCCTCGTCCGCGACGCCGACCTACCCCCGATCCGGCTACACGACCTACGGCACTGCGCCGCCACCTACCTCAAAGCCGCCGGCGCCGACCTCAAAGACATCCAGGAACTCCTCGGCCACTCCTCCGCCGCCATGACCGACGTCTACACCTCGGTCATCGCCGAACTCGACGTCGAACGCGCCAAAGCCGAAGCCGCCGCCGAACTACTCCCCCGCCGACGCAAGCGCGCAGCGTAGACAGACAACACCCGCCAGGCGGGGACGGCAGCCCTCGAATGCCGCCCCCGCCGTCGAGGTCGACGCCAACGAAGGTGACGCAGCACGCCGCCACGAGCAGCAAGAGGGATCTCCAGCAGCGCCACTCCAGCGACCACGGCGCGCCAGCCCCTCGACCGGATGCTCCGTCCGGGCGAGATCGGCAGTGCCATACGGCAACGAGCGGTCACCGATGCCGGCCAAAGGACATCGAGACCACCGCAGACTAGCCAGCCGGAACGAGCGGGCCTCGACTTGGCCGCGGACGAATCCACACCTGGCGAGACTGCGGCATTACCGGCACGACGTACCTCCGCTCGTCCCAGGATCGGCGGCGAGTCGCCCGACGAGCGGACGGTGAAACGTCGCGGCCCGGATATGTGCCGAACGACCTCACGCGAACCTGACCGAGGCCGCCTCGCGGCCAGCGCGTCACCACGTCATGCACGACGCCTCCCGGCACCGAACCCACGAGCACCAGCATCAACGACAACTTCCGGAGGAACACCTTGATCAGCGACTGGCAGGAACACCAAGAACAGCAAGCAGCCGCCTTCGCAGCAGTACACGACGCCTTCGTCGACGGCAGGATCGCGATCCGCACCGCCGGCCAGCTCGCGAAGCTGATGCAGCGACTGCCCGCCGACACCCCAATCACCGTCGCCAGCAGCACCCTCATGGATCCTCGCCCGCCGGACCGCACGAAGCGCCGCACCATCACCACCGCCAAGGCGATACCCCTTGAGGACCCGGACAAGATCATCCACGTCAACGACGGCGGTGTAGTCCGTAGGTTCGCCGCCGTCACCCCGGCAGTTGAACTGGCGGCGGTCATCGTCGCTCACGACGCACTCGGCGCACCCCCGCTGGCCGTCCCCGCGCCCGCCTACGAACGCGCCGTCGACGCCCTTCGCAGCGGCGAACCGTGCGTAGCACTCGACAAGCAGGTCGAACTACTGAGATGGATGGCCAGCACCCTAGACATCACGGACCCCGCCGACTTCGACGATGAGGTCGACCACGTGCTGACGTGGATCGACAACACCGACTTGCTCGCCGCTCTCGACGTGGAGGGCGGACGCCTACGACAGGCCGCAGCCCGACTCGCGGCACTACGCGCCCGGGTCGCCGACTACGAGATCGTCGCCAACGTCACCTTCGACGCCGAGGAAATCGTTCGAAACGCTGCCGAATACCCACCGCCCGACGAAGAGGGGCCTTCTTCAACGCCATGACAACGCACCGCAGAACCGAAGCCGCGATGACCTCGCTCATCAACGTCACCGGCTGAGTTCTCCGCGATGCAACCGAGCGGCGGACGCGCCAACTCGGTCGCCTCCAGACGTTGTCGGCGGTTTGCCCCTATCATACCTTTGTGCCCGATATATTGCCATGGTGGATGCACCGCTGCGGGAACCGACCTTCTGGATCCTGACCGCTCTCGCTGGCCCGCCAATGCATGGTTACGGGATCATCAGGGAGGTGGCGGCCCTGTCCGAGGGTCGGCTGTCCCTGCGGCCTGGCACGTTGTACGGCGCGCTTGACCGAATGGTGGACGCCGGCCTCATCGAGGCCGACCGGGAGGAGGTCGTTGACGGCCGCCAGCGCCGCTACTACCGCCTTTCCACAACCGGTAGTGCCACCCTCGCCGGCGAGACCGAGCGCCTGCGGCGCAATGTGAAGGCGGCGACCGCCCGCCTGGGTGCCCTGGCGCCCGCCGCCCGACCCATTGCCCCACGCGCCCTGGGAGGGCTGGCATGAGGGACCTGGAACGCCGTTACCGGCAGCTGCTGCGGGCGTACCCCGCTGGCTACCGCCAGGCACGGGGCGGCGAAATCGTCGGAACCTACCTCGACCTGGCGGAACCCGATCGCCGCTGGCCGTCGATTATCGATGTGGTGGATGTGCTGGCCGGAGGCGTCGGTGAGCGCCTACGCGCTGCCGGTGCCGCTGACCTCATACCTGGCATACGCCTCGCCGCCGTTCTCAGCTTCATCACCGCGACCGCTCTCGCGGGTTTCTGGGGAACCGCCGAGGTGGTCACCAGTTCGGCCAGCTGGGGTGCACCAGCCTTCGGACCATTCGCCACCACCGGCATCGTCGTGTGGGGCTGTTGGCTACTGGCGGGCGCCGTTCATGTCATCGCTCCAGCCCGGTGGGCACGCGTCGCCATCGGACTGGCACTGTTCCTCACCGCCGCGGTGGTGCCCATCGCCGCCCTGTTCGAGCTGCCCCGCCCGTACTTGTTCGTTCTGGTGCCCCAGGTAACGTTGGGCCTGCTGGCACTGGCATTCCCCGCCCACACGGCGCGACGCCAACGCCTCACGCCCTTGGCGGTCGCATCGGCGGCAGCCCTCATCGCAGCTGGAGTCCTGTCCGGGAAGAGTTCGTGGTTCTACCGGTTCAATTACGGGGGCGCGTTCCTTCCGGAAGCCGGCGCGGTTCTCTTGCTGACCGCCATGCTCGCCGCGATCGTGCTGTCGCTGCGCGGTGACGCCCGAGGACTCTGGGCTCTTCTTGTCCTGCTCACCCCGATCGGACTGCTCGGCCTGTACCCACTGACCGAAAACATCGTCGGTGCTGGTCACGCTGACTTCCGCGTCATCACCGGGACGACCGCAGCCATATTCCTCCTGGGAGGAACCACCCTGGCTGCCGCGCTCGCAATCCGGGCGCGATCCAGCGCGACGGCCGACACTCTGGCGGTACGCCTGCACGAGCGGTGCCCGAACTGCGGCAAATAGCGGTCTGCGGATCATGCCAACGTCGCGCAGGTGCACCTGGCGGGGGCCAGCAGGCCGCGAGACACCCAGCGAGGCTGGCGCAAGCTGGGCTTGTAGCCCGTCGATAGCGCGGCAGGTCAGGAATGGGAGTTGCTGTGCTTGGTGACCGGGCGGGGCCGTCGGACTGCTCCGCTGTTGGCTCAGCAAGGGCTGACAGCGAGGTCCTAGCCCCAATAGGGTTCGCGGCGATCACCGGCAGGATGCCTGAGCAGAACGCTTTGTATGGTGGGCCGCCTGGGACTCGAACCCAGAACCTAAGGATTAAAAGTCCTCAGCTCTGCCATTGAGCTAACGGCCCTCTGCGCTATCAGGCTACCCGACCACCTGTGCCCGGGTTGATGTCCGCCCCCGGTCGAGACGAGCGATGCTGATCTACGCCCGCCGCGACTCCTGAGCGGTGATGACCGACAGCCGATGGCCGTCTGACTCGGGGTTGCGGCGCATCGGGTGAAGGGTTGGACCGTCCGGCAGGATGATCGGCGGACGGAGTGTATAGCCGTACCGGCGGTAGAGGTCACTGGCCGAGGTGGTGCTGGTCCAGGACGGCAGGCCTACGTGGTCGAGGCGGCTGCGGTGGTGGGCGAGCATGGCGGTGCCGTGGCCGGCACCTGTGCTGCTCGGCCGCACCGCGAGAAACGCCAGCTCATAGTGGGGCTCGGTGGGTCGCGCCTTGGCGAGCAACCGATCGAGAATGTCGAAGCGATCGGTGTGCGGGCCTGCCGCGTCGGCCAGCCGCACCTGGTAATGCGCCGGTGGCGGGATGCTGCGGTATCGGTGGAAGCCGACGGTGGCGGCGGCGTCGTCGGTGAGGTGGATGTCGCCGTAGAACATGGCGTGTTCGATCCAGATACCGAGGACGTCGGTGAGGATCCGGCGGCGTGGGCCTGGGTCGGGGATCAGCCATGTGGCGAGAGGGCTGGGATGGAGTGCGTCGGCGATCAGTGCGGCGACGTGGTCTTTGTCCGCCCAGCGGGCGGCGCGGATGCGCGTTGCAGTGTCCATGGCGAGATTCCCTTCGAGGTTGTTGGTCGCGCAGGTCAGGAACTGCCGCTGCTGCTGGCACGGGTGTGGACGAGGAACAGGTGGTAGTCGTCGACCAGGGGGCCGGTCCGGTCGCTGCCTGGTGGCGGTGTGAGCGCTGCTCTTTCGTAGGCGAGTAGTTCGCCGGTGGTGGGGTTGAGGATCAGCAGGAAGCGGATGTCGTCGGAGGTGGCGCTGACGCCGACGCCGGTTCGGCCCGCCCGGTCGGTCACCGGTCCGTGGTACGCGATTCCGGGGGTGTCGCGCAGAGCGGTGAGGACCGCGGTGCGGGCGGCTTGGTTGGGAGTACGCCAGCCGAGCAGGCTGACGAGGCCGCGAATGACGGCGGTGGGTCCGAGGAATCGGGGCTGGGTGGCGTCGATATGCGCGCTGAGCGCCGCCGGGTCGGCAGCGATCGGCCCGATGGGTCCATCCAGCTCGCCGGGCTCGTAGGTGCTGTCGTCGGTGGGCCGCTTACCGGTGGGGTAACGGCTGCGGATGACGCGTCCGGAGGCATCGTCGGCACGCCAGCGCTGCTCTTCGAACAGCACGATCCGCGTGGTGGCGTTGTTGCCCGCGATGGTGGTGTCCGTGGCCCATTGCAGCAGGTGGACGTAGGCGAACCGGCCCGGGATGGCGTCGCAGCCGGACGGCCCAACCGTGACCGCTTCCAGAGCCTGCTGCGCAGGGGCCGACTCCGGCAGATGCGTCGGCGATGGGTCGAGTTTCTGCTGTGCGCGTGCCTTGAGCTGTGCCGCGGTCAGGGCGGCGGGTGACGGACAGGGCGACGCGGCCGACCGGACCGGGTCATTGGTGGAAGGTGAGGGTGGGGATTGGGCTGGCCCGGCGGCACCCGTCCAGTTCGGGATAGCGGTGGCGGTGGCGAGGAGGCCGAGCGCGCAGACGGCGGCAGTGACCTTTACGGCTCGCCGGCCCGTCGGGTGGGGCGTCTCGGTCGCGGGTCGCACGTGGGGCAGGTTGTTCACGGTCAACTTTCTCGAGGTGAGGTGAATTGGGCCTAGCGGTAGGCGGTCGTGGCGAGGTCCCCCACGGCGGCGTCTACGGCGGCGGTGATATCGCGTACCGGCTGGTAGTGCTGCCCGGCGATGGCTTTCAGGCGGCTGGTCAGGGTGGTGATGTCGTCGTCGAGGTAGAGGTGGCTGGTAAGGCCGAGGTCGGCGACGAGGCCGCCGAGGGCGGCGGTGTGGTTGTCGGGTTGTTCGCGGCCAGCCGCGAGGTAGCGCAGGCGGGAGCGGGCGATGACGGCCCATTTGCTGTCGGTGGGCAGGTAGGCGTTGCTGCGCATGAGGCCGCCGAGGCGCCGTCGGGTGTGGTGGCGCAGGATCCCGCCGGCGACGAGGCCGGCGCGGGTGCGGTCATACAGGTCGTCGGAGAATCCCCGCAGCCACCCCCGCAGGTGTGGGTGGGTGTGGCGGATGGTGGCGGTCGCGGCGTCGGCGATTAGGTCCCCGACCGGCCGGTCGATGTGCGGGTGTATCCGTTGGTGGCTGGCCGGGCGGGTGTCGTCGTTCGGGTCGAGGGTCACCCGCCCGGCCAGGTACAGGTCGATCAGGACCGCGCCCGCGAGCCCGAGGGCGAGGGTCTGCCGGTGCACGTGGGGGTGTCCGGTGTCGTCGTCGTGGCCGAGGAGGAACAGGTCATCGCGCAGCGGCAGGCGCGGGATCGACGCAGTCATTCGAGGGCTCCTACCGCAGCCCAGCGGTGAGCCGCCGCAGCCGCTCGTGTGTCCCGGCGTACGCGGGTCCAGGGGCGGGGAGCAGCGTTTTGTCGATGGCGGCGAGGACGGTGTAGTTGGGGTCGCACACGTTGCCGATCGGCGCCCGCCCGGCCTGCGACACGAGTTGGTAGGCGTCCAGGGTTTCCAGGCCGGTCAGGGCGCTGGCCCAGCCGACGAGGTCGTGCTGGGCGATGCGGTAGGCATCCTCCAGGGGCCTCGCGCAACCGATGGTCAGGATGTCCCGGTCGGTCTCCAACCGCGGCCACGGTGTGCTCACGCCTTTGATGACGTCGATGGCGAGGGTGGTGGTCGTGGCGATCTCCACGCCGACGCCGCACGCCTCGCCGTCGCCCTGGCGGGCGTGCCCGTCGCCGAGGGCCAGCATCGCCCCGTGGACGTTCACCCCCAGGTAGAGGGTGGTGCCGGCGCGCAGGTGCGGGGTGTCGAGGTTCCCGCCGTGGGTGTCGGGTACGAGTGTGGAGCGGGCTTCGAACCCGCCGGGGGCGACACCGATCGTGCCGATCATCGGGTCCAGCGGCAGGTCCACGCTGTGGTCGCTGCGGGTGGCCTCGAACCGTACGGTCCCGGCCTGCCGGTCGATGCCGTACACCCACACCCGCTCCTCCAGCGGAGGCTGCAGGGTGGCGGTGTGGGAGGTGGAGGTCAGGGCGCCGAAGTGCGGGAACGTCGAGGACACACCCCAGTCCCGGGCCGGGGTGATGGCGGCGAGGTGGACGGCGAGGGTGTCGCCGGGTTCGGCGTCCTCGACGAAGAACGGTCCTGACACCGGATTGAGGTACGGCATGCGGCACACCTGCGACGGCAGATCCGCAGGCCCCCGAACGAGACCACCGAAGCAGTCCTCCGTCACGACGGTGAACACGTCCCCGCCGCGCACGTGCGCCACCGGCATCCGCCCGCCGAAGGTGTACGCCAGCTCATCCCAGGCGGGCCGGTAGGTGAACGTGTCCATTCCGGTCACACCCGCTCCACGTGACGGGCCTGCGGTTGCGCGGGCGCCAGTCCCGAGAGGGCAGGTCGGCGGCCGGACAGGTACAAGCCAGCCAGGACGATGATGCCGAGGGCGAGCCATGCCAGGCCGAGGCGCTGGGCGGCGATGTTGGCGTTGACGACAACCCACACCAGAATCGCGAAGCCGATCGCGGGCATGACCAGGTGCGACCACCAGTTCCCGCTGCGCTGCCGGATGAGGTGGTGCACCACCACCGAGACGTGCAGGACTAGGAACGCGACCATCGCCCCGAAGTTGATCAGCGACGACAGCAGGGTGATCCCATCCGCACGGGTCGCCATGTACAGGCCAAGAGCGAGGGACACCGCGCCGGTGAGCAGCGTGGCGTTGATCGGCACGTTGCGGCGAATCGACACCTTCGCCAGGAACGCCGGCAGCTGCCGGTCGCGGGCCATCGCGTACAGCAGCCGAGACGTGGCGACCTGCGCGACCATCGAGTTCGGCAACCCCCACGCGATCGCCGTCGCCACCGCGCACACCGTCGCCAACCAACCCCCACCAGCCACGGCGGCGGCGTCGTAGAACGCGGTCCCGCTCGGATCACCCTCGGCCAGCAGCGAGGCCGGGTCAGGGGCGAGCATCGCGGCCAGCCACGTCTGCGCAATGAACAGCACCCCGGCCAAAATCAGGACGGCCGCCATCGCGCGGCCAATTTGACGGGAGCCGCCCTTGGTCTCCTCAGCCAGCATGCTGATCCCGTCGAAGCCGAGGAAGGACAGGACCGCGATCGACACCGCCCCCGCCACCACCGACCAGGTGAACGTGTCGGCGCTGTAGAACGCCGCCCAACTGAACCGACCCTTGCGGTCGCGAGAGCCCAGCCGGCGACGGCCAAGAAGACCGCCAAGACGATCAGCTCACCGACGAGCATCACTCGGGTAACCACCGCGGTCATGCGGATGCCGACCGAGTTGACGATCGTGTTGACCGCGACGAAGCCGAGGAGCCACAGCCACACCGGCACCGACGGAACCGTGGCGTGCATCGCCACCGACGCCACCAGGTACAGCAGCCCCGGTACGAGCACGTAGTCGAGGAGGATCACCCAACCGGCCAGGAACCCGACCGGCGGGCTGATGCCCCGGCCCGCGTAGTTGTACACGCTGCCCGACATCGGGAACGCCTTCACCATCTGCGCATACGAAAACGCCGTGAACACCAACGCCACCACACCAACCGCGTACGCCAGGGCGACCATGCCGCCGGAGCCGGCGTACACACTGCCGAAGATCGCCATCGGCGCGATCGGCACCATGTACACCAAGCCGTAGGCAAGTAGATCCCGGAACCGCAAACGGCGGCTCAATTCTTGGCGGTAGCCGTAACGCACCAATTCCTCTTGCAATTGCATCGAAGCCCTTCCGATCATCTCGTATTTGTTCGGGCAGGACAGCCATTGCCGGTCAGGCCTGCGGGCCTTTCCACCTCGAGAGGGTCGCTCGGAATGGATAGCCGGGTCGATACCGGAAATGCGGACAGAGGAGTTGTCCGCATGAAGAGGGCTCTGCGGGGCGACCCGACAGCGGCCAGTTCGGCACAAGATGTCCGGCGGCCGGGACAGGCAAGTCCGGCGTAGAGTCTCCGATGTCTGGGGGACACTCGCCCCGGCCGGTCCGGCGACGGGCGGGGGCATGCCAGAGTTGTTCGAGGAGGGCCGTGCAAGTGGCGGATTCTGTCGCCGCCGTCTCGTTGGCCGACGCTGTCAGCGCGTCTGTCAGCTACGACCAGCTTCGTGTCTCTGACGGCACGCTCTATTGGTTGGAAACCCGTCCGGACGCTGGCGGGGTCACGACATTGACGCGCTGGCGGGCCGGCGAGGGCAAGTTCGATGCCAGCCCTGCGGGGTTCAACGTCACAAACAACGTGCACGCATACGGTGGCGGGTCTTTCGCCATCGCCGGGGAGTCGTTGTGGTGTGTCGGCGAAGGTGGCCTGTACGAGGGTCGTCATGGCGGTGAGCTCGACCTGGTCAGCCGGACGTCCTTGGGAGATCTGACGCTCGGCGACGGCGAGTTGCTGGCGGTGCGAGAGTCGGAACACGGCGACGAGCTGATCGCGTTTCCACTCTTGGGCGCACGACAGCTGAGAACCCTCGTCGCGAGCAGAGGTTTCCTAAGCGCACCAAGGCCCGGTCCGAGTTCCCTGGCCTGGTCTGCTTGGAGCGAGCGCGACATGCCTTGGGATGCCTGCGAGGTATGGGTGGCGCCCTATTCATCGCACGGGCACATCGAGGCACCGGTCAAGGTCGCCGGCGGTGCTGACGAGTCAGCAATCGAGCCTCGGTGGGGACCCGATGGCGCGTTGTACTTCATGTCAGACCGCAGCGGTTGGTGGAATCTGTTCCGCTGGGATGGAGACAAGATTGAGGCGGTTGCATCCATCGCCGGCGAGTGCGCCGCAGAGCCGTGGGAGCTGGGGTACGCGTCATACGACTTCCTCGACGACGGTCGAATCGTCGTGGCAGTGCAGGACGGGCCGCGACACCGACTCGTTGTCATCGACGCTCTCGGCACCGTCCGCCAGGTGAACCTGCCGTACACGTCGATCAAGCCCTACCTGGCCGCGCTGGGTACGACGGTGGCGTTGATCGGTTCGTCACCAACGGCGGCACCCCAGATCGCGCTCGTTCACCTAGCCGATGACGACCCGCAGGTGGAGGTGCTTGCCCGATCGGAGCACGCTGGGCTTGCCCGCGTTCAGGTGTCGAAGGCGACGGAGCTGCGGGTCCGCGTCACAGATGGTCGTGAGGTCTTGGCGCTGGTGTATCCACCGACGGGCTCACCGGCGTCGTGGCGGGCTCCCGTGATCGTTCGGGCGCACCCTGGGCCAACCGCATCCTGCCTGCTGCGCCTGGACTGGCAGGCGCAGTTCTTCACCAGTCGCGGATTCGCTGTCGTAGATGTGGACTACCTCGGCAGCACGGGGTACGGCCGAGCCTTCCGGGAAGCTCTGTATGGCCGGTGGGGCTTGGACGACGTCGACGACTGCGCAGCAGTGGCGAACCAGCTCCTAACGGCAGGGCAAGCCGTCTCAGGGCAGGTCTTCATCCGCGGTGCCAGCGCTGGCGGATACACGGCGCTGCACGCTGTGGCGCAGGATGGTCCGTTCGCTGCTGCCACCGCCGTTTCAGCGATCGTGGATCCTGACCGGTGGACGAAGACTGTGCCCCGATTCCAGCGTGCGCATGCCATGCGGCTTCGCGGCGGTGCCGGGCGAGTCGATGCCGCTGCCGTTCAGCGACCTGTGCTGTTCATTCATGGCACTGCCGATGAAGTGGCCGTGGCCGAGGACGTACGGGAGCTTGCTGATCAACTGGAGGCTCGCAGCATCCCTCACCAGCTACTACTCCTCCCCGAGGTCGGCCACTACGTTGCAACGTCCAAGCGGGCGGGTGCGGCACTGGAGGCGGAATTGGCCCACTACCGCGCAGCGATAGCAGCTGCCGTGACCAGTCGAGGCGGTCACACCGCCGCGAGCGGCAGCTGATGGCGAACGTACTCGCCGAGCTCACGAACCTCCAGCTCGCATCGGTAGGGCTCAAGGTCCGCTTGGACCTCGACGACGCGCTGTAAGCAACGGTGCGAGGCGGTCTTCGCCGCATGATCTACCGCCTCCCGGGCGGCAACGCATGCTTCATCAATGCGGCCGGCGACGGCCAACGACGAGGCCAGTAGCGCGGTGTCGATAGCAAGACGACGGACGTGCGTGGGACTCAACGCGGCAAAAGCGTCACCCAGGTGCTGTTGAGTCTGCTGCGGTCTGCCCAGGTCATGGAAGCAGTGGGCCATCTCGTCCGCCAGATACGCCGATGTGAAGTACCGAATCCACGTCGGCTCGTCCTCAGGCCGGCTGCGGGCCAGTTGCCTCTCCGCTATGTCGAGGTGGCTGAGGCACTCACCCTCACGCCCGAGTCGGGCGTGCGAGCGTGCCACCACGGCGTGCAGCCCTGCCTTCACGGCTGGCGTCGCCAG
Source organism: Micromonospora alfalfae (assembly GCF_022230925.1). GTDB lineage: Bacteria > Actinomycetota > Actinomycetes > Mycobacteriales > Micromonosporaceae > Micromonospora > Micromonospora alfalfae. Next base: position 175,179 of record NZ_JAKKFH010000063.1, on the reverse strand, counting down.
ACTCTCACCGCCTCGCACCGCCGTGAGCGCCATCCGCAAGGCCGGCTCGGGGTGGCCGCAGTGCAGCGCGAGGTGGCCGATGTTCACAGCCAGCAGGTAGCTGCCGTAGAGGCGGTCGTCGGCGGCCTGCGTCAGCCGCAATGCACGTAGGTAGCGCCGCTGCGCGAGACCATGTGCACCGGTATCGACCGCCTGGTAGCCACACAGCTCGAAGAAGCCAGCCGCCAGCGTGTACAGACGCCGACCGATCGCTTCCGAGGCGGGACTGTTCGCCAGCAACCGGTTCAGCTCATCCTCGACGTATCGCTGCACCTGGGCGTGGATCCGTCCAGCGCCGTGCGTGTGGTCCAACTGTCGGAACATCTCCAGAGCGGTCTCAGCGGAAAAGAGGTCCTCATCGCAGACCTGATCAGACGAGCCGAGTCGCGCGTGCATGGACAGAAGCGGGCCGGATGGGGCATTCAGCCAATCCAGGGCGGCACGATCAAGGACCCCCGGTTGAAATGGGACCCGGACGACCATCTCAGATTTCCCCGACGGCTGCGCCGAGTAGGCGGGCAGCAACTTGGTGACGCCCGCATGGCCGCCCGACGGCTCGCCCTCCTTGTTCCGCGTCTTCTCAAGCAGCGGTAGCAGTCGCATCAAGGCTCCGTCGGCCGCCAACGCCTTGTCACATGCCTCGACGAATTCCCGAGAGGGGAATCGATCCGCGGTCTCGACCCGACGAATCAGATCAGCGCTAAATCGGATCATGGAGCCCAAGCGCGCCTGGGAGAGATCGGCCCGCTCCCGCCGCCGGCGGAGTTCGGCACCGAAGAAATGCCGCTCGGACAAGGACGGCTGCAGCGCCCGCGGGGCCTGACCCATGACACCGCCTCCTCAGGCCACTCCAGACCAAATGGAATCGAGCGGCGTGGACATCCGCACATAGGGTCACTCACCGTCTGGCGGGACGCAACCAGGATCGCCCGAATCGCCGCCGATTGACGGCCCACGCGTTGGGCACGCGGATGCGGACAACCACTTCGTCCGCATGCCCGGCATTCACCCAGAGGACTCGAAGGGTGAGTGTGGAGATACCGGCACCGCGCTGCATGTCGATGGAGGGTTGGGCCTGCGATGACGACTACCCATGGCGATATCACCGAGATCGACTACGGGGCGATGATCCGCTCCTTGAATCAGGCGCACTACGCGGGTGAAACCTCGTTCTACGACACGGCACCGCTGCGTACATGTGAGGAGGCGCTCTACCACGGGCTCGGCACCAGGGCGCGGATCCTCGATGTCGGGTGCGGAGCTGGTCGTGTGACCCGGGCGATCACCGCGCTCGGCGGCAACGTCGTCGGCGTCGACATCAACGAAGCAGCTCTGACCGCAGCCCGAGTCGCGTGCCCGCACGGCACCTTCGTGCGCGGCAGCATGAGTGCCCTGCCGCTACCTACGGCCAGCTTCGACCAGGTGTGGTGCCTGCGTTTCTCCTTTAACGCTCTCGCAACCGAAGCGGAACGGCTGGAGGCCCTGCACGAGCTGTGGCGAGTTTGCGCCCCGGGAGGCCGCGTCCTGGTGGAGACGTTCAACTGGCACTATGCCGGCCGCTTCGGGCTTGTCCGCATCGCCAACATCCTGGACATGGCCGCACGCGCCGTACGTTGGCAGGGCCAACGCCGTGCCGGCTCAAAGCCACTGCCCGCGCGTGACATCATCTATCTGGCAAACAAGGCCAGCGGTGCGGCGCCCGGCTACGCCCACCTCACCACCGTAACCGAGCTGTACCTCCTAGCCTCGGCCTGTGACATCCGTCAGCACGCGAACGTGACCTCCGAAGTTGGCGTCATGTCGACACCTTCGCCCCCGATTCGCGGCAGACACCGTCGCTACTCCATGTGGCTGGTCCTCCGCAAGCCCCCGGAGCAGCCATGAAGCTCCTGACCATCGGCAACCGCTCACTGGAGCTGCGCGTCGCGAAGTCGGCACCGCCGTCGCTGCGGCACTTCGTCACCCGGATCGCCTGCGCGGAACGGCCAGCCGGGCAGGCAACCCAGTCCATGCACGTGTGCGGTGGCGACCGGACCCGGTTGATCGTCGACACATGCAAAAACGAGGTCCTGCTCGAACTCGCCGCAAACCTGCCCGGTGGCCGGGCCACTCTCGAGATCGGGATCCTCCAGGCCGCCGCTCGTTCCATGGCCGTTATGGGCAATGGCGACCTGGCGCTCCTTCACGGGAGCGCGATTACCACCGACGAAGGAAAGTCCGCCGTGGCGGTGCTGGACGGCGGTCGCGGGCAGGGTAAGACCTCCCTCGCGCTGGGCCTCGCCGCGCGCGGAGGAAGCCTACTTGTCGACGAGTTCGCATTCACCGTCGTCCGCCACGACCAGCCGTGCATCGTGCCGATGCCGACCATGCCCTGGCACCTCCGAACCGACATGGCGGCACTGCTGGTCCCTGGGGTCGCAGAGCGGCTTCTCTACCCGGGCGATCTGCCCGCCGGGTCGCTAGCCGAGCAACGGCCGGTGCCGTTGAGCCTCATCGTCATCCCGGACCACGGACTGCCGGCAGGCGAACTGCGGGAGGCACCCGCCCCCGCGGGCCGCGACCTACTGCGCGCCGCGGTGACCGACCACGAGGCCAAGCTCCGCAACCCGAGGCTTGACCACGTCTCGATTTTCGACTCACCCGAGGACGTCAGCATCGGCCGAAATCTCTGCGGGGCCAGCCGGGACGAGAGGACGATCGAGGCGCTGAGCGCCGTTCCGATCGTCCGTGCCGGCATCGGCAAGCCACACGACCTGCCCGCGAGCGTCATGGCGGTCAGCCGCCGGATAGCGGGAGGCACCTGATGCCGATGCTGCCCACGCCACCACCGATGCTCCTCCTCGCGGGCACCAGCGAGGCCGGAAAATCGAGCGCGGGCGAGTACCTGGGTGCTCTCGGCGCTCGACGCATCAAGATCCGAACAATCCTGGTGCAACTCACCACGGGCCGGGAGGCTTATCACGAAGGCACGGAAACGCGGGAAGAATTCGTGTACGAGGAGTTCATCGCGAAGCTCATCGAACTGTCGATTGCCAGTGAGGCCCCGTTGGTAGTCGAGAGCTTCATCGACGCCGCTCTCACGGTCGAACTGAAGCGGGCATGGCCATCGCCGTGCGACATCATTTTCATCACCGCGCCGCAGGCCCTGCGCATCAGACGCTTCTCAGCGGCTCGAGGAATGAGCACCAAGCAGGCTCAACAGATCGTCCGTCGCAAGGACGACCGCAAGCGAGTTCACGAACAGTTACCGACCTGGCGCGCTGTTGCCGATCATTGGATCGACAACAGCGCCGACATCACCAGCTTCAGGGCTCGTCTACGTGGCGCGCTCGAGGCCATCCAGACACCCCCGGGAGGCATCCCCTCATGATCCGCCGCTACGCCTCGGCCGGCGCCGTCGTCACGACCGATGACCTGAACGCCCCGTCCGTCCTGCTCCTCGATCAGATCCGGAAGACCGGCGAACGACAGACCGTCGCCCCGAAGGGTCGCCTGGAGCCGGGCGCGGCCCCGCTACAGGCAGCCACGCGGGAGGTGGCCGAGGAAGCTGGCTTGACCAACACGCACTACAGCGCATACCTCGGACAGGAGGCGTACACCTTCATCGACAACGACGGCACAACCGCCGCGAAAACGGTCGACTGGTTCCTCTTCAGGGCGTCATCCACGGCAACAACCCCGAACCGAGACGAAGGCTTCGTAGATGCCCGCTGGCTAGACGCCGACTCCGCCCGCCAGGCTGCCAGTCACGCGCAGTTCCAGCAGATACTGGACCGCGCCCTCGCCATCATCGCCTGGCGTTCCGCACGGCCTCTACCTTTCAGCAAGGACCTCAGTCGCCTGGTTACGGAGGTGGCAGCAGGGGCACGAGCGGCCTTGGCCGGGCATCCGGAAGCCGGAGTCGGGCTGTGCGGATCTGCCGCACGTGGCGACTTGGTCGGCGGGTGGAGCGACGTCGACTTCATCGCCTGGAACCTGCCCGGGGCATCGAGCGCCACAACCGAGCTTGAGGGAACCGTCGGCCGAGCCGCCCACCGCCTTGGCCTGCGGGCCTCACTGCACCTTGCTGACGACAAGGGGCGCGACGCACGTCGCCTTGGCGACCTGTACGACATGAAGATGCGCGCCGTACTGCGTCGCGTCGGAGTCGACACCGTCGTGATCGCGGGCGCCGCCCCCACGCCCGCCGGCCCGGAAGAAACCGACCTCGCCGGTGACATCGGTGTGCTGCACAAATTTGCTCTCCTACGTCTCAGCAGGAGCTGCGACACTTTGCCGGAGCGCGAGGACGCGGCGCGCCGGGTGCTGTCCGTACTCTCAAGCGCAGCCCGGCTGCTTGTGACACACCGGCGCCCGGATGCGCCCCTGCGACTTCCCGAGGTCGAAGACGCCCTGCGTGACTGGCCCGGTGATCAGCTCCGCGCGTTGCTGCACGACTACAACGCCTACCGACGCGCTGGCGCGGGCAACATCGACCAGGCAGAACAGCTGGCCGCGCGCGTTCCCAGCGTGCTCATGGAATCACAGCGACTCGCCGAAGAGCTCTCACAGCGATGATCCTCTTCGTCGACGGCATCGACGGCAGCGGAAAGACAGCCCTTGTCCGCCACCTTCACGAGACACTCGGCTCCGCCGACATCGACACATACGTCGCTGAGCCGCTTTGGCGGCACCTCACGCCGATCACCGCCCCCGAACAGTTCGGCCCCTGGGTCACCAGCAGCAGCGGGACGGAGGTGGCCATAGCGCTGGTGAGAGCGATGATCGGTCGGATCAACAGCCTGCGGCGGGGCGGCGAGAAGCACACCCGCGTGCATCTCGTTGATCGAGGGCCAAAGACCGTCTACGCCTCTGCTCTCGCACACGCCGGAGGACATCACACGGAACTCGGCGACCTGCGGGAACTTCTCGCCAACGCCGTCCGCGCGCTCCAGGAAACTCAGCCGTGCAAGGCGGTCGAACTTGGCGCCGAAGACGCGCTCGGGGTCGCCCTGCCGCGCCTAGCAAAAATTCAGGCCGTAAGTCCGCAGTACCTGAGGTACCTACGGACGTTCGCGGAGGAGATGCGCACCGGGTCTGATTGGCCAGGGCTGCCAACGCAACGAGTGAACTCTTTCGCCTCAGTCGACGATAGCTGCCGAGCCGTCCTCGCAGCGCTCCACCGTGACCTAAACCCAGCCGTGCCCAACCGCTTAGACGCCCACCCGTTTCCGGCGTCACGTTGGGGCCCAGTTCCGTCAATGCGCAAGTAGGCGGTGCAGGTCATGACGGCATCGGATGCCGTGCGCCCGCCAGAACCGCCGATCCACGTCATGCTCGGGACCCCAGGTCTTCGACTGCCGATCTCTGGTCGGGCTCCCGGATACCCCGGTAGTTTCGGCTGCCGGACACCATCACAGTCTTCGATTGGGGAGTCGGCTACGTGTCGCACATTGAGAAGGTCACCGCTGAACTCCGGGCCCTGGCGGCAGGCGTCGAGCGCGCGCAGGGGTTGGCAGCCGCAGCCGACAGCCAGGCACAGGAGGTGGCCCTGCGGGCCGCGGGCGCTGGCTTCGCCGCGGTGGCGGTGGGCGTCACGCGAGTGCGCAGTGCGATCACCGATATTCAAGGCGGCCTGGGGAGCCTCGGCGGTTCGATCGGTGAGGCGACGAAGGCAACTGCCGCCGTTCCACACGAAGCGACTCCGCAAGAGACGATCGCCGGGCTGACACCCGTTCACGCCGCGGTAGACAGCGCCCGGGACGCGACGGCAGCGGCTATCGCTCAGGTTGGTGAGGCACAGCGGCTCGTCACCATGATCCTTCAGGGCGGGCAGCCTGGACCGCTGCTGCAGGCGCTGGAGAGCATCAAGCAGGTCCTGGTACTGGTGGTCCAGCGCACCAGCACCACTCGGCAGCTCATCGAAGCCGCGGTCGCTGAAGCACGGCAGATCGGGTCCTCGGGAAACTGATCGGGGCTGGCAGTCCCAGACCGGCCAGCCCGCCCCCTCTTGCCACCAGCAATCCGAACTCGCCGCCTCCCGCCTCCGGCGGCGATGCCTTCGGTGACCGCAACCCCACCCCGTGGAGCCGGCACCCGACCGGTGTCCTCGGCGGATCACCCACCGGGCCCCGAACCAAAATTCCGCCACGGGCGGATCAGAGGGTGCAGCGTGCGTTGGAGTTGGAGAACGCGTGTGCCGACACGGTCGCCGGCAAGGGTTACCGCTTGCACCAGAACCCGACCAGGCAGGAGATCGCCGAGGCGCGGCGGAACACGGGCGACGGCGGGAAGCCGGACAAGGACCCGGACTACCTGATCGAAGGCCATGTCTTCGACTGCTACTCGCCAACTCCCGCGAAGGCCGTACGTGGTGTCTGGACGGAAGTGTCGGGAAAGGTGGCCAGCCAGCAGACCCAACGGATCATGCTCAACCTGCAGGACTGGCGTGGCGACCTCGGCACCCTGCAGAAGCAGTTCGACGACTGGCCCATCCACCACCTCAAAGAACTCACGGCGCTGACCCGCAGCGGTGAGATCATTCAGATCGTTCGACGAGACTGAGAAGGCAGGCAGCACGTGGGTATCGAGTACCGACTGACGCTGGCGGGTGACATCCCGCTGGAACATGTGGCCGAGATCGCGGCTCCTGGGAACGTCGAGGAGTCAACTCTGCCCGGATACCCCCGGCTACTCGGCGCTGACCTCGGTGACGAGTCCGGCTACACCGTCAGCGTCTATGCGGGCAGAAACGGTTATTACGACGCCGAGGACGACGACGGCTCCCAGTGGGAATGGGAACCCGACACGTACGTCAACATCGTCTTCCACATGCTCAAGGACGACACGTCCGGCAGTGCGGTCCCCGACATGGTCGCGGCCGTCGACCGGCTGCTCGCCAGCAGGCCGGAGGACGCGGCACTGACACTGAACGGTAACTGGCTGCTACTGACCCGAGTCGCAGGAGTCCTTCGAAGGCACCGACCGTCGTGGTGGAACACCTATGGCCTCGACCATCGTCCCGCCTGAGTAGAAGCCCGCGAGTTGGGATGCCCGCCCCGGGGCGTAATGGGATGCCAGGCACCAATGAACGTTCCTGCCCCGCAGGATCGTTCAGCTCGTCTTCGCGACGCGTTTGAATCCACGCAGGCAGCCCCCGGAGGGAACCCGGCCATGATTCGTCGATACGCCTCCGCCGGCGCCGTCGTCACGACCAACGACCTGGGCGCTCCTTCGATCCTGCTTCTGGATCAGGTCCGGGGGAACGGCGAACGACAGACCGTAGCCCCGAAGGGTCGCCTCGAGCCGAGCGAGGCCCCCCTGCAGGCAGCCGTGCGGGAGGTGGCCGAGGAGGCCGGTCTGACCGGTACTCAGTACGGCGCGTATCTCGGACAGGAGAAGTACGTCTTCACCGACAACGACGGCTCTCCTGCGGCGAAGACCGTCGACTGGTTCCTCTTCACCACCGCGACCACCGCCGCAACGCCAGCCAGAGACGAGGGCCTCGTCGAAGCTCGTTGGCTTGACGCCTCCGCCGCCCGACGAGCGGCCACTCATGTTGAGTTTCAGCGGATCCTGGACCGCGCCCTCGCCATCATCGCCTGACGTTCGGCAGGGCCACTCCCATTCAGCCGAAGCCTCAGCCAACTCATAACCGAAGTCGCAACGGACGTTCAGGCCGTCGTCGCCGGGCACCCTGGTGCGGGCGTAGGGCTGTGCGGATCGGCCGCCCGCGGGGACTTTGTCGACGGCTGGAGCGACGTCGACTTCGTCGCCTGGAATCTCCCCGCGACCTCGCGAATAGCAGCGAAGATCAACGGGATCATCGCCGAAGTCTCCAAGCTTCACGGCATAAGAGCTTCGCTGCATCTCGCCGGCGTACACGCTGGCACCGCCCGCAGCCTTGGTGCTCTGCACGACATGAAGATGCGGGCGACGCTAGACCGCATCGGCCTCGACACCGCCGTGATCGCAGGCGCGGGCCGGTCCCACCGCAACTCCAGCAGCAACCAATCTTGCTAAGGACATCGCTGCGCTTCACCACACCGCCGAGAGCGGCCTTAGCGCCAGACACGAGAGCAGGAGTCGGTGCCAGCAGATGATGGCGAGGGTGAGAAAGGTTTCGTGGGTGTTGTCGCGGATCTCCCAGCGGATACGCAGGCCGCGGAACCAGTGCAGCAGGGCGATAGTCTGCTCCACGACGCAGCGTCGAGTGCCGAGTCCTGAGCCGTGTGCGGTGCCGCATCGGGCGATGATTGGTGTGATGCCCTTGATGCGTAACTCGCGGCGGCACGTGTCGACGTCGTAGCCGCGGTCAGCGTAGATCCGTCCGGGTCGTTGCCGGGTCGGCCTCGGATGCCCTTGGGCTTGCGGCCAGGGAACCGATGCCGCCGTGGTGGTCGCGGCGGTAGAAGCGGCACGATCTGGGCCCAGAGGTCGTCCGAGACGACCACCATGCCTTCGCACCCCTCCTCACGTTCAGGCAGAAAGACCCTCGCATCCCGGGGGTTACGCCCAACACCATTTCGTTAGGAGTTGTTAGTCGAGCCATGCCACGCCCAAGCGCTACTGGGGCCAACCCCTGCCCTCCCACAGCGACGAGATCAGCATGATCGAGGTGGTGACGCCAAGCACGAGGCTTAAGTTTGCCGAGGAAATGAACTGCCACTTAACCCAAGCGCCTCGGGCTGAATCTGCGTCCGACAACATCCCCTTGCGGAGAGTCGCTACCGAGAGAGTTAGGCCGATCATGCTGCCCCAGGTGGCGCCATTGCTGATGTTCGCCAATAGGTCCGTCCCGCACGTGGTGCTGTCGGGTACTGCCAGGGTGGCGAAAACCGACATGAATGTACCGTATGCCGCGCCAAGCCCCGCTCTTTCCAGCCCGGTTCTGATTGCCCCCGCACTGTTTTTCCGACTGGCCGTGATGTCCAAGGTGGATGCGATCATGAGGATGGCCACAATTCCGAAGCCGATTGGCAGTCCCACGATAATCGAGGCGACTAGTCGCGGCGTTCCCTGTGTCACCTGAGGGCAAGTAGCGTATACCGGAAACCTGGTCGCCAGGATCACCGCCCCGACACAACTACATGCCGCAATAAGTGGGATCGGGACTGGGACGTCCTCGTTCCACCCGATGACTGTACGTAAAATTGATGCGCGTCGCCTTAGCTTCGTGGATTTGATGTCGGCGGGCTCCGATGGAACGGGCGGGGCCGAGAGGCGGCGGGCCAGCCGACTTTTCCTTCCCCTCCGTGATCTCGCTGCCATCTCGGGCTGTCCTCTCGCCGCCGTTCGGATTCGAAGCCAAGGTAGTTTGTCAGTGCAACAAGAGGAACGCCGTCGCAGCCATATCGAATCACCTTCGCGCCACTGGGATGCCACTAGTGGCGGCGAGAGTGCGAGAAGTGCCGGTCGTCCACGGGCTGCGTCAGCTACCGAACCTTTCCCTAGCTAAGCGTCGAACTGCCGCACGATGGCAGCGAGTTCCCGGTCGGGGCTGACGTGGCGCTGGTAGAGAGGGCTGCAGGGAGTGGCGGCCAGCCGCACCGCGAGATCAACAAGGTCCGGCCGCGCGGCGGCGCGCGCCAGGTGCCGGTGAAGAAGGCGAACTCGTTCATGATGCCGACGACGCGGAGGGCTGCCGGTCGGGGCGATCCGCCACTGTTGCAGGTGTGCGACCTCAGCGCGGCTCACCAAGTCGGGCACGCCGTGGGCGGCAAGTACCTCGCCGACCTGCTCCACTATGGAACTCGACGGGCGTAGCGGTCATAAGAGGGTGTGAGGGATAGGGCGGACATGACTCGGGCCGACGACGGTGAGTTGTGGCGGCGGGCACGCCAGGGCGAGGCCGCGTGCTTCGGTGTGCTTTTCGACCGGCACGGGGAGGCCGTCCGGGCTTTCTGTGCGCGCCGGACCGGCTCGAGCGACGCCGCCGATGATGTGGTCTCCATCGTGTTCCTGGAGGCATGGCGCCGGCGGGGTGAGGTTGAGTTGGTTGATGGCAACGCGTTGCCGTGGCTGTACGGCATCGCGCGCCGGACCATGCAGCATCGCTGGCGGACGGCGCTGCGGCATCGACGGGCGCTGGAGCGGCTGACACCCGCGCCGGTCACGCCCGACCATGCCGACGAGGTCGTCGGACGGCTCGATGACGAGCGGCACCTGGCCCGGTTGGCAGCGGCCCTCGAGCGGCTGAGGCCACCCGAGCGTGACGTGTTGTTGCTCTGCGTCTGGCAGGGCCTGTCCTACGCCGAGGCGGCGGTAGCGCTCGGCGTACCAGTCGGCACCGTCCGGTCGCGGCTGTCGCGGGCGCGGTCCCGGCTCGGGGTCGAGACAGAAGCCCTGAACGCACCCCACGTGGCCTGCCCAAGGACCGCCTCAGCACAGCGACGGGAGATGTCATGAGCGATCTGCGAATCCGCCTGAACCCGCAGCGTCAGGCCGAGATCCGGCGGCTGCTAGTTGAGCAGGCATCGCAGACAACTGTGGTGACTCGCGGCCGACGCATCGCCCTCGCCGGCGCCTTCGCCGGGGTGGTCGTCGCTGCCGGCGTCGTTGCGTTCGCCGTCTATCCCGACCCGCCGCCGCCGACCTATGCCGCTTGGACGGCCGTTCCGCAGGCCGCTCCACCACTGACCGCTACAGATGAAGAAATCGAGAATTGGGCCTCGAAGTGCAGCGACCTCGGCGTCGGCGGGGTGGGCGTCGCAGGCGTCACGGCGCGCCCGAAAGCCGCGACTCGCCGGGAGGTGCTGGTCGACCGGCGCGGCGGGTTCACCTACTGCGTCGATGTTGCACTGGGCAGCGGCACCTCCTCGGATCCGCTGATCGCCCTGTCCGGTCTGAAAGCCAAGGGGCTCAATGGCCTCAACCTCATGCAGGCCACCGTCTCCGACAAACCGTTCGCCAAGCCGCAAGACAGTGCCGTGTTGGTGCTCGGCGGCATCTCGGACCCACCGCCCCGCGGCATCCAAGCCTTCCAGATGTACGGCCTGAGCGGCTCCGCTGTGACCGGCGTCGACGTTGTACTCACGAATGGCCTGCGAGTGACCGCCACGGTGAGAAACGGTGTCTGGGGTGTGTGGTGGCCCAGCGATCGGGGCGATCCCACCGGCTGCAAGCTGCACGTGCGCACTGCCGCCGGCGTGACGCTCGTCGACCCAGACACCGTCCGGCTACGGATCCAATGAACCAAAGAGGTTCGGGACCCCTGGAGCTTCCTGACGTAACGTCATCTGCCGCCATCTCGCCATCGCCGGTTGACCCATCGAGCTGGCCCCCGAACAAGATCGGAAATCTGGATCTGCCGCCGACCGTGCGTGCGGCAGGCTGAGGGGCCGAACTATCGTCGGTCAATGCCGGGTGGGACGTCAACGTCAGGTCGTGTCCACGTCAGCGCGCGTTCGCCGCACTCGATGATGGTTGCCTTCTCCACCACGGTCCGGCTCTCGCGCATAGTGATCGTCATTCCCGACTGTTGGTGCTCGCCGTCAGATTTACGACAGTCCGAGGTCCCACAAGAGAAAGCACTACGTATATCGATTAAAGCATGAGCACCCACCCACGGAAGAATCGTGCTCATGAATGGTCCCCATGCTGACGACCGGCACTCGCCCAGCGGGTGGCGTACGCCCAATGTCTGGGCGCGCACGGAGACGTTCGATGGCAACCCGATCAAGCAGCTCCTTGTTCCAGCGAGTGCCTTTCACGCCGTCTCAGGTAGCGATGGGGCACTTGAAGTCGTCAACAACTACGGCGTCTGGCCAGCCGCGAGCGGTGAGACGCCGCTCGATCAGGACATCCTGTGGCTAAGGCTCCCGCCCGGAACGGGAGCCGGGGACTCGCTGACCCGAGCGGGTTGGCACCTGCCGAGCGTCCTCCTCCGTTCTGCGCCATCTGAGGTTCTCAGGTCGTATCGGGATGCGATCACCTTCAACGAAGGCACCAAGGAAAGTCGCGGCCTTCGATCGCCGCAACTCGGAGCGATGCATGCCGTGCTCGGCTACTGGACCACCAAGCGGACCACTCCGGCCACGGTGGTTATGCCGACAGGCACTGGCAAGACGGAGACGATGCTCGCGCTTCTGGTGGCCGCCCGCATCAATCGATTGCTGGTATTAGTCCCCTCCGATGCCCTCCGTGAGCAGATTGCGACGAAATTCGAGACCCTCGGCGTGCTGCAGAAGCTGGGCATCGTCACCGCTTCGGCGATCCGCCCGGCGGTGGGGCGCGTCCAACAGGGCTTCACCACCGTCGACGCGGCGGAGTCATTCACGCGAGCGTGCAACGTCATCGTCGCGACGCCCCAGGCGTTGACTGCCTGCCAGCCCGAGGCACTGGCAGCCCTCGCCGGCGCCTGCTCTCATTTGTTCATCGACGAGGCCCACCACGTGGCCGCACGTACGTGGTCTGCCGTCCGCGACTTTTTCGTCGACAAGAACGTGATCCAGTTCACCGCGACGCCGTTCCGTGAGGATGGCAAGCACCTTCAAGGCCGCATCCTCTACTCCTTCCCCCTGCGGGAAGCTCAAGCGCAGGAATTCTTCTCGCGGATCAACTACACCGCGGTTGTCGACTTCGAGGACCTGGACCGAGCCGTGGCGGAGCAGAGCGTCGCCAAGCTGCGCGCGGACCTGGAATCTGGTTTCGACCACGTTCTGATGGCTCGCGTCAGCGGCATCCTTCGAGCGAAGGAACTCAAGCCGCTCTACGACAAGCTGGCCGCCGATCTCCAGCCGGTCATCATCAACAGCCAAATGCCCGCGAGACAACAACGCGAGGCAGTCAAGGAGCTGCGAGAAGGTCGCTCCCGCATCGTCATCTGCGTCAACATGCTCGGAGAAGGCTTCGACCTGCCGTCTCTGAAGGTCGCAGCGGTGCATGATCCGCAGAAGAGCCTCGGTGTCACCCTGCAGTTCATCGGCCGCTTCGCACGGACGTCATCGGAGGGCAGGTACGGCGACGCATCGGTATTCGTCGCCCGTGCCGAGATCGATGTCGACAGGCGTTTGCGGACGCTGTACGCGGAGGATTCCGATTGGAACCTGATCCTGCGCAACCTCACCGAGACCGCCGTTCAGGGACAGCAGGATGTCAGCGACTTCGAGGAGGGCTTCACCAGCTTGCCCGAGGACGTCACGTTGCGGAGCCTGCTGCCGAAGCTGAGTACGGTCGTCTACCGAGCCCCTACTGAGCGATGGGAACCGGAGAACCTCGTCGACTTCTTCGGCGAGGACCGCATGTACACCCAGCCCATCGGCCTGAACACAGCCGCCGGGATTGCCTGGTGTGTCGTGGAAGACCGTGACAACGTCCGCTGGGGCGACCTCAAAACCCTCGAAGAGGTCAGCTACGAGCTGTACATCCTCTACTTCGACCGGGAGAAGCGCCTGCTGTACATCAACAACTCCGCCAACGATGGAGTCTTCGAGGATCTCGCGACGGCCGTGCTGGGTGCTGGCGCAAGGCGCTTCACGGGCTCGACGGTCTACCGCGTGATGGCCGACATTGACCGGCTAGTGCCGACGAACGTCGGCGTCCTTGACGCCCATGACCAGTTTCGCCGCTTCTCCATGCACGTGGGCTCCGACGTCACGGCTAGCTTTACCCAGGCCGAGGCCGGCACGAAGTCGCAGACGAACATCTCCGGCGGCGGGTACCGCGACGGCGAGCGGGTCAACATCAGCGCCTCCCTCAAAGGCCGCATCTGGTCCGCCGCTACCGCCCGCGGTCTCAAACACTGGCGGGACTGGTGCGACTCCGTTGGCGAGAAGCTGGTCGATGACACCATCAGCATCGACAAGGTGATCGGGCAGTTCATCCTGCCTGAACGCCTACAAGGCCGGCCCGCTGGCGTCGTCCTGGCAGTCGAGTGGCCGTGGCAGATCCACACGGTGCAGGCGGACAACCTGAGGCTGTCGTTCCAGGACCTCAAATACGAAGCCGTCTACGCCGATCTCGTTCCGGACACCGCCGCAACCGAGGGCCCATTCCGCTTCGACGTGCGCACCAAGGGGTGGAAGGTCACGTACGAGGCCACCGTCGAGAACAGCCGCCTCTTCTACCGGTGCGCCAGCGATGAAGAGATCAAGATCGTCCGCGCACGCTCCGAGCTCAACCTGAGTGATTGGCTCAACCAGGTCGGTCTCACCTTCATCCTTGACGATGACCGGATCATTGAGGGTGACCTACTCTACAAGCCAACCTGGGACAAGGAGCCTTTCGACCGCGCGAACCTCACGCCCTTCGACTGGAAGGGCACCACCATCACCGTCGAATCTCAGACCAAGGACCGGCTGATCGATTCCGTTCAGTACCGTGCCATCGCCGAGCTCAAGGCGGAGAGCGATCCGTGGGACGTCATCCTCGACGACGACGGCAGCGGCGAGGTCGCCGACATCGTGGCCATCCGGATCGACAGCGAAGGGCTGCTGATCCGGCTCGTGCATTGCAAGTACTCGCACGGTGAGACCGTCGGCACACGCGTCAACGACCTGTACGAGGTCTGTGGGCAGACTCAAAAGTCGATCATGTGGCGGCGCGGCGATCTACGCCCATTTTTCCGCACACTCGACGACCGGGCTCGCAAAAAGCAGCGGCGTGACGGCGTCAGCCCCTTCGAGGTCGGAGATATCAAGGCGCTCTACAAAATTCAGGAGCAGGCAACCGTCCTGCGGCGGCGCATGGAAATGGTGATCGTCCAGCCGGGCCTGTCCGCCTCGAGGGCGACGACCCAGCAACTAAACCTGCTCGCCTCGACACAGGCGTACCTCAAAACGACGATCAACGCACCGCTCGCGGTGTGGTGCAGTCGATAGAGGCGGCTCGGGTCGGACGTATCAGCTCCGGTGCCCCGCCCTGGCCACCACCAACGGGCCGGGCGCCTACTCGCGGGGCGCTCCCTGGGTGCTCGGATGTTCCGGAGCCGGACCGGATTCGCGGCACGATTCCTGGATTCGTACCTTCGGCGGGCAAACAACGCGATGACACATTATGCGAGCACGGCGCGGACCATCGCGAACGCGGCCGGACGAGGTGCCCGGGTCGCGGAGAGCGAAAGTCGATCGAGCACGGACAGTAGTTTGTCCTGGTCTGCGCACTTTTAATCCATAGGTTCAGGGTTCGAGTCCCTGGCGGCCCACCACAGAACCCTTCTGAGCTCAGCAGCCGGGGGGATCAGCGCAGACGCGCCGTAGGTTCAGGGTCCGAGTTCCTGGCGACCCATCGACCGCACCCTTGTGCGAACCGGGGCACTCCTCAGATGCCCCCACCCGCGCCGGGCAGGGGCATCGTCGCCGCGAGGGACCTTGAACACGGGCACGACTACCTGGACCTGGCGCTGCCCGACCGAGGCATCTCGGCCGGGCGTACTGCGGTCTTATTCGCGCAGGTCCGAGCCTCCTCGGCGCCAGCAATACGAATCGCGGCTACCGAACAACCGCGGTCGCGTCGGAGTTGGTGACGTTGGCGGCAAGTGCCTCCGCCTTGGCCAAGCTCTTCGACAGGGAGAACGTGTTTTTGATGCCATGGAAAGCGCGTGAGAAACCACCGTCGCCGAGTGCCTCCAGGTGGATCTCACGACGTTGGCCGTGATCCGTCAGGTAGACCCGAACGCCCCATGCTCCCATCGCGCCTTTTCGGGATGCCAACAATGCCATGTCGGGCTGATGGCGTAACTGATCAAGTGGATTGTTGCTGACCATCAATGGCTCGATGGTGGCCTTGTACCCGGCCAGGGCTGCGTTGAGTATCGCTGCCACCTCGGCTAGCGGGATTGCGGTCTCCACGATGACGGACTCGGTTTGCATGATGCGCCACGCCTCCTTCTGGACGGTCTCACGAGATCGGCGACGGCGTGGCGAGCGACTTTGCCCGCTTTCGCTGCCCGGCGCCGAGACTCGACGAGAAGTACGTTCCCCGGTCTTCCGCTTCTTTCTTGCGAAGGCGATGCTGCTGCTCCGCGCACTTTTTCTGATCAGCTGCCTTGCGGATCTTGGAGTGGTTTCGGCTGAGTGCCCGGGGGGTCGGTTGATTGAATTGGATGCCATCGGATGCCTGCGGAGAAGAGACTGAGGGGCCAGCCGGGTTCGAACTCCTCTGCTCACCCGACGATGACTGCGGCAGCGGAAGCCACCAGCAGGACGGCGAGCGCGATGCTGATCGCGTTCAGGAGGCGAGCCGCCACTATCGGCCCCGGCGTCCGGCCGGCCACCTGCCGCACCACCGGACCGCCCAACGTCGCGAGGATGTCCACCGAGCGAGCCACGATGTGCCCTTCACGGCTGCCTGCGCTGTGCACGCGCGCCACGTCGCCGGGCCTCAGCGAGTCCGGGTCGATCTCGCCGTCGATCACGACACGAACGGTGCGCCCGTCGGCCGGCTGGAGACGGAAACGGTGCCCCGGCGCGCTGAGCTCACCGCCACTGCGAGTCAGGCGCCGTGCCAGCCAGACGCCGGCGACCGGCACTACCGGCATGATCACGAGTACGAACGGGACACCGCCCATGAGAAACCGACCGAGCATTGGCGCGACCGTCAGGCCTGCTGCGACGATCAGCACGACGAAGCCGGAGTACGAGCGCCGTGATCGGGTCTGTTCGACTGGACCGATCACCACGCCTATGTGCGGGTCGGTGGCCGTTGCGGGGGCGTCGTGCGCCTGTGCGGCCTGCTGGGGCATCGGTGGGGGGCGGCGGCCCGGAGGCGGTGCGAGGCCGCCGGGCGGTACTCGGAGCGGCGCCGCTTCGCCGGAGCGGCCGGGTCCCTCGGTACGAACCCGGCGCACGGTACGCGGCACATCGCTCGCCGAGAACGACCGCGGCCCGGAGTCGCCTGGGCGCGAGGCGCCGCCCGGAAACAGCAACGGGTCCCCGTCCGTCGCCTGGGTGGGGAACAGAGGCGGCGACTCCGGCTCCGGCTCCGGATCGGGCTCGGGCTCGGGCGCCGACTCCACCCGGATCGGGACGGCCTCCCGTTCCACGGACACGTCGGCCGGGCGGGGGCGGGCCCAGGGCGGCAGGGGTTCGGTCATGGGGCCGGCGCCAACGTGCGGACGGCGCACTGGTTCCCCAGTTCTGCGCCGGACATTTGCGGAAATCTGTTCCCGCACCAGGCGAGCACGTCGTCGCGGTTCGCGAAGTCGCCGAGGGCGAACGTGACCCACAGGGCCTCGCCGTTGTAAACCTGCCGCTTGCCGTAGTCGGTGCTCTTCAGCAACACCACGGCGGTGCCGTCGGTGGTGCCCTCGCGCAGAGCCTGATGCTCCTCGAGGATGTCGGTCGCCTGAAAGATGTGCGAGCCCGACCTGTTGGTCTGGTAGGGGTCGCTGATCCCCAGGGTCTTCGACGCCAACTGGGCCGCGTACTGGCCGTGGAACGAGACCGTCGGGAGGTCCTGGTCGTGCTGCGCGTTGAGCGCGTTCAGCGCAGCCTGCTCGGGGTCGATCGTCTCCTCGATCGTCGTCTCCGCCGGGGCGGTGTTGTCCGGCGTCTGCTCGGGCTCGACCGTCGGGTACGGCGCGATCGGCTGCTCAGCGGTCGGCATCACGGAAGAGGTGTCGTCGGTTGCGGCGTTCACACTGGCTACGGTCGCTCCGAGCGCCAGGAGGACGGCCGCCGCGCTGCCGACCACGATCATCAGTCGCCGGCGGTGAAGTCCGCTGGATGGGGCCGAGGCAACGGTGGGCGGCGGTGGAATCCATGGCGACGCCGTCTGCTGCTGGCTCCGCGGCGACGCAGGTTCCGGTCGAGACGGCACCGCAAGGTCCGACGAGGGCTGCGAGGCCGGCGGCGCCTGCGAGGCTGACGGCTCAGCGTCACCCGTGATCAGGGCTGAAAGGTTCCACAACCCGCCCGACGTCTCACGATCGGTCATGTCAGATCCCCCCTGTCAGTCGCCGAAGACGACGACGCGCCTGCCATGACTCGGGCCCGCTCCGACGGTGGCCCCCGCGATCGGACGGCCGGCGGGTACCGCACGATCGCGTCCCCAGCCTCGGATCTCCTCGATCTGCTCCGGGTTCGTCCGACTCAGCGGGGACATGTTGACGAATATGTCCACCACGAACTCGGGTCGGAGGTTCGCGGTGCCACCGTTGAGGTGCACCTCCTCACCGACCTCGTGCAGCGCCGACTCGAGATCCGACCCGGCGAAGCCCTCGGACAGGCCGACCAACTTGTCGACCAGTTCGGTGGCGGGCTCCTGACCGACGTAGCGGCGGTAGTACATGTTGATGATCTCCTCACGATCGTCGGCATCAGGAAGGTCCACGAAGAACAATTCGTCGAACCGACCCTTGCGCAGCAGCTCCGGCGGCAGTGAGCGGACGTCGTTCGAGGTGGCGACCACGAAAACCCGATGCCGGGACTCCTGCAGCCAGAACAAGAACTGGCCGATCAGCCGGCGGCTCACGCCGGTGGTGTCGTTCTGCCCGGCCAGGCCCTTCTCGATCTCGTCGATCCACAGCACGCACGGTGCCACCCGGTCCGCGGTGTCCAGCGCCTCGCGAAAACGGGTCTCCGACTGGCCCACGTACTGGCCCATGATCGCGGCCAGGTCGAGCCGGTAGAGCGGCAACCGCCACTCCGCCGAGATCGCCTTGGCCGAGAGCGACTTGCCGCAGCCGGGGACTCCGACCAGCAGGACGCCACGAGGCGGACGGAGCTCCGTTCCGCGGAGGTCTGCCGCCATGACCTTCTGCTTCTTGCGCAGCCAGGTGCGGAGGTTCGTCAAGCCGCCCACCTGACGATCCGAGTCCCTGAGCTTGACCCGCTCCAGACCGGACAGCGAGCTGAAGTGCTTGTCCTTGAACTCGGCCAGATGCCCGACGTCGTCCCTCCCCACCGAGCCCTTGGCGACGAGGGTGGCCATCACGTTGACCGCTGTGCCTTCCGGCACTCCGACCAGGAACTCCGCAGCCCGCCGGGCGTCGTTCTCGGTCCATGCGATGGGCACGATGCCGTGGTGGTCGCGAAGGAACTCGACGATGACGTCGTACATCTCGTCGGCGTCCGGCAGGTCCAATGCCACGCTCATGCCGAGCCGTTCCAAACCGCTCCACAGCGGCGTGTCGGTGATGATGATCATGCTGCCTGAGTTGGCGTCCGCCAGTCGGGCCAGCTCGGCGACGTGCCGAGCTGCGGTGTTGTCGTCACTCAGGTTCTCTGGATCCACGAACACGACCGTGGCCTGCGCACGAGTGGTGAACTGCTGGGCGGCGAAATCCATCGCGCCGGTCAGCGACTTGTCCTCCGCGACCGACGAGTTGGTGCGCAGGTCGCGCAGACCGGTGGCTCGGGTATAGACCCAGAACGGGAGGTTGGACCGCTTGGGGACCGCCGCGACCTGCCGGACCAGGCGGAGGGCCCGGACCTGTTCGATGCTGTGTACGCCGATCAGCGGGACGCGCGCGGAGATGTAGCTGTCGAGGTCCCTCAGCGATTCGGCATAGTTCGACATGGGTCTTCCTTCTCGGGACGGTCAATCGACGATGACGCGGCGTCGCGGCGTCGCCAGCGGGTCGGCGGCCCAGGCGTCACGCGCGACGTGGCCGTTGGAACGTTCGGTCACTGCTGTCAGCGGGTTGTCGCGGATGGTGCGCAGCCGGGCCTCGACCGCAGCCCGGGGCGCTCCCGACCGACGTAAACGCTCGACCGACTCGTCCAGCTGCCGCTGGCCGCTGCGGATCTGGGCGTCGACCATCTCGGTGAGCCTGGCCCGTACCTCCTCAGGCAGGGCCTGCGCGCCCGCCAGCGCCCGGATCGAGACGAGTGACCACCGCGCGTGGTTCAGCGCCCTGGCCGCCGCGAACTCGTCCGGGTTGCCGAGCTCCCGGGTCAGCGCTTCGCTCCAGGTCTTCAGCCGCCGTACGAGCGCATCGAAGATCCGACCGCTGAGCCGCTCCCAGCTGTCCGCATGGAAGTCCGCCGGTTCGAGCGCCGGCAGGATCGCCGGCTCCAACGACTCGCCCGCACCCCACCGCTCGAGGAAATCGGCCCACGCGGCGTAATGTCCGCCTTGGACGTACATCGATCAGTCCGACCGGTGTCGCTGGACGTAGATCTCGCCGGGCGGCAGCGGCTCCCACGACGGCAGGCCCTGCACCATGTGCCGTCGCCGGTCGGTCCGATGCTCTACTGGGGTGCTGGCCTGCTGTGCCCACGGCACTACGACCGCTGCGTCGCCGTTTTCATTCCGGGCGTCGCCCTCGCTGGGAGACATGGTCAGGCTCCTGTCGCTACGCGTCGTTCGTACGGGGTCGGGGCGTTGCCCAACTGGGCAAGGTCGGCAATCAGCGTCCGTACCTCCGGCTCTCGGGTGTCGGCATCGCGGTAGGCGGTGGTCCAGTCGAGGAGCTCGGCACCGGCCCCTCGCAGCTGGGCAATCGAATCCTGCTTTCCGCGCTCGACCAGGGCCCTGGCATCCTGCTGACGCTTCGCCGCCGTCTGCGCCTTACCGTTCAGAACCAAGAACCAGATGCCACCGCCGATCAGCGCGGCGAAGACGCACACCAGGGCGAGGGCAGACGAAACTCCCGCGCAGAGGAGACCAAAGAGAACGGCCGCGCCGATGACCACGCCGGGTACGACAGCCTCCTTGCGCCAGTTGAAGGTCATGCTGTCGATGAAGGGCCGCCCGTGTCGGTCCCAATGCTCGGCCAGCGATCGCTCCAGGTGCTCGATCGGGTCGGTGAAGGACCCGGTCCACCGGGGCAGGTTGAAGACGACGCCGGCACCGGTGTGGTTGCCCTCGAAGACGGCCTCCACGTCAGTGGGAAGCCCGAGCCGGTAGTCGCGGCTGAACGCTGCGTGCGCCCGGCCGAACCAGTCGTGGCAGGACGAGACGGCCATTCGTTGGGTGGCGCGAGACACCCCGATCTTGCTGGGATTCAGTGCCGATTCCGACTGGATGGTCAGGTAGTCCAACCTGGTCTCCAGGGCGACCAGGTCGTTCGGCAGGTCCCGTTGCGAGGCGGCCATGTCGCCGTCGTTGCGGATGATCGCCTGGTTCAGCGCGTGCTCGCGGCGCAGCGGAAGCTCCTCGTCGTCGAACTCGGCGACGAGCCGGTCGAGAATGTCGTCGACCGCGTCCTCGATGCGATCCTGGCTCGGGTGCTCCTCGGCGGCCATTGCCGTGTACTTCGTGATCAGTGAGCCGTGCGCGTTGGCATGCGCGAGTGCGCGATCCAGCGCCGGCCACTGAGGTGACACCGCGGACAGGCGCGGGAACGATGCCTGAGAGGAGCCGCCGACGTGGACATCCACCTCACCGCGCCAGCGGTTCACCTGGGCCTGCTGCTTGGCGTCGTCGTTCAGCAGTTGGGCACGCCAGGAGTTGAGGCGTTCCTGCACCAGCTCCAGGCCAGCCGGCCCGAACGCGCCCTGCGACACGCACTCCAGAATCATCGCGAAGTCGCGGCCCAGCGTGTTCGGGTCCAGGGCGGTGAGGTACTGCCGCAGCCAGCGCACCGAGGCTTCCCGCCGGCCCTGCCGGCGCAGCACGAGGGCCAGGAACAGCGACGTACGACTCGGCGACCGACCATAGCCCGTCTGGATTGCCCGGTCGCACAACTCCCGGTCGTCCTCGGCCCAGGCGCCCAGGGCGACCAGCACCGGCGCCAACCAGTAGCGCGGAGTCTGCACCATCAGCTGCTCGCTGACGCTGCGCACGGTCTCCTGAGAGACCAGACCGGAGTCGAAACCCTGAAGGACGCCGGTGGCGAAGCGCCGGACCAACTTGTAGTGGCCGAACTGGTTCTCCAGCTGTGCCTCGACGATGCCGGTCCTGGTCTCGGCGCGCTGCACGTTGGCGGTGCGCTGCGCGATCATGACGAAGGTCTCGAAGTCGGCGGCGAGCTTCTGTAGCCGGTCGCGGGTCTCCTCAGTACGTTGGCCGACCTGGGAGACCTGGTTGCTGACCTGCGTGAGCCCCTGATCCAGCTGCACGACCATGCCCGCGACGTGGTCGACCTTGTTACGCAAGGTGTAATCGATATCGCTCATGGCACTCCTTACGGCTAGGCGACGACCGTGCCGTCTACAAGAACGGGGATGGTCTGGCCGCTCGCATAGACCTCGACGTAGTCGTAGGCACCGGAACGCACAAGGGTCCGCGCCTCCGCGAACTGCGGCGGCACGGTGTCCGCCCGGGTGTAGTGCTCGACGATCGACTGCCACAGGTCGAGGCGGTGGTCGACGTACGGTGGACCAAGGTGGCACTGTGCGAAGAGGCCCAGCGGGACGTCGCCGTACTCGCGCTCGTACTCGTCGCGGATCCACCGGCCGAGCTCGGCGCGCATCGCCGGGTCCAAGCTGGTGTCGATGCGATGGATCGCCTCAAAGATCCCCGCGTGCCGGGGCTTGCGAACGTTGCGCTGCGCCGGCCGCAGCAGGCCCTGCTCATTTGACGAGGCCGCCAGCCC
Organism: Micromonospora alfalfae; assembly: GCF_022230925.1. Taxonomy (GTDB): domain Bacteria; phylum Actinomycetota; class Actinomycetes; order Mycobacteriales; family Micromonosporaceae; genus Micromonospora; species Micromonospora alfalfae. The sequence goes on along the minus strand of NZ_JAKKFH010000063.1, from coordinate 152,741 downwards.
CGAATCCAGATGCGATTCAAGGCGCCGCCGCTCTGTGAATTCCATAGTCTCCCGACCATGTGACCCGACTCATGAATGGTGCCCGAACAACGGGAGCGTAACCGCAGAACGACGTCCCACGCCAGACTCCATGTCCACCAGGCCGAGACGCTTTACGGCAATTTGACGGCACCAAGGTTCAACGCGCCCGACGGATCGTTCCATCAATAACGATGATCGAGGATTCAGGCTGACCGAACGTCCATAGTGGTTCTCCCTATCGTCTGGAGAGGCTGGGCGATCGCCCCGCCGGACGTCGATGAGCCTGCCACGGCAGGAGGTTGGGGATCCCGTCGTTGTGCGGAATCTCGCTCACAAGATGTCGATCTTGAATGGGCCCGTGTCGCTCGGAAATCGCATCCTTGTCGAAATGAAGAGCACCGTGTAAGACTGCACCGGCCCCGGAAGGCATTCGCGGAGGTCAAATGATGGAGGAATTCCTACGTGCGGACGAGATACTCGACCGACGCGATCTGGTATCGCCGGAGTTGCGCGGCGACAACGCATACCGTTTCGGCGTCACCTGTGGCCGTCCCTTGTTGTATTCGGTGCCGCCGGCCGCGTTACCGCAACCGCTTCGCAGTCGCGCCGAGGCGAGCGGCAATGCATACACCGGCGCGATGTTCAGCTTCGACCTCGACGAGGCGCCGCCCGGCCACCGGTACGCCGCCGCCCGCTTCACCGTCGAGCTCGACGACGATCGGGTGATCGCCGCCACCGTGCACGGCGACGGCGGCCAGTTCGGGCTGACTCTCGACGACGCTTCGAGCCCGCTGTCCGCCGAGACCCGCAGCGCGGTGGGCGGCCTACTACGCCGCCTGATCGTGCGAATCGACCGGCCGAGTGCGCGAACGATCGGCACCCAGGGTCACCGCTTCGGTTGGGTCTACACGGGCCAACGATCGGCGCCGATCCTGCCGCGCACCTACGGTGTGCACGCGCTGCTGGAGTCCCCACCCGGTGTCCCCTCACTACACGGCGCACTCGCGGTGGACGTGGATCTGGCGGGTCCGGGCCGACGTCGTGCATCCCTGGCCGATCGGGTGCCGTTCAGCGTGACGATGCCCCAGGTTCAGGGACCGGGCCAGCGTTCCGCTGCCGTACGGCTGTGCATGGCGGCGGATGTGGCCGGGTACAGCCGGCATGGCAACGCGGTGGCGGAGAGGTTGCAGCGCGACCTGGTGTCGGTGCTGGCCGCGGCCCGGCGGGCGGCCGGGATCGACGAGCATGCCGTGACGCCGCAACCGCAGGGAGACGGGCAGTTCACCGTGCTACCGATCGGCATTGACGAGTCGGTGGTCATTCCGCGGCTCGTTCGGGGCCTGGCCGAGGCCCTCGCCACCCGTGAAACCGGCGGTTCCACCGGCCCGATGCGGTTACGGTTCGCGCTGCACCGTGGGCTAGTCAAAGAGGCCGACAACGGCTGGGTCGGACGGGCCGCGGTGGCCGTACACCGGCTCTTGGACTCGCTCCCGCTCCGCACGGCTCTGACCGACCACCCGCAGGCCGGGTTCGTCCTGGCCGTGCCGGACGTGCTCTTCCTGGACGTGATCGCGCACAGCGAGGAACCACCCGCGCCCAGCGAGTTCACGTCCGTGACCGTCGAGCTGCCCGCGAAGGGCTTCCAGGAACGGGCCTGGCTGTACGTCGCAGAGTCGGAGAAGACCGCATGAACACCGTGTACGCACTGATCGTCGGCATCGACTCGTACCTCGCGGTTTCTCCGCTGCGCGGCTGCCGTAGGGACGCTGCCGCGATGCTGGGTGCGCTGCGAGTGCGTACCCACGGTTCGAGCACCCTTTCCGAGCTGGAGTTGTACGACCGAAAGGCGACTCGTGCAGCGATCATCGACGGCCTGCGGCACCACCTGACCCTGGCCGGCCCGGGTGACACGGCACTGTTCTACTTCGCCGGGCACGGCTCGACCTCCCCGGTGCCCCCGGAACTCTGGCACCTGGAAAGCATGGCGATGTCACAGACCCTGGTCTGCGCGGACAGCCGGCATGACGGTGTTCCGGACCTGTGGGACAAGGAACTGTCCGTCTTGCTGGACCAGGTCGCCGAGAACGGTTGCCACGTCGCCGTGGTGCTGGATTCGTGTCATTCCGACGGCGCCACCCGCGGGTCGGACCCGCTCGTCCGGAACCGCTCCGTGCCGCCCGGCCCGGCGCCTCGCGCCGAGACGCTGCTGCCCGAACTCTCGGCGGGATACGACAACCTACCGGAGCGCACCCGGCACATCGCCCTGGCCGCTTGCCGGTCCACCGAATACGCCCGCGAGATGCCGGACGCCGAAGGTGTGCCGCGCGGCGTCTTCACGGTGGCCCTGCTGCGGGCACTGGCCGAACTCGGCCCGGCGGCCACCTACCGGGAAGTGCTGGGCGATGCCCAGTGCGCGGTCGAGGATCGTGTGCTGCACCAGCGCCCGCAGTTGTCAGGCGCGCCGAGGCTGGCCGATCAGCCGTTTCTCGGTGGCGACGTCACCACACCCGCGTCCGCTATGGTCATGCGGCACGTGCGCGACGCCTGGGAGATCGACGTAGGTCACTGCCATGGTCTACCCTCCGCCGATGGCGGGGAGTTGCGGGTCGGGGTGAGCGGAAGCCGGCCGGTGCGACTGGCCGAGGTGGTCTCCGTGCACGCCGAGCGGAGCACTGTGCAGCCGGTGGGCTGGGTCCCGGACGCGACCCGGCAGTACCCGGTCGTGGTGACGGATCTGCCGCAGCCACTGGCCACGGCGGACATCTCCTACGACCGGGCATCCTCCGACACCGCCGGAGCGATCACCGAGTTGCTCAGGGCGTCGCCTTTCGTCCGCATGGCCGACCCGCTCAGCGCCGTACGCGCCGACCTGAGTGTCCGGGTGGCGGGGCCCGGCCTGGTGATGGTGTGCACGCCAGAGGGCGACAGAGTGGCCGACGACATCACCGGTGTGCCTGCGGACTGCGCCCGCCGGACCGTCGCCACCCTTGAGCACATCGCCCGGTGGCGAGAGGTGAAGGCGTTGAGTAACCCACGGTCCGCGCTCGCCGGGGCGGTCCGGATCCAGGTCGTCGAGGCGTTGCCGGGTGAGAAGACCGCGCCGCTCGCCCGGGCCGCCCTGCGCCCCGACGACGAGGGCGTGATCCGGCTCGCGTATCACTCCGCCCGGCCGCCGACCGTGTTCCTGCGCCTGCGGAATACGTCGGAACAGCCGCTCTACTGCGTCCTTCTCGACCTCACCGACTCGTACCGGATCCACGCCGGACTGTTTCCAGGTGCCTTCGTAGCGCCGGGGCACAGCGGCGCGGCGTTGGAGGGACGGCCGGTACAGATGCGCCTGCCGGCCGGAGTGGCCGCGGCGCCCGGCGCCTCGGTTCGCGACTGGATCAAGCTGATCGTGGCGGAGGAGGAGTTCAGTTGCCGGCCGTTCGAGCTGGGCCGGCTGGACGCCCGCGTACCCGCCACCGAACGGGGGCCCGTGGGGCTGGGCGGCATACTGGACCGGCTGGGCCGGATCGCCGTGCACCGCGACGCGGGCTCGGCCGAGCCGCACGCGGCGTACGACTGGAGCACGGCCATGGTGCGCATCCGCACCTCCGTCGATGATTGACGTCCCGCATCTCGGCGAGGAGGCCCTCGACCGCTACGCCGAGAGCGGCGACCCAACCGAGCTCGACGCCGCCATCGGACACCTTCAGGCGGCGCTGGATTCGGATCCCGGCCACGAGTCCGCGCTGTGGTGGGCGCACTGCCTCGGCCTCGCGTATGCGGAACGCGGTGATCGTGCGGACGCGGTCGCCGACCACGACCGGGCCGACGCCCTCGCCGACTACGACCGCGCCGTCGCCCTGCTGACGGAGGTGGTGGCGTCGCTGGACCGGGGTTCGGATCGCGACGTGGACGTCGTGGTCCTGATCGATGCCTGGTGGGAGCGGACGCGGATATCCGGCCACGGCGCGGAACACGCGGCGGCAGTCATCGGAAGCCTCTCGGCTGAGTTGACCGACGAGACGCTCGCGGCGTATGCCCGGGTCGTTCAGGGCCTGGCTCTGCTGACGGTCTATGACGAGACCGAGCATCGCCCCGACCTGAAGACCGCGGTCGGTGTCCTCTCGGCCGCGCTGGAATCACTCACGCCGGAGGCGCCGCGGTACGTCGAGGCCTCGGCCTGGCTGTGCCTGGCCCTGCGGCAGCTCGACGACCTCAACAGGTCGATCGACGTGGGCCGACGAGCTGCGGACAGGGCCGCGCCCGACGATCCGAGTCTGCCGCTCCTGATCGAATTCCTTGCTGAGTCGTATCAGGATCGCTGGGACGACGGCGAGACTGATCCGGAGGACCTGGGTCAAGCGATCGTTTACTGGCAGCGCCTCATCGAGGTGGAGCCGACCGACAACGCCCTGACCGAGTGCGGACGCCTGATGAGGGAACGGGCCGAACGTGGCCAGGACATGGCGGACGCCCGCGAGGCGGTCCGGTTGCTCGAGCTCGCGGTGCGGATGGACGCGGACGACGTTCGCTGGTTTCAGCTTGCCAGGGCGTGCCATGCCGGCTGGAAGATCGGCCGGGATCGCAGCCTGCTGGAACGAGCGGTGCACGCCGCCGACCAGGCGGTGGCCGAGCACGACGCGACCGATGATCTGTCGCTCTGGCTGCACCTGCAGCGAATCACTGTGTGGAACGCCCAGGTCGAGGACGAGGCGGAGCGACTACCGACCCAGGCGCCGCCGAGCGCCGAAGGCATGGGCCGGTGCGTCGCCGAGGCCCGGGCCGCCTGGGAGGCGGCCGGTGACCGGGCCGATCCCGACACGAGCGCGATGCTGGCGACAATGCTCGCTCTCGGCGAGATGCAGGGCGGTCGCACCGACCTGGGATCGGTCGACATCGATCGCGTCGCTTTCCTCGCGGCGCTCGGTCGAACGGTGACCGATCCTCCCGCCGGGTGGACGGGAATTCTCGACAGCCTGGACGCCGGTGTGCAGTTCGTCTTGGATGCGCAGAGGGGCGGGCAGCGCGACGGCGGGTTGACACCGCTGATCGGCGCCCTCAATGCCCCGGGCATCGACGCTGAAACACAGGCAATGGTCGACCAACTGATGCCGGTCGTGCTTTTCGGCAACGCGAGCCGCAGCGGTGACCGGCGCGTGATGCAGGCCGCGCTGAACCGGATGCTCACCGCCGGCCTGGTCGACCCGGACAGCGCCGTGCTCGCTCGCGTGCTGGATCTGATGGATCGGACCCAACACGGCGAGAACGTGGCCGGCGAGGTGCGACGGCTGGCGGCCGAGCTGCGGGAGAGCCCTCCGTCCCACACCGCCCAGCAGGCGGTCGCGATACCGCTTCGGATGTTGCAGGGGGTCTACGACGGCATGTCCGGGCATGGTCGGGCGGTGGACCGCACCCCTCTCCCGCACGTCAGCGGCCTGGAAGCCGGCATGGTCATCGGCGGTGCGTTAGCGGAGGTCTTCGGTCCCTTCTCCGCCGCGGTGACCCGGCATGACCTGGCCGCGTTGCGCGAATGCGCCGCCCGGTTCGCCGAGATCGCCGCGGCCGCATCGGAGGACGACACGATGCAGTTCGTCGTCACGCTGCTGGCCGGTGTGGCCGAACTGGCCGTCGTGCGCAACGACCGTACCGATCAGGACGCCGCCACGCGGGCCACGGAGTGGCTCGCACGCGGCGAGGCGATCGCCGGCGGACCGCAGCACCCGAGTTGGGCGACCGCGGCGATGAGCCACGGCGAGGCGATGCGGAGCACGCCAAAGCCGGATCTGACCCGCTCGCGGGAGCTCGGCATGTCGGCGATGCGAGGTTTCGCCTGGCAGGTGCTGCTGCAGTCCGGCACCGACGACGCGGTCGCCGTGGCCGCGCAGGCCTCGGCTGAGGCGATGAAGGTCGCGGCATGGTGCCGGGCGGACGGCGCGTACGACGATCTGGTGACGGCCCTGGACGCCGGGCGTGGCCTCGTCCTGCACGCCGCCACGGCGTCTCGCACGGTCGCCGACCGCCTCGTCGACGCGGGCCGGGAGGACCTGGCGGAACGGTGGCGTGAGTCGGCCGGGTTCGGCCGGGACGCCCGCACCGGTGCCTCGCTCAACGCGCTGTCGGACGGGCCGGAAGTGCCGGACGATCTGCGGACCCTCGTGTTGCATGCGCTCGGCGCGCACGACCCGGTGCGCGGCGGACCGTTCACGCCGGTACGACCTCCGGAGATCCGACGAGCGCTGACCGAGGTGCGCGCGGACGCGTTGGTGTACCTCGTTCCGGCCGCCCTGGACCAGCCCGGAGCGGCGGTCTTCGTCCCGGTGTCCGGAGATGTCGCCACCGTGATCCTGCCCGACCTGGTGACCGGCCCATCCTCGATGGTGTCCCGGCTCGCCGCGGCCGCCCAACGCGACGCCGGTGAGGTCGGCGCGCAGGTCACGGCCTCGTCCGGCCCGTCCGTCGACGACGTGTGCCGCTGGGCATGGTCGGTGGCGATCGGACCGGTGTTACGGCATGCCGAACGCTGGCAGCTGGGTCGCCCGGTACGCCTGGTCCTGGTGCCGATGGGGCTGCTCGCCACGGTCCCGTGGCACGGCGCCTTCCGGCAGGACGGGCAGGGCCGGCACTGGGCGGTGGAACGCGCCGTTTTCTCCTACGCGGTCTCTGCGCGGTCCCTGTGCACCTCGTCGACGTTCCCGCAACGCCCGATGCGCAGCGTCCTGGTGATTGGTGACCCCGGAGGTGACCTCCCGTACGCAGGACTCGAGGCCCGGGCGATCCGCGACGCCTTCTACCCTGGCTGCACCTACCTTGGCCGTCCGGCCGGAACCGGAACACCGTCCGAGGTCCTGGACTGGATCGCCGCCGCGGCGCCTGGCCCGTCGCTGCTGCACTTCGCCTGTCACGGCCGCGTCGACCCGCGCAGCCCGGCGGACGCGCATCTGGTCCTGGCCGGCGGCATGCTCACCGCCCGGCGTCTGCTGGACGCCTCCAGGACTGCCGAACTGGTCATGGAACGGGTCTTCCTCGCCGCCTGCACGACGGGCGTGACCGGTGCTGATCACGACGAGGCCTTCAGCCTCTCCACGGCCTTCCTGGCGGCCGGCGCCCGTACCGTGTTCGGCTCTCTGTGGTCCGTACCCGACGCCGAGACCTCGATGCTGATGTTCCTGGTGCATCACTTCCTGAATGCGGAAGCCTGCGCACCGGCGGATGCACTGCACCGTGCGCAGCTGTGGATGCTGGACCCTTCGCGTCGGCCGCCACCGGGCATGCCAGCCGATCTAGCGGCACACTGCGAGAGCCCCGCCCTGGCCGACCCCGCGTCCTGGGCGGCGTTCCACCACATGGGTCGCTAACGGCCCTGGTGCGTGAAACCCGCCCAGGCCGCGACGTCGTCGCTGTCCAGTGCGGCGACCCGGGTGGCGAGGTGTGGCGGCATGGTGGGCGGCGGTCTGCGTTCGGGATTGAGCATCCAGAGCTGGGCGCGGTGCAGGGCATCCACCGGACGCAACCGGTCGACACGCAGATAGTGGTGCACGAGGAACATCATCAGCGAGGTGGCGCCGTCCGGCACCGGCCACAGAGAGCCGAACACGGTACGGGCGCCGGCCGCCAGGAAGGCCGTGGAAAGGCTGAACGACTCGTCGTACGCGCCGCTCGGGACGTTCGTGGTGCAGGCGGCCAACGCCACCACGCCGATCGTGCCGCTCCTACGGGTCTCCAGGACCTGCCGGGCAGGCAGCCGCCTGCCGCCGGCGAGCACGAGATAGGAGCCGTCGATCCCCTCGGTCACCTGGCCGTGGCAGGCCAGATGCAGCACGGAACGGGAGCCCTCGGTACGCCGCAGCCACTCCATCACCGCCGCCGGGGTGGCGTCGGTCTCGCCGAGCAGGTCGGCCTCCGGATAGAAGGCCGTGCGGATTGCCTCCGCCTCGGCGCGTGCGTCCGGCAGGTCCAGGGTCGGGTCACCGACCACGAGCCCACCCGCATCCACCGGCACGCTGGAGCGCCAGGCGTTCTGACACAGCAGGCGGGCGGACGGCGCGTACGAGAAGACCGCCTGCTCGACCGCCCGGGAGCCGTGCCGATCACGCGCGGCGTGCCAGGGCACGGCGGCCAGCCGGGCCATCGGGATCAGGACCACCCGCGCGGGCCGCCCGAGCCGCCACCGTCGTAACTCGATGAGCAGCGGACCGACGGCGGCGGTCCACGCCCAGTCGCAGAGGTCGTTGAGGGAGCTGCGCCAATCCTGGTCCTCCTCGGGATCCAGGCCCTCGACGCCGCCCGCGTCCCTGACGCCCAACCGCCTGACGTGTCGTTCGACGGCACCGGACACCTCGGTCAGCCGTGGCAGCGTCAGGTGGTAGGGCCGGTCGCCGGACGGCACCAGCAGCGCCCCGCCCAGGCCGGTCTCGCCGCCGGGTAGGAGGTAGACGAGCACGTCGACGTCGAGGGCGACCAGAGCCCGCCGGATTTCCTCGCCGGGCGGCGGGTCCAGCACCTCGGGCACCGACGCCTCGGACAGCGGTCCGCCGGTCAGCGCGGTCAGCACCTCCCGACGCAGGTCGGCGTCCTCCGGGTCACGTTTCCACCGGTGCAGCAGGTCGTGCCGATCCAGGCCCCGCAGACGGCTGGGAATGTCCATGGCGACCGTCGCCGCGTACAGCATCAAGCAGCGCCCGGAGTCGAGAGCGGCGGCCGCGCCGGCGTGGTCGCCGTCGACGATGCACCAGCGCGCCACCTCGACGGCATCGGTCGAGGCATCCCGGGCGGCGGTGGCGGCGTCGGCCGTGCCGGCCTGGAGCAGCACGCTCCAGGCGTGCCCGCGCAGAGCCCGCTGACCCCAGGCTCGGCCCTCGGCCCGCCGCCCGGCCAGCCGATACGCGATACCTAACGCGGTCGCGGTCGGGGCCCACAGTGGGTGACCAGGATGCGCCGCGGACCGTTTGGCCTCCTCGAGCCGGAGCAGGGCCTCGTCCAGTGCGGCCCGGCCAGCGCCAAGCTGGAACTGTGCGCACAGCATCCGGCCCAGCGTGCTGAGGATCATCACGCGGTGCGGGTAGTCGGCGGGCGCGACGCTGGCCGCCTCGCGCAGGATCCGCACCCCACGCTCGATGCCGGCCGGATCCTGGTTGTCGAGCGCAGGGCCGAGCACCCGCATGGCCGAGGTGAGCAACCGGAACGCCCGCTCGGAGTCGGACAGTCCGACGGCCGAGGCGTCGGCGCCTGTCAGGTTGGCGATGAGGTTGCGCAGCGAGACGGCGGCCGGGTCATTGGCCGGCAGCCGATCGACGACCTCGGCCATCTGGTCCACCGTCTCGAAAGCCCTGGTCATGTCGCCGCTCTGTGCCTGCTGCATGCCCTCAGCCCCGAGCAGCATCGCCTCGGCCATCAGCTGTTGCTGCGGACCGAGGTCCCCGCGGGCGAGCATCTCGCGGGCGTACTCCGCCGCCTGCCTGGCGTCGTGGAGGTTGCCGTCCTGGCCGCGCTTGACGGCGAGGGCGATCCGCAGAGACGTCAGGAGGCTGCCGTACTGGCTGTCCGGGGGCACCAGGTCCTGCACCCCGTCGAGGCGCCGCAGGGCGTCAGCACGGTCGTACGCCGGGTCGTCGACCAGCGCTGCCACGGCATCCACCATCACCTGCAGCATGTCGGCGGTGTGCGGGAGGGCCGGATCATCGCCGGCCTCGTCGATCATGCGGCGGATCCGCGGCTGATCGAACGGCTGGCCAAGAACCGCCGCCTGCATCTGCCGTACGACAAGCGACCGGGCGACCAGCCCGCGGTAGGGGCCGTCGTAACGGCTCGCTGCCAGGTCGGCCAGCGCCCCCGTCAGCGTCGCCGGGTCGTGGTCCCGTTCGAACCGCAGGCCGCGAGCGTACGCACGGGTCAGCACGTGCGCATCGGTCGGCCGGTTGGCCGGATCGGTGAGCTGTTCGATCACCAGGTCGAGGTCCTCGGCGGTCAGGTTGGCGAGGAGCGGGATCGCGGCGAGAGGATCGGAGACGAGCACAAAGGCTGACGGTAGTGCCTCGATCACCGCAGGTGCACCTGCGGTTGGTTCAGGATGTCCGGACGAAGAGCTACTGCTGATGGTCCTCGTTGTCGTAGGCGCGCAGACCATCGACGTCCGTCACCGTGACCCGTTTGTAGCCGGTTCGAAGCAGCCCGGCGGACCGCAGCGTGCGCAGTGCCCTCTGCACCGTGTCCTCGGCGGCGCCGATCAGGGTGGCGAGCTCCGGCTGTGACATCGGCACGCCGATCAGGATCCCGTCGCCGTTGTCGGTCCCGCACGTCACGGCCAGCTCGGCCAGCACCCGGGCCAGACGCACATCGACGGGGTACGCGGTGAAGTCGGCCCGCCGCGTGTTGGCCCAGCGCAGCCGGCGCCCGACCGCCGCGGTGACCTCGTGGGCGACCGCCGGCCGCCGTTGCAGAAAGGCCAGGAACACCGCACGTGTCACCACCGTCGACACCACCTCACCGCAGGCCGTGACGGTGGCGGACCGGTCCGAGCCGGTTACCGCAGCCAATTCCCCGACCAGGTCACCCGGTAGGCGTACGGCAAGCAGTTGCTCCAGGCCGCTGACGGTGGTGGTGACCTTGACGAAGCCGCGCTGGATCAGCTCGACGTGGTCGTCCTGACCACCCTCGGTGAAGATCCGGCTATTGGCCGGGATGGTCCTGGTGGTGCCCAGACCCAGCAGTTCCTGGCGGGGCGCCGCGTCGAGCCGGTCCAGGAAAGAGCCCGCAGTCCATGCCATGACCCTCATTGGACACACGGCGGTGGCGGTAGGCAAATTGATCCCCCGCCGTGCTTATCGTCGGCGTGGCGAACCAGATGCCCGGGGTCGTCGCGGATGCGTCCATCGGAGTGTGCTGCGGCATGCGGTACGCGCCTCAGATCAGCTCGACCCCTACCGTGGCCCGTCATGGCTCCCGCCTGCCGGCCGGGTGGTCGGAGGCTCCATCGGATGGCTGACTGCCAGCCGGCGGCTGGGCTGCGATCACCCGATCTGCTGCCGCCAGGGCGGCCAGGGCCTCGGCGCTGCCCGGTTCAGGTGTGCCGACCAGAAGTTGCTGACCGGGAGCGTCGCGGACGTCGAAGGTCTGGTAGGTCAGCTGGACCTGTCCCGCCTGGGGGTGGTTGATGACCTTGAACATGCGGGTCAGGCCCCGCACTGTCTGGTCCGCCCAGAGGGTGCGGAACGCCGGCGAGTCGCGTTGCAGGTCGGCCACGAGCGCCCGGATTTGGGGATCTTCCGGGAAGCGACCGGCGTTGAGTCGCAGGGCGTGTACGACGTTCTCGGTCAGGGACGGCCAGTCGGGGAAGACGGCGCGGGCCTGCGGATGCTGGAACAGCACCCGGACCATGTTGGTCGGGCCGGTGAACGGGGACAGCAGGGCAGCCGCCACGCTGTTGGTGGCCAGCACCTCGAATGCGGGACTGAGCACGTAGGCGGCGGCGGTGGGGAAGGCGTCCAGCAGCCGCAGCAGCGCCGGGTGCACGGAGTCCCGGGAGTTGTCCGGGCCGAGGCGAGGGTGGAGCCCGGCGAGCCGGAAGAGATGGCGGCGCGCGTCCGGGTCGAGGTGCAGGGCCCGACCGATCGCGTCGAGCAGCGGTGCGGAGGGGTTGCGCTCCCGGCCCTGTTCGAGGCGGGCGTAGTAGTCGGCGCTCACCCCGGCCAGGATTGCGAGCTCCTCGCGGCGCAGTCCGGGTACCCGGCGGTCGCCGCCGCTGGGCAGTCCGACCTCTTTGGGGTCGACTCGTCCGCGACTGGCCCGGAGGAATTCCCCGAGCCGGTTTGAATCGGGCATGCCGATCAGCCTAAGACGTCGGACCACCGTCGCCGGCCGGTCCGCCGGGTGGCGTGATCGGCACATCGAGGGCTTACGGGACAGAGGTTGCCTGAACCGAGTTAACCGGACACGGTGCCGGGGTGTGGCGCACCCCGGAAACCTCGCCCTTCCAGGGCCCGCGTACCGGCCGGATCGTTGAGCTGCGGCGCTCGGGCAGCGGGCCCGAAGTGCAACAGGAGGATCAATGGGAAACAGTTCCGGCTCGAAGATCATTCTCATCACCGGTTCGAGCAGTGGTATCGGTGCGGCGACCGCCCGCCGGCTGGCCGCCGATGGTCATCACGTCGTGCTCGGCGCCCGACGCGTCGACCGGCTCGCCGCGCTCGTCGACGAACTGCGCGACGCTGGCGGCACCGCCGACCACCATGAGCTGGACGTCACGAGCCGCGACAGCGTGCTCTCCTTCGTCGAGGGCGCCCACGAACGGCACGGTCGCATCGACGTGCTGGTGAACAATGCCGGCGTGATGGCCCTGTCGACCCTCGACACGCTGCGGGTGGACGAGTGGGACCAGATGATCGAGGTGAACCTGCGCGGCACCCTGTACGGCATCGCCGCCGCGTTGCCGTTGATGCGCGCCCGCGGCGCGGGGCACATCATCAACATCGGCTCCACCGCCGCGTACCGCGTCGACCCGACGGCTGCGGTCTACTGCGCCACCAAGTACGCGGTACGGGCACTGACCGAGGGATTGCGCCAGGAGAGCCAGGACATCCGGGTGACCCTGGTGAGCCCCGGCTACACCCACTCGGAACTCACCGAGCGGGGTGGCGACCCTCGGGTGCGGGCTGCCGTCCACGCGGCGGCCGAAGAACTGGGAATGCCTGCCTCGGCGGTCGCTGACGCGATCGCCCATGCGATCGCCCAGCCGGGCAGCGTCGACGTCAACGAGATCATCATGCGGTCAACCGTGCAGGGCTGACCGCGCATCACGAGGAGTGCACCCATGAGCGAAGCGCTTGAGATGACGACGTTCCGGCTCGTCCCCGGCCTGACCGGCGCCGACTTCGTCAACGCCAACGACGACATCAACGACTACCTGCGGCGTCAGCCCGGCTTCCGGTGGCGTCGGATCATGCAGGACGACGACGGCACCATCACCGACATCGTCGCGTGGGACTCCGCCGCGGACGGCCGGCGCAGCGCCTCGGGGATCATGACGGAGATGGCCGACTCCCCGGTGCACGCCACCATCGACCAGGCCACTGTCGACTTCCGGATCGTCCCGGTGTTGCAGCACACCAGTTGACCTCGATCTGCCGGGACCGCCCTGATGGACGACGAGTCCGCGACCTGGCGCCGGGAGCCGACGTAGATATCCTCTTCAAGTGCCGGCCCGTGTGGAGATCGTTGACACGGGGCCGGCACTGCGAAGGGACTATCGACATGCCCCGTGTGGTACCGGCACTCAACCGCGCACTCGACGTCCTCGAACTGTTCCTGGACTGCCCCCAACTGTCGGCCCGCCAGGTGATGGAGCGGCTCGACCTGCCCCGCACCACGGTCCACGAACTGCTCGTCACGCTTGAGGCTCGCTCGTACCTGATCTCCATACCGGGTCAGCCGGTGCAGTATCGGCTCGGCATGCCGCTGTTCCAACTGGGCGCGGCGTTCGCGGGCCGGCTTGATCTGGTACGTGAGGCGCAGGGCGTCGCACGGGACGTGGCCGCCGCGTGCGACGAGGCGGTTCATGTGGCGGTACGCGACGGCGCCGACGTCATCTACCTGGTGAAGTTCGACAGCACCCACCCCGTTCGGATGGTTTCCGGGGTCGGGCTGCGGCTGCCCGCCCACTGCACGGCGGTCGGCAAGGTACTGCTGTCGGCCCTCGATCAGGCGGACCTGGACGCCGTCCTGCAAAAGGAACCCCTGCCGGGCATGACGCCGGACAGCATCACCGACCCGGACCTTCTTCGTGAGCAGCTTGAACGTGTCCGGGTGGAGGGCGTCGCTGTCGACGTTGGCGAGTCGGACAGCGCGATGCGCTGCGTCGCCGCGGCGATCCGGGACCATACCGGTGCCGTCATCGCTGGGATGAGCCTGTCCGCGCCGATCATTCGCTGGACGCCTCAGGTGCAGGTGGAGTGGACCGGGCTGGTTCGCGAGGGCGCGGCCGAGTTGTCGGCTCGGATGGGTCACCGGGCGCAGCCTCGTTAGTCAACCTCCCGCTTTCGGCTCGAAACAACATCGAAACATTGACATCGCTCTCCACGCTGCCTTAGCGTCGCGACCACTCGATCCGGTATATCGAACCTGGTTCGAAATCTCGAACGGCGGTGGTCCCGTGACCCGACCGAACTGGAACGTCAGCGCTGCTTCCTCGGCCCGGTCGTCGATCGCCTCGACCTCGTCGCGCTACCCGGCGAGCGACACGCGGATTCTCTCGCGCGGCCCACACGGACGCCAAGGCAGGACGACGGTGAACGGCGGCACGAACGAGCCCGCCGGCACCGTGGCAACCCGACGCATTTCGACAACGAGCACGCGAACGCGCTGATCGATGGGGGCGACGCGTCTCTGGTCGCCGTCATGGACACGCCTGGAGCACGAGCATCGCGGTGTTCGTCAGACAGGCCTTCGGCGTGCAGAGGTGCGGAGACTTCAAGGAGGCGAATGTTCATGGAGATCAAACCGGCATGGTCCCGGCGCGGCTTTCTGGGGATGGGAGTGGGGGTGCTCGGCGCGGCCGGTCTGGCCGCGTGCGGGGGCGAGTCCGAATCGCCCAGCAAGGTGCAGCCGGAGGTTCCGCAGGAGCTGATCGACGCCGCGGCGGCGATGAAGGGCTCCTCGATGGGCATGCTGTCGCAGAAGCTGTACTCGACGGCGGCTAACGAAGCCCTCGACAGCTCGATCAAGAAGTTCGCCGACACCACCGGAACCAAGATCGAGAACAGTCTGGTCCAGGCCGACGCCGGTGACGTGGTGGCCAAGATCGACGCCGAGGTCAAGGGCGGGGTGGCCCGTGACCTGGCGTTCATGACCGACTCGCGGTTCGTCGCGCAGTTCCAGGCGCTGGGCGACCTGGAGGACGTGACGGACGTCGTCAAGACGCTGACCGCCAAGTACGGCGAGCCCTGCGCCGAGGCCAAGAACTTCTGCGTCTTCGACGGCAAGTGGTTCGCCATCCCGTACCACTTCATCGGGATCGGGTCGTTCCTGCGCAAGGACTGGATGCAGGACAAGGGCATCACCCCGAAGGACATCTACAGCTGGGAGGAGCTGCGGGACCTGTGCCTGGAGATCTCCGATCCGGGCAAGCGCCGGTTCGGCTGGGGCATGACTGTGAACCGGTCCGGTGACGGCAACGGCATGATCGAGGCGCTGATCAACGCCTACGGCGGGTCGATCGCCGCCAACGACGGCCGGAAGGTCACCTTCAACAGCCCGGAGACGGTGCAGGCGGTGACGTTCCTGGGCGACATCTACACCAACCCCAAGTACAAGCCGATGCTGCCGCCGGGGATCGCGAGCTGGACCGACACCAGCAACAACGAGAACTGGCTCGCCGGGATCCTCGGTTACACCCGCAACCAGTTCAGCGTCTACGCGGACTCCAGGACCAAGAAGAACCCGGTGCACGAGAACACCCACGTGTTCTCCGACTGCATCGGGCCGGCGACCGACAACCCGCTGCTGCTCGGCCAGTCGCAGGGCTTCGTCGTCTTCAAGGGTGCCAAGAACCCGGCGCTCGCCAAGCTCCTGGCTCAGTACCTGGTCAGCGCACCAGCGCTGCTCGGTGTGGCGAAGGAGGCACCCGGCCTGGTGATGCCCGCCTGGGAGAAGGTCTGGGATGCCGACCCGTTCTTCACCAGCGGCGACCCGGCGTTCCCCATGCTGCGCAAGATCACTGAATTGAAGCTGCCGCTGAACACGAAGAACGGCCTGGCCTTCCCGCAGAAGGCCAGCGCGGGCCAGCAGGCGGTGGGGTCGGCCTACGTCCTCACCGACATGATGCAGCAGGTAGTGCAGGGCACAGCGCCGGCGCAGGCCGTGACGGCCGCCCACGCGAAGATGGTGCAGATCTTCAACCAGCAGGGGCTGCCGCAGTGAGGTCGGTCCGTCCTGCGCGGGTCCCGGCGGCGAGGAAATCCTCGCCGTCGGGGCCCGGCTCCCTCACCGCGGTTCAGCGGCGGCTGGGTCGCGACTGGAGACTCGCGGCGCTGTTCCTGGCGCCGATGGCAGTGCTGGTCGGCGGGCTCGTTCTCGTGCCGATCGCCCGGTCGATCATCACCAGCACCACGGAACGGCACGGGCAGGACAGCGTCTTCGTCGGCCTGGACAACTACCTCGCGCTCGTCGGCGACGACCAGTTCCACACCGGCGTGGTGAACTCGTTCGTCTTCACCGCGTACGCCGAGGTCTTCAAGGTCGTGCTGGGGTTGGCCGCGGCCCTGCTGCTGCACCATCGCCGTCGTGGCCGGGCCGTGCTGGCCGGGTTGCTCCTGGTGCCGTGGGTGGTGCCGACGGTGGTGACGGCGTTCAGCTGGCGCGCGCTGCTCGACCCGATCTTCGGCAGCGTCAACACGCTGCTCACCGCCACCGGGATCGGGCCGCTGCTGGCCAGCGCGCACCTCGTCGACAGTTGGCCCGCGGGCTGGCTGTCCGACCCGTCACTGGCCATGCCGTCGGTGATCCTCGTCAACGTCTGGAAGGGAGTGCCGTTCTTCACCGTGTGTTTCCTCGCGGGGTTGAAGGCCATCCCAGCGGATCTCTACGAGGCGGCGACAATCGACGGCGCCTCGTCGTGGCAGCGGTTCAAGAGCGTGACGCTGCCCGGACTGCGCCACGTGATCACCGTGACGGTGACCCTGTCGTCGATCTGGACGTTCAACAACTTCGACCTGGTCTGGTTGCTGACGCAGGGCGGCCCTGGCGACGTGACAGCGCCGTACGTGCTCATCGCCTACTCGAAGGCCATCCTGCAGCTCCAGTACGGCGCGGGCGCGGCGGTCACGCTCGTCATGCTGCCGATCATCGGCGGGCTGGTGTTCGTCCTGGTCCGGTTGTTGCGCCAGGACACCAACATCAAACTGCCCCGGCGACGCCGGACAGCGCAGTGGATCGGTGCACGGCGGTGGGCCGCGCCGGTGCGGAAGGCACTTCCGTGGGTCGTCGCCGCACTGGTCACCGGTCTGCTGGCCTGGGCGTCACCGCAGATCTTCTGGAAGGCGGCGGTGGTCCTCGGTGTGATTCTGCTGATCGCGGCGGGGGTCGGCCGGGTGGTCTCGACCCTCCAGTCCCGAGGTGGTCGCCGGTCGTCGTCAGTGGTGTCGGGCCTGGGTTCCTGGGCCGCGCTGGCCGGCCTGCTCTTCTTCGTGCTCGGCCCGCTGTACTGGATCGCCGTCACGGCCTTCAAGTCCGAGGGCCAGGTCGTCATGCGTACCGACGACCTGTGGCCGACGCCGTGGACGCTTGAGCAGTTTGGCGCCCTGTTCGACAACCAGCCGTTCGGCCGCTGGTATCTCAACACCCTGCTGGTGTCGGCGGCGTCGACCGCTGTGGCACTGGTCTGCGCCGCTCTGGCGGGCTACGCGCTGGCCCGGCTGCGGTTCCGTGGGGCGCAGGGCTTCACCGTCACCGTGCTGCTCACCTACGTGATGCCGGGCGCGCTGCTGTTCATCCCGCTGTACCAGATGCTCATCGGCGCCCGGCTCACCGACTCGTTGTGGTCCCTCGTGGTGACGTACCCGACCTTCACGCTGCCGTTCGCCACCTGGCTGCTGGTGGGGTACTTCTCGTCGATCCCCATCGAGTTGGAGGAGGCCGCGCTTGTCGACGGTTGCAGCCGCATCCAGGCGTTCGGCCGGGTGGTGCTGCCGCTGGCCAAGCCAGGGCTGCTGGCGGTTGCGCTCTTCACCCTGACCAACGCCTGGAACGAGTTCCTCTTCGCATTCGTGTTCATCACGAAGGACGAGTACAAGACGCTCCCGGTGGGGATGCAGTCGATGATCGCCGGGGACGTCGTGCCGCAGGGACAACTCGCTGCGGCGTCGCTGCTCGTCAGCATCCCTGTAGTGATCATGTACGCCCTCGGGCAGCGTTTCCTGACCGAGGGGCTCACCGCGGGCGCGGTGAAGGGCTGATTGGGGGCAGCCTGTCGCTCGCGCTACCAGGCCATGTTGATGGCCCGCTCGAAGTTGACGTAACCGGCGCGGGCGAACGCCCTTGCCATGGGTACGTTGCCCAGGTCGGTGGCCGCGCGGATGCGTGAGACCCCCTCGGCGGCCAGCGTTCGGGTGCCTTCGGCGAGAAGGCAGTCGACGTACCCGTGGCCCCGGTGCTCCGGAACGACGCCGAGGTAGGCGATCACCGGGTGGTAGGCGTTGCGGGCGGGAACGACGAACCCGACGGGCTCGCCGTTCTCGCCCAACGTGCCGACGCGCCACCACTCGCGAGGGCTGGAGTACGTGGCGAGTTCCTGCTCGTAGTGCTTGAGCGCGGCCTCGTGGGGCGACATCTGTGCCAGGTCGGTACGGCTGTGCGCGTCCAGGGTCCCGTCCAGCGCGCGGGTCATCAGCGCGACCAGTTCGTCGGTGTCCAGGGCCGGGCGGAAGGCCAGTCGCCGGTCGGGCGTGGGCAGGCCGGCCGCGGGGCGCCACTCCAGGCGTAGGCGTTCGACAGTCAGCCGGGCGCCGGTGCTCTCCAGGACGCCCATCCTGGTACGCACCGCCCGGTACGTGTCCGGGTTCTCGCGCCAGTCCGCCGGGATGAACCGGCCGTATTCGGGAGGGACCGCGCCGGGGGCCAGGACCTGCTTCGCGGCGGTCCGGTACAACGCCTGTGCCACCTCGGTCAGGTCCTCGGCTGTGTCGTCGACGTCGAGGATGTCCAGCAGCAGCGGGGTGTCGTCGCCGCTGCGGCCCCACCAGGCGACCCTGGCCAGCAGTCGGTCGCCGCGCACCGCCACCCACATCCACTCCGGTCGGCGGCGCTTGTCGGCAAGGTCGTCGTCGAGCTCGTGATTGATGGTGTACGACAGGCGGTTGAACAGGGCGATCTCGTCCGGTCCGGTGATCGGACGGATCGTGACGGTGTCAGGGGACGTGCTCATGCTGACTCGTTTCCGGTCGGTGTGCGCGTGTAGGTGAGGAAGAGAGCGCCACTGTCCAGGACTGTGTGGTCGGTCAGGCGCCAGGCGCGTGGTGCGAAGACGGCGTCGCGGCCGAAGAGCGGGATGCCGGCGCCAATCGTCAACGGGGCAAGCTTGATGATCAGCTGGTCGATCTCGGGGTAGAGGGCACCGGCCAGCGCGCCGCCGCCGATCACCCAGACGTCCCTGCCGTCGTGCCGCTTCAGCTCTCGTACCGTGGCGATGGGGTCCTGGCCGATGACCTCGACGGCCGGGTCCGGGCTGCTGCCCAGCGTGCGGGAGAACACCAGGTGGCGCAGGTGCGGGTACGCGTCGGTCACGCCGGCCTTCAGGCCCACCTCGTACGAGTGACGCCCTTCCAGCACGGTGTCGAACCGGCTGCCCTGGTCGGTGATGCCAAACGCCTGCCGGGCCGGACCGGGAAGGGTCTCCGGGTACTCGGCGACGAGGTGACGCAGGTAGTCGTCCGGGACGGGCCAGAACCCGCCGGGGCCGGTCGGGTCGGCGCCGTCGGGGCCGGCGATGAAGCCGTCCAGGGTGGCGGCGATGTAATACACGAGCTTGCGCACGACGATCTCCTCGTTCAGGCTGCCGGATGCTGTTCGGCGACGACGTCCGTCAGCCTGCCCGGCGAGGCACCGGGCTACAAGATCACAACTGGTAACGTGCCATAACCCTTCACTAATGGGTGGATCGGGAACAGCACATGGAACTCCGCGACATCGAGATCTTTCTGACCCTGGCGGAGGAACTGCACTTCACCCGCACCGCCGAGCGGCTGCACGTGACCCAGGCCCGGGTCAGCCAGGCGATCAAGAAGCAGGAACGCCGGATCGGCGCAGCGCTGTTCGAGCGGAACAACCGGCAGGTGAAACTCACGCCGATCGGCCAACGGCTCTTCGACGACATTCAGCCCATGTACCGAGGTCTGCACGAGGGCATGGACCGGGCCAGGCTCGCCGCCCGGGGCAAGACCGGGGTGCTGCGGGTCGGGTCGATCGCCGTCAACCTCCATGATTTCCGCGAGCTGTTCGACGGGTTCGCCAAGGAGCACAGTGAGTGCGAGGTGCAGATCCGGCATGTCGACTTCGGCGACCCCTTCGGTCGGCTGCGCGCCGGCGACATCGACGTGCAGATCGTGTGGCTGCCCGTCAAGGAACCGGACCTCACCGTCGGTCCGGTGATCTACACCGAACCCATAGTGCTCGCCGTCGGGGCGACCCACCGGCTGGCCGGCCGGAAATCGGTCTCCTACGAGGACCTGGCGGACGAGACGGTGATGGGCGGGGCCCGGCCGGACTACTGGCGGGAGATCCTGGTGCCAGTACGCACACCCAGCGGACGGTTGATCCCGATCGGCCCGTCGGTCTCCAACTTCCAGGAGATGATCCCGATCCTCGTCACTGGCGAAGCCGTCTCGCCCGTGCACGCCCAGGCTGCCCGCTACTACGCGCGGCCGGACATCGCCTACGTGCCCATCCACGACGCCCCGCCGGCCCGGTGGGGGCTGATCTGGCGTACCGGCGGCGAGACGGAACTCATCCGGTCGTTCGCCGGCATCGCGCAGGGTCTCTACTCCGTCGAATAGCCCGCCGCGTCGGCGGACCAGGTGACCACAGCTTCGGCCTCACGCCCATGACCAGCGCCTTCCGCTACTTGACGCTGGCGATGATCGCGCCGCTGACGGTGTCCACATACCACCGCTGGTACTGCTCAGTCGCCCATCCACGTTGCCGGACGAGCCAGTCGAAGTTGCGGACGTCCTGGGCCAACCAGAGGATGTCGGCCACCTGATCGGCGCCCAGATCGGGGCGTACGCCTCCCGTGCCGACGAGTTCGGCGGCGAACATGGCCATGCCCCGGCGGCGGTCGTCGACGTTCTTGCGCCAGATCTCGGCGACGTCCGGATCGGCCGTGGCCGCGCCGGCCAGCGCGAGCATCACCTGGGCCTGCCGGGCGTTGACCTCGGCCAGGTGGCGGGCGTAGCGGGCGAGCTTGGCCCGAGGGTCGGTGAGTGCGCGGATCTCGGCGACGAAGGGACGGTCCGGCAGGGCCACCGGTTCGTCGTCGCCGGCCAGGGTGACGTCGACCAGTTGGGAGAGCAGTTGCCGCTTGCTGCCGAACACCGCGTACAGGGTCTGGACCGCGACGCCGGCTTCCACAGCGACGGCGGTCAGCGGTGTGGCCGCGTAGCCCGGGTCGACGAACAGCCGACCAGCCGCTTCGAGGATGGCTCGCCGGGTCTGTCGGGCCTGCTCCTGCCGGCGGGAAGAGTCATAACGTCTCTTGACAACCACCTCTCAAGTGTAGTGCTCTATTGGATAGAGGCTCACTCTATCGAGAGGGGACGGCCATGCCGTTCGGTGTGTTGCAGGAGATGCCCGGCGTCAGCGAGGCGGAATACCGGCAGGTGGAACGACACCTCGGACCGGACCGACCGCCGGGCCTCCTCGCCCATGTCGCCGGGCCGACAGAGGACGGCTGGCGGATCATCAACGTCTGGCAGGACGAAGCGGCATTCCGCCGGTTCCAGTCCGAACGGCTGGTCCGGGCTGCCGGCTTGGCGGCACAGGAGGACGGCTTCGACCCGACGAAGGCGGCTCACTTCCGCTCGATGAGCGTCGACGGCACCGAGATGCCGTTCTGATGACCGACACCGCCAGCCTGCGGGCCCGCGGCGCCGCTTTCTGGGCGGGAGCGGCACCTGGCTGGATTCGCCACGCCGATCGGCAGGACGAGACCGGTCGACCGCTGGGCGCGGCGGCCATGGATCGATTGGCCGCACGACCCGCCGAACGAATCCTCGATGTGGGCTGCGGCTGCGGCGGCACCACGGCCGAGATCGCCGCCGCAGTCGGCGGGACCGGCGCGGCGATCGGTGTCGACATCGACGAGACGATGGTGACCGCCGCTCAACGCCGGTTCCCCACCGACGGATACCCGGGCATCCAGTTCCACGTGGCCGACATCGAGACTCTCGATGTCGTGCCTGGTGCCCCGTTCGACGCGGCGTTCTCACGAATGACCCTGATGTTGTTGGCGGACCCGGTTGCCGGCTGCCGCACGATCCGGCGATCACTGCGCCCGGGAGGGCGCCTCGCCGCGACTGTCTTCCGCGACAGCGGCGTCAACCCGTGGCTGTCCGCGGCGATGCTCGGCGCCGCACCGCATCTCGGACCGTTACCACCGTTGCCGGTCGGTGACGAGGCCGGTCCGTTCGCGTTCGCCGACCCGGCGCGGGTCGCCCGGATCCTCAGCACCGCCGGCTTCACCGCCGTCACGATCACACCGTGCGATGTCGCAGTGGAAACTCCGGACGACGCCGACGCGGTGGCCGAATGGCTTATCGAGGTCGGCCCGGCCGGTGCCGCGTACCGGACGGCTTCGCCGGCTGGTCAGGCTTCGGCCCGGGCGGGGGTCACCCGACTGCTCGGCCGGTTCCGGGAGCCTGGCGTCGGCTACCGGCTGCCCACCGGTCTCTGGCTCGTCACCGCGAACGCCGCCGGAACCCCTACCCACCACGAACCCCGTGAGGACAAGATCCAATGAGTACGTTCCGACCGCTCGCACCGGCCCTCTGCCTCGTACTCGCCCTGACGGCGTGCACCGAGGCCGAGGCGCCCCAGCCCGCTGCGGCGCCAGACACGACAGGATCGACCAGCGCGGCCGGATCCGCTCCGGCCGGCGGCTCCCCGGTGTCGGCGAAGGAAGTGTGCAACTACCTGGACGGCCAGGTGCCGACGCTCAAGGGGATCGGGTCCGAAACGGGCGCAATGGCGAACCTGACAGTGAACCTCTATTCCTGGTACGAGAAGCAGGGCCCGGTGCCCAACGGCCGTGAGATCGACGACCAGACCCGCAAGGAATGCCCGGCGACCCGGACCGAGGTGCTGAAACTCGCCGGCATGGAGAGCTTCGAGCGGCTGTAGCCGCGAGGTGGGAGCCGCCCGGGTCTACCGGTACGCGGCGCACGGCTGGCCGTCGACGTCGGGTGTCGTGACTTTGATGACGTGCGGTGGGCGGCATGGCTGGCAGCGTAGGGCGTGGCAGCCAAGGCCGTCACTGCCTGAGCTGCTTCTCGAACCAGTGGTGGGCGTAGCGCTCGGTGTTGTACGCCTCGATCTCCCGGTAACCGGTCGCCCGGTACAGGGCGATCGCCTCGGTGAGGTTGCGGTTGGTGTCCAACCGGACCGCTGTCGCGCCGCGCTCGGCGGCGTACCGTTCCAGCTCACCCAGCAGCCGCCGCCCGACGCCGAGCCCGCGTACGGTGTCGGCCACCCACACGCGTTTGATCTCGGCGGGCGCGTCGGGGTGGAGTTTGACAGCCCCGCAGCCGATCGGTTCGCCGTTCAGCGTGGCGAGCAGGAGCACCCCGTTGGGCGGGACGAGCGCGTCGTCGTGGACCGGGTTGCTCAGTGCGGGGTCGAAGCCGTCGTCGAATCGTCGAGCGATGTCGCGGGCGTAGCCCCGCAGGCACGCGCGGGCTCGCCTGTCACTCGGCGGGCACGGCTCGATGACGACCATCGAGCCGACGAGCAGCCGTTCGACATCGGCCATGGCGGTGACGAGTCGTTCGCGACCGTGTTCGGTGAGTGGTTCGAGGATCGAGGCGGCGAGATCGTCCGACCGCTGGTCGAGGTCGGCCCACTGGGTCCGGCCGGCGTCGGTGAGGGTGGCGACGCGGACCCGGCCGTCGCCGCCGGTCTGGTCGGCCGGTCCGACGGCGATGAGGCCGTCGTTCTCCAGGGCGCGCAGGAGCCGGCTGAGGTGTCCGGAGTCCAGGCCGAGCCGGGCCCGCAGCGCGGCGACCTCGGCACCGGCGGGGCCGATCTCCCAGAGCAGCCGTGCCTGCCCCAGCGGGCGTCCCTGGGCCATGTACTCGTCGTCGAGCGCACCCACCCGTTGGGTGACAGTCCTGTTGAACCGCCGCACGGCGGCGATGAGGGCCGAGTCCATATACCTGACTTTAGTCAGGCTTATTGGCTACGCACCAGATCGGTGGCGGTAGGAACCGATGCCGGCGTGATCCAGGACGACCACCGCGAGCGCCACCCCGGTGGCGACCGCGCTGACCGCCAACAGCGGCAACCGCAGCACGGCCGCCGCACCGGCCAGCACGAACAGGGCGGCGACCCGGGGCCAGGAGAGTCGCCGGTGGATCGCCGCCGAGAAGAGGATCCGCCCGACGAGGAACAGCGTCGGGCCGCTCAGAATGACCACGACGGCTGTCGTGTCACCGGTCCGCAGGGGGTGGGCGATGCTCAACTCGGCGCCGACGGCGGTGACCACCAACCCGGCGATCATCACCAGGTGCAGGTAGCCGGTGATCACGCCGAGCCGGGCCGGGTCGGCGCGCTCGATGGCCGGGCCGAGGCGCTGGCCGGCGGGCGTGACATAGAGCAGACCGATCAGCACAGCGATGGTGAAGACCAGCAGAAACGCGACGGTCTGTGGGAAGTGGAGGTCGGTGCCGGCGTACGACAGGCCAGCGACCAGAACGAGTTCGCCGAGCGCAATGATCATGATCTGCTGGTACCGCTCGGCGAAATGCTCACCGGCGAGGTGCAGCTCCTCCCGTCTGGTCCGGCCCATCCCCGGCGTGGGCCAGCCGAGCCGGGGACCGATGAGGTCGAGGGCGAGGGCGAGCAGCCACAGCGGCACCCGCCACTGCGGCAGCAACCCGCCGGCGAGCCACGGTACGGCCGAGACGCTGAACCAGCACAGGATCCGCAGCGTCCGGATCTGCCGCGGATGACCGCGCAGCCCGACGGCGGTGACCACGCCCCGGGCGATGTGCACCGAGACGTACGCGCCGGCGAAGAGCAGCCCCCGCCCGTCCAAGGCCTGCGGGATCGCCACCCCGGCCAGCAGGGCGCCCAGCGCGGCGCCCACCAGCAGCCACCGCACCGCCGGGCTCTCCGGGTCGTACCAGTCGGCGAACCAGGTGGTGGGCACCCAGATCCACCAGACCCCCGCCAACAGCAGGGCGGTGTGCAGCGCGCCGACCATGCTGAGGTCGTGCAACAGGTGGGCGGCCAGCTGACTGAGCGCGAGCACGAACGCCAGATCGAAGAACAGCTCCAGGAACGACGCGCTCAGCGGCGAGTCGCCGCCCCGCAGCAGCCGCTCGGGTCTGTTCGCCATCGGCGCTCCTCCCGCTGGCGCACGCCCTGCGTCCGTCGTACCACCCGAGACCGTCCACCGGAGGCGAAAGCGCTGTCAGCGGCGGACCGCGGCGACGACCCGCTGACCCCTCGTGTCGTTGATCCGGCTGCGCCCATGGTCACCACTGGCCACGGTGGGGGCACCGACTCAACGAGGAGGGACGCCGATGACCGCTCAGCGCGAGACAGTGCAGGTCGACCACGACCTGTTCCGCGCCGTGTACGACTCGCCCGCATCACTGCCCGGCCGACACCGCTGGACCACCCCCGAGTCGGACGTCCGGCGGCTGGAGAAACTGCTCGGCATGCCGGCGCGCAGCATCGGCGCCCCGCTCTGGGTCAGCGGCGACGAACCCGACTGCCCGAAGTGCCGTCGGCGGATCACCTGGTACGACATCGTCTCGTCGGCGCTCTCCGGCCTGCACGACAAGGCCATGATCGCCACGGTCATCCTGGGCGAGCGCAAGTACGTCAACACCGAGATCCCGGATGCCATCGCCGGGGTGCGCTGCTCCGACTGTCACACAGCCATCGACGGTCTGCGCAGCTTCAAATGCCACAACTGGGCGTACGCCTTCGAGGCGCTGGAGGCCGTCCGCGAGCGGATGACCGGCGGTCCCGCCCCGACCTGAGCCAACGCCGCGCCGACCTGGGACGAAGCCGTGGCGGGCCGGAGCCGACGCTGCGGCCGGTCGGGGCGGCTCAGTCGGCTGAGCGGCGGGTGGGGCGGCGGCCGGGCGGGGAGGGCGGCTCCGGGCCGGGGTCGGGCACCGGCGGCATCGGCCGGCTGACCGGTTCGGCACCGGTGAGCCGCAGCGACTCGCCGTGGTGCCACAGCTCGACCTCGGCATCCGCGGCGGCGTCGGGCAGCTCGTAGCGGGCCTCGGCCGGAGTCAACGTGACCCGCAACCGGTGACCGCGCCAGCGCAGGCTGAACGCCAGCCGGTCGATCCGGCCCGGCAGCCGGGGGTCGAAGGAGAGCACCTCCCGGTCGTCGCGCAGCCCACCGAAGCCCTGCACCAGCGCCAGCCACGCGCCGGCCAGCGAGGCCAGGTGCAGCCCGTCGGCGGTCTTGTCGCCCAGGTCGGCCAGGTCCTGAAGGACCGACTCGGCGAACAGGTCGTACGCCAGATCCAGGTGCCCGACCTCGGCGGCCAGCACGGCCTGCGGGGCCGCCGACAGCGACGAGTCGCGGACCGTCCGAGCCTGGTAGTAGGCCAGGTTGCGGGCCTTCTCGTCGGCGGTGAACTCACCGGGGCAGAGCTGCATGGCCAGCACCAGATCGGCCTGCTTCACCACCTGCTTGCGGTACAGCTCCAGGTACGGGAAGTGCAGCAGCAGCGGGTAGTCGTCGTCACCGGTGTTCGCGAACTCCCACTCGGGCTGTTCGGTGAAGCCGGCGGCCTGCTGGTGCACCCCGCGCTCACTGTCGTAGGGGACGGCCATCGCGTTGGCGGCAGCCCGCCAGCCCGCCACCTCGTCACGGTCCACGCCGAGCCGGCCGGCCAGCTCGGGATGTCCCTCGGCGGCGTCCGCCGCGCCGCGCAGATTGCGCTTCGCCATCAGGTTGGTGAAAACGTTGTCGTCGACCAGTGCCGCGTACTCGTCCGGGCCGGTCACCCCGTGCAGGTGGAAGTCGCCCTCGTCCGACCAGTGGCCGAAGCCGTGCCAGAGCCGGGCGGTCTCCACCAGCAGTTCCAGACCCGCCTCGGCCAGGAACAGCTGGTCGTCGGTGGCCGCCACGTAGCGCAACACCGCGTCGGCGATGTCGGCGTTGACGTGCAGCGCCGCGGTGCCCGCCGGCCAGTAGCCGGAGCATTCCCGGCCGCCGATGGTGCGCCACGGGAAGGTCGCGCCGCTCAACCGCAGTTCGGCCGCCCGCTCCCGCGCCTCGGGCAGGTGAGCGTGCCGCCACCTCAACGCCGAGCGGGCCACCGCCGGGGCCAGGTAGGTGAGTACCGGAAGGACGTAACTCTCGGTGTCCCAGAGGACGTGCCCGTCGTAGCCGTTGCCGGTCAACCCCTTGGCCGAGATGGTCCGGTCGGAGTCCGGGCGACCGGCCTGGATCAGGTGGAACATCGCGAACCGGACTGCCTGCTGAAGCTCCGGATCGCCGTCGAGCCGCACGTCGGCGACCTGCCACGCCGCGTCCAGTGCGGCGCGCTGGTCGGTGAGCAGGGCGTCGAAGCCGTCCGCGCGCGCCGCGTCCGCCTCGGCGGCGACCAGGGCTGCCAACTCGTCGGCGGGCGTCGCGTCGAGAGTCGCCCACTCGTAGGCGGCGAACTTCGTCAGCCGCAACCGCTCCCCCGGGTGCAGGCGACCCGCCACGGTCAGCCGTACCCGGTCGGGCGTGCAGTCACCGCTGGTCGTCACAGTGCCCGGGCCCTCCAGCAGGTGACTGACCGCGACAGCGACGCGCTGGCCGCTGCGCTCGGTGCGGTGCACCAGCACGCCGTCGAGGCCTGTCGCACGGTACGTCTCGGCGGTCAGCGGGTCGGTGGGCACCGAGGCGGCCCGAGGGTCGTCCGAACGCTGCGGCACCTTCTCGTTGGCCAGCAGGTCCGAGCAGACCCGCAGCTCGACGGCGGTGTCCAACGGCTCGACCTCGTACCGGACGGCGGCCACCGGGCGACGCGGCAGGGACACCAACCGGGTGCTGCGGATGCGGACGCCCCGCCCGGCCGGTGAAATCCACTCGGTCTCCCGGCGCAGCACGCCGGTACGCAGGTCGAGCACCCGTTCATGGCTGCGCAGCGTCCCGGTCCGGAGATCCAGCGGCTCGTCGTCGACCCAGAGCCGGATCAGTGCGGCGTTCGGTGCGCTGATGACTGTGTCGCTGGCCTGCGGAAACGCGTACCCCTCCTCGGGATAGCTCAGCTCACGCCGCTCGTGGAAGCCACTGACGTAACTGCCTGGCATTCCGCACGGAGCACCCTCGTCGAGCACCCCACGCCAGCCGATCCACCCGTTGCCCAACGCGAAGATCGACTCGGTCTCGCCGAGTCGGTCCACGTCGGCCGCCGTGCGCCGGATCCGCCAGGTCTCGTCGTCCGCCGTAGCGGTGGTGGAGTGCTGTTGATCGGTGGCCGAACCGGTCTGCACAAGGCCTCCTGTCGATGTCCACGTCCTGGGACAGCCAATCAGAGCCCGCTGTGCGAATCCTGGACGAAGGTCTGACAGACCACCTGACCTTCGACAGCAGCGATGCCCTCTGGCGCGTTCCTAGGGTGTCCCCAAGGTGAACAGGGTATGAACGTGAAGTGAGGTGATGCATGGTCGACAACGGCAGCATTGACGTTCCGGAGATCAGCGCCGAGTGGTACAGCGACGTCGTCGACGCCGCCGCCGGCAGCCCAGAGCCGGTGCAGTGGTTCGTCGGACACGCCACCGAGGGGGTGATCCTGCTACTCGGCGCGCTGCTGGTGATGGCCGCGCTGAGCCGCCGGTCCGGCGGCCCGCACGACCGGGCACTCGCCCTGATCGCGCCGGTGCCGACCGTTCTGGCGTACGTGGGCAGCGAGTTCCTCAAGACCGTGGTGGACGAGGATCGCCCCTGCCGGACGATCGGTCGGGAGATCATCGCGGGCGTCTGCCCACCGCCGGGCGACTGGTCGTTCCCCAGCAACCACGCCACCATCGCCGGTGCGCTGGCGGTCACCACGTTGCTGCTCTCCCGCCGACTCGGCCTGGTCGCGCTCCCCCTGGCGGCGCTCGCCGCCTTCTCCCGGGTCTTCGTGGGCGTGCACTACCCGCACGACGTGATCGCTGGCGTGCTGCTCGGCGCGCTGGTCGCCGTGGTGCTCACCCCGTTGCTGGCCCGCCCGACCAGCGAGGTGCTCCGCCGCCGGGCCAACCGTCCCGACGGCCCGGTCCCCAAACTGGCCAGCCGCTCCCGCCCCTGATCAGCCGTGCGGCGGGTCAGGTCGTCAGCAGGAGGGCGGCCGTTGTGCCGAGCAGCAGGAACGGGCCGAACGGCAGGTGGGTGCTCCAGTTCGCGCGGCGGGTGGCCAGCAGGCCCAGACTCACCAGGGCGGAGAGCCCGAAGGTGAGCACCAGCCCGAACAGCAGCACCGGCCAGCCGTACCAGCCGAGCAGCGCGCCGACGCTGAGCGCCATCTTGGCGTCGCCCAGCCCGAAGCCGCGGCGGCCGAGCAGCACCGCGGTGCTGGCGAAGAAGAACGCCAGCCCGGCGCCGCCGATGACGGCTCGCAGCCAGTGCCCCGGGTCGGCGTCGAGCGCGGCCACGCCGAGCAGCAGCCAGGTCCCGGCCGCCGCAGGCACTGTGAGCCGGTCCGGCAAGCGGTGCACGGCCAGGTCGACGATGATCGCCGGGATGGTCCAGCCCAGCCACCAGATCAGCGCCGGCAGCGCCCCGCCCGGCGGGCCGGCGAGCGCCAGCAGCACCGCCGCCGCGAGCACCACCAGTTCGACGGTGGCCGGCGGTGGGCCGACCCGGGCGCCGCACTGACCGCACCGGGCTGCCGGGCCGAGCGCCGGCCAGGGGTGGGTCAGGCCGACCGGCGCGCCGCAGGCGTCGCAGCCGCTCCGGCTGGGCAGACCCGGGGGTACGGCGTAGCGCAGCGCGGCCAACCGCATCAGCGGGCTGATCGCGAGGATCGCGAACACTGTCGAGAGCCGGGTGCGTGCTGCCGGACTCCGATCGGGTGGGTCTTCCCGACCGGGGATGGCCTCCGGGGGGCCGGTCAGCGCCATGTCGCCTCCGTTGCGGCCAACTGGCCCCCCGCGATGATGAACACGGATCGTGATTGAACGCTCGCAGCGGTGTAGCGGATGGCGCAGAAAGCGACGTGCCGACCGGAGCCTGCGAGCCTGCTTTCAACCACTTCCGACTCAGGCGTGCCGCTGGGCGAGGCGGCCCGCCGACACTGTGCCGACGTCGGTCGAATGCCGGGATGAGACCGCGATGTCCCACTCCCGCGACCGGTGGCGCGACTCCGGTTAACCCATTCGGCCCGGCGGTACCCCACAGATAACGACAGTTCGCTCGCCCATTGCCCGGGGCGCAGTGCGGACACCCGCCACCACCACCTGTCATCACGCTGAGTGTTCGCTTGAATTGCCTCTGTTGCATCGGCGAGCGTCAGCCTATGCTCGCCCCTTGGGTGTGACGCAAGCCTCACCTTCACCATCGGACGACACAGGACCCCGAATTTGTAAAAGATCCGTAACGGTGAATGCAGAAGCGCAATGAACGGCTCCGGATGTGCTGATCCGGGCGCGCTTCCGCATGCCCGACGGCGGTGAACCGTCACCGCCCCGGGCGACCACGAGGAGGCTCGACGGTGCGCGGACGGCAGCTCAGAAGAGCGGCGATCTGCCTGCTGGTGGGCGTGGCGGCGATGCCGGTCACCGCCTGCGCCAGCGGACGGGAGGCTGTCGAACGGCCGACGGAAGTCCGCGACAACGGACCCCGGACCGATTCCGACGTCGACCGGCGCGCTGCCGAAAAGGCAGCACTTGACGCGTACTCCGGGTATCTCGCGGCCTCGCGCACGGCGGGCCTGCGCAGTGATCCGCGTTCGCCGGAACTGTCCCGGTTCCTTGGTGATCCACTTTTGACTCGGGTCCGGGTGTCCATTCGCGAGGCCAAGGAGCACGGCGCCATGCGTACCGGGACGATCAAGTCCGACCCGACCATTACCGCTGTCAGCCTGGACGCGAAGCCGGCAACGGTGGAGATCCAGGACTGCCTGGACACGACCGGCTACCGGCTGGTCTACGCCAAGGACAAACGCTCGGTCCCGGGCAGCGGTGGCGGCAGACACCTCTCCACCGCCACCGCCACCCGCTATCCCGACGGCCGCTGGCTGATCAACTACGGCGCGACCCACCGGGACCAGCCGTGTTGAGCGGGACCGCGACAATCCGACGGGCGCTCGCCGGGCTCGGCCTCACGCTCCTGCTGGTAGTCGGTGCGGCCCCGCTCGCCGCCGCCGCCCTACGGGCCGACCCGGGGGCGGGCTGCCCACCCGACCAACCCGACTGCAGCGTCTGGGACGACGAGCCCGGCAATCCCGGTGACCCTGGGGGCGGTGGAGACAACGGTGGAGGCGGGGACGACGGCGGCGGTGGCGGCGGTGGCGTCTGCCAGTGGAACGGGCGGACCATCCCCTGCTACGACGAGGACCTGGGCTGGTTCAACAACAGCGACGGGTGCTACTACAAGCTGACCGAGGGTTCGGTCACGCCCCCCGAGGGTCAGCAGTGGTACCTGCAAACCTGCAACGGCGGCGACCTGGGTGCCCAGGACACGGTGTTGCTGGCCGATCCGCCGGCCGGCTTCGGCGCACCACCGGACCCGGAGGAGCTGGCCCGTCGCGCCCTGGCGAAGATCAGCCTGCTGCCGGCCCGACTGAAGGTCGCCCCCCGCAAGGACATCGGTCCGGGCCTGGTCGGCCTGCCCGTGTGGATGTGGGCAACCGCAGGAAAGAACTACTTCGGCCCGCTGTACGCCGACGAGTCCGACAGAGGGTTGACCGTCTACATCGAAGCGAAGGTCGACCGGATCGTCTGGGACATGGGCAACGGCGAGAAGGAAACCTGCTACAGCGCCGGCACCGAGTACAAGGCCACTGGCACGCGGGCGGGTGCCACCTCGCCGGACTGCGGCTACGACGAGGGCTACCCGAAGGCAGACACCTACGACGTCACCGCCACCACGCACTGGAAGGTGAGCTGGTGGACCAACAGCGACGCCACAAGGCGGGTGATCCCGCAGACCCGGAGAAGCGGCATCGTGCAGATCAGGATCAACGAACTTCAGGTGGTCACCAGATGAGCCTCGCGACGCGCAACGGGACCCCGTCGGTGGACGCACCCGTCAACCCACCCACAGTGGTCCGCCAACGCCGGGTCCGTCCCGGGCTGCTCGGTCTCGCCGTCCTCCTGATCGCCCTGGGCGGGCTGGGCGCGGCCTTCGCGGTCACCTCGGTACGGGCCACCGGCAGCTATCTGGCGGTGGCCCGACCGGTGGAGGTGGGCCGGGAAATCAGCGCAGCGGACCTGGTCACAGTGCAGGTCGCTGGCGGCCAGGGGCTGCGCCCGGTGCCCGCCGCACGACTCGACGAGGTGGTCGGCAAACGAGCCGCCGTCGCGCTGCTTCCGGGCACGCTGCTCACCCTGGGACAGGTCACCGACGACCCGCTGCTCGGCCCCGGCCAGCAGCAGATCGCGCTCGGCCTGAAGACCGCCCAGGTGCCGGCCCGCGAACTGCACCCCGGCGACAAGGTTCTGCTGGTCAGCACTCCGGACAATGACGCCGACGGAGACAAGGCCGCCGCCGGCACCCGGTTCACGGCCACCGTCATCGACATGGTCAGCCCGGCCAACGACGACAAGGTCCTGTACCTGGCGCTGCTCACCCGTGACGTGCCGGCGGTGGTGGCGCTCGCCGCGCAGCAACGGCTCGCCGTCGTCCTGACCGAGGCGGCCTGAGCATGGCGATCATCGCGCTGGTGTCCGCGAAGGGTTCGCCCGGCGTCACCACCTCGGCGCTGGCCTGCGCGCTGGCCTGGCACCGGCGGCTGGTGGTCGCCGAATGTGACCCGGCCGGCGGCTCGATCCTCGCCGGATATCTCGGCGGCCAACTGGACGGCCCACGCGGCATCGGAGAGCTGGCCGTCGGGGAGTTGCGCGACGGCAACCTGGAAACCGCGTTCTGGTCCCAGTTGGTCGACCTGGACGCACCCCGTCGGGAACGGCTGCTGCTGCCCGGCCTCGTCGACCCGGCCCAGAGCGGCAGCGTCACCCCGCTCTGGCAGCGCTTCGCCGACTACTTCGACGCCCTCGACCGCGGCACCCCCGGCTACGACGTCCTTGTCGACTGTGGTCGGCTGCACGTGACCGGGCCTCCGTGGCCGGTGCTGCGGGCCGCCTCGGTGGTGCTGTTGGTGACCCGGGCGAACCTGCCGGACCTCTCCGGCACCCGCGCGGTGGTCACCGCGATCGAACGGGACTTCGCCGAACACCGGGTGCCCCCGGGCACCCTGCGGCTGCTGCTGGTCGGCGACGGGCACGGGCGGGCCGAGATCAGCCGCGCCCTGAAACTGCCGGTCATCGCACGGCTGCCGCACGATACGCGTACCGCAGGGGTGCTCGCCCTGGGCGGAACCGTGCGGGCCGGTCGGCCGCTGATGCGCGCGGCGGCCGCGCTGGAGGTCCCGATCGGGGCGCTGCTGGAACGGCGACGGGCCCGGTTGGCGTGGCCCGTGCAGCAGGTGGTGCCGGATGCGGTTTGAGCCGGTCTCCACCGACCCGCGTCAGCAGCCACCGGCAGTGACCTCCACCGCGCCGCCCCTGGCCGTCCCGAACGGCCGGCACCACCAGTCCGGGCCGCAGCCGCAGCCCACGCCCGCGGCGACCCCGCCGCCGGAGTCGCCGCCCCGGGCCCGGATGGACTTCCAGGTCGTCCGGGAGCTGCGCCGGGAACTCACCGAACGGCTCACCCTCTGGCAGCGCGGCCGGGAGTTCACCGTCGACGAGGAGGACACCGAGCGGGCCCGACTCGCCGTCACTGTGGTCGCCGCGTACGCGGACTCGGTGCGCCGGGCCGGCACACCGATGGCCGCCGGCGACGAACGCCTGCTGCTCGACCAGGTGACCGCCGAGCTGGTCGGGCTCGGCCGGCTACAGACGCTGCTTGTCGACGACACCATCGAGGAGGTGCACATCCTCGGCTGCGACCAGGTGCGCATCACCCGGCACGGCGGCGGGGTGGACTGGGCCGAGCCGATCGCCGACAGCGACGCCGAGCTGGTGGAGATCCTCCAGGCGGCGGCCCGTCGGGCCGGCGCTACCGAGCGGTCCCTCTCCACTGTGAAGCCCACCCTCGACCTGCAACTGCCCGACGGCAGCCGGCTGGCCGCTGTGTTCCTGGTCAGCCACCGCCCGTACGCGGTGATCCGCAAGCACAACACACTGGATGTGAGCCTCGACGACCTGGCGGGCGCCCGGGGCGACCTGGACGAGATGATCGATCCGCTGTTGCGCGACTTCCTGCGCGCGGCGATGCGCGCCGGTCTGAACATCATGGTCGCCGGGTTGGCCGGCGCCGGGAAGACCACCGTCATCCGGGCGCTGATGAACGAGATCCCGCAGGATGAGCCGTACGTGCTGCTGGAGGAGAGTCGGGAGCTGCTCCCGGCCCGCCGCCGGGAGCGGCACCGGGCGGTGATGAGCTTCGAGGCGCGGGAGGGTCACGGCGAGCGCGGCTTCGACGGCCGCCCAGCCGGCGAGGTGACCATCGCCGACCTGATCCCGCTGTCGCTGCGGATGGGCGTCCTGCGGATCATCGTGGGCGAGGTGCGGTCCCGGGAGATCGTGCCGATGCTCCAGGCGATGACCACCAGCCGGGGGTCGATGTGCACCATCCACGCCCGTACCGCCGCCGGTGTGGGTGAACGGATCGTCGAGCTGGCCCTGGCGCACGGCCGTGAGATGACAGTCGACCAGGCCCGTCGGATGGCCGGAAACGCGCTCGACCTGATCGTCTACGTCACCATCGAGGACGAGACCGCGATCGGTGGGCGGAAACACCGGTTCGTGTCGCACGTGGAGGAGGTGATCGGGGCCGGCGAAGCCGGTCGGATCACCACCACCACTGTCTTCGGGCCGGGCCCGGACGGTCGTGCGGTCCCCCGGCACCTGCCGGAGCGGGTCCGCGACCAGTTGCTGAGGGTGGGTTACGACGCGCGGCTGCTGACCCGGTGGGTTGAGGCCGGTGCCGGTGCCTGGCGGCGGCCTCGGCAGACCCGACTGGCCCGGCGGTGACCTGATGCTCGACAGCCTGGAGTTGATCGCGGTGGTCTCCGGCGCCGCCTGTGTGGCCGGGCTGCTGCTGGCAGTGGTCGCCCTGGTCGGCACCCGTCGACCCCCCGGGCCGCAGCCGGGCAGCGGGCCGGGGCTGAGCCGACTGTGGCGCGGGCCGGGCAGCACTCCGGCCGAGCAGCGCGGCTATCAGGCGCTGCTGGTCGCCGCGCTGGTCGCCGGCGCGTTGGCGTTCCTGCTGACCGGGCTGCCGGTGGTGGGCCTGCTGGTGGCGGTGGCGGTGCCCGGCACCCCGTGGCTGTTCGGGGTGGGCAAGGCCGAACAGCGGGCGATCGCCCGGATCGAGGCCGTCGGCGAGTGGACCCGCCGACTCAAGGACGTCTCCGGCACCGGGCAGGGCCTCCAGCAGTCGATCATCGGGACCATCGGCAGCGTGCCACCAGGCGTCGAGGACGAGGTACGGCTGCTCGCCGCCCGCCTCCAGGCCGGCTGGATGGCCCGCTCCGCACTGCTGGCGTTCGCCGACGAGATCGCCGACCCGGTCTGCGACCAGGTGGTCGCGGCGCTGATCCTGCACCTGTCGGACCGGGGTGAGCGGCTTGGTGACGTGCTCGGTTCGATCGCCGGCGCGGCGTCAGCGGAGGTGGCGACCCGTCGGGAGATCGAGGCCAAGCGCACCCAGCCCCGGTTCGCTGTCCGCTTCCTCACCGGGATGACGCTGGCAACCCTGGCGTACGGGCTGATCAACACCGAGTACATCAGGCCGTACGGCACACCTGTGGGTCAGCTGGTGATGGCCGCCCTCGGCGCCGCCTTCATCGGCCTGCTGGCCTGGGTGCGGTCGATGAGCCAGCCGCAGCGGCCGGCCCGGTTCCTGCCGGCGCCCAACCCCGCCGAGGTGATCGCGTGAGCGCGGGCAGCGCAGCGCCGCGGGGCCCCGCTGTCGCGAGCGAAAGGCGGCTCGCATGATCGTGAACTGGCAGTTCGCCCTCGCTGTCTGCGGTGGCGCCGGGATCGGTCTGGGTGTGTTCCTGGTGATCCGGGAGCTGGTGCCGGCGACACCGGCGCTCGGGCCGGCGCTGCGTCGACTGCATCAGCCGCCGGGCACTGGCCGGGTGTCCACGCCCGCATCCCGGCGACTCGACTGGCTGACCGGGATGTCCCGCTGGTTGCGGCCTCCACAGATGCAGCTCGCCCTGATCGATCAGACCTCCGAGCAGTACGCGCTGTCGGTGCTGCTCTCCGCGCTGATCGGGTTGGCCACGCCGACAGTGCTCGGGGCGGCGCTCTGGGTGCTCGGCGTCTCATTCCCGCTGGTCGTGCCGGTGCTGGGCAGCCTCGGCCTGGCGCTGCTGGGCGGCCTGCTGGCGCACCGCGCCGTGCTGACCAAGGCCGACGCCGCCCGGGACGAATTCCGCCAGGCCGTCTGCACCTACCTCGATCTGGTGGCGTTGCAGCTCTCGGCGGCGCACGGGCCGGTGCAGTCGCTGGAGCGGGCCGCGGCTGTCTGCGACGGCTGGGTGTTCGACCGGCTTCAGGAGTCGCTGCGGATCGCCCAGATGCAGATGCACGCGCCCTGGGACGAGCTGCGCGACCTCGCCGACAAGATCGGCATTCCGGAGCTGGGCGACGTCGGCGCGATCATGCGCTCCTCCGGCAGCGAGGGAGCGCAGGTGCACGAGACGCTGCGCAGCCGGGCCGACTCGCTGCGCGACCAGATCCGCACCGACAACCTTGGCCGCGCCGAGGCAGTGACCAGCAAGCTCGACATTCCGGGCGCGCTGCTCGTCTTCGTGCTGCTCGGATTCGTCCTCTATCCGTTCATCGCCCGTGTCTGACCCCGCCCCTTGAAGGAGAACGCCATGTCCATCCTCAGCTACCTGCACGTCGCGCTGACGACGCGCCTGGCCGAGCTGCGCCGCGACGGCGAGCGCGGCGACAGCCCGGTGCCCACCGCGGTGATCATCGCCGGTCTGGTCGCCGTCGCCATGGCCGTCACCGCGCTGGCCCTGGCCAAGGCCAACAACTGGATGACCGGCATCCCGGACCACACCAACCCGAAGTAGCCGGGATGCGTCGAGCCGCGTACCCGAGATGGTGTCGAGCGGTCAACGCCGCTCGGCACCGCCTCGCGGCCGGCGACCGCGAGCGGGGTGCCAACCCGGTGGAACTCGCCGTGATGATGCCGCTGATCCTGGTGCTGCTCTTCGCCTCGATCCAGGTCGCGGCGGTCTTCCTCGCCCGCTCCACGGCGTTGAACGCCGCGCAGAGTGGCGTCAACGCGCAGCGGACGTACCAGGCGAGTAACGGCGCCGGGGTGGACAGCGCCTCCCGCTTCCTGAGGGCCGCCGGCGGTTGGCTGGTGGGCTGGGACAGGGCCGGCCCGACCTGCGTGACCACCGCGACGGACGTGACCTGCACTGTCAGCGGCAGGTCCCTGTCAGTGGTGCCGGGCGTGGACTTCGCGATACAGCAGACCGCCCACGGAACGGTGGAGAGGGTGACCCCGCCATGACCCGTACCGCCGAGCGGGGCTCGGTCTCCATCGAGGTGGCTGTCCTCGCGCCCGCGTTCATCGCGCTGATGGTGCTGGCAGGTGTGGTCGGACGCACAGCGGTTGCCGCTGAGGCGCTCGACGCGGCAGCGCACGACGCCGCCCGCGCCGCCTCGATCTCCCGGGATTCCGGCACCGCCCGGAAGGAGGCGGTGGAGGCCGCCCAGGCCCAGCTGGACTGGCACGGCCTGGCCTGCGTCAACGACCTGGACCCGGCATTCACCGGCAGGTCGCCCGACAACCCGTCCAGCTTCGACAAGGCCTTCAGCAGCGAGGTCGGTACGAACGCCACTGTGACGGTGAGGCTCAAGTGCGTGGTGTCCTTCCGGGACATCACACTCGACATCCTGCCCGGGATGACGAGCGAGAAGGAGATCTCGGCGCAGTTCACCTCCCCGCTTGACCGTTACCGGAGCCGGCAATGACTGCCACCACGTCGGCTGCCGGTCCCTCGCGGGCAGGTGAGCACGGCCGGGTGAGCATCTTCCTCGCGGTGACGATGGTCGGCGTACTGGCCATCATCGGTCTCTCCTTCGACGCCGCCGGTCAGCTCCGCACCCTGCAACACGCCCAGAACCTGGCCTCCGAGGCGGCCCGGGCCGGTGGTCAGGCCATCGACAGGGCCACCGCCATCGAGGGCGGACCGAAGCGGATCAACGAGCCGGAGGCGCGCGATGCGGTAGCCAACTACCTGTCCGTCGTGAACACCGCCGGCCACACAGTGAACTTCCCCGAGGTCGACGGGGAGACCCTGATCCGGGTGACCGTTTCCATCACCTACCACCGCTCGATGATCGGACCGTTCATCCAGGAGAAGGCGGTCACCGTCACCGGCGAGGCCACAGCGCGTGCCATCACCGCAACACCGTAGGAAGGAAGGCAGCCATGCCCGTATCGGGTGGGTCCGTCGTACGGCGGACCGGACGGATCCTCACCGGCATCGGCGCACTGGCAGTGCTTCTGGCGCTGCTGGTCGGCGCGCCGATCGCGCTGCTCGCCTTCGCGGGTAACCCGCTGCCCGATCACCTCCCCACGATCAGCGAGGTGGGCACCGCGCTGACCAGCCGGGACGACGGTCAGCTCTTTTTGCGGGCGTTGGCGGTGGCCGGTTGGTTCGGCTGGGCCACGTTCGCCTTCTCCGTCCTCGTCGAACTGGGCGCACAGACCCTGCGCCGGCCGGCACCGAAGCTGCCCGGGATGGGCCGCCAGCAGAAGGCCGCCGCCGCGCTGCTCGGCTCGATCGCGCTGATCCTGGTCGCCAGCCCGGCCGCCGCCAGCGCCGCGGCGGTCTACGGAACTCCGGTGTACGCGAGTCCGAGCACAACGGCCCCCACCACAGTGGCCGCGCCGCCCCGAGCCGCGACGACGCCGGACACGGCCGCGCCGGTGTACCGGGTGGCGCGGGGCGACTACCTCGGGGAGGTGGCCGAGCGGTACCTGGACGAGTTCAGCGACTACCGACAGCTCGCCAAGCTGAACAAGCTCGACGACCCGGACCGGATCCGCCCCGGCCAACTGCTCCGACTGCCCACGGAGGCCGCCGACCAGGGCGCTCGGCAGCATGCCACCGGTCGGATCGTCGACCGGCCCGCAGCGCCCAAGCCGCCCGCGCCCCGGCCGGCGCCCGAGCGGGCCGCACCGCCGCGGGTGGCACCGGCACCACCCAGCGGTACGGAGTCAGCGGGCCAACCACCAGCCATGACGGTCGGCGCAGCCCGGGTCAGCGCCGCCGATCGGGTGAACCGCCCGCTGGCTGTCTCCGCCGTACTGGCGGTGGCGAGCATCGTCGGCGCCCAGATCGGCGCAGTCCTGGGGCTGCGCCGCCGTCCAGCCACCGCCGGGGCGGCTCCCCGACTGGCCGCGTCCTCCCGCACATCCCGGGGCGGCGCGGGCCAGCGGGGCAGTCGTGGGGCGGCCGGAAGCGGTGCCGCCTGGGCTGCCAGCCGGGCGGCTGCGGCCATCGAAGCCCCGGCGGCGCGGCAAGGCGGCGCGGCACCGAGCGAGAACGGCTTTGGACCTCGCGGCGGCCGGATGACACCTACTGGCGGTGCTGTCGCACCTACTGGCGGTGCTGTCGCACCTACCGGCGGTGCTGTGCCGCCTGCCGGCAGCGGAATGGCGTTTCCCGGCAGCACGGCCTTTCCCGGCAGCGGGATGGCTCTCTCCGGCGGCACGGCACCCCACGGCGGCGGACTGACGGCCACCGGCGCTGAGGGCTGGAGTGACGAGGGCTGGGCCGGTGCTGGTGACGAGGTCGGGCTGTTCGGCGGCGGGCACGGCCTGGACTCCGTGCCCGACGGTCCGCCGGTCGGCCGACACCGACGCACCTGAGCGGTAGGGCAAGTGCGTCCGGGGCGAGGTGCCCGGAGAGCGTGATGCCGCTGAGGCATCTGATGACTCAGCGGCATCATCGTCATGGGCAACATTGCCCCGGAGGAGGGAGAGGGTCAGGGCAGGCGGGTCTGGAGTACGCCGTTCTGGATCCGGGTGGGCAGGATCTGCTGGTCGTTGCCGGACGGCCCCTGCACGACCTCGCCGCCGTTGAGCCGGAAGGCGCTGCCGTGCCACGGGCAGACCACGCAGGCGTGGCCGTCGATCTCCTGCACCTCACCCTCGCCGAGGGGCCCGCTCTGGTGCGGGCAGCGCTCCAACATCACGGTCACCTCGTCACCGTGCCGGTAGAGGATCACCGAGATGTCGTCGTCCACCTCTCGGGTGATCAGGGTGCGTTGCGGCAGCGTCGCCATGTCGGCTAGCGAGTGCCAGCCATCGGTCATCCGGTGCAGCTCGGAAACGCTCTGGTTGACCTGCGCCCCCTGCTTGTACGCCAGGTGACCCCCGATGTACGCGCCGAGGCTCACCGTGGAGAGCCCGAGGAAGCCGAGGGCGCGACCCATTCCGTGCCGGCCGGACAGCCGGGCGGCCAACGAGCCGGCGTAGAGCGTCATGCCGACGGTGTTGGCGGCGGCGTGCACCAGGCCGACCCGGCGCTGGTCGCGGGCGAGTGCCGCCCAGTCGTTCAGACCGGCGATCGCCGCAGGCAGCGCGCTGACGGTGCCCAGACCGACCAGCACGGTGGCGGGCCGGCGCTGCCCGGGCATGAGGTCCAGCACCGCGGCGCTGATCCACGCGCCGACCGGCACCTGCACCATCGCCGGGTGCAGCGGATGCCCGAGGGTCACCCCGTGCAGCAGGTCACGCAGCCGGCGTGGACGCAGCGTCCCCAGGACGACCTTCTGCAACCGGTCACCCGCGCGGTCCAGCCGGGAGTCCTGCTCAACTTTCGTCAAAAGTGCTCGCACGCGTACCGACTTCCCGGCGTTCGCCGTCCCAAACCGGTCGTCGACGACAAACCTGCCGCACCACCCACGCCGCCGATCTTGCAGTTTCTGCTCACATAATCCGGGGCACAAGCCGCGAACCGGCAACCACAAGTGCAAGATCGACGGGGATTGTGGGGGTGGGGCCTGGCCGGCATGCTGGCGGGATGGGTGTGCGGGTGGAGCGGGTTGGGGCGGTCACCACAGTTGTGCTGGATCGGGTGGACGCGCGGAACGCCGTGGACGGTCCTACGGCTCGGGCGCTGGCGGACGCGTTTCGGGCCTTCGACGCCGACCCGGATGCGGCGGTGGCCGTGCTCTGGGGCGCGGGTGGGACATTCTGCGCCGGCGCCGACCTCAAGGCGATCGGCACACCGAGCGGCAACCGGGTCGAGCCGGAGGGGGACGGTCCGATGGGTCCGACCCGGATGACGCTCAGCAAGCCCGTGATCGCGGCGATCTCCGGGTACGCGGTGGCGGGCGGGCTCGAACTGGCGCTCTGGTGTGACCTGCGGGTCGCCGAGTCCGACGCGACACTCGGGGTGTTCTGCCGCCGCTGGGGAGTGCCGCTGATCGACGGTGGGACCGTCCGGCTGCCCCGGTTGATCGGCGAGAGCCGGGCCATGGACCTGATCCTCACCGGCCGCCCGGTGCCGGCCGACGAGGCGTACACGATGGGGTTGGTCAATCGGTTGGTGCCACCTGGCCAGGCGCGGGCCGCAGCCGAGGAGTTGGCGGCGGCGATCGCCCGGCATCCGCAGACCTGCCTGCGCAACGACCGGGCGGCGCTGCTGGCCGGCGCGGGACGGCCCGAGCCGGAGGCGCTGGCGGCCGAGTTGGCGTACGGGATGGACTCGCTGGCCACGGACGCGGCTGCCGGCGCGGCCCGGTTCGCCGCAGGCGAGGGCCGACACGGCGCGACGCCGCCGGGAGGGGTGCACCCCCCGGCGGCGTCGGCTACCGGCCAGCTCAGTTGCGGTTGATGGTGAAGGTTGTCGTGGGGTTCTGGATGTCCACAGCGTTGTTGCTCAACCGGAGGTTGTTGAAGGTGACGGACCCGACGGCCGGCCCCTGCCCGGACTCCGGCATCGGGTTCGCCCAGATGGCGAAGCCGGACTTCGCGTCGTAGGCGTCCCCGCTCTTGCGGGCACCGCTGATCGAGACGTTCGTGAAGACCGTGTCGGTGATCGGGTTCTGCGGCTGCCCACCGACGTAGTTGGTCTGGAACATGATGCCGCTGTAGGTCGGATCGATGATGTCGACATCGCTGACCCGGATGCCCTGGAACACCTTCGAGGCGGAGAAGACCCAGATCGCCGGGAAGGTCTGCCCACCCCAGAAGTGACCACCGGCCCGCACGATCGAGATGTTCTCGAACCGGGTCGGCGGGTTGGCGCCGAAGCCGTTCATCGGGTAGCCGAAGTCGAGCGAGCTGATGGTGATGCCCGAGTAGACCAGGGTGTCCGCGATGTAGATGTTGCGGAACGTGTTGCCGTAGCCGCCGTACACGGCGACACCGGCGGCCCGCCAGGTAAGGGTCGAGGTCAGGTTCTCGTAGATGTTGTCCTTCATGTCGGCGCCGCCCGCGTCGATGGCCGAGAACAGCGCGAAGCTGTCGTCACCGGTGGCCCGGGCGTCGTTGTTGCTGACCAGGTTGTTGGTGCTCCCGTTCGTCATGTTGATGCCGTCGGCGAACATGTTCCGGATCCGGGAGTTCTTGATCGTCATGTAGTCGGTGTTCGCGCCCCAGTAGAGGCACACCATGTGCTCGTTCCAGATGTTGTCGATCACGATGTTCGACACGTTGGCGAAGTCGAACACCTTGCCCGGACCGTCGATCCGCGAGGTGTAGTTGCCGAAGTAGGCGAAGTTCTTGAAGGAGGAGTTCGCCGCCGAGTTCTCAGCCCGGAAGCCGATGTCGGTGTTGTCCTGACCCGACGGGGCGTTGAACCGGGTGTACCAGGGACCGGCGCCGGTCACCTGGACGGCCTTGCCGTACACCTGGAACTTCGACGAGGTGGAGTAGTTACCGGCCGGCAGGTACACCCCGATCAGGTTGCCGGTGGTGTCCATCCGCACCCGGTCCAGGGCGTTCTGCACGTCCTGGTGGGTGAAGCCGGTCGGCGTGGTGTAGCGCGCCGGGTCCGGGTTGGCGATCGGCGCCACCTGCTCGGTGTTGATGAAGTCGATGGCGTACGTGGTGGTGTTGGCCGGGTCCTTCTGCAGACGGATCTTGCTGCCGGCCGGGACCGTGGAGTTGAGCATGACGTTGGCTTCGTCGTAGATGTGCCGCGGTCCGCCCGCGCTCGGCGAGTTGCCCGGGCTGGCCTCGTTGCCGTAGAGCCAGGCGTACCGGGACGTCAGGTCGATGGCCTTGTGGAAGGTGCCGTTGACGTAGACGTTGATTGTCGAGTTGATCCCACCGCCGCCCGGTGCGTCCGGGATGGAGAAGCGGGTGACCAGCGTGTTGGTGCTGGCCCGGGTGGTGAACTCGACATAGCTGCCCGTCGAGTTGAGGGTCACCGCCCGCCGACCGGACGCCTCGCCGGCCAGGTCGCCGATCTCCCGGTTCGGTCCGACGACGCTGGCGCCGCCGCCGATCACGCCGTCCTCGGCCTCGTACATGTCGTACGGCATGTTGGCGCCGCGACCGACGAAGAGGGGCCGGTCACTGGTGTTGTTGGCCTGCTTCACCGGCAGCTCGTTGCCGTCCACGGCGAGCACCACCCGGACGGTGTACTTGCCGTTCGCGGCGGTCCAGGTGCCCAGGCTGATCGGGCCGACAGTGGCGCCTGCGTTGATCACGCCGGAGTACGAGCCGGTCAGGGTACGGACCGCGGTGCCGGACTCGTTGAGCACTGTCAGGGTGATGCCGTGCGCACCGGACGCGGAAGCCTGGTTGCCGGCGTTGCGGATGGACACGGAGAAGGTCACCGTGTTGCCCGCCGACGGGTTCCCCGGCGACCAGGCGACCGCCGAGGCGACCAGGTCGGAGCTGGCGACCGCGGCGACTACCAGCGGGCTGGGGTTGGTGTAGCTGTTGTTTGTGTCGTCCTGCTCGACGACGGTGTTCGACTCGTCGACCTTGGCGCTGAGCGGGTAGCTGCCCGAGTCCCGGGTGCCGATGCTGGCGCTGACGGTGGTCGAGGCACCGGCCGCGAGACCGCCGACCGAAGCCGTGCCCACCCGGGTGGAGCCCAGGTAGAAGTTGACGTTCGTCGCGCCAGAAGCCGCCGAGCCCGCGTTACGCACCGTCGCGGAGAGCGTGATGGTGCTGGTCTCCACCGGTGCGGACGGGCTGAAGGACATGCCGGTGACGGTCAGGTCCGGGTTCGGCGCCGGAGTTCCGAAGACCTGGAACTCGGCCACCTGACCGGCCGGAGCACCGGTGTTCGAGGCGATCGAGAGCCGTACGTCGGC
Source organism: Micromonospora alfalfae (assembly GCF_022230925.1). Taxonomy (GTDB): domain Bacteria; phylum Actinomycetota; class Actinomycetes; order Mycobacteriales; family Micromonosporaceae; genus Micromonospora; species Micromonospora alfalfae. Next base: position 108,539 of record NZ_JAKKFH010000063.1, on the reverse strand, counting down.
CGCCGCGCCGGAGACCGGGATGGTCACCGTGTTGCCGCTGTTCGGGTTGAAGCTGTAGTTCGCCGCGCCGACCAGCGTGGTGAAGCTCGACGAGCCCTGGTCCCGGCCGAGCACCGTGATGTTCTGGGTACGCGCACCCCACGCCGAGTCCGGGTTGAGCTTCACGACGACCTGGCTGAGGCTGGCGTTCGCGCCGAGCTGCACTGTCAGGGTGCTCGGGTTGCCGTTGCCCTCCCAGTAGGTGGCCACGTTGTTGTCGTTGGCGTTGGTGGCCACGAACGTGTGCACGAACCCGGAGGCGCTGATCGGCTTGCCGATCGCCAGGTTGGAACCGGTCGGCGGGTTGCCGGTGCCGGTCCGGGTCACCGTGTTGCTGTTCGCCGACTGGTTGCCGGCCGCGTCCTTGGCCCGCACGTAGTACGAGACCGTGGCGCTGTCCGCCTGGCTGTCGGTGTAGGTGAGCGTCGAGCCGTTGACGCTGCCCCGCAGCGCGCCGTTGGCGTAGACGTCGTAGCCGGTCACCCCGACGTTGTCGGTGGACGCCGACCAGGTGAGCCGGATCTGTCCGCTGGCCGGCTGGGTGTAGGCCAGGTTGCCCGGCACGCTGGGTGCCTGGGTGTCGGTGCTGCCGGTGGCGCCGTACACCTCGACCTCGGAGAGCTGCGCGGCCGGCCAACCGGTGTTGCCGGTGACCTGCACGCGTACGTAGCGGGTGCTGGCGGCGGTGAAGCTGACGGTCGCGGTGTTGCCGCTGCTCGGGTTGAAGGTGTAGCCGGCGGACGCCTTCAGGGTGGTGAAGGACGAGCCGTTGGTCGAACCCAACACCGACAGCGTCTGCGTACGGGTCTGCCAGTCCGCCGCGGGTGGCAGCTTGAGCACCACCCGGTCCACGCTGACAGTGGCGCCCAGGTCCGCCTGGATCCACTGCGGGAACGCGTTGTTGGCGCTCTCCCAGTAGGTCGACGCGTTGCCGTCGTTGGCGTTGCCCGCCACGTAGTTCTGGTTGTAGCTGCTGGCGGTCATGGTGGCGGAGAGCCCGGCGAGCATCGCCGCGCGGGAGGCGACTGCGGACGTGTCGGCCGCCGGTGCCGCGCTCGCCATGGGGGTGACGACCGGGGCGGTGGCGAGGAGCATCCCGGCGAGCGCGCCGGCGAGCATGCGACGGCGGCCCGTGCGGGCGGTGCGGGGGACGGTGGTGGGCGCGCCGGTTTGCGGCGTGCCTCGTCTGGTGCCGGTCCTGGACATGGGGTCGCTACACCTCTTTCGGGGGTGGGTGTGGGTGCGTTGCCCGGTGACGGGTGCACTGGTACGCCCGTCGTTCCGCGACAGGTGGGGGACGGTGCGGGTTGGGGACGGGGTCGGACGGCCGGCGCGGCACTGCGCCGGGGGTGCCCCCGCCCGGTCCGGGCGGGGGCACCCGACCTAGCTGGAGTAGACCTCGAACTCGCTGAGCTGGCCGGCCGGCCAGCCGCTGTTGCCGGTGACTGTCAGCCGCAGGTACCGCTGGGTGGTCGCCGTGAAGGTCACTGTGACCGTGTTGCCGCTGGCCGGGTTGAAGCTGTAGCCGGCCGACGCTTTCAGGGTGCTGAACGTCGAGCCGTTGGTGGAGCCGAGCACCGCCAGCGTCTGCGTACGCGTCTGCCAGGCCGACGAGGGCGGGAGCTTCAGCACGACCCGGGACACCGACCGGTCAGCGCCCAGGTCCACTGTCAACGACTGCGGGAAGGCGTTGTTGGCGCTCTCCCAGTAGGTGTTCGCGTTGCCGTCCACCGCGTTGGGGGCGGCGTACACGTCGGAGTGGCTGGTCTCGGTGATCGACCGTCCGGCCGCCAGGTTGCCGCTGGGGGGCGGGGTGGTCGGCGGTGGCGTGGTCGGGGGCGGGGTGGTCGGTGGTGGCGTCGTCTGGGTGCCGCCGTACACCTCGACCTCGGAGAGTTGCGCTGCCGGCCAGCCGGTGTTGCCGGTGACGGTGACCCGGATGTAGCGACGGTCACCGGAGGGCAGCCCGATCGACACCGTGTTGCCCGCGCCGGGGGCGAAGACCCTACCGGCGGACGACGCCAGAGTGGTGTACGACGACCCGTCGGTGGAACCGAGCACCGACAGGGTCTGGGTGCGTTGCTCCCAACCGCCGGGCAGTTTGAGCGCCACCCGGTCGACCGACCGGGACGCACCCAGGTCGATGGTGACCGACTGGGGGAAGGCGTTGTTGGCGCTCTCCCAGTACGTCGACGCGTTGCCGTCCACCACGTTGGCGGCCGTGTAGCTCTGGTTGGTGCTGGTCGCCGTCGTGGACCGGCCCAGTGCCAGGTTGCCGCTGGTCGGGGGCGGGGTGGTGGGAGGCGGGGTGGTCGGCGGCGGTGTGGTGGGAGGCGGTGTGGTGGGCGGCGGCGAGGTGGGTCCACCGCCCCACTGGGGGTTCGGCCACGGGCCGCAGTACGGGGTCGGGGTGTACCAGCCGGAGTTGCCGGAACCCTGGGTGATCTGGAAGCCGGCACCCACGCAGTTGTGCATCGGGTTGCTCTGCGCGATGTTCGTGGCCCGCACGTTGGTGAACGACACCTGGCTGTTCGCCTGCACCTGGAGCGCGTACGTGCCGGCGCCGTCGATCCGTACGTTGTTGAGGTTGATCCCGTTGGTCTGGCCCTCGATCCAGTGCAGCGCCGCGTACGAGCTGTCCAGGATGTCGGTGTCGGTGATGTTGATGGTGGGGTTCTGGAACGCCTCGTTGAGCGCGGAGAACCAGATCGCCCCGACACCGAAGTTCCAGTTGTAGTCCGAGTTGCCGTTACGGATCAACGTGTTCCGGGCGATCGTCCAGGTGCCCTGGACTCCGGTGGCGCCCTGCACGCCCGGGTAGCGGTTAGCGACGTGGATGCCGCCGCCGTTGGTCAGCGAGTCGGCAGTCACGTTGTCGGTGATCTTGATGTCCCGACCGCCGTAGCTGACCAGGTGGTTCGCCAGCAGTGTCACCCCGATGGTGTTGTGGGTGAAGGAGTTGTTGACGTTCGGCACGCTCTGCGCCCACATCGCCAACGCGTCGTCGCCGGTGTTGCGGACGAACGTGTTCGTCACCGTCGAGTTGGTCACCCCGGTGTGGAAGTTCACCCCGTCCGCTGTCTGGTCCAGGATGCGGCTGTTGCGGATGGTGAAGTTGTCCATCGGGCCGTCCATCCACGCCCCGACCTTGGTGTTCTCCAGCCAGAGGTTGTCCACCACCGAGTTGGTCATCGCCCCGCCCAAGGCGTTCACCTGGTCGTCGTCGACCCGCTCGCGGATGTCGCCGATGATGGCGAAGTCCCGCAGCGTGACGTTGCGGCTGGGCCCGTTCGCCTCGTGTGGGCGGACCGGGCCGGTGTAGCCGCCACCGGGGACGTACTTGCCGTAGATGCCGACGGACCTGTTCCGCTCGGTGGGGTGCCGGCCGCCGAGCACCGAATACCAGGGGCCCGCGCCGCGCAGAGTCACCCCGTCGACCACCACGTGGTCCCAGAGGGTGAAGGTGCCGGTCGGGATCCAGACCGCCCGGCCCTGGGCCTTGCCGGCGTCGACCGCCGCCTGGAACTTCGCCGTCGAGTCGGTCGCGCCGCTCGGGTCGGCGCCGAAGTCGGTGACCACGTCGAGCACACCGGAGGGCTTCGTGATCGCCGGGGAGACCAGCTCGAAGTCGGCCAGGTCGATGGTGAACGTGGGCGACTGCGCGGTCGAGGAGACCTGGAGCCGGATCTTCGTGCCGGCCGGCTGGGTGCTGCCGAACAGCGCCCGGGTCTCGTCGTAGAAGTGGTGCGGGTTGGTGTCACCCGGGTTGTTGTTGAACGGGTATCCGCCGTAGTACCAGCCGTACCTCGACGTCACCGGGACCGCCTTCAGCAGCGCCCCGTTGGCCCGCAGGTCGATGGCGGCGTCCCGACCGGTGCCGGCCGGGCTGTCCGGCAGGCTGTAGCGGAAGGTCACCGCGTTGGCCGGGGCGGTGAGGGTGAACTCGACGTACTCGCCGACGGCGTCGAGGGTGACCGCCTCCCGGCCCGACGCCTCGGACGGCAGCGTGCCGTAACGCCGATCCGGGCCGATCTTCGTGCCGTTGTGGGCGGTCTCCTCCGCCTCCTGCTCGACGAACGGAACTGTCGCGCCCCGGTTGGGGATGTCGAAGGGGGACAACCCCGCCGCCGAGGCCGGGGTCGCGGTGCCGGTGACAGCGAGGGCGGTGACCGATGTGGCGGCGAGCACTGTGGCGGCGATGGCGGCCAACAGCGCCCGGGTCGGGTGTCGAAGGTGGTGCGGGGTGCCGGTGGTGTGGTTGGCCATGAGCTGCGCTCTCCCTTTCGTCAGGCAGGCCAGATCCCCCCGTGTCGGTGCGGTGTCGCGCGTCCCCCCTCGGTTCTCCCTTCTTGGTGGCGTGGTGCCGGCGGCCGGGACGGGCCGCCGGCACCACGGCGGGCAGAGTCAGGTCAGGCCGGGCCGTCCGCCCCGCGCGGCCCGTCGGTGACTTCAGCGGTACGCAGCCAGACCGCTGTGTCGGACGGCAGCAACCCGTCGTCGAGCGGCCCGCTGGCCAGCAGCAACTCCCCCTGAGCTGGCATCGTCACCGGCGCGGCGGACAGGTTGACCAGGCAGGTGAAGCCACCCCCGCCGCGGCTGAACGCCAGCACCCCGTCCGGGGCGGGCAACCAGGTCAGCTCACCGTCACCGAGCGCCGGGTCGGCCCTTCGGGCCTGGATCGCCGCCCGGTACAGCTCCAGCATCGAGGCCGAGTCGCCGGTCTGCGCGCTGGCCGTCCGGTCCTTCCAGTCGGCCGGCTGCGGCAGCCAGGGCGCTGCGGCACCAGTGGGACTGAACTCGAACGGCGGTTCGTCCCCGGCCCACGGCAGCGGTACGCGGCAGCCGTCCCGACCGGGGTCGATCCGGCCGGACCGCTCCCACATCGGGTCCTGTCGCATCGCGTACGGGATGTCCTCGACCTCGTAGAGGCCCAGCTCCTCGCCCTGGTAGACGTAGGCGGCACCGGGCAGCGACAGTGAGAGCAGCGCGGCGGCGCGGGCCCGGCGGGTGCCCAACTCCAGGTCGGTGGGGATGCCCTCGCGTTTGGCGGCGAAGCTGAACCGGGTGTCCGCGCGACCGTAGCGGGTGACGTGCCGGGTGACGTCGTGGTTCGAGAGCACCCAGGTGGCCGGCGCGTTGACCGGTGCGTGCGCGCTCAGCGTCCCGTCGATGCTCTCCCGCAGCGCCGCGGCGTCCCACGCGCAGCCGAGGAAGTCGAAGTTGAACGCCGCGTGCAGCTCGTCCGGGCGCAGGTAGTTGGCGAACCGCTGCCGGTCCGGCAGCCACACCTCACCGATCAGCGCCCGGTCGGCGTACTCGTCGGCGACCCGACGCCAGCCCCGGTAGATGTCGTGTACCCCGTCGAGGTCGTGGAACGGGTGCGGCTGGTCCGGCTGCACCTCGGGCAGCGTCGCGTCCTTGACCAGGAGCCCGGCCGAGTCGATCCGGATGCCGTCCACCCCCCGGTCGAACCAGAACCGCAGGATGTCCTCGAACTCCTCCCGCACCCGGGGGTGGTCCCAGTTGAGGTCCGGCTGCTGCGGGGCGAACAGGTGCAGGTACCAGTCGCCGGGGGTGCCGTCCGGGTTGGTGGTGCGCGTCCAGGTCGGCCCGCCGAACTCGCCGATCCAGTCGGTGGGCCGCTCGTCGCCGTTGGGGCCTCGGCCGGGCCGGAACCAGAACAGGTCCCGTTCGGGCGCGTCGGGCCCGCCGGCGAGGGCGGCCTGGAACCAGGGGTGCGCGTCGGAGCAGTGGTTGGGCACCACGTCGACGATGGTCCGGATGCCCAGCTCGTGCGCCTCGGCGATCAGCGCCTCCGCGTCGGCCAGCGTGCCGAAGACCGGGTCGATGTCGCGGTAGTCGGAGACGTCGTAGCCGGCGTCCGCCATCGGGGACGGGTACCAGGGACTGAACCAGATCGCGTCGATGCCGAGCGCGGACAGGTGGTTCAGCCGGGACCGGATGCCGGCGATGTCGCCGATGCCGTCGCCGTTGCCGTCGGCGAAGCTCCGGGGATACACCTGGTAGATCACCGCTCCCCGCCACCACGGACTTCTGTCAGCTGTGGACACGAGCACCTGCTTTCTGCGTCAGTACGTCGGCGGACTCGCCGGACCTGGTCATGTGTCGGGCGAACTGTCGTTGTTCGCCGCGCGGACGGATGCGGTGGTGGTCAGCCCTTGATGCTGCCCGTGGTCAGACCGGACATGATGTTCCGTTGGAAGATCAGGAAGATGATGACTGTCGGGATCGCGGCGATGACCGACGCGGCGATCACCACGTTCATCGGTGTGCCACCGGCGAAGGCGTAGATGCCGACGCTCACCGTCCGGGTCTCGGGCGAGGGCATGACCAGCTTCGGCCAGAGGAAGTCCTTCCAGACCGCCGTCACCGCGAAGATCGACACTACGCCGAGGATGGGACGCGACAGCGGCAGGATGATCGACCAGAGCGTCCGCAGCGACGTCGCCCCGTCCATCAGGGCCGCCGCCATCAACTCCTCCGGAATCGAGTCGAAGAACCGCTTCAGCAGGAAGATGTTGAACGCGTTGGCGACCAGGGGCAGCCAGATGGCGAACGGTGAGTCCAGCAGGTTGATGTGCACGATCGGCAGGTCGATCACCGTCACGTACTGCGGAACGATGAGGACCATCGCCGGGATCATCAGCGTCCCCAGCATCAGGGCGAGGATCACGTTGCCGAAGATCGGTCGGAGCTTGGACAGCGAGTACGCGGCTGCGGTGTCGAAGACCAGTTGGAACAGCACCGCGCCGACCGCGTAGTAGAAGGTGTTGAAGAGCAGCTTGGCGAGGGCCAGGTTGTTCCACGCGTCGATGTAGTTCTGCGGCTGTGGGTCCTTCGGGAACAGCGACGGCGGGGTCTGCGCGATCTCCTGGCCGGACTTGAGCGCCCCGGTGACCATCCAGTAGAGCGGGCCAAGGAAGACCAGCGTGAACCCCGCCACCACGACGACCAGCAGCGTCCAGTAGATGACCTTGCCGCGCCCCCGGCTCAGCTGGGAGTGGGAGATGAGGGTCCGGGTTCCGGAATCCTGTGCCATTCCTCGCCGTCCTAGTCCTGTTTCGCAGTCAGCCGCACGTACACGGCGGAGAAGCCGGCCAGCACCACGAGCATGATCACGCCCAGCGCGGCGGCGCCGTTGAGGTCGTTCTGGAAGAACCCGTGCTGATAGATGAGGTACGCCACCGAGGTCGCCGAGTCCTCAGCGCCCGCGCCGTTGGCGAGGATCAGTGGCTCGATGAAGAGCTGCATGGTGGCGACGATCTGGAGCATCGCCAGGAGCGCGAGGATCAACCGGGTCTGCGGGATCGTCACGTGCACGATCCGGCGCCAGATCCCGGCGCCGTCCAGCTCGGCGGCCTCGTAGAGCTCACCGGGGATGTTCTGCAACGACGCCAGGTAGATGAGCACCGCGCCGCCCATGTTCATCCAGGTCGACGCGACCACCATGGCCGGCATCGTCATCTCCGGCGACTGCATCCACTGCGAGGTGGGCAGGTGCAGCGCCTTGAGGATCGCGTTGAACAGCCCTGCCTCGCTCGGGTCGTACGCGTAGAACTTGAAGAGGAACAGCGCCGAGGCCGGCGGCAGCATCACCGGCAGGTAGACCAGGATCCGCAGGTACCCCTTGGCGTGACGGAACTCGTTGAGCAGGATCGCCACGAAGAACGGCACCACGTACCCGAGGACCAGCGCCAGGACCGTGAAGTAGAAGGTGTTCTGCCAGGCCGTCCAGAAGCTGGGGTCGGCGATGATGCGGGAGTAGTTGTCCCAGCCCACCCAGGTGGTCTCGCCGCGCCGGGTGCGCTGGAAGCTCATCACGATGCCGCGGATCATCGGGTACCAGGAGAAGACGACGAAGCAGAGCACCGCCCCGATCAGGAACGCGTGACCGGTGAGGTTGTCCCGTACCTTGCGGCCGAGGCTGGTGCGCTGCGGCCTCGCCGAGTACGGCGACGGCGGGCGGCCCGGTTTCCTGGGGGTCTCCGGGACGGTGGTGATCGCCAAGGCAACTCCTGGGTGAGTCGGTGACGTCGAGATGTGGTGCAGGTGGCGTGGGGGTCGGGTCGGCGTCCCGACCCCCACACGATCGGTCAGCTCTCGGCGGCGAGGAGCTGGTTGACCTTCTCCTCGGCGGTCTTGAGCAGCGCGTCGATGTTCGAGTTCGGGTTGGTCAGCACACCCGACATCGCCGCGTCGAGCACCGCGTAGACCGCCTGGGCGTTGCGCGGCTCACCCTTGATCGGGACCGGGGTCGCCTCGAAGAGCGCGAAGTTCGTAGTGTCGACGTTCGCGTTCGCCTTGCGCAGCTCCAACTCCTGCTTCTGCGCGTCACTGCCGTTGGCGAAGAGCAGCGGCTGGGGCAGACCGACCGGGTAGTTCTGCGGCTTGGCCCGGACGTAGTCGAACTGGCCCTTACCCGGGGTGAGTTTCTGGTACGCGATCCACTTCAGGCCGGCCTTGACCTGCTCGGGGGTGAGGTCCTTCTTGAAGAAGTAGCCCTCGCCACCACCGAGCGTGCCCTTCGCCGCGCCGTCCTGGCCGGGCAGCGGAGCCATCGCCCAGTCCTGGAACTTGCCCTGGAACTGGCTGACGATCGCCTGGGTGGCGTCCGGCGCGCCGATGAACATGCCGACCTTGCCCGCGCCGGCGTTCGTCAGCAGGTCACCCCACTGGAGCAGCTGACGGGCGCCCATGCTGTTGTCGCCGTACCGCATGTCCTTGAGGTTCTGCAGGACCTGCTTGCCCATTGGGTTGTTGAAGTCGGCCTTCTTGCCGTCCTCGGTGAGCACCCGGCCACCCTGCGAGTAGAGCAGGGAGGTGAAGTGCCAGCCGCCGGTGTTTCCGGCGCTGTACTCCGAGTAGCCGGCGATGCCGTTGCCGAGCGCGGAGATCTTCTTGGCGGCGGTCCGAACGTCGGCCCAGGTCTTCGGCGGGTTGTTCACGTCCAGCCCGGCCTGCTGGAACAGCACCTTGTTGTAGACCAGGCCCATCGAGTAGTTCTTCACCGGAACGGCGTAGAGCTTGCCTCCGTCGGTGAAGACCTCCTTGAGCGCCGGGTCGACGCTCTCCCAGGTCGGGATCGCGTCCTTGTTGACGTGCTGGCTGATGTCCATCGCCTGACCGGAGTCGAGCACCTGCTGGAGATCGGTCATGTACCCGTAGAAGACGTCGGTAACGGTGCCACCGGCGAGGCGGGCGGTGAAGTCCGGCGGGTTGTTGCACTGCTCGCCGACGCTGACGCTCTTGATGGTGATGTCCGGGTTCTGCTTCTGGAACTCGGCGACGTCGTCGTTCCAGTTCTTCAACAGCTCTTTCTGGGCGCCGACCGGCTGGCAGTCGACAGTGATGGTGACCTTGCCAGCTGCGTTCGAGCCCTTGTCGTCACTCTTCGTGGAGCACGCCGTGAGGCTGAGCCCCAGGCCGGCCACGAGCGCAACCGCCGCAGCCTTTCGGTATTGCGGTACGGACATCTGTCCATCCCTTCGGGAACGGGTGTCTCCAATGACCTTCGCTGATCTGCGGTGATACGACCTGACGCCCAGTAGCTGCGTCGGAGCCAGGTGTGAGTGGAGTCACTGTAGCGAGGCCGACTCATTTCGGCAAGGTATCGACCCTGTGGCGAAAGGACACGACGTGATGACGATAGATGTTGGCAAGGTTCTGAAAGCGGCCCTGTTTGCCACTATTGATCCCTTATGGCCGATCATTCGGCTCTGTCGATGGCGACCGGGTCCAGCAACGACGAAAACGGCCGCCGACCGCGAGAGGCGGTCGACGGCCGAAGCGTCGTTCGGTGTGGTGCCTAGCGGCCGGGGGCGGGTGCGGTGGAGCCCCGCACCACCAACTCCGGCTCGAACAGCAGCTCGTCCTGAAGGACGCCGGCACCCTCGATCTGGGTGACCAGCAGATCCACCGCGGCCTGCCCCATCGTCTCGATCGGCTGCCGCACAGTGGTCAACGGCGGATCGGTGCACGTCATGAAGGCGGAGTCGTCGAAACCCACCACCGACACGTCGGCCGGCACTGACCGCCCCAACCGTCGGGCCGCCCGGATCGTGCCCAACGCGAGCACGTCGCTGGCGCAGATGATGCCTGTCACGCCCCGCTCGACCAACTTCGTGGCGGCGACCCGCGCCCCCTCCATCGAGAAGCTGGAACGCTCGACGCACTCGGCGTCGCCCTCGTCCCAGCCGGCAGCCTGGACCATCGCGTCGAGCTTGCGCCGCGACGGCACGTGCCCCTCCGGGCCGAGCACCATGCCGATCCGTTCGTGCCCGAGCGAGCGCAGGTGCCCGTACGCCTGCTCGACCGCCACCGCGTCGTCAGTGGAGACCCGGGGGAATCCCAGCTCGTCCACACCGGCGTTGACCAGCACGACCGGAAGCCCCCGCTCGGTCAGTCGACGGTAGTGGTCGTGTCGGGCGTCGGCGAGCGCGTACGAGCCACCGGCGAAGATCACCCCGGAGACCTGGTGGTCGAGGAGCATCTCCACATAGTCCATTTCGGAGACCCCGCCGATGGTCCGGGCACAGAGCGCCGGGGTGTAGCCGCGCTGAGCGAGAGTGCCGGTGACCACCTCGGCCAGCGCCGGGAAGATCGGGTTCTGCAACTCGGGCAGCACCAGCCCGACCAGCCGGGCGCGTTCGCCGCGCAGCTTTGTCGGCCGCTCGTAACCGAGCACGTCCAGCGCCGTGAGCACGGCGGTGCGCGTCGCCTCGGAGACCCCGTCGCGGCCGTTGAGCACCCGGCTGACGGTGGCCTCGCTGACGCCCGCCTTCTTGGCAACTTCAGTCAACCGCTTGGTCACGGTCGCAATCGTACGTCACCTGAATGAAAGAAATGAACAGCAATCTGCCCGTCGTTTGCTGGCCGGCTGCCGCATTCTTCCCACCGCCGACCATTCCGACCTCCGCCACCTGCCACACCACAACGCAGGCGGCCATGATCGACTCGGTTTCAGTGAAATCGCGGGGTTCCAATGCCCCGGACACCCCGACTTCCTGAAACGCGAGTGGATCATGCCCAGCCGCAGCGCGCGGGGCGTCGCAGGGCGCACGGCATTGCCAGGGGTCTTGGGGGCGGGCTGGGGTCAGGACAGGTCGTGCAACGCGGACTCGATGGCCCGGTGGAAGGTCGGGTACGCGTAGATCATGTGCCGGAGCTGACTCAACGGAACCGCCGCGTGCACCGCCACCACCAGCGCGGACAGCACCTCACCGCCGGCCGGGCCGACCGAGGTGGCGCCGATCAGCACGCCCTGGTCGGCGTCCGCCACGAGCTTGATGAACCCGTCGTCGCCGACCCGGTGGATCCAGCCGCGGGTCGAGCTGCCGAGCTTGGTGAAACCCACCTGCACGTTGATGCCGCGTTCGCGGGCCTGCTGTTCGGTGAGCCCGACCGCGCCGATCTCGGGATCGGTGAAGGTCACCCGGGGCAGCGCGCGGTAGTCGGCTCGCGGGATAGTGCCGGCTGAGCCGCTCGATCCGCTGGCGGCCAGCGAGCTGGACGCGCCCATCGCTCCGCCGACCACGCTGGAGGTGCCGCTGGCGTCCGCCCCCGCGTTCGCCTGCCGGGCGCGGGCCAGGATGTCGGCGATCACGATCCCCGCCTGGTACATGGCGATGTGCGTGAAGGCACCCTCGCCGGTGATGTCGCCGACCGCCCAGACGTGGTCGGTGACGTGCAGACGGTCGTCGACCGGGAGGTAACGCTGGCTGGCGTCCAGGCCGATCGTGTCCAGGCCCAGCTCGGCCAGGTGGGCCTTGCGCCCGGTCACCACCAGCAGCCGGTCGGCGGTGAACTCCGCGCCGCCGCCACCGTGCAGTGTGAACCTGGTCCCGTCGTGTTCGACCCGTTCCGCGCGTACCCCGGTGTGGATCTCCACGCCGTCGGCGCGCAGCGCCGCGGCGGCGACCTCGGACGCCTCGGGTTCCTCGATGGCCAGCACCCGGTCGAGCGCCTCGACCACCGTGACCCGGACCCCGAAGCGGGCGAAGACCTGCGCCAACTCCAGGCCGATCGCGCCGCCACCCAGCACGAGCAGCGACTGCGGCAGCTCCTCGACCTCGATCGCCTGGTGGTTGGTCCAGTACGGCGTGTCGGCCAGGCCGTCGATCGGCGGCACCGACGGTCGGGTGCCGGTGCCCAGCACCACCCCGTGTCGGGCCTCGAACATCTGGTCGCCGACGCGGACCCGGCGCGGACCGTCGAGCCGGCCGCTGCCCCGCACGAGCCGGCCACCCTTGCCGACGAACCGCTCCGCCGCGACCGTGTCGTCCCAGGTGTCGGTGGCTTCCTCGCGGATCCGCTTCGCCACCGGCGCCCAGTCGGGTTGGACCTGCGCCGTCCCGGCGAGCCCGTCGACCCGGCGAGCCTCGGCGAGCGCGTTGGCCGCTCTGATCATCATCTTGCTCGGGATGCAGCCCCAGTACGGGCACTCCCCGCCGACGAGATCCCGTTCGACGCCGACGACGCTCAGGCCGGCCTCGGCAAGCCGCTCAGCCACCTCCTCGCCGCCGACCCCGAGCCCGACCACCACCACGTCCACCAACTCCGGCTCCGCCACACCGAACAGCATCCCCCAGCGACACCACCCCAACCACCGGGGTCGGCGGAAAAGTCGGCACGCGCACCGGCCCGGACGCCTACCGTGGCCGGATGCACGCACGCTTCGCTCCGGTCCGGGACTGCTTCCACGACATGCTCACCTCCGGCCGGGAAACCGGTGCCGCCCTGACCGTCTGGTACGACGGGCAGCCCGTCGTGGACCTGACCGGCGGCTCCCGCCGCGGCCACGGGTCGGGCGGCGAGCCGTGGCTGCCGGACACGCTGGTGAACGTCTACTCGGTCGGCAAGCCGGTGGCAGCGCTCTGCCTGTTGCTGCTCGTCGACCGGGGAGCTGTCGATCTCGACGCGCCGGTGGACCGGTACTGGCCGGAGTTCCGCACTCCCGCCACGGTGCGTCAGGTGTTGTCGCACACCGCCGGGCTGCCGGCCTTTCCGGTGCCGCGACCGGCCGCCGCGATCGCCGACTGGGCGCTGCTCACCGGCGACCTGGCCGCCGCCGACCCCGAGTGGTCGCCGGGCTCGGTCGCCGGGGAACACGCCTGGACGTACGGCCATCTGGTGGGCGAGGTGGTCCGCCGCGTCGACGGACGGTCGGTGGGCCGGTTCCTGGCCGAGGAGGTCGCCGACCGCTGGCAGCTCGACCTCGGGTTCGGGTTGACCGAGTCGGACCAGTTGCGCTGCGCGGACCTGCGGTACGGCGACCCGGGATGGCCGACCCGGAAGCTCGGCGAGCCGGGGTCACTGCGGGCGCGAGCGCTGGGCAACCCGGCCGGCGGGCTGGACGTGGCCGTGCTGAACAGTCCGCTGTGGCGGGGGGCCGAGATGCCGGCCGTCAACCTGCACGCCACCGCGCCCAGCCTGGCCCGGCTCTACGCCGGCCTGCTGGCCGGTGGTGTCCTGGACGGGGTCCGGCTGTTCAGCCCCGACCTGGTGGCGGAGGCGACAGGGGTCCAGTACGACGGGCCGGACCTGGTGTTGGATCGCGACGCCCGCTGGACGTTGGGTATGCAGCGGGAGCCGGACGGCAGTTGGGGCATGGGCGGCATCGGCGGCAGCAGCGCGTGGGCCGACCCCGAGCGCGGCTACACCTTCGCGTACGCCACCGCGCACCTCGCCGAGCACGACCGGGTGGACGAGCTGGTCGAGGCGTTGCACTCGGTGCTCTGATCAGCGCAGCCAGACGGGGTCGGTGCCGGGTACCGAGAGGGGCGGTGGGTAGTCGAGCGTCTGACGCAGGGCCTCGGGCAGCCGCCACGGTTGGTGGATGGCCCTGCCCTGCACCGTCGCCAGCTCCGGCACCCACCGGCGCACGTAGTCGCCGTCCGGGTCGTACCGTTCGGCCTGCCGGACCGGGTTGAACCCCCGGTAGGGCTTCGTGTCGTTGCCGGTGCCGGCGACCCACTGCCAGTTGCCGGAGTTGTTCGCCACGTCCCCGTCGAGCAGCCAGCGGAAGAACACCCCAACCCCGGACCGCCAGTCCTGCCCGAGGTGCTTGGTCAGGTAGCCGGCGGTGATCAGCCGGGCCCGGTTGTGCATCCAGCCCTGTGCCAGCATCTGCCGCATCCCGGCGTCGACGATCGGCATCCCGGTGCGTCCCTCGGCCCAGGCCGCCAACGCGTCGTCGTCGTAGCGCCACTGCTCGGTGGCACCCCGCCGGTACGCCGCAGTTGAGATCTTCGGGAAGGCGGCGGTGACCTGGTAGTAGAAGTCCCGCCAGCAGAGCTGCCTGACGAACGGGCCGGACCGGTCGCCGGCACGGTTCGCCACCGCCAGCGGAGACACACAGCCGAAGCGCAGGTACGGGCTGAGCCGGGACGTGTCGTCGCCGGCCATGTCGTCGTGCTGATCGCCGTACCGGGTCAGGTCGGGCAGCCAGTCGGTGAGCCGCTGCCCGGCGATCCGCTCACCACCGATGGCCGCGTCGGGCGAGTCTCCGGTCGGCAGCGCCGGCAGCCGGCCCACGCGCACCCGATCGGGCAGTGCGATCCGGCGCGGCGCGGCCAGCTCCTCGCGCCACCGGTTGGCCGCCCAGGCCCTGTGGTACGGGCTGAAAACCCGGTAGTGGTCCCCGCCGCCACCGGGCCGCAACGCGCCCGGCTCGACCACCGTCAACCCGGGAAACAGTCGCAGGTGCAGCCGGTGCCGCTCACACTCGGCGCGTAGTCGCCGCTCCCGGCGGACGGCGTAGTGGCTGACGTCGGCCGAGAGCGCGACGGCGGTGGCCCCGACCTCGTCGGCCAGCCGGATCGTCTCGGCCACCGGGTCGCCGTGCCGGACCACCAGGTCGCCACCACGCTCACGAAGTTGGTCGCGCAGGTCGGCAAGGGCCTGGTGCAGGAAGCGGGTGCGGTTGGCGGAGAGGTCGGCCAGCGCCGGGTCGAGCACGTACAGCGGGACCACCTGGTCGAAGGCCGCAGAGGTGGTGGCCAGCGCCGGGTGGTCGTGCACCCGCAGGTCGCGGGTGAGGAGCACGATCGCCGTGCTCGCGGTCACCGGTTCTCCGGCTGGATCGTCGGCCCGGGAATGACTACCGGCGTACCGGTCGAGCTGAGCAGGGCCCGCGCGGCCACCGCCATCCGTCGGCGCTGCGGCACCAGGGCCCGCCGGACGAAGACGTCGTAGTCCTGCGCGGCCACCTCGTCGAGGATGCCGCCGTAGAGGGCGTACGCGGTGCGCATGCAGGCCTGTGAGGCGGGCGCCAGCATGGTGATGCCCGGTGCGGCGGCGGCGTAGTGCGCCTGGGCTCGGGTCACCTCGTACTCGATCAGCTCGCGGATCCGGGGGGTGACGCGGCCCCGGGCGCGGGCCTCGGCCAACTCCTCGCGGGTGACCCCGAACTTCGCCATGTCCTCGTCGGGCAGGTAGGTGCGGCCCCGGTCGAGGTCCTCGGCGACGTCCCGGATGAAGTTGGTGAGCTGGAAGGCGAAGCCGAGCTGTCGGGCCGGTTCCCGGGCCGCCACCGGGTCGGAGCTGCCCAGGATCGGCAGCATCATGGTGCCGATGACCGCCGCCGAGCCCTCCATGTAGTCGAGCAGGTGGTCGTAGGTTGGGTACGCGGTGACGGTCAGGTCCATCGCCATGCTCTTCAGAAACGACGCAAAGTCGTCCCGGTCGAGATCGAAGACGGCGATCGTGTGCAGCACGGCCGGCAACAGTGGGTCGTCTACCGGCGCACCGTGCAGACCGGCCACGAACTGGCTGGCCCAGCGGTCCAGCAGGGCGGCCCGCTCGGCCGGCGGCAGGTCCTCGGTGCGGTCGACGATCTCGTCCGCGTACCGCGTGAACCCGTAGAGGGCGTGCACATGTCGTCGTTTCCAAGCGGGGAGCAGGCGGGTGGCGAGATAGTAGGTGCGGCCGTGGCGTTTGTGCAGCTCACGGCACCGGTCATAGGCAGCGGTGAGATCAGTTTCCACCGGCCCTCCTCCATTTATCGACGCACCAATCGACGCAACCCGTAGCCTAGGGTACGCTCAGCCGCATGGCCAACGACGCAGTTGCGGGCAACGTGACCCGCGTGGCGCCGACAGGGCCAGGGGACGGGGACGATCCGGTCCGCGCCGTTCTGGCTGCTTATACCCACGATCTGGTCACGGCGGTCGACGAGACGCTGGACACCTTCCTCACCTCCGAGGTCGACAACCTCAACGACATCGACGCGTCGATGGGCCGCTTCGCCGCCACCGCGCGGGAGGCCGTCCTCACCGGCGGCAAGCGGATCCGCTCCACGTTCGCCTACTGGGGATGGCGTGGGGCCGTCGGTGGCACCGCGGCGCTGCCACCCGTGCTGCCCGCGCTGGCCGCGCTGGAGTTGCTGCATACCTTCGCGCTGGTGCACGACGACGTGATGGACGCGTCCACCACCCGCCGCGGCCGGCCCACCGCGCACGTCGCGCTCGCCGAACAGCACGTCGCCGCCGGCCACCGAGGTGATCCCGGCCGGTTCGGTGAAGCAGTCGCCGTGCTCATCGGCGACCTCTGCATGGTCTGGGCCGACCAGTTGCTGGCCCATGCCTCGGTGCCGTCGACGCGACTCTTCGAGGTGCGCCGCTGCTACGACCAGATGCGGGTCGAGACGGTCGCCGGGCAGTATCTGGACGTGCTCGGCGAGAACGACCCGGGCAACTGGTCGGTCGACCGGGCGCTACGGGTGGCCCGCTACAAGACCGCCAGCTACACCGTCCAGCGACCACTGCTCTTCGGTGCCTGCCTGGCCGGGGTGCCCGCCGACGACCCGCTGGTCTCCGCGTACACCCGCTATGGCCTGGCTGTCGGCGAAGCGTTCCAGCTCCGCGACGACCTGCTCGGCGTCTACGGCGACCCGGTCGCCACCGGCAAGCCGGCCGGGGACGACCTCCGCACCGGCAAACCGACCACGCTGCTGATGCTGGCCCGTGAGCTGGCCACACCGGCACAGCTCACGGCGTTGCAGCGGGCCGCCGACGGACCGGTCGACACGCTCGCCGAGCTGGTCGCCGAGACCGGCGCGGTGACCCGGGTGGAGCAGATGATCGCCGAGCGGGTCAGCGACGCGCTGGCCGCGCTCGACGCCGCACCCGTGGACCAGACGGCGCGGACCGCGTTGACCGGGCTGGCCACCGCCGCTGCCAACCGGCGGGCCTGATGAGCGAACTGAGCGAGGAGGTGGTCACGTGCGGACTGTGACAGGACGGACGGACCGGGTGGTGGTCGTCGGGGCCGGGCTGGGCGGGCTCGCCTGCGCGCTGCACCTGGCCGGCAGCGGTCGACAGGTGACAGTGCTGGAGCGCGAGCCGGTGCCCGGCGGGCGGGCCGGACGCCTCGGCGTGGACGGCTACGAGTTCGACACCGGCCCGACGGTGCTCACCATGCCCGACCTGATCGCCGAGGCGCTCGGCGCTGTCGGCGAGGAGCTGCACGACTGGCTGGACCTGACCCCGCTCGACCCCGCCTACCGGGCGTACTACCCGGACGGCTCGACTCTCGACGTGCTCACCGACACCACCCGGATGGCTGCCGAGATCTCCCGGGTCTGCGGGCCCCGGGAGGCCGACGGCTACCTGCGGTTCGTCGAGTACGCGCGGGAGCTGTGGCGGCTGGAGCGCACCGACTTCATCGAGCGCAACCTGGACGCGCCGAGCGACCTGATCACCGGCAACCTGCTCAAGCTGCTCAGTGGCGGGGCCTTCCGGCGACTCCAGACGAAGATCAACCAGTTCTTCCGGGATCCGCGTACCCAGCGGATCTTCTCCTTCCAGGCGATGTACGCCGGCCTCGCGCCGCACGACGCGCTGGCCATCTACGCGGTCATCGCGTACCTCGACTCGGTGGCCGGGGTCTACTTCCCACGCGGCGGCATCCACGCGGTCTCCAGGGCGATGGCCGGCGCGGCCGAGAAGCACGGCGTGCAGATCCGGTACGACACCACCGTCACCCGGGTGGAGACAGTGAACGGCCGCGCCACCGGCGTGCTCACCGCCGACGGCGACCTGGTCCCGGCGGACGTGGTGGTGCTCAACCCCGACCTGCCTGTCGCCTACCGGGACCTGCTCCCCGCCGCGCCGCAGCGCCGGCTCACCTACTCGCCGTCCTGCGTCGTTCTGCACGTCGGCTCCCGACAGGCCTATGCGAAGATCGCCCATCACAACATCCATTTCGGGCGCGCGTGGAAGGGCACCTTCGATGAGGTCATCCGACGGGGTGAGCTGATGACCGATCCGTCGCTGCTGGTGACCAACCCGAGCCGGACCGACCCCGCGGTCGCACCTCCGGACCGACACACCTACTACGTGCTCGCCCCGGTACCCAACCTGCACCGGGCGCCGTTCGAGTGGCGCGGCGACCTGACCCAGCGCTACACCGACCAGCTGATCGGCACCCTGGAGGGGCGCGGCTACGTCGGCTTCGGCGACGGGGTCGAGGTGCTCCGGGCGATCACCCCCGCCGAGTGGGAGGAGCAGGGGATGGCCGCCGGCACCCCGTTCGCCGCCGCGCACACCCTCTTCCAGACCGGCCCGTTCCGCCCGTCCAACCTGCACCGCGACCTGTCGAACGTGGTCTTCGTCGGCTCCGGGACCCAACCCGGCGTCGGCGTACCGATGGTGCTCATCTCCGGCAAGCTCGCCGCCGGCCGGATCACCGGAGAGGGCCGATGAGCGGTCGTGAGAAGCACCTCGTCGAACTCGTCGACGAGACCGGCAAGGCCCACGGCGAGACGACAGTCGCGGCAGCGCACCAACCACCGGGGCAGTTGCACCGGGCCTTCTCGGTGTTGCTAGTGGACCCGGACGGCCAGGTGCTGCTCCAGCGCCGAGCCGGCGTGAAGACCCGGTTCCCGCTGCGCTGGGCCAACTCCTGCTGCGGCCATCCCCAGCCTGGCGAGTCGCTCGCCGAGGCGGCCAACCGACGGCTGAGCGAGGAGTTGGGCGCGGGCCCGGTCGAGCTGACCGAGGTCGGCATCTACGTCTACTACGCCGAGGACCCGGCGACCGGTCGGGTCGAGTTCGAGTACGACCACGTACTGCGAGGCGAGTTCCTGCCCAACGCTCCGCTACTGCCCGACCCGGACGAGGTGGCCGAGCTGCGGTGGGCCGACCCCGCCGCACTGGAGGTCGAGTTGAAGCGCGACCCCCGGTCGTACGCGCCCTGGCTGGGCGGGGTGGTGAGCCGGCTGCTCCGCCCCGCGGAGTCCCGGTCGGGCGCAACCGGCCCGGCCATGACGCCACCCGGATCGTCGGCGGATGACACGGCGGAGCGGTCGGGTGGTCGATGAGGCGCTGAGCGCGGGCGCTGTCGCACGTCGGTTGGGGGTCGCGGTGACGACCCTCCGCACCTGGCACCAGCGCTACGGGCTCGGGCCCAGCGAACACACCCCCGGTCACCACCGCCGGTACACACCCACCGATCTGGCCCGTCTCGAGATCATGCGACGACTCACCGCCGAGGGGGTGAGCCCCGCCGAGGCGGCCCAGTGGGCCCGCCAGGCACCGGACCCGACGCCAAACGGCACCGTCGCTCCCGCCCGGATCCACCCCACCGGCCGTGACGGCGGCAGCTCCATCCCGGTCGGCCGCGCCGGTCCGGCGGCCCGCGGCCTGGCCCGGGCGGCCATGCGACTGGACGCGGCGGCGATCAGCGAGACCATCGCGCACACCCTTGCCGCCAGCGGGGTCGTCGCCACCTGGGAGGGCCTGCTGCGCCCGGTGCTCGTCGGCATCGGCGAACGGCACGCCGCCACCGCCGGCCTGATCGAGGTGGAACACCTGGTGTCCCGCTGCGTCTCGGAGGCGCTCGCGGCGGCCAGCCGGGCCAACGTCCCCACCGGGCCGGCCCGGATCCTGCTCTCCTGCGCCGACGAGGAACAGCACACCCTGCCGCTGGAGGCGTTGGCGGCGGCTCTCGCGGAGGCCGGTGTCAGTTACCGGATGCTCGGCGCCCGGGTGCCGGTGGCCGCCCTCGTCGAGGCGGTCAACCGGACCGGCCCGGCCGCCGTGGTGCTCTGGTCGCACACTCGGGCCACTGCCGATCCGACCCAACTCAGCGCGCTGCTCGCCGCTCCCCGACGCCCGTTGCTGGTGCTCGCCGCCGGCCCCGGCTGGCGAGCCGACACGCTGCCCGCCGGAGTGGTGCGGCCGGTCGACCTGGCCGAGGCGGTCTCGCTCTCCGCCGCTGTCCGCGACTCCCTGGACCAGTCGAGGCGTGACTGATCGCACTGTCGCCGGACCGCGTCGTGAACTACCGTCGGGCGGGTCCGCCTACCCCGACCCCTCCGGGAGCGAGCAGATGCAAGCCCGCGCCATCCTGGCGTCCGTCCTCGCCGTGGCGCTGCTCCTTTCCGGCTGTGCCCAGCCGAAGCGCACCATCGCACCCGTCGGCGCCCCACGGCCGGTGGAATCAACCACGCCGCCCACCCCGAAACCACGCCCCAGCGTCACCAAGCCGGCCAAGCCGCCACTGCGGCCGCTGCCAGCCAAGCTCCCCACCGGCCTGGGACGCAACACCGGCGTACGTCCGGTGGCCCTGACGTTCGACGACGGGCCCAGCCCGGCCTGGACACCCAAGGTGCTCGACCAACTGAAGGCCGCCAAGGTGACGGCGACCTTCTGCGTCGTCGGCCGCGAGGTGCAGCGCCACCCGGAGCTGGTCCGGCGGATCGTCCGGGAGGGACACCAGCTCTGCAACCACAGCTGGCGACACGACCTCGAACTTGCCCGTCGACCTGTCGGCGAGATCCGGGCCGACCTGGACCGCACCAACAAGGCCATCCAGAAGGCCGCTCCCGGCGCGAAGGTGTCGTTCTACCGGCAGCCCGGCGGCCGGTGGACGTCGGAGGTGGTCGGGGTGGCCAAGGACCTCGGCATGCGTCCGCTGCACTGGTCGGTCGACCCGCAGGACTGGGACAAGCCGACCGCGGCCACGATCGGCAAGCGTGTCCACTCCGCCACCCGGCCCGGTGCGATAGTTCTTCTGCACGACGGGGGCGGTAATCGGGCCGCGACACTCGCCGCATGCCCGAAGTTGATCGCCGACCTGAAGCACCGCTTCGGCATCACCCCACTCCGATAGAACCGCTCTGACCTGCTGTTATGACCCGCCCGAAGCCCTTGCCCATACCGATTTTGTCGACCGACGGAGCATCACGTATGCTTTCCAAGCCTCCGGCGGGGCCGGATGGGAGCAAGTCCGCTTGAAGTTGCGAATGTGCAATGATGGCGGGGCCGCCCTCATCGTCTAGCGGCCCAGGACGCCGCCCTTTCAAGGCGGTAGCACGGGTTCGAATCCCGTTGGGGGCACGACCGGCGCAAGCCGGAGCAAGGCAAGACCGGCGCAAGCCGGGCAACACAAGCTAGGTCCTGTGGAGCAGTTGGAGTGCTCGCCGCCCTGTCAAGGCGGAGGTCGCGGGTTCAAGTCCCGTCAGGACCGCAGCGCTGACGCCGCGCCCCGCGCGGCGTTCTGCGTATCGGAGCAGGTCGCCTTGCCGCCGGTTCGTCCGGTTGGCGGGTAACATGAGCCGAGCGACACGGCCAGGTAGCTCAGTTGGTACGAGCGTCCGACTGAAAATCGGAAGGTCGGCGGTTCGACCCCGCCCCTGGCCACATAGCCTTTCGCCGGGCTACAGAGGTCCCCGCCAGCGGAAACGCAGGTGGGGATCTTGCTTTTGGCGGGTCGCTTCCAGTGACTGCCACACCCACCACCCTCCGCGTGGGCGACTTCCTGGGCTATCGCCGACACCTCCCGCCGGCCTGCGTGATCAACCCCCGCCAGCCCGCGTGACCAACCCCCGCCGGCCCGCGTGATGAACCCCCGTCGGCCCGCGTGATGAACCCCCGCCGGCCTGCGTGATCAACACGACTTTCTTGAAGTCGCGGTGTCCCAGCGGGCGCAACACCGCGTATTCAAGGAAACCGAGTCGATCATGCCCGGGGGAGCCGCCGCGTCGGGGCGGTGGGCCAGGACGTGACGCACCAGGCGGTGGGCGTGACGCACTACCGCGCGGCGTCAGTGGTCACGGCGACCCTGCGGGCGTGACGCACAACCGCGCGGCGTCAGTGGTCACGGCGACCCTGCGGGCGTGACGCACGACCGCGCGGCGTCACTGGTCGCGGCGACCCTGCGGGCGATGCTGGGCCACGCTGCCCTGGATCGCCTCCCACACGCTGCGTCCGGCCTCTCGCAGCGTCTCCCCCGCCTGCTCGGCGAACTGGGCGGCGCTCTGCGCGGCAGCCTGCGCCGCACCCGGAAGACCACCGTCGCCACCTCCGGACGGGCTTGGGCTTGGACCGGACGCAGCCGACTGGCCGGACTTGTTGCCGGTCTGCCCGGCGGTCGGCCCCGCCGATCCCTCGGGGCGCCGCTGGTCCCGGCCCGCCGCCGGGTGCTCTCCGTCACCCGCGCCTTCGGGCCGCTCTCCAGCGGGGTGACGCGCCCCCTCGTGCCGCCGGCCTTCCGGGCGGTCGCCACCTGGCGCGCCGCCTTCCGGCTGCCGTCCATCTGGCTGCTGACCCTGCGGCTGCTGACCCTCAGGCCGCCGCCCCTCAGGCTGCTGACCCTGCGCATGCGGGCCCTCGGGCCGCCGCACCTCCGGATGCTGGCCCTCCGGATGCTGGCCCTGCGGATGCGCCTGGTCGGTGAGCCCCGGGCCGCCAGCTCGCGGCCCAGGTCCGCCGGCACCGGGTCCCGAGCCAACCGGACCCGCCCCGGGTCGACCCGCATCCGGCCGATCAGAACCCGGACGACCTGGGCCGGACTGATTGAGACCCGGGCGATCCGGACCCGGGCCAGCACCCAATGGCCGAGCTGGACCCGGTCGGTCGGATCCCAGTCGGTGGCGGTCGGCCACCGGGCTGGCCGCGCCGACCTGCTGGCCCGGCTCGTCGCGTACGGCGTCCGAGCGTCGACTCGACGCCTTGATCTCCGCTGCGCCCGCGGCCACCTGTTGGGCGCTGCGGTTCACGTCGTCGACGGCCGTGCGCGCGAGCGCCTCGATGATGTGCGGGTTGTGGTCGAGCGTGTCGAGGGCTCGGCCCAGGATTCTGGTCAGCTGCTCCAGCCGCACCCGTAGTTGCGCCTCGGCGTTCACCCCGTCGATGTTCAACTCGCCGCTGTTGAGGTGCACCCGTACGCCGGCGTCGACCTGGAGCAGGTTGGCCACCCGGGCCCGCAGCGACAGATCGGCCTCCAGACCGTCGACCGCCAGTCGGATGGAGTCGACGGAGACCTTCGGAATGTCGAGCAGGACGTCCGGGTTCCCGCTGTCGACGTTCCGGTCCGGTTCCCGCTGCTGCCCGCTCTCGCTCATGCTCTCCCGCCCCACCTGCACACCGGCCGGGTCGTCCGGGCCGTTGGGCGCGGTTACCCGCTTTCCGGCGGGCCATCCCGTCAGTGACGGCTCGACGACCCTCTGTCTGGAACCGGGCACCGCGCGAAGCTGCACACCGAGGCATCAGCCGGTATGGTCCGGGCCTATGGGACAGGAATTGACTGATCCGGCCGACATCCGGCAGGACGTCGGCCAGTTCTCTCTCCGGTGCAGCCTGCTCGTCCCGGGCTCCGCCGAGCACGCGTTCGCGGTCTTCACCGACGAGCTGACCGACTGGTGGGTCACCGAATACACCTGGTCCGGCCCGGACGCGCTGGCCGAGCTGGGCATGGAGCCTCGGGCCGGCGGCATGCTCTACGAGATCGGCCCGTACGGTTTCCGCGCCGACTGGGGCCGGGTGCTCACCTGGGATCCGCCTCGCCGGCTGGTCTTCGTGTGGCAGATCGGCCCCGACCGGGCGCCCGTGCCGGACCCGGCCCGCGCGAGCGAGGTCGAGGTGCTGTTCCATGCCGAGGGGCCGGAACACACCCGGGTCGAGCTGGAGCACCGGCACTTCGACCGGCACGGCGAAGCTGCCGAGGGTTACCGCAAGGCGCTCACGGCCGGCTGGCACGAGCTGCTCACCCGGTACGTCGCCACTGTGTCGCGTCACCGCCCCAGCACGGCGGCCTGACGACCTACCGGGTCACCGGCCGAGCCGCCGACCGGCTGCGGCGCCGCCGAGGTCCCGACCACCAAGGTTCGCGCGTTGGCCGGCCTCCGCCCCTGAACCGAAGCCGGTGCCGCCCAACCGACGTGGCGGTGCGGTACGCAGCCGTGGGTACTCCTCGGTGAGCCGGCGCTGCACCCGGTCGGACCGGTCGGCCAGCACCAGCGCCATCGACTGTGTGCCCGACTCGCTGGCCGCCGCCGACTCCGCCGCCCAGAGTCGCCCTCCGACGACCTCCGCGAAGCCGGCCAGCCAGGAGCGGCGGAAGGCGGCGGGGTGGTCGTCCGCTGGCACCTCGGTGGCGGCCAGGCCGTGGGCCGCCTGCACGAGCAGCGAGGTGAAGAGCAGGTCGACCCGTTCCAGGTCACTGGAGAAGCCGAAGAGGTGCAGGGCGAAGCCGTTGCCTCGCCGACGGCGTACGCAGCGGCAGCGCAGCGGCTCGGCCACCGCGGCGAGCAGGCCCACCTTGTCGCGGGCGTACGGGGCGACGACGTCCAGCACTCGGTCGCCGACCGGGTCGGTGGTCGGGTCCCGGGCGGCGAGCAGGGCCCTGTCGACGCCGTAGCGGGCGATCAGCTCGGTCGCCTTGGCGGTGAACGCGGCGGCCTCGGCCGGCGTGCAGGCCGGGTCCTCGGCCTGGGCCAGCAGCTTGCGCACCTTGCTGAGCATGGCCTCGGACATGCCTACAGAGCTACCACACGGGCCGGACATCATCGGGGCCGCGCGGCAATCGATCGATACGTATCATCGTCACGGCCAGATGATCAGTCCGATACGGACGGTCAACCAACTGTTTGGAGGAACGAACGGATGCCATCCCCGACCGCTCGTCTGCTCGCCGTCGCCACGGCCACCGCGCTGCTCTCCGTCGGCACGCCCGCGCAGGCGGAGCCGACGACACCGACCACGCCGGTCAGCTCCGGGCCGAACGTGTTCGCCCCGCTCGCCACCTGTTACGGCGGGGCGGTCCGGTCGTACTTCGAGACCGGCCGCTACGGCGGCTCGGCCGGCCAGTACCGCACCACGACACGCTGTCGCGACATCAACGTGCGCAATGCGAGCGTGTACGCCACCGACGCGTGCGTGATCTTCGTTGACAAGACGAGCGCCTGCAACTACTGGACCTACCTGCCGGCCAACTCGGGCTGGATCACTGTGGCGACCAACGTCCGGGACGGCGTCAACTTCCGGGTCCGCTTCGAGAACCTGCGGTACGAGTACGAACCGCTGATCGCGTACCACGCGTTCTGACCGACCCGCACCGTCGCGGCGTCCGCCCCCCGACGGACGCCGCGACCCGGCGGCGGTTCACCCGGCGCGGCTGCGCAGGGTGGCGATCGTCGAGCCGGCGAGTGTGAGCAGGCAGTCGGGGAGCAGACCGTCGGCGGCCGCAGCGCCGAACAGCGCCTCCCCGGTCGGCTCGTCCCGGTTCGCGTACGCGCTGACGAAGCGGGCCACCCAGCGGGTGTCGTACCCGGCCTGATCGATGCCCGGAAAGTCGAGCGCCGCCCCGCTGGCCGCCGGCGCGTCGCCGAGCATGGTCGCCGCCAGGCACCAGGCGACGTCGTACGCGCCGTCCAGGCCGTCCCGGTCGACGACCGCGTCGAACGCTCCCACCACCGCGTCTCCATCCCCGGTGAGCGCCGAACGGAGCACGGCGGCCGCGTCATCGAACGTCTGCTGTGGTAGGTCCGTCACGCAGCGCACAGTAGGACGGGTGGTCAAGCGCCCCCCGCGACCGTCACTGTCCGTGTTCAACGCGAGCTACCTGCGCATTACGCCACCTCCACGGTCCCGCCGCCGGCCTCGGCACGCTAATGTGCGCAGCGGACCTTCGCCGGAGGAAGGACGACCATGTTCGTATCACGCCGCTCGCGGGTAGCCACACTGGCTGCCTGCGCGACGATCCTGCTCGCCACAAGCGCTTGCGGGGATGACAAGCCCGAAGAGGCCAGCGCTCAACAGGTGCGCCTCTACGGCACGGACGGCAACATGCTCAACTCCTATCCTGCGGAGTTGAAGGAACGGGCGAGTCTCGTCGACGGGATGAAGGGCACCACGCCCCTCGTACCGCTGCCAGACGACTTCAAGGGCCGGCTACGGGCCGTCAATCCGGCGCTGACGGACTACGTGTACTCGGCCGAGACGTACGACGCGGTGGTGATCGCCGTGCTCGCCGCCCAGTTGGCCGGGAGCACCGACCCGGCCGCCATCACCAAGCAGATCGTCGCCGTGACCAACGACGGGCAGCGCTGCGAGGACCCGGCCAGTTGTCTCGCGTTGGCCCGCAACGGGCAGGACATCGAGTACCGCGGCGTGTCGTTGACCCGGGCGGGCTTCACCGACAAGGGTGAGCCGGCCACCGCGAGCTATGCCACGCTGACCTTCGACGGGCAGCAGATCAACGACGGCAAGACCGAGTTCGTCGGCGCGGGCATCGAGTCGGCGGCGAGCACCAAGACGCCGCCGAAGCCGAAGAAGCAGCGCCCGGGTGGCGCCTCCGCCGACCAGGAGCCGCTGATCCTGGGCGGCCTGCTGCCGAAGACCGGTGACCTCTCGATCGCCTACCCGCCGATGGCCGCCGGCGCCGCGCTGGCGATCAAGGAGATCAACGCCGCTGGCGGCGCACTGGGCAAGCCGGTGACGTGGCTCGACGGCGACGACGGCACCAACCCGGCGGTGGCCAAGGCGACGGTTGCCAAGCACGTGGCGGACGGCGTCAGCGTGATCATCGGTGCCGGCGGTTCGGGCATCTCCCGGGCGGTGCTGCCGGACGTGGTGCAGGCCGGGAAGATCCTCTTCTCCCCGTCCAACACCGACAGCAGCCTGACCGACGTCGACGACCAGGGCCTCTACTTCCGTACCGCCCCGCCGGACAGCCTCCAGGGCCGGGCGTTGGCCGACGTGATCCTCCGCGACGGGTCGCAGAAGATCGTCATCGTCGCCCGTAAGGACTCCTACGGTGAGGGCCTGCAGGGCACCGTCCGCGACGAGCTGGAGAAGGCCGGTATCGCCAACGACCGGCTCAAGCTGTTGACGTACGAGCCGCCGGCCGACGCGAAGGCCGCTCCGGTCGACTTCAGCGGCGGCGCGAAGCAGATCAAGGAATTCGGCGCGGACGCCGTACTGATCATCGGTTTCGGTGAGTCCGCCCAGGTGATCCGTGGCCTGGCCGACGCCGGGGTGCAGATCCGGCAGTAGGCGGTACCCGAAACCCACGACGGCCGCACCGGCTTCCCGCCGGTGCGGCCGTTTCTGGTACGCGGGTTCAGCGCGGCCGGCGACGCTCCAGAAACTCGGTCATCCGGCGGTGCTTCTCGTCGTCCTCGAAGAGCACCGCCTGGCTGACCAGGTCGAGATGCGGGTGCGCGGCGGCCGGCGCGTCCACCGCCAGCTTGGTCAGTCGCACCGCCAACGGTGAGCCCAGGGCGATCTCGTCCAGCAACGCGTGCGCCACCGTCAGCAGCTCGCCGGGCTCGTCCACCACCCGGTTGACCAGGCCGATCCGCAGTGCCTCCGCGGCGTCCACCCGCCGGCCGGTGAAGAGCAGCTCCTTGGCCCGGCCCTCGCCGATCAACGCGGGCAGCCGGTGGGTCGCGCCGGCGCCAGCCAGGATGCCCAACCGCACCTCCGGTTGCCCGAAGACCGCCCGCGCAGTGCACACCCGAAGGTCGCACGCGTACGCCAGCTCCGCGCCACCGCCCAACGCCGGGCCGTCGACGGCCGCCACTGTCGGCATCGGCAGTGCCCGGATGCGGGCGAACGCGGCCGAGTTGATCGCGGCGAGGGCGTCAGTGCGACCCCGTTCGCGGAGCTGGCCGATGTCGGCGCCACCGGCGAAGATGCCCGCCGCCCCACCGGTGAGCAGCAGCAGGCGCGGGCGCGCCTCCAACTCGGCGCAGACCTGGTGCAGCTCGGCGATCAGGTCGGCGTCGATGGCGTTGCGCTTCTCCGGCCGGTCGAGGGTGACCACCAGCCGGTCCGGCCGCTCCTCGATCCGTAACCCGCTCACTGGGCCCGCCTTCCGTTCGCGACCGCGGGGCCCGCAAGCTCACTCCTGGCGCTCACTGCTTGACCCCGCCGCTCCAGCGGTAGAAGCCCTGCCCGGACTTCTTACCCAGCCGCCCCGCGGTCACCATCTCCACCAGCAGCGGGGGTGGCGCGAAACGGTCCCCGTACGCGGCCTGGAGGGTGCGGGCGATGTCCAGCCGCACGTCGAGGCCGACCAGGTCGGTGAGTTCCAGCGGCCCGATCGGGTGCCGGTAGCCGAGCACCATGGCCTTGTCGATGTCCGCCGGGCTGGCCACCTCGTCGGCGACCATCCGGATCGCCTCCAGCCCGAGGGTGACCCCGAGCCGGGAGGTGGCGAAGCCGGGCATGTCGCGTACGACGACGGGGTCCTTGCCGAGCCGGCCGGCGAGCGCGACGGCAGCGGCGGTGGTCTCCTCGGCGGTGGCCGGGCCGACCACGATTTCCAGCAGCGCCATCGCCCAGACCGGGTTGAAGAAGTGCAGGCCGAGGAAGCGCTCGGGCGCGTCCAGCCCGGCGGCCAGATCACCGATGGCGATGCTTGAGGTGTTGCTGCCCAGCAGAGCCGGTCGCAGGGCAGCGGCGTCACGCAGCACCGCCCGCTTGAGGTCGAGGCGCTCCGGCACCGCCTCCACGATCACCTCGGGGGTGGGAGCTACCTCGGCGAGGGTCGGGCGCAGCGTCACCCGCTGCCGGTTCGTGGCGGCCTGGTCGGCGCTCAGCTTTCCGCGCTGCACCGCCCGCTCCCACAGCTCGGCGAGCCGGTTCAGCGCGGCCGCACCCCGCTCGGGGTCCATCTCGACCAACTCGACGGCGTGCCCGGCGCCGGCCGCCACGTACGCGATGCCAAGCCCCATCGTGCCGGCACCGACGACCACGAAACGATCGCTCATCACGCCTCCCTGTCCCGCCCGCCGACGCGCGGGGTCCCCGCTACGCCGGCCCGGGTGTCCCGCCCGCTCCGCTCGCTCATGGTGCGACAGTAGACAGCGCGGCGGCCCGGCCCATGCGTGGGGGAGCGCCGGATCGGGTAATGACGGCCAGTCAACCGAGGGAAGGACCGCATCGACATGAGCCAGGCACCGGAGAGCGTCACCGACGGGGAGATCGTGGAGACCCGAGGCGACGAGCGGGTCGAACTGCTGCGCGCCGACACCAACAACGACGGCAAGACCGACGTGTGGGTGGTGGACACCGACGGCGACGGCAAGGCGGACCTGTTCCAGTTCGACACCGACGGTGACGGCAAGGTGGACATCACCATGGTCGACATCGACGAGGACGGCCAACCGGACGAGGTGGTCGACGGCGACGGCGGCCTTCCGCCCGAGCAGCTCCCCCCGACCGTCCAGGTCTGAGACGTACGGACGGCTCCGCTCTCCGCCGGGCGGAGAGCGGGGCCGTCCCGCTCAGTCGACGAGGCGCAGGGTGGCCAGGTAGTAGGGGGCGTCGCTGTCGTCCACATCGGTGAGCCGCCAACCGGTGCCGTGCACCAGGCTGGCGAACTCGTCCGCCGAGCAGACCAGGTAGTCGAACCAGTCGGTGCTCAACTCGCGGTAGCGCAGCCGCAGCCGCAGCTGGCCACCGAGTCGGCCGCGCCGACGGTTGCGCTCGTGGTAGCCGGTGTGCAGCGGATCGCGGGTGCCGTACGGGTCGGTGCCCTGCGCGATGATCTGCGCCCCCGGTCGGGCCAGCGCGGCGAGCGCGGCCAGGAACTCGGGAGCGCGCTCCCGCCCCTCGAACAGCCCGAGGTTGTTGCCGAGCAGCAGGAACGTGTCGTACCGCGACCCGTCGGCGACGTGCGTGTCGACGGTGCCGTGCACCAGCCGCCGGACACCGCGACGCCTGCTCACCTCCAGCGCGCCCGCTGAGGTGTCCAGCCCGGTGACCGGTACGCCGCGCTCCTGGAGCCGCAGCGCGATCCGGCCGGCTCCGGTGCCAATGTCCAGCGTCTCGCCGTGCGCCCGGTCCACCGCGCGGTGGTCGTACGGCTGCCACTCGGCCGGCCCGTCCAGGTAGTGCGCGGACGGGGCGCCGTTGATCAGACCGTCGTCCCGTTCGATGATCTCGATGACCGGTCGGGGCAGTCGACCACCGACCAGGGGTCGGGGGCCCACCCCGGTGGCCACGGCGAGCGTGTCCCGCAGTAGTTCGCCGACCACGTCACCGATTAGAGGCTCAACAGTCACGACGTTCACGCTATCCGGCCACTCAGTGGCCCGCGCCGGCCGTATCCTGGCGGCGTGACCACGCTGGACCGGCTGTCGGCCGAGAAGTACATCCTGCTCACGACCTTTCGCAAGGACGGTCGGGCGGTGCCGACCCCGGTCTGGGCGGTGCGCGACGGGGAGGCGCTTGCGGTCTGGACGCGGGCCGACTCGGGCAAGGTGAAACGGATCCGCCGCAACGGTGAGGTGACAGTGGCGCCGTGCGACGTGCGGGGTCGGCCACATGGGGCGGAGGTGCAAGCTCACGCGACGATCTACGGGGGCGGTGACACCGGTCGGGTCCGCGACCTGCTCAAGCACAAGTACCGCCTGATCGGCCGGCTGAGTCTGCTGGGTAGCCGGTTGCGTCGCGGCGAGGGCGGCACTGTCGGCATCCGGGTGACGTTGGCCGAGCCACGGCGCTGACTGACCCGCTGCCGGGTCGTGCCCGGCGGGGCATACGAAAGGGGCGGCGGATCGAGATCCACCGCCCCTGACGAAGAACTGTTGCCTGCTCAGTCGCCCTGCCGCTGTTGCGGGATCTGGCCCTGCAAGAGCGCCCTGACCTCCGACTCACGGTACCGACGGTGGCCACCCAGGGTGCGAATGGCACTGAGCTTGCCAGCCTTGGCCCACCGGGTCACCGTCTTCGGGTCGACCCGGAACATCGACGCCACCTCGGCCGGCGTGAGTAGCGGCTCTGGTTCGTGCGTTCGCGATGCCATCGGTCACTCCTCCACATGTATAGACATCGGCCGGGGTCCCGCCGGCCGACGCGTCTCCCATGGTCCGGCTAGTCCCCGATGTCCGACATGGGCCGAACGGATGAAGGTCCCTAGACGGACGGATGAACCATGCCCGATTTTTACGACTTTTACACGGCAGAAAGTACCTTATTCGGACTCATGATCACGGTTCGTGATGCGTCAACTACGAGCACAACTCACCTTGGGAGCGCTCCTAGGGTGATATGCCCTAGTTGCACCGCTCCAACAGCTGCACCGCGCGCCACCGAGCCACCAACTTGTCGTACGCGGCCGACGCCTCCTCGGCCTCGCCGCGTGACAGCCCCGCGAGGCCGCTGGCGACCAGCTCGGGCGAGTCGTCAGCGGCGAGCGTCTCGTCGGAGAGCAGGTCGACCAGACCGCCGTAGTCCAGCTCGACCACCGACCGCGGATGGAACTCCTCCAGCCAGCGGGCCGCCTCCTCCACCGCCTCCGTGATCGGCGCCTCGCCCACCGACTTGCGCAGCACCGACAGCGCCCGCGACGAGCGACGTCGAGCCTTGGAGATCTCGGTGCGGTAGCGCAACGCCCGCCGGCCCGGCTGGGTGACCAGGTCCCGCTCCGCCGGGTCGAAGAGCACGAACCACCGCAGCGGTACGCCCCAGGTGGCGATCTGCTCGTGCACCCGGGGCACCCCGTGCTCCAGCACCCGGGCGCCACTGCGCCAGTCGTCCACCACCGCCCTGGCCTGCCCGGCGAGCACCGGCGGCACGAAGGCGTCGGCGAGCACCGAGGGCACCCCGTCCCGGGCGCTGAGCGCCGCCTCAGCGACCCGGATGCGCAGGTTCCACGGGCAGACCAGCAGGCCGTCGTCCGTCTCCAGGACGTACGCCTCCTCCGGCAGGTCCGGCAGCCGGGTCCAGCCAGCACCCAGCGCCTCGATCACCGCCGTCCGCTGCCGACCGGGCCCCTCGACCGGGGCGATCGCGCGCCCCTCCGAGACATAGCGGCGCCAGTAGCTCTGCCGGTCTCGATCGAAGGCGGCCAGCGGTTCGTACACGCGCAGGTAAGAAGCGAAGAGCGACGGCACCGCGCGATCCTCCCACGAACCACGCCCGTACGCGGTCAGCGGCCGGAGCACGCGCGCCGCACCGTGGGACGGCGGCGGCGCGTCGAGCGCCCGCCCGGCCGCCGATACTAGGCTCGATCACACCGGCAGCATCCCCGCCGGGGTCCACCAGGTCCGCGTCCCACAAGGACGCACACCACAGTAGGAGCCAACAATGGGCGTATTCGCGAGCACCGACGACCCGGTATCGACCGGTCACGAACAGGTCGTGTTCTGCCAGGACAAGCAGAGCGGCCTGAAGGCGATCATCGGGATCTACTCCACCGCGCTGGGCCCGGCGCTCGGCGGCACCCGCTTCTACCCGTACGCGAGTGAGGACGACGCCCTCGCCGACGTGCTGGACCTGTCCCGCGGGATGGCGTACAAGAACGCGCTCGCCGGGCTGGACCTGGGCGGCGGCAAGGCCGTCATCTGGGGCGACCCGGAGCAGATCAAGAGCGAGGCGCTGCTGCGCGCGTACGGCCGCTTCGTGGAGTCGCTGGGCGGCCGCTACTACACCGCCTGTGACGTCGGCACGTACGTGGCGGACATGGACGTCGTGGCCCGGGAGACCCGCTACGTGACCGGGCGCAGCGTGGAGCACGGCGGGGCCGGCGACTCGTCGATCCTCACCGCCTGGGGCGTCTTCCAGGGGATGCGGGCCGCGGCCGAGCACGTGTGGGGCACTCCGAGCCTGCGGGGCCGGCGGATCGGCGTGGCCGGGCTGGGCAAGGTCGGCAAGTACCTCACCGGGCACCTGCTGGAGGATGGCGCCGAGGTGGTCGCCACCGACGTGAACCCGAAGGCGCTGACGTGGGTCCGCAGCAACCACCCGCAGGTCACCCTCGTCGACGACGCCAGCGCGCTGGTCGCCGCGGACATCGACGTGTACGCGCCGTGCGCGCTGGGCGGCGCCCTGAACGACGACACGGTGCCGGCGTTGCGCGCCAAGGTGGTCACCGGGGCGGCAAACAACCAGCTCGCCCACCCGGGCATCGAGAAGCTGCTGGCCGACCGGGGCATCCTCTACACCCCTGACTACGTGGTCAACGCGGGCGGCGTCATCCAGGTGGCCGACGAGATCGAGGGCTTCAACTTCGACAGGGCGAAGCTGCGGGCGACCCGGATCTACGACACCACCCGCGAGATCCTGCACCTGGCTGACGCTGAGGGCGTGCCGCCGGCGGTGGCCGCCGACCGGCTGGCGGAGCGGCGGATGGCGGACGTCGGCCGGCTGCGCGCGATCCACCTGCGCTGAGCGTCCCCCCGGGGGCGGATCGACGAGATCCGCCTCCGGGCCCCGCTGCCGGGCGTCGCTGGGTAAGCTGAGCCGGGGTCAAATTTGATGCGGTTTGTCCGGTGTCACGGGTGCTAACCGTTCCGCTCCTTACCCGGTACACTGGGTGACGGCCGGATCGACGCGACGCGCAGAGCCGGCTGACGGTAACCCGAGGTGCCGAACGATGGCATCCCCATGTACCGTAAGAGCCACGAGAGATGCCTGACGTCATCGGGGCCCGCCTTCGGGCTGCCCCGCATTCTGTGCGAGGGGGTCGAGCCATGGGGCGCGGCCGTGCTAAGGCCAAGCAGACTAAGGTGGCGCGGGAGTTGAAGTACCACTCCCCGAACACCGACCTCACCGCTTTGCAGCGCGAACTGGCGGGTGCTGGTAAGTCTGAGCACCACTTCGACGACGACTCTAAAGAGTTCGTCGACGACGATGATGAGGATCACGCGGACGACGATCCGGATCCCTGGGTCCGTCCGACCCGCTGACCTCTCGACGCAGCTGAGCACGCGGTAACCCCCGCGTGCTCACGCACGTCCCGTGCGGTGCAACCGCCGACGATCAGGGGCCTGGCCCGACCGGATCCACTCCGGCCGCTCGACAGGCCCCTGACAACGGCTCCCTCAGCGCGGGCGATTGTTCCAGTTGTAGAACGTCGGGATGTTCTCGAAGTGGTTCCAGGCGCAGACCGCGCTGGAGCCCTCCGCGCCCGACACCTCCGAACGCAGCCGCCGTGCGTCCTCGGCCTCCTGGAGCAGCGCGACGAGCGCAGGAGCCGCGCCCCGCACCCGTTCGGTGACTCCGTCGTCCGCTTCGCGCTCAGGACGCCGGTGACTGGTGGTCTCGGGCATGCTCCAACACTCCCTCCAATAGGCGGATCTTGCTGTTGCGGCAGTGCTCGGTCTCCGTACCGTCAAAACGCCCCAGTTCGAAGTAACGGTTGGCGGCATGGCCGCCACCGCAGAACCCGAAGTACGGGCAGGACGCCCGACACGCCTCCACCCCGGCCAGGAACTCCCCCACCCACGGCGTCGCCGCCGCGTTGCCGAGGATCTGCGCCAACGGAGTGGTCAGCACGTTGCCGCTGCTGAAGTCGCCGTAGCGGGGGTCGGTGAAACCGGCGAACTCCGGGGAGAGCACGATCACCGATCCGTCGTGACCGATCGTCGGGATCGGGTCCAGGTGGCGGGGCAGCACCCCGTCCGCCGTGTTGTCGAGCACCGCCGCTGCGTAGCGCAACGACCACTCGATCTCGCGCAGGTGAATCCGAGGCTCCCGGCGCCACGCCCCGACCAACTCCGCCCAGAACGCGGAAACCGCCGACGGGTCGTGGCGGTTGTCGCGTGTGTTGACCCCCTCGGTCTCCTCGATGTTGATGCCCAGCACGTCGCAGCCCAGCTCGAGGAAGTAGTCGTACAGCTCGGTGGCGAGCCCCGGCTCAGGTCGGGACACCACGGCCAGTGCGGAGAAGGGCAGACCGCGCCGGCGCAGCACCGATATGCCACGCAGGATCCGCTCGTACGCCGGCTGACCGCCCCGGTTGACCCGGTCGCCGTTGCGCGCCCGGGGCCCGTCGACGCTCACGCTCACCCGCATCTCGTGCCGGGTGAAGAAATCACACCAGTCGTCGTCGATGAGGGTGGCGTTGGTCTGCACATGGTGCTCGACCTCTGGCCCGAACGGGGCGATCAGATCGGCCAGGTGCTCCCGACCGGCGGCCAGGGGCTCGCCGCCATGCCACACCACGGAGAACCGACCGTTCACCGCCCACTGGTTGACAGCGGCCGCGACCGCCTCGGCAACCGCCACCGGCATCCGGCGATCCGCAGCCCGAAACGGCAGGTAGCAGTACGCGCAGTCGAGGTTGCAGAGGGTGGTGGGCTGCATCACGACGTACGACGGGACGGCGGCCAGACCGCGCATCCCGCTGAACGACTGTCCCCGAGCAGCCATCGCCCTCCTCCGCCTAGCCTGAGGGTGCCCTTCAGGCTAGGCGGCATTGGCCACTCGGGTGAAGCCCTGATCAGGTGCCCGTACGATCACCGGAGGGTGATCAGCCTCGGGTGTGCTGACCAACCATCTGCACGTTTCCGGTGCCCTCGATGATCTCGCCGGCCTGCCAGGCCTCGACGCCACGGCCGGTCAGGGTGGCCAGCGCCCGGTCGGCGTCCTCGGCCGAGACGATCGCGAACATGCCGACGCCCATGTTGAAGGTCGACTCCATGTCGTGGTCGTCGATCCGACCCTTCGTCTGGATCAGGTCGAAGATCGGCTGCGGCTTCCAGGTGGACCGGTTGACAACCGCGTCGACGTTCTCGGGCAGCACCCGGACCAGGTTCCCGGGGATGCCGCCACCGGTGATGTGGGACAGCGCCCGCACCTCGGCCTCGGCGATCAGCTTGAGGCAGTCCTTGGCGTAGATCTTGGTCGGCGTGAGCAGCTCCTCGCCGAGGGTCCGCTGCCGACCGAAGTCGTCGATCACGATGTCCAGACGCATCCGGGCCGCGCCCAGCAGCACGTGCCGGACCAGCGAGTACCCGTTGGAGTGCAGGCCCGAGGAGCGCATGGCGATCACCACGTCGCCCACCTCGACCCGCTCGGGGCTCAGGATGTCGGCTTCCTCGACCACGCCCACGCCGGTCGCGGAGATGTCGTACTCGTCCGGACGCAGGACGCCGGGGTGCTCGGCGGTCTCCCCGCCCAGCAGCGCGCAGCCGGCGTAGCGGCAGCCGTCGGCGATGCCCGCGCCGATCTCGGCGACCTTGTCCGGCACGACCTCGCCGGTGGCGATGTAGTCGAGCAGGAACAGCGGCTCGGCGCCGCACGCCACCAGGTCGTCGACGACCATCGCGACGAGGTCGATGCCGACCGTGTCGTGAATGTCCATCTGCTGGGCGATCACCAGCTTGGTGCCCACCCCGTCCGTGGAGGACGCCAGGATCGGGCTCTTGTACTTCTTCGTGTCCAGCCGGAACAGGCCCGCGAAGCCACCGAGGTCACCGAGCACCTCGGGACGGCGGGTCTGCCGCACCTTCGACTTGAGCAGCTCCACAGCGCGGTCACCCGCGTCGATGGAGACACCGGCGTCGGCGTACGAGACCGAGCGTTTGCGCGCCTGGCGGCCAGCACCGCCCGTCCACGGCTGCCGGTCACCGCCGGCGCCGGTCGGGCTGCTTCCTGCGCCGCTGCGCTCGGACACGTGCGTCACGGTTCTCCCCTTTGGTTCTCGGTGCCGCCGGCGGTAGCCGGGCCGCGCCGGTTGGTGCTACGGGCGGTTTGCGGTAACGCCACCCGGAGTGGCGACGGACGAGCCGTTGGTGTGCGGGGCCTCCGGCGCCGAGTTGGCGACGCGTCGACCCACCCCTTCGAGCACGTGCTTGCCGATCAGGTTGCCAGCTGGCAACTCGATCGGGTACTCCCCATCGAAACACGCCCGACACAACCTGGTCTTCGGCTGCTCGGTCGCGGCGATCAGGCCGGGAAGGGAAACGAAGCCCAGCGTGTCGGCGCCGATGGAGCGCCGGATGCCGTCGTTGTCCAACCCGTTGGCCAGCAGCTCCGCCCGGGTGGCGAAGTCGATGCCGTAGAAGCACGGCCAGCTGACCGGTGGGGAGGAGATCCGGACGTGCACCTCCAGCGCCCCCGCCTCGCGCAGCATCCGCACGATGGCGCGCTGGGTGTTGCCGCGCACGATCGAATCGTCGACCACCACCAACCGCTTGCCGCGGACGTTCTCCCGCAGCGGGTTGAGCTTGAGCCGGATGCCGAGCTGACGCAGGGTCTGCGACGGCTGGATGAAGGTGCGACCCACGTACGGGTTCTTCATCAGGCCGGCGCCGTACGTGATGCCGGACGCCTCCGCGTACCCGATGGCGGCTGGCGTGCCCGACTCGGGCACCGGGATCACCAGGTCGGCCTCGACCGGGTGCTCCTTGGCCAACTGCCGGCCGATCTGCACCCGCGCCGAGTGGACGTTGCGCCCGGCGATGGTGGCATCCGGGCGGGCGATGTAGACGTACTCGAAAAGGCAGCCCTTCGGCTCCGGCGCGGCGAACCGGGTGGAGCGCAGCCCGTTCTCGTCGATGGCGATCAGCTCGCCCGGCTCAACCTCGCGCACCACGCTGGCGCCGACGATGTCCAGGGCCGCCGTCTCGCTGGCCACCACCCAGCCGCGCTCCAGGCGGCCGAGCACCAGCGGGCGGACACCGTGCGGATCGCGGGCCGCGTACAGCGTCGACTCGTCCATGAAGACGAAGCTGAACGCGCCGCGCAGCTGCGGCAGCACCTCCAGCGCGGCGGCCTCGACCGACAGATCCGGTCGGCTGGCCAGCAGCATCGTCACCAGGGAGGTGTCGTTTGTCGAACCGTCCGCGATGAGGCCGCGCTCGGCGACCTCCTTCTCCAGCTCGGCAGTGTTGACCAGGTTGCCGTTGTGGGCCAACGCGATGGTCGTGCCGGAGGTGGTCGACCGGATCGTCGGCTGGGCGTTCTCCCAGTTGGACGCGCCGGTGGTGGAGTATCGGGCGTGCCCGATCGCCAGGTGACCGCGCAGGCTCGCCAGGGTGGGCTCGTCGAAGACCTGCGCCACCAGGCCGAGGTCCTTGTAGACCACCACGCCGGAGCCATCGCTCACCGCGATGCCCGCCGCCTCCTGGCCGCGGTGCTGCAGGGCGTAGAGACCGAAGTAGGTCAGATTGGCAACCTCTTCGCCGGGGGCCCAGACGCCGAAGACGCCGCAGGCATCCTGGGGGCCAGGTCGTTGGGGGTCAAGGTCGTGGCTCAGCCGGCCGTCGCCTCGGGGCACCTACCGCTCCCTCATGCTGGTCTGGACCGGCCGGGCGGGGATCACGGGCGGATCCACTCTCCTCTGCCGGGACCACTGTCATCGCCTGACAGTGTACGCGAATCGGCGTCAATACAGAAAGTCACGATTACCCTGCTCAGCGTCACGGCGAGTGGGACAACGGGACGACTAGAGGGGCAGATACGCCGAGAGGTCCGCGCGGTTGCCACTCATCTGGACGCGACCGTCGGTGACCGCCTCCGCCCAGGCAACCCTGCCGGTTGCCAGCTCCAACCAGGTGTTCGGGGCCATCTCGACCACGTTTGGTGGATTTCCCCTGGTGTGTCGAGGCCCCGGTACGCACTGGATAGCCCCGTATGGTGGAACGCGCACCTCCACCGATCGGCCGGGGGCGCGCTCCGCGAGGACGGCCAACAACGACCGGACCGCCTCTCGGAACACCGGCCGTTCGGGTGTACGCCCCTCGTCGAGCGCCGACAACGCGGCCGCAACGGCAGCGGACTTACTGTGCGGAGAGGACACGACGGGACGATACGACCCCCAGGCCAGACACGCGACGCTGGCCCTGGGTCGCGCTCATGCAGTCGGACAAGGCATAGTTGCCGACGGCGTATTCGTACCGTGATGATCCCCGGCCCGGCGCCCCGCCGGTCAGAGGGAAGTCAGCCCGGAAGGCGGTGGACGTGTCAACACACCGACGTGCCTGGAAGCAGCGGGCCGGTGTGGTCGTAGCGCTGGTTGCCGGCGCTCTGCTCGCCGTCCCCGCCACACCAGCCATGGCCGCAGATGTCAGCGTTTCCCCCGGCTCGGTCACAGTAAACGCCGGCAGCGACGCCACAATCACAGTGCGCGTCACTGGGGGTAACAACGACGAGTCGGCGAAGGTCAGCCTCGCCGGCCTGCCGTCCGGCGTCAGCTGCGCCAGTGGTTGCGGCGATGTCAAACTCTCCGGTGGCGGCCTGGGCAACCCGACAGGGTCGGCGCTGGTCAGGATCGCGGCGAACGACAACGCCGGCGACGCGACCGCGACCATCACGGTGGCCGTCGAGGCCGAGTCGGGCCCGGACACCGCCACCGTCTCGCTGACGGTGAAGGGCAAGGCCGCTCCGCCGCCGCCGCAGAACCAGACCGTGCGGTCGGTCTCCGGCAAGGTGGTCGGGCAGTCGGACGGCAAGGCCGTACCGAATGCTTTCGTGGTTCTCCAGGACACCGCCGGTCACCGCTACGACGCCACCAGCAACGGCAGCGGCGACTTCCGCTTCACCGGCACCACCGAGAAGCCGATCGCACCCGGCCGGATCGACCTGGGCGCGTCGTTCGACAACATCAAGGCGTTCAAGTCCTTGAACGCCAGCGCAGGACAGGCGATCACCGGGCAGCGGCTCAGCCTCGCGATCAAGGCCGAGGCGACCCCCAGCGCCACCCCGTCCCCCACTCCCGAGGCCACCGCGACCGAGGAGGCGACCGAGGAGGGCACCGAGGAGGAGCCCACCGAGGAGGCCAGCCAGGGCGCTCCGGCGAACGCCGCGAACACCGACGACGGCGGCGGCATGAGCTCGTACATCATCATCCTGCTCGGTGGTCTCCTGGTCGCCGCCGGAGTCGGCACGATCGTGCTGCTCTGGATGAAGCGCAGGGAGAACGGCGACGACGACGACGCTCCGGCAGGTGCCGGTGGCGGCGGAGTGGTGCCGCCCTCGCGCGGCGGGTTCCGCGGTCCCGACGACCAGACCCGGGTGGTCGGCGGTCGTCCCGGCGGTGGAGCGGACCCGACGATGGTCGGCGGCGCGGCGCTGAGCGAGGCCCCGACGATGATGCACCGACCGGTGGTCGACGACGTTCCGCCGGACCCGTACGGCGCGCCTGCCCAGGCGTACGGCGGCGCAGGTCAGCAGGGCTGGGGCGGCGCCGGCTACGGCGAGGAGCCAGCGCCGGGTGGATACGGTGCCGGCGGTTACGGCAACGCCCCCGCTTCCGGTGGCGGCTACGGCGCTCCGGCCGGCCCCGAGGGCGGGTACGGCGCGGCCGGTGACGGCTACGGTGCCGCGCCTGGTTCCGGTGCCGGCTACGGCGGCGCACCAGCGCCCGCTGGTGGCTACGGCAACGCTCCGGCCTCCGGTGGCGGCTACGGCAACGCTCCGGCCTCCGGTGGCGGCTACGGCGGTCGTGATTACGACGCCCCGGGCGGCACCGCCGCCTACCCGCCGGCTCCCGCTGGCGCAGCCGGTTACGGCGAGCGGTTCGACGAGCCCACCGGCCGGTACACCGGCGACAGCACCCAGTACCCGGCCCCGGCCGACCCGTACGCCACAGGCGTCTACCAGCCGGAGCAGGGGCAGGGGTACGGCCAGCCCGATGCCGCCCCGTACGGCGGCCGCGCCGCCGAGCCGACCGCCGGGTACGGCGCTCCGGAGGCTGGCGGGTACGACCAGGGCGGCTACGGTCAACCGGCCGGCGGCTACGACCAGGGCGGCAACTACGGCCAGGAGCCTCCGCAGCAGCGCGGCGGCTACGACGACCGGGGCTACGACCAGGGCGGCTACGGCCAGCCCGCCGGCGGCTACGACCAGGGCGGCAACTACGGCCAGGAGCCTCCGCAGCAGCGCGGCGGCTACGACGACCGGGCCTACGACCAGGGCGGCTACGGCCAGCCCGCTGGGCGGAACCGACCGGACACCCCACCGCCGCCGCCACCGACGGAGCGCGGCGGTCGCCGCCTCGACTGGTTGGACGACTGACCCCACCACAGCACAGGAGAAACGGCCACCCGGAGATTCGGGTGGCCGTTTCGTCGTGGCAGGACAGACGCCGTCCCAGGAGCGACCCTGCTCAGCGCCCAACCTGCGCCAAGATCCACTCGCGTTTCAGGGAGTCGGGGTATCCCACGGACCCGGACACCCCGATTTTCGGAAACGCGAGTGAATCATGGCCGGCAGCAGGCAAGGGCGGGCGGCAGGCGTAGCTGGTGTGGACGGGCGACCGGGGCCCCTCGGTCAGGCGGCGGAGAAGATGCCCTGGTGGAGCACCGGCACAACGTCCGACACGCCGATCCGGACGGCGACGTCCACGTCCGCGGCGAAGCCGCTCTCGGTCAACTCCCGTCCGGAGACGCTGCCGCGCACCGCGGCGGGCAGATCCGGGGTGCTGGCCAGCGCGGCGAGCGCCATGGCCGCCTCCACCGACAGCCCACCCGGCACACCGGAGAGGGCGTCCAGCACCGAGGCGGCGCCGAGTTGGTCCTCCACCGACGGGCGCAGTGACCCGTCCGGCCAACGCTCCCCTGAGGCGATCACGCCGATCGGGGTGTCCAGCGTGCCGTACCCCTGGCGGCGCAGCCAACGCCCGACGGCGCGTGCGTTGCGCAGGCACGCCGCGACCACCGGCAGGCCGGTGGCGCTGGCGGCGGCGCTGATGGCTGAGCCGTTCGGGGAGGGCAGCACGAGGTCCGCCACCACTGGTGCGCTGCTCAGCGCGGCGGGCGACAGCGACCACGGATGTTCAGCTGTCGTCTGCCGCCGCCCGACCGCAGCTGTCGCACCGACCCGGACGGCGTACTCGGCGGCCTGCTCACCCCAGGGGAACGGGTGCACCCGCATCCCCCGGGCGACGGCCACCTCCACGGCGGTGGTGAACGAGAGAACGTCCACCACCACCAGCGCCGCGCAGACCCGGCCGAGCTCGGCCGCCCCGGTCAGCC
Organism: Micromonospora alfalfae; assembly: GCF_022230925.1. Lineage (GTDB taxonomy): Bacteria > Actinomycetota > Actinomycetes > Mycobacteriales > Micromonosporaceae > Micromonospora > Micromonospora alfalfae. Next base: position 66,547 of record NZ_JAKKFH010000063.1, on the reverse strand, counting down.
CCCAGTCGAACCGGGCACCCGATCCGGGTTGGCCGTAGACGGCGGCCGTCAACGCCTCAGCGCTCGTCGGGCGAAGGCTCGGTGACACCGGAGTCAGACTCGGACGCCTCGCCGGGCTGCTCCGACCCGACCGGCTCGACAGCGCCGGTCTCCGGGGAAGGGCCCGAAGAAGCGATCGGCTCGGAGACCACCGCCGCCGCGTCGACCGGCTCAGCCTGCGCGACCGGCAGCGGAACGGCCTCGACCGCACCCGCCACACCGGCAGCCGGCGCGGGCACCTCGACGGCCGCCGAGCCTCCGAAGAGGCGCGGCAACGTCTCGGTGTGCACGGTGCGCAGCTCGTCCAGGCCGATCCGGAACTGGCCGTGCACCTCGAGCGCCCCACCGGACGGGTCGGTGACGCCGATCAGCTCGAACGGCACGCCCCGCTCGGCGCAGAGCGCCGCGAACGCCTTGTCGTGACCGCGCGGCACCGAGACCAGCGCCCGGGTGGCGGACTCGCTGAACAGGTAGACGAACGGCATCGAGCCCTCGGTGAACTGCTCCGGCACGGCGACCCGCGCACCGACGCCGCGACGCAGGCAGGCCTCGACCAGGCTCTGGGCGAGGCCGCCGTCGGAGAGGTCGTGTGCCGAGCTGAGGTGACCGACGCGGGCCGCCTCGGCCAGCAGTTCGGCGAGTGCCTTCTCCCGGAGAAGGTCGACCTGCGGCGGAATGCCACCGAGGTGCTCGTGCGTCACCCAGGCCCACTCCGAGCCGGACAGCTCAACGTTCGTCTCGCCGAGCAGGTAGAGCTGGTCGTGGTCGCCACCGGCGCGCGGCACGAAGCCCATCGGCACCCGGTCGGCGACGTTGTCCAGCACGCCCAGCACACCGACCACCGGGGTCGGGTGGATCGCCGCGGCACCGGTCTGGTTGTAGAAGCTGACGTTGCCGCCGGTCACCGGGATGCCCAGCTCCAGGCAGCCGTCCGCCAGGCCACGCACGGCCTCGGCGAACTGCCACATCACGCCCGGGTCCTCCGGCGAGCCGAAGTTGAGGCAGTTGGTCACGGCGATCGGCTTCGCGCCGGTCACCGCGACGTTCCGGTACGCCTCGGCCAGGGCCAGCTTGGTGCCGTTGTACGGGTCGAGCCTGGCGTACCGGCCGTTGCCGTCCACCGACAGCGCCACACCGAGACCGGTCCGCTCGTCGATCCGGATCACACCGCCGTCCTCCGGCTGGGCGAGCACCGTGTTGCCCAGCACGTAGCGGTCGTACTGCTCGGTGACCCAGGTCTTGTCGGCCAGGTTGGGCGACGCGATCATGCGCAGCACGGTCTCCCGCAGCGCCTCCGGGTCTGCCGGGCGGGGCAGCGTCTCGGCCCGGTCGGCCTGGAGCAGGATCAGGTCGGCCGGCTCACGCATCGGCCGGGCGTAGACCGGACCGTCGTCGACGAGCGACCCCGGTGGCACGTCGACGACCAGGTGGTCCTGCCAGGTGATCAGCAGTCGACCCGGGCTGCCGTCCGGCTCCGGTGCGGTGACCTCACCGATCGCGGTGGCGAGGACGCCCCACTTCTCACAGGTCTTGAGCACCGCGTCGAGCTTGTCCGGCTCGACGACCAGCAGCATCCGTTCCTGCGACTCGCTGGCCAGGATCTCGTGCGGGTCCATCGAGGGCTCCCGCAGTGGCACCCGCTCCAGCCAGACCCGCATGCCGGTGCTGGCAGCGGCGGCGGTCTCGGTGAGCGCGCAGGTCAGACCGGCGCCACCGAGGTCCTGGATGCCGACCACCAGTTGGCCGTCGTACAGCTCCAGGCACGCCTCGATCAGCAGCTTCTCGGTGAACGGGTCGCCGACCTGCACGGCGGGTCGGCGCGCCTCGCTGCCCTCGTCGAAGGTGGCGCTGGCCAACACCGACACGCCACCGATGCCGTCCCGGCCGGTCTTGGCGCCCATCAGGACGACAACGTTGCCCGGGCCGGCGGCGGCCTTGTTCTGCAACCGGTTGACCGGCAGCACGCCCAGGCAGAGCGCGTTGAGCAGCGGGTTGCCCTGGTAGGAGGGGTCGAAGACCAACTCTCCACCGATGTTGGGCAGGCCGAGGCAGTTGCCGTAGCCGCCCACGCCGGCGACCACCCCGGTGAGCACCCGGGCGGTGTCCGGGTGGTCCGCGGCACCGAAGCGCAGCGGGTCCATCACCGCGACCGGGCGGGCACCCATGGCGAGGATGTCCCGGACGATGCCGCCGACGCCGGTCGCCGCGCCCTGGTACGGCTCGACGAAGCTCGGGTGGTTGTGCGACTCGACCTTGAAGGTCACCGCCAGCTCGTCGGAGACCTGCACGACACCGGCGTTCTCACCGATGCCGGCAAGCAGCCGGTCGCTGTGCGGGGCCTTCTCGCCGAACTGGCGCAGGTGCACCTTGCTCGACTTGTAGGAGCAGTGCTCGCTCCACATGATCGAATACATGGCCAGCTCGGACTGCGTGGGCCGGCGGCCGAGGATCTGCCGGATCCTGTCGTACTCGTCGTCGCGCAGGCCCAGCTCGGTGTACGGCTGAAGCTCGCCTGGGGTGCCACCGGCGCGCGGCACCGTGTCCACGCCCTCGGTCCAGACGGCGGCGGCCGGCTGGGCGGGAGCGGTTGCCGGTGCGACCGGCTGCCCCGCGCTCGGCTCGGCCGGCTGCGCCGGGGCGGAGTACGCCTCCGGTGTGTCCCGTACCGGGTCCGGATGGGTGGTCATGACCTCTCCTCGCTGCGCTCGTGCCCGCCAGGCCGGCGGTTGAGCTGACCGATGATCGTGCCGCCGGTCATGCCGGCGCCCCCACCAGGTGCTTGAGGACCGACGTGAAGAAGCCGAGGCCGTCCAGCGAAGGGCCGGTGAGCGCCTCCACCGCGTGCTCGGGGTGCGGCATGATGCCGACCACGTTGCCGGCGGCGTTGGTGATCGCGGCGATGTCGCGCTGGGACCCGTTGGGGTTGCCGCCGACGTAGCGCGCGACCACCCGACCTTCGGCTTCGAGCTGGTCCAGCGTCGCGGTGTCCGCGACGTAGCAGCCCTCGCCGTTCTTGACCGGGATGAGCACCTCCTGGCCGGGCTGGAACGCGTTGGTCCACGCCGTCCCGGCCGACTCGATGCGCAGGACCTGGTCCCGGTTGCGGAAGTGCAGGTGCTGGTTGCGGGTGAGCGCGCCGGGCAGCAGGTGCGCCTCGCAGAGGATCTGGAAGCCGTTGCAGATGCCGAGCACCGGCAGACCACCCCGGGCGGCGTCCACGATCGTCTCCATCACCGGGGCGAACCGGGCGATGGCACCGCACCGCAGGTAGTCACCGTAGGAGAAGCCTCCGGGCAGGACGACCGCGTCGACACCGTGCAGCTCCGGGTCGCCGTGCCAGAGCCGGACCGGCTCAGCACCGGCGATCCGGACGGCCCGGGCCGCGTCCCCGTCGTCGAGCGAGCCGGGGAAGGTGACAACACCGACCCGGGCGGTCACGAGCGGGCGTCCGCGGTCTCGTCGGCCTCGACCAGGCGGACGGTGAAGTCCTCGATGACCGGGTTGGCGAGCAGTTTGTCGGCAATCTCCCGAGCGCGGTCCAGGTCCGGTTCACCGGTGAACTCGATCTCGATCCGCCTGCCGATCCGAACCGAGGCGACGTCACCGACGCCGAGCCGGGGCAGCGCGTTTGCGACGGCCTGGCCCTGCGGATCAAGGATCTCGGGCTTGAGCATGACGTCGACGACGACGCGAGGCACTGGGCACTCCTGACTGTGTACGCAGTTGGGTGCCGACCCACAATGGGCGAGCGCAGCCAGCGTACCTGGCAGATATCGCCGCGGACGCACCGGCCGGGTGCAGTTCAGGCAGTGATCGACATTACTGACGCTCAGTCGGACCTGTCAGGCGCGACAGGTGGCCCTAGCAGGACATATACGGCGCAGCGGGTGGCCGAATCGTTACATTGGGCAACCTCGATGACCTCCTTGATAACGATCGCGTCGCGCCCTACTCTACATCGACGTAGGTCGATACTGCCGGCTTCGGGAACCCCCGCCGCCCGGCCCCATCCGCACCCGGCGACCCCGGGCCCGCCCCGTCCAAGGAGTCCACCCGATGCGCATCCGCCCCCTGCTCGCCGTCCTCAGCACCGCGCTGGTCGGCGCCCTCGGCGTCACGTCCGCCGCGTCCGCCGCCCCCGCCGGACCGCAACCCATCATCGGCGGCGGCACCGTCTCGTCCGCGCCCTGGGCCGCCGCGGTGCTCAGCAACGGCTCGTTCACCTGCTCCGGCAGCGTCATCGCCGCGCAGTGGGTGCTCACCGCCCGGCACTGCATCAGCGGCACCATGTCGGTGCGCGTCGGAAGCGTGAACCGCACCTCCGGCGGGGTGACCCGCACGGTCAGCGCCACCTACACCCGCAACGACCTCGCGCTCATGCGGCTCTCCAGCACCGTCAGCACCTCCGCGGTGAGCCTGGCCAGCAGCAACCCGCCGATCAACTCGACGAACTCGATCTACGGCTGGGGCATGACCTGCTACAGCGGCTGCTCGGCGTCCACCCAACTGAAGACCGCCACCGTCCGGGTGACCAGCAACAGCGCCACCGACGCGTACGGCGGCCAGGCGATCCGCAGCAGCCGGATCAACGGCAACGCCTGGCGCGGTGACTCCGGCGGCCCGCAGTTCTACAACGGTCAGCAGGTCGGCGTCGCCTCCACCGCCGACGGCTCGAGCATCCAGAACTACGGCAGCGTTGCGTACAACCGGGCCTGGATCACCTCGGTGGCCGGTGTCTGACGGTTAGCGCCCGCTCGGCGCGGATGGTCGGCCACGTGCCGGCCGTCCGCGCCGCGTCGTTTTGCAGCATCCGATCAGGTGAACAATGCACACGATCGGGTCGCGCCACTCCTGACAGCATCGGAAACGTGCTGGTCGTGACGACAGAGCAACTGCCCGGCTACGAGATCCGCCAGATTCTCGGTGAGGTGGTGTCATCGATGGCCAGGACGCGCAACCCGTACCGCGAGGGTGTGAAGAACCTGCGCGGTGGCGCGTACGACCCGATGGCCCCGGACAACCTGACCCGCTGGCGCACCGACTCGGTGGCCCGCCTCGGCGAGGAGGCCCTGCGGCTCGGCGCGAACGCGGTGATCGGCATGCGGTTCGACAGCCGGGACTGTGGCGAGATGTGGATGGAGATCTGCGCGTACGGGACGGCAGTGGTCGCCGTACCCAAGATGCCCGAGGTCATGCCAGCCGACCAGCCGGCTGTCGCAGCGGGAACCGCGGAACCCGCAGGCTTCGCCGAGTCGCTCGGCGGCATCGCCGAACCCGCCAGCGCCCCCAACCTGAGAACCGCCGCCGAAACCCCAACCGGCGAATAGCCCGGCCCCTGACCCCTGCCCCGGCCCCTCTCACCCCGTTGATCATGAAGTTCTTGCCACGACACGCCGGCGCGTAGGGCAATAACTTCATGATCAACGCGGAGAGGTGGGGGGCAGGGGGCGGGAACGGGGGGTTAGAGGATGGGGGGTGGGCTGTAGGTGGCGGCGTAGGGGTGGGCTTCCACCACTGCCGTGATGCGGCGGGTCACCGCTGCCACCTGAGCTTGGGCGGCGCCCACGAAGGCGTTGCGGTCGGCGACCAGGGTGTCGATGTCGGCGCGGGACAGGCCGAGTCGGCCGTCCGCCGCCAGGCGGTCGAAGAGGTCGTTCTCCGGTGAGCCCTTCTCGCGCATCGCCAGGGCCACAGCCACCGCGTGCTCCTTGATCACCTCGTGGGCGACCTCCCGGCCGACGCCCCGCCGGACCGCCGCGACCAGGATCTTCGTGGTGGCCAGGAACGGCAGGAAGCGCTCCAGCTCCCGGTTGATCACTGCCGGGTACGCGCCGAACTCGTCGAGCACTGTGAGGAACGTCTGGAACAGCCCGTCGGCGGCGAAGAACGCGTCCGGCAGTGCCACCCGGCGGACCACCGAGCAGGACACGTCCCCCTCGTTCCACTGGTCACCGGCCAACTCGCCAACCATCGACAGGTAACCCCGGATGATCACGGCGAAGCCGTTGACCCGCTCCGAGGAACGGGTGTTCATCTTGTGCGGCATCGCGCTGGAACCCACCTGGCCCGGCTTGAAGCCCTCGGTCGCCAACTCCTGACCGACCATCAACCGGATCGTGGTGGCCAGCGACGACGGCGCGGCGGCGGTCTGGGCCAGCGCGGCCAGCACGTCGAAGTCGAGCGAGCGCGGGTAGACCTGCCCGACGCTGTCCAGCACCCGGGAGAAGCCCAGGTGCTCGGCGACCCGTCGCTCCAACTCGGCCACCTTGTCGGCGTCGCCGTCGAAGAGGTCGAGCTGGTCGGCGGCCGTGCCGACCGGTCCCTTGATCCCCCGCAGCGGGTAGCGGGCGATCAGCTCCTCCAGCCGCTCGTACGCGATCAGCAGCTCCTCCGCCGCTGACGCGAAGCGCTTGCCCAGCGTGGTGGCCTGCGCCGCCACGTTGTGCGAACGGCCGGTCATGACCAGCTCGGAGTGCTCGTGGGCCAGCCAGGCCAACCGGGCCAGGGTGGCCACCACCCGGTCGCGGATCAGCTCCAGCGAGGCGCGCACCTGGAGCTGCTCGACGTTCTCGGTCAGGTCCCGGGAGGTCATCCCCTTGTGCACGTGCTCGTGCCCGGCGAGCGCGCTGAACTCCTCGATCCGGGCCTTCACGTCGTGCCGGGTGACCCGCTCCCGCTCGGCGATCGAGGCGAGGTCGACCTGGTCGAGCACCCGCTCGTACGCCTCGACCACGCCGTCCGGCACCGGCACGCCCAGGTCGCGCTGAGCGCGGAGAACGGCGAGCCAGAGCCGCCGCTCCATCCGGACCTTCTCCTCCGGGGACCAGAGGGCGACCAGTTCGGGCGAGGCGTACCGGTTGGCCAGCACGTTGGGGATCGTCGTCACGTGCCTCATTCTCTCCTACCCGGCGGCCCGTGCGGCCGGCAGGCCAGGGCGGGTGCCGGTGGGGCCGAGTGGCCGTTTTGTCGCCCGGGGCGGCACAGCTACCAGCCGGTATCGGATCATGGTCTCCATCTGATCTCCGGCGAAGCCGAATCCCATTTCACAAAGGGCTTGCATGCGTAGAAGATCCCTCGCCGGCCTCACCGCGATCGCGGTGACCAGCGGCACCCTCCTGGCCACCGGCGCACCCGCCCAGGCAGACGACCCTGTGATGCTTCTGTACGTCAAGCAGGCCGACCCGAACTGCTCCGACCAGGGGCCCGGCTCCGACGACACGCCGTTCTGCACGATCGGTGCCGCAGCCGCCGTGGTGACCGCCCCCGGGGCGGTTTATATCGAAGGCGGCACCTACGCCGAGCGCGTCACCGTCACCAGCTCCGGCGTACCAGAGGCGCGGATCGCCTTCAGCGCCTGGAACACCCGCACACCGGTGACGCTCGTCGGCCCGAACGCGGGCCTGGTCATCGACGGCCAGCACGACATCCAGATTGAGAACATCAATGTCAGCGGGTCAACCGACGTGCCCGCCCTCGATCTGCGTAACGCCTCGAACATCCTGATCTCGGGCGGCACATTCACGATGGCGAACGTCGCGACCGCGCCCGCCATCCGACTCGCCAATGTGCGGGTGGCGGCGCTGGAACAACTCATCGCCAGCGGGACGGCGCTTGCCGGCGGCCTGGCCATGGATGCGGCCACCAGCGAGGTGCTCGTCGAGGACTCACTGGTGTCGACCGACCCGAAACACGTCGCAGCCGATGGCGGCGTGGGCATTCGAGTCGACGGGCCACAGAACACGATCATCGACGGCGACGTCGCCGGCTTCTCCGAAGCTGCCATCTCGGTGGGCCCTGCCGCCGCCGGGACGGTGATCGCCAACAACCGGATCAAGGGCGGGATCGGATACGGCATCCACAACCGCGGCGCCGTGGGCACTGCCATCGCCAACAACGAGATCCAGGACCGCTGCCTGGGCGGCATCCGGGTCGACGGCGCATCGTCGCAGGTCTCGGTGCAGAACAGCGTGCTCCGCAACAACGCCGCCTTCAACCAGGGCTACTGCGACCCGCAGGCTCCCGAGGGAGCCGAGATCGGGGTCTACGACGCCGCGCTGAGCGGCACCGTGATCGATTACAACAACACCTGGCACCAGTCCGCGTCCGCGACCGGCTACTCGTGGAACGGAACCAGGATGGGCCTCGCCCAGTTCCGCACCGTCTCCGGGCAGGCCGCACACGACCGGTACACGTCGGATGTCCGGGAGAATGTCGACTCGGCGAACTCGACGGCGCCCGGCTACCAGGATCTCGACACCGAGGGCAAGCCACGCCGGGACGATCCGGCTGTGGCGAACACCGGCGCCGGCCCGATCGCGTACGCCGACCGTGGCGCTGCCGAATCCATCAAACACCCGGTGTCCTCCTTCGACGCCACAGTGGACCTCGCCACGAGCACGGTCAGGGTGGACGCCTCCGCCTCGACGCCGGGCTTCGTCCCGATCCGTGATTACGACGTCAGCTGGGGCGACGGAATCTCCACCCGCCACTCCAGTCCGATCGCCACGCACAAGTACGCCACGCCGGGCACCTACAACGTCACCGTCAGCCCCATCGGAACCGACGGCCTGAGCGGCAGCAGCACCGAGCAGGTCAGCGTGTTGCGGCGGACCGCGTCCGTGGGCCTGCTCGCGATGTCGAACCGTCGCTACGTGGGTACGTCCGCGCCGGTTCTGCTGCCGAACCAGGCCGGGCTTACCGCCGCCGCGCAGTACGACCTGGCAGACGCCGGCAACGGCCAGGTGGCCCTCGTCGCGCGGGCCAACGGCCGCTACGTCACCCAGTCGGCCAACGAGTCCCTGAACGCCGCGGGCCAGGTGGTCGGCACCACCGAGAAGTTCACAGTCGTCCGCAACAGCGACGGCACCGTCAGCCTCAAGGCGAGCAACAACCTGTACGTCACCGCCGACGCCAGCGGCACCGTCTCGATGAGCGCCAGCCGGTCCACCATCGGTGCCTCGGAGAAGTTCGCCCAGGTCCCGGTCGCCGACGCGAACAGGTCGTTGAAGGCCAGCGTGAACGGTCGTTTCGTGATAGCCGACGGTGCCGGTGTGAAGCCGCTGATCGCGAGCGCGGCGACCGCCGGTAGCTGGGAGCGGTTCGACTTCGCCGACCTCGGCAACGGCCAGGTTGCTCTCTTCGCCCGCGCCAACAGCCGTTTCGTGTCCGCCGACGGCGCAGGCGCCAAGCCGCTGATCGCGAACGGCCCGGCCGTCAGCACCTGGGAGCGGTTCACCCTGGTCCGCAACAGCGACGGCACTGTCAGCTTCAAGGCCGGCATCAACAACAAGTACGTCAGCGCCGACGGCGCGGGCAGCAAGCCACTGATCGCCAACGGCCCGGTCGTCAGCACCTGGGAGAAGTTCACCCTCGGCTGAGCCGCCTCACCACCTCGACGCCCGCCAGACCCTCGGGTCCGGCGGGCGTCGTCGTGCGGGGGCCCAGTCAGCGCAGCTCGTAGACCGTGACGCTGCCAGAGACGAGGCGTACCTGAGCCAGCCCGGCCAACGCGGGCGACACCTCGCCGGCCCGGGTGTCGGCGAACAGCCACCGGACCCGGTGGTCGGCGCGCAGACGGTCCAGGTCGGCCGTGGTGGGTGCCCGGAACACCCTCTCGTTCAGCGCGAACCGGGCCGGGTCCGGCGGATCCTGCCGTACGTATCCGAGACCCCGCCGTCCGTTGGCGGCCAGGGCGGCATCGGTGTAACCCCAGCTCTCCACCACCGTCCGGTGCCCACCCAGCCCCGTCACCCAGTAGGCGCGGGCGTCGCAGTGCGCGGTGGTCGGCACCGGACGGCAGTGCACGTTGGTGGCCACCACGTCGTCGTCCGCCGCGTGCTCGTCCAGCCACAGCGCGGCCCGCATCTCCGCCGCTGTCACAGTGGACGGCTGCGCGACAGACGCGGGCAGCCCCGGTGCGACCTGGACGTACCGGACGGCACCGTCGACGCCCCGGGCGACGCTCGCGCCCAGCAGCGCCGCCGTGACGCCGGCCAGCGCCACCGCCACGGTCCGCCGCCGCCCGCCGCCGTCCCGGCGAATCAGCAGCGCACGGACTCCGATCGCGACGAGCGCGGCCAGCAGGAGAAGTACCGCGAGCCGCAGGTACGACCGGCCGAGAACGCCCATCCAACCGGCCATGGTCGCGGTCGGCCGGGGCATCATGGGCACAAGAAGGTACGACGCCACGCCGAGCACCGCGGCGGACACCGCCACCGGCCAGGACGGCCGGACGAGGGTGAGCAGCCACACGGTCAGCACGGCGCCGAACGGGAGCACGTCCAGCCAGAAGTAGACCTGGCTCAGCGACGGATGATGCAGGGTCCAGATGCCGCCCGCGCCGGCGAGCACCGCGCCCGACAGCAGCCAGGGTGCCGGGTCGGCACGGCGAGGCCCGGCGAGGACCAGCATGCCGATCAGCCGGGGCAACTGCACCAGCAGCCACCAGCCGAGCAGGACGAATGTCAGCAGCCAACCGGACGCCCCCGCCCTGCTCAGGCCGAACGGCAGCAGGCCGCCGCCGCGTACCCCGTCGCCCGCGCCGATGGTCTCCCGGTACTGCGGCATCGCGTGCAGGAACGCGAACGCCTGTGGGGCGAGGGTGCCCGCTCCGCCGCCGGCGAAAAGGAGATAGCCGACGCCCATCGGCACCACGAGGCAGAGCAGGGTCGCGAGCGCCGGCCAGGGCACCCGCCGGCGCTGCTGCCACCAGGTGGCGGCGACGGCCACGGCGACGCCGGCGATCAGCGGCGGCAGCGCGCTGGACTTTGCGCCGGCGCAGGCCAGCCCGAGTGCCGGCAGCAACGCCCAGGCCACGCCCAGCGGTCGTCCGCGTACGGCGTCGACGCAGATGCCGGCGAGCAGCACCAGCAGTGGCAGGACGTACGTCTGTGACGGGCTGGAGAAGGAGAATGCGAAGGCGCCGTCCGCGATCGCCGAGTTGACGGCCACCGGCATGCCGAGGCCAGCCGCCGCGCCCGCCACCGGGCCCGCCCACCAGCGGCCGGTCAGGCCGCGGGCCAGGCCGGCGGTGACCAGCACGCTGACCACGGCGACCGGCGCCAGCCACAGCCGCAGCAGGACCGTCGCGGGTGGAATACCGGTGATCATGCTGCCGGCGGCCATGTGCGCGTCGGACAGGTAGTGGTAGCGCAGCGGCTCGCCGGCCAGCTGCGGCAGTTGGAAGGGCAGGTCCCGGGTCAGCTCCTGGACCAGCGACAGGTGGTAGAGCAGATCCTGGTAGTAGCTGTGGTTCACCGGCGGGAGCGGCACCAGACGCCACTGCGCGACGGCCCACAGCAGCACGAGTAGCAGCACAGCGACGACGGACCAGTGCCAGGCGAGAGGGAGCGGCCGGCGGGCCCCGACCCGCCAGTGGCGACGTAGCCGGGGAACGGCCAGGAAGGCGAGCACGAGGGGCACCGGCCACCATCGCAGCAGGTGCTGCTGACCGGTGGCCGCGGCGGCGACCCAGACGCCGAGTTCGAGGAGCAGGCCGGTGGCCGCACCGAAGCCCAGGTCCTCCGGCAGGTTGCCGCGGCCACCGCGTACCGCCCGGTGCACCAGGGTGCCGGGTAACACCAGGGCCAACGACCAGTACGCCACGTAGCGGAGCACGTCGACGGCGGGAACGCCGGTGTACGACCAGGCGGCCGGCATCGCGGCGAGGAGCACCGCCCAGGGCAGGGCCGCGACCACGGCGGACCGGAGTGACCGGGCGGATCGTCGGTCCGGGTGCGGCGCGGGCGCCGAGGCGGGTCGGTCCACCAACCCGAGCGAGTCAGCCACCGGCGCTACCCACCGGCGCGGCGGGAAACGGGGAGGTCAGCTCGGTGTCCGCCGAGTCGGCCCCGACGTGGTACGTCGGTCGACCCTGCACTGTCGCGTAGATCCGCCCGACGTACTCGCCCAGTAGGCCGAGACAGACCAGTTGCACGCCACCGAGGAGCAGGACCGCCACGAAGGTCGACGTCCAGCCCGGGATGGTCAGACCGCGCAGGTACGCCACGACGCCGAAGCCGATGAGGCCGAGGCAGGCCAGGAAGCTGATCGCTCCCAGCCAGGTGGCGAGACGCAGCGGCGCTGCGGAGAAGTTGGCGATGCTGTCCCAGGCGAGCGCGATCATCCGGGGCAGTGGATATTTCGTCTCGCCCGCCGCCCGAACCTCCCGGGAGTAGCGCACCTCCGCACTGGCGAAGCCGAGCGCGGGTATCAGCAGCCGGTAGACCGGGGTGCGTTCGGGCAGCTGACGCAGGGTCTCGATCACGTCCCGGCTGACCAGCCGGAAGTCACCGGCCTGGGCGGGCACCTCGGCGCCGACGAGCCGGCGCATCAGTTGGTAGTAGAGCTGCGCGGTGCGCCGTTTGAACATGGTGTCCGAGCTGCGGTCGGCGCGTACGCCGTACACCACATCGACGCCTTGCTCACGGGCGACCCGCAGCATCTCGGCCACCGTCTCCGGCGGGTCCTGCAGGTCGGCGTCCAGACTGACCACCCACTGCCCACGGGCGCGGTACAGCCCGGCGGTCAACGCCGCCTGGTGTCCACTGTTGCGGCGCAACTGGAGCAGGCGTAGTTGCGGCCAGCTCCGCGCATGGGTGAAGAGCACCGAGACGGTGTCGTCCCGGCTGCCGTCGTCGACGGCCACCACCTCGTACTCGACGCTGAGCGCGTCGAGCACCGGACGCAGCCGGGCGATCAGGGCCGGGATGACCGCGGCCTCGTTGTACATCGGAATGACGACAGACAGCACCAACACTTACCGGCCCCGTTCCGGACGCAGGTGTCATCGAACGCACCTCGTTCGGGGGTGCGGACGGTCACCGTTACCCGACAACCTCACGGGCTTTCAGCCACCCGTTGAACAGGACGTGAACGTCTATCTGCCGGCCGCTTCGATTCGCCGGAACCAGGACGGTCACGAGACGGGTGGCCGTTTTGTCACCCAGGTCAGCGCCTCACTTGTCGATCATGCAGAATCGCCTTATCTGACCTCCGGCGTCGCCGGATCCTCCTCCTTTTCGAGGCCAGCATGCGCAAATCCTTCTTCGCCGGTCTCGCGACCGCAGTATTTACCAGTGGCACCCTGGTGGGCGCCGCGCTGCCCGCCCAGGCGGCCGCTCCGACGACGCTCTACGTCCGGCAGAATGCCGCCACCGGCTGCTCGGACCAGTTCCCGGGCACCTTGGAGCAGCCGTTCTGCACCATCGGAGCCGCAGCGGCGATCGTCACCGGCGGGCAGACCGTCGACATCGGCGGCGGCAACTACCCGGAGCGCGTCACGATCGGCACGTCCGGCACGCCTGAGCAGCCGGTAACCTTCCTCACCACCTCCAGTTCCGCGGCGACCCTGACCGGCGCGACGGCGGGCTTCGTGATCGACGGCCAGCACGACGTGGTGCTCCAGAACCTCCGCGTCGTCGGGTCGGGCGACGTGCCGGCCCTGGACGCGCGCAACTCCTCGGGCCTCACCATCCGGGGCGGCACCTACGGCCTGAACATGCCCGCGACGTCACCGGTGATCCGGTTCGCCGGCGTGACCAGCTCGAGCCTGTCGAAGATCACCGTCAGTGGGTTGACCGCCAGCGCCGGCATCACCATGGACGCCGCCAGCAGTGACGTGGCCATCCAGGACACGAGCGTGCAGGGCTATGCCAACTACATCCTCTCCGACAACACGATCGGCGTCCGGATCGACGGGCCGCGCAACTCGTACATCGGTGGCAGCATCGCCGGCTTCACCAACGCGGCGATCGCGCTCGGGCCCACCGCGGCCGGCACCGTGGTGGCCAACAACGTGATTTCCGGGGGCGCCGGCCACGGCGTGCACAACAACGGGGCCACCGGCACGGCCATCGCCAACAACACCATCAATAACCGCTGCCAGGACGGCATCCGCGTCGACGGAGCCTCGTCCGGCGTCTCCGTACAGAACAACGTGCTCGCTCTGAACGGTTACTTCGATCTGGCTTACTGCTACAGCAAGGTGCTGGACGGGGTCGAGATCGGCGTCTACGGCGGTGCCGTCGGAAAGACGGTGGTCGACTACAACAACGCGGACCACTACAACAAGGACTCACCGGAGATCTACGCCTGGAACACCCGAATGTCGCTGGCCGCGTTCCGGGCCGCCTCCGGCCAGGCCGCCCACGACCGCGAGACGGGGCAGGCCCGGGACAACATCGACTCGGCGAACTCGGCCGCCCCCGGTTACCCGACCCTCGCCCGCGGCGGCGCGCCGCGCATCGACGACCCGGGCGTGCCGAACACCGGCGCCGGCCCGGTCACGTACGCCGACCGGGGCACCACCGAAGCCATCCGCAGCCCGGAGGTGCGGGTCGACGTCGCCATGAATCTCCAGGCGCGCTCGGTGACTGTGGACGCGTCCGCCTCCCTCCCCGGCCTCAACCCGATCGAGTCCTACCGGTTCACATTCGGCGACGGCAGCACCGTCACCCAGACGAGCCCGATCGCCTCGCACACCTACGCGAACCCGGGCGGCTACCAGATCGGCGTCACTGTCACTGGCACCGACGGTCGGTCGGGGACTTACAGCAGGCGGATCAGCATGCTCCGGCCGACCGGGACCGTTGGTCTGCGGGCCCTGTCGAACCGCCGCTACGTGAGTTACGAGACCGGCTTCGGGCTTCGACCGAACCAGGCCGAACCGACTACGATCGCGCAGTTCGACCTGGCAGACGCCGGCAACGGCAAGGTCGCCCTCTTCTCCCGGACGGCCGGGCGCTACGTCGCCATCTCCGAGTTCGACCTCGCCACGTTGACAGCGGACAGCGTGCTCGTGGACGTACACGAGATGTTCAAGCTGGTGCGAAACAGCGACGGCACCATCAGCCTCCAGGCCCCCATCACCAGCAAGTACGTGTCCGCCGACGTCAACAGCGCCGTTCCGCTGAGCGCCAGCCAGTCCACCATCGGCACCTGGGAGAAGTTCCTCCAGGTCGTCGTACCGGACGCGAACCGGTCCCTGAAGGCGCAGGTCAACGGTCGCTTCGTCAGCGCCGACGGCGCTGGCGCCAAGCCGCTGATCGCGAGCGCGCCGACCGCCAGCACCTGGGAGCGGTTCGACGTGGTGGATCTCGGCAACGGGCAGGTCGGCCTCCTCGCCCGTGTCAACAACCGTTACGTGTCCGCCGACGGCGCTGGCGCCAAGCCGCTGATCGCGGGCGCGGCGACCGCCAGCACCTGGGAGCGGTTCACAATGGTCCGCAGCAGCGACGGCACTGTCAGCTTCAAGGCCGCCGTCAACAACAAGTACGTGAGCGCGGACGGCGCGGGCAGCAAGCCACTGATCGCCAGCGGCCCGGTCGTCAGCTCCTGGGAGAGGTTCACCCTCGGCTGAGCCCTACCGCACTGTCGACGCCCGCCGGAACCCTCAAGTCCGGCGGGCGTCGCCTTGCACACACTGGCGGAGTGGCCGTTTTGTCACTGCGGTCAGCGCCTCAATCGGCCGGTGATGCATGATCACCTTTATCTGACTCCCGGCGACCGCCGGCTCCTCCTCATCCCCGAGGCAAAGCATGGGCAAATCCCTCCTTTCCGGTCTCGCGACCGTCGTGCTGACCGGTGGTGCCCTGGTGGGCACCATCGTGCCGGCCCAGGCGGGCGCTCCGACGACGCTCTACGTCCGGCAGAACCCCGCCACCGGCTGCTCCGACCAGTTCCCGGGCACGTTGACGCAGCCGTTCTGCACCATCGGTGCCGCGGCTGCGGTGGTCACGGCCGGCCAGTCGGTGGACGTCGGCAGCGGCAACTACCGGGAACGCGTCACGATCCCCACGTCCGGCACGCCCGAGCAACCGGTCACCTTCTTCGCCAGTGGCGTGGCAACTCTGATCGGCGCGACCGCCGGCTTCGTGATCGACGGCCAGCACGATGTCGTACTCAAGAATCTGCGCACCATTGGGTCGACAAGCGTGCTGCCCGGCCTCGACCTGCGCAACTCCTCGCGGATCACCATCCAGGGCGGCAACTTCGCGATGGACACCTCCTCGACCGCGCCCGCCGTCCGGTTGGCCGGTGTCACCAGGTCGACATTGAAGCAGATCAACGCCAGCGGGCCGACCCTGAACGCTGGAATCATCATCGACGCCGCGAGCAGCGACGTGCTGGTCAGATCCGTGAACGTATTGAGCAGCGCCGGGTACCGGACACCCTCCGACGGCGTCGGCGTTCGGGTCGACGGGCCGAGAGTCAGCATCCTCGACAGCAAGGTCAGCGGTTTCACCGCAGCGGCAGTCGCCATCGGGGTGGGCGCGGTCGACACTGTGGTGGCCAACAACCAGATCGACGGTGGCCCCGGCCACGGCGTGCACAACAACGGTGCCGCCAACACGGCGATCACCAACAACACGATCCGCAACCGCTGCCGCGACGGGATCCGGGTCGACGGAACTTCGCCCGGCGTCTCCGTGCAGAACAACGTTCTCACCACGAACGGCTTCTTCAGCCAGGGCTACTGCGACCCGGCCTTTCTCGACGGTGTCGAGATCGGGGTCTACGGCGGGGCCGTCGGAAAGACCAAGGTCGACTACAACAACGCCCACCACTACTACAGCGACTCCCCGCAGATTTACGCCTTGAACACCCGGATGAGCCTCGCCGGTTTCCGGGCCGCGTCCGGGCAGGCCGCACACGACCGGGAGACGGGACAACCACGAGACGACATCGACTCGGCGAACTCCGCGGCCCCCGGGTTCCCGGCACTCGACCGCATCGGCACCCCGCGCATGGACGACCCGGCCGTGGCGAACACCGGTGCCGGCCCGACCACCTACGCCGACCGTGGCGCGGTGGAGACCATCAGGCCGCCGGCAGCGTCGTTCGGCGTCAGCATCGATCTCGGAGCGCTCTCGGTGAAGCTGGACGCCTCCGCGTCGAAGCCAGGCTTCCATCCGATCAAGTCCTACCGGTTCGAGTTCGGTGACGGGTCCGGGGTCACCCAGAGCACGCCGGTGGCCTCGCACACGTACGCCAAACCGGGCACCTACAGCCTCAGCGTCGAGGTGACCGGAACCGACGGTCGGACGAACACCAGCACCCAGCGGGTCAGCGTCCTGCGACGGACCGCGACGGTGGGTCTCCTCGCTCTCGCCAACCGCCGCTACGTCGACGGGTACGGCACGCCTACCGGTCTCGTGCCGAGCAGGCCCGAGTTCGGCCTCGCCACGCAGTTCGACCTCACCGACGCAGGCGGTGGCCAGGTCGCACTCTTCTCTTACGTCACGGGGCGGTACGTCAGCCGGACCTACAGCGGCGGCCCGGACTCGCTGCACGCCATGAGCCAGGTCGTGGACGCTCCGGAGCGGTTCAACATCAACCGGAACAGCGACGGCAGCGTCAGCCTCAAGGCCGACAACGGCCTGTACGTCACCGCCGATCCCAGCGGCGCCGTGCCGCTGGCCGCCACCCGACCGACGATCGGCACCTGGGAGAAGTTCCACCAGGTCAAGGCCACCGACGCCAACCGGACGTTGAAGGCGCGGGTCAACGGCCGCTACGTCAGCGCCGACGGCGCGGGCAGCAAGCCACTGATCGCCAACGGCCCGGCGGTCAGCCTCTGGGAGCGGTTCGACGTGGTGGATCTCGGCAACGGGCAGGTCACCCTCTTCGCCCACATCAACAGCCGCTTCGTGTCCGCCGACGGCGCAGGCGCCAAGCCGCTGATCGCGGGCGCGGCGACCGCCAGCACCTGGGAGCGGTTCACAATGGTCCGCAGCAGCGACGGCACAGTCAGCTTCAAGGCCGCTGTCAACAGCAAGTACGTCAGCGCCGACGGCGCAGGATCCAAGCCGCTGATCGCCAACGGCCCAACCATCAGCACCTGGGAGAAGTTCACCCTCGGCTGAGCCCCACCGCACGATCGACGCCCGCCGGGACCCTCGGGTCCGGCGGGCGTCGCCGTGCACGCTCCGCTCAGCGCTCCAGGATGGCGGTCACGCCCTGACCACCGGCGGCGCAGATGGAGATCAGCCCACGCCCGCTGCCCCGCTCGGCCAGCAGCTTGGCCAGGGTCGCCACGATCCGGCCGCCGGTGGCGGCGAACGGGTGCCCGGCGGCCAGCGACGAACCGTTGACGTTGAGCCGGTCAGTGTCGATCGCGCCCAGCGGGGCGTCCAGGCCGAGCCGGTCCTTGGCGAACTCCGGCGACTCCCAGGCGGCGAGGGTGGCCAGCACCTGCGACGCGAACGCCTCGTGAATTTCGTAGTAGTCGAAGTCCTGCAACGTCAGCCCGGCACGGGCCAGCATCCGGGGCACCGCGTACGCGGGTGCCATCAGCAACCCCTCGTCGCCGTGCACGAAGTCCACCGCCGCCGTCTCCGACCAGCTGAACCAGGCGAGCACGGGCAGGTGGTGCGCCGCCGCCCACTCCTCGCTGGCCAGCAGCACAGTGGACGCGCCGTCGGTGAGGGGTGACGAGTTGCCGGCAGTCATGGTGGCGTGCTCGGCGTCCGGGCCACGGGTGCCGAAGACCGGTTTCAGCGAGGCGAGCTTCTCCAGGCTGCTGTCCGGGCGCAGGTTCGCATCCCGGGTGAGCCCCAGGTACGGCGTCATCAGGTCGTCGAAGAAGCCCCTGTCGTACGCGGCGGCGAGGCGCTGGTGTGAGCGCAGCGCCAACTCGTCCTGGGAGCGCCGGTCGATCTGCCAGCGCACTGCGGTCCGGGCGGCGTGGTCGCCCATGGACAGCCCGGTACGCGGCTCGGCGTTGCGCGGGATCTCCGGCTTGAACGGCTGGGACGGGCGAAGCTTCGCCGCGATCTTGAGCCGTTCGCCCAGCGTACGGGCCGAGTTGAGCTTGAGCAGCGTGCGGCGCATCTCCTCGTTGACGGCGAGCGGGGCGTCGGAGGTGGTGTCGACACCGCCGGCGATGCCCGCGTCGAGCTGACCGAGGGCGATCTTGTTGGCGACCAGGATGGTCGCCTCCAGGCCGGTGCCGCAGGCCTGCTGGATGTCGTAGGCCGGGGTGTGGGGGTCGAGTCGGGAGCCGAGGACCACCTCACGGGTGAGGTTGAAGTCGCGGGAGTGCTTGAGCACCGCCCCGGTGACCACCTCGCCGATGCGCTGCCCGGCCAGCCCGTAGCGGGCGATCAGGCCGTCGAGCGCCGCGCCGAGCAGGTCCGCGTTCGACGCGTCCGCGTAGCGGGAATTGGAGCGGGCGAAGGGGATGCGGTTGCCCCCGATGACCGCGACCCGCCGGATGCTCTGCACGATCCGCCTCCTCGACATGTGTTGCTCAAACCCTACTCGCCAGTAGGCTACGCCCATGACCGACAGGTACGCGAGCTTCGTCCAATCGGCCGCCGGCCGCGCGCTGGTCAAGCGCCTCGGGCTGCCCGACCCGCCCCGACTGCGCCGGCACCACCCCGGCGACCCGCTGCTGGCCGGCCCGGCCCTGCTCGGCGCGGCCACCGGCGGCCGGCTCGCCGAGCCGGTTGCCAAGATCCTCACCAGCGCCGGGGTCGAGCTGGCCGACCCTGCCGGGGCCAACCCGCAGCGGTACGGGGCACTGCTCTTCGACGCCACCGGGCTCATCGACTCGACCGACCTGCGCCAGCTCTACGACTTCTTTCACCCGCAGGCCCGGGCCGTGCTGCCCAGCGGTCGGGTGATCGTGCTGGGCACCTCGCCACAGGAGTGCCCGACACCCCGCGAGGCGACCGCCCAACGCGCCCTCGAAGGGCTGGTCCGCAGCATCGGCAAGGAGTTCGGCCGGGGTACCACCGCGCAACTCGTCTACGTGAGCGGTGACGCGTCGGACGACCCGGTCCACTCGGCTGGCACCATCACGAGCCTCGAGTCGACTCTCCGGTTCCTGCTGTCCGGCCGGTCCGCGTACGTGTCGGGGCAGGTCATCCGGGTCGGCCCCGGCGCGGCGAGCGGCCCCGCCGACTGGGACCGCCCGCTGGACGGGCAGGTCGTGCTGGTCACCGGCGCCGCACGGGGCATCGGCGCAGCGCTGGCGAGGGTGCTCTCCCGCGACGGCGCGAAGGTGGTGGCCCTGGACATCCCGGCCGCCGGTGACGCGCTCGCCGCGGTGGCGAACGACATCGGTGGCACCGCCGTCCAACTCGACCTGACCGCGCCGGACGCGCCGACCCGACTCGCCGAGCACCTGGCCAGCCGGCACGGCCGGGTCGACGTGGTGGTGCACAACGCCGGGATCACCCGGGACAAGACGCTCGGCAGGATGGACGCCGACCGGTGGGACCAGGTGATCGACGTCAACCTCTCCAGCCAGGAGCGGATCAACGACGTACTGCTGGCGCGGGAGCTGATCCCGGCCGGCGGGCGGATCATCTCGGTCTCGTCGATCGCTGGGATCGCCGGCAACCGGGGGCAGACGAACTACGCCACCAGCAAGGCCGGCGTGATCGGGCTGGTCGACTCACTCGCGCCGGCCCTGCGGCAGCACGGGATCAGCGTCAACGCGGTGGCCCCCGGCTTCATCGAGACCCGGCTGACCGCGCGCATCCCGCTGGTGGTCCGCGAGGCGGGGCGGCGGATGAACAGCCTGGCCCAGGGCGGGTTGCCGGTGGACGTGGCCGAGACGATCGGCTGGCTGGCCTGGCCAGCCAGCGGCGCGGTCAGCGGAAACGTGGTCCGGGTCTGCGGCCAGAGCCTGCTGGGGGCGTGATGGGCGCGGGGCCGGAGAGGGGCGGCCGCAGCCTGGTCGAGCTGCCCAGGATGCCGGCGGTCGGGGCGCTGCACCGACGGGCGTTGCTCGGCGCGCTACCGGGCCTCGGGGGTGGGCGGCGCGGGCCCGACCTGCCGGCTGTCGAGTTGACAGTGGGCGGGGTGAGCGTCGACCGGGCGCGGCTGGCCGACTACGACCGGGTCTGCGGGTTCCGGCTCACCGATCGGCTGCCCGCGACGTTTCCCCACGTCATGGGCTTTCCACTGGCAGTGCGCCTGATGACCGCGCCGGACTTCCCCCTCCCGCTGATCGGCCTGGTGCACGTCGACAACCGGATCACCACGCACCGCCCGATCACCGCCGACGAGACCCTCGACTTCACCACGTACGCGGAGAACCTGCGCCCCCACGACCGGGGGCGGCAGGTGGACATGGTGCTGGTCGGCTCCGTCGACGGGACCGAGGTGTGGCGCGGCGTCTCGACGTACCTCGGTCGGGAGCGCAAGCCGGGCGGACGTGAGCCCGGCGAGCGGCCTGCCGCGCCGACGGCCACCGCCCGCTGGCGGGTGGAACCGCGCGTCGGTACGGAGTACGCACGGGTCTCCGGCGACCACAACCCGATCCACACCTCCCGACTCGGTGCGCGGCTGTTCGGCTTCCGCCGGCCGATCGTGCACGGCATGTGGAGCAAGGCGCGCTGCCTGGCCGCGCTGGAGGCCCGGCTGCCGGACGTGTACACCGTCGAGGTCGCCTTCAAGCTGCCCGTGCCGCTGCCGAGCACCGTGAGCTTCGCGCTCCTGCCGGATGGCGGGTTCGCCCTGCACGACTCCCGGGGCCGACCCCACCTGACGGGCTTCGTGCGCTGAGCGCACAGCACCGCACCGCGCGCTGAGCGCACCGCACCGTCTCGTGCGCTGAGTTGGTCCTGCCCTTGGCAGGCGCGCACTTCTGCGCTAAGTTGTTCTCACAGCGAGATGTTCTCAGAGTGAGAGAGACGCGATGAACGAGCAGGAGTTCCTGGCCGCGTACGACCCCCGGGCCTATCCGTCGGTCGCGGTGACAGTCGACGTGGTGGCGCTGACCATCCGCGACGGCGCACTGCACCTGCTGCTGATCCGGCGGGGCGAGGCACCCTTCGCGGGGCACTGGGCGCTGCCCGGAGGCTTCGTCCTCCCCGACGAGGACCTGACCGCTGGCGCCCGACGGGAGCTGGCCGAGGAGACCGGGCTCGGCGGCGAGGCGCTGCGCCGCGTACACCTGGAGCAGTTGGGCAGCTACGGCGCTCCCGACCGTGACCCGCGCATGCGGGTCGTCTCGATCGCCCACCTCGCGTTCGCCCCCGACCTGCCGGACCCGGCCGCCGGCAGCGACGCCGACGATGCGATCTGGCTCCCGGTGACCGCGTTGACCAGCCGACAGCTCGCCTTCGACCACGGCCGGATCATCGACGACGCGTTGGAACGGGCCCGCTCCAAGCTGGAGTACACCCCGCTCGCCACCCGCTTCCTCGCCGCCGAGTTCACGATCAGCGAACTGCGCGCCGTCTACGAGACGGTCTGGGGGCACCCGCTGCACGCCGGCAACTTCCACCGCAAGGTGCTCTCCGTGCCGGGCTTCGTGGAGAGCACCGGTGCCAGCACCGAGCGCGGCGGTGCCCGCGGCGGCCCGCGCGCCCGGCTCTACCGGGCCGGCGACGCCCACCTGCTGCACCCGGCGCTGCTGCGCCCCGCGCGCGAGGAGACGGTGCGGTGAGGGCCACGGAGGCCATCCGCCTGGTCGCGGCCGCCCGCACCGACGCGGACCTGTTCGGCGCCGACCAGCCGGCCCACCGCTACCGCGAGCTGGTAGCGGCCCTGCACCCCGACCGCCTGCCGACCAACCCGGCGGTACGCGCCGAAGCCCTCGACGCGTTCATCCACGTCACCACCCGGTGGCAGGCACGGCAGACCACAGTCCTCGGCGACTACCGGCTCGGCGCGCCGGCCCACTCGGGTGACCTGGCCGACCTCTACGACGTCGGCGACGACCGGCTGCTGAAGCTCCCCCGACGGCCCACCGACAACGACCTGATGGCCCGCGAGGCGCACGCCCTGCGCACCATCGCCGAGCGCGGCGACCCGCGCTACCTGCCGTACGTGCCCCGGCTGGTCGACGAGTTCAGGCACCGCGACGCCAGCACCGGAGCGGAACGGCGGATCAACGTGCTCGCCACCGCACCCGGCCTGCACGACCTTGAGGAGGTGCGGCGCGCGTACCCCGACGGGCTGGACGCCCGGGATGTCGCCTGGATGTGGCGGCGTCTGCTGGTGGTGCTCGGCCTGGCCCACCGGGCGGGCGTGGTGCACGGCGCGGTAGTGCCCCGACACGTGCTGATCGAGCCGGACGCCCACGGCGTGGTGCTGATCGACTGGTGTTTCTCCGCTGCCGTCGGGAGCACGATCCCGGCGGTCGTACCCGGCCACGGCTGGGACCCGGAGGAAGTCATCAAGAAGCAGCGGTGCGGCCCGGGCACCGACATCGCGATGGCCAGCCACTGCATGAGCTGGCTGATGGGGCCGCGCGCACCCCGCGAGCTGCACACCTTCGCGCAGGGCTGCCGGCAGCGGTCCCTGGACGCCCGGCCCGACGACGCCTGGCGCCTGCTGCGCGAGCTCGACCAGGTGCTGGACCGGCTCTACGGGCCACGCACCTTCCGACCCTTCACCCTCACCCCCTAAGGAGCTGTCATGGGCAGTGGAATCTGGTCCACCGACGTGTACGACGCCGCCGACCGCTACCGCCGGTCCACCGGAAGGAGCGCCTTCTCCTACAGCGACAGCGGGGCGCGCACTGTGCACCCCGCGCTCGGCCCCAGGGACGCGACCCGCGAGAGCCGCGACTCCGCCGAGCACCCCCGGTCGACCCCCGTCGCGGTGCTCTTCGACGTGACCGGCTCGATGCGCACGGTGCCACGGGTCCTGCAGACCAAGCTGCCGCAACTGCTCGGGCTGCTGCAACGGCAGGGCTACGCCAGCGACCCGCAGATCATGTTCGGTGCCATCGGCGACGCCACCTGCGACCGGGTGCCGTTGCAGGTGGGCCAGTTCGAGTCGGACAACCGGATGGACGACGACCTCGGCCGGATCGTCCTCGAAGGCGGTGGCGGCGGACAGATGAGCGAGTCGTACGAACTGGCCATGTACTTCATGGCCCGGCACACCGTCACCGACAACTGGGAGAAGCGCGGCCGACGCGGCTACCTGTTCATCATCGGCGACGAGCTGGCGTACCAGCGGGTGAAGGCCCGGGAGGTGGCCGGCCTGATCGGGGACGACCTCTCCGAGGACGTGCCGCTGCGGCAGGTGGTCGACGAGGTGACCCGCCGCTGGGACACCTACTACCTACTCCCCGCCGGCAGCCACTACGCCGGCAACGCGAAGGTGCTCGACTTCTGGCGGGACCTGTTCGGGCAGAACGCCGTGGTGCTCGACGACCTCGACGCGGTCTGCGAGACCATCGCGCTCACCATCGGCCTCGGCGAACAGGCCATCAACCTGGACGAGGGCCTACGCGACCTGGACCGTGCCGGCTCCGGCGCCACCGGGACCGTGTCGAAGGCGCTGGCCCGCCTCGGCCGGGGACGGCGGGCCGAGGTGTCGACGCTGCCGACGTTCACCGACACGGCCAGCGGGGTGACCCGGCTGTGAACCACGTGGCGGTGGTCGACCTCGGCTACGGCGACGCCGGCAAGGGCACCGTCGTGGACTGGCTCTGCGCCACCCGTCCCGTGCACACCGTGGTCCGCTTCAACGGGGGCGCGCAGGCGGCACACAACGTCGTGCTGCGCGACGGGCGGCACCACACGTTCGCACAGTTCGGCGCCGGCACCTTCCACCCCGGGGTGCGTACGCACCTGTCCCGGCACGTGGTGGTGGACCCGCTGGCGTTGGCCGCCGAGGCCGACCACCTCGCCACTGTCGGGGTGCCCGACGCGCTCGACCGGCTGACAGTCGACGGGGACGCGCTGCTCGCCACCCCGTACCACCGGGCCGCCAACCGGGCCCGCGAGATCGCCCGGGGAGCCGACCGGCACGGCTCCTGCGGGCTGGGGGTGGGCGAGGCCGTCGCGTACGGTCTCGCCCACCCCGACGACGCGCCCCGGGTTGCCGACTGCCACAGCCCGGCACTGCTGCGCCGCAGGCTGACCATCCTGCGGGACCGGCTGACCGCCGAGCTGGGCCCGCTGGACGCGCCACCGGTCGAGGACTGCCTGCCCGCGTACACCGGGTTCGCCGACCGGGTCGCCATCGTCGACGGCAGTTGGCTCGCCGAGGCGCTGCGCACCGGGGCCTGCGTCTTCGAGGGTGCGCAGGGGGTGTTGCTCGACGAGTGGCACGGCTTCCACCCGTACACGACGTGGAGCACCACCACGTTCGCCAACGTCGACAGCCTCCTCGCCGAGGCGGGCCGGCCCGGCGACGTGACCCGGATCGGGGTGCTCCGGGTGGTCACCACCCGGCACGGGCACGGTCCGTTGGTGACCGAGGACCCGAGCCTGCCGTTCACCGACCGGCACAACGCCACGAACCCGTGGCAGGGCCGGTTCCGGTTCGGCCACTTCGACGCGGTCGCCCACCGGTACGCCCTCGCCGCGGCCGGCGGCGTCGACGGCCTGGCAGTGACCCACCTCGACCTGGCCGGCCCCGACCTGCGGATCTGCCGCCGCTACGACACCACCGACCGGCTCACCCCGGGCCCGCCCGGTGACCTGGACCGGCAGGCCGCGCTCACCGCCCGCCTGCTGCGCTCCCGCCCGGTGTACGACGAACCGCCGACGGACTGGGCACAGGCGGTGAGCACAGAGTTGGACGTACCTGTGGTGCTGACCTCGCAAGGCCCCACCGCCGACGACAAGACCTCACACGGCCCGCTGCTCACCCCGCCAGCCCTGATCCACTCAGCCTGACCCACCCCACCGGGCCCCACCCCGCCGCAACCCGTCGATCTTGCACTTTCGGTTGTTGTTCTGCGGCTTTTGCAGGGATTGGTGCGGACCCAAAGTGCAAGATCGGCGCGGGGAGAGGTGGGGTTATCCCGCGGCTTCGGCCACCGGGCGGGTCGCACCCGGCGAGCATGGGGGCATGGATTCCGCGCTCGACCTGCTCCGACAGCTGGTCACCTCACCGTGGGTGTACCTGCTGATCTTCGGGCTCACGGCGGTCGACGCGTTCTTCCCGGCCGTACCCGGCGAGGCGGCCGTCATCACCGCCGCCGTGCTCTCCACCAGCGGAAATCCCAAGCTGGCGGCGGTTGTCGCCGCCGCTGCGGTGGGCGCCTGCGCCGGTGACCACGTCTCGTACGCCATCGGGCGCGGTGGCGGCGCGAGACGCCTCGCCGGGTTTCCCGACGGCAGCCGCCGACGAGCCAGCTCGGAGTGGGCCCGGCGCGCGCTGAACCGGCGCGGCGGGCTGATCCTGACCACCTCCCGGTATCTGCCGGGCGGGCGGACCGCCGTCACCCTCACCATGGGCGCGGTGCGCTATCCCCGCCGGTCGTTCCTGCTGTACGACGCGATAGCGGCGGTCACCTGGGCCCTGTACTGCGGGCTGCTCGGCTACTTCGGTGGGCTGGCCTTCGAACGGCACCCCGTCAAGGGTGTCCTCGCCGGGATCGGCCTGTCGGTGATCGTCACGCTGGGCATCGAGGGCGTCCGTTGGCTGCGCCACCGGGCCCGCCGCCGCGCCGCCGCCACCACCGACCGGGCCGGCTCGACCTGACATTCGTCACAGCAGGTCGGCGTCGTACACCAGGATGGCCAACTGCACCCGGTTGCCCGCGTGGAGTTTCGCCAGCGCCCGGCTGACGTGTGCCTTGACGGTGGCCTCGCTCATCGTCAGCCGCCGGGCGATCTCCGCGTTGCCGTGCCCGCGCGCCACCTCCCGGACGATCGCCAGCTCCCGCCCGGTCAGCGGTGCGAGCCGCTCACGGGCCGCGTCCCGGCGGGCCGGACCACGCTCGGCGAACGAGCTGATCAGACGCCGGGTCACGGTCGGGGCGAGCATCGCGTTGCCGGCGGCCACCGTCCGAACGGCGGCGGCCAACTCGCGGGGCGGGGTGTCCTTGAGCAGGAAGCCGACAGCGCCGGCCCGCAGCGCCCGGTGCACGTACTCGTCGAGGTCGAAGGTGGTCAACATGATCACCTTCGGGCCGACGGCGACCACCGCGGGCGCGACGGTCAGCCCGTCGACGCCCGGCATCCGCACGTCGAGCAGTACCACGTCGGGGCGTAACCGCTGGGCCTGATCCAGCGCGCCGGCGCCGTCAGCCGCCTCACCGACGACAGTGATGTCCTCCGCCGCCTCAAGGATCAGCCGCAGCCCGGCCCGAACAAGCTGCTCGTCGTCGACCACCACCACCCGGATCACGCCGCACCCGCCAGCGGGATCAGGGCCCGGACCAGGAAGCCGCCGTCCACGGGAGCTGCCTCCAACCGGCCGCCGAGCAGCTCCACCCGCTCACGCAGCCCGAGCAGACCCTGCCCGGCACCCGGCAGCCCCGACCCGCCCTCGGACGGGCCGTTGCGGATCAGCACCTCCAGCCCGTCGGGCAGGTAGCGCAGGCAGACAGTCGTCTCGGCGTCGGCCGCGTGCTTACGCACGTTGGTCAACGCCTCGCGGACCACCCGGTACGCGGTACGGCCCAGCGTCGCCGGAAGTGCCGTCGGCACACCTTCGTCCTGCCGGGACACCCGCAGACCGGCGGCGCGGGACTCCCCGATCAACTCGTCCAACGTGTCGAGCCCCCGCTCCGGCGTCACGGCCGGGTCGGCCTGGCGCAGCACACCCAGCACCTCGCGCAGGTCGGTGAGCGCCTGCCGGCCGGTGGTCCGGATCAGCGCGGCGGCCTCGACGGTCGCCGGGTCGACGGCTGTCACCTCCAGCGCCCCGGCATGCACCACCATCAACGAGACCCGGTGTGCCACCACGTCGTGCATCTCCCGGGCGATCCGGGTCCGTTCCTCGGCCCGGATCCGGTCGGCGCGGGCCTCCTGCTCGCGTTCCAGCCGCTCGGCCCGGTCCCGCAGAGCGGCGAGCGTGTCCTGACGGGCCCGCACCCAGAGACCGAAGACCAACGGAAGCCCCACCAGGCAGGCGGCGAGGAGCAGCACGTTGCCGGTGCTGGCGGTGGTGATCCGGCGTACGCCACCCACTGCCAGCCCGACCAGCACCCCGCCGGTCAGCACCACTGCCACACCGGCGAGGTAGCCGGCGAGTTGGCGACCGCGCAACCGCAGACCCGCCTGGTACGAGGCCAGCACCCCGGCCGCCGCCGCGGCGAGCACCAACCAGCCGACCGCCGCGGCCAGGAACAACGGCCAGCGGCGG
Organism: Micromonospora alfalfae; assembly: GCF_022230925.1. Taxonomy (GTDB): domain Bacteria; phylum Actinomycetota; class Actinomycetes; order Mycobacteriales; family Micromonosporaceae; genus Micromonospora; species Micromonospora alfalfae. Next base: position 38,494 of record NZ_JAKKFH010000063.1, on the reverse strand, counting down.
GACCGGATCGTGGCGGCGGCCCACGCCGAGCCCAGTGCGATCAGCAGCACGACAGCGCTCGGCAGCGGCGAGCGGACCCCGATGTCACCGGTCGCGCTGGCCCACACGGCCACGGCGACCAGGACGGCGAGCAGCAGCGGGGCGTACCGATGGACGACCCGCCGGGGGGCGACGGCGCTGGAGGCCACGCAGCGAGCCTAGAGCGCAGCCGACGGATCGGGTCGCCCCGCAACGCCGTACCCGGGTGAGGTGGGGGATGACCCCTATACGCAGTCCGGGCCGGCCGCTACCTAAGTAGTGCCGCCCACCTGACCACTGGCCGATGTCGGGAGCCGCCGCCCCGACCAGCATCAGGATCATGGATCTGCTCGACCTGCTGCACGACACGATGTCCTCGCCCTGGGTGTACCTGGCGATCTTCGCGATCGCGGTGCTCGACGGCTTCTTCCCGGTGGTACCGAGCGAGACGGCGGTGATCACCGCAGGGGTGTTCGCGGCCTCCGGTGCGCCGTACCTTCCTGCGGTGATCCTGGTGGCCGCGAGCGGGGCGCTGATCGGCGATCACATCTCGTACGCCATCGGTCGGGGCGGTGGCACCCGCCTACTCGACCGGCTGCCAGCCGAGGGCCGGCGCAGGGCCGCCATCGAGTGGGCCCGTCGAGGGATCGCCACCCGGGGCGGCCTCATCCTCACCGTGGCCCGTTATGTGCCGGGCGGCCGGACGGCGGTCACCCTCACCATGGGCGCTGTGCGCTATCCCCGACGGCGGTTCCTGGCCTTCGACGCCCTCGCCGCCGGCTCGTGGGGTCTCTACTCCGGGCTGGTGGGCTACCTCGGCGGAATGGCCTTCGAGCAGGACCCGCTGCGCGGTCTCCTGCTTGGTCTGAGCCTCGCCCTGGGCGTGACCACCATCGTCGAGGTGGTTCGCTGGCTGGGCCGGCGTCGCCGATCCGCGGGGTCGGCGTCGGCGACCGAACCTGTGCGCCGGGTGCCGGTGCGCTGACCTCGGGGGCTGCCGGGGCCGGGCGCTGACCTCGGGGCGGTCAGTCGGCGGCCGGGCGCTGACCTCCGGGGGGGTCAGTCGGCGGCCGGGCGCCAGACGACGCCGTGCAGCAGTTGGGCGGCACCGAGCCAGGCCACGTTCATCATTCGGGTGGCGGTCTTCTCCGGGTCGGCCTCCGGGTGGTCCGCGAGCCAGTCGGCAAGCGACTCGGTCGCGCCGACCAGGGCGTACGCGACGACCTCCAGGTCGACGGCGGCGATCTCCCGGCCCTCGGCGCGCAGGGCGTGGTCGAGCATCCCGGCGACCACCTCGACCAGCCGGGCCCGCATGGTGGCCAACTCGCCGGCGAACGGCTGCTCACCCCGGGCCTGCCGGTAGAGCACCGCCCAGCCGTCGCGGTGCGCGCCCACGAAGCCGAAGAACGCCCGCAGCCCGCGCCAGAGCCGCTCGTCGGCCGGCAGGTCGGGAGCCGCCGCCCCGGCGATGGCCTGCATCATCCGGGTGCCCTCCCGGTGCAGACAGGCGACGAAGAGCTCCTCCTTGGTGCCGAGGTACGCGTACACCATGGGTTTGGAGATGCCGGCGTCCTCGGCGATCTCGTCCATGCTGGCGGCGTGGAAGCCACGTCGGGAGAAGACCTTGACGGCCGCGTCGAGCATCTGCTGCTCGCGGACGGCGCGAGGCAGGCGCTTGAAGGCGGGGACGCTGGACACCTTGCGAGCATACCTACTCGTGCGTAGGGTTACGCGCGAGTAGCCAATCTTCCGGAAGGCGCACCTGATGACTGACTTCGACCCGGCCACCTTCGCGAATGTCGGCCCCAAGGAGTTCGCCCAGCTGGTCAAGTCCACCCCGGACGACAAGATCGCCCAGGTGATGTCCGGTGACATGCGGGACAAGGTCCTCGGCGAGGTGTTCGGTCGGATGCCGTCGCTGTTCCGCGCGGACCGGGCCGGTTCCACCAACGCGGTCATCCACTGGATCATCACCGGTCGTCCCGACGGCGGCAGCGACACCTACGAGGTGGCCATCGCCGACGGCACCTGCGTCGTGAACCAGACCCCGCAGCACGACCCGAAGCTGAGCCTCACCATGGGCCCGGTCGAGTTCCTGAAGATCGTCTCCGGTGGCGCCAACCCGGTGATGATGTTCATGACCGGCAAGTTGAAGGCGAAGGGCGACCTGGGCCTCGCCGCCAACATCGCCAACCTGTTCGACATCCCCAAGGCCTGACATGGCTGAGTTCTCGCTCGACCTGAACGAGGAACAGCGGGATCTACGCGACTGGGTGCACGGCTTCGCCGCCGAGGTCGTGCGCCCGGCCGCCGCCGAGTGGGACGAGCGCGAGGACACCCCGTGGCCGGTGATCCAGGAAGCCGCCAAGGTCGGCCTCTACGGCTTCGAGTTCCTCGCCACCTGCTGGGCCGACCCGACCGGGCTCTCCCTGCCGATCGCCAGCGAGGAACTCTTCTGGGGTGACGCCGGCATCGGCATGAGCATCTTCGGCACCTCACTCGCCGTCGCCGCCATCTACGGCGCCGGCACCCCGGACCAGATGGTCGAATGGGTGCCGCAGTGCTTCGGCGACGTCGACTCGCCGGCCGTCGCCGCCTTCTGCACCAGCGAGCCGGAAGCCGGCTCCGACGTCGGCGCGATGCGCACCCGGGCCGTCTACGACGAGGCCACCGACGAGTGGGTGCTCACCGGTCAGAAGGCGTACGCCACGAACGGCGGAATCGCCGGAGTGCACGTGGTCACCGCCTCCGTCGACCCCGCGCTCGGCTCCCGGGGTCAGGCGGCGTTCGTCGTACCGCCGGGCACCCCCGGCCTGGCCGCCACCCGCAAGCTGCGCAAACTCGGCCTCCGCGCGTCGCACACCGCCGACGTCTTCCTCGACGGGGTACGCGTACCCGGCCGCTGCCTGCTCGGCGGACGGGACGCCCTGCTGGAACGCCTGGACCGGGCCCGCTCCGGTCAGCGGGCCACCGGGCAGGCCGCGATGCGCACCTTCGAGCTGTCCCGACCCACAGTCGGCGCCCAGGCGCTCGGCGTGGCCCGGGCCGCCTACGAGTACGCGCTCGACTACGCGAAGGACCGGGTCCAGTTCGGACGCCCGATCATCGAGAACCAGGCGGTCGCGTTCGCGCTGGCCGACATGCGGATGGAGATCGACGCGGCGCGGCTGCTGGTCTGGCGGGCCTCGTGGATGGGCCGCAACAACCGCCCGTTCACAGCTGGCGAAGGATCGATGTCCAAGCTCAAGGCCGGCGAGGTGGCCGTGTCGGTCACCGAGAAGGCCGTGCAACTGCTCGGCGGAGCCGGCTTCCTGCGTGACCACCCGGTCGAGCGTTGGTACCGGGACGCCAAGATCTACACCATCTTCGAGGGCACCTCGGAAATCCAACGACTGGTCATCTCCCGGGCGATCTCCGGGATGCAGATCCGCTGACCGACCGGCGCCCTGCGGCTCGGGGGTGCCCAACGGCCGGCCGGCCCGGGGGCGGGCGGTCCCTGCTCCGGCCGGCCGCGCCGCACGCCGCCGCGCACCGCAGCCGGAATCCACGATCTGTGCCGTCTTCGTCACCCCACGCCGACGCGGACTGGGCCTTCCGCAGCGCCCAGTGCATGATCAAGGAAAGAAGCCCTGATGGACGGGGGAACCAGTCGCCCGTCCGCGCACCGCCCGTAGGAGGTCTGCGGCATGGACCTGCCGTTCTTCGTCGCCACGCTGACTCGTCGCGGGCTGCTCATGCCGGGCAGCCCGATCCGGATCACCTCTCAGCTCAACGCGTTGCGCACCTGGGGGTGGAGCCTGGCCGGCGAACTACGCCAGGCAGCCGCCCGCGACCCTGGCCGGCTGGCGGTCATCGACGAGGACGGCACCGAGCTGACCTACCAGGACCTCCTCGACCGGGCCGAACGGATGGCCCGGTCGATGCGGGCCGGGCTCGGCGTACAGGCCGGCGACCGGATCGGCGTGCTCTGCCGCAACCACCACGGGCTGATCGAGACGATCGTCGCAGCCAACCTGCTGGGTGTGGACGCGGTCCTGGTCAACACCGGGCTCTCCACCGCCCAACTGGTCACCGTCGCCGAGGAGCAGCAACTCCGGCTGCTGGTCCACGACGACGAGTTCGCCGAGCGGGTCCTCGGCCTCCCCGCCGAACTGCCCCGCCTCGACGAACGCGCCCGCGAGGAGTTGGTCGCCGGGGCCCTCCCGGGCGAGCTGCACCCTCCGGAGCGCGACGGCAGGATCATCGTGCTCACCTCGGGCACCACCGGGGCACCCAAGGGCGCCCGACGACCCACGCCCAGCGGTTTCGGCCCGCTGGTGTCCATCATCGATCGCATCCCGCTGCACACCCGCGACCGGGTAATGATCACGGCGCCGATCTTCCACACCTGGGGCTTCGCCGCCCTCCAGGTCTGTTTCGCGCTACGGGCCACCATCGTGCTGCAGCGCCGCTTCGACCCGGCCGCCACGCTCACCGCGCTGCACCAACACCGGTGCGACGCGCTCTTCGCCGTACCCGTGATGGTGCAGCGACTGCTGGAGGTGCCCGCGCCAGACCCGCGCCCGCCACTCAAGGTCGTCGCCGTCAGCGGTTCGGCGCTGCCTGGTGGGCTCGCCCCGAAGTTCATGGACGTCTACGGAGACGTCCTCTACAACCTCTACGGCTCCACCGAGGTCTCCTGGGCCTCCATCGCCGGTCCCCAGGATCTGCGCGAGGCACCCACGACGGCAGGCCGACCACCACACGGAACCCGGCTGGAGTTGCTCGACGACAACGGCCAGCCGGTCGCGAACGGACAGGTCGGGCGGATCTTCGTCGGCAACGAGATGCTCTTTGAGGGGTACACCTCAGGTGCCAACCGGGAGACCCGCGACGGGCTGCTCGACACCGGTGACCTCGGCCGACTCAACCCCGACGGGCTGCTCTTCGTCGACGGCCGGGCCGACGACATGATCGTCTCCGGTGGTGAGAACGTCTTCCCGTCCGAGGTGGAGGATCTGCTCGCCCAACTGCCACAGGTCCGCGAAGCGGCCGTGATCGGCGTGCCCGACCCCGAGTACGGCCAGCGACTGTCCGCGTTCCTCGCCCTGCACCCCAACGAGACGCTCGACCCCGAGGCGGTACGCGAGTACGTCCGGCACTACCTGGCCCGATTCTCCGTCCCCCGAGACGTGATCTTCGTGAAGTACCTGCCCCGGAACGCCACCGGCAAGGTGCTCAGCCGGGAGCTACGCCGCTACTACGGCTGACCGCCCCGAAACCGTCAGCGAAAGCCGACGAGTTCCGGGGCGGTTACCGCCCCCGTCAGTCGACCGTCAGCGAAGGCCGCCAGTCCGGCTTGGCCTCGGCGAGGTCGAGGCGCTGGAACAAGCCCTTCGTGCCCTGCTCATCGAGCGTTCCACTGTGTGCGTCGATCTTGACCACCATCCCCCGTACGTCGAGCACCTCCAGCGTCTCCGACGAACTCGGATCAGCGGCAGCGGAGAAGGACGCCTGATGACCGTCGACTGTGGTGTTCGGCGGCCGGAAGAATTCCTTACCTTTCAACTCGGCCCGAACCTTGTCGGTCATCTCGACGTACGGAAAGAAGCCGACGTCCACCGTCTTCGCCCGCTGCCTACCGGGATCCGCCGTGGAGGGTTCGGCGCTGTACGTGACGCCGGCATACCACCGCCAGCCGTCCGGGGTAAGCGGCCCGGAGACGTCGGTCTGGATCGGCCGCACCTTCTGCGGCACCCCCTTCACCTGGGCCGGCATCCGCACCAGCTCGGTCGTACCGAACCTGAGCCTCTGCGCCACGTGCAGGGCGATCTCGCGGGCATCCTGCCCCGCCACCCAGGGTGAGACATCGACAGCGGCCCAGCCGTCCGGGGCGTACTGCCATCGGAGGGAGAGCCGGTCAGTGCCGTCGACGTCGTACTGGATGAAGGTCGCCGATGTGCCCCGCACATCTGGCGCGGGCGCCGTGCTCAGGGTGGGTGCCCGTTGGTCGATGCCCATGACCTGCGGCGCGGGCGGCGTCACCCCCTGCGGGTGGAGACTGACCGCAACCCCTGCCCAGTTGGGGTTCGGCGAGTCGGCGGCGTGCGCGATCAGGACGACACCCGGCCCGCTCAGCAGCAGACCCGACTGGTACTGCAAGCTGTCCAGACCCGACGGCAACCAACCGAACCGAACGTACTGAACGGTCGGATCGATCGTCTCCAACGCGGCCGGGATCCGGGACGTGTCGGGTGACGGCACCTCCCCGGTGTACGGCTCCAACGGCGCCAGCGCACCGACCATCTCCAGCGACGGCGGCGACGACCCGTCCGGCGCGACCAGGCCCGGCACCGTGACCGCGCCGACGGCAACCGCGACCACCGCCAGCGCGGCACCCGCGCCCCGTGCGTACCAGCGCTGCCGCCGCCCGACGGTCATCGCCCGTTCGATGTTCACAACGACCGACGGTGTCTCGGCCGCCTCGACCTCGGCGCGCATCAACCGCGCCACATCCGTGTCATCCATCATCGTCAACCTCCGTGGGCCAACACACTGGTCGGCGTACCACTCGCCATGCCGGTCTGCATGGTGGTCGGCACGTCATCTCGGGCGGGGGCGAGCAGGCCTCGCAGCGTCGCCAGCCCCTTGGCGGTCTGGCTCTTGACGGTGCCCGGCGCGCAGCCGAGCGCCTGCGCCGTCTCCTCCACCGTCAGGTCCTGAAAGAACCGCAGCACCAGGACAGCGCGCTGCCGAGGCGCGACCTGGCGCAGCGCCGCCACCAGATCGAGCCGTTCAGCGGCGTCCGGGGCGGTCGGTGCGGGCCGCTCCGGTAGCAGGTCGGTGAGCCGCACCCGCGCCCAGCCGCGTCGCCGCTCGTCGATCAACCGTCGCATCAGCATCGTCCGCACCAGTGCGTTCAGGTTGCCGGCCCGCCGTGCCCGGGACCAGTTGCGGTACAGCTCGGTGAGCACCCGCTGCACGATGTCGTCGCCCTGGTGCCAGTCACCGCTCATCAGGTACGCCGTCCGCCGCCACTGCGGCAGACCAACCCGAACGCACTCGGTGTACTCGGCATCGGCCGCGGCCCGCTCGGCCGATGTCCGGCTCAGCGGCATCCTCGGACCTGTCCTCCCACCGGCCACCAACAGCACGGCGATCGTCCGCAAACCCGCATCTCCACTCCTCGCGTCGCTCTGCCTCCGACACCGCTAAGTCGTGGCCAGAGCAACGCCGGGTTGCCCCGCGGGGGGCGACAACCTCACCGGACTGGCGCAACTCCTGCCCGCACCGACACGCGACCCGACCGACCGGGCCACTCGGCCAGGCGACGGATCGGCACGCCGGCTGGACTGTCGGCGGCCGTCCGGCCGTGGTGGAGACAGAACGTGCCCGGGTGCGGCCCTTCAGGGTGCCGTTCGGCGGGACCGGAGCGTGGCGAACCCGCCGACCGCGCCCACGGCGATCCGCTCCGCCCGCCCGGATCAGGGCATCGAGCTACGCGATCATGGACGACCTGCAAGGGTGGCCCGGAACCGGGTAGGGCTCCATCAGCCCGACCCACACCGCCGACGTTCGCGGTCGAAACCCAGCCCGCCGACACGGGGACTCAGCTGGGGATCGTGATCCGGTTCTCGATCGCGGCGGCGGCGATGTCGGTGCGATGCTGCGAGCCGGCCAACTCCACCCCGTCCACCAGCGCGTATGCGGCGTCCCGCGCGGCGGCCAGGTCGGCGCCGGTGGCCGTACCGCAGAGGACCCGACCGCCAGCGGAGACCAACGCGCCGTCGCTGGCCCGGCGGGCGGTGCCCGCGTGGATGATGCCCGGACGGTCCGCACCGGTGATCACGTCGCCGGTGCGCGGCGCCGCCGGATAACCCGCCGAGGCGAGCACCACCGTCACGGCGCTACCGTCGCGCCACCGCAGCGGCGGGTGCTCGGCCAACGAGCCGGTGGCCGCCGCGTGCAGCAGCCCACCCAGCGGGGTCTCCAGCAGCGCGAGCACCACCTGGGTCTCCGGGTCACCGAAGCGCGCGTTGAACTCGATCACCCGAGGGCCGGCGGCGGTGATCGCGAGCCCGACGTAGAGCAGGCCGGCGAACGGGGTGCCCCGGCGACGCATCTCCGCGAGCGTCGGGTGGACCACGTCGCGCATCACGTCGTCGACCAGCCCGGACGGGGCCCAGGCCAGCGGCGCGTACGCCCCCATGCCACCGGTGTTCGGCCCGGTGTCGCCGTCACCGAGCCGCTTGAAGTCCTGTGCCGGCACCAGCGGCAGCGCCGCCTCGCCGTCGGTGACCACGAAGAGGCTGACCTCCGGGCCGTCGAGGAACTCCTCGACCACGACACGTCCACACTCGTTCGCGTGCGCCAACGCGGCGGCCCGGTCGTCGGTCACCACCACGCCCTTGCCGGCGGCGAGCCCATCGTCCTTCACCACGTACGGCGCGCCGAACTCGTCCAGCGCCCGAGCGGTGCTCGCCTCGTCCGTGCAGACGTACGCCTGGGCGGTCGGCACGCCGGCGGCGGTCATCACGTCCTTGGCGAACGCCTTGGAGCCCTCCAACTGCGCGGCAGCACCGGATGGACCGAACACGGCGATGCCCTTCGCGCGCACCGCATCGGCGACCCCGGCGACCAGCGGCGCCTCGGGCCCGATCACCACCAGGTCAGCGGCGGTCTCCACGGCTAACGCCGCCACCGCCGCCGGATCTGAGGCGCTCACCGCACGCAGCTCAGCCACCGAGGCGATCCCCGGATTACCAGGCGCCGCAACAACCGCGGAAACCCCCGAGTCGCCAGCCAGCCCGAGCGCGAGCGCATGCTCCCGCCCACCACCACCCACCAAAAGAACCCGCACGCCCGAGATCCTACTGTCCCCCACTCCAACCCCCACCCCCGTAGGGCCTCGGTGATCAAGAGGTTTGCGTCAGTGGTGGACTCGTTCTTGACGGAAACCTCTTGATCACCTCCGCTGGGCGGCCGCGATTGCTTGGCGGACCGTGTGCGGGATGTAGGTGGGGTTGAGGGTGTCCTGCCAGGTGAAACGGAGGATGGTCCAGCCGGCGTTGACCAGGCGGTTCTGGCGACGGCGGTCGGCGTAGGCGGCCTCCGGGATGCCATGCGCGTCTCGGCCGTCCGCTTCGGCGATCAGCCTTGGGCCGCGCCAGCCCAGGTCGCCAATGCCGAGCAGATAGCCGTCATCATCACGCACCTCCAACTGCAGCGTGTCCGGCGGCACCCGGCCATCCACGCACCGCAGCCGGCTACGCGTCTCCAACGGCGACTGTGCCCGCTCGTCCGCCTCGGCGAGACAGGCCCGTGCCATGACCGCGCCCCGACGTCCCCGGATGAGGTTCGGAATGGCCGCCAACTGTGCCGGATCGATGCGGCCCTGGTTCAGAGCTGAGTCGAGGACCGAGACCGCTGGATAACGATCAACCCGAAGGATGACGTCTGAGACGGTGCGAAGCGGAGACGTCGCCGGAATGCCCGCAACCTTGACGATGTCGCCAGGGCCGACGGTCACCTGGTGCACCGTCAACCACGGCACCAGGGAGCGCTGGGGTCGGGGTCGATCGACTGGCACCGAGACGTGGACCTGTGCTGTCCGGCGGAGACCCGCGATGCCGTGCAACTCCAACGCGGAGTCCAGAACCGCGAAGGCGCCTGGGCCGAGGCTCATGACCGCAGCGCGGATTCGCGCCCGCCGAAGCGTCAGATCACTCGACTCCGCTTCTGGAACGAAGCACCCACGGAGAACCCGCTGCCACCTGCCGGACCGGTGTAACTGTCGGATCTGGTCCCTGGTCAGGCCGGCACGCAATGCCTGGTCCAGGGTGACCATGCCGTCCTGCCCGGCCGCAATGTGGCGAAGAAGTTGATGTGCACCCACACCCACACCCTGCCCACCCACCCCACCCGAGCAAAGCCCCTGTGGACAACCCTCAACCCCCTGTGGACAACCCCACCCTTCGCCTCGGTGATCAAGAGCTTTACGTCAACCTCGCGAGGAAATCTGACGCAAACTTCTTGATCACCGGGGCAGAGGGGGTGGGGGGTGGGCAGGGGGGTCGGGGGGTTAGGGGAGGAGGGGGTGGAGGACTACGTTTTCTTCTCGGCCTGGGCCTACGCCCACGACGCTCACCCTCGTGTTGCAGATCTCTTCGACCCTCGCGATGTAGCGGCGGGCGTTCTCCGGGAGGTCGTCGATGGTGCGGGCCTTGGTGATGTCCTCCCACCAGCCGTCGAGTTCCTCGAAGACCGGCTTGGCGTGGTGGAAGTCCGTCTGGCTCATCGGCATGTCGTCGACCCGGACGCCGTTGATCTCGTAGCCGACGCAGATCGGCACCTTGGGCAGGCCGGTGAGCACGTCGAGCTTGGTGATGACCAGATCGGTGACGCCGTTGAGGCGGCAGGCGTACCGGGCGACGACAGCGTCGAACCAGCCGCACCGGCGCTCCCGCCCGGTGGTGGTGCCGTACTCCGCGCCGATCTTGCGCAGGTGGTCACCGTTGGCGTCGAACAGTTCGGTCGGGAACGGCCCGGCACCGACCCGGGTGGTGTACGCCTTGCTCACCGCGATGACCTTGTTGATCGCGGTCGGCGGGATGCCCGCCCCCACACAGGCGCCACCGGCCGTCGGGTTGGACGAGGTGACGAAGGGGTAGGTGCCGTGGTCCATGTCGAGCATGGTGGCCTGGGCGCCTTCCAGCAGCACCGTCTCGCCCCGGTCCAGGGCGTCCCAGAGCATCGCCCGGGTCTCCGCGATGTACGGCTTGAGCCGCTCCGCGTACGCCAGGTACTCCTCGACGGTCGCCTCAACGTCGATCGCCTTGCGGTTGTAGACCTTGAACAGGATCTGGTTCTTCTCGCGCAGCGCGAGTTCCAGCTTCTTGCGCAGGATGCCCGGGTCGAGCAGGTCCTGGAGGCGGATGCCGATCCGGGCGACCTTGTCGCCGTACGCCGGGCCGATGCCACGGCCGGTGGTGCCGATCCGGGACGAGCCGAGGTAACGCTCGATGACCCGGTCCAGCGCCCGGTGGTGCGGCATGATCAGGTGCGCGTCACCGGAGATCCGCAGCCGGGACACGTCGACGCCGCGTTCCGCCAGGCCGTCGATCTCGGCGAGCAGCACCTTCGGGTCGACCACCACACCGTTGCCGATGACGATCATCGCGTTCGGCGAGAGCGCGCCGGACGGCATCAGGTGCAGCGCGTACTTCTGGCCGTCCGGGGTGATCACCGTGTGCCCGGCGTTGTTGCCGCCGGAGTAGCGCACGACGTAGTCGACCCGCTCACCAAGCAGGTCGGTAACCTTGCCCTTGCCCTCGTCGCCCCACTGAGCGCCGATGAGCACGATCGCTGGCATCTTTTCCGCCTCCAGAAGGCTCGGGTGCCAGGTGGCGACCGCTCGGCGAGCCCGGGGTGTCAGGTTAACAAGTAGTGACGGCGTGGCCGGCAGGGGTCGCGTCGAGAGGCAGGAGGCTCCTTCCGTGTACGACGTGGTGCTGCTCACCCTCGGTTCGGAGCGGGACGCTCCCGGGGGCTGTGGCAGCGGCGGGGCCTGCTGCGGCGGCGCGACCGGGGGCGACACCGCCCCGACGAGCCAGACCGACACCGGCCAGGCCAACAGCAGCCAGGCCGACAGCAGCCAGGCCGACACCGACACCGGGCAGTGCGCGACGGAGCGGCCACGGGTGCCGGTGCTGGCCTGCGCCGACGCGCTGAACGCCCGGGGTGCCCGGGTGGAGACGGTCACCGCCCGCTCCGACGCCGAGATCGACGCGGTGTTGGCCCGGCTCGACGGCCCGGCCCGACCGGACGGCCTCACCTGGCCGGACCCGGACAGCAAGACCCGGCTGGTCGTCGCCACGGCCAGCGACGGGCAGTTGCGCGCCGTGCTGCGCCGGCTGGTCAAGCGGTACGCCCCGGCGCCGAGCAAGCGCCCGGCGGATCTGCCCGGCAACCGGACCCTGCCCGACCTGCCGCCGGTGGCCGTACTCCCGCTCGACCCGGCCCGTGGCGGCACCCACCGGGACCTGGCCGCGCAGCTCGGGCTGCCCCGTGACCCGGCGGCGGTGGCCGCCGCGGTGCTGGACGGCACGCCGCGCCGGTTGGACCTGCTCCGCAACGACGGTGGCTCGGTGACCCTGGACGGCGCGCTCCTCGGCGCGGCCGATGACGCCGGCCGGCCGCTGCACTGGCGCGCCCGGGTGGAGGTCGACGACACCATCCTCAGCGACGGTGCGGAACCGCTGCTGGCCTGCGCGGTCGGGAACGCCGGCGGGTACGCGACGCTCAACGACGTGACGCTGTTGACCGCGCCGGACCCGGCCGACGGTCAGGTCGAGGTCGCGGTGGCCGTGCCGGTGGTCGTCCGCTCGGCGTGGGGGCGCAAGCGGGTACGCCTCGAAGTTCGGCGGGCTCGTGGACGGGCGGTGTCGGTGCTGCCCAGGGAGGGCAAGGTGCCTTATCTTGACGATGGTGTCGAAGGCGAGCTGACCCGTAAGCGTTCCTGGTGGGTCGAGCCGGGCGCCTGGGCGGTCTGGTCGAGCTGACCTCGACCGCACCGACCGGCCGACCTGCACCGATCGGCCCTGGTGGGCGATTGGGCCTATCCTCGCAGGAGGACTGGGGAGGGCCGTAATGGACGAGAACGCCGACCGGGCGCAGGTGCCCGGCCAGCAGCCGGTGCCGGAGCGGGACGTCGAACCACTCTGGCCGCCAGATCCGGGCGACCAGGGCGCGGTGCCGCCGTGGGCTGCGGTCGCCGAGCAGCGGGGTGGGCCGTCTCCGGTCACCCATCCGGTCACGCCGCCGGTGGCCGCGCCGCCGATCGGGCGACCGCCGGTACCCGGCCAGCCCGGCGCTGCCGCCCAGTCGCCGCCCTCGCCGTCGGACTACCCGTCGCTCACCGGCGCCGTCCCGGCACCTGGGGGGTGGACGGCAAGCGGCCCGTCCGGCGTCGGGTCGGGTTGGGCGCCGGCGCAGCCGAGTTGGCCGCCGCCGACCGACCCTGCCGCTGCGTCACCGCCGGCCGCTCCGCCAGCTACCGGTGTCCGGCCGACGCCGTCGGCGACCGGCCCGGGGAGCAACGGCGGGCCAGCCGGCCCCGGCATCCCGGCTGTCGCCGCGACGCCGAGCACCACCTCCGCGCCGAGGGACGGCCGGCCCGCAGCGATCGACGGAGGCAGTGCCGCGCCCGATGCGGCCGGCCAGATCGGTGACGCGGCGCAGGTGCAGCCCGGCGACCGGGGCCCGACTGCCGCGCCGGTCACCCCGGGCGGCGTCGACCTGAATCTGCCGTTCACCCTGGACCACCCGGCCGCCGCCGACCGCACCGCCGCACCGGCACCCGCCGAACGGCCCACCATGTCCGCAGCCACCGACCACCCCGCCGCACCCGCACCCGCCGGCCGGCCCACCACGGCCGCAGCCACCGACCGACCCATCCCGGCGGCCACCGCGTCCGCCGCCGGTCCGAACGCCACCGACAGCCCGCGCGCCACCGACAGCCCGACGGCCGCCGGTTCCGCGCCGGCAGACTTCTCGGCCACAGCCCTCGCAGCGGCCGGACCGGCACCACGGCCTGCCGGGTCGGCATCACAGCCTGCCGGGCCAGTGCCGCAGGCTGGCCGCCCGACACCACAGAATGGCGGGACCGCGCCGCAGGCTGGTGGGCCGGCACCACAGCCTGGCCAGCAGGCACCACAGCCCGGTGGTCCCGGTGCGGACGGGTCCGCCGACGGGCCGGCGCGGCCGATTGCCGAGTCGCCGTGGGCGTACCCGCCGCAGCGCCCGGCCGGAACGGCCGCGCCCGCTCAGGACGAGGCCGGCGCGACGCCTCCGATTCCGCCTCCGCCTCCGGTCGTCCCGCACGCTGGTCCCGCGCAGGCACACCCCGGGCAGCCGTTCATCCCCGGCCAGGCCGGCTCGGCGCAGATTCCGCCGCCGCCCGACGTGACGCAGTTCAGCAGCCCACCGCACGGCCTTGCCGCACCGCAGCACGCTCCCGGGCAGGCCGGGCCGGCGACCCCACCGCCGGGGCCGTTCCCGCCCTCGCCGGGTTGGTACCCGCCGCCCTGGCAACAGGGCTCGCACGGCGGCACGCCCGGTCAGCAGTACCAGGAGGCCGACGGGGTGACCCGGGTCCCGGCGCCCGCGTACCCGGACGCGACCGCGTACCCGGACGCCAGCTGGACACCGGACACCACAGCTGCGCCGACCGCCGAGGACTTCGCCCGGCGCCGTCAGGTTCGACCCGCCGACCCGGTGGCGACCATGGGTGTACGCGCGGTGGTCAACAAGATGGGCCTGCTCCGGCTCTCTCCGGGGCGGCACGAGCAGGAGCTCAAACGGGACATCGAGATGGTGCGCCGCAACTTCGGTGGTCTGCGGCAGGTGACGGTGGTCAACCCGAAGGGCGGCGCCGGTAAGACGGTGGCCATCCTGCTGCTCGCGATGACGTTCGGTCAGAAGCGCGGCGGCTACGTGCTGGCCTGGGACAACAACGAAACCCAGGGCACCCTCGGGATGCGCGCCCAACAGGACTTCCACTCCCGCACGGTGCGGGACATGTTGCGGGACCTCGGGCAGTTCCAGGGCGCGCACGGGCGCGTCGGCGACCTGTCGCAGTATGTCCGTTCGCAGGGCGAGGGGATGTTCGACGTCCTGGCCTCGGACGAGTCGGCCACCGGTGGCGAGATGTTGACAGCTGCCGCGTTCGCCGAGATCCGTGAGGTGGTCAGCCGGTTCTACAAGTTGATCTTCGTGGACACCGGGAACAACGTCCGGGCGCAGAACTGGCAGGCGTCGATGGACGCCACCGACCAGTTGGTGGTCACCATGTCGGCCCGTAACGACTCCGCCGAGACCGCCGCCCGGATGCTCGACCACCTGGAGCAGAGCGGCCGGCAACGGCTGGTCCGTCAGGCCGTGACGGTGGTGTCGATGCCGCCGTCCCGCAAGGAGATCGACCTGCCGGCCATCCAGGAGCACTTCGCGGCCCGCACCCGGGCGGTGCTGCTGGCCCCGTACGAGCGGCTCATCGACAGTGGCGAGCCGATCCGGTACGGCGGGCTCTCCTCAGCCACCCGGGACGCCTGGCTGAAGATCGCCGCCGCGGTCGCCGAAGGGCTGTGACCCGCCGACGGCCGGCCCGATGTCGGGCCGGCCGTCGGGACGGGATCAGTTGCTCGCCAGCGCGTCCGCCGCTTCCGGGTCGCAGTCGCGCAGGAACTGGGCACAGCGGGCCGCCTCGTCGGCCTCGCCGATCTCGTCGGCGGCGCGTGACAGCACGTACAGGCAGCGGAGGAAGCCCCGGTTGGGCTCGTGTGACCACGGCACCGGGCCGTGCCCCTTCCAACCACTGCGGCGCAGCTGGTCGAGGCCCCGGTGGTAACCGGTGCGGGCGTACGCGTACGCCGCCACCACCTGGCCCTGCGCGAATGCCCGCGCCGCGAGCTCCGCCCAGGCCGCACTGTAGGTCGGGAAGCCGGCCGCCACGTTGGCGTACGCCTCATCGGTGCCGGCCTCGTCGGCGGCGGCCAGGGCGGCGTCGGCCTCGTCGTTCACGGGCAGGCGGGTGGCCGGTGGCTCTGGCAAAAGGTTCTGCATCGCCCCATTCAACCCGCTGGACAGGGCGACACGCGAGCGGGTCGGCCGACGTGTCCCGCTGAACGGCTGAGGAGTTGGTCACGCCTGCGGCCTATGCCGCTGCCTGGTGTTTTCCACTACAACTAATGGTCCGGAGCCTCCCCAGGAACCGGTAATGCAGGAGCCCGGTGGCCACGACCATCGGGCTCCTGTCCGTTCCACCACTGGCCCGAGGTTTGACCGGCCCTCGCGGAGGGGCAGGATGGCCCGGTGCCGACCCCACCTCCCGCGGACGTCATCGAGCCGCACCTGCATCCCGGTGAGATCCAGACCCGGTCCGAGTTCGACAGCCAGCTGAGCACCGGTCGGCTGGCCGGGCTGACCGTGCAGGGCCTGCGACTCGACCTCGCGCCGGTGCCCGACCTGACCGGCGTCGACGTCGCCGGCACCCTCTTCGTCGGTTGCCGGTTCGCGTCCCGGGACGTGGGCGCCGACCTGGTCCGGCGTGGCGCGAACGTGGTGCCACCGTTCTCCGGGTTGCCGTACCCGACCCAGCCGACGCACCTCTACACCCCTGACGACCTGGCCGCCGGGTTCGCCGAGGGCGGGTTCACCGGGATGTACGACACCCGGGTGTACGACCACTACCGGGCGCACGGCGGCGCGCTGCCGGACGTCAAGGAGGCGCTGGGTCAGCGGCTGCACGACCACGGCGTGGACAACGCGCTGGCCGACGCCACGAGGGTCTGGCTGGCCGCGTACGGGCCGCAGTCGGTGGTGGGCATCATGGGCGGGCACGCGGTGCGGCGCGGCAGTCCCGCGTACCGGATGGCGGCCGTGCTGGGTTGGGAGCTGGCGCGGGCCGACCGGCTGGTGGTGACCGGCGGCGGCCCGGGTGTGATGGAGGCGGCGAACCTCGGTGCCTACCTGGCGGACCGGCCGGAGGCCGATGTGACGGCGGCGATCGACCTGCTGGCCACCGCGCCCGACTTCACCGACCACCACCGGTACACGGCCACGGCGCTGACGGTCCGGCAGCGCTACGCGGGGGTGCCCCGGCAACGCGGCGACGACCTGGGCTGGGCGCGTGCCGGTGGTCTGGCCATTCCGACCTGGCTGTACGGGCACGAGCCGGCGAACCTGTTCGCCGGGCGGATCGCGAAGTACTTCTCGAACGCGATCCGGGAGGACACCATCCTGCGCCTCGCCCGGGGCGGCATCGTCTTCGCGCCGGGGCGGGCGGGCACCGTGCAGGAGGTGTTCCAGGCGGCCACCAAGACCTACTACGGCACCGACGGTGCCAGCGGGGCGTACATCTTCCTGGACCGCGCCTACTGGACGGGGGAGCTGCCGGTGGAGGCGCTGTTGCGTCCGCTGCTGGCGGCGTCCCCGTTCGGTGATCTGTCGTCGACGATCCACCTCACCGACGACGTTCGCGAGGCGGTACGCCTGCTGACGACCTGACGACCTGACGACGACGGCCGACTCCCCGGGTGGGGAGCCGGCCGTCGAGTGGGACGTCGTTACTTGGTCATCGTGGTGCCGGTCGAGCGCAGGTGCTCGCAGGCCTCGACGACCCGGGCGGCCAGGCCGGCCTCGGCGGCCTTGCCCCAGGCGCGCGGGTCGTACTGCTTCTTGTTGCCGACCTCGCCGTCGATCTTCAGCACGCCGTCGTAGTTGCGGAGCATGTGGTCCACGACGGGGCGGGTGAAGGCGTACTGGGTGTCGGTGTCGATGTTCATCTTCACCACGCCGTAGTCCAGAGCCTCGCGGATCTCGCTCAGCAGGGAGCCCGAGCCACCGTGGAAGACCAGGCTGAGCGGCTTGTCCTTGCCGTACTTGGCGCCGACGGCGTCCTGGATCTGCTTGAGGATCTCCGGACGCAGCTTGACGTTGCCCGGCTTGTAGACGCCGTGCACGTTGCCGAAGGTCAGCGCCGCCATGTAGCGGCCCTTCTCGCCGAGGCCGAGCGCCTCGACCATGGCAAGGCCGTCATCGGTGGTGGTGTAGAGCTTGTCGTTGATGGCGTTCTCGACGCCGTCCTCCTCGCCACCGACGACACCGACCTCGATCTCAAGGACGATCTTGGCCTTGGCGGCCTCGTCGAGCAGCTGCGCGGCGATCTGCAGGTTCTCCGCGACCGGCACTGCCGAGCCGTCCCACATGTGCGACTGGTACAGCGGCTCCTCGCCGCGCTTCACCCGCTCCTGCGAGATGCCCATCAGCGGACGCACGAACCCGTCCAGCTTGTCCTTCGGGCAGTGGTCGGTGTGCAGGGCGATGTTCACCGAGTACTTCTTGGCGACCTCGTGCGCGTACGCGGCGAACGCCACCGCGCCGGTGACCATGTCCTTGATCGAGGGGCCGGAGAGGTATTCGGCGCCACCCGTGGAGACCTGGATGATGCCGTCGCTCTCCGCGTCGGCGAAGCCCTTGAGCGCTGCGTTCAGCGTCTGGGAGGAGGTCACGTTGATCGCGGGGTACGCGTACCGGCCAGCCTTGGCGCGGTCCAGCATCTCCGCGTAAGCCTCGGGGGAAGCGATGGGCATGTGATGTGCTCCTTACTTACCACTCTCGGCCGTGCTGGCCGCTGTTCTTCATTTGTGCGCCGGACCGCGCTGTCCTCCACCCGAAGTATCCCGTAGGTGAGGTGCACCGGAGAAACCGACCCGGGTGCCAGCCGCTCACCGGCGGTCGAGGTTGTCCGGCACGATGACGCTGATCAACCAGGTCACCACTGTCATCACGATGGCTCCCCAGAACGCCGGCCAGAATCCGTCCACCTGGAACGGCAGGTCGAGCCCGCGGGCTATCCGGTCGGTGAGCAGGAACAGCAACGCGTTGACCACCAGCGCGAACAGGCCCAGGGTCAGCAGGTAGAACACACAACCGACGACCCGGATCACCGGTTTGAGCACTGCGTTGATCACGCCGAAGATCAGAGCCACCACGATCAGGGTGAGAACGGTGTTGCCGCCCGAACGACCGTGCACGTCGACCCCGGGCACGATCAGCGTGGTTATCCACAACGCGACAGCGGTGATCGCCAGTCTGATGAGGAAGCCCACTGCACCATCCTGGCACCGGGTCGCGTCGCCGAGGGCTGATTCCGCCTACTCCGCTTCCGGGCGGCGCGCCGGCCCAACCCGTACGGTGGTGGGGACCGTGCCCCGAGACTCCCGGGAGGGATGATGGGTCAGCCCGACGAGGACTTCACCCCCGGCGACCACCTCGCGCCCGACGAACGCGACCCCGAGGCGGACCCGGCCGACGCGGTCGAGCAGGCCACTGTCGCCGGCCCGGCCGACGTCGACAGCGAGCCGCACCGTGGCCTGGAGGTCGGCGACTGGGACGCGATGGAGCAGGCCCGGGTGGTCACCGGGGACGAGGACGACTACCGCTGATTCCGTCGCGGGGTCGGTTGCCCGTTGCGACAGGGGTGTCAGCCGTTCGGGTCATTAGACGAATATCGATCCGAAAGGGGTTACCGGAGGAGTCTGGGCGTCCCTAGGTTGGACGAGCGCCACCTGTACCCCCACGGGAGGACCTCATGCTCAAGCACTCGCTCCGCTGGCTGACCGGGCTCGGCGCCGCAGGCGCGTTGATCGCCGCCTCCGCCACCCCTGCCGTCGCCGCACCCACCATCGAGCCCTACTTCCAGGACGCCACACTGGCCATCGGCTCGGAGGCGACCATCCGGGGTCTGTTGCTGCACGCCGACGAGCCGACGGTCCTCACCGACGTCTCCGTGCGGTACGACTACCGCTCCCTGGCCAACAAGGTCACTGTGACTCCTGCCGACGGCCAGGAGTGCACCGCGCCGGAGCAGGGCGTTCTCGTCTGCACTGAGCCTTCCGATGTCGTCCTGTACGAGATGCCGCCGCTCGGCAGCGGGATCTACCGCAACGGAACCAAGCGGGTGCACCTCGGCCTCACCGAGAATGCGCAGCTCGGCGACTCCGGCGACGTCGTGGTCAGCTTCCAGGCGGCCGGCGGTCAGCGCGGCAGCTACACCTCCCGGGTCCGGGTCGGCGAGGGGGTCGACCTGGCCGGCGGACCGTTCACCAGCCTCTCCGCCAAGCCGGGTGGGAAGTTCACTGTGCCGCTGGTCGTGGCCAACGCCGGCGACATGACCGTCACCGGGTTCGTCGCGGTCTTCGACCTCCCCTACTCGATCCGAACCAGGGACCGCTTCAGCAACTGCCGCTACTCCGACGACCACCTGGTCTCCTGCCACTTCGACGAGGACATCCCGGTCGGCACCGGGCTGGCCACCACGCTGAACCTCGAATTCGGCAAGGACACCTACGCGCCGGCCAACCACTCCGGCTACGCCCAGTTCATGACCACTGCCGACTTCGAGGACCTGACCCGGGTGCGGACGGCCGTCGGCGCCCGAGCGGCCACCCCCGGCAGCGGCCCGAAACTGACTCTTGCCGAGGCCCCCGACAGGGTGCGGCAGGCCGACCAGACCGATGTCGGCCCGGGTAACGACTACACCGGGTGGACCATCAAGGCCACCGGCAGGAACGGCACCGACCTCGCGGCGATCGGCGCCACGCTCAAGGGCACGGCCGGCACCGTCGTCACGGCGACCGTCGGCTTCCGGAACAACGGCCCG
The DNA here is from genome assembly GCF_022230925.1 of Micromonospora alfalfae. Taxonomy (GTDB): domain Bacteria; phylum Actinomycetota; class Actinomycetes; order Mycobacteriales; family Micromonosporaceae; genus Micromonospora; species Micromonospora alfalfae. Next base: position 18,279 of record NZ_JAKKFH010000063.1, on the reverse strand, counting down.
GCGACGCTCGACAGAACGAACGGGGACTTCGAGGCCGCCACCCACACCGACGTCGAGCTGCCGCCGGGCACCACCGCCGTCGAGGTCCCCGACAGTTGCCAGTTGCGGCAGGGCACTCGCACCTACCAGTGCGCGTCGGAGATGCTGCTGGTGGCCGGGCAGAGCTACCCGCTGAAGTTCCGGCTGCGCATCGACAGGGTCATTTCCGACGCCCGGGGTGCGGTGCGGGTCAACGCGCGGTGCGAGTGCTCCGCCGGCGGCGGCTTCAAGGACGACACCAAACCGGCAAACGACACCGCCCCCATCGTGGTCAACGCGGCCCAGGGCGGCGGTGGCCAAGGCAACGGTGACGGTGATGGTGATGGTGATGGTGGCGGTGGCGGTGGCTCACTGCCCATCACCGGTGCTCCCACCACCCTGATCGCCGGCATCGGGGCCCTGCTGCTCGTCGCCGGTGCGGCGAGCTGCCTGCTGGCCCGACGCCGCAGCCCTCGCTCCGTGGCCTGACCCCGGCCCGCTCCGAGCGACGCCCCGCCGGCCCGTACCGGGCTGGTGGGGCGTCGTCGTGATGTCCTCGTTCGTCAGCGGACGGGATCGACCTGCTCCGGGTGCTGCGCCACCCACTGCGCCAACCGATCCTCACGCAGCGCGGCGAGGAACTCCGGGCCCTGCCTCGGGTCCAGCGGCAGCCGCGAAGCGTCGTCCACCGGGGGGCCGACCGGGAGGCTGAGCCCCACCGGGTCGACGCTCTTGAGCTCGGGTAACACCGCCACCAGCCTGGTCAGCGGCAGACCGTCGTCGTCGACCGCCAGACCCGTGCCGGCCGCCGACAGCAGCCGGGCGAGCCGGACCGGATTGGTCAGCACGTCCTGCGCGACCGCTCGCCGGACCAGCCCGGCGACGTAACGCTGGGCGTTGCGGTCCCGGTCCAACGCGCCGTCGGGCAGGTACCGCCGTTGCCGCAGCAGGTCGACGGAGGCAGCCCCGTCGAGCACCTGACAGCCGGCCGGGAAGGTCCGGCGGGTGTGCCAGGACCGAACCTCCTTCGGCAGGCACACCTCCACCCCGTCGACCGCCTCGGTGATCCGACGCAGACCGGCGAAGGTCAGCACCGCGCCAGCGTCGACGCGTACCCCGGTCACGTCGGCGACCACCCGGCGGGTCAGGTCGTAGCCGGCGTCCAGGTCGGGCCGGGGCTCGCCGGCACCGCTGTGGAACGCGCTGTTGAGCTTCTCGATCCCCCGGCCGGGGATCGAGACCTCCAGGTCGCGCGGCAACGAGATGAGGTACGGCCGGCTCCGGTCGGCCGGGATGTGCACCAGCAGGACGGAGTCCGCCAACCGGTACGACGGTTGCTCGCCGAAGCCGTCCACCCCGAGCAGCAGGACGTTCAACGCCCCGGGCTGCCCCCCAACCGGTTGACCGGACAACGGCGGGCCCTCCGCCGGTCGATCGGGCCGCAGTTGCGGCACCCCGATTCCGAGCGCGCCGAGCAGGGCGAGCGTGACGCCAGCGGCCTGGAACCGCTGCCGACGGCGACGGCGGACAGCGGCGAGCCGGTCGATCGCTACCCGCAGCGGGCCGGTCGGCGGGGTGGACGTCTCGTGCCGGGCGAACGCGGCACGCAGGTCATCCTCGATCATGTTCACGCCTCCACGTACTCGGCCCGGAGCGTGGCCAGGGCTCTAGAGATGGACGAACGGACGGTCCCGACGGCACAGCCGAGAATGTCGGCGATCTCGACGTCGGGAAGGTCCTCGTAGTAGCGCAGCACCAGAGCGGCCCGCTGCCGACGCGGCAGCCGGGACAGCCAGGACCAGACCTGGTCCCGGTCCACGGCGGACTGGGCGTGGTCGGTGGGCACCGGCACCGACGCGTCGGGCTCCCCGCGCAACAGCACCCGGCGCACCCACGAGCCGCGCCGCCAGTCGACGTACTGGTTGGTGAGCATCCGGCGTACGTAACGCTCGGGCGAATCCGCGCGGGCGACCCGACGCCAGTTGAGCTGAACCCGGACCATGGTCTCCTGGACCAGATCCTGAGCCTGGTGTGGTTCGCCGGTCAGCATCACCGCGTACCGCAGCAGCGGGGCCAGCCGCGTGTCCGCGAACTCCTCGTACGTCACTGCACCTCCCGGGGGGCTCCTGCCTCAGATGACGGAAGCGGACCGACCGAACATTGCGGTGACTCTGATCAACCTTTTGGTTTGTCTTGCTCAGCGGGCGGCTTTGCGGGCTGCCGCCAGTCTTAGCGGTTCCGTCGGCGCCACCGTCGGGCTCGCTGTCGGTTACGTCAACAACGGGCCGGCGACCGTCAACACGGGTGGCAGCGAGTCGCCCTGGATCGGCACCACCGTCACGCTGCCGAAGGGCGTCACCGCCGTCCGTGCTCCGGAGAACTGCTTCGACTCCGAGGACGACGCGTGGGAGCCGGGCAAGCCCGGCGCGCGGGTCTACCGGTGCTTCGTGGACGGCTCGATCAAGAAGGGCGAGAAGGCCGACTACGAGTTCCAGGTGCGGATCGACCAGGCCGGCGACCAGACCGGCGAGGTCAGGCTGCGCACCGGGCACGAGGAGACCGAGATCAAGGACCTGAACCCGGCCAACGACGTCGCCAAGATCCTGGTGAACGCGACCGGCGGCAACGGCGGCGGTGACGGTGACGGCGGCTCGCTGCCGATCACCGGTCAGTCCACCGGGCTGATCGCCGGCCTCGGCGCGCTGCTGCTCGCCGCGGGCGTCGGCGGCTACCTGGTGGCCAAGCGTCGCCGGACCCGCTTCGTCGCCTGACCCACCCCGCACCACAGGTGCCCCGTCGACCACCACTGGTCGGCGGGGCACCGTCGTTGGACCCCACGGCGCGGGCGGGTGGTGACGGGCCGGTCCGGCGCGGGCGGGGCCCTGGGCTTCGGTACCCTTTGTGGCCGTGGACACAGCTGAGAAGACCCGCGCTCTCGTAGAGAGCGTCGCCCTGAACCCGCTCGATCCCAAGGATCTGTTGCAGACCTTCGGGCTGATCGGCGTGTGGGTGATCCTCTTCGCCGAGACCGGCCTGCTGGTGGGCTTCTTCTTCCCGGGTGACTCGCTGCTGTTCCTCGCCGGGGTCGCCTCGTCACCGGTGGCGGACGCGATCTTCGGCGACGGCACCCGCCTCTCCCTTGCCGGCCTGCTGATCGGTGGGCCGATCTGCGCGGTCGTCGGCGCACAGCTGGGGCACTGGCTCGGAGCGCGGTACGGCCGGCCGATGTTCGAACGGCCGAACTCCCGGCTCTTCAAGAAGGAGTACGTGGAGAAGGCCGAGTACTACTTCCAGAAGTTCGGCCCGGCGAAGGCCGTCGTGCTGGCGCGCTTCATTCCGATCGTCCGGACGTTCCTCAACCCGGTCGCGGGCGCGCTCGGGATGCCGGCCAGGAAGTTCCTGCTCTGGAACATCGTCGGCGCGGTCCTCTGGGTGGACGGCATCCTGCTGATCGGCTACCTGCTGGCCGAGCAGATCTACCAGGCCATCGGCGACAAGATCGACCACTACATCCTGCCGGTGGTGGCCCTGATCATTCTGATCTCGGTACTGCCGATCTTCTTCGAGTTCCTGCGTGACCGGCGGGCTCGCAAGCGCGGCGAGGCGGTCGCTGTGGTCGCGGCGGCCAGTGCCGCCGGTGCTGTGGAGGCGGCCCGCGAGGCGTTCGACCACGACGGGCACCAGCACGGTCGTCAGCGCCCGGAGCACGGTCAGGACCGTTGAGCGGTACGACGACGGCCGGCCCCCTGGCAAGGGGGTCGGCCGTCGGCATGTCGAACCCGGCCTCCGGTGGTGCGACCGGGGACGAGCAGGTGTCAACCACCGGTGGCGCCACCCCTGGCTCGCCACCGGACGCCGCCCCGGCTCGGGACGGCGTGTAGTGCCTACGTCAGCGGGCCTTCTTGGTGGCCCGCTTACGCGGCGGGGTCAGCAGGTCGGCGATCGTCGCGATCGCACTCGGGACCAGGCTGTAGTACGCCCAGACACCGCGCTTCTCCCGCTGCAACAAGCCAGCCTCGGTGAGGATACGCAGGTGATGACTGACCGTCGGCTGAGAGAGGCCGAGCGGCGCCGTCAGGTCACAGACGCACGCCTCGCCCTCGGGGGCCGACTGGATCAGGCTGAGCAGCCGCAACCGAGCAGGATCAGCAAGGGCCTTGAGGACCCCGGCGAGACGCTCGGCATCGGCACGTTCGATCGGCTCGCCGTTTAGCGGCGAGATCTGAGGCATAGTCATTTCGGCCAACGCAGTTCCCACGTATTCCATCCTTCCACCAGCAGCATCGATCCGCCTGCATATCAGCAGATCCGAATCGGCAGACTTTTACGCCACAAGGCCGAGGTCAGCCAACGTATAGGCCGCCCGGTACGGCAATCCGGCGGCTCGCACCGCGTCGCCGGCGCCTCGATCAACAATAACCACCACGCCCACGACTTCCGCCCCGGCCTCGCGAAGCGCCTCGACAGCTGTCAAAACACTTCCGCCCGTCGTGGATGTGTCCTCCACCGCCAACACTCGACGGCCAGCCACCTCCGGTCCCTCGATCCGCCGCTGAAGACCGTGGGCCTTGCCCGCCTTGCGCACCACAAAGGCGTCCAGGGCCCGGCCGGTCGGAGCGGCGGCGTGCAGCATCGAGAGCGCGACAGGGTCCGCGCCCAGGGTGAGGCCCCCAACGGCGTCGAACTCCCAGTCGGCGGTGAGGTCCAGCAACACCCGGCCGACCAGAGGAGCGGCCCGGTGATGGAGCGTGACGCGCCGCAGATCCACGTACCAGTCTGCCTCGCGCCCCGACGAGAGCACGACCCGGCCGTGGACCACAGCCAGGTCGGTAATGAATTTACGCAGGTCGTCGTGGTCCCCCATGGCGATAGAGGTTACTGCGCAACTCTGAACGCCGTGTGCGGGGTCCACCCTGATCAGCCCCGAGGGGAACCGATGACTGGCGATGTTCGACTACGCTCAGCAACTGGCCCGACAGCGGCGCGCCAACGTCGTCCCACCACGTGATCGGTGTCGGCGGGCGGGTCGAAGCTCAGCGCTCGTCGCGACCGATCCGGCCGCGGGTGTCCCGCGCGACCGCCTGGAGCAGTCGCCGCGGTGCGTGTCGCATGCCGGCGACGACCACCTTGTACTTCCACGCCGGGATGCTGACCATCTTGCCTTTGCGCAGGTCACGCAGGGCTTCGTCCACCACATCCTCGGCCCGCAGCCACAGCCACTCCGGCGTCTTGGACATGTTGATGCCAGCCCGCTGATGGAATTCGGTGCGGGTGTAGCCGGGGCAGAGGGCCATCACCTGGACGCCGAACGGCCGCGTCGACTGCCCGACGGACTCACTGAAGTTGGTGACCCACGCCTTGCTGGCGGAGTACGTCGATCCGGGCATCGCCGTACCGAACCCGGCGACCGAAGAGACATTTATCACTGCCCCATTTCGCCGTTCAGTCATCGGACGGAGCGCCGCCAGGGTCAGCCGCATGACCGCGTGCACGTTGAGTCGCAACAGTCGCGCCTCGTCCTCCGCCGTGGAGCGCAGGAACGGTTTGTTCAGGCTGATCCCCGCATTGTTGACCAGCAGGTGCACCGGACTGCCCTCGGCGAGCCGCTGCTCCACGGTGGCGCAGCCGTCGTCGGTGGACAGATCCGCCGAGATCGTCTCCACCTCGTGTCCGTGCGTGGAACCCAGCTCGGTGGCCAGCTCGGCCAGCCGCGCCGCGTCGCGGGCAACAAGCACCAGGTGCCAGCCGTCGGCGGCCAACCGCCGCGTGAACGCCGCGCCGATGCCGGCGGTGGCCCCGGTGATCAGGGCCCGGCGCTCGGCAGTCGTGGGGTCGAGCGTCACGGAGTGGTCCTCACCTGGGCGGGTACGGGGGCGTGTGCGGCGCCGACGGGGGCTGGTGCGGGGCGGGCGGGAACATGGGCGGGGCGGTTGGCGCAGTCGAGCGGTGGCGGCCGAACCACCTGTTCGCCGCCGGCAGCACCAGCAACGTAGCTACTACAAGGTAACCGAGCGCCTGTGCGACGGAAAGCCCGGCGTTGAGCGGGATCCACCAGGACGGGTACGCGTCGCCGATCAGACCCAGCAACTCGGCGAAAGCGTGCTCGTCGGCGCCCAGTTGCAGTGGCGCGGCCCGTTCGCCGACCACCACCGCCACGCTGCAACAGCCGGCGAGCAAACCGAGCCCGCTGACCACCCAAGTCCCCACCCGGACACCGTTGCGACCGGCCAACAGACCGAGGGCCAGGCCGGCGAGCAGCGGCGCGGAGAGCACCGCTACCACCGCCGACAGCACCGCGGACGCGCGGAGCAGAGTCACCACGTCGTCGATCTGCTCCGGGCTCGCCGAGGTGTCGCGGGCGGCGGAGCGGAACGCGTCGACAGTCCCGCCCAGCACCACAAGGTCGACCACGGCGTACGCCAGCGCGGCGACAGCCATCACCAACAGCACGGTCACGGCCGACAGGACGGCGGCGGGCCGGCGGGCCGGTGCCGATTCCGGGTACGACACGACGAATCCCTCCGGTAGGCGTCGGGTTGCAACCTACTCGGAGGGATCGTCGGCGTCGTGCTTATCGAGCCGTCAACTCGTCGACGGCGGGGTTGACCCGGGCCGATCCGTGGGCGGCGTGTCGTCCGGCCGGTTCGCTGCCGGTGGCGGCGGGTAGCTCGGCTCCCCACTCGACGGATAACCCGGCTCACCCGATGCCTGCGGGTAGCCCGGCTGACCGGGCGCCTGCGGACCCGGGTAGCTGGCGCCCGGGGTCGGCGGCTCCCAGCCCGCTGTGGGCTTGCGGAAGAACGGGTTGGCCTTCGGCAACGCCAGCAGGACCAGCGCCGCGATCAGCGCGATCAGGCTGAGCACGCCGAGCACGAGGCTGACCGGGGTGACCCAGGAGGGCAGGGCCTCGTCCAGGCGGCGCTGGATCTCCTCGGGGCTCGGCCCGTCGCCGGTGGTCCCGCCACCGGTGTTGAACCCGCCGGCCGCGTTGCTGAGCAGGCCACCGCCCACGCAGCAGACCATGATGCCGCCGACGATCCAGGTGGTGATCCGGGCGCCGTTGCGGCCCTGGTTGTTGAACAGGGCCAGCACGCCCAGCACGACCGCGAGCAGCAGCAGGACGATGCTCCCGCCGATGCCGACGACGGCGAAGACGTCGGCCACCTGGTCACCATCGGTGGCGCTGTCCGCGTACGCCGCACGGACCGCGTCCCGCGTCGTGCCGAAGGTGCTGAGCGTGACGATCAGACTGATCACCTGGAGTGCCAGGAACAGGAAAAGCAGGTAACTGGAAATCGACACAATGGATGGCCGCTGACGGGCCGGCGTGCTCTGGGAATCGACCACGATTCTCCTTCCCTAAGATCGCGCCCACACCGTATCGACAACCGGCCAGTTCGGCATGCCGTGACGAGCCCGGCGCGTCCGCCCGATCCGGCTCAGCGGGCCTCAGGCACGGGGCGGGCGGATCGTCAGGTCGGCGCTGTCGAGCAGCTTGCCGCGCGCGACCCGCCAGCCCTCTTCGCCGTACGCCTCGAAGGAGAGCCGCGCGGCGCCACCGGACTGGTAGTCGTGGTAGCGCATCGTCCCGGTCGACGGCAACTCGGTCTCGCCGGTGGCGGTGTAACGCGCCTGCCCGGTCTCGGCCCAGGTGTAGCGCCGCCCGCCGAGCTCGATGGTCGGGGCGCCCGGGGTGACTGTGGCGCCTGGTTCGGCGGTCCAGAACACCAGCTCAAGTTCGGGGCCGTTCTCCACGGAGAGCCGGTGGCGGGTGCCGGAGTCGTCGTCGATGAGGTGCTGCACCCAACTCCAGTCGCCCTCGACGAGGCGGATCGTGGCAATCACCGCGTACTCCCGCTCGCGGATCCGCACGCGGTCACCAGGGGTCAGTCGGAGCGGGCCGCCGCGTGGTGGCTCCGCCGGCTGGCCGTCGGGCCGGCCCGTCGGCCGTCGGCGGGCCCGCACGACGACCACTACCACCGCGAGTACGGCAACAGCCGCCACCAGGCACGTCACCAGCGCTTCCATGCGACCACCTCCCCAGGTACGTCGGCGCAGACGGTAACAACCCTCGGCACCAGGAAGGCCCTTGCTGTGGCCGACAGCTCAGCTAGCGAAGGTGGTCGGGCAGGTCGTCCGGAGGGGCCACCGGCGGTCCGGTCGGCCCTGGTGAGGTGCCCGGCGCTCCCGGCGTCAGGTGCGCGGCCGGGTCGGGGCAGATCAGGTAGCCGGGTGGGAGCGGCTGGTTCGGCGGCAGGAAGCCCGGCACGAGCGGAGCTGTCGGGTATCCGTAACCGGTAGGGGCGTAGGCGGGGACTGGCATCACCCAGGCCGGGCCGGGCAACGCCTCGTTCTCGGTGGGCGGCACGAACCAGCGGTTCGCCGGCGGCAGGGCCAGTAGCAGGACCACTGTTGCGGAGAGGGCCAGAACGGTGAGCACACCCAGCCCGGCCGCGGGGAAGAACAGGTCGTCCCAGGGATCGGTGCCGGAGTAGAGCGTGTCGAAGAACGTCGAGGTCTCCCACTCGTCCCAGTCCGGTGACGGCTCGTCGCCGATGTCCGGCATGGTCAGCGCCGGCACGAGAAACCCTCCGGAACAGCACTGCGCGAAGCAGACCAGCAACTGCCCGCCACTGGCCACGAAGACCAGGACCCGTGCGACGTTGACGCCCCGCCGGACCGGGACGGCGGTGGCCGCCAGCCAGACCGCGAGCAACACCGCCGGCACGCCGAGGACCAGCGTCATCGCGACGTTGCCCTGCCGCTCGCCAGCCACCTCGTCCGGGTCGGCGTCCGGCACCAGCCGTACCGCGCGGTCGATCTGGCCGTCGAAGTGCACCGCCTCGGCCACCGTCAGCGCGGCCAGGCCGAGCAGCACCAGCACCACTGCCAGTTGCAGCCAGAAGGCGACGGTCACGGTGATCGGGCGGGGCGGACGCGGCGCGGTGGCGGGCGGGCTCATGGCTCGCAACGTACGGCGCGTCGTCCGCGACCGGCAGCACCAATCGGGCAGCACCGACCGGCGAATGGATCATGCTGCGGCGAGCCGCCGACTGGCGTACGTGCCAAGGGTTTCCCGGTCCATCACACAGCCGACGAACGTGGTGAACTCGCTCGGATCGTCCCGCAGCGACGTCCAGGCCGCTCGAGCCGCCTCCGGGTCGACCCGCTCCAGCAGCGTGGCCGCGTACGCCCGGCCGGCGGGTGTGCCGTCGGCCAGCACCCTGTCGAGCTGACGGCGTACCTCCTCGGGGTGGTCGCTGAGGGCGGCCTCGACCCGGTGGTACGCCTCGGTCACCGGCAACAGCGTGCCCGCGATCCCCACCCCACCAAAGGCGAGCGTGTCAGCCGCCACCAACTCGTCGACGGCGGCGCCCAATTCGCGCTCCCAAGCCTTCCGCATCCCAAACATGCCTCCACCCTTTCCCCGTCCGCCCCCACTCCACCCTGTTAATCATGAGGTTTGCGCCATGAGCGGACACTTTCCTGACACAGCCGCCTTGTTCAGGTGCCAGGCGGTGGGGTCAGTAGCCGCGCCACTCCGCGCGGGCGTAGTCGAGGACCCTCGGTTGGAGGAGGGTGCTGGGGGGCACGTTCAGACGGGCGCGGTCGGCGGGAAAGGCCGCCGCCGCCCGCAGCACGCCCGGGTCGAGGAAACGCAGCCGGGGCGCGTCGGCCGGCAGTTCCAGCACCGGCGGGACTGTTCCCGCCGCGGCGAGCAGGAACCCCCAGTCGCCGAAGGACGGCACGTCGACGTGGTACGGCACTGTGGCGAAGCCGGCTTCCCGCACCGACGCATCGATCGACCAGTAGGAGCGGGGCGCGAAGTACGGCGAGCCGGACTGCACCACCAGCCGTCCCTGCTCGGCGAGCACCGACCTGATCAGCGCGTAGAACTCGACGGTGTAGAGCTTGGCGGTGGCCGTCTCGTCCGGGTCGGGCAGGTCGGCGACCACCACGTCGAAGCGCTCGGCGGCGGTACGCAGCCAACCGAACGCGTCAGTGTTCAGCACCCGTACGCGGGGGTCGTCGAGCGAGCCGCCGTTGAGCGTTCGCAGCTGCGGCACGGTGCGGGCCAGCGTCACCACCGCCGGGTCGAGGTCGACAACTGTCACCCGGCGGACGTCCGGGTACCGCAGGATCTCCCGGACGGCGAGGCCGTCGCCGGCACCGAGAACCAGTACGTCGCCGCGCCTGCCGCGCATCGCCGGATGCACCAGCGCCTCGTGGTAGCGGTACTCGTCGACCGAGCTGAACTGGAGATCACCGTTGAGGAACAACCGCAGGTCGGTGTCGGCGTGGCCGACCTCCCGCACCGACCGGGTCAGCACGATCTCCTGGTAACGGGAGCGTTCGGCGTACACCACGGGGTCCCGGTAGAGCTGCTGCCGGGCGGTCACCTCGAAGTCGGCGGCGGTCACCCAGGCGTAACCCAGGCAGAGCGCGACCACTACAGAGCCGGCGCCGAGGACGAGCCGGGCGCGGCGGCTCAGCTCCCTCCGGAACACCGTGCAGACCAGGGCGAGGCCGGCCACCGCATTCACCGCGCCGACCACCAGGGCACCCTTGAGCTGGCCGAAGACGGGGATCAACAGGAACGGGAAGGCGAGCCCGCCGAGCAGCGCGCCGACGTAGTCGGCGGCGAACAGGTCGGCCACCGCACTGCCGGCGGCCTGCTCGCGGATGCGCTGCAGCATCACCATCAGCAGCGGAATCTCCGCGCCGATCAGCAGTCCCAGCACGAAGGCGGTGCCGACCAGCGCCGGGCCGTACAGGTCGAGCCAGGCGAAGGCGGCGTAGAGGCCGAGTACGGACAGACCACCGAGCAGGGCCAGGGTCAGTTCGATCACCGCGAACGCTGCGGCGGCCCGGGGCTGCAACGGCTTCGCGACCAGCGCGCCGACCCCCATCGCGAAGACCATCACGCCGAGCACGATCGATGCCTGCCCGACGGTGTCGCCGATCAGGTAGCTGCCGAGCGCGACCAGGGCCAGCTCGTAGACCAGCCCGCAGGCGGCGCACACGAAGACAGCGACCAGCACCGCCGCGCGGGCCAGCCGCCAGTGCGGCCGGGCCTCGGTGCCGCCGTCGACCACCGGAAGCGCCCCGGTGCTCATGACTTCCCCGGGTACGGCCGGCCAGCACCGCCCGGTCGCGGTCCCTCGGTCATCAGAGGATCGCGGCGGCGATGATCGCGCCGGTGGCCAGGTGCACCACGGCCGACACCCACACGGCGGGGTGCGGCTCCGGGTCGACCAGCAGCTCGCCGAGCCGGCCCGGGGTCACCGCGTCGAGCAGCAGGAACGCCACGGCCATGACGACCAGGCCGACGATCCCGTACGCCGCCGCGCCGACCAGCCCCAGGGCGAAGTCGTCGTCACTGGCGACGATCGCCGCGACCACTATGGTGCCGACGCCGAGCAGGTTGGACGCGAGCAGCAGCGCCGCGTTGCGGTTGCGCCCGGTCCAGATCAGTTCGTGCAGCTTGCCGGGAGTGGTCAGGTCGACCAGCGCGTAGCCGACGCCCATGAGGACGACGCCGACCGCGCCGAAGGCGAGGGTGGCCAGCAGATCGGTGACGAGGTTCTGCACGGTGGGCTCCAGGTGAAGGGGGGAGGCGTCGGGCTACTTGCCGGCGCCGGGGCCGCCGCCCCGAACGCTGCTGCCGCGTCCCCAGCCCCAGTACGACCCGACGGTCGAGTGGTAACGGGGGTGAGCGGTGTCCATGTCCTCGAGCAGGATCACCGAGCCGGTGGCGATCGGCAGGATCACCACCGAGTCGTCGTCGTAGCGCAGGTAGACGCCGCTGCCGTCGGCGTACCGGTCGGACGGCTTCCACGCGTCGGTCAGTTCCTTGGCGACAGTGGTCGGTGACTTGGACGAGGTGTACGCAATCGCTTCCCGACCGATGTCCCGGCTGGCCGCTCGCGAGTACCTGTCCTGCACGTAGGCGCGCGCGGAGAAGGTGCCGTTGACGAGGGCGAAGGTCGCGACCAGCACGCCGACCACGGCCGCCGCCGCGCCCACCACGAACCAGCGTCGGTACGTCATCGCAGTGCCACCACCGTCTCGGTCAGGACCAGCTCATTGCTCTGGGGGTACGCGTGCCAGGTCCGCCAGCCGACCGACCGGTGCGGCAGGTCGGTGCGCACGGCCAGCGCGGTGACCGCGTCCGGGTCACCGGGAAAGACTCCGACCAGGGCGTACGGGTCGTCGGCCAGGTCGGCGCGGAGCCCGGCGATCCGGGTGTGCAACTCACCGTCGGCGGGGCGCAGCACGCTGGCGGTGAAGCGGTAGCCGCCCGCCTCGTCGTCCAGGGCCCCGGGCAGGTGCGGCGGCCGACCAGGCAGGCAGGCAACCGTCTCGGTGAGTCCGGCCGCACCTCCGGGTTCGGCCAGCACGACCTGGTGGGACGCGCCGAGCAGGCGCAGCCGTATCCGGACGTCCCCGGGCAGCGTGAGGTCGCGGACGTGCAGCGCGGGCCGCTCCGGGCCGCCAAGTGCCAGGCTCAAGTCGGCGGCGCAGGTGTCGACGTATGGGGCGTGGAGGCTCACCAACACGTCAGCTGGCCTCCGGCCCGGCCTGCGGGTACACCATCACGTCGGCGCGGTGCAACTGCTCGCCCCGGGCGACCTCCCAGCCGGCCTGGCCGTACGCCTCGAAGGAAAGCCGTTCGCCGCCCTGGGCCCGGTAGTCGTGGTATCGAAGGGTGCCGCTGGGGTCGAGGCCGGTGCTGCCGGTGGCCGTGAAGCGGGCCTGACCGGACTCCTCCAAGGCGTAGCGGCGGCCGGCAAAGTCGAGGGTGGACGCGCCCGGGGTGATCGTGGCGGCCGGCTCGGCGGTCCAGAGCACCAACTCCAGGTCCGGGTCCTCCTCCACTGAGAGCCAGCGCTTGTCGCCATCGACGGTGTCCAGCAGGTGCTCGGCCCAGCTCCAACTGCCCTCATTCAGATGCACCGAGCCCCGGACCGCGTACGACACCCGGCGGATCTCGACGATGTCGCCGGGCTTGAGCCTGCGCGGGTCGCCGCGGAGCGCGTCGCTGTCGGTGTCCCGGAACGGGTCTGCGGGTGCCGCCGGCCGGGCGGCCTTACGGCCCTTGCGCAGCGCCACCACCGCCACCACTACCCCGGCGACACCGATCAGACACCCCAGCGTCGTCACCAGGTACGCCACGGGACCGTTCATGCCGACCACCTCCCCAAGTGCGTCGGCGGGAACGGTAACAACCCCGCGCACCTGGAGAAACTCATCATCGCCTGGTGATACGGCGGCTACGGAGCGTCCCGGTGGGACGCCGTCGGGGGCGGAGAGACGGGTCGGGCCGACCCCGCCGGCGAGGCGGGATCGGCCCGGGTGCGACGGATCAGGCGGAGGTGACGGCCAACCCTTCCTTCGCGTCGGCCAGGTCGACCTTGACGGTGTCGCCGTCCCGGATCGTTCCGGAGAGCAGTGCCTTGGCCAGTTGGTCTCCGATTGCGGTCTGGACCAGGCGACGGAGCGGTCGCGCGCCGTAGATCGGGTCGTAGCCGTGCTCGGCCAGCCAGTCCCGGGCGGCATCGGTGATCGCCAGACCCAGCCGGCGATCGGCCAACCGCCGCCGCATCCGGTTCAACTGGATGTCGACGATGGAGCGCAGGTCGTCCCCACGCAGCGAGGCGAAGACCACGATGTCGTCCAGCCGGTTGAGGAACTCCGGCTTGAAGTGCGACCGGACCACCGCCAGCACTCCCTCCCGGCGCTGCTCATCGGCGAGCGTCAGGTCGCTGATCACCGACGACCCGAGGTTGGACGTGAGGATCAGGATCGCGTTACGGAAGTCCACGGTGCGGCCCTGGCCATCGGTGAGCCGGCCGTCGTCGAGCACCTGGAGCAGCACGTCGAAGACGTCCGGGTGAGCCTTCTCCACCTCGTCAAGCAGCACCACCGAGTACGGCCGTCGGCGCACCGCCTCGGTGAGCTGACCACCCTCGTTGTAACCGACGTAGCCGGGCGGGGCACCGACCAGGCGAGCGACCGAGTGCTTCTCGCCGTACTCGCTCATGTCGATGCGGACCATGGCCCGCTCGTCGTCGAAGAGGAACTCGGCGAGGGCCTTGGCCAGCTCGGTCTTGCCGACGCCGGTGGGGCCGAGGAACAGGAAGCTGCCGGTCGGGCGATCCGGGTCGGCGATGCCGGCCCGGGCACGGCGTACCGCGTCGGAGACCGCGCCCACCGCCTCGATCTGGCCGACCACCCGGCCGCCCAGCGACTCCTCCATCCGCAGCAGCTTGGCCGTCTCACCCTCCAGCAGGCGGCCGGCGGGGATGCCGGTCCAGGAGGCGACCACCGCGGCGATGTCGTCCGCGCCGACCTCCTCCTTCAGCATCGCGCCGTCGGCCTGGAGCTGGGCCAGCTCCTCCTCGGCCTGCTTCAGCTCGACCTTCAGGGCGGGGATCCGGCCGTAGCGCAGCTCGGCGGCGCGTTCCAGCTCGCCGTCCCGCTCGGCCCGCTCGGCCTCACCGCCGAGGCGTTCCAGCTCCTCCTTGGCTGTGGAGAGCTTGGTGATGTGGCTCTTCTCCGTCTGCCAGCGCTCGGAGAGCACTGTGAGCTGCTCGCGCTTGTCGGCCAACTCCTTGCGGAGTCGTTCCAGCCGCTCGGCCGAGGCGGCGTCCGGCTCCTTGGCCAGCGCCATCTCCTCGATCTCCAACCGGCGGACCGCCCGCTCGATCTCGTCCACCTCGACCGGACGGGAGTCGATCTCCATCCGGAGCCGGGACGCGGACTCGTCGACGAGGTCGATCGCCTTGTCCGGCAGGAACCGGTCGGTGATGTACCGGTCGGACAGCGTCGCGGCGGCCACCAGCGCGGCGTCGGTGATCCGTACGCCGTGGTGCACCTCGTAGCGCTCCTTGAGCCCACGCAGGATGCCGATGGTGTCCTCGATGGTCGGCTCACCGACCAGCACCGGCTGGAAACGGCGCTCCAGCGCCGGGTCCTTCTCGATGTGCTCGCGGTACTCGTCAAGCGTGGTGGCGCCCACCATCCGCAGCTCACCACGGGCCAGCATCGGCTTGAGCATGTTGCCGGCGTCCATCGAGCCCTCGCCCTTGCCGGCGCCGACGACCGTGTGCAGCTCGTCGAGGAACGTGATGACCTGCCCGTTGGAGTTCTTGATCTCCTCCAGGACGGACTTCAGCCGCTCCTCGAACTGGCCGCGGTACTGCGCGCCGGCGACCATCGCGCCGAGGTCCAGCGAGATCAGCTTCTTGTCGCGCAGGGACTCGGGCACGTCGCCGGTGACGATCCGCTGGGCCAGGCCCTCGACGATCGCGGTCTTGCCGACGCCGGGCTCGCCGATCAGCACCGGGTTGTTCTTGGTACGCCGGGAGAGCACCTGGATGACCCGACGGATCTCGGAGTCCCGGCCGATGACCGGGTCGATCTTGCCGTCCCGGGCGCTGGCGGTGAGGTCGACGCCGTACTTGGTCAGGGCCTGGTAGGTCTGCTCGGGGTCGGCGGTGGTGACCCGGCGGTCCCCGCCGCGGACGGTCGGGAAGGCGGCGACCAGTGCCTCCTCGGTGGCGCCGGCGGTCTTCAGCGCGCCGGACACCGCTCCGCCCACCCGGGCCAGGCCGGCGAGCAGGTGCTCGGTGGAGGTGTACTCGTCGCCCAGCGGCCGGGCGATCTGCTCGGCGGCGCCGATGGCGTTGACGAACTCCCGGGCCAACGTCGGCTCGGCGATGCTGGAGCCGCGCGCGGCCGGCAGGTTGTCGACAGCGCGCTGGGCGGCCTGGCGCAGCTCGGTCGGGTCGGCCCCGACGGCGCGCAGCAGGCCGGTGGCGGTCGAGCCGTCGGTGTCCAGGAGTGACAGGAGCAGGTGCCAGGGCTCCACTGTGGCGTGACCACGCTGGTTGGCCAGCGCGACAGCGCCCGTGATGGTTTCGCGGCTCTTTGTGGTGAGTCTTTCGGTGTTCATGGGCTCCCCCGGATCGGCGTTGTCCACTGGGTTGGACACAACCAGAGTTGAGCGTATTCCGCTCAACCTTAGCGCGTGACGCCCATCACTCCCGGCGCCGCCACCGCCAGTCGAACTCGCCGGCCGCCGGAGGCGGGCCGGGCAGCGGGTCCGCGCCCGACGCCGACGACAGACCGGCCAGCAGGACCGCGAGCTGCCGGCGGCGCAGTTGGCGGGTCCGCTCCGGATCGGGTACGCGGACCGCCGCGCACGCCTCCAACAACAACCCCAGGTCGTGTACGACAGCGTCGGGGCGCAGCCGCCCACTGGCGTGGGCCCGGTCGACCAGGGCGGTGGCCAACTCACCGGCGCGCATCGCGTCCCGGCCCATCTCCTCGGTCGGAGTGAAGGTGCCGGCCAGGTGGACGGTGAGCGAGTGCACGTCGGCATCGACCACCCGGGCCAGGAAACCGGTGAACGCGGCCCAGTCGTCCGGCTCGTCGAGGGCGGCCTCAGCCTCCGCGACGTACCGGCGCAGCCCGTCGTGGCAGAGCTGGCGCAGCAGGTCCTCCTTGCCCGCGTAGCGCCGGTAGAGCGCGCTGATGCCGACGCCCGCGCGGTCCGCGACGGCGGCGATCGGGGCCTTCGGGTCGTCGAGGAAGACCGCGCGGGCGGCTTCGAGGATGACCTCGTCGTTGCGGGCGGCCTGGGCGCGGCGGCCGCCCAACGTCTTGCCGGAAGTCGTTGACATGCCCTCAGCCTAGCAGTGGAACGGATCGTTCCGCTCTGCTATGGTGATTGCAGAACGAAACATTCCGTTCCGAAGGGGTTCCCTCATGAGCGACACCGCGATCCGCCCGTTCCGCGTCGAGATCCCGCAGACCGCCCTCGACGACCTGGCCGCCCGGCTGGCCCGCACCAACTGGCCCGTCGACCTGCCCGCGGCGGGCGACTCGTACGGGATGAGCAGCGACCGGGTACGCACCCTCGTCGACCACTGGCAGGGCAAGTTCGACTGGCGGGCCGTCGAGACCCGGCTGAACGCCCACCCGCAGTTCGTCACCGAGATCGACGGCGAGCAGATCCACTTCCTGCACGTCCGGTCGTCCCGGCCGGACGCCACCGCGCTGGTGCTCACCCACGGCTGGCCCGGGTCGGTGCTGGAATACCTCGACGTGATCGCCCCGCTCACCGAGCCGACCGACCCGGCCGCGCCGGCGTTCCACGTGGTCATCCCGTCGCTGCCGGGCTACGGCTTCTCCGGCCCCACCCGCAGCGCCGGCTGGAACCGGTTCCGCATCGCCCGCGCCTGGGCCGAGCTGATGAACCGCCTGGGGTACGACAGCTACGGCGCGATCGGCAACGACGCCGGCTCGATGATCGCGCCGGAGTTGGGCCGGGTCGATCCGGAGCGGGTGCTCGGCGTACACGTCACCCAACTCTTCTCGTTCCCCTCCGGCGACCCGGCCGAGTTCGCCGGGCTCTCCGAGACGGACCAGGCGGCGCTCGGGCACCTCCAGTGGTTCTACGAGAACAAGTTCTCCTTCAACCAGGTGCACAGTCAGCAGCCGCAGACCCTGGCGTTCGGCCTGGTCGACTCGCCGGTGGGGCTGCTCGCCTGGAACGCCCAACTCTTCGACGAGAGCCTGGACGCCGACTTCATCCTGGCCAACGTGGCGCTCTACTGGTTCACCGGCACTGCCGCCTCGGCGATCCGGCTCTACTGGGAGGACGCGCACGCTGGCGAGGCGCCGACCGAGCCGACCACCGCTCCGACCGCGCTGGCCATGTTCCCCGGCGACTTCCAGTCCATCCGCCGCTTCGCCGACCGCGACCACGCGAACATCGTCCGGTGGACGGCGTACGAGACCGACGTTGACGGCCGGGGCGAGGTCGGCGGCCACTACGCGGCCCACCAGGCCACCGGGGTGCTGGTCGCCGACATCCGCGAGTTCTTCGCCAGCCTCCGCTGACCGTAGGCGTGCCCAGGTGCCCGCGCCCGCTCTGCCGGCGCGGGCACCAACGCGTCCCAGCCCCGGCCCTCGGCCCGTCCGGCCCCGGCCCTCGGCCCGTCCGGCCCCGGCCCTCGGCCCGTCCGGCCCCGGCCCTCGGCCCGTCCGGCCCCGGCCCTCTGCCCGTCCGGCCCTCGGCGCGTCCGGCGCGGTTGATCGACTCGGCTTTCAGGAAGTCGGGGCATCCCGCCACGTCGGATACCGCGGTTTCACTGAAGTCGAGTGGACCATGGTCGCTGCGGTACGCCGGGGGCGCCGTCCGTCCAAGATCTGCGCCTCTTTCACGACCCGTTCGCCTTGGCACGGCGGAGT